>VRUL01000025.1:0-21694 GCA_019456145.1 Planctomycetota bacterium
AACTGAAGCCCCGGTAAACGGCGGCCGTAACTATGACGGTCCTAAGGTAGCGAAGTTCCTTGTCGGGTAAGTTCCGACGTGCATGAACGGCGTAACGACTGGAGCACTGTCTCAAGGACGGACTCGGTGAAATTGTAATCGTGGTGAAGATACCACGTACCCGCGGCAAGACGGAAAGACCCCGTGAACCTTTACTGTAGCCTGGTATTGATGCCTGGCATATCATGCGTAGGATAGGTGGGAGGCTGTGATCCGGAGCTCTTGGGCTTCGGGGAGCCATCCTTGAAATACCACCCTTGCTATGTTAGTCACCTAACCTCGACCCGTGAATCCGGGCGAGGGACAGTGCTTGGTGGGTAGTTTGACTGGGGCGGTCTCCTCCTAAAGAGTAACGGAGGAGCTCAAAGGTACACTCAGCGTGGTTGGCAATCACGCATAGAGCCTAAAGGTATAAGTGTGCTTGACTGCGAGACTTATAGGTCGAGCAGGTGCGAAAGCAGGACTTAGTGATCCGGTGGTCCCGTGTGGAAGGGCCATCGCTCAACAGATAAAAGGTACTCCGGGGATAACAGGCTTATGACTCCCGAGCGTTCATAGCGGCGGAGTCGTTTGGCACCTCGATGTCGGCTCATCACATCCTGGGGCTGTAGGCGGTCCCAAGGGTTCGGCTGTTCGCCGATTAAAGTGGTACGCGAGCTGGGTTCAGACCGGCGCGAGCCAGGTCGGTCCCTATCTGCCGTGGGCGCAGGAATCTTGTGGAGATGTTTCCCTAGTACGAGAGGATTGGGAAGCACTGACCTCTGGTGTACCGGTTGTGGCGCTAGCTGCATTGCCGGGTAGCTAAGTCGGGAAAGGATAACCGCTGAAAGCATCTAAGCGGGAAGCCCCCTTCAAGATTAGGATTCCAGTCCCTTCGGGGACGAAGAGCCCTGAAAGACTATCAGGTTGATAGGCCGGGTGTGTAAGCACAGAAATGTGTTCAGCTAACCGGTACTAACGCTCAATTACTTGACCATATCAATCTTTGGTTGGATTGACGATGCTCGATTTGTGTTCATATCCGCATCTGCATTTTTTGTAAATTTCAGATTTCAGATTTAATTTGGAATATATGAAAGAGAATAGAGCCGGGCGTGAAGCCCGGTTTTAACGAATTTCCTGGTGACTATACTGACGGGGAAACGCCTGTTCCCATTCCGAACACAGAAGCTAAGCCCGTCCGGCCGATGGTAGTCCTTACGGGCGAGAGTAGGTATCGCCAGGAATTATAAAGGCCGAGTGGTGAGACCACTCGGCCTTTGCCTTTATACATGCTTGAAAATAATATATCTAAAATTATATTAACTTAGGAATGTGTACTAATCCAAAAATCAAGAAGGCAGAGCAAGCTATTAGAGATCGTTTCATTGCGATAGAAGCAGCACTAAATGACTTATCGCCAAATGCTTTTGGTGATCTGACTCGAGACGTAATAGATAAAGACAACCTTCTGCAGGCTCGGTATCAAAATCGGCTTATGAGTATGTTCCTTTTGATCTATCACCTTCGAGATGACGTCTGTCGCCTTGTGAAGAGACGTGGTCTTAAGAAGGAGATTGTTGGGGACTTCATAAAGCAGTCTCTGCCCGTATCTCTGTGTATTCGGGTTGGTGATACGCATAAGCACGGATTAGGCGGAAGAAGTAAAAACGCGACGATTCCAAATGGCCTAATTGTAGTTTATAAGACACCGAAAGGAACAGATACCACGCCAAGCGATAAAGCAATTGTAATTGGGATGGCACTTGTGGACAGTTTACACGGTGTTTTTCATTCACATGTTGTTATCGAACAAGCAGTATGGGACTGGATTGGATTCTTAGCGAAAGAGTTAAAGTTTGATCTTACAGAGTGGTTGAAGTGTGGTTTACAATCAATCAGTAAGCAGATTGTAAATCTGCCTCCTGACGCTCATGCCACTGTCCAGGAAGGATCGGTGGTAGCTTTTGAGCTTCCAAAGGATTTATCGAAGCGTATGATCAAGGATGTGAAAAAACGAGCGCAGGACAGTTGAGAAAGATCGTATATCTAATGCTCAAAAGGGGAGCATCGAGAGAGCTTTGAAGCGGAGCAAGGTACATGAAAAATGCAGAAGCTAAGGGCATTCGGCCGATGGCAGGCCCATAGTAAAATTAAAAATTAAAATGTAAAAATACAGGGGGAAAATAAATGGCGAGAGTAGGTTATCGCCAAGATTTACAAAGGCCAAGTGCTAATCGCGCTCGGCCTTTGTCTTTGCGCTTAAGCAACGTTTGGAATGGTTAGAAAAAATCTACAAAAGAAGGAGAGAAAACAATCTTTATCAAACATAATTCTTTAACTCGCATTGCCGCTTAAACTCTATATAATCAATTATCAAATGTCAAATGACAAACACAAATTACAGCAGTTTCACTTTGATTTGTTCAAGCAACTGTATTGCCACTGGTGTGCTGATGGTCAAGAAAAGCACGAGTATGAACAAAAACCGGATTTTCTGATCATATATCCAGATAAAACATTAGGAGTTGAGCACACTGAACTGTTCATGGATAAAGGACGAGGACAATCTGTGCCTCCACAGAAACGAGAGGGTTCACTTTGTAAGATAGTCGATGACGCCAAGAGTGTCTGTGAGAATCACTGTATTCCTCCTTTGGAGGTGAAGCTTTGGTTTAGCACCGAGTTCGAAGACGCACAAGTAAAAATCAAGAAGGCCAACCAATTAAGCCAGCAACTGGCCGAATTTGTGGAGAAAGAGTTCCGCAAAGGTCTTTCGTCCCGTAGGGATATTAATGAACCGCTCCCTGAAATTTCCCAAATTACAATTACCCCAGGTGTTCTTAATGCTCATACGTGGTTGACTTATCACAGTTGGACTAAATGTGCAGCAGGCGAGAGTCAAACAGAATTCATAGAGGAGTTGCAAAGACGTATTGATGATAAAAATAATAAGTACAAAGCCTACATCGATAGTTGTGACGAGTGCTGGCTGCTTATAGTAACCAACAGAAGAAATCCAGCTCAGAATTTTGACATTGATTTCTCCGGTAAAGTTGCCGAGCACACATATCAATCGAAGTTCAGTAAAACTTTTTACTTGGAAGTAACACACAAACGTTTGGTAAAGCTAAAAACAATACAAAGAAATAACATGGTTGAATATGACCCTAATCACCCAACCTTTTCCTTGCTCCTAATGATCCTTTGTGTCTGTGTTGTTGCTTGCGGCACGGCGGGAGCTGTCTATCTCTTATGGAGAATCCATTGGGTAGCCTCCCTAGTTGCTGCTGTCCCCGTGTGGATTCTGCTGGCCGACCTTTTCGTAACTGGACGAAAGTCGGCATGTTGGTATCTCCTTGATTTCGTCCGGCACATTATAGCAATCGCTGGAGTCGCCGTTGGTGTTCGGATGCTGTGGAACATCTACTGGCTACTTGGTATAATTGCGGCTTGGCCAATTCTTGTTTTGCTCATGAATCTCGTTGGCTTCTTGACCTTACCCCTGTATCATCACCTAACCCCGGAGGGAAGAGCCGGGATAAGAGCCGGCTTAGAACTACGAAAGTACTTGAAGCGAGAGTAGGCGGGGTAGTTGATAGTTTTCAGTTCGTAGTTTTTAGTATCGAATTGGGGGATTTTGGTAATTACAGGCCGGCAGGCATGTTGGCGTTTTTTGATTTGGTGTGGGATTTTTTCAATTATCTTATCTACAAAGAAGGAAGAAAAAGTTTATATTGGAAGACAAAAATGAGAAAAGAATATGATTTTTCGAAGATGAAGGGACGTAAGAATCCCCATGCCAAAAAGCTCAAGAAACAGGTGACTCTTCGGCTGGGGGTTGATGTGATTGCGTATTTCAAAGGATTAGCTCAAGAGACGGGAATCCCGTATCAAAATCTGATAAACCTTTACCTGAAGGAATGCGCCCATTCACGTAAGAAGCTTATTCTCAAATGGGCGGTTTAAAGCGTGGCTGGGGAAGTAATGTCAAGGGGCTTGAACTTTGTTCGGAGGCAAGGCTTTTGGGCCCTTCGGCAAGCTCAGGGTAAACTCGCGTAGGTATCGCCAGGAATTATAAGCCCCGATTGGGATGACCGGTCGGGGCTTTCCTTTTGCGCTGAATAGCCACAGAGGACACAGAGAGCACAGAGGATTTCAGACAGGATAACAGGATTAACGAGATTGCTAATTGGGAGAGTGTGAGAAGAAGGGCGTCCGGCCGATGGCAGCCCGATAGTAAAATCAAAAATTAAAATGGAAAATGCAAAAAATTCTTAGTTCATAGTTCATAATTTTTAGAATCGCATTGGGGGATTTTGGCAATTACAGGCCGATAGTTGAAGCTGTCGGCCTTTTGCTTTGCGTTCATTTTGCAACTTCAAATCCCTGTGTGTCTGGTATCAAAATCAGTTCGTCCAGCCCATCAGTGCGGGCTAATTTGACGTGGCCATCTATGAATCCGATGGCGTAACCTCTTCTTGTTCGTGGGCTCTCCGGCAGCAATTCACACCCACCAGCGGGAGAACTGTCGAAACGAGCTTCGAAGATGAGGACGATTCGATGGGTCTGCTTAATATCTTGTTTTTTTCGGCCATCCAAGTTTTTGTTCATCGCCCATGCCCGGCCGGCTTCGGGTGCAAAAGGTGAGGTTAATATTTTCTCGTCGCTAATATATTCGTTGAGGGCTGCCGGCCAATTGTCAACGGGTGGGAAACTTCCGTTATTTTCATCGCAGTACATAGCCATTGCCAGGCATATCTGCTTTGCGTAAGTCATGGACACCATATTCATGGCCTGTGTTCGTGCGCTGAAAAGTGCGGGCATCAGGAGGGCCATCAAAATGCCCGGTGTCAGGACAATGCTGATGGCGGAAGTGATAATCCCGGCTATGGCAAATCCCTTACCCTTTAGCTGTTCGGCTCTTTTGCTAATTGCGCATAGGCCAACAATACCGAGAATCAAGCCGATGACTGCAGTCAGTCCACAAGTGACGATACCACAGATGCCCAGGACCAGACTTGCTATAGCCATGCCGGAGGTCTTTGCATCTTCGGCTGGTAAAGCGTATTGAGGTTTTGGCGGCTCAAGACCTGCGTCAACGAGGGCGTTGATGCCATCACAAATCTTACTAAACAGAATCGCCATCAATATTGTATTAACCAGGCTAATCAGCATTGATGCCTGAAACACGACATTTACAGCAGCGGCTTCGGCGAAGCTCTTCCAGCTGCCACCGAAGAAACTCGCGAACATCAGGCACATACTTAACAGCGGCAATACGCAAACCGCCAGGCCGATACCTTCCGGCATCAAGGGCAACTCGACATCATCGGATTCAGGAATTCGGTTGTAATCCTTTGTCCAACCCCAATAAACCTCAAAGAGCCAATAAAAGTTAAAAAAAGGTATGAACATAAATCCCAAAGCCTTGCCGGCACTGGTTCGGGCCCCTCTATCCTGAATAGCGGCCCACATCTTATATATCAGTATGAAAGTCACAACGGAGGACAAAATTGTGAGCAGAGATGCAGGCGTCCTAAGCATTTGGAATATTGGTCGGAGTTGGGGATAAGCCATACCCAAAACCTGGGTTACCTCCCAGATTATCCAGTGACCAAGACTACCGGCGAGAAAAGCTCCTACATAAAAACCTTTATTGGCTTTGTGCATTTTATGGCTCCCTCAAAATATTTAAGCATCTCGAATGTACAGAACAGACCATTTGAACCATGTATCGGTGATTGTAAGAATAACTAATATTACTGTCAACAAAGCATATCCACGAAAATACAAAGTTCAAAACCAGATCGCAGTTATATTCCTTTTTAGGCACGAGGAGGCGGATGGGTTGATAGTTTGTGGTTTTTAGTATTGAATTGGGGGAATTTGGTAATTGCAGGCCGTGAGTTGAAGCTGTCGGCCTTTTTGCTTTTGGTGGATTTGTTTTGACATTAGTATTGATTGTTCTTACACTGTTTTTTCAAGATTAGAGGAAAAGTATTATGATTGAGCTTGTCAAACATAACAGCAAAGCAGTGGCCGGCCTTTGTGAGCGATATAACGTGAAACATTTAGAGCTTTTTGGCTCGGCGTTGACAGAAAAAGATTTTGATCCTGATAGCAGCGACATCGATTTTCTTGTAGAATTCCAGCCTTTAGAGCCGGTGCAGCACGCCAATTGCTACTTTGGACTACTTGAAAAGCTTCAGGATATGTTCGGGCGCAATGTAGACCTTGTTGAGGTCAAGGCCATCAACAATCCATACCTTCTGGAGTCGATTAACAAGAACAGGAGTGAAATATATGCAGCCTGAAACACGAAAGTTCCTTTATGATGTCTGTCAGGCTTGCGAAGGAGTCCTTGAATTTACAGAAGGAAAAACTCTTGAAGATTATAAGGCGGAGCTTTTATTGAGAAGCGGTGTGGAACGGCAGTTGATGATTATAGGCGAGGCCCTGAGTCAGGCTGAGAAAATAGATTCCAACGTCTCAAAGACTATCAGCAACATACGCCAGATTGTCAACCTTCGCAACGTTATTATACATGGCTACTCAACAGTAGAGAATGAAACCATCTGGGGGATTTTGCAGGAACACGTACCTAAGCTTCACGAGCAGGTTAAGATACTACTTGGCCAATAGGTTATGTGGAGTACCTTAGGCAAGCCTGTTGGGTGAAAGTTGGCAGATTAGCCGATAGTTTTCATATTGAAACGAGATTGGTTGGGACGACACAGCTTACAATTCCTGCTAGACCAAAGTGAAGGATGATAAGGTTAATAATGCATCTAATCCAGATTTCTCGACTGCGCCTTCGGCTCCGCTCGAAATGACAAGGATTGGATTCTCCGGCAGCGGTCAGAACGCTCGTGCCATTTATTAGCTGCTGTTGATTATTCGGCTGGGAAGTTTAGGACGGCAAATTCTTTATGGTACTTTTTTGCGGCTTTGTCGTATGCGCGGGCGGCTTGTGTTTCTGAGGTGAAGGAGCCGAGATAGATTTTTCGGTTGTTTATCTGAATTCTTGCTTTCCACTTTCTTTGGGTTTTGTCCCATTCGAGGCCTTTGTATTTTGAGCGGGTTTTTGTTTTTCTCTTTAGTCTGTTACATAGGTTCTGCGATACTGTAGCGGGGCGGAGATTTGCCTTTCGATTGTCGAGGCCGTGGCGGTTTATGTGGTCGCAGAGCATGTGTTTGGGGATGTTAATAACCTGGCGGTGCATCCATATTCTTTTTCTGGTGTTTTTAGATTTGATTCTCTGCCAGCGTACGGCGTATGAGCCGGTCGGGCTTTGGGCGAGGTGCCATTTGTCCTTTGCGAGGCGCGGGTAGTCTTCGGGGTCGACGATCGCGAATTCGCCCCGGGTCAGGGGGATTCTTCTGAAAGAGTAGCCATAACGGAGCCGGCGGCAGAAGAGCAGAGGAAATAACAGTATCCTGTGGAGCCAATTTGGGATGTTTAAAATGACTATAATAGCTGTCAACCTCACGACAAAACAGAGAACAAATTTTTACGCGCCCTCCATAATTGGCCCAATGTTCACATTTGATACGAAAATTGGCCTTGATTCTCGATGCCAAATTCTCGTAACTCGTTAATATTAAAGCGGATAAAATTTTTTTATTTTTTTGTGATTTTGTCGTTCACCATGTTCACTTTTGATTGAAAAATCCCCCGATTCTGCCGGATTCAACAAGCTAAATACTATAAACTAAGAACTAAATACTGTCTCTCCACACAGGGACAAATGTTCAGTTTTGATTGAAATTTGAGGTTTGCGAGAGCGATCGGATTGGTCGATAATATATAGTATGGAGGATTTCAGATTTCAGATTTCAAATTTCATATTGAAACGAGATCGGTGGGGACGGCACAGCTTATAATTCCGGCGTGACCAAAGTGAAGGGTGATGTTGTTTCTACATTCCGATAAGCTTTTCACAAAACCAACAGAATGAACATAAAGGATATTATGTGCCGCTATCCGGGCTGTTTCATAAAATCCATTAAGTACCTGCCCAAAAGTGCCGAAAATAAACAACGAGAGACGCTTTATCAATACCACGTTAATGGGGACTTACGCAAATGTTGAATTTTGACCGCCTCGCCGATAAGTATGACGAAGATCATCCGCGAGAGAATAGCAGTGAAATTCAAAGACAGGCAGTGAAGAAAAATAATAAATGTTCGTTGCGTGTACTGTTTTTGGGCTTGGCCATCTTGGTTGAGTCGGGTATTGTCTATCATTTTTGGCCGGCGATAAAAGGCGCCTTGGCAACGACAACCGCCGCGGTTTTTAACAATAATGTATCGCTGACCGGTATCTTCTATTCTGAGGATGATCCCGACCCAATGGCTATGGTTAACGGCAAAACAGCACACGAAGAAGATGTGATAGACGGTGTGAGAGTCCTTAAAATACACAAAGACAAAGTTGAATTCGAAAGGGACGGTCGGAGGTGGAGTCAAAGTATACCGGCCGCGGAGGAAAGCGTCCCTTCCAATCTTCCGGTGCTGCTGGAGCTTGGGTCGCATAAGTGTCCACCCTGCAGGCGGATGACGCCGATCTTAAACGAGCTGAGGGCTGAGTACCCGGGGAAATTTCAAATCAAGTATATTGACGTGTGGCAAGACAGAGCAACAGGGGCGAAGTACGGGGTCAGAGCGATTCCGACCCAGATTTTTTTCGACAGCAAAGGTAGGGAAGTTTTTCGCCATGTTGGTTTCTATTCCAAGAGGGAGATCCTGGCTATGTGGAATAAGCTCGGTGTCAAACTTTGAGGCCATCCTATCCTGACAGCCTGCCGTTGTTATCCGTGGTTTTCCAGCCGTTATCTTCTTTCGCTTTGCTTAGCAATACAATAGAGATATGTTTTACCCTTTAGAAACAACTGGTCTCCCGCAATGGCAGGCGAGGCATCAAAATCATCATCGAGAGTGTTCGTAGCCAAGACTTGAAATTCCTCCGCCAGCGCGATGACTTGACAAACTCCATTTCGTCCCACGAAATAAATCCGATTAGCCGCTCCTACAGGTGAGGCGTAAATACCTCCGGCTTTCTCAAGAGGCTGTTTCACAAAGTTGGCTTTGCCGGTCCGGGCGTTGTAGCAGGAAATGACGGCCCTGTTGCCGGAACAGACATAAAGCCTGTCCCCGTAGAGCAGGGGTGAGGGCACATAAGGAGTGGCTTGATTAACCTGCCAGCTAATGGCATCGGAACCGCTCAGGTCACCGGTGCGTCCCAGTTCGATAGCATGCAGGGCACTGCCACGAAAACCACTGGTGCAAAACACCTTCCCGAAACCAACGACCGGAGAAGGAATTACGTTTCCGGTCTGCCCGCTGCATTGCCAGACGAGATCGCCAGTTTTAAGGTCATAGCTGCGAACGAAATTCGATGCGCTGACAATCACCTGTATCTTGGCGTCGACTTCAACGGCAACGGGTGTCGCCCAGGAAGTGACCTCGTCCCGTCCTTTTTTCCATATCGTCCGGCCGGTTTTCTTACTGAGCGCATAGATAAAAGAATCACCTTCATGATCCATCATGACAATCACCGCATCACCGGCCAAGGCCGGGGAGCTGCCTTCGCCGAACATCATCTTCGCTCTGATTTTCCCCAGGTCCCTGCTCCACTTGTGGTTGCCGTCGATATCATAGCAATGCACGCCGCGAGACCCGAAATTCGCCCAGATGTGCCTGCCGTCTGTGACCGGTGAATAAGAAGCAAAGCCGTGAGTAGGATGATGCCCCTCGTGAGGCATTTCTTCACGAGCGGTCTTCTGCCAGAGAATCTTGCCGGTGTTTCGGTCCATGCAGACAAGGGCAAACTTATAAATGTTCGTCGGGGTTTTTCCGCCGTGAAAGGGTCTTCTTCTGCCTGCACTGCTGCCGGGATTCTGAGCCTCTGGAGCGGTTGGCGTGCCCTTTTTGTCTGTCTTAATGGCCGTCTGAAAGAATATCCTGTCAGCCCAAACGAGAGGGCTTGAGGTGCCCTTGCCGGGCAGCTTGACCTTCCATTTAATGTTCTCGGTTTCGCTCCAGGTCAGTGGAGGATTGCCATTTGGGGCTACGCCTGTGGCATCAGGTCCCCGCCACGTTGGCCAATAATCACGCCCAGAATCCCCGTTAACCTCCACCGACGCCAAGACTATCAGAAAACCGATAACAATCCTCAAAGCTACAAGTCTGTTCACAGGAGTCCCCTTTCCATCTGTCCAATTGTCGTTTTTTGAAACGAAATCCTATTAACATTAACATACCAAGTCTGTATTGAAAACGCAAGTACCTTCTTAAGCCAATATGTCCGCTTACGAAAGGACCTGTTTTGGAGAAAGAGTTATAACACCGGCCGAGTCGGGACAATATAATTTATATATTTATCTAAAAAAGATATTGACAGGTATTATTTTTGCCGGGATAATGCTGAATCTTCTACTGTAAGGAAGAAAGATGAGATTAAAAGCAGAGTTCGTTTTTTTTAGAAAGGAGTGATTCGTATGGATTGTGAAGAAAAACCTCAAGTTCCGGAAGAACCTCAAGCAGCACCAGCTGAAGCACCTCAAGAAACACCCTGTGAAGAGTCTCCGGCAGCCCCGGCAGCCCCGGCAGAACCGGCAGAAAGTTAGTAGTTATTATTTGGGAAGGGAGTTAGATGAGCATTCTAACTCCCTCCCATTGCTATAGCAGGTCGCTTATGGCTCGGTTTGGGTTAGGTGATTGCGGGCAAACCCCTATCTTGACGACGGTGCAGGAGGTGGGGGGGAGCAAACCTGCGAAAGACACCAAATATAATTTTAGTTGGCGGCCATAGTTAATACTTTAATGAAAGAAAAATTCAACTGTTTAGCTAAGTCCTTTAAATGGGAAATATCTATTAAAGGCGAGAAAAGGAAACCGAAATGAATATCTATGTTGGAAATTTGGCACGTGAGGTAACTGAAGACGACTTGCGTGAGGCCTTTGAAGCATTTGGCCAGGTCAGCACCGCCACTGTCATAAAAGACAAGTTCTCTGGTGAGTCACGAGGTTTTGGATTTGTGGAAATGTCCTCTAAGAGTGAAGCCCAAACCGCAATCACAGAAATGAACGAGAAAGATTTGAAGGGGCGTACCATTAACGTCAACGAGGCCCGTCCTAAAACCGACCGTGGTGGCGGTGGCGGTGGCCGTGGTGGTGGTGGTGGTTTTGGCGGCCGTGGTGGCGGCGGTGGTGGCGGCGGTCGTGGCGGTGGCCGTGGCGGTGGCGGTGGCGGTGGCGGTGGTGGTCGTGGTGGTGGTGGTGGTGGACGTCGCTACTAATCACCAATATAAACAAGAATATCCATACACGTTTCCGCTCATATAACAATGCCGGCGATTCGCTCACCAATGGGCGAATCGCAGTTAGGCAAAGCGACCGTGTATCGCACTAAACAACGGCCATTCTACTTCAGAGTGTTCTTTTGAAGGTTGAGTATCCGTTTTTCCCTTTCTACGAGAGACACATCGCTGTTTTTCCTGCTTTCTATTCTATATTAAATTCGATATACTTTTCTACCAGAGCCTTCTGTAATAAAAGGTTATTGTGATATTAGCCAAACAAAGACGTATTAGAGCCGACTTTAGAGACTCCAGGTGGATTATTTTCTGTTTTTCTGAAGATTGTTGGAACTTTTCTGAGCCTGGTTACGACCTGTAATATGGACATTAACGAATGAGAATCAGACTGTTTGTCAGCTTTGGTATGAGCGCTGAAAGGTGGAGACAGAAATGAAATCAATAAATAAAACTCCTCTGTGGTTTGTTTCGATGATACTTATCCCGGTTTTGTTTAGCCTCAGTTCGGCAGCTTCCCCTAAGCAAAATCCTTTTAATAACGAAGAACCTTCGAGCCAATACTTCAAGATTCAGGTTGTGGACCGACAGGCCGGACGTGGAGTGCCTCTGGTCGAATTACGAACCACCAACAACATAAGATACTTTACGGACAGCCATGGAATTGTCGCATTTTATGAACCGGGCTTAATGGACATGGATGTTTTCTTCTTTGTAGAGAGCCACGGTTACGAATTTCCGAAAGACGGATTTGGCATGCGTGGAAAAAGGTTGAAGACTTCACGGGGGGCAAGTGCGGTCATCAAAATCGACCGGCTTAATATTGCTGAACGACTTTACCGTGTTACGGGCCAGGGGATCTATCGCGATAGTATCCTGACCGGTCATCCTGTCCCGCTGAAAAATCCCGTTCTCAATGGACAGGTCATGGGACAGGATTCGGTGTTCACCTGTCTCTACCAGGGCCGGTTGTTCTGGATGTGGGGCGACACGGGAAGGCCGTCGTATCCGCTGGGGAATTTTTCCATGTCCGGTGCCGTATCTGATCTGCCGGAGCATGGAGGACTGAATCCTGCGATAGGTGTCAACCTGAAATACTACGTTGACGAAAATGGATTTAGCAAAAAAATGTCCCCTTTGAAGGGACCGGGCATGGTCTGGCTTGACGGATTGCTGACCGTTAAGGACAAACAAGGCAGGCAGCGGATGGTCGCCAAATATGCGCGAATGAAGAGCCTCGGTGAAGCATACGGACACGGCCTTGTGGTTTACAACGACGCGACACAGTCGTTCGAGCCGCTGGTGCATTCGGGTGCGGACTTCCTGCCATATTCAAGCTCCGGACATGCCTTCAGCGTGAACGTGGAGGGTAGGAAATACTACTATTTTGCCACCCCTTTCCCTCTGGCGGTCCGGATGCGTGTCAGGGCCAAGTGGGATGACGTTATCGACGCCAACCATTACGAGGTGCTGACGTCCCTTGAACCGAAAAAGCCCCTCGGCCGGGACGCGCCGCGGCTGGATATCGGCAAGTCAGATACACCATGCCGGTGGGTCAGCTTTGCGGAACTGACGGGTAACAACACCTCTGCAAAGATCCCTGTCATCAAGGCCCTGAAGCAAGAAACAGAAAACACGCATCTTTATGACATAGAATCTGGCAAAAAAATCTCTCCTCATGGAGGGTCCGTCTACTTCAATGCCTACCGAAAAAGATGGATCATGATCACGGTGCAACAATTCGGTGAACCGTCTTTTCTTGGTGAGGTCTGGTATGCCGAAGCCGACACACCCGTCGGGCCGTGGGCCTATGCCAGAAAGATTGTGACGCACAAGAAATACTCCTTCTACAATCCAAAGCAGCATCCGTTTTTTGACCAGGATGGTGGGCGCGTACTCTTTTTCGAGGGCACTTATTCGCACACGTTTTCCGGCCCTGCTGAGAGTGCGACACCGCGTTACGACTACAATCAAATCATGTATCGATTGAATGTTGATGATCCCCGTCTTGCTCTGCCGGTGGCGGTCTATCAGATACGGGACAGGCAGAACCGAAGGGGCTATCTGCTGCGCGATGGCGTGGAAAAGGCGGGCAAGTGGGACTTTGTCGAATCAATACCGTTTTATGCAATCGAGCCAGCCAGAGCTTATGAGGGACTGGTTGCCGTCTATGTTCACAAAATACCCGGCAAAAACGGACAGACGTTTTCCTTGACTGTCAAATGTCCAAATCCCTCTGCCAAACCGATTTTCTATGCTTTGCCTCCAACAGATCTCGGGGGCGAGAATTCAAGGGTTGCACTCCTCTATGAATATCGTCATGCAAATACGGAAGAACGCCTTTATTCAACGCAGGGGCAATTGGGCAATAAAGGATGGACTCGCACAGAAAAGCCCTTGTGCCGGGTATGGAAAGCTCCCCTGGACACACTCCTTTTAGACAGCAAGGCCAAGCCGACCGGCGAATATTAAGGTATGATTGGTCACCTCCACTATCAACAAAGCAGGTCTTGTACATTCGAGAAGATTTGGTATACTTGGAAAACAAGGGCGGCAGTAACGGCGATCCGACCCGGATGCCAAGGCTCAGTGATGTAAAACAAGTCACAGGTACAAATGAAGATTTAAATCGTCTTCAAAAGGAGGATGTGAACATGACATCAGGTACGCGGTGTTTTTTCAAGAGTATATTTGGCGCCCCTGCGGCCGTTGAGAAAAGAAAAGATTAACAGAAAAATGAGTTTAACCATATTTACCCGCCGAGATTTTTTAAAAGCCGTGGGATTGGGCTCTGCCGGGCTGGCCCTGCAAGATGGCATCAGCCTTTCTCAAAATTTCAGTTCACGAAATTCCCGGCAACCGAATCTTCTATTTGTCTTTGCCGACCAGTTGGGCTATACGCGGTGCGGGTACGCAGGCGACAAAAAGGCCGGGACGCCGAATATCGATAAATTAGCATCACAAGGGGTCAACTTCCGCAATGCGGTTTCTAACATGCCTGTCTGTTCGGCCTATCGGGCCTCTCTGCTGACCGGCAAATACACAACCACGACCGGCATGGTCATAAACGAGCTTAGGATGCGAACCGACCACAAATGCTTTGGCCACGTGTTGACCGGCAGCGGCTATCAGACGGCTTACGTAGGTAAGTGGCACTTATATGCAAACCAATTGGGTAACCATCACGACCCGAAAAACAGCTTCGTACCGCCGGGGCCCCATCGACTGGGTTTTGACGATTACTGGGCGGGTTACAATTTCCACCATAACTACTACAATGCCTACTATCATACCGATACGCCTGAGAAGATTTTTTACGGCAAAAACGTCTATGAGCCCGATGCACAAACCGGGCTGATGATTGACTTTCTTCGTAAGGCATCCAAATCGAAGAAGCCTTTCGCGGCATTCCTGTCCTACGGCACGCCCCATGATCCCTGGTCGGCGAGCAATGTACCCGGGGAGTACGCCGGGATGTTCAAGGACGTTGAGTTTCCAAATCCACCTAACTATAAGGACCAAAACGACCCGTATGCGGACGGCTGGGGTCGACTCAATCCGGGGCAGCGCAAGATGCTGGAGAACTGGCGCCGGCATTACTACGCGATGACGGCCAACCTTGACCGGAACATCGGGCGGCTTATGGATGCATTGGAAAGAAGCGGTTTAGCCAGGAATACCATCGTGGTATTTACATCCGACCATGGGGAAATGTTTGGCGCACACGGGCGAAGGGCCAAGAACATTTTCTACGAAGAAGCTGCTCATATCCCGTTTTTAGTCCGCTGGCCTACGAAAGTCCCCGCCGGGTCAGTCTCCGATGCCTGTTTGTCAACGGTAGATATCATGCCGACGATTCTGTCCCTGATGGATTTGAAGGTCCCCAAAGAGGTAGAAGGCATGGATTTGAGCCATTGCGCGTTGGGCAGAAAAGGTTCTGAGCCCAAAGCCGCGTTTCTGCAAAACACCGGCGCCTGCGCGGCCTGGGAAAACGGCCATGAGTGGCGTGCCCTCAGAGATAAACGATACACATACGCCATCTACCGAGTTGACAAAGCTGAACTGTTGTTTGATAACAGGAGCGACCCTTACCAGTTGAAAAACCTTGTTGGTGATCCAAAACATAAAGACACACTGGAACACTTTCGCAGGACACTAAAGGGCAAAATGGAATCACTTAACGACGGTTTCCAAACCTGTACCTGGTACAGGGATAACTGGATCGACCGTAATAGGATTATCCTGAGAGGAGCCAGGGGATAATTTTTTCGTAATGTGAAATAGTTATATTATATCTTTGCATTTCCTGAAGACCAATGCGCTTGCAACGATTGCGATGCTGGATTATAATCTAATGATTATTGAAATATAGTATTGGCTGAATCCACGAACTGAGAGGTAAATATGAAAGTTATAGCTTTTAACGGCAGCGCCCGGAAGGACGGCAACACCGCCATCCTTATCAACCAAGTATTCAGTGAGCTTGAAAAACAAGACATCGAAACAGAAATGGTACAATTTTCCGGCCAAATAATCCGAGGCTGCATTGCCTGTTACAAATGCTTTGAAAATAAGGACCAAAGATGCAATGTGAAAGACGATTTGGTCAATGACTGTATCGAAAAGATGCTGGAGGCTGACGGAATCATTCTGGCCTCGCCAACATACTTCGCCGACGTCAGTTCAGAACTCAAGGCACTGATAGACCGTGCCGGCTTAGTTGCCAAGGCCAATGGCGACATGTTCAAACGCAAGGCCGGAGCGGCTATCGTTGCAGTACGCAGAGGCGGATCAATCCACGCATTCGACTCCATGAATCATTTCTTCCTGATTAGCCAGATGATAATACCCGGCTCATCCTACTGGAACATGGGTTTCGGATTGGAGAAAGGTGACGCAGAAAAAGACGAAGAAGGTTTGCAGACTATGAAGACTCTTGGCCGGAACATGGCGTGGTTACTAAAGAAGATACAAGCGTAAATGCTGCTAATTGCTCACTGCCACTTCACAGAGCAGTGAGCTACCTTTTCTTACCCAGCTTTTCGGGCGTTTGGTCTCCACAGCAAATACACTAACGCTAATTAAGACACTGAGGGAGATACTAATACAACCTTTGAGAAAGTATTTTCCTTCCATATAGTACCCGTAGTCAAATTTTTTCTCAAGACGCAGTGTTAGTTCACTTATAAGCTCCAGCCTTTGCGGTATTGAGTGCGAACGTATTTATCGGCCTCCGGCAGATTTGTCACCTTCATGTTAACCGGGTCCCATTCTATCCTGGCATCAATTCGTCTGGCGACATTTCCAAGCAGACATACTTCGGTCAGCAGGCCGGAATACTCGAAATCCGCACCAGCCGGTTGGCCACTTTTGCAGGCACGTACCCAGTCCTGCTCATGCGAACCTTTTACCCTTGGGATGGTTTTCGGGGGCTGTTTGTACTCTTTCATTCTGCTCTCGGGTATCAGTCGAGGGCTTTCTCCATAAACACCAGCCATGAGCTTGCCCTTGCTGCCCTTGAACAGCGCACCGCCTTCCACATTGCCCAAGCGCCTGCCGTCTTCGATTTCTACCGGCCGAGGCGCACGAAGACCGTCATACCATGTCAGCTTTACCGGCGGTAAATCACCTCGTGCGGGAAATCGGTATATCACAATGGATGCCACCGGATGCGTATCCGTATTCAAATCCACCGAAGTGGCCTCGATACTTGTCGGATGTCCCAGCTTTAATGCCCAAAAGACCGGATCCAGAGTGTGAGCGCCTCGGTCCCCCATCATTCCACAGCCGAAATCCCACCAGCAGCGCCACACAGCCGGATGGTAAGCCTGATGATAGGGGCGCTTAGGCGCAGGGCCCAACCAGAGGTCCCAGTCCAGTGTCGACGGGACCGTCGGGGTTTCCTTGGGACGCCGGCTCCACTTGGAACTCCACCATGTATGGCCGAAGGGATAATAAGACAAACTGCACCAGGCATCAACCTCACGAACTTCGCCGATGGCACCGTCCTCAATCCACTCGCGAATCAAGCGTATACCCTCGAGGGAATGGCCCTGGATTCCCATCTGAGTCATGACGCCAGTCTCTTTAGCCGCTTTTGCCAGCATACGTGACTCATAGACGTCGTGTGTAAGCGGTTTCTGGCAATAAACGTGTTTTCCCCTGCGCATCGCTTCCATAGAGATAACCGCGTGTGTATGGTCGGGCGTGGCAATCACGACAGCATCGATATCTTTTTGTTTGTCCAGCATTTTCCTATAATCGGTATAGACCTTTGCTTTGGGATACCTCTTAAACGTTCCGGCTGCGTAGTTATGGTCCACGTCGCACAAGGCCACAATATTTTCACTCTCAAGCTGCCGTAGATTGCCTTTACCCATACCACCAATACCAATACCGGCGATATTGAGTTTTTCGCTGGGCGGGATATTCCGCGGGCCGCCAAGGACGTGCCTCGGTACAATAGTAACAGCGGCAGTTGTTGCTGTTGCGGTAAGAAAACGGCGTCTGCTGATATGCTTACTTGACATAGCAAGTCCTCCTAATAATTGGCCTATCCGGATAGAAAATATCAAAACAAAGTGATTTTTCCATTGACGGTATTTAACGGCTTAGCTATTTTTTCCAAATTCAGTATATTAAAAAATTCGCCTCGACACCATAGCTATTTTTTCACTTTCCCCCCAATATTGCTAACGATCCGTACAGTTGGCCGCTACGATTAACAATAGTCATCCAAAACCCTGGCATCAGAAACTGCTTGCAGCAATCTATTAGAAATAGTAGATTTTGAATCTAACAAAAACAACGAAGATCTCACCATTGTTCAATGGAAAGATTTTCAAAGCCCGTTAGAAGTAAGATGTCTAATTTCTAACAGGGCAAACAGATTTTCAGGATACCGGAATACTATCAAATGTATGCACTAATTGCAATGGCTCTGGCGTTGACCCTGCTGGTTGTTCTGCTGCGCCTGAAGGTCAAACTCGGACGCTCAATGCTTCTGTCATCAATCGCCCTTGCGGTACTTTTAGGGGTAAGCCCGAGCGAGTTCCTGCACGCGGTTGTTTACGAATGGCACAATAAGCCTTTGAACCAAACAACAGGATATCTTTTCGTTACGCTGACAGTATTGGTAATATCAGTTAACGTGCTCGGAGGTGCGATGAAAGAGACCGGCGTTTCACAGCGTTTAGTGCCGGCGCTTCAGGGACTGTTTAGAAGCCGGCGTTTTGCTTTAGCTGTGATACCCATGATGATGGGCATGCTGCCTACACCGGGCGGGATTATGCTTTCAGCGCCGATGGTTCGTGACTTAGGTGACCGTATCGGCGTGAAACGCGATCGCTTAGCAGCTATTAATTTTTTCTTCCGTCACCAGTGGGAATCAGTCTGGCCGTTGTTCCCGGCTGTACCCTTGATCCAGAGTATGTTCGGCATATCTGCTTTTGTGCTTATTTCACACAATATTGTTATTATGCTCTCAGGTATACTGGGCGGTGTGATTTTCCTATTATTATCCGGTATACCACCAAGAGACCGGAAAAAACAATTCCACGGCCGATTTGCGGACAACATACGTAACTTTATTCACGCCTTCTGGCCTATTGTCATGGTGGCAGCACTCTATGCCAGTTTCAATCTGCCCCCTGCCGTCACAATCCTGTTGGCTATATTGATCTTCCTGATTCTTCACAAGGTGCCTTTGAATCGCTGGGCAACGCTTTTTAAATCAGGAGCCGAACCTGATTTCGCACTTTTGATCCTTGGGGCCCTGCTCTTTAAGCTCAACCTGGAAGCAGGCCAGGCCATTCCGTCTGTAGTCGAATTCTTTACAGAAATGAACGTACCTCCCAATTTTCTCATCTTTTTCCTGCCCCTGCTGGTTGGCTTTCTAACCGGCGTTACTATGCCGACTGTGGCAATTACCTTTCCATTCCTAATGCCCTTTATCGGTACCGGCCAGGAGACAAAGGTCGAACTCGAAACCCTGGCTTTTTCCGGCCTAATCTGCGGACTTTTTCTCACCCCCGTACACCTGTGCATGACGCTTTCAGCGAGCTACTTCGAAGCGCCGCTGATGAGAATCGTGCTGAAGATTTTAGGCCCGGTCATTTTTGTGGCCGCTGCCGGTGTCTTAGCGGCATTGTTACTTTGACCAGATATATCACCGTGGCAAAGTTGGATTTGGCCTGCCTCGGTATAAAGCATGTTTAATCCTGCCCATATCCCTATTCTATGGCACTTCCACTCTCCCATTCTACCCCCTTCAGCCCCAAAAGACAATAGCTCCATGGTCATAGGGGAAGATTTGTCTCTATTCTTTTCATTATGGGCAGATTTGTGGTATGATGGGGGGGTATGGAGTTAAATGAAGTGCACAACATCATAGCTAATTTGGTTAAGAATCGGTTCAGCTCAGTTATTATTGCTGTCCTTATCCTTCTTTGGAGTCCGGTTCTCGCACTTGCCGATCAGTCCTCGTTAGCTTACCCACCTACAAAGCAGTACCTGAATATAACGTTGCCTTCCGAGTCGGTCAGCCCCATTCCACTCTTTTCCCCCAGAGAAAGGATTCTGGTCAGAGTTGCCTATGTGAACGGACTTCGAGATGCTCAAGTCCTGAAGCAGAATGACAGCGGTTTGTGGGAGCCTGTAGGGACAACAGGACAGGCTCTGACAGGGAATGATGGGACTTTCTTAAGTGATGCATTTATGACCTCCGATGGAAAGATTTGGGTTCTTGCCTATTATACATTCCCTTCAAATTCTGATTTGGGGGGAATGTTCTTACTGTATTACTTTGACAATGAGAAATGGATTCTCACTACACCTCTTGAAAAGGAACCAGCTCGCCGACACCACTTCCTTGATTGGGATTCTGGACTTCATTTTTTCGACACGAATCAACCCTTCCATATCTTCTACGATACAACGGCAGGCTTCCAATTTCATCGCATATCTCAGGGTAAGTGGGAAGCCGTCTCTTCTCAAAGCACGATTCAGAACTTCATTTCGAAGTGTTTCACTACAAACGTCTGTAAGAGAGCAAATGATAGTTGGGTCATATGGACGGATACTGACAAGGAACAAACCTCGCTCAGAGCTTTGAAGATCAATGGTCCTGATCGAGATGACCTTGTTGGTCCTGTCACTTTGGATTCGTGGAATCATGAAGTGCTCATTGTCACCACATCTGTATCTCCGAATGATGGCGTTTTTGCCCTTCTGTATGACCGTAAGAAGAATTCGACTTTCGGTAGACAGTATGCCAAGGGACGGCAAAATGAATATGATTCAAAGCAACTACCTCTCCCCTCAACACGGAGGGTAGAGATTGAAGACTTGCGTTTTTCCCCAGAAGGAGATCAATACGCTGCTTGGCGGCTTGATAGAAGAAAACAGCAAGAAATACAACTGGCTAAGTTCAAGGATGGGAAATGGGGGGCGGTCTCAAAGATGGTCCAACCCAAGAGTGAGGGGCTGATATTCGGATCCAAAATCTTCTGCCCTCCAAATTCTGCTCCAGTGATAGTCTGGGAAGATTTCTTTCCTCTCTGATAGGAATGCGGTGAGATCTCATATTGCCTACCAAGCCCAAGATCATCCGGGAGTTGCTGGCCTATTCCTATGTCTACTACGTTGGATCTCCCCTCTCTCAGCAAGCAGGCACTCCTACCCCCATTCTCCCTGTCAAAAACTCACTTCTTCCCAGTCAAATTTTCCCCATTCTGCAACTGCCAGTACACTCAAAGTACACACGGAAACCGAACCTCCCAGACACTTTGCTGCCGGTGGTAAAAGAATCTAAGAAAAGATCAGGAGAAATCAGGCCATGTACAAAAAGAATCCTCACTATTGAGCAAATAATGAGGATTTTGTAATCGGGGTGACTAGATTCGAACTAGCGACTTCCTGCTCCCAAAGCAGGCGCTCTGGCCAAGCTGAGCTACACCCCGCAAATCACAACTTTCTGTTATATGAAACCTACGGAATCCTTTCTTTTTTGTCGTCATATATGATAGCACACTTTTTGTAAAGTTCCCACCGAACCAATGCATCAAAAGAGCAATCAACGTTATTCAACTCCCATTAGGACAGATATCGGGCAATTTGTCAAGTTTTTCCAAGCTGATATGTTTCCAACTCTTGACTGTGGTGAATGAACCCTTACAATGATAGTATCCTGAGCGAGTATGTTTAGAAACGCTCAACAACCGAAGCTGCCCTGTTATAATTGAAAGAGGAAATAAGTCACATGGCCACACAGCCGGGTACAGTTGAAAAACCCAAAACGAAACTGGCGATTCGCACCGAACATCTGACGAAAATCTTCAGTCAGCGGTTGATCGCAGTCA
>VRUL01000025.1:21794-66814 GCA_019456145.1 Planctomycetota bacterium
ATGAACCTGGAAGTGCCTCAGGGTTCGGTCTTCGGACTACTGGGGCCAAACGGTGCGGGCAAGACGACAACTCTGCGCCTGCTGCGAAATGCGTGTAACCTTTTATCCCGACGGGGTGTATAAGAAAATGAAGTGATTGGCCGGGTCAACGGCCGGAAGCATCGGGATCGATACCGCATGTTGTGTTATTATGGAGATCGTAGCGTGCAGGAGTAATGTTTATGAAGACAAATGGGAAATCCAGGTTAGAAAAGCTCAACAACCGAAGTCGCCCTGCTTATGATTGAAAGAGGAAATAAGTCGCATGGCCACACAGCCGGGTACAGGTGAAAAACCCAAAACGAAACTGGCGATTCGCACCGAACATCTGACGAAAATCTTCAGTCAGCGGTTGATCGCAGTCAACGATATGAACCTGGAAGTGCCTCAGGGTTCGGTCTTCGGACTACTGGGGCCAAACGGTGCGGGCAAGACGACAACTCTGCGTCTGCTGCTGGGTTTGCAACGCCCGACCGCCGGCCGTGCGGAAGTTTTCGGCAAATCGTGCGGACCCAACGCCGTTGGTGTCCGTTCTCAGATTGGTTACCTGCCCACAAATCCCAGGTTGCCCGGCAACTTAAGGCCCATAGAATACCTGGACCTTCTCGGCAAGTTGTCCCGCCTGCCGCGCCAGGTTCGCAAGCCGCGGATATCGGCGCTGCTTCGCGCCGTTGGTTTGCTTGGGGCCACCGATCAGCGGATCCATACCTTCTCCACCGGGATGTGTACTCGGCTGGGATTAGCCGCTTCGCTTGTCGGCGACCCGCCACTGCTGCTCTGGGACGAGCCTACAGCCGGCCTGGACCCTACGGCCCGGCGATTCACGCTGGACCTCATCCGCGAGCTGGGAAAGACAAAGACCGTCGTCGTCGCTACTCATATTCTCAGCGACATCGATCAGATTTGTGACCACCTGGGCGTTATGCACGAAGGGCGCATGATTTTCGCCGGTTCAATGCAAATCATGAAGCAGCGTCTTCGCCGGGATGGCTTTAGCCTGGAGCTGGAAGGTGATGCCGAGAACATTCGGCTTTTGGCCAACGAGGTCAACAATATGGAGGGCATCGAGGCACATCTTGGCGCCGGCCAGACATTGCTGGTGCGGATTGCCAACGAGCGAAGCCGTTCTCTTTCCCTGGCCGAGGTCCTGAAACTTATCGACGTGAAAAATCTTTCGCTGCAGGCGGTCCATTCGGGTCAGAATGCGACCGAGAACGCTTATCTCCAATTACTCCAGGAAGAGGAGGCCCATGGATTTCATCGATAAAACCATAAAGCTCGGCACACGGATGATGCCCTATTTTGCGATTCTCCAGCATGATATGAAAGCCTTGTGGGGGAGTCGACTGGTCCGTCTTTGGTTGGCGGCCACGGCGGTTTTGACGTTGATGCTGGCCCTGGCGAACTGGTCTCAATTTCAAGACGCTCCTCTGATAGCCTCTCTGTTGTTTCCGTACCTGGTATTTCCCTGGTTTTTTGTAGTCGTCGTTCTCGGAGTAGGCCCGGTGTCGGGCTCACGAGCCGAGGCGCTAGCCGATGGAATCTTGAGCCGTCCCGTAAGCCGCTCCGGGTACTTGATTGCCGCCTGGCTCGCCAGAGTCTTGCTTGTATGGAGCGCGTACCTGGTCGTGGTAGTCCCGGTCATTATGCTGGTCACCTTGGCCAAACGCCCGGCGGTCGCCGAAGATACGGTAACCGTCTATGGAATCGTCACCGCCCTGGGCGTAGTAGGACTGGTACTGACTTTCCTTGTGTCACTGGGTTTTCTCATGGGAACGCTGCTCCGCAAACCGCTGTTAGCGGTGGTGGTGCTCATCTTCGTTTGGTACCCAATCAGCGTTATTCTGAGCGTCTTTTCTTTAGAGGAGTTCTCACCAATCAGCTTGTGCCAGGCGCTGCCCACACAGCTTCGCCAGCCATGGCGCCAGGTCGAAGGTAGCGCAAAGGTCAAAACCACCAATAAGCTGGACGTGAACGCGTTCAGTAGTCTTTCCAACTTTTTCAGTGTTCTTTCCCCCACCGAACCACAGCCAAAGGCCGCCAAACCTGATTTCTTCGAGAGCAAAAAATTCGCCAATTTTTCGCTGTTCCGCGTAACTTTGGGATACGGGCTGCCGACCCTGATTGCTGTTATCCTGGCGACCCTGAGCTTCTATTGGCGTGATTTGTGACCTATTGCCGTAATGAAAAACATATCCTTCCCGCCCCCCGAACGGTAACCTTTGAGCCGTACAAGCACATAAGAATCCGAGAGGACAGTTAGTTGTGAATTAGTTGACATACGCTCATTTTCCATTTAATATATTAACTTTGATAAAAGTGCTTTTCCTATGGTTTTTCCATTAAAAGGAGGATGTGCCATAATGAGGTCAGCGATTCGCAGCCTCACGTGCTTAATAATATTGACTTTTGTTCCGGGTCTCGAAGACCACCTGGATGACGCACGTGCGGGCACTGTGACCTTTTCGGCCGAGTCAACAGTTATAGGAGCAATAGCGACGAAAAGGCCGCTAATAAATACGCTGATCTGGGACACAGTGTCACCTTTTGTAAATACGGTGGACATCCAGGATAGAACTAACTGGAAAGTTGTTCCGACCGACCTTCTTACACTTGAAACTAACCCATCCGCCGCCATTTCGGACCCGGCTTACCATGGGAGAGAATACTCTTTCCAGGGAGATGCAGTCGTAGAGAACAAGCACTTAATCACAGTGTTTTCGTCAAAAAAAGGTTGTGTGGTTATCTACTCCAGAGCTGATTCGAGTCAAAAAAAAGTGGAACTAATTCCACTTCAACTAAAAGCAAAGCACGCGAGCATTACTCATATCAGAATATTGCAAAATACGGGTGACAACGCAGCCTTGGAAGTCACTTTTTCTGCTAAGGAAACAGAAGATAATTACTCTGCCATCTTCTCATTCGATAAGAAGCAGGTTGTCGAGATTAAACCTGCTGAGAACATGAAAGGGATAAGTCTTTTCAGTCTAATCGAGTATGGTGTCGTACCCAGTTTCATAGGTGATGATCTCATATTTAACCCAGGAGAGTATCCTTCGATGACTACACTTCACATTCCTTCGGATAATATTTTCCTGGGATTACTCAAGGGCCAAAACAATATGCTGGTTCTCACCTGGCCCGGGGGAAAGCAACTAACCAGGCTTGTCCTGGATAACAAGGAACGTAAGCGGCGTCTCATCGAATCTGTTGACTTTGACAACGACGGCAAGAGCATTTATCTTGCCCTGTTGGATGCCCCGGGTATCTGGCATAAGGAAGAGTTAAAGCCTTCTTATCTGGAAAAGGATGTAGCTGTCAACTGGAAAAGGCCCTTCTCTGCAAAATGGAAAACACAATTACTTGAAGCCGGGGTGAAAACTACTTATAAATTCAGAGAATCTAAAGACAAGATCTGGCGGGCTATAACAGGTAACTATACCTATCCCGTCTGGTTTCAAGGAGAGAATACTTTCTATCGTCTTGGTAAAAAAATACCCCCTAAGGGAGAATCCATCATTTATTTTCTGGAGAGAAAAGGTACTCCAGTCTCGGTTTCTACTCCTGTTGATGTTATGAAGGAAACGTTAGGCAGGCAGGCATGCGATACCATACTTGACCTTGCAGGTCGCAAGCTGCGCAGCCATCATAGAAGAGCAGGTCTGGGCATTCGTCGTGCCGCCACGTGTGGGTGTACTGCGGCAATAGAAGTAGTTTTTAAGGCAGGCCAGGAAATAAAGAAGAAAGAGTATGTCGCCGGAGCGGTAGATGATATGGTCTACTTTGTCACCCGGCATGTCGAGAGAATCCGCGAATATCAGGATTTCGCCCGTGAAATGATGAGCTTTCTAAATCTTAAAACCAAATCCAACCCTGATTTAAAACAATTTCTTGATAGTATGGAGACAATAACACAGGAGATACCCCAGGAATATAACAGGCAGAAAGAGAATATACAAACCCTGGAATATACCGCTGAACTGGCCCGCAAGACTAAAGCTCTTACTCAGAAGAAAATCCCGCAAAATCTGCCAACCTGTTTAGCCCTTGGCGAAAAGTGGAGAGCAATGGGAGGAGCTCAAGACGAGCTAATTGCAAAGTTTCATAGTATAACCAGGAAATTATTTCAGGAGGCTGGCTATAGTTGTGTAAATCAACCCCAGGCGCTTGAAATAGCCCGGGATATCAGAAAGCGTTGCAGAAAGTGCCTTAGAAATCCTGACAGCTATGAAATATGGGCGGATTATTAAACACGTAATGCCGAGTCCAGGAGTACAAATCGGAAACCGAAAATCAAGAAACACTCTCTAATTGGACGAACACAGTTAAATCAGTGGCAAATGGGAAATATCGGATTAGTTGAGAATTAGTTGAGATGTAATCATTTTTCCTTTAATATATTACCTTAGGTAAAAACGACTTTCTTTTGGTGTTTTCATTGATAGGAGAATGTGCCATGATTAGGACAACGATTCGCGCCTTTACGTGTTTAATAGTGTTGCCCGCCGTATCGCTGCTTTTTGGCTTTACCGATACTGGGCCTGAGCAACAGACACTTCTGATTGCAGAGATGCCTCTGTATCTCGAAGAGTACCTGGATGCCGCACACATTGAGGGCTTGAAGGTCCCCGATGATGCTCTAAAGCCGGTTGAATGGCGCTTCGATGAGCCGCAGCCGGATTGGAAACCGGCTAAACCGATCCCAGCGGAGTTAGAAGCCGTCAAGCCTGTCCGGGTTGACGACGCGCTGCGTCTGCCCTTGACCGTAGAAAACCGCGCCCTTGTCCCGGGGCTGGTCGGCGTCATCTACCTGCTCGGCGTCATCTACGTCGAGCTGCCCGATTGGAAGCTCGAGGACTGGGCGTACGTCGAGATTCGTGCCCGCACTCGAGATCCGATGCGCGATATCGGTTTGATTTTCAATTACACCGAAGAGGACCCCATTCCTGGGATCCCGTTTGCTTTCTACACCCCCGGCGACCGGACTCCCCTCGTGACCGACGGCACGGTCCAGACGTACCGGCTGTCGCTGGACTGGCCTCACATGCGGAGCTGGGAAGGGCCGTGGACGCATTTGGGGATCTGGTTCAACAGCAAGGTTAATGAGGAGGCAGTGACGCTCGACATCCTGTCGGTGAGCGTAATCCCCAAGGAAGCCCCCTATGCCGACGCCCCGGTTGGCGTTCGAAATGAGATTCGAGACAACATATACAAGCGCACCATCTTTACGCACACGCCGGGAAGGTTAGAGTACCGGCTGTATACGCCCCAGGCTGGGCGGCTTGACGTTGGCCTCGGAGTGCTGAGAGAAGATATCCCTGTAACTTTCAGGATCACTGCAACGCCTAAGGGTGGTGATGTTATAACTCTTCTTGAGGAGACCTACGCTGACCGGGAGCACTGGGGACAGCGCTGTGTCGATCTGTCTGCTTTGTCGGGAAAGACAATAACCTTATCACTCGAGGCGGACGCTGAACGTGCAGGCACGGTGGCCTTTTGGGCGGCGCCGACAATTTCAGGAACAAGAAAGGCGGAAAGGCCGATAGCAAATACCCTGATTTGGGATACACAGTCAGCTTTTGTCGATGAAGTCGATCTCCGGGATAGAGCTAACTGGAAAGTTGTTGTCGATGCAGGCGATCACCCGGCTTCCTATGGAAGAGAATATTCTTTCCAAGGGGATGTAGTAGTAGAGAACGAGCACATGGCTGCCGTGTTCTGGTCAGGAAAAGGCCGAGTGCTTATCTACTCGAAAGCAGATCTTAGTAAGAAGAGAGTAGAATTTGTTCCTCTTCAACTAAAGGCAAAGCCGGCGCGCATTACCAACTGCAGGATATTGCAAAACACGGGTGATGAGGCAGCGGTGGAAATCTCTTTTTCGGCTAAGGAGACAGAAGACAATTTGTCTGCTGTCTTTTCGTTCGGCAAGAAGCAGATTGTTGATATTAAACCTTCTGAGAATATGAAAGGGATAAGTCTGCCTGGTCCAATCGAGTATGGTGTAATACCCGATTTTATAGCTGATGATCTCATATTCGACCCGCGAAAATACCCTTCGATGACTACACTTCAGATTCCTTCGGGTAATCTTTTCTTAGGATTACTGAAGGGCCAAAACAATATGCTGGTTGTCACCTGGCCGAAGGGAAAGCAACAAATGAGGCTTGTGCTGGATAATGAGCAACGAGAGCCCCGCCTCATCGAATCTATTGACTTTGACAATGACGGCAAGAGTATTTATCTGGCCCTGTTGGACGCGCCGGGTATCTGGCATAAGGAAGAGTTGAAGCCTTCTTACCTGGAAAAGGACGTGGCTATCAACTGGAAGAGGCCCTTTCCTGCAAAATGGATGACCCAATTGTATGAGGATGGAGTCAAAACTACTTATAGATTCAGAGAATCCAAAGAAGATATCTGGCGGGCTACCATAGGTAACTACATCTATCCCGTCTGGTTTGAAGGAGAGAGGGCTTTCTATCGTCTTGGTAAAAAAATACCCCCTAAGGGAGAATCCATCATCTATTTTCTGGAGAGAAAAGGCACTCCCGTCTCGGTTTCCACTCCTGTTGATATTATGAAGGAAACATTGGGCAGGCAGGCATGTGATACTATACTTGACATTCCAGGTCGCAAGCTGCGCACCCATCATAGAAGGTCAGGAGAAACCATCCTGGGTGCTTGCACCTGTCGATTTACAGAACGTGTACTACAGCCAGTTTTTGAAGCAGGCGAAGAAGTAGAAAAGAACGAGCTTGTCGAGGAAACCGTGGATGATATGGTCTTCTTTGTCACGCAGCATGGCGAGAGAATCGACGAATATCAGGCTTTTGCCCATGACATGATGAGCTTTCTAAATCTTAAAAGGAAATCCAACCCTGACTTGAAACCATTCTTCGATAGTATGGAGTCGATAACAAAGGAGATACTCCAGGAATACAGCAGGGGGAAAGAGAACCTAAAAACCTTAGACTATGCTGATGAATTGGCTCGCAAGACGAAAGATCTTACTCAAAAGAAAGACCCACAAAACCTACCAACTTTCTTAGATATTGGCGAGAAATGGAGAGGAATGGGAGGTGCTCAGGACGAGCTTGTTGGAAAGCTTCATAGTATAACGAGAAACCTGTTTCAGCAGGCAGGTTACGCCTGCGTAAATCAGCCGCAGGCGCTTGAAATCGCAGAAGAGATTAGAAGGCGCTGCAGGAGATGTCTTAGAAATCCTGACGGCTTTGAAATATGGCCGGATTATTAAACACGTAATGTCGAGTCCAGGAGTACAAATAGGAAACCGAAAACTATGAAACATTATATTATAGCAGTATTTCTCTTACCTGTGACTTTAGCACTGCTTCAAGGCTGTAAGCGCAAAGCTCCAAACGATGCCGCAAAAGCCCCGAACCATGTCCCAAGCGAATTGAAGGCTGAATCCGGCGTAGAAATAGTTCAGCTTCCGGGCGGCCGGTTTACAATGGGAGATGAGAATGAGGTAGATGCAACACCTCATGAGGTTGTCTTAAGCTCATTCTACATGGACAAGTACTTAGTGACTCAAGAGGAATACAGAAGAGTTATGGAAAAAAATCCTTCCCGCTGGAAAGCAGACAAGAATCCCGTCGAGCAGGTGCGCTGGTCTGACGCGGTAAAATACTGTAATGCACGTTCTGGCCTGGAGGGGCTTCAACCTTGCTACGATTTACAAACATGGGAATGTAATTTTAGTGCGAATGGATACAGACTGCCTACGGAAGCGGAATGGGAATATGCCTGCCGGGCGGGAACCAAAACAACTTTCTTTTTTGGGAATAGTCCGTCAAAATTGGGGAGTTATGCCTGGTTTGACGAAAACTCCGGCAAAAAACCTAAGCCCGTAGGTCAAAAGCGCCCCAATCCCTGGGGATTGTACGATATGTACGGTAATGTCTGGGAATGGTGCAGCGACTTTTACAAAGTAGACTACTATCAGGAGAGTCCTGAAGAAAATCCGAAAGGACCGAAGACCGGCGAAACAAAGGTGGTACGCGGCGGCGCATGGAAATTCAGCGCCGAGAGTTGTCGCTCCGGTTATCGTTACAATGAAAGCCCCGGTTATGTTGATGCCTGCTTTGGATACGATATCTATGGCTTTCGCTGCGTTAGAAATGCCCCGCCGGACAGCACAATATGAATGTGTTCAGTAGTCAGATTTTCCGCTTTTTCAGTGTTCTTTTTGCCGCAATGAAAAACATATCGTTCCTGCCCCCCGGACTGTAACCTTTAAGACCACATAAGCGTATAAGACCGTGAAAAGATATTTTTTTCCGGACTGTTATGTAATTAGTTATGTATATCCGGGCAGCTAACAACATTTTACCTTTTCGCCTTCTAATTGATTCGAAGGCCGGCAAGACAGCGGTCCTGGAAAGACATGATTTTTCGGTACTATAATATGTTTTTAGAGTATAATCGTTCTAACTTTTTACATTTAACTGATTATTAGATACAAATGATTGTTACAAAAATCCATGGAGGTATGTCATGTCTCAGAAGCTCGGACTTATACCGGCCCTAACGTTACTCGTATTTGTGGCACAAAACGCGATGGCGGCGCAAAGCCTGCCCCCGGCCATTGAGTGGATTCCGCAAGATGCGGTGATTTCACTGGAATTGACACAGCCCAAAGCGCTGCTCGAATTTTTGTCGTGTGAGAAGGCGACCGCAGCAATTACTGCGCTGCCGCTCTACCAAAAGCAGGCATCGTCACCTCAGTTCAAAGAGTTCTTCAATCTTATCAATTTCATAGAGATTACATTAGGCACAGATTGGCGGACAGCCCTGGCGAAGCTGACCGGAGGAGGCATCACGTTTGCTATATGTCCCGAGGATATGCTGATTCTTATCATCGATGCTGAAGACCAGGACATGCTTCAGAAGCTTCACGAGATATTCCTCAACATGGCCCGGTCGGGGGCCGACCAACAACAAGTAGCATCCACAGAATTCGGGGATGTCACGGCATGGACGTTCAATGGAAAAGAATCGCACGCGATCATCGGCAAGCGTTTGGTCTTTGCCAGCAGTCCCGAAGGGCTCAAAGCAGTCCTTGAGCTTCGCGCCAATTCCAAGGGCGCAAACCTAACATCGAACAGCACCTACCAGAAGGCAAAGGCAGCAGTGAAGCCTGACGCCGTTGCGACAATTTTCGCGGACCTAAAGCTCCTGATGCAAATTCCCAACATCGCGCAGGCTCTCGAGCAACAGCGTCAAAATCCAATGACGGCGCTGCTCCTGGCCGGGGTCATCGAAACAATACGCGATTCGAATTGGCTGGCGCTGGAACTACACCTCAAAGAAAACACATTAGACTTTCAGTTATCGGTAGACGGCAAAACGGTATCTACGACAAGTCCCGTCGCCTTTGCCATACCAAACAAGCCCGGTGAGGGTATTCTGCCAAACCTGTCGGTACCCCGCCGCATCGCGGCGTTCAGTCTGTATCGTGACCTTCATAGCTTCTACGCCGCTAAGGACGACCTTTTTCCCGAACGTACTTCCGGATTGATCTTTTTCGAGAACATGATGGGTATATTCTTCAGCGGGCGTGACCTGACCAACGAGGTCCTGATAGAGACCAAGCCTGAGATCCGCCTGGTAGTAGCCGAACAGGAGTATGATCCCGCAATCGGCACACCACAGGTTAAGTACCCCGCCGTCGCCTTAATCCTGCGCCTTCGTCACCCGGATCAGTTCAATGAAGTAGCTGAGGAAGCGTGGCAGAAGGTGGTAGGTCTGATCAACTTCACTCGCGGCCAGCAGGCGATGCCGGGACTCATCATCGACCGCCCCTCCCAGGGAAAAACAAAGTATACAGTGGCCTACTTCTCGACCACCGGTATGGAAGACAAAACCAACCTGGACTCGCGATTCAATATCCGCCCATCTTTGGCCATGCCGGGCGAATACTTAATCCTAAGCTCCACCGATGGTTTGGCCCAGGACCTGATCGATGCCCTGCACCAGGAGACCGAACAGACTCCCAAACCATTGGCCGGAACCCACAGCATGGTTGAACTCGAAGGTGGCCAGTTGGCCTCGATACTCCAAGCCAACCGCAAGACGTTAGTCCAGGGGAACATGGTCGGGAAAGGCAGCACACAAGAGCAAGCCGAAGCTAATATCGATATGTTCATCAGCCTGGCGAAGTTTCTGGACAGCGCTAAGTTGGACATTAGTGTGCACGAGGGTCTTACCCGGGCTGGCTTAGAGCTAAAGCTGAACTTACAATAACAGTGGATATTTACTGACGTCAACCACAGGCCTGAACTCTGTGGCACGTTGGTTGGAAATACAAAAAGGGAATCCCTTATGGTTGTGCAGATTGACAAACCGCCGGCCCATGAAAAGTCAAAGCAGGTTCACTCGTCAGTTACTGAAAAGCTTACGGATCCCGGCTGGGCCTGGTCTGCATACCAGCCGGACGCTCAGCGGCCGTGGACTCTTGCTCAAGCCGGGCACCTGTACCGGCGCGCTGCTTTCGGGGCTACATGGGACCAATTACAGCAGGCGCTCTCTGACGGACCTCAGCGAACCCTCGATAAGCTATTGCGGCCGCAAGCCGACATAGCAGCGTTTAACCGCGCATACGATGAGTATAGCTCGGGCACCGGCTCGGCCGATGGCCTGCGGGCGTGGTGGCTGCGACGGATGATTCTAACCCCCCATCCCCTGCTGGAGAAGATGACGCTTTTCTGGCACAGCCATTTCGCCACCAATATCACAAAGGTCAAAAGCGCCCGAATGACGCGACAATACATTCAGCTTTTACGGAGTCAGGCCCTGAACTCGTTCCGGGCCATGCTGAAAGGCATTTCGTGTGATCCGGCCATGCTCATCTGGCTCGGGGCCGAGGCCAATCGCAAAGCGCGCCCCAACGAGAACTTCGCCCGGACGCTCATGGAATCTTTCACCCTGGGCCCCGGTAACTACAAGGAAAAGGACGTCCAGGAAGCTGCAAGGGCCTTTACCGGCTGGTTTGTTCTCAGAAGCAAGCTTCGTTATATACCTCGCGAACACGATGGCAATATCAAGCAGATACTCGGTCAAAAAGGTAACTTCACGGGTGACGATGTCATTCGGATAGTCCTCGAACAGCACGCCACTGCCGAGACGCTGGTCCGAAAGCTATACCGCCGGCTCATTTGCGAGACCCAGGAACCCAACGCGAAACTTATTTCTCCTCTGGCTAAATCTTTCGCGAAAGATTACGATATTCTAAAACTGGCGGAAAAGATGCTCCGGTCCAATTTGTTTTTCTCGGCGGCTGCATATCGCCGGCGGATTAAAAGCCCGGTCGAGTTCGCCCTTGGTATTGTAAAACCACTGGAAGCAGTAATCTCCACAACGCAGCTTGCCCAGGACCTGGCCGACCTCGGTCAGAATCTGTACGAACCGCCCACCGTCAAAGGCTGGACCGGAGGGCGGCACTGGATAAACAGCTCTACAATGGTGGGACGTCATAATCTGGCCTTGGCATTACTGCAAGGCTCAGCGCCCTACGGCGACAAACTCAATCCGTGGACCGTCGCCAAAAAGCACGGATGTTCGACTTCTGAATCCGCCACTGGTTTTCTGCTCGACCTGTTCGTGCAGGGCGACCTGGAGCCTGATGTTCGTGACAACCTGCTGAAACCAGCAGGGGCACCTGTCGATGCCGGTGGCGATGATTCGGCAGGCACAGTGCGCCGTTTTGCACATGTCGTAGTCACATTACCGGAATTTAACCTGGCTTAATATCAGGAGAAAATGCCATGGATTATACAAGACGCGATTTTTTGAAGTCTGCTTTGGGGGCCTCGACGCTGCTATCGTTTGCCCCGGCGACACCGAACTTCCTGGTTCGTTCAGCAATGGCTGCCTCGTCGCGGCGCAAAGAACGCGACACAGTGCTCGTGGTGGTCCAACTCAGCGGTGGGAACGACGGTCTAAATACTCTGGTCCCGTACGATGACGATGAGTACGGCCGAAACCGTCCTACCCTGCGTCTGCCGACCAAAGAGCTGCACAAAATCAACTCGGTGCTGGGATTCCATCCGCGGATGAAAGCGTTCGCACGATTGTACAAGCAGGGACACCTGAGTATTATACAGGGTGTGGGGTACCCAAATTCAGATCGCTCTCATGATGGCGCGATGCGGATATGGCATACCGCCGATCCCGGTCATCCCAATCGCCAAACCGGTTGGCTGGGCAGGGCAGTCGATAGCGTCTGGAATCCGAACGAAACAAACACCCGTGCCGTATTTGTCGGTCCGATCGTCCAGCCGTTTGGCCTGAACGCAGAGAACGTAATCGTCCCGTCCATCCGCTCGCTTGGCGATCTTGCGACCGGCCAAATGCCCGGTGTTCCGAAGGGGCATTCTCAAAGCAAACGCACATCTGAACTTCCCCGTACAGATAAAAAAAATCAACTGTTGGATTTCCTGCGGCACTGCAAGACAAATGCCTACGCTAACAGCCGGCGAATCGAAGCGGTAATCAAAGCATCAGCAAGCACGGCCGAATACCCATCGTTCCAGCTTGCCGAGAGCTTCCGTACGGTTGCCCAGCTTATCCGGGCCGATGTCGGTATCCGAATCTTCTTCACGGAATTCGGCGGCGGCGGGATCGGCGGCTTTGATAACCACGCTAACCAATTAGGCAACCATTGCGCATTGCTTCACCAGTTGTCCGAGTCAGTCGCAGCCTTTGTAGACGACCTAAAGCGTGACAAGCTGCTTGATAGGGTCCTGCTGATGACGTTCTCGGAATTCGGCCGAACAGTCAAGGAAAATGGCCGTCGCGGCACCGGGCACGGCGCCGGCGCGCCGGTGTTCTTAGCTGGCGGTAAGCTAAAAGGCGGCCTCATAGGCCCACGCCCCAGCCTCACTGATTTGGATAACGGCGCCCCGAAATTCCACACCGACTTCCGCCGGGTCTACGCCACAGTATTGGACCGATGGCTCGGCTTTGAAAGCCGAACAGTACTTGACAAACAGTACAAACCGCTCGATGTCCTCAATGTCTAACTTGTCCCGGGCTTCGTCTTACTATAGACGAATGCTTTGGTATGTCCCATACTGGTTCTGGATGAAAATTTGACAGAACCTAATCAGTGCCGGACAGGATTTGTTCTGGACCTAAACGGACACACTCAATAACATGTTTTCCATGATGAAATCTCTACCAGTCAACTATCGTGTCATTATGCTGCTGTTTATTCTTCCTGCCCTGGTTGCGGCAAAGCAGCAAGCCCGTGGTTCGAAGGATGTTCCCTATGGTGTGGGGAGCTGGCCTGCGGCTGGGCTGGGCAATCATCGCGCCTGTATCTACGTTACTGAAAAAGCCGACGCCGTGCGCGTCCGCATTCCCTGGCGCCGCCGCGACGCTTTGCCCGAGAAAAAGGCTGTCGTGGTAATTGATGCGACGACCGGCAAAAAAATCAAGAATGTATTAGCGGTCCGGATTCATCGACAATTCGGTGAGTTAGTGTTTCAACCCGCCACTGCCCCGGGCGAGTATTTTTTCTATTACACCCCTTGTAATATTGTGGGGAACTGGTGGCATCCTTCCACTAAGTACACCCTTGCCGTCAGTACCGCAGACCCGGCATGGATAAGACGCTGTGGACTGAAGCCGGGGGGCCTGGAACGGGGCCGATGGCGTTTGCTGCCGCGTGGCCAAGTTCGTCAAATTCAGGCGCGTACAGAATTTGGCCGTATGGACCCCATGGAAGTCATTGCCACAACTCAGGAAACAGAAGAACTGTGCTCGCGGCAGACGGAAAAGGATTTTCTTCTGTTCCCTGAAGACCGCCGGTTTCCCATCCGCATGACCGACGAGCTGCCCCTTCGATGGGTCAGGAAAGGGCCTGCTAATGTTTTTCATGGGCGCCCCTGCCGCGGTGAATTCTTCACGTTTCAGATTGGTATCTACGCACACCGGCAACCGCTGGAAGAGATTGGCATAACTTACACCGACCTTGTACGAGCAAAGGGCAGCCTGGCCATTCCTGCGTCTGCTTTGGGCTGCTTCAACCTTGGTGGTACGGACTGGCTTGGTCGTAGCTTCAAAAGAAAAGTCAATGTTGAGAAGGGCGGCTTGCAGGCCCTTTGGTTTGGCCTGCTAATTCCTGAAGATGCGGCCCCGGGTGCATATGAAGGAAAAATTACTCTAAAGCCAAAGAATGCCGCCCCGGAAAGGGTGAAGCTGTCCTTAGAGATTTCCGGTAAATTGCTTGCCGATGCAGGTGATAATGATCTCTGGCGTCATGCACGGTTGCGCTGGCTGGACTCAACGATTGCTGTGGATGATGAAGTCTTTGCCCCGTACACACCTGTTGTGGTAAACAAAGATGCCGTTAGTATTCTGGGGCGCAGGATACGTTTCAATAAAAGCGGTCTTCTGGAAAATATCGAAAGCACTTTCAGCCAAGCGGTTGACAGCATCGAGAACCCTCCAATCCAAATCCTTGCACAACCGATGAGATTCGTGGTGGAAACCGAAGCCGGGGCGATTGCCTGGTCCGGGGGTAAGGCCCGAATCACGCAGCGAACATCGGGCAGCGCAACCTGGCAGTCGCGTTCCACCGGAGGCAATTTCACCCTACAGTGCCGTGCTAAAATGGAATGCGACGGCTACATAAATTACCAGCTTAAGCTTAAGACCGACCGGCCTGCCAAAGTAAAAGACATCCGTCTTGAAATTCCTGTCCGGAGTGACATCGCTACTTACATGATGGGCATGGGCTGTAAGGGCGGCTATCGTCCTGAAAAGTGGCAGTGGAGATGGAATCCTGAGCGAGCCAACAACATGTTATGGCTGGGCAATGTCAACGCCGGCGTGCAATGTAAGCTGAAGGGTGACAAAGACGCATGGCATCTTTACGGATTCGGAGATACGGCCCTGCCGGATTCGTGGAGCAACTCCGGCAGGGGAGGCTGCACAGTTACGCAAGAGGCCGGCGGTGTAGTCCTCATCCGTGCCTATAGCGGGCCTCGCTCACTTGAGAAAGGCCAGGAATTATTGTTCCGTTTCGGTTTGTTAATCACGCCGGTGAAAATGCTTGACCAAAACCACTGGCAATGGCGCTATTATCACGCCTATCGTCCGGTTGGACAGATAGCTCAGGCAGGCGGCAGGATCATCAACATTCACCACGCTACTGAAATAAATCCATTTATCAATTATCCCTTCATAGCTGTGGATGCTCTGAAGAAGTATGTTGACGAGGCGCATCGCCACGATATCAAGGTTAAGCTCTACTATACTGTTCGGGAACTGAGCGTGCGGACCGCGGAACTCTGGGCCTTGCGCAGCCTGGGCCACGAGATCTTCTCCGAGGGCGCCGGTGGCGGCACATCCTGGCTTAATGAGCATCTGGTTAAAGACTACGAGCCGGCCTGGCACGACCCTACTGTCAGCGATGCCTCGATTAGAACCACAGGCTTGTCCCGCTGGCACAACTATTACCTTGAGGGCATGGCCTGGCTCCTGCGTAATGTGGGGATCGACGGTCTTTACCTTGACGGCATCGGTTACGACCGGGAGATCATAAAACGCCTGCGCAAAGTCATGAATCGCACCCGGCCCGGCTGCCTGATTGATTTCCATTCGGGAAACAACTTCGATCCTCGCTATGGCCTCAACAGCCCTGCCAACCAGTATATGGAGCACTTTCCCTTCATCGACAGTCTGTGGTTTGGTGAGGGCTACAACTATAATGAGTCACCGGACTATTGGCTCGTCGAAGTATCGGGTATTCCCTTCGGCCTGTTCGGAGAGATGCTGCAGGGCTGCGGGAACGCGTACCGTGGGATGGTCTATGGTATGGGCACAAGATTTTACCACAGTTGCAATCCCAGCCCCATCTGGAAACTCTGGGACCAGTTCGGTATTAGTGACGCTAAGATGTTAGGTTATTGGGCACAGTCCTGCCCGGTCCAGACCGGCTGCCCTGATGTGCTCGCCACGGCGTATGTTAAGAATGACAAGACCCTGGTCGCTTTGGCAAGCTGGGCCGCTCACCCGGTCAAGTGTACACTCAAGATTGATTGGCCTGCACTGGGTCTTGACCCTGATAGGGTGCGAATTGAAGCGCCTGCCGTAGAAGGATTACAGGAAGCCGGAAGCTACGATCCGGAAGAGCCAATCCTCGTCGCCCCCGGACGAGGTTTGCTTCTGATGATTTTGCCGGAATCCCGACAGCCAAATCCGGACCATTAATGATCCGGTCCCGGCGGAATAATCGTCAATCGACTCCCTAATCCGCCTGAATAGTCGTGACCGGCTTTTTCCGACACCTGGTCCGATATCTTCACGAAAATAATTTGGCCAAGATTTATAACCGAGTTGAAATCAACCTCTGCTTCATCTCTCATAACCTATTGCATTTGCTTTACTTACGACAATCCCACAAAATCCTGACCGGAAAAGTCATTACAATTTAAAAAATCATATTTGGCGTTGCGGGCATTTTTTTTTATATTTTATTTGGACGGATTTCATAATTCCCCCAGGTAAAACAAAGTAAGGAGATAATATAAAGCCAGTAACAAAGAAGATTTGTGGAAAGATGTAATGTTTGAACTCGGAAATAAAATAAGTGCCTATAATAGTGCATCTGTTTCGAATATCGTGCACAAAAAAGAAACTGCAGAATCAAGAAAAACTGCAGAATCAAGAAAAACTGCAGAACCAAGAAAAACCGCAGAATCAAGAAAAACCGCAGAATCAAGCAAAACTCCATCTTCGCGTCTTATCTCTAAAGCATCCAATGTACCCGACGACGACGCTGCCGCGGCAGTAATCCAACATTCACTTCGAGGGAAGTTATCAAACTTTCAGCAAAATCTCCGAGAGGCAAATACTGCAATTTCCTTATTTCAGAGTTTCAGGAAGAGGGTAGCTAGCTTACGTAAGGAACTGGACCAAATACTGGAGGAATCGGCCAAAGAGAATGTCTATGTCAATTTCAATCATTCACACAATAAAGCTGTCGAGCTTCGGAAAAAACTTAATGGTGTGGCCCGAAAAATCAACGACGTCGAGCATATCAAAAACAATGTAAATAAACTCCTCCGAATGAACGGCCAAAAAATATCAACCTTGATTGACGTCGGCTCTGACTCTACCCTAAATATTGCTGCAAAAGACCCTGGCTTTGATGATATTGAGGACATGACTTTGCCCGGCATTTCAGGACTGTTACAGAAAATCAAAGAAGTGATAGAGAGAATAAGAAAAGGGGACACGAGGTTTGGCATATCAGGCATGCCGAACCTGTTAGAGAGAATCAAAGAAACAATGGAGAGACTCAGAGCAACTGATTGGTTTCTCGCCGGCGTACAAAACCGCATAGAGGACATCACAACGAATATGCAGTTTGGTCTTCAGGAAATCCTGAACGTTGAGCAGAATATAAGGGACAAAAACATGAATTTGGAAATAGGGATTTATTCGCTTACTCGGCTTTTAGCTGATATTTATAAGGCGTTAAGAACCAAGATGGATTTAAAAAGCCTGAGCAAGACTTATCCTGATGCCGTGATGGAGCAAAACAGTAATTATAGAGAATATTTCCGCGACAAGGCCGAGCAATCGGGAGACATTAGTACGGTCATCGACTTCGATATTGCCGAGGTCAAAGGTATTGACTCGAACTTTGTAAAAGCCCTTACCTTGAGTGAGGCTATCAAGATGTTAAAACAAATTATAGAAAAATCAGCGGTAATCCTGCAGGCCCAGAAGAGAGTATCGCCCGATATGGCTTTTCAATTGCTTGGATAAGTCCCTTAATCCTGCCTTGCTGTCCCCTTTGAGCCGGCACTCATTAATCGAATCAATAATTTCATCCACTCACAGATGTAATTATCCTCTCATTTGTATGCATCAAATCTAAATGCCGGTTACAGGAAAGTTACACCCCATGTAAATCACTTTGCAGCGTTGTAATACCGAGGATTGTGTGATACAATGGAAAACGTATCGAAAAAAGCCATGAACTGGAGGCAAATCATGAAGTTTGTGAATCTTTTATCAGGATTACTGATTGTTGTGATTGGCTCGTTTATGTTGGCCCCTCGTACACAAGCAGATGCACTGGCCGAGGGCAAGTCCAGGGTGCAAGCCGTGATTCCGCTGAGGGCCCGAGCTTTTCGGCTCCAGGACGTTCGCCTGCTCGAAGGCCCATTCAAGCACGCGATGGAACTGGACCAGCGATACTTACTATCGCTTGATACTGACAGGCTTCTGCACACTTTCCGGCTTAACGCCGGGCTGTCTTCCTCTGCCAAACCTCTGGGCGGCTGGGAAGAGCCGAACGGCGAACTGCGCGGGCATTCTATCGGGCATTACCTGACGGCATGCGCGATGATGTACGCAAGCACCGGCAACGAGCGGCTCAAGGCAAATGGCAACGCTGTCGTGTCGGGGCTGGGTAAGTGCCAGGCGAAAATCGGTAGTGGTTACCTCAGCGCCTATCCCGAAGAATTCTTTGATCGGGTCGAGTCGAGAATACGTGTGTGGGCACCCTACTACACGCTGCATAAGATTTACGCCGGTTTGCTTGATATGTATGTATATTGCGACAATCAGCAAGCGCTTGAAGTGTGTAAGAAATTCGCCGACTGGGTCATCGCCCGTAATGCGCCTCTGTCCCGGGAGCGGATGCAGAAGATGCTCGACACTGAGCATGGCGGTATGAATGAAGTGCTGGCCAACCTTTACGGGCTCACGGGCGAACAGAAGTACCTGAAGATCGCGCATCGCTTCAATCACATGGCAGTCATAGGCCCGGCTTCGAAACGCCAGGACAAACTCACCGGCCTGCACGCCAACACACAAGTTCCAAAATTCATCGGCACAGCCCGCCAGTATGAACTTACAGGCCGGGAGTGGCTCAAGACCGCTTCGATTTTCTTCTGGGACACCGTGGTAAACGAACGCTCCTATGTAATTGGCGGGCACAGTGACGGCGAGGCTTTCTCGCCAAAAGAAACACTCTCCAAAGCTTTCGGCCCCAGCACCACCGAGACGTGTAACACGTATAATATGCTTAAGCTCACCCGTCACCTGTTCTGCTGGGAGCCGCGTGCCGAATACGCCGACTACTATGAGCGGGCACTTTACAACCATATCCTGGCGTCGCAGAATCCGGAAACCGGCATGATGTGTTACTATGTCCCGCTGCGGTCCGGTTCGCGAAAAACATACAACAATCCATTCAACTCGTTTTGGTGCTGTACCGGCACGGGCATGGAGAACCATGCAAAGTACGGCGACAGCATCTACTTTTACGATGACGAAAATCTGTGGGTGAACCTGTTTATTGCATCCCAATTGAATTGGAAGGCCAGGGGGCTGAAGCTTTCCCAGGAGACAAAGTACCCCGAGCAGGCCCGTACCAAACTTGTCTTTACGTGCAAGGAGCCCGTCAGGCTGAATCTGAATATTCGCCATCCCTACTGGGCGGTATCCGGCTTCGAAATCCGCGTCAATGGCCGGAAGGTTGCAGAATTCTCGAAACCCGGCAGCTATGCTGGTATTTCGCGCTCCTGGAAAAGTGGCGACACGGTGGAGGTCAGGATGCCATTTAGCTTGCGTACTGAGGGCTTTGGTGATAACCCGAAACGGATTGCTTTCATGAACGGCCCGCTGGTGCTGTGTGCCGAGGTTGAGGCCGGCGGGAATTATCCCGACATTGTGACCGAGTCTGACCGGGTCCTCTCTGCCATCAAGCCTGTCCCGGGCAAACCATCCTCTTTCACCGGTTCGCAGGAAATCTTTCGCACCGCCGGCAGTCCACTTGGGGACGCCTTACGGCGGACTCACAATAAAAACATTACACTGGAACCATTCTACCAGATGCACGACAACAGGAACTATGTCGTTTACTGGGACGTCGTCACGCCTAAGCAATGGCAGGCGAAGGAGGAAGAATACAAGGCCGAGCTTGCCCGCCATAAGAAACTTGAAGCCCGGACGGTAAACGAGGTACATCCCGGCCAAAGACAAAATGAACGTGACCACAATCTTCAGGGACAGAAGACTTCAGCAGGCGTTTTCTCAGGACGCAGGTGGAGGCATGCAACCGATGGTGGGTGGTTCAGCTATGATGTGAAAGTGCTTCCCGATAAGCCATTGGAGCTTTTGGTCACCTACTGGGGCAGTGATGGCGGCAACCGTGTGTTTGACATTTTCGTGGAGGGGACCAAACTGGTCACTCAGCGTCTCCAAAACAACCGTCCCGGCCAGTTCTACGATGAAGCGTATCCAATCCCTGAGTTGCTAACCAAGGGTAAGAGTAAAGTAACTGTTAAATTCCAGGCTCATCCCGGCGCATGGGCCGGCGGCGTCTTTGAGCTTCGTATCCTCAAAGCTAAGCGATAATAATGAAAGAAGAGTTCCTCCGTCCGCCATTGGCGGAAGGAAGTTTATCCGGGAGATGTTTTATGAAACCTGCAAAAGGTACAAATCGTAGAGAATTACTCAAAACTATCGGGAGCCTGCCTATTATTGGCTCGCTCTTATCTCAATCTGCAAAGGGAAAATCGCAAGACAAAGTAGACGCCGTAACAGGTCCTACTTTCATTACAAGATCGGACAAACAGGAATATGCAAGACTCAAAAATCTGGACTTGAATGACCCGAAAATAGCCGCTACGCAAAAGAAAATGCCCGTTGCCAAAATCGGCAATCTTTCCCTCGGTCGTCTCATAAGCGGCAGCAATCTAATCAGTATGAATATGCACGCCAGGGACCTGGATTATGTACGCGCCCTTGCGGCCAATTACAACACCGAAGAAAGAATCTTCATGACACTAAAAAGATGTGAGGAATATGGGGCCAATTCCGTCGTTCTCAAAAATCATAATTTTAAGCAGTTCAGACTGTCGAAATACTGGAGCGAATGGGGCGGCAAAATGAAATGGCTTGCCGACGTAATCACAACGGACATCAACAAGTACGAAAGACTTTTGGTCGAGCATCTGGAGTTGGGAGCTTCAGCGGCCTATTTGTGGGGAGGCGCCAGTGACATCTGGTATTATAAGAAACAAAAGGGAAATATCATCAAGGCCTTTGAAATCATGAAGAAATACGATATTCCCGTCGGTATCTGTGCGCATCGGATAGAGCCCATCATGTTTTGTGAGAAGGAAGGGATCGTGCCCGACTTTTACATGAAGACCCTGCATCACGACCGATACTGGTCTGCTCATCCGAAAACCAATAGACGGTTCATAGAGATGTTTGAGAAAGATTCTCCCAAACATGCCGAATACCACGACAACATGTTCTGCCACAATCACGAGGAGACTGTGGCGTTTATGCAGGATGTGAAAGTGCCCTGGATAGCCTTCAAGGTTTTGGCTGCGGGAGCCATCGGTGCCAAGGAAGGATTAAAATATGCCTTCGAAAGTGGTGCGGACTTTGTTTGTTTGGGCATGTTTGACTTTCAAGTGAAGCAGGATGCGGAACTTACCTTAAAGGCCATCGCAGAATCAAAAAATCGCAAACGTCCCTGGATAACATGAGCATGAAGATTAAATGTGGCATAATAACTGCTCGTGGCTTTGTGGTATGATAGCTGCCTTCTCACACTTCATCAGTCATTATAGATGGGATTGGGGAGAAAATGCCAGGGGACAATGGTTAATTGAGTGGTTAAAAAACCGTTAGATTACAATTATTGGCACAGGAAGTGAGCAGAATGTCGGGTTTTGTGTCGGGTGAAGGCAATTATCTGTAAGTTTAATATTACCAACATGCCGATGGTGGTTGTAAGTTACAAACAAGCCAGTTAGATAACATAATTGCAAAATCAAAAAAATCGACTTTGCAATCTCCATTTGCATCACCTTCGACTGGGGCAAAACATGTTGGAACAACTGGTGGAGGGCCAGCTATTGTATAAAATGAACCATACTGACCTATATTAAAAATTATATTGTCACCACCGATATTTTGAGGAAAAATATTGTCAGATCCCTCTTCTGTATATATAGAACTCCAAGTTTGTGTAGTTGTATTGTAAAGGAAGCTTCTACCACCATTGTAATAGCCAACAATATTATCACCATCAATACCTTTTACAATTGTTTCGCTTGAACCTAGCGCATCAAGAGTGGTCCAAGTTTGAGCTGTCATATCGTAAATGAAACCATGAAAAGAACCGTCATGATACCTTCCCACTATTTTGTCACCACTAATCCCCACTGGATACATCTGTTGTGCACCTGGCTTATCAAGAGTAGTATAAATCTCTGTCAACATGCTGTAAATAAAGCCATGCCAACGACTACCATCAAAGTAGTAACCAACAACATTTTCACCGTCAATTCCATAAGGTTGCATAGAACTATTTCCAGGCACATCTATGGTAGTCCAGCTTTGTTCAATAAGATTGTAAATAAAACCATGCCATCTGGAGTCGTAGTATGAGCCGATTAAGTTGTTGCTATCTATATCGCGTATTTCAGTACCAAGTGCCCCTGCCCCTGGCTTATCAAGGGTGTTGTAAGAACCTGTTGTCATATCGTAAACAAGACCATGATAAGGATTGGAGCCATGATGTCCCACTATCATATTGCTACCAGTTCCAAGTAGACTTACGTTATCAATTCCTGGCATATTAAGTTCCGTCCATGTGCCAAGAGGTGAATAAACAGGTGTATTGGGGTCTGGATCTATCAAAAATGGCATATAAGAAATATAATTACTAATATTCAGGTCATCATTTCTATCCCAAATCATATTGTCAATAATATTGCTATCGGTAGTATTCCAATAATTATAAGTTGCGGTCATTGAACCAGAATCTTGTAATTTTACAGCAATTTTATCTGTGGTTAAAAATGTATTGTACTTAACAGAAGGATTAACATTCCCACTAATTATGGCTTCCCCGTTAATTTGCTCATAAAATACATTGTTATGAATATACGTATTAGTAGAAGCAACATCAATATCTACAGTATTTACAAAAATGTTTCGTTCAATATATGAAACCGAACTGCCATTACTTATGTGTATTCCTTGGCTTCCATCATAATAGTTCCGTACATATGAGTCTTTCAATATTAAAGTATCTCCATAAGTTCTAATTTTTACAGTATCAATTTCAGAGAAATTTATATTGATTATCCCAGTTGAGTCTTTTGCCCATATAAACATATCATCTAAAACAATTTTAGATGATGCTGTTCCTGTAGCATCTAATGTCCCCCAAACTTCAATCCATAAGTGATCGCCAAAAACTTCTACTCCAGGTTCGATTGTTAGTGTTATGCCATCACCTATTTGAACATTTGAAACTAAATTGTAAGGAGATTCTGCCAGTGTCCATGTCGTATCCGAACTAATTATTCCCCCTACATCAGTAGCATAGGATGAAATGCTGATGGATAACAATATCAATGTGGTAATGATAGATAGTTTCCTCATATTTTTCACTCCTATTCCCAATGGGATAACATAGATGCTTCCTCAATGATAATTAACCACCTGCACACAACAGAAGATGACGAACAATATAGTGATTTTCCCCAACAGGTTTGAATTCCTCGTCTCACTCATTCCTACTACCTCCTTCCCCCCATAAACCCTACCTAAGCCGAACTATCACAATTACAGCCCATAATCGCAAATAATAACAGAAAATTCCTCAAAAGATGTAAGAAGTTAACATACCATATTTAAGGCGATTTGTAAATAACAAAAATTCATATTCTCTCTATATCACCAGAATAATAAAAAATCAATATCTATTTAAAGAAAGCCCATAACCTTACCAAAAGCCAAAAGACAGGCTGTTTGTTCGACTATGTCGAAAAATCTCACCATAGGCTGCCCGAATAAACCACTCGGCCTGCGCGCAGACGAGGCGAATGAAGATATGGGCAGTAAAGAGACTGTTTAGATTTCTTTCCACTTGCCCGGAACGGGTACCGGATAACAGCCCTCTGCATCGGCTGACCGGTGCCGGATTGTCTTTGGTCAGGTCGGCCACATTCTTGCAGAACATGAAATCAGAAGCCATAGCCTCATCCCAGGTAATAATCTTGCCTGTGTGGATAGCGGCGCCCCCATGATGGAGGCCAGATTCGTAAACGCAGCCCGCCGGACTTCATTATGCGGCTTAGTCTGGCGAATCGCATTGAGCAACACGTCCCACTCGACCCGGTACGGGCTTACCTTCTCTTTTTTCGGTCGCCAGGTAATATTATTTTATGCACCTTATGCCTAAAGCAGGCGCTTTGGCCAACCTGAGTTACAACCCGGAAAATGCGGTGCTGTTACCGGACGTCCTTTGCCTGATACTCTTTCGGACAAAGCATATAACGCACATCAAAAAAAATATTTTCCACAAAATGCACTAATATCGCAATAAACTCGCATTTAAACTGATGTATTTGCGACTACTTCGGAGAAATCGACTTATGGCAATTTCGCTCAAAAAACAGCTTGCATATTTGCAGCAGGCAATATATAATAAGATAGGCTATTTTACGGGGCGTAAGGAGGCGGTCCCAATTGACGGCACCTGTAAAAAACATGAGTCCCGGCACTGAAAACAGTGGTTGCTGCCGGTTGTTATTTCTCTAAGGTTGCTGGTTCTTTTTTATAGCGAACACCGAACCGGCACAGACAGTAGATTTTAGTTGTTCCGGTTCAGGTAGAACGCGACGTTTACGGGCTTGTGATGGTCGGATACGGTCGGCCAAATGCGGTTGATATTCGAGTTGAACGGCCGTGGAACCACCCATAATCGGTAGGTACTACCAGCAGCACGAATTGGCTATAAGATAGACTACTGCAGCAGTACCACTGGTTTGAAACCGGAAAAGGTAAGGATACCGCTGGAAAATTTAGGCCAATGGCAGAAAACGCCGAAGAAAAAAGAGTAGCAGAACTCTGATATGAGTGCCGTGGAAATAACTGAGCCCGATAACAGACATTCTGTGGTTAACAGGTTCCCATTTCGCCCTGTGGAAAAGAGTCTTTCGATTTGCGAAAGAATGCAATATGGGGACCCATTGGAAAGTAAAGATTCTTAATTTTTTTGAGGAAAGATTTAAAAAAGGTTTGTAAAGCCAGGATATTGGCTCGTGGGAGAATAGGTGATTATGGATGTTATGTTCTATTCATTAAAAGAAGTTGCTGAGAAGCTCAGTAAAACAGAAGAAGAAATAAAAGGGATAGTCAGGCAGGGCAGATTGCGTGAGTTCCGTGAGGGACCGAATTCGCTGTTTAAGGTCGATGAAGTCGAAGCATTGATGTCCGACATAAGTATTATGCCACCTGAGGAACCTACTGCCCTATCAGGACAGGAACCAGGTCAGGACGAGATTTCACTTGCCCCAGAGCCGGTTATGACATCTGAACCGACTGTGACTCCAGAGCCAACCGAGGCACCGGAGCCTATCGAAATACCGGAAATAACCGAGACGCCAGAGTTAGCTATGACACCGGAGCCGACCGAGACGTCGGAGCCAATCGAGATACCGGAAATAACCGAGACGCCAGAGCTAATTATGACATCGGAGCCGGCTGTGGCATCAGAGCCAACCGAGACTCCTGAGCCAATCGAGATACCGGAAATAACCGAGACGCCGGAGCTAATCGAGGCGCCAGAGCCAGCTTTGACTCAAGAGCCGGCTTTAACACCAGAAGAGCTAATCGAGACACCGGAGCCAACCGAGGCGCCGGAACCAACCGAGACGCCGGAGCCAATCGAGATACCGGAAATAACCGAGACACCGGAGCTAATCGAGACACCGGAGCCAACCGAGGCGCCGGAACCAACCGTGACGCCAGAGCTAACCGAGGCGCCGGAACCCACCGTGACACCAGAGCCAACTGAGAGTCTGGAGCTAATTGATACATCAGAGCCAGCTATGACACCGGAGCTAATCGATACATCATGGCCAACTGAGACGCCGGAGCCGACTGAGAGTCTGGAGCTAATTGATACCTCAGAGCCAGCTTTGACTCAAGAGCCGGCTTTGACACCGGAGCTAATCGATACGTCAGCGGCCGAAAGCGATCTGAGTAGTGCCGATACCGCTATAGCCGGCGAGGGAATCGATACATTCGCGGAGATGGACACCGGTTTAGAGGCAACAGATGATACGGTGATAGAGGCCAAAGACACAACGACAGAAACGTCATTGCAAGAGATCGAAGAAGATATAAACCTGGATAGCTTCGGCAGTGGTTCAGGTCTGCTGGATCTCTCCCTGCAAGCTGACGATACTTCATTAGGCGGCATTCTTGATGAGATTTACGCACCTGAGGCAGGTGAAGGCCAGCATGCCGATGAAACAACTGGTTCAGCCGTGGAAATGGCCGCTGAGGCGGCTCAAATGTTACCGGGAGAGGATTTTGCCGCCGCCGGAGCCCGAGGGTTACCGGCAATAGCTCGAACTTATGCCGAGCCGGAGCCTGATACGGTAAGTAATGCGCTCGGGATTATGTTGTTTTTGCCTTTATTGGCCGTTATTTACACAGCGATAGTGGCGGTGACAGGTTTCAGCAATATTATGCCTTCAATTCGGGAAAAAGTTCAAGGTACAATATGGTACATCGCCGGCGGCGGCGCTGCAGCAGCGGTCTTGATAGTCGTGATCGCTTTTATGCTCAGCGGCAAATCTGCCACAACTGACAAAAAGGAAAAAGTAAAAAAAGAAAAGAAGGCCAAAAAAGAAAAGAAACCCAAAAAAAGCAAAAAGACCAAATGAGCCCCTGAGGCTTCAGAGTACGTGACCGCTTAGATACTATCCTGAAACACTTACTCCTTGGACAATATCAGGAAAGCCTCTCAACAAGGCGAAGGATCTGGCCATCGAATATAATACATGCCTCAATCTCCTCCATTAGTAAATCGTCGACTTGTGCCCGCGAAAGCTGGCATAGTAAATAGTCAATTACAACGCCTCCCCAATCCTTACTCCTTATTTCTTACTTCTTACTACTTATTTTTACGTGCATAAGGCCCTGATTTTCTGTAAATCAATCCTTTGTTTTACTGAAAATATTTCTTATACTTTAAACAGAAGTACTTGAAGTGGCAACTAATTGAAAATAGTCAATTATGACAATCTCGGGCTGTAGAAATTTACGTTTTTTCAGCCCTTTTTATTTACTCTCAAAACACCGTGAAATAGACAGTTATACTCCTAAAAATATCTTGTGTTTTGAAATGAAATTCATATTTTCGTGTAATAGAAATTCTAAAGATATAATTCAGCTTATCTTAAAGAGAAAATATTAATTTTATCGGACGAGGTACAAACTCCAGAAGGGAAAAATTATTATGGCTAATAGAGAGAGAGTAGTTGTGGCATTAGTGTTGTTGTTTGCAGGATTGGCTTTGAGTGGTTGTGCCGTGCAGGCTCCTCCTGAACTATTCACAGCAATAGCCGAAGGTGACCTTGACTACATTAAAACCACATTGGAAAAAAATCCAAAACTTGCCAACTCTAAAGACGAATCGGGATACACTCCTTTGATATTGGCTGCAGGCATGGGTAATAAGGATTTGTGTGAGGTCCTTATTGCCAGCGGAGCCAACCTCGAAGCCCAGGGTGAAAATGGCACTGCTTTGCACGAAGCGGCAATTGGAAACCACAAGGATCTTGTTGAGCTTCTTATTAACAACCGAGCGAACCTCGAAGCCAAAGGCCAACATGGCACTGCTTTGCACGTAGCAGCAATTGGAAACCACAAGGATATTGTTGAGCTTCTTATTAACAACGGTGCCAATGTTAACGCTAAGGATAACAGCGGCATTACGCCGTTATATTATGCAGCCACCTTTGGCCAGGGCCGTAAACGAAATAATAAAAATGACTGGGATATTGCCAGGTCTCTTGCTTCCAATGGGGCCAAAATAAACACAAAACCCGGATCCGACGATACACCTCTACACTCAGCCGCACTATATGCTCCAAAAGAAATCGTCAAACTCTTTCTTGATAATGGAGTAGATGTTAATGTTAAGCTCAGCAGCCCTGGATGGCCCCGCAAGCCCAACTCCGGCCCTACTCCACTGCACAATGCGTGCATGCGTGCCGACAAGGACATAGAGATACTCGAACTTCTCATTGCAGGCGGTGCGGATCTAAATGCCAAATCCTATAGTGATCAGGCCGACGGCTGGACTCCTCTATATTTTGCGTGCCTTCATGAGAGCACCAAAGCTGTCGAGCTGCTGATAGCAAAAGGAGCAAAAATCAATCCAATATCTGATTTGGGTAATGCTCCTATACACTATGCAACTAATGTAGAAATTGCCGAACTTTTAATCGACAATAGGGCAAATATTTATTACAGGAACAAAGAAGGTTTCTCCCCTCTCCACAATGCAGTCAAAGGAGGCCATTCGGATGTGGCTAAACTTCTTATTGCTAACAGAGCTTATGTAACAGTGACTAACCATCAGGGAACTTCTCTTCTGCACGAGGCGGCAATTACAAAACAAACAGAGATGGCAGAATTGCTCCTGACTGAGGGAGTAAACATAGATGCAAAGGATAAAGCTGGTAATACCGCTCTGCATCTTACGGCCCGGGGCGACAGGAAGATGGTTCTGTTTCTCATTTCCAATGGAGCTGACATCGATGTTAGAAACAAAGATGGCATGACTCCTTTGCAACAGGCCGAAACCTCCGGCCATGATGACATAGCCGACCTCCTCCGCAACTATAATGCCAAATGAGAGCAAACCTGCAAAGGTATGGAATTTGTGTCGATCGCTGCTTTAGCCGGATTAATTTTCCTCAATCCCGACTGGGATTGTTGACCTTGTAACATTGACATTAAAATAAAAGGGCCGTGAGGATTAAATTCACGGCCTTTTTGTCTGTCTATTAACCACTCCCCCCATGTCATTCTGAGCGCAAGTAGCCTTTAGCCCTGAGCGCAGTCGAAGGGGAAGAATCTCCAACATTAATCAATAATCATTCATCCTTAATCATTTATATGGCAGGGATCCAGACGCCTTTTTCTTGTCATTCCTGCGCAGGCAGGAATCCATTTTTACATTTTAATCTTTGATTTTCTTTAATTTCCCCTCCGACTCTTTCACCTTCGGGTCCAAAATCTCCTTCCTTCACCCAACCGCCTTTTTAAGCCACTTCCGCCCATTCGCCTTATCACCCCTGACCGAGTATATCTCCCCCAACAAATCCGTCGCATCCCCCGGCCACTTTTCTCGATACTGCTTTCTGAATTTTTTCTCATTTTGAAAAATCCGGGAAAATAGCATCAATATTTATTGATTCAGAAGCGGCATATATTAATGAACGCCTTATGATGCTTTACTTTGGCCTTTTTTCAAGAACGTTGCAGGGTATGGTTTGACGTATGCCTTTATGATACATAGGTTTATAAAATATTAAGATTCTGCATTTTTGCTGTGCAGCGTGGCTCGTTTTTGATGATATTTTATTGTTTTTTGAAATTCTATTATTTTTCGGTTGACGCTACGAAAAGGATACTGTAATTTGTTATTGCGATAAAGAAAAACAACAACAGTGGAAGAACAACTAAGAAGAACATCGTCGCGGGAAATTAGTATTCATTTTAAAGGAGGTAAGCGTTATGTCTACGAAAACACTTCTCATATCTTCAGTTCTGTCCTGTTTCTTCCTTTCTGTAGCGGCAGGGCAGTGTTTTGCAGATGCATCGGCTGAAACGGTCAGTGCAGCAGCCCCCAATCCCAGCGGCTTGGTAGCACACTATGAGTTTGATGGTGATGCCGCTGATATCTCCGGTTTCCAGCCACAAGCCAATGGCACCCTCATCGGCAATCCAACCTATGGATCCGGCGTGTATGGCAAGGCAATTGACCTCGATGGTGACGGTGACTATGTTGACTGCGGGAATGAATCGTTTTTCGACATCAACGATCTCATCACGATTACAGCCTGGATAAAGGTCAACGAGTTTGACAAAAAGCACCAGGCCATCATCACGAAGGGTGACAACTCCTGGAGGCTGGCCAGGGTAGGTGACTCAAATAGTGTCGAATTCGCCTGTAACGGTACTGCTACTACCAGATGGACTGGCGAGGGCGAAGTTCCCTGGGCCGTCTTGGGGACGACCAGCGTCAATGACGACAAATGGCATCACATTGCCGGTGTGTTCGATGGGACACAGCTTTACCTGTACATAGATGGAGTACTGGAAGCCGCAAAGAGCGCAACCAACTCCATAAACATCAGCAAGCACAAAGTGTATATCGGCGCAAACGCGCAGGTGCCGGGACGCGAGTGGAATGGTTCTATCGACGATGTGCGTATCTATAACTATGCTCTATCACAGGCTGAGATAGTGAGCATTATGGGCATAAGCGAGATATATCTGCCGGAATCGGAGCCGGCAAAACTTTACAACATTGCAAAAAGATACGATGGATTAAAGAAGTTTGAAGAAGCAAAAGGCATCTGCCAGCTAATATTGCAGAAGTATCCTGATAGTTTGTCCGCGCATGGTGCGCAATTGTATCTCTCCAGGCGAAATATTATGTCCCTTATTAAGTCGAAGGAGTACACCGAGGCGCAGTCAGAGTTCGATAACCTAATTGCTGATGTTAATGACCACCCGGATTTGCCCAAAGCGTTGCTTACTATCGCGGTAAGTTATGGGTGGGCTAAAAAATATGAAGAGGCAGAAAATATCTACGAGCGAATAATAAAACGATACCCTGAGAGCCCATCTGCTACACAGAGCCGTTTCAAGGCTCCAAGCACACACATCTTTTCTCTTATTTTATCAGGTAATAATACTGAGGCGCAGGGAGAAATCGATAAATTTACTTCTGATTTCGCCAAACATCCGGCCTTGCCAGGTGTGGTTTACTGGTTCGCAAAAGAATTTGAAGCATCAAAGGCATACGAAGAAGCAATGGGCACGTATCAGCGGGTTGCATGGCAATATCCTGGCAGTTCTCATGCTGCTAACGCACTGCTGGAGGCTTCAAAGATGGATGTGTTGTCTCTTGTAGAGTCGGGAAATGATATGGCGATTCAGGAGGCGCTCGATACATTAATTGTCGATTTTAACGACCATCCGGATTTGCCCGAAGCCGTATTTGTGATTGGCGAACAATATTATTACAAGGCTTTTGAAGACCCTAAAAAGTGTCGAAGGCTCAAATCTCAAGAGAATCTTAAAAAGGCCGCGGATATCTGGGAAAGGATTGTAGCACAATGGCCTGATTCGAAATCCATAGGACTCAAGCATGCTCAATATTTCACGGCGGTTTGTTATCGTCGATTTGGTGAATACGAAAAGGCCATTACGAACTATCAAAAGGTAGTTGATAATTGGCCTGAATACGATTTCGCCTGGAGCGCCCAATACTTAATAGGCAATTGTTATGAAAAGTTGAAAGACTTTGGCAGTTTGCCGGAGTCAGAAGCGAGCCTAAAGATGGAGCAAGCTTATAAGGCGGTCGTTGAAGGATATCCGGATTGTGCAATGGTTCCAACTGCATCTCTAAAATTGGGCCATCTGAATCTAAAAAGTGGCCAAAAAATTGAGGCCGCCCAATACTTCGTACTATTCTTAGCGACAGCTCGACCGAATGATCCCCGTATAACAAGTGTAGAGAGCCACCTTGAAAAATTGAAAGAAGAGGTGCAATGAGGATACGAACAATACCCTTTCATCTGATTATTTTCTTATTATTATCAAGCCTCACCTTGCCGGCGATAGCGTGTCCGCCGCCCGACTGTGGCAGTTGTTGTCATTGGGTTTCTACTGGCCCAGGCCCCTCGGACGGCTATTGTGAACTAAACATAGGAGTAAGCTGTGGGGACTGTTCCGGCTGTAATCCGTGCTACAGTTGTGTAAGTTGCTCCTGTGAATGGGATTGTACCACCGGCCAGTGTTGTTCTGACGGCTCGTGCGTAGATAACTGTCCTTCTGGCCAGTGTTGTGATAACGGCACGTGCGTAAGTTCGTGTCCCACCGGCAAGTGTTGTGATGATGGCACGTGCGTAAGTTCTTGTCCCAGCGGCAAATGTTGTGATAGCGGCACATGTGTAACGATTGACACAAGTTGGGAGACGAGTGGCTCCTGGAGCTTGGAGGCACCCGACGGTATTCTCGATGAAATCAACGGGGCAATCAACAACATACCTAATGTTGAAATCTCGCTCACTTCGGCAAGTGTCACGGCGGACAAAAAGCAGCGTGACTGCTGCTCAGATGGCCAATTGATGGCGAACGGCGAGAGGAAAGCAGAAGCTACCGTATCAGCCGATGCTTCTGTGAGCGTGACAGTATGGGGAGATAGCGTTGAATTCGAATTCGACCTCGGTTTCTGGGGGGTCGAAATGGAACTCACGGCTGAAGTGCGAGTGGAGGGTAGCATCACAGTGAGTGTTGCAGCGGGTTACAGGTGGAATGATTGTCTGGAAGAAGATTGTCCCTTTGGCTCATTTAGCGGGACGCCCTCCGTAGGGCTTGTGGCAGAAATATCCGCCAAGATATGCACACAATTTCTGTGGGGATTGTGGGAAGGTTGTTCGCAAGCAGGGGCGTCCATAGGTGTTCACACCGACTGGAGTTTCGATGTGACGTTCAACCAGAGCGATTGCGATGACGGTGTGCAGGGTAGTGGTTCACTGGATCGTCTTTATGTTAAGTTCACAGCAAGCAGGGATGGTGAGGAGGATGTCGAAGAATATGACATCTATCCCATCTATCCCTAATAGTAATTGCTTAGGTAGACTTGTCAGAAAGGACCTGGATCAATGAAGGCAAGAGTGCTGGCTGTTAGAAGAACAAAGGCCTATGGTATAATAACCGCTGGTGAGGTTCTACTCAGTGGTGGTACTGCAGATTCCTTAGAAATAGAGGTGACTTATTATGAAGATTACTGTGTGTAGGTGTTGTCGTGAGGCTATCCCCTCACACATTTGGAGAATCGTCATCTTGCTGGTCCTCTTGGTATGCCATATCCTCAGCGTTGAGGACGTTTGCCGGGCAGAGGAACCAAATGATACATATGTCAGTATCCCGCTGGCGCTTTGGTTCGGTGACCATAAGGTATTGACAGAAACCTTTCTCAAGTGCCGGGTGCGCCGGTATTCCCTTTCCGTCTCCGAATTCATGGAAACTGCCAGGGACCCAGAGGAGAAGGCGCTGGGTAGGCTCTTTAGGTTTATACAGGAGAACCGGGACTCACTCCCTGATGACTTGCTTCCCTCTAATGCGGATCAGAAAACCCGCGAGACAGCGTTAAAAGCACCCAAAGTTATGGGCAAGTTTCTGACCAATACCACTGTTAAAGCTATGGTCCATATTGGTGAAAACAGGGTATTCATTATAGAGGTCGCAGACACGCGCTTCGCGAGGGCTGGGCAGGATGCTGGACGGCTCAAGTTCGTGATGAAAAGTACGGACGCTGGGTGGCGATGGGACGGATTCGCGAAAAAAGATGTGTTATTCAGCGTGATACTGGACTCCTTTATACATGAGATGAGTGCCGATTGGGTATTCTCGGAATGCCGAGAAGATTTGCGCTTCGAGTACGCCTTGCCGAGCACAACGAAGGGTTCACCTGTATATCTTCAGTTCAACGGACGGCACGTCGACGTGCATGTTTTTGCTGACGATTCCAGCGTTCCAACCAACGACTCTGTTATGCAGTTCTATGTAAAAGCGTGGAAAGCATTTCAGGAGGGCCCTATTGAATGGTTTCTGGAGTATTGGGACCCGAGATCGCGTGCAAAGATTACCAAAAAATTCCTGGACCAGATGACTGTTGAGGAGATGAAACTTCATGACCAGATGGTCAGCGGTGGCCGGCACGCTTGGCTCGTTCTAGAGGCTGCCCCCCTTTCGATCGTGTTCGTCCATTCCTCTGCGCCTATGATTAAGCGCTTCGACTATGTCCGTGAGAACCCGGAAAGCGATGGACTCCAGTTGTGCGGCTACGGAAAAATGGGTTTTGGAGAGCAGTTGTTGGCAAGCAAGGAAATAGGTCAGATTCTCAAGAAGGCAGCTGGAACGATGTTACAGGAGAAACCATCGTTTTTGAAGGGGACAAAATACACCTCTAAGGCTCTGACAAACCCAGCGGATGCGGCCAAAGCGGATGTTGAGGCGGTATCGGAGCCGTGTGAAGTTAAGCCACCCCCGGAGCAGACAGAGCAGGGCCAGACAAAGAACCCCGGTCCGGCTATCTCATCTTCTATCCTAATCGCAACGGCAGCTGGCGGTATCGCTCTCATTGGCTTTGTTTTATTTCTGACACTGAAGGGCAAGTCGGTCAGTCACAGCAAATAGTTTTATTAAAAAATTCACAGTTCTTTTCCGTGCTGTTTGCCCGAATCCCTGCATGCAGTAGGCAGGGACCCAGAATAGCGAAGCGTTATCTAACGTGATTTAAAACAAAAATCCCCGGCCAAAAAAAGTCCTTTTTTTTCATTTTTTCCTTGTCTATTGTTTGGAAATCTGCTAAAATACCTGTATGTTTGCCAGCAGGCAAACATAAACCGCCCTAAAAATGGCAGAAGATGGAGGGCCAGCGGCCCACGAAAAGCCCAGCAGGGCACGCAAAATTAGGAAGTTAAAAGTCTGTAGTCTTGAATCTTAAGTCTTTAGTCTAAAATCAGCGGAGAACCGCAAGTCTTAGTATCAGCAGCGAGTCCCTGCATGCAGTAGCTTGCCCCAGCAGGTTTTAGGCAGGGGGCAGGGAACCAGTTTCAAAATTAATCGTCAGTGAATACTCAATAATCAATAGAAAATCGTCAATAATCAATCAAAAAGGTGTATTAATGACTTATAAAACACTTTTTTTGTCATTTTATGTTAGCTTTTGTACCTTTTGTGCATCTTTGTGGCTAACAAGAACCGTTTTTAGTCGGCTTCTGAAAAAGGCCATTTCAATGGCCTTGTGGACGAAGGCAATTCTCTGCGTCAAAAGCTCGCTTTTAGAGCAGAGCCTGCCGAGAACACCAAGCTGGCCAAAACAAAATCAGTGTAATCTGCGCAATCTGCGTCTAAAAAATTCGTGTCAATTCGTGTCTATATTCTTTGTACCTTTGTGCCTTAGTGGCATCTCTACAACTGTAGAGAGATCTTTACAAATCAGCCCTGTTTATATGCAAAACGAACCCAATTTCAGAAAAAGTCAAATGAACGTAAATAAAGTATTAATAAAGGATTATGAAAAAAAGACACTTGGTGAACATGGGAAAAACGAACCCAAAACGAACCCAATCAAAGCCAATACAAACCCAATTAAAGCCAATATAATGCCAAAACAAACCCAATACGAACCCAATCAAACCCAATCCCCAGCACGAATCCCTGCATGCTTTAGCTTGCCCCAGCAAGTATTAGGCAGGGGGCAGGGCCCCAGTGTTTCTAAGCTCTGCCGCTTCGACTGTTGTCTCGCCATTGTCTCGCGGATGATAAAATCTTTCCTTAACTTTTTCGGGTCTCCTTGTGTTATTGTCGGAAAAACGGGTTTAACCATACGTAAGGACCCTCTTGGTATATCCCGTGCCAAAACAGGTAATCGTGTGCCCTTTAGGAATTGACAAAATGGGCCTTAAAATGTATGATAATATGATAGTGTTTTGTTGTGAAATGCCCTTTTTTTGAAAAGGTGCGGCTATGGACTCTCCAACAAATAGACCATCCTGGGAATCCAAGTGGCGTTTTGTCGCTATTTACGCCGTATTAATAATAGTAACGGCCCTGGTTCTCGTAGTAGTTGCTTTCTCGACCGACTTCCTTCAAACCTCTGAAGAAGGTCAAATACCACCGGTCGTTTGGCTCGCACTGGCGATAGTATTTCTAATTGCGATTTTAAAAACACTCTCACAAGTACTCAAAATACTTGATGCAATTCAGGACAATAGTATAAAACTCGAAAGACTGATCGACGCTCTGGAAAAGAACCAATCCGCACTGGCCCAAATCAGTCAAAGTACCCACCTTAGCGAAGCAGCAAAGGCGATTGTATTCCACGATGGAGACAGAGAGTTTTTTATAGAAACCGTCCTTAATAAACTCGAGGGGCGAGATTTTGATGGCGCCTATGAAATAATTGACGGAATTGAACTTCGCCCAGGATATAAAGAGCTGGCCAGGCATTTGCGTACCGAAGCGGACAAGCGCCGCGGCGTGACCGACAAAGAACGGATAGAGCAAGACATAACGTCTATCGTAAGGCTGCTCGAAAGCAACCAGTGGACCAAGGCAAGTACTCAGATAGAGAAATTAATCAGGGCTTATCCCAACTCCGGAGAAGCAAGAGCAATGCAACAAAGACTGATTGATAAAAAGGATGAACGCAAAAAAGTACTACTCAACGCCTGGGATGATGCCGTAAAGCGCCGGGCCACCGACCGCAGCCTGGAGATTCTAAAGGAGCTTGACCTCTACCTGACCCAGGAGGAAGGTTTGGCCTTGCAGGAAACAGCAAGGCATGTTTTCAAAGACAAGCTTCACAACCTCGGAGTCCAATTCTCCCTGGCCGTCTCAGGAGAGCAATGGGACAAAGCGATCCAGATCGGCCAGGAGATCATTCGTGATTTCCCAAACAGCAGAATGTCCGTGGAAATCCGTGAAAGAATGGATGTCTTGAAACAAAAAGTCCAGTTGAAGGGCAATTAGTCTAACTGTTGATTTTTAATTTTATTGAAAATCGAACAGGGATTGGGTCTTAATCATTGTTACCTGTTCCGGATAAGCTGCAAAAGTATGGATGTGCAACTCACTTCGTCTTGCCTCGAAGTCAATATAGCAAAACGGCTGCAACCCTCCGACTTCCAGCTCCGGGAACTTGATGAACACTCCGCGGTTCCGTGCGAAGCGGTCAAGGTCGATATAGCTCTGCCGATACAAATTCGGACTCATCTTCTCGACCTGAAAATCGGTCATATAACTTAGCCCCTTGCTCAAAGTGCATTTGTGAGAGTGTGGGCCACGAAATTGAAATCGCTCAATCAAGCCTCGAGAGGGAAGTATCTGGCCTGGTGTACTTACAACCTCAGACATGCACGAATCGGCAGTAAATACGCTGACAACATGAGTGCAGCCTGTTACCCAAATAATCGCCTCGTATTTGGCGGTCTTTAATCGCCGACTGGCATAAATTTGGAAAAGCTCAGGATGCAAAGGTCTTTGAAAAAAACTGAATGTCAATTCTTCAATAGCCACATTGATTTGTGGTGATTCCATAATCTATATACCCCAAAACAAAAAAACTAACTTACCATATTAGTGTTATTATACTAAATTACCGCATCTAATTCAAGGACAATATCAGTATTGATAAGGCCGATTCCCGGGCTTATAGGACGATTGTCTTGCAAGTTCTGCAAGCTAAATGACTAACGGCTGCGATATTTTTTCAAAAAAGATTTAAAAACACAAGCACCCCGATTAAATAGCACTGCTAAAGAAAGCCGCATTGATAATCGTTGCAATAATATCGTAAAAAGCGTGAGTCCCGGCCGTAATTCCAAAACCGCGAATCGCAAAAAGAACGGCAAAATAAACACCCGCAACTGTCCGGAAACCAAACTCTGTCCAGTTAAATGCGGCACTTAGTGCCAATTGCCCGTTCACAAGAACTATATGATGATGTGCACTAAACAATCCTGCCGAGACAAGAACTGAAAGTATAATCGAGTTCTTATGGGTGAGCCTTAGAACATCCTGGAACAACAGCATCAAAACGCAAATCAAAATCAGCCGAAAAACAAGTTCTTCATAAATCCCCGCCCCTATACCGGTAACAATACTCGCCAACAGAGATTTACTTGTGATGCTATTGGAAAACATCCCATTTTGCACCCCGTTAGAATTGAGACGCTCGGCGTCTGAGCTGCCAACAGCGGGACTTTTAACGTAGTGTATAGCATTAGTCATCGTAGAATTTCTAATGGGATTCTCACGGCCGCTACCAATCTTCATAGCTGTCGATGACAAATTGTTCCCTGTAACCGAAGGATCGTTCAGCCCGAATCCTGAATCTAACCGCGAAGCACACACCACAAGGCCCGAACCACGGCACAATCGCGTCGAGTTTTCATCGAATCGGCCCATATCATCCTGTGGCCCGGTGGGACTATTCAAAAACAAACTAAATACAATCAACGGCACTGCAAGTAGAATGCACTCAATGCCCATCCGCCAAAGATCGCCAAGACTAAATCCCCATGGTTTGCGTGACGATAATTGCAATGCTACCAAAATTACTACAACCGCCACCGGAGGCGCCACCCACGCCAACTTATCACTGGAACCCAGATATTCAAGCAGATTCTGCAGCCATACAAAGGCCACAACTCGAACCTGAGACTGGTTCAACAAGTCGGTATTGATCCAAATCGTTCCCCACTCGTAGAAGATGATAAACGGCAGCAGAAAAATTATAGCATAAATCGGCCGAGACGTCCGATCAAGATAGGAATTCTGCGTAAAGTTAAGCAATTGGCTTGTGCTGTGCCTGTTTCTTTTTTTCATCCAATTAACTGTTCTCTATTATAACTTTTCCGAGCTTTTGTTCTAAAACATCAAAAAAATTGTTGACTGAATCGTTTAAATTTCAGAGAGTTTAATTCAAGTACATCAAAATTACAATAGTTAAACATGGAGACTTTTTTACGACAATATTTTAAGGCAATGATAAGCGAACAGTTGACCGAAATTTACCAATTGCTTTTGGATTGCTTTGGCCCCCAGCACTGGTGGCCCGGGCAAACGCGATTTGAGATAATAACAGGTGCAATACTGACCCAGAATACCAACTGGGCCAACGTCGAAAAAGCAATAGCAAATCTAAAATCCGCCGATTGTTTGACTCCCGAGCAACTTTATCATCTTGACGTTTCGCAACTTGCGGAATTTATTCGGCCGGCCGGCTATTACAATATAAAAACAAAACGGCTCAAAAACTTCATAAACTGGCTGTTCGACAATTACGATGGCCGGCTGAAAAACCTTGAAACCATTGATACCGACCAATTAAGAGCCGAACTATTAGCGATAAACGGGGTCGGTTTTGAAACCGCAGATTCGATTTTGCTCTACGCTTTCGAGAGGCCAGTTTTCGTTGTGGATGCCTATACAGCTCGAATCGCTTTTCGTCATCAGCTTATCGAGCCGGACGCTAATTACGAGCAGCTGCGTGAATTGTTCCAGTCGAATCTGTCGGAGGACGTCCAGCTTTTCAATGAATACCATGCATTGCTGGTAAGGGTCGGCAAAGAATTTTGCAAGCCGAAAGCCAGATGCCCCGGCTGCCCCCTCGAAAAATTACCCCATACGCTCGATATCGAATATCTTTGAGCCCCCCGCGCCCTTTTTTGCCCTTCCCGTGCAGAAGTGTCACCCTTGCCCGACCAGGCACCGCCTCATACAGACGTAACGTAAAACCAGCAAAAAGAGAACCCAGCTTAAGACTATCAGACCTGCGATGGAAATGGGGTTTGCTATCACCGTAAGCAACGGCTTGCGCCAGAATATCACTGAAACGAATAACAACTGAAACATAAACATAAAAAATACCAGACCTAAAATTGGCTTTCGGTAAAAAATCAACTGGAAAGTAGATATAACGGGTATTATCAATAAGAGAGCAACAAAGAAAGGCCTCATATTTATTGCCTCGAAGGTAAAGGTTTTGCCCCACAGTCTAATGTCGGGCATAATCGTTTCCAATAATACGGACAAAGCCGCTATGATAATTACCGGTATGGTTATCAGCACCACGCTGGTGGCGGCTAATGTCAATGCTGTGATGAATCTTTCGTTTCGCCCTACTGTAATTAGCATACTTGAGTAGACGGACCGTATGTTACCACCAGCCATCATAGAACCTGCCATAATGAAAATAAAAAACCCTATCGGCGGAAAATAAGCTGAAACACACACAATTACTAAAGCAACCGACAATGCTGGCAGCCACTTTGATAGTAGTATCCCAAAACTCGTATATAATCGGCCCCATATATGCCGGGCGGGACCGTAATAATCACACTTGTTCATTCTGTCTAAAAAGAAGCTTTCCACTGATGGTTTTAGATGACATTTAAATTTGTCTTTGTCCGGCTTGGTAGCCGCCCGGGCTTGCTTGTATTTTTGCAGTTTATTTTTATTCCAGATATCAAGAAATCCCACCCATGCCCGAGCACAGTACCGTCGTGCCAGGCCGTCGTTATCAAGCCAGAACCACGCTGCTAAACTGCTCAATGCCCCCACCAGAATAACCACAGCGGGTTCTTCAACAATGACCCGCTCTGTTATTATATGCAGGTCAAAAATTCGCCCGCCGAAGATAGAAAACCACAAAAGTGGTATCCAGAGTGTTAAGTTCCTGAATATAAAAGCAGACCCAACCCCGAGCCAGTAAAGTGTCATACCTGCAAAAAAGGCTGAGCAAATCACTGCAATTCGGTGCGGCCAATACAAATATAAGACGGGGTACAGAAGAAAGATAAGCGAAGCCAAAAGATTAATTGCTACCCCTGTGGAAAATATGAATTTCCTCGGCACTTTCCGGTGGCCGGGCAGACAATAAGCAAAAGGTTTCGCTAATATATCTATTGGTAATGTCGCTATTAAAAACCCTATAAAAAACATCGACATCATAAGGATTGCACATTCACCTCTTTTCGGTGTTTTATCCAGCGTCCCTGCGATACTTACAAACACAATGAAACCTAAAAACACATAAACCAGCCAGAGACCACGTCGTTGATAAAGATGCTTTAAATTAGCGGTTAAGATACTCATTTTTACACTCCGGTAACGTGTTCTTTTTCCACCTTTTTAACTGACAACTATCTTGTATATCTCTTCCAACGGCAGCGTCTCAATCTCTATCCAGCAATCCAGACTTTTTGCCTGCTCCTTCAATCTCTCCCGCGGGCAGTCCTGGACAGTCAGTATCGCCTGGCCATCGCTCCGCTTGCAGTGTAAGATGTTTTCAAACGGCAATTCGGCCGGCAGCTCCTTGCCCAAGGCGCTGATACGCACCTGGCAAAATCGCTCCCGCAATTCGTCAAAGCTGCAATCCAGCAGGATATGCCCTTCCTTCATTATCACCGCATGGTCGATAACCTTCTCCACATCGCTTAGAATATGTGAGGAAATGATAATTGTGCGATTCTCGGCCTGGATAATCTGCAGCAGCAAATCCAGAAACTGTGCGCGTGCCACGGGATCCAGAGCTGCTGCCGGTTCATCCAGTATCAACAGCTCCGGCTCAAAACCTATCGCCAATAGTATCGCCAGCCTCTGCCTTTGACCGGGCGATAAAGACCCGACACGTGCTTTCATTGAAATCTCGTAGTCTTCGACGTACTTTTCTTCAAGTTCACGGTTCCAGTTGGGATAATATGCGCTGACATAACGTATTAACTGCCTGACTGTCATCCAGTCAAGAAGCTCTCCTTCCTGGTGAACGTATCCTATCCGCCCAAGCTCTTCCGGCCCCAGTTTGCCTGCCTTGCACCCGAATGTAACACACTGGCCTTCATCTTCCAGGTACAGTCCGATTATGTGTCGAAGTAATGTGCTTTTGCCTGCCCCGTTGGCTCCCAGCAGTCCTATGATTCTGCCCGCGCAAATCTCCAAGTAGATCTTATCAAGGGCCTTTATCTTTCCGAATCTTTTGCAAACCTTGCGCATCTGCACTATTTGTTTTTCGTTATTCATTAGAGTGACTCCTCGTTTTTGAATCGTATTTTCGGTATAACCTGACCAGCATTTCCCTGGCCTTTTCTTCAGGTATTCCCAACTGCACTGCCGTCACCGCCGCCTTTCTCAGAACCTCCTCCAGGAGCCTGGCCCTGGTATGTGCCTTCTTGTTCTTCCGTAGTCTCGCTGCGAACAGTCCGACACCCCGGCGTCTTTCCACCAGCCCTTCAACCTCAAGCAGGGCGTATGCTTTGCTGATTGTCATCGGGTTGACCCGCAGTTGTGCTGCAAGCTCTCGCACAGACATTAGTTGCTCTCCTTCGCTCAATTGCCCGGCCATAATCTGCTGCCGAATCTGCTCGATTACCTGCCGATAAATCGGCACTCCGCTGTGATGATCTATTTCAAGTAACATACCGTTTCATCCTTATTCTGTATTACTGTATTAGCTACTTAATACAGTATACAGCAGTGATAGTCCACACACAAGAAAAAAATGGAACTTTTTAAAAAAAATATGAAAGAATTTAACAGTCTCGGCCAAAAACACCTAAGCTCTTTATCTACAAAGCCTTACAAGCCATCAAGATTGGCTGTTCATACACGCTTTTAGAAAAATCACCAATTGCACTTAACATCAAACAGTCCCCTCAATCACCATTTATCGTATTTTGGTTATTATCTCCAAACACCTATACTGTATGACAGCAAAACTATCGTTGGCCAAACGGGTAGGCTCTTGACTGACACCGATTGATAGTGGAGAATCTCAGGTAGTAAACGAAGATTATCGGTGTACCTAAAATCGGAATCCTGCTTGAAGGGTGATATATCATGGTGAAAACAATGCTTTGCTTATTGCTGTTGCTGGCCGGCCGGACTGTTTGCGCTCAAACGAGCGATTATTTCAACGTGCCTTACGGTGAACTGCTTCCTGGTTCCACCAAGCAAGTCGGTTTGTGGTGGGCCTCATCCGGCTGGAAAATAAGCCCGGACAAACACCTGCCCAAAGCAAAAGGTCCAGCTATTAAGATATGGGCCGCCCGCAACGAAGCCGAGGCGGCGCAATTAGTAGTTCGTCCCTCGATTTCCTTGAACGGGCTTTCGGTGCGAGCAGGAGCATTAACCGGACCCGGCGCAGCCGTTATCCCTTCTGAAAACATCGAAGTGCTTAGAGTTCGATATGTGCTTGTCGAGCGTCCAACCGACAAAAGTTCGGCAACCGGTCTCTGGCCCGATCCACTGCCGCCGTTTAAGGGGCCTATCGACCTCGAAGCCAACAAGAATCAGCCGTTCTGGATTCGTGTGAAAGTTCCGCGCACTGTGCCGGCAGGAACGTATAAAGGCAATATTCGCCTTTCCGGGCAAAATTTCGATGCAGATGTCACCCTATGCGTCGAAGTATATGGTTTCGTTCTCCCTGACCGGATGACCTGTACTACTGCCTTTGGCTTTTCCACGGGTAATGTATTTCGCTACCAGAAGCTCTCCGACCCGAAACACAAGCGACTGGTCCTCGATAAGTATTGGGAAAGCTTCAGCGCCCATCACATCTCACCGTACAACCTCGCTCCTCTCGATGGATTTAAAGTCACCTGGCCCAACGTTAAACCACCGGTCGACAATAAATACGCAAATTGGGAAGGTCTGCGTATCGTTGATAATGAAGCTCATTCCGGCAGCGGATCGCTGCTCATCTATGATGATGACCGCCAGAGTAATGTAACCGTTTCGTATCGGCCGCTCATAGAAATACCCTCCGGCGGCATGCAGGTAAAATTCTGGTATCGTACAGCAGTGCCGGAACATCGTGTCAGCATCGCACTTAACCACTACGACCGGGACGGCAAGTGGATGTCCGGCAGAAATAATGACATCAAACTTAAGGGCAACGGTAGATGGCAGCTCTTCGAAGCTTTGGTCAGCGATTTTCCCAAAGGGGCGAAGTTCATAAGACTCTTGATAAGAGCCACAGCATGGACCGATGCCGGTGAGCTTACAGGTCTTGTATGGTTTGATGAGGTTTCCTTGAAGGATGCGGCCAGCGGAAAAAATCTGGTTGAGGGCGGTGATTTTGATATTGAAAAAAGGACCGAACTTGTTGCACCACCTGAGCAGTTGAAAGTCAGGTTCGATTTCTCGGCGTGGGATAAGGCGATGGGCCGAGCAATTGATCACTATAACTTCAATTCGTTTCGCCTCGGCATACCGGGCCTCGGCGGCGGCACTTTTCATGCAATCCGCGAACCGTCTCTGCTGGGTTTTAAGGAGGATGAGCCGGAGTATCCTATCATCCTGGAATCCTACTGTAAGCAATTGGAGAAACACCTGGCCGAAAGGGGCTGGCTGGATGAGGCTTATGTCTATTGGTTTGACGAACCAAGCCCGGACCAGTATGCCTTTGTCATGAACGGCTTTGAGAAACTCAAACGTTACTGCCCGAGAATTCCGCGGATGCTCACCGAACAGCCCGAATCCCAACTCGAAGGTGGGCCGAATATTTACTGTGTTATCTCCAACCTGTATCGAGACGATGCCTCCAAGAAACGCAGGGCGTTCGGGGATAAATTCTGGTGGTATGTCTGCACAGGCCCAAAGGCGCCCTATTGCACCTTGTTTATCGACCATCCCGGAACCGAGCTGCGAGTCTGGTTATGGCAGACCTGGAAACGCAGAATTGAAGGCATCCTCGTTTGGCAGACCAACTACTGGACCAGCTCGGCCGCCTATCCCGACTCTGAGCGTCCCCAGAATCCTTACGAGGATCCTATGGGCTGGGTTAGTGGATACAGCACAGCCAAAGGCAACAAAAGACCCTGGGGGAACGGTGACGGCCGATTCATCTATCCCCCCGAAGCCGCCGCAGACGCCCATCCGGCTGGGCCTGTTCTCGATGGGCCGGTCGACAGTATCCGCTGGGAAATGCTGCGCGATGGAATCGAGGATTATGAATACCTCGTCATCCTGAAAAAACTCCTCGAAGCTAAAAAGGATAAACTCACCGCCCGGCAATACAAACAGTATTCGACTTTACTCGATGTACCGGAAGCCATTACTAAAAACATGACCACTTTCACCAAGGACCCATCCCCCATTGAGGCCCGCCGTGACCAGATAGCTCGAGCTATAGCTAAGCTAAACAAACTGTGAGTTAACTTACCGCGCAGCTTTTGTCCAGTCCTCCTGCCGGACGCCGTGATATGTTGTCAAAGTATACCCGAAAACCTGCTTTGACCTCGATTTCAAGTTCAGTGTGAACTTTATCGTATCCAGGTCAACCTTCTCGAACTCCTGGC
>VRUL01000026.1:0-29132 GCA_019456145.1 Planctomycetota bacterium
TCGAATGCCGCAGCTTTGAGTGAAGCAGAAAACAAGTTAGAGGAAGAAACCAAGGCAAGATTGGAAGCCGAGCAAGAAGCTCAGGCACAGGAACAGGAACGGGCCCAGGCCGAAGCCAGGGCTCAGACTGAGATTCAGACCAGAGCACAGGCGAAAGATATGGCAATGTTCTACGCCAATGCGTTGAGTGAAGCACAAGAGAAACTGGAAGCTGAGACTCAGGCCAGGTCTAAGGCAGAAGAGCAGGCCCGGACTGAAGCCCGCAAAAGGATTGAGGCAGAGGCCAAAGTTGAATCCGAAACCGCAGCCAGGCTCGAAGCCGAACAGAGGGGCAGAGCAGAGGCACAGGCTCGCTGCGAAGCTGAGAAGAAACTAAAATCTGAAAATCTTATGCAATCAAGACCCCAAAGACTACCCGAAACAACACAACCTCCTGACGCAAAGGCAGAGATCATCGAGATTAGCAATATCTTACAAAAGCGCGCGAAGTGCGAATGTTGCGCCAGAGAATACCCTGATGAAGATCAACTGGTCAGGATTGACTCCGGCCAGATGTTCTGTCTCGACTGCCTGGACGAATTGAAAAACGCAGCTTTGTTATAGGATTCAGCAATCGTATCTATCTGGCCTGAACAAGCCGCTCCCAAGCCCGGTCAAGGCCAATTTGCATGTCATTACTTGCATGCCCAAGCTTAATTTCTTGCTTTTTGCGCAGAAGAAAAATCAATAGTAAGTCACCGTCCCTTTAGTTGTAGTGTGGTTGTAAATTGGGTTTGATTGTAATATCGTTCAATCATAAACTTTCCCCAGCGCCCATATTGATCCGAAAATTCTCTCCCTCCATTTATTGTTGGGATCATTTTCGTTTCACTACCATTTTCATTTTAGGTTACATGCCTCGTTTATTTTCCTGCTCCCAGGGCCCTCACGGATTAATGGTGCCGGGTGAAGGCGTAGCCGCTTCCCAATTGGCTACGTCATTGCCATAATCAGTCGGCACCTTGCGCGAAAGCGATTTGCCAAGACCATCTGCCTCAGTAGGCCATAGGTCAACACCGCCGGGGACATCATCAGGATGCAAGCCGTCGCTGTAAGTCACCCTGTCAATACGGATATACTGACGTGTGCCGACCCCGTCAACATCGCCTGGCATGCCAATCTGCAATCTCTCGCCGGCATTGCTTAACCAGCCGCTGTAACCTTCCAGAACCTGAACGCCAAGCGGCATGCTGCCGTATCTTGTTATAAAGGCTGCCAGGTCCTTCACAATCATTAGATAGCCATAAGCAGGTATCGTAACAGGGGGACTGGGCGAGAAGGTATAATCAATACCATCGGTGAACTTCCACGGTGTGAATTTATCGACGCGGTATAATGTCACCGGTGCGGCGGTGATGTTGTGCAGCTCGACATATTCTTCTTTCTGATTACCGGTCGGCGGATTATACATAATCTCATTTATTACAACCGGGCCGACTTTGGGATAAGGATTATTGGCATCCGGGGTATTGTAGTCCATCGCCACAAAGTTGAAATTGTCGGTGCTGCTCTTAAAATATCGGCCGAATGATACGTTGGATTGTGCAGGACCAAAATCCTCTACCCGGCGGTAGCCGGTCAACATGCCGTTCGGATCAAGACGCGAGGAAAGGCAAGCCTCCTCGCCATTCTCACTAAAGGCAAAAGGTATAATACTGCCGGGGTCGCCCGGATTGTTGAAATCCGTGTCCTGATAGAAAACCAAATAATTGTTAGCGTTGATAGTCGTACCATTGGCAATCCTGTATTTGGTCAGGTTTGGCTCATCTCTGTCATTGTCACTTAGGAACCAGCCGCCGATGTTGATGGGCGCACCGGTGGTGTTGTACAGCTCAATCCAGTCCGGCCCTGCGTTCGAATGCGACATCACTTCATTGATTACCACGGCGCCGGGGTTCGGGAGAATCCCGCTGTCATCCCAGCCGGGCGAGCCGTTGCGGTATACACTCGCACGCCAGGAGCTTTTCCGGCCCCAGCGATCTGTCGAGTCGGATACATCCTGAAATTCACTTTCGCTCACTGCCCGATTATATACGCGAACATCGTCGATTAGGCCTGTGAAATAGAGCGGAGTAACAGGCTCGCAGCCAATATAAGCATTGTTATTAACCCCTAAAAAACCGGTTGAAACAGCACTGTCTTTCAACTGACCATTAACGTACAGCTTCAGGCTGGAGCCATCATTTGTTCCGGCAACATGATACCATTGGTCTGTGTTAATTGTTTCAGGTGAAACCGCTATCACATAACTCCCACTTACAACCATGTAAAATGAAGCCGTACCGCTGGAAACATAGAAATAGTAACCATTGTTACTCGGATCATGCTGCGTCAGTATAGGATTCCACATCCCTGCAAACTCGTCCAAACGTATCCATGCCTGAACAGTTACATTGTCTCCTGTTAAAGGAGCGATGGGGGTGGTGACAACATAATCCCCGGCACCGTCAAAGCTTAATGCTCCATCAACCCGACCTGTTGTCCAGGTTGGGTCTCCAATTAGGGCTCCGTTGTTAGTGCCTGCACTGTCTATCGCGGTGACGCCGGAGCCGTCATCGAACTTCCAGTGCGCGACCAAACCTTCCACCGAACTATATATGGCGCTGTCGCCGGCCCCTATGATAGTCAGAGAGAAACCGTCACCATCGGCGATTGGATGCCAGCCGTCCTTGTACTCAAAATCCAGAATCGTCAGGCCGATAGCATCCACCAGTTCAATCCTTTCCCCATTGTTGGCCAGGCTACCGGTGTACCGGCCCGCTGTATTGACTGATGTACCGTATTTGGCTTCGAATGCACCATGGTCTTTCACAACTACGACGCATTCATTGGGGTCAAGTTCCATATTCGGGAAAGTGAAATCGATTCCTTCAGTGAATTTTACCAGGTTCAGATTCAGTGTACTTGTTCCAATGTTTTTCAGCTCGATGTATTCGGTGTTTGGATCACTTGGATTGCCCGTGTTTCTGGGATGGTACATTATCTCTGTGATGCGCAGGCTCTCTTCGACCGGACCAAAGGCAAATACGGCGTCGCTCAAGGCACTCCATTCGCCGCTTTTCAGTACGCGGGCCTTGACTCGTATACTGCGAGTCAGCGGGATCACTGAACCGTAAGCCAAAGCGCCGCCGGCCGTATTCACAACGTCGTTAAAGGCGCGGGGATCGTTGCCGTTCAGCGTGTAATATATCGTCCCGGAACCGTTCGTATTCGTTATAGTTAAATTATCCCCGGAAGAAACATATCCGCCATACATAGGCGAGCCATTAATTTCGAAGTCCGGCGGGTCCGTGTTCGGATACAGACCGCTCAGATAGCCAAAAACGTTACTGGAGCGATTGGTAAAGTAACTGCCACTCTGCGTATCAACGCCACGCCATTCAAGTCGATTGTGGGGAGAGCTGCGACGATAATCCCCCCATCGGGCGGACTCGCCGCGAATCGCCTCATTCACCTGGTTTACCCGGGCCTTATAGAGATCGAAGCAGCGAGGATAATCATCCAACGGACCATTATGGTGAAAGTGCTTATGAATATGATCCGCCCAGCGCATTTTATATTCCGGGTGAGTGTCCAGTGCGGCATGAACGCCTTCAGGACTTTGGCCTGTATTGTCTTGCCCTTCAAAGGAATGTTCAGCGTCCCAGGTATGAAACCGCCACTGTCCGCCGACCTGATGCGTGGCGTACCAATTCTTACTGGGCCAGTCATGCAAGCCGGCAAACCAGTGGGCAAGTGAGTACGTTATCAGGTTATCGACATCTAAATGCTGCTCCAGCGTTTGCCATTTCGCAAGATTGGTCGGATCACCCTCGGCGGCACTGGCGGCGCTCTTCATAGTAGTAAAATTGGCTGCTGCTCCCGCACCACCAACTCCATCGTTTATTACCTTGTTCCAGTCATGCTTGACGGCATCATACTCTTCCTTTTCGCCTCCGAAGGTCTCGGCCGCCCACGAATGGTCCGGACGCTCATGCAGATAATACATGCCCCAATATAACGTGTTAATATACATATGCACATACGAACCGTGGGGGGAATGTCCCGGCAGCATCGCGTTATGATAGTCCGCCACGCCCTGATCCTGGAGATACTTTACCGTATCGCGCTGACCGCTACTGGAATGGTGCCAGGAATGGTTCAGCACCGCATCCAGCACGACCGTATCGAGATTTTTCACCGGCGAATCCGGGAATATCTCCGCGCGCAGTTTCGGGGGGCCGCCCGTCGATGTCCCATTATCCGTTTGACTCTTGAATCGTGGTCGATTCGACAGTTTAGGCGTCTTCCAGCGATTTAAACTGGTCCCCCCACCGCTTATTCCGCCCTGCATGCTCATCGCACAGTTCTGCTGCAAAACCAGACCGCCGCTGCTCGGATCGATGTATTCAAACGAACAGGGATATTCCGTACCATCCGGAACACCTCTTACATAGATTCCCGAGGAAGAGCTGAACCAGTCGTCTATAGGCATACTCACCACGATCGTCGGGACCGCCTGCATATCATCCGTCGTCAGCCGATTCTCCACATTGGCATGATTCACGATATCCGGGTCCACCTGATAATCGCCGGTTATAGTATTATTGGCAATCCACTGACTGGGATAGCCTGCAGGATCCGTGGGTTGCAGCAGTACGTCGTCCAGGAAGATGTAAGTCTGCGTATCAATGTTCGTCGGCAGGTTTCCTGATTTCACGGCTGCGGCACGCAGGTTCGTCGTAGTAGTAATGTACGGCTTGTTCGTCGATTCATTATATTCCTGGGCCGTACCCGTCGGATTCCCGTTCTCGTCAATAGGCCAGGTACAGTCGGTAGTATAATAGATTGTCGCGTCCGGCGTAGCCGTCGTGATCGACACATAGAACGGTGAAGTATGGAAACCGCGATCCGGTGAAAATTGTGTGTCCGCAACTTGACCGGCAAAACCAGCCTGATCATTAAAAGCGCCTTCTGTAGGATCAGTGAAATAATAAAAGGTGTTTGAAGCATCCGGGTAACGGCCATACGAAACATTCGCCACCTGATTGCCAAAAACGATGCTGTCAATGACTGTTGTGCCGTCGGTATCATATAAGGTAATTTCGTCGCCGTCGGCATCCAATTGGAAGGCCAGGTGGAGGGGACCTTCGGTTTCTTCCTCATCATCCGCCCAGAGCAGCAGATAGCCGTTGGCGCCAATAGTCGTCTGCCCCGGATAACCGGTCGGAATCCGCCAGATGTCTTGCTCGTCGGCAATATACATCCCCCCCATATCAATTGGACTATCGGTGGTATTGTAGATTTCTATCCAGTCATCGGCATCGCCGTACTCATCCGTGATACCGCTATAACTGGTATTAGCCGCCATGAATTCGTTGATACGAAGGGTAAGATCGGCCTGCAACGTATATGCCGCATTAAGAACATATAGCGTATTTTGTACGACGAACACCTCTTTGATACCCGGTGACAGCGAGCCGCTGACGAGGCTGAACTCCACGTTATGAGGCCCGACCGGCACATCTGTTTCGGTCGTGCCACTGTCTCGCCATTGGCTTTGGCCTACCCGTCGCCACTTGGCATCCGGCAATACATCCGGTGGTGATATATTCACCTGCAAAGAGCCGGTGTGTTGTATGTAGGTTCCGCTGGCCTGAACGAGCTGACCGTACACAACATCCACATCCAAATCAGCCGGCTTGTTCCAATCCATTATCGTTCTGAACTCGACTGTATGAATGTCGATCGACAGGTCTTGTTCTATATCCCCGTGATTGTGCCACGTCCCACCGTCAACACGCCATTGGGCGCCGTCGCCTCGCGCCTCATCAGGATAGATAAATACCTGCAAGGAGTTTTTCTGCCAGTTTTCCTGCCAACTGCCCGCCAGCCATGTATAATCGTTAAAATCGACAAAACCATCACCGCTCAGGTCCGCATTGCCGGCGGGACTCACCAGCCACTGGCTGCTAAGAATCTCGAGGTCATTGAAATCGGTCACACAATCACCATTTAAATCCCCCAACGGGCAGTTTGGTGCATGAACCGTTATGCCTACTTCGTCAAAATCGTTCAGCTCCCCGTCCGTGGCATCCAGTCTAAGAACATAAACTCCCGGTTTGTTCAAAGGAAAATGTGCCGTGGGGTCCTCCACAAAGGCATTGGGCTCAAACGCGACGCTTCCCGGTCCGCCAGCCTTCGACCATTGATACGCCAGGTACCCATTCGGATCGCCCAATCCGTCATCCGTCACCGTGGCATTCAGGATGATACTGTGTACCGGTAGTGTAATCTCCTGATCGTTTCCAGCATTCACATTCGGAGGCTGATTCCCCAACGTGCCCGTCTCCTGAAGCATGAACCCGCCCAATGGATACGCCTTGCCCGCATCGGAATCTCCGGTTGCCTCTGCTCTGACCTTAAAACTTCCGTCACCTGCAGGAATGATCTGATCCCATCGAACTACATAGCCGGTAGTTCTATTGTCACCAGCCAGCAACTGAGTCGTGTTTGCGGTCTTTAATACCACTCCGTTACTGCTGTTGTTAACTGCGCCGCCGTGGCCCATGATGGTGAAAAGCGATTTTCGCAGTGGGTAGTTGCTTGAGCGTATGGCCGTGCCGACAAAGCTATACATCCTCGTAGGGTCAAGCCCGGTAAACTCAATCTCTACCCACCAACCAGAACTGCCGTAATAAACAAGGTATCCGCTCAGATCCACAATATTATTGAATATCTCGTATGCATCTGTGCCCGTAGCGGGATTTCCGCCGGCACCAGTGCTTACCTGCAAACCTTCAACTCCCATTGTGAACGTAACAGTGGGCATTCCAACATCGCTGCCGGTGGCGAAATTTTTCAGTTTTCCGGTGCTGTTACTACTGTCATTATTATGGATAGTCCATTCGGTCACATTCGCTGCAGTAAAATCACCAGTTCCTCTGTGGCTGTCGTTGTAGGCTGTCCATGCTACCTCAGCGTTGGCCCTCTGACCGGCAAGGCAGACCGCCAATACCACTAACATAAACTGTCTTACATATTTCATTGAGACATCCTTTAATCTTGTGGACTAACCTAAAGAACAGTCAATATCATGGTAAGAAGCGAAATTTTCATAGACTTGGGCAACTTCCATTTCCTTCCTCACTGATGTTTTAGGTCACAAACGTGTGTTTTTTAACTTAAAAGGCCTTAAAACTGTAATTATCGGTTAAATGAATCTTGTCTATTTTAACATATTTTGGGCATTTCAGTCAATGATGAACCTCAGACTTCGAGCTTTTCTTGTGTCAGTCAAAAAAGACAAGAAGTGAAGAATTAGCTATAGATTTAATGAAAGCCGCGAAGAATATCATAAGCGGGACGCCTTTTTAAGGTAATCTAAAAGAAAGAACCGGTTCCGGCAATTGCTTTGATAACGACAAAATTGTAATTTATTGTAATCCATCTACAATTTTGTTATTATCGTATAGTGGTTTTGACGAAAGAAAAGTTATGAAGACAAAACTTGCAAGAGAAGTCCGGCTTTTAAGTGATATATCAAAGGCTTTTGCTGACTCCCTGGATCTCGAGACAACTCTTAGGTCTATATTGAAATCGCTCGACATTCATCTTAAACTCCAGCGGGGAACTATTGCTCTGCTGGATCAGGGGACCGAGACTATAAATATCAAAGTGGCCCACGGCCTGAGTAAAAAGTCTGAGAAGTTAGGAAGCTACAAAATCGGAGAAGGAATAACCGGTATAGTAGTGCAGACCGGCAAAGAGATCGTGGTGCCGGATATTTCCAAAGATCCTCGCTTTCTGCACAGGACAAAAGCGAGAAAGCAAACCAAGGGTAAAAAGATTGCCTTTTTCTGTGTTCCCATCAAATTGGAAGGTAAAACCATTGGCGGATTAAGTGTCGATAGACAAGCCGGCAGGAGCGATAATTTTGAGGCTGATGTGAGATTGCTGAACATCATTTCCACAATGGTGGCCCAGGCAGTAAAGCTAAATAAATTAGTCGAGTCCGACCGCAAATCTCTGCGGGATGAAAATGTGCGTCTGCGCCAAGAGTTAAAAAGCCGGTTCAACATACACAATATGGTCGGAAGCAGCAACGCAATGCAGGAAATTTACCGGCTTATCGAACAGGTCTCCGATAGCAATGCAACGGTCCTTATTCGCGGTGAAAGTGGCACGGGCAAAGATCTCGTTGCTCATGCGATTCATTACAACAGCCTCAGGGCGGACAAACCATTTGTTAAGATAAGTTGTACTGCTTTGCCGGAGGCGTTGCTGGAAAGCGAGCTTTTCGGGCACGAAAAAGGGGCTTTCACCGGTGCGGTCGAGAGAAAACTGGGCAGGTTTGAAAGGGCACACGGTGGAACTATCTTCCTCGATGAAATCGGAGACTTCTCAATGAATTTGCAGGTTAAACTGCTGCGAACTATACAGTTCAAAGAAATTGAGAGAGTCGGCGGCATTGAGACGATTAAAACAAATGTCAGAATAATTGTTGCAACAAATATCAATCTCGAAGAGCAGATAAAAGAAGGTCTTTTTCGCGAAGACCTTTACTATCGAATAAACGTCTTTCCAATCTACCTGCCGCCATTGAGGGAGCGCAAGGATGACATAATGCTTCTTGCAGACAATTTCCTTGAGAAACTTGCTGCTGAAAACAATAAGGATATTTCCAGGATTTCAACACCATCTATTGAAATGCTGACACGATACCACTGGCCGGGCAATGTAAGAGAGCTGGAGAATTGCATCGAAAGGGCCGTTTTGTTATGTGACGGCAATGTCATTCGATCTGAGCATTTGCCGCCGTCACTGCAGATGATAAGAAAGACTGAACCAGTAGCCAAAAGATCGATGACAGCCATAATCGCCAATATGGAAAAAGAGCTTATCGTTGACGCTCTGAAAAAATCCGACGGTAAACAGCGAAAGACCGCGAAAGAACTGGGCATAACTGAGCGTATCCTCAGCTACAAAATAAAGAAATACAAAATCCACCCCAGGTACATCTGATTTAGCAAAAACATACAATTTTGTGGATTTGCGTGCCAAAAAATACATTTTCGTAGATTTACTCTTTTTGCTCGAAAAACCTTTGCTTTTGTAACTACCTGTCAATTAGGCAGTTAGGCTTTTTTTGAAGATAATTCTGAAGTGGCACGCCTATTGCACTTCTTTATATCCGAACTTAGTATAAGGTCACGATCAGTCCGTCTACCGATGAGGCTGAGATTCGGTGTAAATACATTATGGCTAAATGCAATATGACCGGGAAAATAAGATTAGTTAGGTTTGGGGCTGAGCACAAGAACATTGTTTGCCAGAGGCCCACACCCGCGATGGAGTTGCGGCACTTCAAGAATGTGACTGGCAATGTGATGCAAGATGCGCTCAATGTATGGGCTGATCTTTGGAAAGAGTTGGAAGGCCAAGTGGTGTCCGGCGTTATGGTCATGCCCGAGGTTGAGAACGGATTCAAGCCATCGTGCGGATGGCCTGAGTTTCTTGAAAAAATGTGGCTCCTCAGACACTACCTTGATTTCGCCGGGAGATTCAGCCAGTAAGAGTTCTACGTAAGAGGCTCAAAGAAAAAGGGCGGTTGTTCTTAAGAAAAGCAATCAAAGGGGCCTAAGCCGAGACTTTTGGGACTTCGTCAGCATCTTGCACTTTTGGTCTCTGGATTTATGCTTGCGATGCAAGAAGAGCGAATTCCGGTGTCGCGATAGAATCCTGGCCGGCCTCTCCGGACTCGGCGCGCAGATCCATTAAAACTTCCTAAACGTGAGAAATACCGGATCGTTTACATGAGATTGTGCCTGAAAGAATAGATGAATATTCAAAATTGTATATGCGTTGGTGATAATTTACAGGAATGTGGGGTAAATAAAGATGTGGCTTTTTGTAAGTGTTTGTGCTAACCTAACGGGCAAAATCAATTTATTTTTGAAAGGAACCGAATAATGACACCAAAAGAGTTCTTTGAATTTGCGAAAAAGAACAATGCGGAAATGGTTGATTTGAAATTTGTCGACCTGTTGGGCACATGGCAACACTGTTCTTGCCCCATTGAAAGCTGGGGTGAAAAGATGTTTGAAGAAGGGCTGGGCTTCGATGGCTCATCAATTCGCGGCTGGCAGGGTATCCATATGTCGGATATGTTGGCTATTCCTGACCCCAATACCTCGGTAATTGACCCATTCTTCAAAGAACCGACAGTCAGCGTGATAGCGAATATTGTTGATCCAATCACTAAAGAGGATTACACCCGTGACCCGCGTCATGTCGCAAGAAAAGGCGCTGCGTACTTGAAAGAAACGGGAATCGCTGATAGCTGCTTTATTGGCCCTGAGCCTGAATTCTTTATCTTTGACGAAGTACGCTATGAGCAAAATCAACACACCGGAATGTATCGGATTGATTCGGTCGAAGGTGCCTGGAACACGGCGCGTTTTGAAGAGCCGAATCTCGGCTACAAGCCGAGCTTTAAGGGAGGATACTTCCCGGTAAGTCCGACGGACACTTACCATGACCTGCGTGGTGAGATGGTTATGGAAATGCGCAAGGTCGGTATCATGGTCGAAGCGCATCATCACGAGGTTGCCACGGCCGGTCAGGCCGAGATTGATATGAAGTTTGACGAGTTGGTCAAGATGTCTGATAACTTTATGTGGTACAAATATATCGTTAAGAACGTCGCCAAGCGCAACGGAAAGACTGTAACCTTTATGCCCAAGCCCATCTTCGAGGACAATGGCAGCGGGATGCACTCACACTTTTCACTATGGAAAGGCGGAAAACCTTTATTCGCGGGTAACGGATATGCCGGACTCAGCGATATTGGCTTATACTCAATCGGTGGCATGCTCAAGCACACATCTGCGATTTTGGCCTTTGCCGCCCCGACGACAAACTCCTATCGTCGCCTGGTGCCGGGCTTTGAGGCCCCCGTGAACGTGGTGATGTCGAAGCGAAACCGCTCGGCTGGCATACGTATCCCTATGTACTCGCCGAATCCAAAGGCTAAGCGGCTCGAATTCCGCTCGCCGGACCCGAGCTGCAACGGCTACCTGGCGTGGACCGCTATGCTTATGGCAGCATTAGACGGCATCCAAAACAAAATTGATCCTGGCGAGCCCCTGGACAGGGACATCTACGAGATGACTACGGAAGAACTGGACAAGTATCCAAAAACACCCGCTTCGCTGGCTGAGGCGATCGACGCACTTGAAAAGGATCATAAGTTCCTGACTGCCAGCGGTGTTTTCACCGATGACTTGATTGAGACGTGGATTAAATGGAAACGTGAAGAGGAACTCGACGCTTTGGCTCTTCGACCGCATCCATACGAGTTCCATCTCTACTATGATAGTTAATATCCTCCGGGTACCGTTTTGCTGTCTTTTGCAAAATGGAGCCCTGTACATTTGGCATTGGGTTGTGAACGAGGCTTGTTCGTAGTCTGCTGGTTTGTTGAAAATCGGCTTGGTTGAGCAAGTCTCGCTCTTAAATAAATATTAGAAGTACCTCTTACGTTATAGAGCCAGATAATACTTTCCATTAGTAGAAACCAAATTTAAGGACCAGGAGAACACCGCATAAAGGATTTAACAAAAGCTGAGGGAAAATCCATAACATTCACACAAAATGTCGAGAATATAGTATGTGCGGAATAGCTGGTATTTGTCATATAAACGGTCCGGATGGTATTTCTCTGGATACCCTCAAGAGTATGATAGGCGTCCTTTGCCACCGCGGACCGGATGAAGCCGGGATATACATCGACGATCATGTAGGACTGGGGCACGCCCGGTTAAGCATTATCGATCTTTCATCCGGTACTCAGCCCATCCACAATGAAGACAAGACCCTCTGGATCGTCTACAACGGAGAAGTTTTTAACTACCCTGAATTAAAACAGGCTCTGCTGCAAAAAGGTCACCGCTTTTACACAACCTCTGATACTGAGGTAGTACTCCATCTTTATGAAGAACAAGGGCCTGATTGTTTAAATCAGTTGAACGGTCAGTTTGCGATAGCGATTTGGGATGCCAGAAAAAAGGAACTGTTTCTGGCACGGGACCGGGTAGGTATTCGGCCATTGTATTACACAATTCTCGGCAATACTGTGATCTTTGCATCTGAAATCAAGTCGATCTTTGTTAATGACCGCGTTACTCGAAAGATTGATCCGGTTGCGATGGACCAAATCTTCACGTTCTGGACAACCCTGACTCCAAGAACGGTTTTCAAAGACGTATACGAATTACCGCCCGGCCACTATCTTAAGACATCTAACGGCAAGGTCACTGTCAAGAAGTACTGGGATATTCCCTTGCATCGGCGTACTGAACAATTGGACTTAACTTCGGAAGAAATCTGCCAACAAATCCAGGAGCTGTTACATGATGCAGTTCGGATTCGTCTGCGGGCTGATGTGCCGGTGGGCTGTTACCTCAGTGGCGGGCTCGATTCCTCGGGAGTTACTACTTTGGTCGTAAGAAATTTTAATAGTGACGTCAGGACTTTTGGGATACGTTTTGAACAAGAAGGCTTCGACGAAGGTGAGCATCAGGACCGAATGGTGTCATTTCTCGGAACCGACCACACTGAGATTCAGGCAACAAATGACAAAATCGGGGCTTCACTTCCCGACTGTCTATGGCACTGTGAAAAACCTCTGTTAAGGACCGCTCCGATACCATTGTTTTTGCTCTCCGATGTTGTACACCAGAGCGGTTATAAGGTAGTCCTTACAGGAGAGGGAGCCGACGAGGTCTTTGGCGGCTACAACATCTTTCGAGAAGCCAAGGTCAGGCGGTCCTGGGCGAAGTACCCTGACTCGCAGAGCCGGGCCGAACTGATCGGTCAGCTTTATCCTTACATATTTAACAATCCCAGGCTCAAGCGTACGCTGCAATCGTTCTTTGCCAGAGGCCTTGACAAAACGGATGATCCGATTTTTTCACACCTTATAAGATGGGAGAATACGAGCAGACTCAAAACATTCTTTTCAGACCAACTCAGCAGCGAGATAGGGACATACTGTGGATATGAGCAGGTCAGACAGAGCCTTCCAAAAGCGTATAAGCAGGCAGATAATCTTTCGAAAGCCCAGTACCTGGAGATGACAATCTTTTTAAGCAACTATCTTCTTTCCTCACAAGGGGACCGGGTGGCTATGGCCCACTCGATAGAGATAAGGCTCCCGTATCTGGATCCTCGTGTCATGGATTTCATGGGGCGCGTGCCCGCCAAGTGGAAGATTATGGGCTTGAAAGAGAAGCATATCCTAAAGAAGTCTTTTCAGGGCATTTTGCCTGACGAGATAATCAAGCGGTCAAAACATCCTTATCGTGCACCGATTAAACAAAGTCTGCTGAATGAAAAGACGGCCGAATATACCCAAGAGATGCTGTCAGAAAAGTCATTAAAGAGAACAGGACTGTTTGACACTGGAAAAGTAGCAAAGCTATTGCGAAAACTTCAGACAATCAGCAGTCCCAGTGAGATCGATAACATGGCCCTTGTGGGTATTTTATCCTCTCAGCTCATTTATCATCAGTTTGTAGAAAGCTTCCCTGCAAAGCCTGCTTATTCGGTTTCTCCCAATTCTGTTGTGGATCGAAGATCAGGGGGCCCAAAATCCTTAAATTGAAGGTTAACAACCGGAACAAGCGAAAAGTAAACATTGCGCTAAATTGATAATGTGCTGCACTTCGTTGCGCAGTTAGCATTGGATTGTGGGCCGATGAGTTAAACAAGGGGGTAATTATACTGCAATGTAACCATGAATCGATAGTGGATAGTATCAGCAAACATATCGCAAACTCCTGAAAAGAACTCGTCAACGGCAAATTTATTCACAATACCGAGCAGATAATTGCTCAGAGTAATAATGCATAACAAATCAAACGGTTGATGGAAACAATGCCGGATAATATCTTCTTAACTGTAACATAGATATAAGCTTACGTCAATATCGGACCGGGATATGTTTTCTGTATTATTAGGAATACTATCGGCGACATAAAGAGGGCTTATACTACATATTAAGAGAAACTGGGCACCTGAACCGCTAAATTTAAGTATACTAAAACATATGGATTGTCTTTCATAAACTGATATACGGCTCTGAAACGATGTTTGCCTACCAACGATAGCCTCACACATATAGAAAGATTAGGGTTTAATGGCTGTAAAGATAAAGGACCAAGGCTTATATGAAGCCCGGCGTGAACATGATGGGTGCGGTATTGGTGCAGTTGTAAATATCAACGGCAAGCGTGACCACTCGATTATCGAGTATGGCAAAGAGATTCTGTTAAATCTGCATCACCGTGGAGCAACTGGCGCTGATGAAATCACCGGCGATGGGGCAGGAATTCTCTTTCAAATCCCACATGAGTTTTTTGAAGCCGAAGGTAAGAAGCTGAATTTTTCGCTGCCGTCAATCTCACAATATGCGGTAGGAATGGTCTTTGGTTCAAAAGATGCCGAAGTCAGACGGCAGTGTGACGAGATACTGGAAACCGCGATTGCGCACTATGGCATGAAAGTTCTTGGGTGGCGGAATGTACCAACATCCAATGATTGCCTGGGACAAATAGCGCTTCAGGTTGAGCCTTCTATCAAACAGATATTTGTAGATGGGGCGGGTCTCAAGCCGGAGAAGTTAGAGCAACGACTGTACCTGGCCCGTAAACGAGCCGAAAGATTGGTACGAGAAAAACTCGGCGACGAAGGGCAGGATTTTTATGTAACTTCGCTTTCATCCCGAACTATCTGTTACAAGGGTATGTTTATGGCGTGGCAGTTGTTTGCGTATTACCCTGACCTTGCGGATGAACGCTTGGAATCAGCTCTTGCGATTGTGCACCAGCGTTACAGCACCAACACGTTTCCAGACTGGCAACTGGCTCAACCTTTTCGCTGTATAGCTCATAATGGTGAGATAAATACGCTCAGCGGCAATTGCAACTGGATGAGGGCTCGTGAGGCAAAGATGGCCAGCGAAGCATTCGCTGATAATATCAGCGAATTATTTCCGGTTTTGAACTCCGAAGCAAGTGACTCAGCATGTTTTGACAGTGCTCTTGAGTTTTTGGTTCGTTCAGGTCGGAGTATGCCTCATTCGATGATGATGATGATTCCGGAGGCATTCGGGCCAACCTATCATATTAGCACCGACAAGCGGGCCTTTTATGAGTATCACGCATCAATAATGGAGCCCTGGGATGGACCTGCTGCGATGGTTTTTACTGATGGCAGGCTTGTTGGAGGAACACTGGATCGCAATGGTTTAAGACCATGCCGTTACCTGGTTACTACAGATGGTCTGGCGATTATTGCCAGTGAAGCCGGTGTTGTGGAGTTTCCTCCCGAAAAAATTCGCCAAAAAGGACGCTTGCGCCCAGGTCATATGTTTCTGATTGATACGGTTGAGGGCCGAATGATTTCTGATAACGAAATAAAGAGCAAGATCGCAAGGCAGAAACCTTATCGCAGATGGCTCGATGAAAACAAAATCGAACTTCGCGGGTTATTTGATACACCCAGGCTTGTCAAAAGCGATCCGCAAACTATAGCACGGAGGATGCGTGCGTTCGGCTACACACGGGAAGAGCTTAAAATGATTCTGACACCAATGGCTGTCAATGGACAAGAGCCTATAGGGTCGATGGGTAATGATACGCCTCTCGCGGTGCTTTCTGATAAACCAAAGTTGTTATTCAACTACTTCAAGCAACTCTTTGCTCAGGTGACAAATCCGGCGATAGATCCTCTGCGTGAAGGATTGGTTATGAGCCTGATGATGTTCACAGGTAAAAAACCGAATATTCTTTCCGAGACACCACAGCATTGCAGGCAACTCAAATTGCCGCACCCGATTCTCACAAGTGAAGACATTGACCGGTTACGTTCCGTCAACCGCGATGATTTCAAGGTTGCCACGGTTTCGGCGATTTTTGAGGCTGATGGTTCCGACCCGGCCCGCAGTCTGCGACGTGGTTTGGACGAACTAATTGATTCGGCTGAAAAAACGGTCAGAGATGGCGCATCATTGATAATAATAAGCGACCGTGATACCTCTGAAACCAAAGCACCTATTCCATCGTTGCTGGCAATATCGGCGGTTCACCATAGTCTGCTGAAAAGCGGCCTGCGCCATGAGGCTGGTCTGATTATCGAGAGCGGCGAGCCGAGAGAAGTTATGCATTTTTGCCTCTTATGTGGTTTTGGTGCCAGTGCGGTCAATCCGTATATGGCGTTCGAATCGCTCGATGAGCTGCACCGACAAGGTGAACTACCTGCCCGGATGGAGCCAACTCAGATTGCAGACAACTATATTGCTGCCATAAAGAAGGGAATTCTCAAGACCATGAGTAAAATGGGCATCTCAACACTCCGCAGCTATATGGGTGCTCAATTGTTTGAGGCAATCGGACTAAATCGCGAATTTATTGATGAGTATTTTACGGGTACCAGTTCGCGGATTGGTGGAATTGGGCTCGGTGAGATTGCCCGGGAAGCGCTTTTGCGCCACGACTCAGCGTTTGAACAGCGCCCCGCCGGGGCCCTTGAACTGGATTTTGGAGGTGAATATCATTTCAGACATAAAAACGAACGACACCTTTGGAATCCCACTACAGTATCTCGTCTTCAACATGCAGTAAAATATGATGACAAAAAAGCTTATGCAGACTACGCTAAAGTCGTAAATGACCAATCCCGGGAGCTGTGTACACTGCGCGGAATGTTTGAATTTGTTGCGGGCCAGGCGATAGATATTGATGAAGTAGAACCAGCCCGGGAAATAGTCAAGAGATTCTGCACCGGTGCGATGAGCCACGGTTCGATAAGTAAAGAAGCGCATGAGTGCCTGGCTGTGGGGATGAATCGGCTCGGTGCAATGAGCAACACCGGCGAAGGCGGTGAAGATCCTTGTCGCTATACGCCCGAATCCAACGGTGACTCAAAGAACTGCGCGATTAAACAGGTAGCCAGCGGCAGGTTTGGAGTTACTATAAATTATCTTGCCCACGCCAGGGAACTGCAAATCAAGATAGCACAAGGTGCCAAGCCGGGCGAAGGCGGACAGTTGCCGGGACACAAGGTAACCGAAGAAATCGCAAAAATGAGATACTCAACACCAGGTGTAACCCTTATTTCCCCGCCGCCTCACCACGATATATATTCGATCGAAGACCTGGCACAGTTGATATACGACCTTAAGTGCAGCAATCCGGGTGTTAAAGTATCAGTGAAACTGGTTGCCGAAGTTGGAGTTGGCACAATTGCAGCCGGTGTCGCTAAAGGAAACGCTGACGAAGTTCTTATCAGCAGCCACGACGGCGGTACCGGCGCAAGTCCGCTTTCTTCAATTAAACATACCGGCTGTCCATGGGAGCTTGGACTGGCTGAGACACAGCAGGTACTGGTGATCAATGGCCTGCGGGATCGAATCAGGCTTCAGGTCGATGGGCAAATCAAGACCGGAAGAGATGTTGTCATCGCAGCTTTATTAGGTGCTGAACAATTTGGCTTCGGAACAGCCGCGCTTGTAACACTGGGCTGTACATTGTTAAGAAAGTGTCACCAAGGCGCATGTCCGTTTGGAATTGGAACACAGGACACAGAATTGCGAAAGAGGTTCGCCGGCAAACCTGAACACATCGAACGGTTTATGTATTTTGTGGCAGAAGAAGTTCGGCAGATTATGGCCCAACTGGGCTTTAGAAAATTTGAAGATATGGTCGGCAGAGCAGATCGGCTAAAAATGCATGAAGCTATTGACCATTGGAAAGCTAAAGGACTGGATTTCTCGGCGATTTTCTATCAGCCAAATACTGATAATGGCAAAGCTATAAGGCAAACCTGTCAACAATCCAACAAGCTTGATGACCACATTGACTGGCAAATTATCGAAAAGGCAAAACCTGCCATTGAAGAAAAAATCAAAACCATAATCGAATTGCCGATTCGCAATACAAACAGGACAGCAGGTGCCATCCTGAGCAATCGCATAGTTAACCAACATGGCCCACAAGGACTGCCGGACAATACTCTTGAAATCGTTTTTCGTGGTTCTGCCGGACAAAGCTTCGGTGCCTTTCTGGCCCCCGGTGTAACCCTGAAGCTAATCGGCCAGAGCAACGATTATTTAGGCAAAGGTCTTTCGGGAGGCAGAATTATTGTTGAAACACCGGATAAATCGGCGTTCACAGCACATGAGAATATTATAGTGGGCAACACCCTGCTCTATGGTGCCACGCAAGGCGAAGTATTTATCAACGGCGTGGCCGGCGAAAGGTTCTGTGTGCGTAACAGCGGAGTAACTGCGGTTGTCGAAGGTCTCGGTGACCATGGATGTGAGTATATGACCGGTGGAACAGTTATCGTCCTTGGTAAAACAGGCTGCAATTTTGCTGCAGGTATGAGTGGCGGAGTTGCTTACGTGCTCGATGAGGTACAGTTGTTCGATACGATGTGTAACCTTGATATGGTTGAGTTGGAAAGTGTCTCGAAACAAGAGGACAAGAACCTGTTGCAGGGTTTGATTCAGCAACATCTAAAATGGACCAAAAGCGCACGTGCACAGTACATTTTGGATGCATGGCCCGACATGGTCGGCAGATTTGTAAAGGTTGTCCCGATAGATTATCGCAAGGCGTTAGAAAAAATGCGCGCCGTTGAGCAAAGAGATACGGAAACTACCCCGGCAACAGAGGAGGTGTTTCATGGGTGAACCAAAAGCCTTTGTAAAATACAAACGCCGGGAAGTTGCGCATCGGCCAATCGAGAAAAGAACACATGACTTTAACGAACTTGACCTGCCGCTCACACCCGACGAGATATACCAGCAGGCTGCAAGATGTATGGATTGCGGGATACCTTTTTGTCACGGTATAGGCTGTCCGCTAACAAACTTCATCCCCGACATAAATGAACTGGTATATAAAAACCATTGGCAACAGGCATGCCAGATGCTTCATTCAACCAACAATTTCCCTGAAATCACAGGCAGGGTTTGTCCGGCCCCATGTGAGGCGGCATGTACGCTTTCTATAAATGACGAGCCTGTTCTTATTAAGCACATTGAATTTCAAATAGTCGAACGTGGATTCGAACAAGGCTGGATCAAGCCAATGCCTGCTGCCGCTAAAACAGGCAAACGTGTTGCCATAGTAGGCTCCGGCCCTGCCGGTCTTGCCGCAGCACAACAATTGGCGCGCACAGGACATGATGTGGTTGTTTTTGAGAAAGATGAGCAGGCCGGAGGTCTGCTGCGATACGGAATTCCGGATTTTAAGCTCGAAAAACATATTATTGACCGCAGACTCAGGCAACTGGAAGGTGAGGGCGTTGAGTTTCAAACCAGTGTGAATGTGGGAGAAGATATTTCTGTACACTATTTAGAAAAGATGTTCAATTGTATTTGCCTGACTATGGGAGTCGGACAACCCAGAGACCTTAATGTACCTGGCAGGGAATCTGAAAATATTCTATTCGCTATGGAATACCTGACAGCACAAAACAAGTTAAGTACCGACAAATTGTCAGCCCCGCCCGGCCGGATTACAGCAAAAGACAAAGATGTTATTGTAATAGGCGGAGGCGATACAGGCAGTGACTGCGTGGGAACTGCCCGACGTCAGGGAGCAAAGAAGATATATCAGTTGGAAATTCTGCCTAAACCACCCGACAGTCGGCCTCCGGATACTCCGTGGCCTATGTGGCCCCGAATTATGAGGACATCCTCGTCTCAGGAAGAAGGCTGCGAACGACGATGGTCTATATGTACAAAGAAGTTCTCGGGTGGTGCAGGAATTTATGCCGAAAAATTGCATGGCTGTCAGGTGGAATGGGCAAAAGAAACAAACGGCTGGAAGATGAAAGAAATCCCCGATACTGAATTTACCATAAAGGCTGACTTGGTACTTTTGGCTCTTGGTTTTGTGCATATCGTACACGAAGGATTAATACAGGATTTAAGACTGCATCTTGATGAACAAGGCAACCTGGCGGTTGATAATTACCAAACAAGCCAACCCTGGGTATTTGCTGCAGGTGATGCGGTCAGTGGAGCTTCGTTAGTGGTACGTGCAATCAGCAGTGGACGACAGGCTGCAACAGCCATTGACCAATGGCTAAAAACACAAATTTAAGAGGAAATAGTTTTGCGTATTGCATTAGTACAATTTGATGCTTCGGTAGGTGATATCAAGGGAAATACTGCAAAGATACAACGCCTTTGTGGTAAAGCATTTGAACTCGGCGCAGATGTTGTGGTATTTCCTGAAATGGCTGTATGCGGCTATCCTCCTGAAGATCTATTATTGAAAAAACAGTTTTTAAATGATAATCGCCTGGCCGTCGAGCAGTTGGCAGGATGTTCATTTGAAACGACCATCGTTGTCGGCTTTGCTGAAACAGATGGTGAGCAATGTTTCAACTCTGCAGCAGTATTGAAAAAAGGTGAAATAAAAAAGATTTATCGTAAGACTCTGTTGCCAAATTATGGCGTTTTCGATGAGCAAAGATATTTTAAACCCGGCAACGAGCCTGTCGTTGTCGAGATTAAGGGGATAAAGGTAATACTGACGATTTGTGAAGATATATGGCAGCTCGAATGGCTTGATGAACTCCTGAAAGATTACTCCAATAACGATATAATCCTGAATATCTCGGCATCTCCTTTTCATACCGGCAAAATAAAGCAAAGACAGTTGATCCTCAAAAGGTGCGCGAAACACTTTAATTGCGCAATTGCTTACTGTAATCTTGTCGGGGGTCAGGACGAACTGGTTTTTGACGGCAGAAGCATGTTTGTTGACTCTTCCGGGCGAGTTCTTTGCCAGGCCAAAGCATTTGAAGAGGATTTGTTATTGGCGAACATTTCCATAGACCCGAGTAAAAAAGTCCGGGTCGAAGCTGTTAATCCTTCAGATTCCAGCCCCTCTACACCATGGGATGTTGAAGCCGAAGTTTATAATGCGCTCCTGCTCGGAACCAGGGATTACATAAGAAAAAATGGTTTTTCAAAGGTTATAGTAGGGCTTAGCGGTGGAATTGACTCTTCTCTAACTGCAGCAATAGCCGTCGATGCACTGGGAGCCGGGAATGTTGTCGGGGTGACTATGCCATCGAAATTCAACAGCTCTGAAACAATCGGAGATGCGAAAAAGCTGGCGGATAATCTGGGCATAGAATTTCATACCATTCCAATTGGAGCAGTGCTTGATACATTTGATAAATCGCTTGGCGACGTCCGGGGTTGGACAAAAGACGGAACAGCCTTTGAAAACCTTCAGGCCAGAATACGCGGCTGTATATTAATGTCACTGAGCAATCAGTTTTCTAACATGGTGCTTACTACGGGAAATAAAAGCGAAACCGCTGTTGGCTATTCAACGCTTTACGGAGATACTGCAGGAGGCTTTGCTGTACTGAAAGACGTACCCAAAACGATGGTCTATGAATTGGCTGAATATGTCAACAAAAAACACCAACTCGAAGTCATTCCCGTTAGTGTAATGGAAAGACAACCCACCGCTGAACTTAAGGAAAACCAAAAAGACACTGATACACTGCCGGAGTATGACGTGCTTGATGAAATTTTGAAAGGGTATATAGAGCAGGAGAAATCACTCTCGCAGATTATGAATGAAGGGACGCCCGAAAATGTGGCTAAACAGGTCATTTCTATGGTTGACCGTAACGAATACAAAAGAAGACAGTCTCCTCCTGGAATCAAGATCACACCAAAGGCGTTTGGCAGGGACAGGAGAATGCCTGTAACAAACCATTATACCTCGTAGTAAAAAGGTAGAAAAGGACTTTTCAAAGTCGTATTTTTCAGATTGAATTCATGGTTATTTGAAGGTTATGCTGCCAGTGGCTGCCTAAATCCTCATTTCCACTTCACTGCTATTTTCACCGACGTTGAACACCTGGTATATTCCCGGGATTCTATGGGTTGACAACACCAGGAGAAGGTGTGGACGCTTGCCAGTTGGCTACGTCATTGCCATAATCAGTCGCCACTTTACGTGAAAGTGATTTACCAAGCCCGTCCGCTTCGGTCGGCCAGAGGTCCACGCCGCCGGGTACATCTTCAGGATGTAAGCCGTCACTGTAAGTCACCCTGTCAATGCGAATATACTGACGCATGCCAAGCCCGTCAATATCGCCGGGCATACCTATCTGCAGTCTCTCGCCGGCGTTGCTTAAAAAGCCGCTATAACCATCGACAACCTGAACGCCAAGCGGCATACTGCCGTATCTCGTTATAAAGGCTACCACATCCTTCACCAATATCAGATAACCATAAGCAGGTATCGTAACGGGTGGACTGTCCGAGAATAAATAGTCAATACCATCGGTGAACTTCCACGGGCTGAATTTATCGATGCGGTATAATGTAAACGGTGCTCCGGTTATGTTGTACAGCTCGACATATTCTTCTTTCTGATTACCGGTCAGCGGATTGTACATAATCTCGTTGATTACAACCGGGCCGACTTTGGGATAAGCATTAGCCGCATCCGGCGTATTGTAGTCCATCGCTACAAAGTTGAAATTGCCGGTGCTGCTCTTAAAATATCGGCCGAATGATACGTTGGATTGCGCCGGACCAAAACCCTCCACCTGGCGGTAGCCGGTCAACATGCCATTCGGATCAAGATACGAGGACAGGCACGCCTCATCTCCATTCTCACTTAAGGCAAAAGGTACAATACTGCCGGGATCGCCCGGATTGTTGAAATCTGTGTCTTCGTAGAAAACAATATATCCGTTCGAAGCAATCGTTGTCCCATTGGCAATCCTGTATTTCATCAGGTTTGGCTCGTCTCTGTTATTGTCACTGAGGAACCAACCGCCGATGTTGATGGGCGCCCCGGTGGTGTTGTGCAGCTCAATCCAGTCCGGCCCGGCGTTCGAATGCGACATAACTTCATTGATTACTACTGCGCCGGGGTCAGGGAGAATGCCGCTGTCGTCCCAGCCGGGCGTGCCGTTGCGGTATACACTTGCACGCCAGGAGTCCTTCTGATCCCAGCTATTCGGGTCGCTGTTAGTTGGATCTATTATAGTCAGAGAGAAACCGTCGCCGTCAGTGATTGACCGCCAGCCGTCCTCGTAATCAAAATCAAGAATCGTCTGTCCGACAGCGTCTTCGAGCCTAATCCTTTCCCCGTTATTTGCCAGGCTGCCTGTGTACTCGCCCGCTATATTAACTGATGTGCCGTATTGCGCCTCGAATGCACTCTGGTTTTTCACAACTACGACATGTTCACCGCCTGCAAGCTGTATATCAGGAAAAGTGAAATGGATTCCTTCAGTGAATCTTACTAGATTCAGATACAAGGGGTCCAGTCCGATGTTTGTCAGTTCAATGAATTCCTCGTTAGGATCATTTATATTGCCTGTGTTCCTTGGATGGTACATAATCTCGGTAATGCTAAGGTAATCGGTAACCGGGCCCACGGCATATATCACCTCGTTCAATGCGCTCCATATACCGTCCAGTACGCGTGCTTTTACGTGAGTGCTCTTGTTCAATGGGATTGTTCCGCCACTATATAGGATCGCGCCGGGCGAAATATCACCCTGGCCGATTTCGGTGGCATCTATCTCAACGGAGATAAGAAAGTCGGAATCACTAGAACTATAATTCAGCCCTTGTATGGCCAGTATATTGTTGCCCTGCTGCAGGGTACTGATGTAGCCTGAGATATCGATGTTCTCGAAATTAATGGCCGCAGAGTCGGGATTCTCGGCCGTTGCGGTCGAATCCCACTGCGGTGTTCCGGTGAAATTGCGTCTGGCCACTTCGGCACCGTTGAGGTAGGCGACGAATCCGGCATCATATCGTATCTTCAGTGCCATACTGGACAAGTCAGTGTTGCTGACGGTGAACGGTATACGGATGTAACAAGTACCATTGTTACCATACATATCTCCATCGACGTTGATATTGAAAAGGCCTAAGAAGTTTACGGGGTCTCCCGGGTTCTTTTCGTAGCCGACGCCGCCGGTTCCGCTGGGCCAGTTCGAGTCGTCATAGTAGGATGTGGCCCAGGTGTCACCAGTCGGAGACAGGTATGAACCGTCGATTGGTGGATCACCATTAATCGGTGGATTATTATCGAGGCTCCAGGCCACTGCCAGGTTATCGCCACCTCCTTCTTCTTTCATCAACGCCTCAATATAGTACTTCTGACCACCGGTCAGCGAAATCGGTAAGGACTGTTGGCCGGCATACTTGTTCCATTCACGTGAACTCGTCCAGCCCGCCACGTTAGCAATCAGATTTATATTAGCCGGGTTGTCGTCAGTACTCAACCAGAGTTCACCGTTATCGTCGCTGGATATCCAGAAAGTATAGTTGCCATTAGCGGGTGGGTGGATATAGCCCCTCATTCGGATACCATATTGATCATCCCAGTCAGCAGGTGCTTCAAAGCTGGTCATGTAGTCGATGGAAGTAGGGTTTCCGGGGTAATCAGGGCTTGAGGTCAAGGCTGAGACAGCTTGTCCGGCGATTCCATCCCAGTATTCGTACAGTATTGAGCCCGTGGTGCCCGCAAGGGAGCCGGTGGGAACAAAAACACGCTTGGCAGCATTCTCAGCCATGAGGGTAACTATAGAGCCAGACGCAGACTGCACTACCGGCAGGCGCGGGTCACTGCCGTCAAGGGTGTAGTAAATTGTCCCGGCCGGAGCGCTCATAGTCACGTTGAATCCGTTAAGATCCCAACCGCCGGCAGGACTGACCGACGGGGCATCGACGCTCGGATAAATCGGGGCAAGTGACCCGCCGATTAGTCTCGTGATTTTGTATTGGTCGATGACAACTCCTGATCGGCCGGGGAAGAAATTATTAATTTCATTGTTGATTGCATTCAGCCAGTCATTCTTTGTGCGTGGCGTGGCTAATTTGGAATCACCCCAACGCGCGGACTCTGCGATAATCGGCATGTTGATTTGGTCGGCGCGGGCCTGGAAGCGTCCGATGGCCCACGTCGACGTCAACAGACCATTATTAAACAAACGCTTGTACGCACGGTCAGCGAATCGCAAACGGTAATCGGGATAGGCCATCAGTTCCTGATGGAGCCACTGCGGGTTGGAGTATTGGAACTGGTCGCCGCATAGATAAGGGCCGGTTCGGTCCGTAAGGCCCTTGGACATAATGTGCTCGGCGTCGTGAACGAAGTAGCGGAATCCTTCTTCGCCCGTACGGTCGCGGATACCATACCAGTTGTTGACCCTGGTGTTGCCGAGGAAATTGGAAATCGGTGCATCGCGGTCTCCGTCGTAAAAGACCATCATCATGTAATCGATGAGGTTGTCGACATCGAGCAGGACCGGATAACATGGATCTCGCGTGCCATCGGTTTTGAGGCCCTGGGCACGGTAATAGTTCTCATCGCTTGCGAATCCGAGGTTGGTTATGTCCCACAGCTCTTGCCAGGCGTCGAAGGTGCCGTCAGTGGCCTCAATGGCATAGCTGCCGTCACCGATAGCCTTAATGCAATCCCAATCATCTCGGTCACCGCCGAAATAAGATGCGCCAAACGCCGCCTCGGAGCGCTCCTGGGTCTGGTAGACGCCCCAATAATGGCCGTTGATATAGAGGTGGTAGTATCGGCTTCGGGTGTAGCCCTGGCCTGTCAGCCCCTGGCTGTCGCGTGCCCAGACTTCACGGCACATGGTATTTGTGCTGTCGCCACTAAAGCTCCAGGAGTAGTTCTGACTCGTGCGGAGGTCAACCTTGTCGAAGCTGTCGACCCCTTCGTCGCTGAAGAGCGGATAATTGAGTTTGCCGGCCCCATATTCCCCACGGAAGAAGAAACGGAAAGCATGCTTAGGATTATTGGGGCTGCGGCTGTAACCTCCGCGGACACGCAGGCCCGCGTTGACCTGAAAACCATCACGCATATCAAGAGGCAATCCCCAAATAACTGCTCCGTTAGCGTCATGTACCCATGCAAGGTCGGGAAATCCTGCGCCCTGGGGATTAGGAGGATAAATCAACTCCAGTGACGCCGGCCGTTCCCACCCCCGGCCGTGGCTGTACGCATTGACGTAAATGCCCCGCGCAGAGGCGAACAGGTCGTTTAGATCTACCACAATGGACATCGTTGGAATCGAGGTTAGCGCTTCTTCAAGCTGAGATCCCCATACTCCGTCGTTTACAATATCGGGATCCATACCGTAGTCGATGACCTGACCATTGACCGAACCCGACGGCCAGCCCGGGCCGGGCGCTTGACCAAGTGGTGATTGCGTGACGACGTCATTGAGAAAGATATACGTATATGTCTCGACCGGAGAGTCAAGCCAGCCCGGCTCGACCGCAACAGCACGAATAGTCGTAGTCCCGCTCACGTCGAGCAGGGCCGTGTAACTAAATCCATGCGTTATCGTGGGCTGTGAACCATCAAGAGTGTAACGGATCTCGGCATCGTCCATTTGCGTGGACAACATCAACTGGAATCCAGTATCATAGAAACCACGCTCATGACTAAACCAGACATCGCTGACAATACCCGCGGCGCCGGTAATGTTGAATGCCCCCGGCGTTGGTATCGAGAAGTATTGCGGGGCACTCATGCTGCTGGCGGCAACCAGCTCGGGCAGAACAAGAAACTCACCATCAGCCGGGTCGTCGTTAAGTCCGTGAATCGCCAGGACATTTTTGCCGGTTTGCAGTGTGTCCACAAAGGCCATAAGGTTGATTTCCTGGAAGACCGAAGAATCCTCGATCGGACGATCGGATGTGGCTGTTGAATTCCATTGCAGTGAAGCCGGCGCGTTACACTCCGCAACGTACTGGCCGTTAAGGTATGCCACAAATCCGTCTTCGTACTTCATTCGCAATATCATTGTGTCAAATATCTCCGGCTCACCCTCTTCGAGATTAAACTCGATACGTGTCCAGAGCGAGGCATTGACGTTCTGCATCTGGCTCTGGACGTCAGTTCCAACCGCGCTGCCACTCATCACCATCCCAATTTCTTCCTCACTCAAGACCACGCTGTAGATGCAGGCATCATCCACTTTGCCGGGGAAAGAGCTGTCCTGCGTAATACGGCTGCCAATATGGACGCGGTCGGCGTGAGTGAGATTCCGGACGTTGGATTTGGCAACGTCAGTATCCATCAGGACACCGTCTCCGTAGTATTGTATTGTTGTTCCATCGTATGTCATGGCATAATGGCGCCACTCCAAAGCTTCGGTATCAGTGAATATTGTTTCTTCCCAGCCCCAACAGTGGGCGCCGATACCGCCGGGCCCGCCAAGGCTGCCAATATTGAAGTGACTGCCATTTCCGCCGCTACCATCGGCATTCCCGGTGAACCCGAAAATAAGGGTCCAGTCGGGGATGTTCGTGTTGTCGGCCTTTGCCCAGCAGGCGATTGTTCTGGGCATAGTGCCGCTAATACCTACTGGGCCGACAAACACATACTGATTGCTGCCGCCCGGGAGGCTCAGAACCTCGCCCCTGACCGGATCGGTTTCGAAGCCGATTGTACCCATAAGTGTGCCGTCGCGGCCGTTGCCGGAGCTGTCGTTGACGTTACCTTCAAACTCGTAGTACGCCAATAGATTCTCCGTTGGTACGCCCGCCGCGCCAAAGCCAATGCCGGTCTTTCCGGTATCCCATGCAGAGTCATCAAAATTGGGGTCCGTCCAATCCGTACCCAGACCAGCATCGCCGCTTGTGGGCACATGATAGGTGACCGTCGCGCCTGTTGGCACCAGCGTCGCTGCATACTGCGCCAGACCATACGAGATATCGGTTAACTGTATGGGATAATCCGGCGTGTATTCGTGGATGACGGTATTACCGTCAGACGCCACCAGGGCCAGATATTCTCCACCCTTGTTGAGCTCGAAGTTGGTGTGATAATAGCCGGCAGGGTCAAGATACGGGTAATTAAGCGGGTTTTCCGCATACGTCTTTCGCGAGGCAAAGACTATCATGAACTCACCGGGATCGAGTTGGTTACCGTCCGGGAATTGCCACTTGGTAAGGTTGGCATCATCGTCGGTCAGGTACCAGCCATCCAGACTGACGGCCGTGTCCGTCGGATTGTAAATCTCGATCCAGTCGGATGATTCGCCGTTTCCATCCAGCAGTTCACCTCCTTCGAGAGGCAGAGCACTGCCGTTGCTTGCCAAAAACTCATTGATTGTTAATACCACATATGTTTGTTGGATATAAGTTCCGGTGGAGGGTGTCGTCTGATTATAAAATACCTGTACTATTTGGTCAGATGGCTTGATCCAGCCAACAACCTCATTAAAGTCTACAGTGTGTAAACCAACCGGCAGGCCGCTCTCTGTATAGCCGGTGTCACGCCATGATCCGCCATCCACTCGCCACTGTGCTCCGGCGGTAACAACTCCAGGCGGCAAGATAGTTACCTGCAGCAAACCTGTCTGCTGCGTATATGTACCCGTAGTAGTGGTCGTCAGACCATCGTTAATCTGAACCGTCTCGTTAATCGGTGTATTCCAGCCGGTGGCCGCCTTGTACTCTACAGTGTGAGAGCCGACCGAAAGGCCGCTCTCTATGTATCCGGTGTCACGCCACGCGCCGCCGTCTACTCGCCATTTTGCTCCGGCATCTATAGCCCCCTGGGATAAGATTGTCACCTGTAAATAACCGCTCTGTTGGGTATACGTACCTGTTGTGGTGGTGGTCTGGCCATCGTTAATCTGGATGATCTGGTTGTTGGGCTCGTTGAAGCCGGCTATCACGCTGTACTCAACTGTGTGAGGGCCTATACCAAGATTTGATTCTATATCGTTACTATCGCGCCAGGTGCCGCCGTCCACTCGCCACTGCGCGCCTGCAACGACAGCTTCGGCTGGCAGGATTGTGACCTGTAAGGAACCTGCCTGCGCGGTATATGTTCCGTTGGTGGTTGTGGTCTGACCATCGTTAATCTGGACGATCTGGTTGTTGGGCTCGTTGAAGCCTGTGATAGGTTTATACTCAACGGTGTGCGAGCCTATACCAAGATTTGATTCTATATCGTTACTATCGCGCCAGGTGCCGCCGTCCACTCGCCACTGCGCGCCTGCAA
>VRUL01000026.1:29232-65717 GCA_019456145.1 Planctomycetota bacterium
ACTCGCCACTGCGCGCCTGCAACGACAGCTTCGGCTGGCAGGATTGTGACCTGTAAGGAACCTGCCTGCGCGGTATAAGTTCCGGTGGTAGTTGTGGTCTGGCCATCGTTAATCTGGACCGCCTCGTTAATCGGTGTATTCCAGCCGGCGACCGCCTTGTACTCTACCGTATGAGAGCCGACCGAAAGGCCGCTTTCCGTGTAATCGCTGTCTCTCCATGCGCCACCGTCTACTCGCCATTTTGCTCCGGCATCTATAGCCCCCTGGGATAAGATTGTCACCTGTAAATAACCTGTCTGCTGGGTATAAGTCCCGGTAGTGGTGGTCGTCAGGCCATCGTTAATCTGGACCGTCTCGTTAATCGGTGTGTCCCAGCCGGTGATTGTATTGTACTCTACCGTGTGAGAGCCAACCGACAGACCGCTCTCTATGTAGCCGGTGGCACGCCACAGGCCGCCATCGACACGCCATTGCGCCCCGGCGGTTACAACTCCAGGCGGCAAGATAGTTACTTGCAGCGAACCTGTCTGCTGGATATAAGTTCCGGTAGTGGTAGTCGTCAAACCATCGTTAATCTGGACCGTCTCGTTAATCGGTGTGTCCCACCCGGTGATTGTATTGTACTCGACCGTATGAGAGCCGACCGAAAGGCCGCTCTCTGTGTATCCGGTGTCACGCCATGCGCCGCCATCGACCCGCCATTTTGCTCCGGCATCTATAGCCCCCTGGGATAAGATTGTCACCTGTAAATAACCTGTCTGCTGCGTATACGTACCTGTTGTGGTAGTTGTAAGGCCATCGTTAATCTGTACTATTTCATCGGCCGGCTTATTCCAACTGCTAACGGTACTGTACTCGACCGTATGTGAACCAACCGCAAGGCCGCTTTCCGTGTAACCGGTGGCACGCCATGCGCCGCCATCCACTCGCCACTGCGCCCCGGCGGTTACTACTCCCGGCGGCAAGATACTAACTTGCAGTGAACCTGTCTGCTGGGTATAAGTCCCGGTGGTAGCCGTCGTCAGACCATCGTTAATCTGGACCACCTCGTTAATCGGTGTGTCCCAACCGGTGACAGCCTTGTACTCGACCGTATGTGAACCAACCGACAGACCGCCCGCTATGTAGCCGGTGTCACGCCACAGGCCACCATCGACACGCCACTGCGCCCCGGCGGTTACTACTCCAGGCGGTAAAATAGTTACCTGCAGCGATCCTGTTTGCTGGGTATAAGTCCCAGTAGTGGTGGTCGTCAAACCATCGTTAATCTGGACCGCCTCGTTAATCGGCGTATCCCAGCCGGTGATTGCATTATACTCTACTGTATGAGAACCTACTGCAAGGCCGCTCTCTGTGTAGCCGCTATCACGCCATAGGCCGCCATCCACTCGCCATTGCGCCCCGGCCGTGACAACTCCAGGCGGCAAGATAGTGACCTGTAGCAAGCCGGTCTGCTGCGTATAGGTTCCGGTGGTAGCCGTCGTCAGGCCATCGTTAATCTGGACCGTCTCGTTAATCGGTGTATCCCAGCCGGTGATTGTATTATACTCGACCGTATGAGAACCTACTGCAAGGCCGCTCTCTGTGTAACCGCTGTCTCTCCATGCGCCGCTGTCTACCCGCCATTTTGCTCCGGCATCTATAGCCCCCTGGGATAAGATTGTCACCTGTAAATAGCCTGTCTGCTGCGTATAAGTTCCCGTCGTAGTGGTCGTCAGACCATCGTTGATCTGGACGGTTTCATCGGCCGGCTTATTCCAACTGCTGACGGTACTGTACTCGACCGTATGTGAACCAACCAACAGGCCGCTCTCTGTGTATCCGGTGTCACGCCATGCGCCGCCATCGACTCGCCACTGTGCACCGGCTGTAACAACTCCAGGCGGCAAGATAGTTACCTGCAGCGAACCTGTCTGCTGGACATAAGTACCTGTTGTGGTAGTTGTAAGGCCATCGTTAATTTGTACCGTCTCGTTAATCGGCGTATCCCAGCCGGTGATCACCTTGTACTCTACTGTGTGAGAGCCGACCGAAATGCCGATCTCCGTGTAGCCGGTGTCACGCCATAGGCCGCCATCCACTCGCCACTGTGCACCGCCCGTTACTGCTCCCGGCGGTAAAATAGTTACCTGCAGCAAGCCTGTCTGCTGGACATAAGTACCTGTTGTGGTAGTTGTAAGGCCATCGTTAATCTGGACCGTCTCGTTAATCGGTGTGTCCCAGCCGGTGACCGCCTTGTACTCTACCGTATGAGAGCCGACAGAAAGGCCGATCTCTATGTATCCGGTGGCACGCCATGGGCCGCCGTCCACTCGCCACTGCGCCCCGGCCGTAACAACTCCAGGCGGCAAGATAGTTACCTGCAGCGAGCCTGTCTGCTGGGTATAAGTTCCCGTGGTGGTGGTTGTCAGGCCATCGTTAATCTGGACCGTCTCGTTAATCGGTGTATCCCAGCCGGTGACAGCATTGTACTCGACCGTGTGAGAACCGACCGAAAGGCCGCTCTCTGTGTAGCCGCTGTCTCTCCATGCGCCGCTGTCTACCCGCCATTTTGCTCCGGCATCTATAGCCCCCTGGGATAAGATTGTCACCTGTAAATAACCTGTCTGTTGGGTATACGTACCTGTAGTGGTAGTTGTAAGGCCATCGTTAATCTGGACCATTTCATCGGCCGGCTTATTCCAACTGCTTACGGTACTGTACTCGACAGTATGTGAACCTACTGTAAGGCCGCTCTCTATGTAGCCGGTGTCACGCCATGGGCCGCCGTCGACACGCCACTGCGCTCCGGCTGTAACAACTCCCGGCGGTAAGATAGTTACCTGCAGCGAGCCGCTCTGTGCGGTATAGGTTCCCGTGGTGGTAGTCGTCAAACCATCGTTAATCTGGACCGTCTCGTTAATAGGTGTATCCCACCCAGTGACCGCCTTGTACTCTACAGTGTGAGAGCCGACTGAAAGGCCGCTCTCTATGTATCCGGTGTCACGCCATGGGCCACCGCCATCGACCCGCCATTTTGCCCCGGCGGTTACAACTCCAGGCGGCAAGATAGTTACCTGCAGCGAGCCTGTCTGCTGGATATAAGTTCCGGTAGCAGTCGTCGTCACACCATCGTTAATCTGGACGGTCTCATTAACCGGTGTGTCCCACCCGGTGACCGCCTTGTACTCTACTGTGTGAGAGCCGACCGAAAGGCCGCTCTCTGTGTAATCGCTGTCTCTCCACGCACCGCCGTCGACACGCCACTGTGCCCCGGCGGTAACAACTCCAGGCGGTAAAATCGTTACCTGCAGCGAACCTGTCTGCTGGATATAAGTTCCCGTGGTAGTGGCCGTCAGGCCATCGTTAATCTGGACCGTCTCGTTAATAGGTGTATCCCACCCAGTGACCGCCTTGTACTCTACAGTGTGAGAGCCGACTGAAAGGCCGCTTTCCGTGTAATCGCTGTCTCTCCACGCACCGCCGTCGACACGCCACTGTGCCCAGGCCGTGACCGCTCCCGGCGGCGAGATAGTTACCTGTAGTGAGCCGGTCTGCTGGGTATACGTACCGGTCATGGCCGTCACGCCATCGTTAATCTGGATTGTGTCGTCAATCGGCTCGTTCCAGTTGCTTATTACCTTATACTCAACCGTGTGAGGACCAACCGAAAGACCGGTCTCCGTGTAGCCACTATCCCTCCATGTGTCACTGGACTGTTGTTCAAGCATGAATACATCAAAGGAATATGCCTTACGAAATTCGGGGGTATTCGGGTCGGCCTCAGCACGAACAGTAAAGCTACCATCGGATGCCGTGATGCCAGTCCAGCGTGCAACGTAACCCTGGTTGTAATTATATCCGGTACTGAACCTCACCTTGTCTTCAGCGAGAACGTCAACGCCACTGGTGCTGGCATTGGTGTATGTGTCGGCGCCGGTAAGAGTATAAATCGTCCAACGGTTGGCATAGTTGGGATCGCCCCGATTAGCAGACGTAGCAAAGGTGTACTCTGTGTTTGGATCCAAGCCGGTGAACGTCAGCTCGATCCACCAGCCGACGTCACCGTAATAAATCACGCCGGTCATGTCGGCAATCCCGGCGAATGTGTTGTTGGCATCGGTGCCCACGGCACAGTCACTTCCGCCATTGGCGGGTACCGACTGCCAGGTAACACTTCCGCTCTGTGTCAGCGTTGCCGTGATCCCCATTTCATTACCCGTGACAAAGTCCAACAACGGACCGGAAGTAGGGCCGGTGTATCTGTCACCAATGCCGTAGGTTGTAACATTGTTGGCAATGTACTGGTCGTTGCCGTCATATACGCAGTCGTTGTAAGCGACCCTCGACACACCCTGACCGGCACCACTTTCTACTCGCCACTGTGCCCCGGCGGTGACAGCTTCCGGCGGTAAGATTGTGACCTGCAATGAACCCGTCTTTATTTGCCAATCCGCGGCCAATAAGGCAAAGTCAGCTGAATTTATCCCATTAACACCATCAAAGTCGGCACAATCATTGGGGTGGCCCGAGCATCCCGGGGGGTCCAGCCACTGCTCGACAAAAATCCTCAGGTCCGAGGAATCGATGTCACAATCCCCATTCAAATCAACGACGGGACAGCCGGCCCTTACCGAACCGACTCCGACCAGGGACACAGTTAACACCAACGTGAGCAGTGAAATTCTCATAGACATGGGCCTTTTCAACATCCATCCTCACTGATTTTTAGCTCAGCGACCGCAGCTTGCTCTTTGTGAATTACCATTTCACCTGTGACTACGAGACCGCAGGTGTGAAACCTTGCAAAATGGAATCCCTGTAACTTATGGGACTTAATTATCGATTACATGAATCTCGTATATTTTAACATATCCTGGGTGGTTAAGTCAATAGTTATTACCTCGCGATTGCCCTTGCTCCTACCAGCAAAGAGCGATATACTACATGTTAATACCAAATATTAGCATAAAGATCACCAGGATATTATCCGGATATTACAAAGGAATTCATGATGAAAAGAATTGTCAGGCCCCTTTTGTCAATTGTGATTATATTCAGCTCTTCAGTTTGTGCGGGTAAAGATTGGAATCAGTTTCGCGGTCCCCGCCGTAATGGAAGCGCTGCTGAATCAGGTCTTCTTCAGAAGTGGCCTGATGGTGGTCCGGCTATGCTGTGGTCTCTCGAAGGGCTCGGAAGAGGATTTGCCTCGGTTTCGGTAGTGGATGAAACCATTTACACTACAGGAATGATTGACAAAACAGGGTATCTCTTTGCCATTGATTACAACGGCAAGCTCAAATGGGAAAAGGAATACGGCCCGGAATGGACCGGTTCATACCCGGGAACCCGCACCACACCGACCGTTGATGAGAACCGGCTCTATATCATGAGCGGTCAGGGCAGAATTGTCTGTTTCAAGCGAGACCAGGGTAATCTCGTCTGGCAAGTAGATACACTGGAGAAATTCCAGGGCAAGAACATTAAATGGGGAATTGCTGAGTCAGTATTGATTGATGGCGATAAAGTCTTCTGCACTCCGGGCGGCAAAGACGCCACGATTGTTGCATTGAACAAACATACAGGGCAAACCATCTGGACCACCAAAGGATTGAGCAATCTTTCTGCCTATTGCTCGCCCATACTTTACGAAACAAATAAGAAACGCCTGTTGTTTACGATGGTAGAGAAGTTGATAGTATGTGTGGATAGTGAGAACGGCAAGGTTCTTTGGACGATTCCCCATAAAACACGCAATGACATAGCCGCCGTCACTCCGTTGAAGTATTGTCAAAATCGAGTGTATTTTACCAGTCACGTAATCGGCGGAACCATGATTAGATTTCCACAGGATGGCAGCAATTATACAGAACTCTGGTCCAGCAAAGCTCTGGACAGCCTTCATGGAGGAGTTGTATTGTACGGTGCACTCTATGGCTCCGATATCAAAGGCAACTGGGTATCCCAGCATCCCGGGACGGGCAAGGTAATGTTCGAGGAAAAGCTGCTTGACGCCAAAGGCTCCATCGCATGTGCAGATGGAATGCTGTACTGCTATAGTGAGAAAGGCACTCTCGCTCTTGTCGATCGATGGCGGGACGGTATGAAATTGGTTAGTTCATTCAAAATAATTCTGGGAACAAATGAACACTGGGCACATCCGGTTATATGTGATGGTCGGCTCTATATCCGCCACGGCGATGTCCTCATGGCATTCGATATTAAGAAAAAATAGTATGTGAAATATAAATATCCCCCCTTGATCTTCGTCCGGCATGTTCAGATTATTTTGTGAGCAAATCTACCATCAGATCCCAGAAGCGTTTCTCGTCAATGGTGAAAAGGATGCGGGCCTTTTGGGTACCAGCGGGTCCTCGTTTGCTATAACCGAGGCTTCGACCGTAGTCCAGGCCATAATCTGAATTGACATCGACCCATCGAGTTTCTTCTTCAGTAATTAACGCCGGATCAATGACAACCGCAGCGGCGATAGTATCCCAAACCAACCGAGTATAGTTGGGATTCTTTTTAAACTCCGGCCCATACTTCTCCTTAAACATCTTTGCAATTGGTTTGTTTACTGCTGTAATGCGATCAAAGATTTTCTTGTTGAAACGATATTTCTCACAGACATCTAATCCGACAATGAGTTGGTCGGCAAAGGGAGTTCGAACACACATTTTGGCCGCCTCCGGATCAAACCACCAATTGAACTCGGCTGATGGAGTCGTATTGCCCGGAGTATCAAACGCTCCACCCATATACACAACCCTCTTTATCAGGGGAATAATCTCCGGAGCTATTCTTATGGCGATTGCCAGGTTCGTACATGGACCGATTGGCATGACGGTGACTTCTCCGGGATTGGCCTTGATGGTATCAATCAGAAAGTTCACTGCGTGCTTATCCACAGGCTTTATTGTTGGCCTGCCTCCAAATTCGGTGCGATATACATCAAGAAACGATGCTGGTTCAGTCCTTCCAAAACAGCCGGTATAGCTTGAGCTAAAGCCAAACATTTTTCGCTCGACTTCCATGGTCTCATAACGCCCTGCTCGAAGTGGATAACGTATTCCTGATGCAACCGGAATGTCCTTGCGATTCAGCACCTCAAGTTGGCGAACAGCATACGCCGTTCCCTCTGAGAGCCAGGTGTTTCCGGGGACTATCGTCACACCGAGCAACTCTATATCCGGATGGTTCGCGAGCATCATCATCGCCACACCATCGTCATACAAGAGCACCATATCGGCATCAAGAATGACTTTCTCTTTGGCTCCAGCAAGAGAGACAAGAGCCACAAACAGCAGTACTATTCCAACAGATACAATACGGCAGCGCTTCATAGTGAGCATAGTCTTATCCTTTTTCTTAGTGTTATCCCGAATTCAAGAAGTTCCTAAACATACCAGATTATTGAAGAACTGCCGCTATTTTGACCGGTAGTCCCTTTTCCGGGGCTACGAGCATATTTTTCGCAACGTAAGACAACTCTATCATGCTTTGTCTCTTCGGGCACTTTAGTCTTGATAATGGTCGTACTCACCGGCTCTTAGCGGCAGTTCGTCCGGCCCCCATTGGTAAACAGGCAGCATTTGATACCCACGTCTCTGTACAGATGCTCAAAGATTCTTGCCGCTTCGTCAGAACGCACCGCGAACCTTGATTGACTCCTCCTTGGTACTGTGCTATTGCCTTTCTGTCAAAGGTTCTACGGATTGACAACGCCGGGTGAAGGTGTAGCCGCTTCCCAATTAGCTACATCATTGCCGTAATCAGTCGGCACCTTACGCGAAAGCGATTTGCCAAGCCCATCTGCTTCGATAGGCCAGTAGTCAATACCGCCGGGGACATCTTCAGGATGCCAGCCGTCACTATAGGTCACCCTGTCAATGCGGATATACTGACGAGCGCCAAACCCGTCAATATCGCCGGGCATGCTAATCTGCAATCTCTCGCCGGCGTTGCTTAACCTGCCGCTGTAATCTTCCAGAACCTGAACACCAAGCGGCATACTGCCATATCTTGATATAAAGGCCGCCAGGTCCTTCACTACCATTAGATAACCATAAGCAGGTATCGTCACAGGAGGACTGTCCGAGAAGGTATAATCAATACCGTCAGTGAACTTCCATGGTGTGAGTTTATCGATGCGGTATAATGTCACCGGCGCCCCGGTGATGTTGTACAGCTCGATATATTCCTCATTCTGATTGCCGGTTGGCGGATTGTACATAATCTCATTGATTACAACCGGGCCGACCTTGGGATAAGGATTATTGGCATCCGGGGTATTGTAGTCCATCGCCACAAAGTTGAAATTATCGGTGCTGCTCTTAAAATATCGGCCGAATGATACGTTGGTCTGTGCAGCACCAAAATCCTCCACATCGCGGTAGCCGGTCAACATACCGTTCGGGTCCTGACGTGAGGAAAGGCACGCCTCCTCGCCATTCTCACTAAAGGCAAAAGGTACGATACTGCCGGGGTCGCCCGGATTATTGAAATCCGTGTCCTGATAAAAAACCAAAAAACTATTCGCGGCAATCATTGTACCATTGGCAATCCTGTATTTCATCAGGTTTGGCTCATCTCTGTCATTGTCACTGAGGAACCAGTCGCCGATGTTGACGGGCGCGCCGGTAGTGTTGTGCAGCTCAATCCAGTCGGGCCCGGCGTTCGAATGCGACATCACTTCGTTGATTACCACGGCGCCGGGGTCCGGGAGAATCCCGCTGTCATCCCAGCCGGGCGTGCCGTTGCGGTATACACTTGCACGCCAGAAGCTTTTCCGATTCCAGCGTCCTGTAGGGTCGGCGATGTCCTGAAATTCACTTTCGCTCACTGGGCGATTGTAGATGCGAACATCGTCGATTAGGCCGGTGTAATAGAGCGGAGAAGTAGGTTCGCTACCAATATAAGCATTATAGTTCACCCCTAAGAAACCGGCTGAAGAAGCACTGTCTTTCAACTGGCCGTCAACGAACAACTTCAGGTTGGAACCATCATTTGTTCCGGCAACATGATACCATTGGTCCGGATTAATTGCTTCGTTCGAAATCACTTGAACAAAACTCACACCTCCAACCATATAAAATGCAGGTGCACCGCTGGAAACATAGAAATAGTAACCATTGTTACTCAAATCATGCTGCGTCAGTATAGGATTCCATATCCCTGCAAACTCGTCCACGCGTACCCATGCCTGTGCAGTTACATTTATCTCTGCTAAAGGAGCGACAGGGGCAACAGAGACATAATCGCCGCTACCGTCAAGGCTCAAAGCTCCGTTAATTCGGCCGGCTGTCCAAGTGGGGTCTCCAACCAGTGTTCCGTTGTTCGTGCCGGCACTGTCTATCGCGGTGCCGCCGGAACCGTCGTCGAACTTCCAGTGTGCAACCAGGCCTTCCGAACCATAAACGGCGCTGTCGCTGGGATCTATCACTGTCAGAGAAAAACCGTCACCATCAGTGATTGGACGCCAGCCGTCCTCGTATTCGAAGTCCAGAATCGTTCGGCCGATAGCGTCCACCAGTTTAATCCTTTCACCATTATTGGCCAGACTGCCGGTGTACTGCCCTGCTATATTGACTGCTAAGCCGTATTGCGCTTCGAATGCACTCTGGTTTTTAACAACTACGACGCATTCGTCGGGGCCAAGTTCCATATCCGGGAAAGTGAAATCGATCCCTTCAGTGAATCTTACCAGATTCAGATTCAGTGTACTTGCTCCGATGTTTTTCAGTTCAATGTATTCCTCATTTGGATCGTTTATGTTGCCCGTGTTCCTTGGATGATACATAATCTCGGTGATGCGCAGGCTCTCGACGACCAGGCCGATGGCAAATATCGCCTCGTTCAACGCACTCCACGTACCGCCGCTCCGCACGCGTGCCTTAACATGTGTGCTCTTGCTCAAAGGAACAGTCGCCGGGCTGGAAGACGACGTCCCGACAGGATTTCCGGTCAAAGGTTGGCGCGGGTCGTTACCGCTGGTGGTGTAATAGATCGTGCCGGACGAAGCGGTTATGTTCAGATTGAATCCACTGGGAACATCCCCGCCATTCTTGTTGAATGTGGGTGCACTAACGCTCGGATAGAGCGGGGCGGTTGCGCCGCCATCAATAAGCGTTGTAACCTTAAGTTGGTTGACGACGGTACCGGAACGACTTGGGAAGAAATTGTTGATTTCATTATTTATCGCGCTCTTCCAGTGGTCCTTTGTGCGTGGCGTGCTTTGTTTGGAGTCGCCCCAGCGCGCCGATTCTGCGATAATCGCCATATCGATTTGTGCCGCACGCCACTCGAAGCGTTCGATGGCCGCGCCCGCAATCAACAGGCCATCGTTAAAAAAGTGCTTGTGCGCATGGTCAGCGAAACGCAACCGGTACTCGGCAACGAGCATCAACCTCTGATGAATCCATTGCGGATTGCAGTATTGGAATTGGTCACCGCACCAAAAAGGACCGGTTCGGCGCGTAAGACCCCTTGACATAATGTGCTCAGCGTCATGAACAAAATAGCGGAATCCTTCTTCTCCGTTTCGGTTGCGGACACCGTACCAGTTGTTGGTCCTGGTGTTACCCAGGAAGTTGGAGATTGGTGCGTCACGGTCGCCGTCAAAGAAGACCATAATCATGTAGTCGATGAGGTTGTCGACGTCCAACAGGACCGGATAACCCGGGTTTCGCGTACCGTTCGAGTTCAGTCCCTGCATCTGAAGGTAGAGGTTCAATCGCTGAGTGTCCGAAGCGCCTGGGAGGCTGTTGGTTAGATTCCAAAGATCCTGCCAGTAACCAAGGGTGCCGTCGGTGGCCTCGATTGTATATCCGGCATTGTTACCGGTAGACTTGACACAGTCCCATTCTTCTCTGTCACCGCCTAAGTAAGACGCTGCATGTGAGGCCTCGGAACGTTCCTGGGTCTGGAAGATGCCCCAATATTGGCCGTTGATGTAGAGGTGGTAGTATCGGCTTCGGGTATAGGCATGGCCTGTCAGTCCCTGGCTGTCACGTGCCCAGACTTCCCGGCACATGGTATTGCTGCTGTCTCCCCCGAAGCTCCAGGAGTAGTTCTGCGAGGTACGAAGGTCGACCTTGTCAAAGGAATCAACACCTTCATCACCGAAGAGCGGATAATTGAGTTTGCCGGCCCCATATTCATTCCGGAAGAAAAACCGGAACGCGTGCTTGGGATTGCCATCGCTGCGGCTGTAGCCCCCGCGGATTCTCAGGCCCATGTTGATCTGGAAACCGCCTTGCATATCAGCGGGCATTCCCCCGCGCATTCCTCCAGCAGGATCACGCACCTGCACCCGGTCGGGAAATCCTGGGCCTTCTATAATGGGAGGATAGATCAACTCCAGAGACGCCTCCCGTTCCCAAAAGCGGCCGTGGCCGCCCGCATTCACGAAAATGCCGGTCGAGGAGTCAAACAGGTTAGCAAGGTCAGTAACAATAGACATCGTGGGGATTGCCGTCAGGGCTCCCCAGAGCTGATATCCCCAAATTAGATCGTTTACAATATCAGGATCCATACCATAATTTATGGTTTGACCATTGACCGAACCCGTCGGCCAGCCCGGGCCGGGCGCTAGACCGCTGGGCGACTGGACAAGAACATCGCTGAGGAAGATGTAGGTGTAGGTCTCGATCGTAGAATCCAGCCAGCCCGGCTTGACCGCAATGGCACGAATGGTCGTAGTCTGATTGACGTCGAATGGGCCAGCGTAAGGAAATCCCTGTGTTATCGTTGGTTGTGATCCGTCGAGAGTGTAACGGATCTCAGCGCCGTTGGTCGCCGTGGACAGGGTTAACTGGAACGGAACGTCATAGAAGCCACGATTATGACTGAACCAAACCTCCTCAACAGCACCCTGTGCACCAGGAACGTTGAACGCACCAGGTGTTGCTGTGGTGAAGTATTGCGGGACACTCATGTTGCTGGCGGCGGTCAGCTCAGGAAGAATCAGGAAATTAGGGTCGGCAGGACTGTCGTTGAGCCCGTGAATGGCCAGTACGTTCTTGCCGGCTTGCAGTGTGCCCAGAAATGCCGTAAGGTTAATAACCTCAAAGACCGAAGCGTCACCAATCGGACGATTAGAATCAGCTGCCGAGTTCCACTGCACCGGACTCGGTGCGTTGCTGCTGTAAACTTCGTTGCCATTAATATACGCCACAAAACCGTCCTCGTACTTCATTCGTAATGTTAACGTATCGAAAATCTCCGGCTCCCCTAATTCGAGATTAAACTCGGTGCGCATCCATAGCGATGCGTTGACACCTAACATATCGTTCTTAACATTAGTGCCGCTGAAACCTCCCTCAAGCATGAATCCGCCGAACGGATACGCCTTGCCCGCATCGGAATCTGCGGTGGCCTCGGCCCTGACTTTGAAACTTCCGTCAACCGCCGGAATGATATCATCCCATCGAACTACATAGCCCGTAATGCTATTGTCACCAGCCAGTAGCTGAGTCGTATTGTCTGTCTTTAATACCACGCCGTTACTGCTGTTGTTGACTGCGCCGTTGTGGCCCATGATGGTGAAAAGTGATTTTCGGTCGGGGTAGTTGTTTGCACGTATAGCGGTACTAACAAAGCTATACGCACTGGCTGGGTCAAGGCCTGTAAGTTCAATCTCTACCCACCAACCCGAGCTGCCGTAGTAAACAAGGTATCCGCTCAGGTCCACAATATTATTGAATATTTCGTATGCATCCGTGCCCGCTGCGGGATTTGCGCCGGCATTGGAGCTTGTCTGCAAGCCTTGGGCACCCATTGTGAACGTCACAGAGGGCATTCCGACATCGCTGCCGGTGGCAAAATCCTTCAGTTTCCCGAAGTTTCGACTCTGGTCATTATTGTGGATTGTCCAGTCGGTTACATTCGCTGCCGTAGAACCCCCACCATAGCAGTCGTTGTAGGCAACTATCGGCGTGCCACCAATTCCGAAGCCAAGGCCGGTCTTTCCGGTATCCCATGTTGAGTCATCGAAATTAACATCGGTCCAATCCGTGCCTATGGACGAATCACCGCTGGTGGGCACGTGATAGGAAGCGATCGCACCTGACCGTACGAGCGTCGCGCCGTACTGTGTCAGACCGTACGAGACATTCATCAACTGTATAGGGTAATTCGGCTTGTATTCGTGGATGATGGTCATACCGTCAGGCGCTATCAATGCCAGGTACTCACCAGGATCTTTGTCGAGATTGAAGTTGGTGTGATAGTAACCGGCAGGGTCAAGATATGGGTAATTATATGGGTAATTCTCGTAGGTCTTATCCGAGGCAAAGACAATCAGAAACTCACCGGGATTAACCGTCAGCCCGTTCGGGAATTGCCACTTGGTCAGGTTGGAATCATTGTCGGTCATATACCAGCCATCCAGATTGACAACATCGCCGGACGGATTGTAAAGCTCAATCCAATCGGAGGATTCGCCGTCTCCATCCAGCAGTTCACCCTCTTCCAACGGCAGATCGCTGGCGTTGCTCGCCATAAACTCGCTGATGACTATGTGGGAGCTTGCGGCCTTCCAGTTTTTTGCCAACAGGGCAAGGTCGACCATATTCACTCCATCAAGGTCATCCAGGTCGGCAATACAATCAAGGACCAGGCAGTCCGGTTCCAGCCACTGCCAGGAAAACATCCGCAGGTCTTTGGAATCAACCCTGTAATCCCTATTCAAATCACCTACGGCAAAAAACTCGGCACGAGTCGTCCGTAAGGACTCCCAGGGAGGACCCCCCAAAGATACTATCAACACCACTGAAAACAACACGATTTTAACAGACCTGAGCATCTATATATCCTTCCTCACTAACGATTTAGGCTTCTAATCGCGGTTCTTCTTTTCGCGGGATTGCTATATCTGCTCCTGCGACTGCACAGGCCCAGATGCGATCTATTCAACTACCTATGTCTACTAAAGACGCAAATATAACCCTATTTATTGCAGCAATTTCAGCTAAAACCAAAAAATACAAAACTCTTCGATCCAATGCAAAAATGGGGATCCCTTAAAATGTGGGCCTTAAAATCGCGATTATCGTACAATTAAACTTTATTCTAACATATTTAGATGAGCTAAATCAACCTTTTTTTATTCAAATGACCGTCCCAAAGATTGTGGGGAAGTTTTTCAAACTTGTCCTCAAGTACCGTTTACTAAACCACTTTTCGCTAATCCGGTTATCCCCGCACCTATTTTGAAATCTCGCTATTTGTTCAGCAACCAACATTAGTGGCCGCTGGAAATTGCCTGCTGCCGTTCACAATGAGATCGCAAAATAGGTGCGGGGTTGACCGAAACTTTGCTTTGGTATAGGATGTTTGTTAGCAGAAAGGGTGGTCCTCCTTGGGAGTCCTGCCGTAAGGCATCCCTTCCGGGATTACGGACTACTGACTCCGCCGTAAGGCGTCCCCAAGTGGACTTACGGAGAACAAATCTGATGAGCGTAGTAGCTAAGGTCAAATTTGCCGACTATGAAACAAGTGTCGCAAAAGCACTTGATTTAATAAAAGCAGCCGGCAGGTTACCTCAGACCGGGCTGGTCATTATCAAGCCGAACCTTACCAATGCCGACCCGCCGCCGGTAACTACCAACGTAAAAGCCGTCGAGGCAGTTTATAATTTTTGTAAGTCAAACAGCAAAGCCAACATCGCTATCGGCGAGGGCTGTGGAGAAGGTATTACTATAGACACCTTCAAGGCCAACGGTTATACTAAGCTGGCTGAAAAATTTGGCATTAGACTAATCGATTTTAATGAAGAAAAAGCCATTGTACTGAAAAGCAAAAATACCCTGCAGTTGAAACAACTTTATATTCCGGAGATTGTCAAAGACGCCTTTATTATTTCCCTGCCTGTTCTCAAGGACCATTGTTTCACGGCAACCACTATCGCCATGAAGAATATGTTTGGAATTGCACCGGCCCCTTTTTATCGTGGCTCCTGGAACAAATCAAAATTGCATTCTCCTTCAACTCACAAGTCGGTCGTAGATATTTGCCTGTACAAAAAACCCGACCTTTGCCTGGTGGATGCTTCGGTCGCACTTGCAGGGATGCACCTGTCGGGCGAAAGCATTAAATTGGGGCTGATACTTGCAGGTTTCGACGCGGTTGCTGTTGATGCTGTAGGAAGTAAACTATTAGGTCATAATCCAAAAAAGATTCAGTATCTTACCCTCGCTAACAACGTGTTAGGCAGTTTAGACAATATTAAGATTCTCCATGGTTAGAGAATATTTCAATTTTTCCGAACATATTAAGTCAAGAGAGGCTATTTATATGATATATCTGAAACGAAGAATAGTTTTATTTTTTGAGAAGTGGGTACAATGTTAGCCGGCCGAGCTTTAACCTTTTTGTTTGTTCTTCCTATATTTCTTGTATCTTTGACTATACACGAATATGCGCACGCCCGGATGGCCTACAGGTATGGCGATGAAACAGCTAAGAAAATGGGACGCCTGACTCTGAATCCCCTGGCCCATATTAGTCTGTTAGGTACAATTATTATGCCGCTTCTTGTGAGTTTCGGCTGGGCAAAGCCCATTCCCGTTAACTTCTCGATTCTTACCAAAAAGCAAATCTTTGTGGTGGCCGCCGCCGGCCCCCTTGCTAATATAATGCTGGCTCTTATCTTAACCGGAGCTTTCCACCTCTTCGGTCTGGGCAAGTTACCACTCCTGGGCTATTTTGTATTGTTGGCTATACTGCTTAATATTATCCTGGCTGTGTTTAACCTGATTCCGGTACCGCCGTTAGACGGCTCTCGCTTAGTCTATGCCCTATTGAAGTCTCCCCGGGCAGTGAACGCATATCACAGGTTTGGCCGCTACGGGATATTTGTCCTTATAGCATTTCTGCTGCTCGGAGGACTCCAGATGATTATTTTGCCATTAGTCGCACTATTTGCCGCTTTACTTGGGCTGCCATTACCCGACCTGCTTAGCGGATAAAAACAGATGATCAAACAATCAAAACCAGTATGCAAAAAGCAAAAAGAGGATGAAATTGTGGCAAAGTCGAAGAAGAAATTTCTCGGCCAACGACCTATTCGTCGAAAGTCAATATCGGCCCAACGAGGAAGCGTGGATATTGGAAGGCTTGTTGGTATTGTCATGCTCGTTATCGTTATTGGACTTTTTGTCTTTGGAGTTTGGTGGATTACCAAAAGCATGGGAGAGGCAGGCAGTCAGTATGGTGGGGCCTTGGTAGATGCAAAACGCAAGGCCACAGCCCTGCAGTGCCAAATGAACCTGCATACTATTCGGCAGAATTTACGAATCTATGCAATAGAGAAGGAGAGCTTTCCACCTTCGCTGAAAACATTGGTAGATTGGGGAGCTGACTCACAATTATTGCGTTGTTCGGCCCCGGATGGAGGGGAATACGTTTATATCCCCGGCCAGAATGAGAACATGCCCGGCCAAAATGTATTAGTGTACGAATTAAAAGCCGCCCACGATGGACGCTGCAACCTACTGCGAGTGAACGGGCAGATGGAACTGCTTACTCCAGAGCAGGTGCAAGCTGCGGTAACCAAAACATATATCAGACTCAGGGAAAGACGTTGAAAACTTAATTTTTGTACATTAACATTGACAATAGAAATGGATAACCTAAAATCGAAATTCCTCGCAAGCTGCATCGGCACTGCAATAGGGGATTCATTAGGAGCAGGCGGCTCAAGATACACCGATGACACCGCTATGATGATAGGACTCGCCGTAGAGCTATGGAAAGTAAGAAATCAGAATCAGAGCTGATAAATGAAGGCAATGATACTTAAGAAAGTCGCACCGATTGAAGAAAAACCTTTAGAATTAGAGGAGTTGCCTGTCCCTAAGCCTGGCCCCAAACAGATTCGGGTAAAAATTTCGGCTTGTGGCATTTGTCATACAGAGCTTGATGAAATTGAAGGAAGGCTGCAGGCGGAATTGCCGATAATCCTGGGCCACCAGATTGTTGGAACAGTGGAGAGCCTCGGCCCTGAAGCAACCAAATTTGAGTTAGCAGATCGGGTGGGCATTGCCTGGATAAATTCCGCCTGTGGAAAATGCCATTTTTGCCGGGTGGGAAATGAAAATCTATGCTCAGAGTTCCAGGGCACCGGCTGCAACGCAAATGGTGGCTACAGTCAATACGCTATAATCTCTGAGGATTTCGCCTATTTGATTCCTGATACATTTTCCGACTCACAAGCAGCTCCCCTCTTGTGCGCCGGGGCAATTGGTTACAGAGCCCTAAGACTAACCGGACTCCGGGATGGACAAATCCTTGGTCTATTTGGTTTTGGGGCCTCGGCCCATATTGTCATTCAGATAACCAAACACAAATATCCGAATTCCAAAGTCTTTGTTTTTACCAGATCCCGGCAGAAAGAGCATCAAAAATTGGCCGAAAAATTGGGCGCTGACTGGGTTGGAGCAACCGGAGAGACCCCACCGGAAAAACTAAATTGTGCAATTGATTTTACACCCGCCTGGAATCCGATAGTCCAGGCTATGAAAGTCTTGGAAAAAGGAGGTCGGCTGGTTATAAATGCAATCCGAAAGGAAGAAAGGGATAAAGAAACTCTGTTGAAATTAGATTACCAGGCCCATCTTTGGCTGGAAAAGGAAATAAAAAGTGTAGCCAATATTACTAAAAAAGATGCTGAAGATTTTCTGCCCCTGGCTGCCGAAATTCCGATTGTCCCCGAAATTCAGGAATTCAGGCTCCAGGAGGCCAACGAGGCATTAATTTTACTCAAACATGGGAAAATCCGGGGAGCAGGAGTATTAAAAATATTCGAGTAAACAATAAAAAGCGTGAATAACTGTTTCTGTCCTTTGTTTTATCGAGTATAGATATCCTATAAAGAAGTTCGGAAAGGAAACAGGATAGTGGGAATCAAACTTTACAAAGAACCCAAACTTAAGAATCCGATTATGTTCTGTGGTTGGCCGGGCATTGGAAACATCGGGATAAGTGCGATAGAAAGTTTAAGAGAAGTGTTAAAAGCTCAGGAATTCGGAGAGATTGAACCCTGGGATTTCTTTAATCCTCGAAAAGTTTCCATTGAAAGAGGTTTGTTGAAGGATTTAGAGTTTCCCAGCAGTAAATTTTACTCCCAACGAATTAAAAATCAGGACCTGATATTTTTCATTGGCCAGGAGCAGCCGGCCGAAGGAGGAATAAGATACGCTGAAGGCAAAAAAGCATACAAAATAGCTAATTTAGTTTTGGATGTGGCGGAAAAATTCGGATGCAAAAGAGTCTATACTTCCGGAGCGGCTGTTTCTCAAATCCACCACACCACAAAACCAAGAGTTTGGGTCGTGCCTAATAAGCAAAGCTTAATAAAGGAAATAAAGGAATATGAAAATACCGTTGTAATGTCAGAAATGGAAGGAAGAAGAAGCCGGGGCACTATCACCGGTCTAAATGGACTTTTGCTGGGAGTAGCTAAAAAGAGGGATTTAGAAGCTATTTGTTTAATGGGTGAAATACCTTATTATCTCCAGGGCGCTCCCTGGCCCTATCCCAAAGGCTCGAAATCTGTTCTTGAGCTTTTGGCTAAAATCCTCGATGTTAAGATCGACCTGAGTCAACTGGACGAATTAGCCGAAACAGTAGAGGAAAATATTGAAGAGTTTTTAGAAAGCCTTTATACGGCAGAGGCAATTCCTCCACAGGTAAGAGACGAAATTGAGAAATTAAGATACGCCCGACCAACCGAACCCGGACCTATAACAGAAGAAGAACAGAAAAAAATGATGGAGCATATCGACGAACTTTTCAGGGAAGGAGGCCGACAAGATGAAAAGTCTATTTAAATTCTCCGAGCGACCTAAGTTTGAAAATCCATCCCTGATTGTTGGATGGGAACGGGACAGTGGCAAACTAAGTCCGAAGGTGATTGAGTATTTGAATAAAAAGATAAACAGTAGAAGTTTTTGCGAAATTGAACCGGTGGACTTCTTCTCTTTATCGGGAGTAACAATTGAAAACAATACCGCTCAGTTTCCGGAAAGTAAATTTTATTATAGCCAAAGAAATGACCTGGTGATATTTAAAGGCAGTAAGCCGCGATTTGAGCGATACAAATTTTTGAATGCGATTGCAGGTTTCGCTCAAAGTTATTGCAATATAAAAGAGATGTATACTATTGGTGGAACTATTTCTCCCATTGCCCATACCAGCCAGCGACGGATATCAGCGGTTTTTAACCAGCACCAAATCCGGGAAAAACACCAAGACTACGGACTCCAAAATTTAACTTGGGAGGGGCCGCCGGCTATCAGCAGTTATCTTTTGTGGATAGCTAAAAACAGAGGCATCCCAGGCGTGAGTCTTTGGCCTCAAATACCATTTTACCTCGCAGCCAGCGAAGATTTCCACACAATAAAGCTGACTCTTACTTTTCTGGATAAGAAATTTAACCTGGGTCTGGATTTCGGAGAACTGGATGAAGAGATCAGGGACCAGAATACAAAGATAGACCGGTTAAGAGAAGAGGATTCAGACATTAACAAATATATAGGAATGTTAGAGAGCGAGCTTCCCTTAAATGAAGAGGAACAAGTGGAATTAACTATGAAAGTGACTCAACTTCTCGAAAAAAATGAGTGAACTGGACCGAACAGTAACAAGCAGTGTGTTTCTTAAATTACCCCGAGACTACAATATATTAAAGTCAGTGTGTTTTTAAATTACTGTTCCTCTTACATCGAATTAGGCTCGCCCGATGGCTTCTCCATTACCGAGTTAGGCTCCTGGGGCCCTTTAACCTCTTCAGGTTTTTCCTGGTCCTCTACCAATTCCGAAAGGTCCTTCGTCAGGTCCTTGGCTTTCCACTCGGCGATTTCATAAACCCATCCCTGATGTTTTGCAGAGAAAACTCTTACTTTGTCCAGGGCAAGTAATTTGGCTTCCTTCTTTTTCAGCTCTTCTTCTGACTCAACCTCCCTCTCTTTTGTAACGGGCGCCTGATCTGTAAAAACTGCTTCACAATTCACATAAGTCTTCTCTCCCTTTTGAGCGATTTTTACAGTATAAACAGTCGAGTCTTTTAGCCTGCAAACATATTGCCTGTCGAAGGTCAGGTCGGCCGGTTTTTTCTTAACATCATCTATCCTCAGATTTGACAAAGCGGTGAAAATTCTATCACACTCACTACTCTTGGCCGTTTTGCCTGCGGGAATATTTTCCAGCACTACGTCTTTGCTGTCCTGCTTTGCTTTAAGCGTATATTCACCATCGGAAGAAGTGACCGTCACAGAGTTTATATCATCGCGATTTACAGAAACAAGCTCCTGCTCAATGTAATCCATCGCCCCGTTTTTAATCCAAGGCACATTTGACGTCACATAGACTTTATCACTCAAAACCTTATCACCCGAAACCAATCTTACATAGGTACCCTCGCCCAACTCTTTAGCCTTCCCCACAACAATGCCGGCAAGCACTGTTGAATTCGGCTCCGGCGTCATAAATTTAACAACCGTGCGAGCTTTTTCTTCCGTTACTTCAAGATCTTCGTGATATGCCGCTTCATCTGTATACAACTCAGCCGTCTTAATATCAAGACACGATGTTATCAGCTCGCTTATTGTGCTCGTAACCGCCGGGTAATTGTCTTTGTTAGCAACCACAAAATGTTTTCCAATGCGCTTCATGGTCACTGCATCTTCACCTGTTCCCACAACGATGCTGCCTATATCCGTTGGATCAAGTCCCTGGATAAGATAAGATAGCACCCCCAGCTCTGTCCGGGGCCTGCTTGAAACACGTGACTGAACCACAGCCCATGTGACCATCAATACTGTAACAATCCCTAATATTGTAAGGTTTTTGTTGTTCATTATAAGACTCCTCATTCGTATCTTTTGAAGCACTTCTTCTGTTTCGTTTCATACTTCGCCCAATACGAATCAAGCATCACTTGTATGGCTGATATAATGTCTCTTCCTTATACTGCGGCGGATACTCACCACTACAGCAATTATCAGAATAACCGCCGGCGCTATCAACGTATTAGCCCTTTGCAGCTTTCCGCCCAAACTATCAATCCGTTGGCGTCTCTTCATCTGGATGACGCGTTTCTCTCTGTTGGCTCGCTGTATCTCCAATTCAAGCTCGCGTCTTTTCTGTAATATTGAACTGCCAACAACCTCTTCCTCACCTTCTTTGGCAGAGGCGATAATAGACTGCAGTTCCCTGTTGAAACCTGCAATTTTTACCTCAATCATCAACAGCTCCTTGGCAGTTTCGGCTTTCGCCTCACTTTCAATCCTGTCAACAACAACAAACGGACGTCTAAAGTTCCCACGCGACCTGATTGAAATCAAATCGCTCGATCCACCAAAATCATCAATGGTATTCAGCATTAAAGTCGCGTTGTCACCATTGGGAGTCTTTCCGAAGACAAAAAAGTCCCGGTATGCCAGCATATCACTTATAAAGTCAACATCCGAAAAGACGGCCACCGCGCAGACTTCCGTCGCTTCTGTCAGACCTGTAATCCGCCTCATAGTTTTTTTATTATCATTCGGGTCCTTTGCTTCTTCCGAAGGTCCCTCCTCGCTCGACTCAACTTCAATCTCAATGCCATTGGGAAAACTGCTCTTAAAACGACCCGTAACAAGATAACCCATTGACACAGGCTTATCACCATCAATAAATTTGTCCGTTAAGCTCTTTGGGTTCAGCATCATCAGTTCATAGGGACTGCTGACTTTCCAGCTATTACCTCGATTGGTCGTCATAAAAAGCGGCGTTCGCCGGATCTCAATACTGCTTTCTTCCTCATCCGAACCTACAACTTCCTTCAGCACACCGGCGAACCATACACTCACCTGGTTAAGCTGGGCGGTAATAACATTGTCGGTATTGAAACATTTTCCTGCCGGCGTCAGATTAAGGAAACTAATGAGGTCCTCCGGTCGCCCGTTACGACCACCTCGCCATGGCATCATCAGGTTCTTGTCCCCGGCAAACGTATTCTCCGGCATCTCAATCCCCCAGTTTTTCAAAAGCACGTTTAGCCCCGAACTCTGCGAAGGCGGCCTGCCCATTTGCATTGCCATTCTATCCGGCTTGTCCTCCCTGCAATGTGGATCAACACATACAATCGTCCTGCCGCCTTTGACCACAAACTGGTCTATCGCAAACAACGCCGGCTCAGGCAGTTCTTTAGGATGGATAACCAGCAGGATATCAACATCCGTAATCTCATTAACATCTGTAGCCACACTTTTGACCTCATACTTCTTTCGCAAATGCTCGACGAAAGTCCAGGGTGGTTGTGGTTGCTGGTTCTGCATCCGCATCATCTGGGCCATATAGGGGCTGATATCCTGCCCCATTACAGACAGCGAGCTCATTATACCTATTTTCTTCTTCTGACGGGTAATGGCAGTGTCTATCAGGTAGCTTATGTCATACTCGACAAAATTCTGTCGGTCCGGTGAAAAGAACGGTATGGACTTCTCAATACCAAAAGGCGTCCGCACTACTAATCCGAAGAAAAAGCTCTCCTCTTCCGTTATAGAAAATCGTTTCAGGCCAAACTGCAATGCATCGACCTCGTCCTGGGAAAAAGGCCTTGGGTCAATGACCTGCAGTTCAACCATACCTTTGGCTGTGGCAACGTATTCTTCCAATAACGATTTAACAAACTCGTAATAATTATTGAAAAACTTAATCTGGTCCGGCCCCTTCAGTGATGCCGTCTTCGCGTAATAAAACTTGATTAGGACCTTTTGATGAAGTTTAGCTAAAATCGCCTTGGTCCCATCAGAGAGTGTATAAAGCTTCTGGTCTGTGACATCGACCTTCCACAACTTGCCTATATTTTGAAAAATGCTTATCGCACTGAAAGCAATCACCAAAATACAAACCGCACCTATAATTGCCCGTATCGTCCGGTTCATTAGCTCGCCTTCCTTTCATCTAAAACAATACTGCTGGCAGCAATCCAACCAACTATCAGCAAAATAAAGTAAGACAGGTCCTTAAACTCCAGAACTCCCTTCTGGATTGACTCGAAGTGTGTCTGAAAACTCATGGTCTCTATCACTGATACCAGGCCCGCAGGAAAGAACGTCGAAAGATAATTCAGCGTTGTCGGCCTGCCTGCAAAAACAAGCACTGCACAGGCCACTACCGAAAGAACAAAACTTATTACCTGGTTCTTACTGACCACCGAAAAGAAACAACCAATAGCAAGAAACCCCCCCGCCATCAAAAAGCTGCCCAGGTAACCCGTAACTATCATGCCGATATCAGGGTCACCAAGGTAACAAACTGTAATCGGCATAGGGAACGTCAAAGCCAGCGCAATCACAAGGAAAAGCCACGCAGCACAGAATTTGCCCAGGATCGCCTGCGTCACGGTAACAGGCAAAGTAAACAGCAGTTCGATCGAACCGACCCTGCGTTCTTCAGCCCACAAACGCATCGCCGCTGATGGCACCATAAAAACAAACAGCAACGGCAGATTCATGAAGAACGCACGCATGTCTGCCTGTCGCATTTCAAAGAAACCCTGCTTGAATGTCAGGTAACCCGAGAAAAAAAGAAATATTACAAGAAACACGTACGCAATAGGGGTAGTAAAATAGCTTTTTAGCTCCCTTTTGAATACTGCCCAAAAGCTATGCATTTTTGTACTCCTGTGAAAATATCATATTATTGTCCCGAACTAAAAAACAAAAACTAAGCAACCTTGGACTTCGTAATCTTACGAAAGACTTCTTCAAGACTGCACTTGTACTTCTCTTTCAACTCCTTTGGCGTCGAATCCACCAGTATTCGCCCTTTGGAAATAATTATTGTCCTCGAACAAACAGCCTCAACTTCTTCGAGAATGTGAGTTGAGATAATAATGCACTTGTCCTTGGCCATACTATTTATAAGCCCTCTTACCTCGTGCTTTTGATTGGGATCCAAACCGTCGGTTGGCTCATCAAGAATAAGCACATCAGGGTCATGAATTAATGCTTGAGCTAGTCCCACCCGCCGCCGATATCCCTTCGACAATGTCTCAATCGTCTGATGGTACACAGATTCGACCGAACACATCGGAACAACCCGGTCGAGCGCCCGCTTGCGGTCTTTGCCCTTAATCTGTCTGACATCGCAGACAAACTCTAAAAATCCTCCTACCGTCATCTCGTTATAGGCTGGTGAATTCTCTGCAAGATATCCAATCGACCGCCTGACTTCAACGGAATTCCGTAAAATATCGTGCCCACACACAGTAGCTGTCCCGCTGTCAGGCTTGAGAAAGCATGCCAGCATTCTCATCGCGGTGGTTTTCCCGGCCCCATTGGGCCCAAGAAGGCCCAAAACCTGGCCCTTTTCGACTTCGAATGATACACCGTCAACAGCAACGATTGGCCCAAAACTTCGCCGCAATTCCTTTACACTTATCATATCTGCCACCTATTACAAGACTTACAATATCCCGTTGTTAAAACGATATAATACTACAAACCGGGCATTAAGGTTCATTATTTGATAAATTTATATACGATGGCCGAGCATTATATTAATTCTCGGTAATTAGTCAAGAGGCTATTTCAATAAAATCTTTGCTGTAACCAAACAGGTTTATACCTTCAAATCCGAAGCAAAGCAAGGACTTTAATCCGGGGCCTTACTGCGAGAGAACAAACTCAGCCAAATTACTAACCTCGTCCTTGCTCAGTTTGGATGTTACTCCATGTTTATCGCCGGTGTTGTATTTCGTTAATACTTCTTCAATGTTTGCGGCCCGTCCATCGTACAGATAAGGTGCGGTCCGCCAGATTTCCACCAGGCTCGGCGTATCAAACTCCCGGTCTTCATCCCTGCCTTGACCTATACCCACATTGTATTTCTGTAAATCCGTGTACAGCGGTCCCTTATGACACGAAGCACATCCTGCCTTTTCGAATACCTTTTGTCCTCGTTTGGCCGATTTGCTTAGTTTGCCCTTGGCCAGATATGGGCTCGGAACCGGCTTGAGTGACTTAAGGTATTCATCTATCGCAAGGGCGTCTTCCTCCGGGCGGACAGCGAACATAATGTGTTTGATTCCCGTACGCACAGCCGCCTCGGCACTGTCACGCACACCCGTAATCATGGCTGGCGGCGTCTTGTGCGCCAGCAGCAGGTTCTTTGTATTCTTGGGATTGCCTATGCCGTCGTTAAGAAGGTCCCAGTTCAGACCGTCGACACGTCCCTGGCCGGGATGGCAACTAGCGCAGCTATGCCACTTCTGAAAACAAATCGAGGCATCGTTGAAAAGCAATTCTCCTCTGCGTTTTTCGCTCATTCGCGGTGGTGGGCCAAGGGACAAAGCAACAGTTTCAGGTCTCGGCCATTTGGTTAAATCAACCAAAGTCATGCTGTCGGTAAAATATTCCGCCACGTAAACTTTAGAACCCACAATAGCAAGTGCGCGAGGGCCTTTTCCGCCGAGTCTGATACGGCGCCGAATACCATAGAGAAAGCTCAACTCATTAGGAATGCCCGTAGATGTAGATATTGCCGAACCATAACCTCCGGGCTTATTCTGTCTTTCTGCCCCGCCCTGAGCTTTTGTGTCACTACTTTGATAATTCTTGATTTTATCTAACAAAGCCGCTGTGTCTATGACGCTCAATTCATGAGTTCCGGCCTGGGTCACACAAACATACTTACTATCTTTCGTACAGGAAACACCCCATGGATTGGCAGCCCCATTATCCACATCATCCAGAAGAACAGTATCAAACAGCTTCTTACTACCTGCATCGATAATACTCAGCGCATTGGTATTCACCCATCCCCGTTCCAGTTGTGTCGTGGGCACTGTATAACGGGCAAGTATGTGAGAAACATATACATATCTGCCGTCCGGAGAAACAGCAAGACCGCGAAGTCCCGTACTTCCATTTGGCAGAGAGATAGTTACATCAACATCCCTTGTCTTTGTATTGATAACACAGACCTTGCAAGCAACGGATTCTGCATTTGCCGGTCCGTCGGGAATATGACTTCCAACGTAAAGCCACTTTCCGTCCGGCGTAATATCAGCGGCGAATGGTTCACGCAAGACTTTAATCACGGCAACTTGCTTATTTTTTTTAATATTTATCACCGAGACTGTGTTGTTGAAGCGATTACATACATAAAGCACTTCACCATCGGGGCTCAGTACCGGAGAACGTGGGTCGTATCCAACTGGAATCCGTTTAATAATCTTGTTGGTTTCAGTTCTGATAACACAGACCCGCCCTTCCGGTGCTGCACAGGTAACATAAAGATATTTTCCATCAGCGCTCAGATCCAGACCGGTCGGCTCAGCGGGAAGATTTATTGTCTTTATAACTTTACTACTATTGGTATTAAAGACCGCAACCTGCCTTGCGCCGCCCTGGGCAATATACAGCAGGTTTTCATTTTCCGACGAAACAAGGGCCTGTGGAGAAAGATAATTCACCGCGCCGGCACAATCTGTAGTAATGGGCGTTAATCCTGTCAGACTCAGGAATACAACAATCAAAAAGATGTCTTTTATGTTCTTCATCATTTCACCTCGAAGTAGTTTATTTAATCCGCGCCTACACTCTCGGAGGAAAGACGCCGCGCAGATACTTAGCATCATACCGCATACTCTCCTCTAATCCCAGCGGCATTTTCACACCCTCCATAACTATCCATCCGCGATAGCCTATGTCGTCCATCGCCCGGCGGACCTCCTCGAAGGCAATTGTACCCTTGCCGTAGAGGTCATCGTAGTCCTTGGCGTGAAACTCGCAGATTTGCTTACCGAGCAGGCGTATCTCCTGATAGATGTCGTAGCCGGCTTTATGCGAGTTGGCCACATCGTAATAAACCTTGACCGCAGGAGAGCCGACCCGATCGATGATATCCAGGTGCTGCTCGGCACTGAGCCAGCTTTCAATACCCAGAAAAACCCCGGCCTTCTCCGCTTTCGGCGCCACCCTCTTGAGCCGTTCGACGACGACCTCGGTTCCTTTCTTGTCGTTTCGCAGGTCACCTTTCCCGAAAAAGGCCATGAGCACAACATTGGTCCCCATAGCCTTGCATACGTCAATGCTCTCAGAGACCCATCGCTCTGTACGAGGATCACTCTTGTAGGGAACATTGTTAAGAGTTCCAAGAGCCAGTGACGCAACCTGAACATCGTGCTGTTTTGCCGCCTCGATATATTTCTTTTGCAGTTCGGGATTACACAGGGGCAAGTCGTTTTGTCCGCTTCCAAAGTCTACCTGTACACCGTCGAGCCCCAGCCGCTTGGCCATCTCCAGCGAAGCAGGGTCGGTCCTCTTGCCTATTGTCCAGTCGCAGACGCCAATTTTAAAACCCCGACCGCTCAACAACGGCCCGAAAGAGCGGCACGAAGTTGTCAGGGTAAACCCGGCAACGGCACAGGCGCTGTTTACCATCATCTCACGACGGGTCATGCGTGAATATTTCACTTCGATACCTCCATAAACACCGAAAAATCAACACAGCGGTCATGAAAAAAACAACTGAATATTTTCGCGTTCAATTCCCTGGCTTATGCTTTCAAACCTTTAAGATTTCCGTCCAGTTTCTTTTTACTTTTGATAATCTCGTCCCAGGTCACCTTTCGCCTCTCGTAGGCAGCGGTGCGCCCGAGTATTGTAATAAGATTGCTGCGAACGCTCGGCGCAACCGTTGTATTATCGAAGTTCTTACTTATAATGTTCTTATGGAACGCCGCGATGTTGGCAACCGCGCCTTCTTTATATATTCCCGGGCTTCTGCCGCCGCGATAGAAGTTCTTCCCGCGAATGATTACCTGTCCGCCATATTCGGTTTCGAGAATACCTTTGGCCCCAAACATTCGATTTCTGATTCCTTCAGGCTGGGTACCGTGACCATCCATCTGCCTTGAACTGAACGTAATACCCACATTATTCGGATACTCGAAGAGAATCGCGAAATGGTCCCAACAGGTGCCGACCGGCCGTACAGTTCTCCCACCGGTCCCAACCGCCCATACTGGTTCCTGGTCCATTATCCAGCTCATTACGTCGAGCGTGTGAATGTTCTGCTCTGTAATAATGTCACCGGATAGTATCCTGTCCAGTCCCCACGCCCGCAAACGATTCTCCGAATCGTTTGGTGCTTCCTGCCAGCTCTTGTACATACGCTTAAACGGACAACCTGCGTGGTAAATCGCCTCACCAAATGCAAACTTCCCCAGCGCGCCGTCGCGAACGCGTTTAAGCGCTTCAATGTAAAACTTGTCGGCACGGGTCTGAAAATCAATGAGAAAACAGAGTTTTTTAGATGTGGCCTTTTTACCGCTATCACCAATACTCCGACACCCTGGCGCATCCACCGCGATCGGCTTGGCAACATAGGTATGACAACCGGCGTCCACCGCTTCAGCGGCCTGCTGAGGATGAAAATAAGGCGGACTCTCAATCGCAACAGCGTCCACCTTCTCCAGCAGTTTACGATAACCCGACAGCCCTGTATAACAGCGGGCATCGTCCACGCCCAATTTACCCCCGGCACCATCAACCCTGTCCTGGAAATAGTCCGCCACCGCAACAACATTGTATCCGCCGTGCTGCGCAAACAGCTCGGCAATCCATGTCCCCCTGCCGCCGCAGCCGATTAAACCCAAATCGACTTTCGAGTTGGCTTCAGTCCCGCGAACAAGCGAAGGCTTAACCACTGTAAACGACAGTGCCGTCGCACCGGCGCCGGCAATAAACCGACGACGAGTGATTCGCTTTTGACTGTTAATTGTGTTTGTAGTTTTTTCACATTCGGCCATTTCATAGTCCTCCATTATTGTAAAATGACATTCAATTTACTTAATTCCCAACTCCATACCATACAGAAAACAGAAAACACCATCATCAATATCAACTAAATCGTCAAAACCGCTGATCTTTGGTACGTCCCGTTTCTTCTATGATATACATCCATTTCCTGCCCCCAATTGACTTAAGGGGCCGCCCTGAACCGTTGAAAAACCAAATAAACACAGCAGCGTACACCTGCATCAGCGATTGTAGAATAAGGATACCCTCAATGGCCCATGTAGTCAAGCGTCATTTCAGAAGGTCTAAACCTCTCTTCCGCAATACGACAGATCTAAGCAACAACGAAATCATCAATAATTATACGGCTCTTTGCCCTGTTTTAACCGGCTTTCCGTTTGCATGCGGCGCAGCGTATCGGTCAGGAGTTCTGCCAGTTCCCTGTCATTCATATTCGCGACCTCGCTGGCCGGTATCGCTTTGCCGTAGCACACCTCAATCGACCCGGGTGAAAATATCTTCTTATGCCTCGGCCAACATTCAAAGGCACCGTCAATCACAAACGGCACAACCGCTGCCCCTCCCCGCCTGCACAGAAGACCAAAGCCGGGCTTAAAGGCCGTAATTTTCCCGTCACTGGTTCGCGTACCTTCCGGAAAAAGACAAAAGCCCCAGCCTTCTTTGAGTTTACTGATGACCTTTCTCATCGCAGACAAATCCCCCTTGCCCTGCTTGACCGGTATAGTATTGACTGAAGAAATCAGCCGGCCGAAAAACCTGTTTTTCCACAGCGAATCACGGGCAAGAAAATATATGGGTCTTTTCAAAGATATTCCGCAAAATACAGGATCAAGATAGCTCTGGTGGTTACCGACCAGCACAACGGCACCTTCATCGGGGACATTTTCCCTCCCGTAAATATGTATCCGAAAAAATAGATTGCAAAAAACCTTGCAGCACCAGCGTGCAAACCGGAACCATCTCATTTTTGGTCTCTTTTCAGGCATTTTTCTTCCACGCAACGCAAAAGTTTTTCTACAACCTCTTCAATACCCAAATCGGTGGTGTCGACAACAATAGCATCTTCAGCCGGCCTTAACGGCCCGACTTCTCTGTCCTGGTCGCTCTTGTCCCTTTCTTCTATGGCATCTTGTATTCGCTCGAGGCTTTCAAGGCCGCCTCTGGTTCGCAGTTCATTCTGCCTTCTCTTTGCCCTCTCGCCGGTGTCAGCCGTAAGATAAAATTTTACATCGGCGTTGGGAAATGCCACGGTGCCCTGGTCTCTTCCCTCGGTAACTATTTTTTTCTCTCTTGCCGCAAATTGCCTTTGCATTTCCACTAACTTTTCCCGCACTTTCACCGCCGAGGCAATATACCGTGCATTAGCCGTAACTTCCTGTCGACGTATTTGCTCGGTAACATCGAGCCCATCGATGGAAACCGCCATCCTGCCTTCTCTAACGGCAAACTGAAACTTCCGATTATCAAAGACACTAAGCAGCTTTTCTTCATCGCTCATATCGACGCCGCCCTCAATCGCAGCCAACGTAACAGCCCGATACATCGATCCTGTATCAAGGAAGCTCGCCCCGAGTCTCTCAGCTAACAGCCGAGCTACGGTGCTTTTGCCGCTGGCGGCCGGACCATCGATTGTAATAACCAAATTCGCCATCTAAAAAACAAACCTACTTCATAAACTCCGGGTTTGCCGTCTTATCAACTTTGACACCAATAATACTCGTATCATCACGCTGACTGGCAAGACCCACAAACCGCCTTCTATACCCTAAGATACTTTTAACCATCTGCTCCGCTGAACATGCAGCAAATTTCTTCGCGGCTTTCAGCATCCTTTCCCTGCCCCACAATTCACCGTCAAAGTTGGCCGCATCAACCAGCCCGTCGGTATAGAACAGCAAACAATCACCGTCTTTTAGTCCCACGGTTTCAATTTCGTATTCGGCTTGCGGGTCAACTCCGAGCACAAGTCCGCCCTTTTCCAATTCCGTAACTTGCCCATCTCTTATCAGCACGGTCGGCTGATGTCCGCAATTACAATAGGTCATTGTCATATCTTCAACGCAAATAACCGCAAAAAAGAACGTAATAAACTCGCCATCTCTGCATTCACCACACGCCATCTTATTGATTTTATGAATAATATCTTTAGGCGTACCTTTTCGGGCCGCTTCAGTGTCGGCGTAAGCATGCACGGCGCCTCGAAATGAACTCATCATTAGCGCAGCAGGAATCCCTTTTCCTATAACATCAGCAATCGTCACAACAAAACAGTCGTCTGCTATTCGATGAAAATCGTATAGGTCGCCGCCGACATCAAAACAGGGAATATAAGCAACCGATAAATCTAAACCCGGCACCAGCGGGGCCTTCTCAGGAATCATTCTCCTCTGAACAATCCCGGCCAACCGCATCTGTTCGGCGATACGGGCCCCTTCAATCGCCTTGGCATACAGCCTTGCGTTTGTTATCGCAGCGGCACATTGCGAAGCAACCGCCCTGGCAACACTAATATCATCCTGGTCAAAGCGTTTGGGCTTCGGACTGTAAAGCCGAAGCACACCGATGGCCTTCCTCCTGAATTGCATTGCAACCGTAAGCTGGCTGACGAGCCCCTCCTTTATTGCCGCCTCTTTATATTTTACACGCCCATCAATCCGCATATCGTCAACAACCATCGCTTCACCGGCGAAAGCAGCTTTAATCACCGAATCGTGTTTCGAAACTTCTCCCTTATTACGATACTCTTCGCTAAGGCCATACGTACTTCGCATCTTCAAGTCGCCTGCCTCTTCATCCAGCAGACGAATCGAGCAGGCCTTGACACCGGTAATCTTCACCGCCGCTTCAGCAAGCTTATCCAGCACCTCCTGAAGCGAGACATCCCCGGCCACAAGCGTGGTAAGCTGATAAATCTGCTCGTCTCTTTCTATCTGTTTCTTTGTCTTTTTCACAATAACCAGCCACGATAATTAAACCACAGGATTATACTCAACTTACGACTCCTGGTGAACCTTAATTTATCTCACTATTGCCCGTATTCACACTTCTGCCCTTGCACAAAGACCTGTTTCGGATTAATATTGAAATACTCGATGCCTGAATCGAGCATCGAGAATCGAGTATCGGGTATCGAGATGCGCCAAACCGCCAAACATATAGTTTTCGTCGGCCGAGTCCAGGGTGTCGGCTTTCGCTTCACTGCTTTTCACATAGCCAACCGTCATAAGCTAACCGGCTTTGTCCGCAACTGCCCGGATGGTACTGTCCAGATGCTGGCCCAGGGCCCCGCTGATGACATTACTGCCTGTATCCGAGACATCGAAGAATCCTTTCCCGGCTATGTAAGAGAAACCAAAATCGAAGAAATCCCCATCGACCCCCAATATATGGACTTCAAAATTACCTTCTAAAATATCATCAACTCAAAATAAAAAGGCCTGCCACAAGACAGACCTTTCCAATCTTTTGCGTTAATATTTTACGGCTACGGACGCAGGAATTCGTCTTCACTCTCTCCGGCCTCGTCGGGCTCAACCGCCGTCTTCTTCATCAGCTTTTCGGTTTTCGATATCAAATCAACAAGTTCAATCACATCAGCATCGTCTTCGAACTCCCTGCTGAGCTGCTGGGCACGTTCAAGGACTCTATCGAGTGTTGCCCCTTTGGCCCAGTAACTTTTGCGAAGAATCTCAGCGAATTCGGCAACAGTCGCGGCAAGCTTAAACTCGCTGCTTGAACCATCAAAATTTTTATCGAAATCTCCAACGGCTATACGACTTTTGAACTCGGTTACTGCACGGGTATCAGCATGTTTATAGCGAACGTAAGTGGTCGCGACGGTGCCTTCCTTGTCGGGCCACAACTTCAATTCATAAAGGGCCGTTACCGAATGCCCTGCTCCTATTTCACCGCCGTCATACTTGTCGTCGCGGAACTTCTCATCAGGCACGTCGCGGTTCTCGTAGCCGATCAGCCGATAGCTTCGCACAACGTCCGGATTGAAATCAACCTGTATTTTGACATCCCTGCCGATAACCTGCAAAGTGCCGGTAAGGTTGTCCTCGAATACCCTTCTTGCCTCGGCAATAGTATCAATATAAATGTAGTGCCCATTGCCCTTGTCGCCAAGTCTTTCCAGAAGCACATCGTTATAATTGCCCATCCCAAAACCGATAACCGAAAGTGTAATCCCTTTCTCTGCCTTTTTCTTGATAATCTCTAAAATATCATCGGCTCCGGTCCTGCCAACGTTGGCAACGCCGTCCGAGCAAAGTATGACCCGGTTGATGTGTCCCCTTCTGTAGGCATTTTCGGCCATTTCGTAACCGATGCGAATTCCTTCCTCGGCATATGTTGAGCCGCTGGCTTGAAGCGATTCGATTACCGCAAGAATCTCGGCCTTTTCATAAAGTCCACGATGGTCCATCTCTTTCCTGCCTCGGCTGCCGTAAACCGCGATCCCTATCCGGTCTTCTCCTCTCAACTTCTCGACCAGCATCCGAAGGCTTCGCTTGACCAGTCCCAGCCGGTTTTCCCGTTTCATCGACCCGGAAACATCGATTACAAAGGTCAAAATCGCCGGCTTGCGGCTCTCCTCGCTCACCTGTTTTCCCTTCAGTCCAAGCCGAAGCAGGTAGCTGTTCTTCCGGCCGGTCCCGAATCTCCACGGTGCAGCTTCTGCGTAAACCGTAAATGTATCTTCCTGAGGAGCGGCATACCGGTAATTGAAATAATTGACAAACTCCTCGACCCTCACCGCCTTTTCCGGAGGCAAATGGCCATCATGCAGATACCGTCGAACAACCGTATAGCTGCCCGTATCGACATCCGTCGCGAAAGTAGACAGATGGTCATCTTCCGTATCGACAAATGGATTAACACCGTAGTTCTTAAAGAACATCGCATCCACATCCTCGCCGTTCGGCGGTGTCGTCCCCCCATGCGCCATCGGATAACCGCGCGGACCACGCTCAGGCTTGCGGTAACGAATCAAAGAACCTGCCTCTCCCGATTTACGCGTCCCGAGAGCAACTTCATATCCTTTCTTAGCTTCTTTAAGTGCTATCGGCTTTCTGGTACTCCTCGGTGTCCCCACAAAACGTGCCTCCGGTTTGGCCGGTGGCGGCGGCGATGTGTCCGAGGAATCCGCTCTCACTATCACTCGATCGCTGGCTGCGTGATTTCCATTAAAATTTGATATCGATCTGCCCGATTTTGGCAGCGATGATTTGTCCGATGGACCCGCTACTACTGTCACTGGTTTGCTGGATACGTAACTTTCAAGATTAGCTATTTTTGCACTGAGTCGCGCCTTACCCATTCTTTCACGCACACGCTGGAGGCTTGGCATCGTTAACTCAATTACCAGACCACAGACAATAAGAATGGATGCCGCATAAGCGAAAATCTTTACCCATTTACTTTTTGCCGATTTTTCTCTTTTCTCTCGCTTGGCGCCTGCCCCTGACGTCTTGAGTTCATCAAGAGCGTCCTCCCTCACCGAATCGACAAATGCCCCGCTGGGTTTATCTGCATCGCCGGCCAGTTTCACTAACCGCGAAATATTTTTTTCCAAATTGTCTTCTTTAGGTTTCATAATTTTTTATCCCTTCTTATCCGCCGGTGCCATTCGTTCAAGCTCCCGGCGAAGAGAAATCCTCGCCCGATACAACAAGCTGTGCACAGCCTTTTCTGTAATTCCCAACCGTCGGCCAATGTCACGCGCCGAGAGATCTTCGATATACTTGGCTCTCAGCACATTTTGTTCTTTACTTGCCAATCCGGCCAATGCCGCCTTGACAAACGCTGCCGTTTCTTTCTGTTCGAGCACTTCATCGGGCAATGGCTCACTGTCAATCGTCTCGACGTAGCTGCTGATATCGCCGTCAACACTGGGCCGGCTCGCCCGCTTTCTCATCTCCAGGCGGATATTATTCCGTGCGATGCCGAAAATCCATTCTTCCGGGCTGCCCTTCGTCGGCTCATAGCTGTCACATCCTCGCACAGCGTCAAAAATCGTCTTTTGCACCAATTCTTCAGCCAGCGATGGATTCGGCCATCGCCGCATAAACATACCGTAAAGCTGTGGTATCTCCCGATTTAGGAATTCCCGCCACATATCTGCATCGCCTGCAGATATCCACGCCCAATTTTGTTGTTTCGACTGATCAGTCACTTTGACAAACTCACGATTCTGGTACCAGTTTCTACTAAGTATTATGCGCAAAGAAGGCAAATTACTCACACATTTTTAATATTTCATGACACATCACGAGATACGAACAACGAGATATTTTCTTCAACCAAGCTTGACATAAAAGGACCGCAAAGATAGACTCGTGCCGGATGTTCGAAACGAAGAACGAAAACAAGACGTGATAAATCAGGAAGACAAAATCGCCATGCTGGGTGTACTATTTGGTCAAGGTGAAGTAATGGTAATCGTTATTGTCACGGCGATCTTGGTCTTTATAATCGTCTATCGCCGTCGAAAACGCTGATATACCATCCCGCGCCAAACCGAACTTCTTGTTCACGCTTTCTTACGATCCATCACATACATATGTTTTATAGCTCTTGCAGAATATACAATTGCTGTGATTCCAGAATGAAACAGAATAAAAATCAGGGAGTATAAAGGAACTCCCAATAAGATACCCACAAGAATTGGAATATTATACAGGTTTCTTCTGCCCGCTATCCTTCTGAATTTCCTTTCAAAACCTCCGCTGTCATCTAAACTTCTACCCATAGCCCTTCGTCCGCTACATGTCTTGCGTGAAGCCAATACTGCTCGTATATCGTCTTTAGATTCTCATCATTCTTTTCAGGTGACATCTTTATCTCCCTAAAATTTTCTGCCGGGTTAACCATAGAAATACAACTTATATTCTTTTGTTTTTATTATTCCATCGATATCCAGTGATGCGATTATAAGCAGAGTTGAGATTTTTCCAGCCAAGTCGTTACAAGAGTATTAAGTTCTTCATCCTGGTAATTGAACTTGGCAATTATTATTTTTTCTTTCTCTGATAATCTTCTGTAACCCCAAAACCACCTTTTTTCTGTTTCCTTTTTACCATTCCGGCTGAAGTATTCAGGGAGATTGACATGGAAAAATGAGACGCCATCGGCACCTCTTAATATGTTTACACGTCTCGAACCACCCGTTTCGTGAAAGCGTATCAGGTGAAAGGCATCATCAGCCAATTCTGTACTTACGTTACACTCTTTCATTATTTCTACCGAGATATTAGCACTATTTAAGGCATGAGCATTCTTGAACTCATCATAATCTTTATAATCTTTTCGCTTCACTTTACGTTTCTCAATAGCTCTTTCTATATCATGAGCTAAAGCGGCGATCTTTAAGGCTTCATCAGCATCAGGATTTAATTTAAGCAGCCACTCCAGGGTGTTTTTTGAGTGTATCGGGTCTTCAGGAACCAGGGAGTTTTTGATAATCTTTTCAATCTTCTTCTTTACACATTCGTTTTTTCTCATCTTTACTCAAAATCAACACTCTCCTGACATTTTCCACATTTGTCACTACCCCAATTATGAAAAGGACCAAGAGGATTTGATTTATTAAGGCTCCAAGAAATATAATCAATATTCTGACATCACGACCGATTCTGAAATAATCATCTTCAGGGCCGAGTCTTTTTTTCATTAAAGTGTCATATTTGT
>VRUL01000027.1 GCA_019456145.1 Planctomycetota bacterium
CAAATGAACGTAAATAAAGTATTAATAAAGGAATATGGAAATAATCCCAGTTGGACACTTGGTGAAAACGAACCCAAAACGAACCCAATCAAAGCCAATTTCAAAAAGGCCAAAATGATCGTAACTTCTATTTTAACAGTGGGTTATGAAAATAAACCGCCCATTCGGGCCCCGAAAAAACGAACCCAATTTTCGAAACGTCAAAAAACAATACAAACCTCTTTACCAAAAGGGATTATGAAAAAACCGCGATTTCGGCTTCCGAAAAAACAAACCCAATTCAAACCCAAACAAAGCCAATTTCAAAAGGGGTATCTACTCGTGAGCCCGATGTTGCAAAATTACTTGCCCGTGGCACCTTTTCCGCTAACATCGCCCGCATCGCGACATTATAATGGAACCCTCAGTCTAATATCATGTTTACGGAGACAAATGAAAGGGTTTGGAAATGGATAAGAACAATTTGAACAGACGGCAGCTTTTGGCTGCTGCATCAGCAGGTACGCTCGCTGCCGTATCACGGAGCATCCCAGCCTATGGCAACATTAGTAACAAGGGCCGCAAACTGGCAATCCTCGGCGGCGAACCTGTCAGAAAGAACAAGAGTTGGCCAGGCTGGCCATACTGGGATCAAAGTATCATAGACTCAGTAGTGAAAACCACAAAAAGCAGGATTTGGTGTAGAATCCAGTCTAAGTCAGGTACGGTCCCCACGTTTGAAAAGAAATTTGCTCAAATGATGGGCACAAAGTTCTGCGTGGCCACGGGTTCCGGGACCCAGGCATTGCACACTTGCGTGGAGGCACTTGGGATTGGTGCCGGAGATGAGGTCATCACCTCACCCTATACCGATCCCGGAACCATCGCCTCCATTTTGGTAGCCAGGGCTCTGCCCGTCCTGGCTGATTTAGACCGCCAATCCTATCAACTCGACCCCGACGATGTGGAAAAGAGAATCACCGAGAACACCAAAGCCATTATGCCCGTGCACATGATGGGCCAGCCCTGCGACATGGGCAGAATTATGGAGATTGCCAAAAAGCACAATTTGAAAGTAATCGAAGATGCCTGCCAGGCACACCTTGCTGAGTATCAGGGCAGCAAGCTCGGGACCATTGGCGACCTTGGGTGTTTTAGCTTTCAGTCGAGCAAGACAATTGCCTGTGGAGAAGGCGGGGGGATAATCGGAAATGATGAGCAGCTTATGGACAAATGTTATACCGTCCACAACCATGGCACATCGCGCGCGGGACGCACCGAAGTGGCGGGGCCGAAATATCGCATGAACGAGTTTGAAGCGGCTGTTCTTCTTGGCCAGTTGGACGGCGTACAGGAACGCTTCTCCCGTCGGAACCAGAACGCTGCCTACTTGACCTCCAAACTCAAAGATATTCCGGGTATCGTTTCACAAAAACTGTATGAAGGTACCGCCAGCGGCTCTTTTTATATCTATGCTATGACATATCGAAAGGAATACTTCAACGGTGCTGATCGCAGCAAGTTCCTCAAGGCCATCAGTGCCGAAGGTGTTAGTCTTAGCCCCTACATAAGGCAGGGATTACATAAAGAACCGTGGATAGAGCACATATTGAATTCAAAGGTCTATAAAAAAATGTTTTCCAAAAAGAGACTCACCAGATACCGTGACCAGATTCCGTGTCCCAATTGTGACAAGGTCTGTCAGGAGATGGCCATGATCTGGGCTTCGGGTCCTCTGCTTGGAAAAAAAGAAGATATGGACGGTATCGCCAATGCTATCCTCAAAGTCTATGAGAATAGGGACAAACTCCACTTGATATAATAGGCAGAGCCATGTGCGCATTTGAGAAGCTGAAAGTTGATTATCCACCTGCCTGGTTCGACCGTGTCGCGCGCAAGCGGCTTGGAAAATCAAGCGCTAATCATCAATACTGGTGGTTACCCTGTCTTTTAACCTCTGGGCGGGGTGTACTGCGGAACCTTGATCGTCTCTCCATCCTTAAGCGCCGATTTATGAGCGATAATGCCCGGCACAGTCATCGCGAGTGCCTCATAGATGTTCACCATCGGCTCGCGATCTTCAATGATCGATGTGATGAATTCGTTGGCCAAAGGTCCGTGAGAGCCGCCGTGTCCACCGGCGGGTACACCGGGTGGCAGTGGTGGGCGGCTCGTGTCGGGAAGGTCCTTCGTTGCGCCGCGATATTCTGTGCCTTCCATCCACCCTCGCTCGCCAAACACACGGCCTCTTTCAACAACGAGTCCGCCGATACCTTTACACATCAGCATTCGCGACGAGCCGCCCTCGCTGGTCTGGAACAGCGCGACCTCGTCGGTGAACGGATTGTCGTACTTATTGGCCCCGCTTTTGTAGGCCGGGAATCCCGCGTTGAAACCGACGCAGGATACCGAGGTGAATCGTTTGCCGGTCACGCCAACGTAATAGGCCGTGGAGTGCGTGGGATACCACAGAGGCGGCAAGCCGATGCGCCAGTCCTTGAAAGATCCAATCGGCTTCGAGTGGTAGTGAAAGTACTCTCCTTCCGAGTAGACGAGCCGACCGAATCCTCCGGCCCGGTAGATTTGCCGCATTGCATAGCAGTCAGCCCGAAAGCTGCTCGTCTCGGCCATCATATACTTCAAGCCGGTCTTCTCAACCGTCTCCAAAAGCTGTTCAGCCTGTTCGATCGATCCGAACACTGCCGGCACGGCTGTCATCACATGCTTATCGTGATTGAGTACCTCCATGCAATGTCGCGCATGGCTCGGCGCGTCTGTCGCAACGAACACCGCCTCGATCTTGGTGTCCTTGACCAGCATCTCCAACGACTCGTAAGAATTACCACACCGGCAGGCCTTCATAAGGCCTCGGCGCCGCTCGCCAATCAGATCGCTGACCGCAACGACTTCGACATTCGGGTGATCCTGGAAGCCAAAGGCTGCCCCAAAGCGGCATACACCATAGCCCACGATCCCAACGCGAACCTTTCGCTTGGAGACAGGCTTCCATGTCCTCCGCCCCTGCTTCTTTTGAGCACCCACTGCCTGCGCGGAGAGACCGTTAGCTACAAATCCCCCCAGTGACATCGTCCCCAGCTTCTGTAGGAAATCGCGCCGATAGATAAGATTGTCTGACATAGATTTATCTCCTTCATTTTCACCAACATCTTCCAACGACTCCGGCGTCCCATACACAGCCTGTCGTCTCACTTGGCTATTCTACCGGAGTAGATGCTTTGCGCCAATACTGTAGCACCTATATCTCTCATTAAATCTGACAATTCCTATGCTGCATAGACAACGCCAGCAAATGGACAGCCCTTCAAGGAGCAGTGGAAACTCTCTGGTTTTCCCACTCTCTGTTCGGCTGGCTATACTATAAGAGTCCTTTTTGAGTGATTCATCAATATTATTATCAATCTCAGCCTACAACCACACAACAACCGTAGAGGCCATTATCTACCAATCTTGAAAAATGTACGATTCGTAAGCTCCATGACAAAAAGGCTTTACGAAAATCTTAAAAATTGGTATCGTTTTCAATACCCGTTTCTTCTTGTGGCTTACTGGCAACTGCCTGTGCATCTTCTTTCCAGCACGCTTTCATTGGGAATTCGACTGTTTTGCAGTGGTCCGATGTTCGCTTGACAAGCGAAGAGAGATCCATACCTCGGTATTCCAATGGTGTGCAGATGAAACGAACGTATCTTCCACTAAGTGGCGTTTCAAATGCTGACGAATACATCATTACCTTTCGGTTGCGCTCTAACAGTAAGTACTTCGCTCACCATGAGACTAAAATCGGTGGTCCAATTGAAGTCCCAACTCGTAGATTATCCCACTCCTTGCATGAGTACCACACACAGTCATATAAGTTAGAGTTAGTCTCGCTTCGGCAGTTGGCAGCTCAAGGTGATTATCTCGTATGCCGCCATTTCTATTGGACCGTCAATCCTGGCCACTCTCTCTTCGGCCGGGTTGCTCAGCCAGAGGCTCCGAGACTGTGGCTGAGCCCAGACAAGCCTGGCCTTTTGAGGTCGTTCGGCGGTGTTAAACAGCCGTACCATCCAGGCCTTGCCATCCATGCTGGGTTTGAAGGAGGTGACGATTACACCAGCCGGCTCGACCTGCAACAGTGAACCGCGGATTGGCGCGTTTTTGTTTGCCGGCACAGCAATTAACGGCTGGCTGCGTTCGATACCGAAATGTTGAGCGGTAGTCTGGCTGTACGTTTGATGCGGACGGATGGAGTAACGAAATACCGTAATCCCCTCCTGATCCGCCTTATAGTTGGTGTGCCAGTAATTGTTCATTACATACGAGTAAATTGTCTGGGAAGGCACAAGTTCCTTAATCCAAGGCCGGGACGGATCCAGGTGCCAATCCTCGGCTGTCATCCCGCCAATTTCCATCAGCGGTGCATCGACTGGAGCCCAGGTCACACCGTAATCCTGATTTGAAATATCCACCCAACGTCCTACGCAGAAATAGTTCTTATTGGCACCGGGTATTTGATCAAGTTCTGGCTGCACGACCGCCCACGGCGTATCTATCCGTATCACGCCTTCGGGTACGTTGAAGGCAAAGCCAAAGTGCACTCCTTCCTTCGTACGGATCCGCTTTCGATCAACAGTGTTGATGATATCCACATAGTCCAGACCTTCGACGATGCGTATTTCGCGCGCAAGGCTGTTGCACCCCGGCGCATCCGATTCAATCAGCAGCGAAGCTACCAGCGGCCCGCTCTCTTTGACGGTAATATTTACCTTTCCGTTGCGCCGGGCATCTTTTTGATTCAAACCGGGCACATAGAAATAGTCATTCAAACCAACATCACCTTCGTTTTTCACCAGGTTTTCGGGAACTGTCACACATTTTAACTGGTTAATGGCTCCTGTTGTATCATCGACAGTAACCGTCAGCAAGCTGTTGGTAAGTTTCATGCCTTCGGCTCTGGTCCGGCCCAATTTTGTCGGGGGCCCTGCATGAATGGTAAAACGCCTGGCACCCAAAGGTGGCACATCCCGGGCAACGAAGGCCAGCTCGCCGGATGACAAACGCTGCGCCGGAACAATATCGCCGTCGGTGTCTTTTACAAGCTCACCGATTAACGTCCAGTCTCCGGGCAGGATAACCAGGTCATTTCGTACCCACGATGTGGTGTTGTATACGTCAACTGCTCTAACATTTGAAGTTCTCCTCTGATGTCCGCCAAATGCATCATTCAACAATTCACGTGATTGCGCATCTGCATCCAGGGCCCTTGCCTGCTTGATCTTCCACAGGTTTTGGGCAAACTCGCCATCGGGAGCGGAAATGCTGTTGTTTGCTCCCCATGTGTGTTCATCGTAGAGCACTACATTCCGCCAGGCTTTGTGAAAATCAGCGAGGGGATAATTTTGAGGATCGAGCATGGCCCACAACGTTTGGGCCTGGATCAGGCGCTCGGCGGTATTACGGTTGATTGCCGTCTCCCTGGCCGACGATGCCGCCCCGTCTTCCCAATAAGGGGTAAAGTCGCCGCTAACTGCAGGTATATTATTACCGTAGCGACGTTCGAATTGTTCAAACATCCGGCTTGTAGTCGCGATTATCATCTTCGGATATGCATATTTGCTATTCCACTTCTTGACAAATTCCGGCAAGTCCGGATCGGGTGGCCCGTTATCACCGCTGATGGTGTACCGGAGTTGGACCATGTCATAAGAATAGCCTGAATCTTTCAATTGTTTGAGGTACCGCAAAATTGGACGAGGCCCGGCCTTTTTGATGCTGCCCATTATCCAGCCGTGAAACCAGGAGTAACCGTGCCCGGGCATCCAGACCAACAGCTTCTTTTGTTTGGACGGTGAAATCCAATAGAAAGGCCGATCCCCCCAGGTTTCCAGCGTATAACCGATACGATCACCCTGGTGGGGCAGATGCGGTATATGATTGGGACCAGGCGAGAAGTACTTGACTCCGCTATGGGCCAGTGCAGGCACCAGCCCCCAGATATAACCCGGTACATCGGTAATCATTGCTGAGTTGATTTTCAGCCCATATCGCCGCGATAATCTTCGGGCGAAACCTGTCAACTCGAATAATTCTTCCGGTCGGCATAGCCCCGTCAATTCACTGCAATACAGCGCGTCAAGGCCGATCCACCCTTTCCTGATCGCCTCAATAAACTCCTCTTTCTTCTCAGCAGAAGCCTGCCTAAGATATCCTTCCACCGCCCACAATACTTCGACGTTCCATTTGAAGCGTGCCTCCGCCGGATAGTCTGCCGTCTGCCGCGCAAGTTCGATGGCCTGCTCAAAGAATTGCCATTGCATACGTTCCACTTCGCTCTGGAGATGCGTATAACCGATGTCTACGTGCGAATGCGGCAGAAAGTATACTTCCCATTTGCGCACCGGTTCGAGTTTTTCACTATGCATGGCGATTGTTCGGCCTGCCGCTTCGACGGTAACAACTATATCTTCGGACGGCTTAGACCGTAACAGTGGAATTTCGATAAGGTTCGAACCTTTTGACACAACAATCTCAGTGGGGCCCATGCCACTGATGCGCACGGTTATTCGCGTTTGGGTCTGGGCCATACGATGTACCTTCAAGTGAACAACTCGCAAAAGCTTGCCATCCTGTTCTAACAACACCTCCGGAATATCAATCGATTCAACAACCGTAGTTGACGTTGTGTCCATCCGATCCAGAAGGTTACGGAAATCACTTTCAGAAAGCATACCCTTTCCCATCAAACACCATGCTACACCGCGAGTAAGGATTTGTTCGGCTAAGTACCGGTCTTCAAAGTTCGAACCCTTAGCTATCTGCCCCATCCACACATCAGATGCGCCGTGAAATTGATCACAACCATGTCGGATCAAAGCCGCAACAGGTACTTTTCTTCCCGGCAGTTCCAATTCGAACAAGGGGAGCACTGCGTCCTTGGCATCCAGGCTCTGCACACGCAGCCACTGGAAAGTACCTGATTTGTCTGCCAGCATGAAATCTTTAAGTTTCAGAGGATTGTTTTTGTTGATACTTATAGGAGCATCCTGGGCATTAGGCCCCTCGAATCCTCCGGTACCGACGCCTTTACTGTCATGTCCGAAATACTCGACATGCCCTTTGTCGATCCACACAACATCCTTTTCGCAGGGATGGCAAAATGGTATCCCGTTCATCACCAGAGACCCGCCTTGCCGGCGAAAGGCCTGGATATTCGGCAGGGCCGGCAGGGGAAAGGCATTACTGTAAAGCATCACCAGAACCGCGTATTTGTCGATATTGAATTTCGTCGGATCGGCTAATTGTTCCGCGTTGATTGCCTCGGCCTCCAGACCAGCCTTGTTCAGGATACCGCTGACAGAATCGAGGCCAAGAACGGGCTTTCCTCCATACTCCACCATCCCCGGCTCAACCAGAACTGCTACTTGCCCGGCGCTGCTGCTTGACCGCCCACTGGCCAATCCGATCAGGATCATGCATATCCATATCGCCGACACAAAATACCGTTTAGGAACCGAGACTGTCATCTATCTTGCTCCCAAAACTTACGGAATTTCTTGATCTGTTAATTCCCGTATAAAACTGTTTAGCCTCTCGGTCACAACGCAAATCTAACCTGAAATCGAATTCCGAATTCATTATAACAAAAACTTTCATGAAATCACGTCTGTTCACATTACTCTCTTTTGCTTGATACCTCTACCTGCCTGGCGGCTGGTGGGACGGACATGGGCTATAGTGATCAACTATGGGACGCCCCGTTGACTATATGATACAATGTCTTCTTCCACCTGTCATATGGCTTTGACAGCCTGTAGAGTTGCGACGGCCTCAATTGTATACCATGCTGACCGCTTTTCTCGAAAGAGCCATGAACCATCGGGTTGCTGCTTATTCATAAGGGGCCCTGAAAGGGTCAGATCCATTAACGGCTGGCATCCAGCCGCTTGATGCGGATGTTCCGGTACCACACCAGTGAGCCGTGGTCCTGACGATCACTCCGGCCCTTCAGCGCGATGATGTGGTTCACCGCCGGATCCAGTCGATGTTGTCGGGGTAGGAGTCCCGAGCCGGCATGTAGTTGGTCCCGCGCTTCTTCGAAGAGGGGCCCTTGTTGAAAAAGATGTACAGGCCGGTCCGGCAGGCGACGATGATGTCCTTCTTTCCGTCGCCATCCATGTCCTCGGCGTTGAGCTTCATGCCCGTCCCGATTACGAAACTCGGCGGCGGGCCGTCCTTGTGATCGGTGAAGTACGGCAGGAGATGGTTGTACGACAGGATGTGTCGCTGGAAATCTCCTCCGTGCGTCGTGTAGTAGAACAGAAACGTCGGCTCGAACCCGCCGACATCGCCTCCGTTATGGGCCAGGATCTGCTTGCCGGTGATGATTTCGACTTTCCCGTCTCCGTCCAGATCGGCCAGCTTTATCGTGTGGAACGTGGGAAACTCGGTCTCGATCCAGCGCTCCGTGAACGTGCGCTTGCCGTTTTCCAGCTTCTGCTCGTACATGGCCAGGCCATACTGATGGGCGGACCCGATGAAGACGTCGGTCAATCCGTCGCCGGTCGCATCGGTGGCGACGATCGGATGACTCGCCCCGCCGCTCTGGAACTTCCAGTCCGGATGCCATGTCCACTTGTCCTCGGTTGGTCGTGACGGCGCCTCGAACCAGCCCATGGCCGTGATGGCGTCGTTGCGGCCGTCTCCGTTGAGGTCACCGATGCCGCCACCGTGGCTGACGCCGACTTGCTCGGGCCCCAGCTTGTGTTCCTTGAACCACGGAGGCCGGTTGATGTGCTCCATCCAGATCAGGCTGCGGCCGGGCTGTCGGGCGAAGTAATTCACCAACAGGTCCTTGTCACTCTTGCCCGAGAGGTTCCCGATGACGAGGCCTTCGACTCCCGTCGCTTCGTGTATCGCGTGCGACTTCCACTTCGCGCCGAGCTTGCCGGGGTTTTCATACCAGTAGATACCCTGTTTCAGCATCCAGCCGGAGCTGATCACGTCCATGCGGCCGTCGTTGTTGACGTCCATCGTTCCTTCGAAGTTGTCGTCGACGTCCGGCCCGTTTGTGGCGGCGCCGTCGCGATAGTTGGAGTACTTGGTCCAATTCGGCGCGATGTAGTAGTTCCGGCCGGCCGCGATGTCGAGCTTGCCGTCTCCGTTGATATCGAGAACCGACGAGCACTCGGCAAACGGCCCGAACCAGAACGTGTGGTTCGCCGGGTCGTGCTTCGGGCCGTCGATCTTCACCGGCACGAAGACGAGCTCGCCCGACCTGGCAGGCCCGATCGTCGAATTGCGTCCACCACCTGTCTGCGCGACCGGCGAAGTCGCGGCAACCGTCAAGAAAACCACCAGAATGAAAGGAATCAGCCTGCTCATAGTATTGCTCCCATTTAATGATAATAAATTAACTGACAGGAAATTCAATTTCAACATACAGCAGTGAGTATAGCATAGTGGATATAACGATTCAAGATAATAAACAGCTGTAACCGTTCACGGGTATTTTTATAGTATTGGGCAACGCACCCAATAACCTACAACAGATTATGCAGGGTTCTTCTAAACATGGCTCATTGCTTTCTATAGATTAGTCCCTGTACCGTACAGGAATTAATATAAATCTGACATTGCTGAACTAAGCCTGGCCGATTCAATCACTTATTCTATCCTCTGACCTTTTCGCATGCAAGGCATGAATTCGGCCTGATGACCTATTAGCCGTTGAAATCGCGTTTTGAAAAGATGGCCAGGAATATACGATTTATCAGGCTTCTTTCGCTCGTACCTCGTGAGAGACATTTGACAAACCTACAGTCATATGCGGCGCAGGATCAGCGAGGTATTTTATCTGTTCCATTGCGGTAAGGATGTCGCCGACCTGGACCTGGGCATTTGGCACTTTAACCGGCAGAACAATAGGATCGATAAATAAGCGCCGCGTGTCAAAGCTTTTGTCCATCGCTTTTTGAACGATTTCAGCAGCTATGGCCACGCGTGCATTAATATCCTGGGGCACACCGTTTTTGTCCATAGTGAGGGCAATAATACATGCCTTTGGCCCGGCCTGCTCTGTCATTTCTATGTGCTTGTCGAGTATAGGCACTACTTACCGCCGGCAATTCGTAGATTTTGTGAGTACAATACTAACTGGCAGCTAATCTGCTTCAAGTTTTTCCTGCATGCAGGAAAACATTTGAATGCCTCCCCTAACCGAAAACCTTAACCTGTGCCACTTCTGCTGACGGAAAACAGTCGTTTGAATATTAGTTGTAAGTAGTGCACGTTGTGTGCGTTTTCCAGGTTTGGGTTAGAAAGCGTTGAAATCGAACAGCATACTGTGCTATTATAGAGGTCGTAGCGTGCAGGAGCATAGTTTGTAAAGTTAAATGGGAAATGTCGGCTAATAATATGAATCAATGGATCAATCTCTGGCTCCACAGTTGTGGTGCAACTGAGTGAGGCAATTATGAAAAAACGTGCTGTTTTCTTTGTGTTGCTTGTGTGGATGTTTCATTGTCAGGTTTTTGCAGAGGCGAAAGAATCTGCAATGAGAACCGGTAATGTAATGGCTTCCAAAGTTAGACCTTTGGATTTAAGCAGTGTCAGACTGCTTGGGGGGCCTCTAAAACACGCCCAGGATTTGGACGCCGATTATCTGCTCAAGCTCGAAGGCGATCGGATGCTTTCTTATTACCGCCGGCGTGCGGGGCTCAAACCTAAGGCGAAACCTTACGGGGGCTGGGACGGAGGCGGAAGGAATCTGACGGGCCACATCGCGGGACATTACCTCTCGGCCGTAAGCTTGATGTGGGCCGCAACCGGTGATAAGCGTTTCAAGGAGCGGGCGGACTATATCGTCAAGGAACTCAAGGAGGTTCAGGACAAGCACGGCGACGGCTACCTCATCGCCTTGGAGGGTGGCCGAGAGTGCTTTGATAAGGTGGCCAGGGGCGACATCCGCTCGGGCGGCTTCGATCTCAACGGGCTTTGGGCGCCCTGGTATGTCCTGCACAAGACGTACGCCGGCTTGCGGGACGCCTATCGGTACACCGGCAACCGCACTGCACTGGAGATGGAGATCAAGTTTGCCCAATGGGCAGAGGGGATTCTTTCCAAGCTTACCGACGCTCAGATACAGAAAATGTTGAATACCGAGTTCGGCGGCATGAATGAAGTGATGGCCGATCTCTACGCCGATACGGGCGACAAACGATGGCTCGACCTTTCCTACCGGTTCGAGCATCGCTCCTTCACTGAGCCGCTCAAACGTCACCAGGACATCCTGCCGGGCAAGCATGGCAACACACAGGTGCCCAAACTCATCGGCTCTGCCGATCGCTATGTCTACGCGGGCGATCCGGGCGACCTCATCGCGGCCAGTTTTTTCTGGGATCGGGTAGTGCAGCACCACAGCTTCGCTACCGGGGGACATGGAAAGGGTGAATACTTCGGCAGCCCGGATAAACTGAATGATCGCGTGGATGGGCGCACCGCCGAGACGTGCAATGTCTATAACATGCTCAAACTGACTCGCCGGCTCTTCGCAATTCGGCCCGATGCGCACTACGCCGAGTTCCACGAGCGGGCACTGTTCAACCATATACTGGCCTCGATAGATCCCGAGGATGGGCGGACCTGCTACATGGTGCCGGTCGGTCGGGGAGTGCGGCACGAATACTCCGGCATGTTCGGGAGTTTTACGTGCTGCGTGGGATCGGGCATGGAGAGCCATGCCCTTCACGGCGATGGGATCTACTACGAAGCGGGCGACCGCCTCTGGGTGAACTTGTACGTGCCCTCAAAGGCGGAGTGGAAGTCGGCAGGCATGAATCTGACCGTGGAAACCGATTTCCCGGAAGGGGAATCGGCAACGCTGAAGCTAAACCTGCAGAGGCCTAAACGGCTAACTTTAGCTCTGCGCCGTCCGGCCTGGGCCGGAGAAGGCTTTAGCGCCAAGGTCAATGGCAAGGCGGTGGATGAGTTACCAGAGCCGGGCTCCTACGTTGAATTGGAGCGTACCTGGAAGAGCGGCGACGAGGTTGCCCTGACGCTTCCCAAGACGCTGCGTCTGGAGCCGGTGCCCGACAATCCGCGGCGTGCCGCCATTCTATGGGGTCCGCTGGTGCTGGCCGGCGACTTGGGTCCCGAGAATCAGAAAGACCTCGCAAGAGATGCTCTCTCCTGGCAACTGAAAGTGCCCGTATTCATTGCTGCCGAGCGGCCCGTATCTCAGTGGCTCAAACCTGTTCCCGAGAAACCCGGTCATTTCCGCACCGATGGTGTGGGGCAGGATAGCGACGTGGACTTCATGCCCTTCTACCGTTTGCATCGACGCACCTACGCCGTCTATTGGGATCTGTTCACCCAGGCCGAATGGGAGAGCAAAAAAGCGGAATACGCCGCCGCGCAGGATCGCCATCGCAAGCTCGAAGCCGCTACGGTGGCCTTCGCCCAGCCCGGCGAGACGCAGCCCGAAAGGGATTTTAACTACCAGGGCCAGGACGCCAAACCGGTCCGAGTAATGGGTCGTCCGGGCCGTCGCGGGAAGAAATGGTTCTCCTTCGATCTGCCGGTAGATGAGGCCCGCCCCATGGCTTTGGTAGTAACTTATAACAGCGATGAATGGAGGAAGCGGACATTCGAGATTTCCGTGGACGGCCAACTGGTGAAAGAGCAGACGATCCAGAGGCGCGGCCCTCTGCGTTTCTTCGACGTCGAGTGCCCCGTTCCCGCGGACACGGTCAAGGGCAAACAGAAGGTGACTGTGCGATTCCAGGCCACAGGCGGGAACGAAATCGCCGCTGTCTTCGGTATTCGCATGATCCGTGCCGACGCGGAACGTTAGGGCGGAAAAAACAAATTCAGAAAGATGGAATATTTTCGTACAGGTTACTTGCAATGAAAAATATCTTATTTCGTTTTATGCCCGCACTATTGATCGGCGCAATTGCCGCACTTTCCTGCACGGCATTTGCTCGATAGAATGCGGTTGTCGAGTCCGATTCAGACATGAATCTGGCCGTCGTCGCCGAGACTTCCCACAGGAGCAAGGCCTTTACCCCCTCAGAATTGCCCAGCATTAAATCTAATCTAAAAACTATTGATGATGAGAACTACTCACCAATATAACACAATCACAATTTTTTTGGTCCGAAAAAATCTCACAGGACCGCTCCTGGCAAAGTACAAAAAAATAGAAATCCTAAATAGGAATCATTCTTGTCTGGCTGGGTAGTTTTTGCTTGACATTCAGGTTTAAAAAAGTTAAGATAGCTAATACTAAAGTAACTCATTCAGAAGAATATGGGGGGTGTTCATAAGAACAGCCGATTTTCTTCTCTCTGACAGAAGCACAATTGTGGTGACTTTTGTTGATCTAAAATAACTTTTGAAAGGAGGAATGAAACATGAAACTATTAAGAAAATCTTCGCAAAGATACCAGCCTGGTATCAAAACGTACATGCTGGCGTGCTGCTTATTTCTGATTTTGCTGTCCGCTGCGATAGCAAAGTCAAATGGCAAGGGCAAGGGGATTGGAATCAACAATCCTCATGCCAATCCGCATGCAAGTTTGCACATCAATAATCCACTTGCAAATCCACGCGTCAATCCTGCAGGTATCATTACAGGTACCGGAGGTACAAGCGCCGGCAGTCCGGTGACTAACCAAAGAGGTGCTCTGATTAGTAATGCAGTCACCAATATGGGTACTCCAAAAAAACATTTTGTAGTGAAAGATGGCGGCTCGTTGTTCCTGGGGCTGTCCGGTAGCAGCGTTGTTGTTAAAATTGGCGCTCCATCAGGGACTATTTCGGTCATAAATCCTTTGGGCAAGGCAAATAAGACGCATCAACAAGGTGGACGTATAATTCTTGGGGCAGGAGATGCATTTTCCAGCGCCATACCAAATCTTGATTCTCTGGCATCCACGCTCGAAGTACCAAATCCCATCGGTGCTAAGGGTCCTAATCCCACTCATGGTGGTCAGCATCCAAACAAAGGAGACGGCAACCCGGGTGGTGGCAACGGTAAAGGAGGCTGGGGCCAAGGTAACAATGGCAACGGGCTGGGCAATATTTGGACTGGCAACCAGGGACTCGGTGTCGGCGAAGGTATGGCAGGAGGTACTCATACGCCGCCTGAACCGCCAGAGCCACCGGAACCTCCGGAACCACAGGAGCCACCGGAACCGCCAGAGCCACCAGTACCTCCGGAACCACCGGAACCGCCAGCGCCTCCGGAATCGCCGTTTACACATGATCCACCGCCGCTTCATACCCCGGGAGGCCTACCACTCGAGAAAGAAGAATTTGAAAATGGTGGCTGCCCTGCTTTGATGCATTGGCTTGCTGCAGAGCTTGGAATTGAAGAACAAAACCTACAAGTCTCTATAGCTAACGCTTTCATTTCTTCAACAAATTTACAGGCGTGTGAGATGGCCGCGAGACTCATCAACACAGCAAAAATCCTGAACGATCCAAATGGTACTGGTGTGACAGCTCTGATGCAAGTGGTTAACGAGTTCCTCACTGAGGGGGCTCCTGTATCAGAAGAACAGATGACTCTGATTGCCGCGGCACTCGCAGATCACGCAGATGATGGCACATACTATGCCGAGGCCGGCCAATGGCTCGATGCACTCGTGAATTACGTTAGTTCCCTGGTAAACGATATGGGCTTTTCAACAGAAGATGCTACGGCGCTTGTTATGGACAAATACGGCGCACCGATAAATGATAGTGATGATGCGAGCCTTCTCGTTGCATATATCGAAGGACGCTTGTTGGCGGATTAGTTACAACAAAACCGAAAGTTATAAAATGGTCGTTTAATTTCGTATTCGATATGAACAGTAACGAAAACAAAACAACTGCAGAATTTAATCCGCCTGGCGAAAAAGGCATACAGGCCATAACGTTAGCGAAAAAGGCGATTGAATCCGTCCGTAACGATATCTCAAGCAAGAACGCCGCGCCTGCATGTATAATGTGTGGAATGAAACATCCGACTTTCCATTCCTGCGGAGGTGTGGAAAGAGCAGTGAAATCAAAAGAGCTAACGAGAAAGGTGATCGAACTGATCTGTGGTAATATTTCTACTAAGGAAACTATGCCTAAACGCAAACCGAGCGATATGAACCATCAGCCTTTATATCCTCGGAGTGTTGAATCAGAAAAGAAAACCAAAATCCCAGTTGTTACAATAAACATATCCGAAGAGAAAGGACAGGCCGAAGCAAAATCGACCGAGTTGGATGGTGTTTCAACCAAAACTGCAATCTGCCAATGTTGTTGCAACGAGGGTATCAGGGCAATTTGCCTATTTAAAATTGATTCCGGACAACTCTTATGTCCGGATTGTCTTAAGTCATTGAGAAATGCAGCTTATCGTATAACAGTTTAACATCGAGGAAGGAGTTTGAAATGAATAGAAAACAATGGTTAAAATCAAAAAGAGCCGGCTTTTCACTTCCGCTGGTGATGTTTGTGATAGTAATTGCGTTCGTGATGGGTAACGGCCTGTTGAATCTGGGATTTCATCGTCGCATCTTTGCGGTACGAACTTCCTCAGAAATTGCAGCCCGGTCAGCTGCTGATGCCGGCGTGACAAAGGCCCTATTTGAAATGAACCAGAAACTGAAAGTCAAACCATGGGACAATAGCACACTGCCGGAGGAGACAGATGAGATTTTGCCGAATACTGATGCGACTTACAGTTATAAGGTCACAGCAAATCCGGGCAGCGGTTACGCGGTTGAATCAATTGGCAGATCGGGACGGGAACAAAAAATAATCCAATGCACTTTGGTGTTGAAGGGGCCATTCGAGTATGCGCTTTTGACGAAAAAAGACCTCGTTTTGAAAAGCGATACGCTGGTTCAGGGATACAACTCCGGCGATCCATTTGATACTGATATAGAAGTTTTAGTGACAACACAAAGTACTGAATTCGGGGCAATGATTCTCAACAACGGAGTAGAAGTTGATGGAGATGTCCTGGTAGGTGCCGGCGGCAATGTTAACACGGTTATAAAAGACTTAGGTGCAACCATGCACAAAAAGTACTCTTTGCTTCAGAACGTAGAGCTGCCGCTCGCAACTCCACCTGCACTTGAAAGCAAGGGTTCAATCACAGTGAAGGGAAAAACCTCAACAATCGGGCCCGGCGATAGCGGTCAATATAGCATGATCGACGTGAAACGCGGCACTAATCCGGGAATATTGGAAGTAAGTGGTGGAGATGTCGTGCTATATGTTACCGGAAACATCGGTCTTGGCCAGGACTGCGAAATTATTATAAAAGAGGGTGCATCTTTAACCTTGTATCTGGATGGAGATATGATCGCTGGTAACAGTGCCGGTATCAATAACGAGAATGATCCGTCAAGCCTAAAACTTTACGGTACCAGTACAGGAGAACAGAGCCTGATCCTGAAAGCAAAGAGCGACATCCTTGGTGCGATTTACGCTCCGAATGCTAATATCACTGTTCTGGCCAAAAGTGATATACGTGGCTCTCTTATCGCCAAGAGCTTTGAGCTCAAGAACGGCGGTGATTTCTACTATGATGAAGCGCTGAGAACAGTCACGACCGAAGATGACGTTGTACGTTTCGTAGTAATAAAGTGGAGAGAGCTATAAGTCAAAGCCGTCAACAGTTCTAACCGGGCAGGCCCAATACTCACCAGTGGCATCCTAACACCCATTTTCTGCCTAACAGGAACTACCCTTAAATCCTTCCTACCTTTTACCATTTTCACTATGGCATCAAATTTCCTAAGGCTTCTTGTGCCGATGAATCGGCATAAACTTGCCCATTGAGCAGGGTATAGGGGAGATGGATTTGAACCACAGGCTCTTCCTGCATGTGGTCATTTTCATATTTGCGGAACTTGAACAGAGCCTCAGCCAGGTCAGAGCCAAATCATACCTTGGGATTTGAGTAGGTGGCATAGTAACTTTTATTGGATTTGTTGTAGGACAAACCTACGATGGGTCTTCCGTTGGGGTCTAATATAAACTTTGGGGATCTTCTCTTTTTTCGATTTCTGGTTTTCATGTTCATAACACTCACTACAAAAAACAACATTACTGAGTGCCATTACGCCAGAAACCTTTTCACTTTGCAAGCTGGTACGAAAAAAATCCAGGATTTGACAAAAAAACCGGGGATTGTGCGAGGATTAAATATAGGAATAAATATAAAGCGGCATTTCAAAAAAATAAGTCCTGTGTTAATAAGGACATAAAGGGAGTTAGTGGTCAGTATTATTATAGTCGTTTTTTAGTGAAAGCTCTTCCCGAGGAAGTTTTAAGATACCTCTCAAAGTCCAGAGCTTTTTGCTTGTAAGTAAAAGCAATAGTTGTTTTGATTTTCCAGGGCGTACATTTTGAGGTATGTTTACATTTCCCTTGATTATGAACTTTTAGGCGTTCTTCAAGGTTGTCCGTATGACCTATGTAGAATCGGTCGGGATCAGTTTGTGATTGTAAGATATACACATAGTGATAAGTCATATCCATCCTTGAAACTGGCCTGCCGAGTCGTAGCTCGGAGCAATCCTAACAAAAAAATGGTAAATAGTCCGTCTTCGCTTACGCTACGACGCGACAGTCTTTGCTCAGAGTTGTTGCTCCGAGCGAAGACTGGAGGCGGGGGGATTCGAACCCCCGTCCCGAGATGTTTCAAGACAAGCGTCTACATGCTTATTCGTTTTACTACTCATTCGCCTTGCCAAAAGCCAAACGAAAGGCCGTTGGGTCGACTATTTCGGAGAGTTCTTACCGAAGCCGGCCCGAACAACCGACTCGGCCAGCCTGTTATCTGACGCCCTTACCAAACCCACAGGCAAAGTCAGGCAGGACGAGCCGCTAAATTAAGCAGCCATTTGCAACTGATAGTTGCCAATTAAAAGTGTTGCCGGATTATTAGCCAGGCCAACCGGCGTCCTGGACATGCAACTTGGCTCTCCGCCATCCGGTCGAAACCGTTCGCCCCCGTATTCACTTTTCAAATATCAAACTCTATGAGCAAAATCCCCATGCCTTCACCGAATAATATAAACCTTATTTCTTGGAGACTGTTTTCTTTTTTACTTTTTTCTTTCCTACCTTTCGCCTGATGGTTTTTTCTTTTGGTGGTTCCACGATTCTAAAGACTGGAATTGACAGAGAAGGTAATCCCATTCGAGTAACGGTATTTTGTACAAATTCCCGCCAATATGGCCAAGCATTATAAATTCCATTTAAATTCGCAAATTGCTCAAATCCTTCTTGAGTTAGCCCTTCAAAGTTTTCTATTTTGTAAGCTAAAAGGAAAGAAGCATCGATAAGAATAACTGGTTTTCGAGTTCTACTTTCAGCAAAAGCTTCAAAGTGGAATTTCGCAGTGACAATAATGTAGCCATTTGCTTTGTCCGCTAGCACTTCTGTTGAATAGTCGATATTGTACGATTTTTTACCCAATGTGGCTTCTGGAGTTTGATCGCATTTGCAGCTTATTAACCTTACATCCTTTAACTGTACTCGATCAGAAACCAACAGACCCGCAGTGACCTTGTTCCCCCTTTTTAAAGCCTTAGTTTTTACCTTTTTTTTTGCCATGATTTAAGCTGCCTGAGATAAGCCTTTTTGTGTCTCTTCATTAATCTCTCGATATTCACATTGTTGTATTACAATATCTACGGCCGGAACCCATTGATTCAAGGTAGTGCTCTCGAGTATGTTATTGATATCAAGTGGAACAGCGGATACCGCAAGCTTCGAATCAAGTGCATACAGAAGATCGGCTACAGTTGTGAGTCGCATGTTGTGGTCGCCACTTAGGAGTTGTGTTATATTGCTTTTGCTTACGCCAGCGAGTCTCGAGAGATCTGCTTTACTAATCCTCTTTTCCTCCATGACCTTACAGATACTCTCCGTGATTTCAAAAATCAAATCCTCACGAAAGTAGAGTTTTCGACCCTCATGATCAGACATGAGTTTTTCGATAAATGTTTTGGCCATGTCATTAACTCCTTATTTAATTATTTTGGTAATAATGAAATGTGTTCTTTCATTATATCTTCAGCACGTTTAATCTGCCGCGGCGGTGTATCACCGGTTTCTTTGTCGAATCCGTGCGTAAGTAACCACGTCTTTTCTAACTGAAAGCATAGAACGCGTACTTTTGGATATATTTTGCCACGTAGCTTCCTGAATCTTTCGATGTTGTGAATTCTGCCGACCGATGCTATCTTCATAAATGACTTTGATAGTTTTGCCCAATCCAACTTTCCCAGATTTTCAATATAGTCCTTGGCAGGTCTATTGCCACTCTTCCGACGAGCATAAGCCACAATAGCACAAGACCCTGTAACCAATGGATCATTTCTAAAATCTATTACGGTTTTATTCGTCATTTGTTTAGCAACAGTTTAATTATAACTTAACTTTTTGCCTAAGTCAATGTCAATCTGTAAAAATGAAAAAAATTCATCCCAACTCCCTAAATTACTGCAAAATTCTGTAGAAAGCATATATATGGTAGCTCAAAGCAGCAAACCTACTATATACAGGTATTTTTGGGCTTACAGATTTATACATTATTGTACAATAATTTATTAGATTCCGCTTCATCTGAAGTTATGTTCAGTAGAATCCAGCTGCCTATACTTTAACTTACGGATAGTCCCTGGAAGCAAAACTGTAGGTTTTATTATATCGTCTACTACGCCTGACTGCAACAAAAGTTTATTTGGGCCCGTTTATTCACCTGCGTCTTACATTTTGTCCTCGGATAGAACGGTTGTTTTATCTTCGGAAAGTGCCCGGCGGCTATTCTACAAAACACTTCAATTTACACAAAACCATTGATTAGGGCTATTGTGTTATTGTGTTTTCCTCTATCCTGGTTATAATATGGCTATTCTTTATCTACTGCCAGCGAAAAAAGCTTTTTAGCCCGGCTCCTCAAGAGGCGATTTCGGCTTCAAGGCTCCTGAGTTGTTTGTATAATTGAGAAATACCTTATGGATATATCTATTGTTATACCGGCACTTGACGAAAGCAAAAAGATTGGGCGGGATGTCGAGGAGGCAGCAGCATTTTTAGAGGATAATAAGCTGGCGGGAGAAATTATAGTCGTTGATGACGGCAGCGGCGACAACACCGCCGAAGTTGCACAAAATATTGAAATTTCCACAGCAATAAAACGAAACGTCATTCGTTACGAGCATCATCGGGGTAAAGGATATGCCATTCGAACCGGTATAAAACAAACAAGCGGCGAATATGTGATGTTTGCCGACAGCGGTTGCTGCGTGCCTTATGAAGACGTTTTACACGGGCTAAAGTTACTGAAAAACGGGGACTGTGATATAGCCCACGGCTCAAGAAAAATGAAGGGATGCCATATTGAGAAAACCCAGAGCCTATACCGGCGGATTTGTTCCAAAATGTTCCACTGGTTTGTTATTCACTACATGAAAGTCCCTTCTGAATTTACCGATACACAATGCGGCTTCAAAATATATAAAGGCGATGCCGCAAGACACTTGTACGGGGAAAGTATTACCGATGGATTTATTTTCGATGTGGAAATCATACTCCGCGCCAAAAAAGAAAGTTACCGAATAAAAGAATTTCCCATCGATTGGACATGCGACCGCGACAGTAGGTTATCGCCGACACGAAATTCATGGCGGGTCCTTTTCGAACTGATAACTATCAAGCGAGCCCTTGCCAGGGACCTCAAGCGCGACAAAGAGTGTTTGGGAACCGTTAAACAATAAACGCTTTTCCTCGGCACTGGTGAATAAGAGCAGTATGTTCCGGCCCGGCCGTTTTACTATTGATGAGATTTGGAGGAAACGATGATAAGAGCAGGATTGAGTGCGGTTATTCTGGCGGGTATCTGTGTACCCTCTTTTGCTCTGGAATTATACGTGGCCCCCAATGGTCACGACGACAATCCCGGCACGAAGGGCCGACCGTTTGCCACCCTCAACTGCGCCCGCGACGCGGTGCGACAAAGAAAGAAGACCTCGAAGGGCCCCATCACGGTCTGCCTTCGCGGCGGCACCTATTACCTGGATGAGCCGCTGGTATTTACCACCGAAGACTCGGGCAGCGAGCAGGCTCCCGTGGTTTATACATCTGTTGACGGGGAAACAGTCGTTCTCAGTGGTGGACAGAGGCTGCAATTGAACTGGAAGCCGTATCGGGACGGCATCATGAAGGCCCAAACACCAGTTGGACTCCGGATTGATCAGCTTTTTGTTAACGGCATACGTCAGCGCATGGCCCGCTATCCAAACTATGATCCGAAGGTCCTGGTTTATCACGGCTATTCCCGGGATGCTTTCAGCAAGGAAAGGGCCTCGGGCTGGGCCGACCCAGCGGGTGGATTTATCCATGCGATGCACCGCCATCGCTGGGGCGGTTATCACTATCACATCACCGGGAAAAAACCGGACAATACGATAACCTATGAAGGCGGCTGGCAAAACAACCGCAAGATGGGCATGCACGCCGAACACCGGTTTGTTGAAAATATCTTCGAGGAACTGGACGCTGCGGGGGAATGGTTCCACGATGCAAAGACTTCAACACTTTACTATTATCCTCCAAAGGATATCGACCTGGAAAAGGCTACAATCGAAATCGTACGATTGCGCCACCTGGTCGAATTCCAGGGTTCACAGAAAAAACCGGTTCGCTTTATTACGCTTCAGGATTTTACATTCGGTCATACTGCACGTACTTTTATGGACACCAAAGAGCCGCTGCTGCGAAGTGACTGGACAATCTATCGCGGCGGAGCGGTGCTTTTCAACGGCGCAGAAGACTGTGCCATTGAGGATTCTACATTTGACCAGGTTGGGGGCAATGCCGTCTTTGTGAATAATTACAACCGGCGCATTGCCATAAAGGGCTGTCACATTGTTGGCGCAGGAGCAAGCGGTGTAGCCTTTGTTGGTGATCCGGGGGCAGTCCGTAATCCCCTTTTCGAATACGGCCAGCGTCAAGGCTATGCCGACATCGATAAAACTCCCGGACCAAAAACTGAAAACTACCCGGCAGATTGCGTTGTTGAAGATTGCCTGATCCATCGAATCGGTGTGGTTGAAAAGCAAGCCACAGGTGTTCAGATTTCCATGTCTCGGGGCATTACTATCCGGCATTGTTCAATCTACGATGTCGGCCGGGCCGGTATTAATATCAGTGAAGGTACCTTTGGCGGCCACCTTATCGAGTATTGTGATGTATTTGACACGGTTCTTGAAACAGGAGACCATGGCAGTTTTAATTCGTGGGGCCGTGACCGTTTCTGGGGATTGAAAGATGCGCCCGCAGAACAATTACCACAATTGGCATTGCTTGATACAGAAAAAACGATTATACGCAACAGCCGCTGGCGGTGTGACCACGGCTGGGATATTGATCTCGATGACGGTTCAAGTAATTACGAGATATATAATAATCTGCTCTTAAGAGGCGGCTTGAAGTTTCGTGAAGGATTCCATCGCAAGGCCTACAACAATATCATCATTAATAACAGCTTCCATCCGCATGTCTGGTATGACAACAGCCATGATGTCTTTACCCGTAATATAGTCATGGGCCCCTACCGGCCGGCAGGCGGCATGACAAAGGGGAAATGGGGCAGACAAGTCGATCGCAACCTCTTTACAACCAATGATGCGGACCGTACCAAATTCGCCGCCCACGGCTGCGACGAGAACTCGATCGTCGGTGACCCGATGTTTATTGACCCGGCAAAGGGAGATTTCCGAGTCAAAGACAACTCCCCAGCCATAAAGCTGGGCTTTAAGAATTTCCCGATGAATAACTTTGGTGTTCAAAGAACCGAACTTAAAGCCATTGCCAGAACGCCTAAAATCACACCTCCAAGATTTCAGCAAGAATCCTCGGCTTTAAAACAACCGCATAAAAAAGTTGTCGTTAGACTTACTGCAGATAATTGAAGAACAGAAGGAACAATTGAGTTTGCCACGGTCTCGATTCTCAGCGCAAGTCGGATTTCTTCCATTTCCCGAAATGTAAAATCTTTTCTTTCTGCTTCTTTTTGGTCTCATCGTGTAGTATGAGCATGGCCAGCACGTCCGGATGGCCGGAGCAGTACCGCCTGACCTGGTCCGGTGACATAACCATAAAGGCGGTTGACAGGGCATCGGCTGTTGCGGCGTCACAAGCACAAGCCCAGGCAGCACATCTGCCTTCAACCGGCCGGGCGGTGCGTGGGTCGATGATGTGCCGGCCCTTCTGCACACCTGAGCCGCTCAATGCCTGATTCTTTAAAAAAAGCCCGGCCAAGGTCTGTTTGCGATTACGAGGATTGCTCAATGTAACAGGCCAGCCTTGTGTCCCTGGTGGTGAGCCAACAGCCAAAGCAGAGCTGTAGCCCCCATGAATCAGAGCCACATCGATACTCCAGTCGTCGAGCAATTCAGCCATCTTGTCAATCGCATAGCCCTTGCCGATACCCCCGAGGTCAATTTGCACACTGTCTCTCAGCAGTTCAACGGTGTATTGGGATTCGTCCAATTTGAAAAGGTCCATGCCTGTGCACTGACGGGCAATATTCAATTCCTCTTTAGAAGGTATGCGCAGGCTTTTGTCCGGATTTAGCCAACAGCTCATAAGAGATCCAATAGTAATATCAAAAGCCCCGTTGGTTTCGGCATTAATACGGCGGCTTAACTGGAGGCATTCAAACGTCTCCAGCGAAACCCGTATAGACTGGCCGGCGGTAAGGTTGTTAATTCGGGAGATATCACTGTTTTCAATGTATTGGCTAAGATCCTGTTCGAGTTGGTCAAGCTTATCAAAGGCAGCCTGGGCCGCTTGTTCGGCATAGCGGGCGTCCTCATGCAGAATGATGACCTCAAAGGTAGTCGCCATGGCCTCATGGGAAAAACGCAGGATTCCAGTTATCGAATTCCAATCGCTCCTGACAAAGTGAGGTTCTCCCTGCGGCTGAGTCATTTTTCACCCTTGCTTCGCGATGATTCCTTCTCCGATTGATATTGGTGGTAACTATCCGACAAGTCTTTGGTTACATAACCGCGCAATTCTACCTGCGGACGCATTTCTATATACTGATCGAAAAGAGGAATGTATAAGTTCTTCTGGCCGGGGGGCGGCAGATAAAAATACTCTGGCAATTCAGGTTCAACACTCACAGAGGCAAGTATAACAGGCGCAGGCATTACATTCTTATCAATCTGGCTCCACCACCAAACTTTCTCAAAGCGGCGGAAGTACCACGGCAGAGGCCAGTAGTCACCGCCGGGACAGATGACCTGAATCTGCATTGCATGGCCATCCGGATGCACCTGGGCCAATTCTTCGACTCGCTTAGTTATGGTAAACACATCCGTAGTCGGGTGAGCGTAAACATAAGGATTGCGACCGTCGGCATAATATTTGTAACTGCTCAGATACCCCTGCCAGGCCAGATGCGCTCCGCCGGCAATCAACAATATGCCGATAAATACTTTCGCCGGGATATTTGACGTCAGATTTAGCAGCGCAACAGTCCCGACACCAGCCAATAAAATCATACCGCTGAGGAATCCCAGCAAACACCAGGGAGTTTTATAAGGTATCACAGAATAAACTACAGTCATTGCTATTGTGTAAAAGGCAATAAACCGAAGCAGTTGAAAATTAACACCTGTCACGCCCTTTCCCCTGATTGCAATTATCAAGCCAACTACAGCTAAGATAACAACCAGAGCTTCGCCCCAGAAGATCCAAATGGGCCCGGAGCCGTATTTGGAATAGAGGAGCATTTTCAGGTAAAAATACCAGGGGTGAATATGCAATTGGTTTTGACCGGCGCGATTAAAATAGGTTGTATACGTTCGAAACGAGTCCAAAATTCCGGCGGGATTGGAGAAAAATGACGAGTAAAACAGGGCCGAGGCCAATACGGCAGCGAAAACACCTGCAATAAGATAGCAGGGTTTCACGGCTTTAACAGTATTTAAGATGGAATTGTTTTGCCGGCCCCGCATCAACAGCGTAAGCAAAAGAGCTAACAGCATCGAACCATAAGCAATGATACATGTTTCCTTGGTCGCATGCATCAGCCCCAGGAATATCCCGGCTATGATTGCCCACCAAATATTCTTATTCCTGGTATACCGGTAGCCGCAAACAATCACCCCCAAGGTGAAACAAACAAGCAGCATTTCCTGAATATAGTATCGGCTGTAAAAAACCATAGCAGGCGAGATAGCGGTCAATACAGCGGCGCAAACCGAGTTGGTCCACCCCAAACCATCAGCCATCAGCAAAAGCAGCAGCACAAGCAACACGCCGAAGAAAACCGGTACAATGCGCAATGTAGTTTCACTGAGGTCTGTGGATGTGCGGGCGCGGCCGGCCCGGGCGGGAATCAGGGTCAGGTAATTAAGCGTTGGGCCGTGATACTCATTGGGGTCATAGCGATAGAAACCTTCCTCCAGAAGCTCGCTAAATTTGAAGGCATGGATGGCCTCGTCACCATGCATGGGACGCTGTTTCAACTGCGGCAGACGCAAAGCAGCGGCACAAATTGTCGCAGCCAAAATCAGGACCACACTTCTTTTGGACCATTTCATCCTACGGCTTGCCGTATACTTCCACTTCGATATAGTGATTTAAGTCGTTTCCGTTATTGCCCTTACTGTAGAGGCGGACATATCGGGCCTTGACACCCTTACCTGCGATCAGCCTGCCTTCAGAAGTTTCGGTATAGTGCTTATCTTTGCCGACACCTAAACCGACGGAGTTGTCAATGTCGTTGTTGAACACCGTGGTGACATTTGAAATAAAATCAGGATCGGAGGCAACCTGAACCACCACATCAAAGTAAACTCGCGCCTGCTTATGGTAGTGCCAGCACACAATGGCGTATATCTCATACTCGGCTTCGAGGTCGACAGTGACACTTTGCTTAAAAGGGCCTAACTCAACATAACTGCCATCGGCCGCTTCCTTGTCACCGTCGGTTATCATTTCTATCTCGCCGATGATGGGCTCTTCATCCGTGCTGGTCACCGGTTTTTCTAAGGCAACATTTTTTACACTTGGCGGGGCGTAAAATGGAGGCCGCGGCTTGCCGCTCGGTTTCTCAAGGTTCTCCACCTTCGTATCCTGAGGCGTGCCGACAAACATCGGTTTGGGAAGCTTAATTGGTATTGGCACCCATTTGGGTGTACTTGCATCCCCGCTGACAGGCGGTTTGACTTCCTCAATCACCTTCGTTGGAGGTGGTACCACTTTCGTCACTTCGGGGGATTCTATAACCTTTGTTACCGGTTCTTTAACGGGATCCACTGATACATCTGAAACCTTTTTTACCGTTTCTTTAACGGGATCCACCGACACAACAGGGGTTTTCGTGTCGGGTTTCTCTGGCTTAGTCTCAGTTGTAGGCTCCTCCTCGGATTGTTTACAGGAAGCAACAACCAACAAAGCCATCGCTATCAAAACACAGATAGAAACATTCATAATTGTATTAAGACTTTTTTTACTCATTTCTTCTTAACCTCAAAATTTTGCATTACCAACAATACATTGTTTTTTAAGCAAACTACTGTTTGCACGACTAAATCAGAACAGGGATTTTATATTATTTAGACAAGATTGTCAAGCTGCCGGAAGGTTATTTTTTTGCACTTCTTTGCTGCATTCTCAACAGGCAGCAAGGCCAAAGTAAGTTACAAAACATCCATAACAGGCCTGTTTCTATCGATTCGGCCCCTGAGACATGAAAAAATCAGCAGGGATTCGGCTGTCCCGAATCCCTGCATTACTACAACATTTAGATTTTAAGTAGTTTTCTACAAACTTTAGCTTTCAGTACTCGGAGCTTCGGCCGGGACCTCAGCAGGAGTCATCTCGAGCACTTTTGACTCAAGCCCTGCCTTGGCAAGTACATAATAGAGCACCGCACCGACAATAAATGCCGTCAAAGGAGCCGCGGGAATTTTCACACTGCTCACCAAAGGTAGAATGCCAACTACAAATCCGGCCGCCCAGGATATCCAGCCTGCCATGTTCCAACCGGCACGAGGACCCGCCCACTTCTTGCCTGCCATCAGGTAATCAACCATCATAGCTCCGCAAACGGGGCCGAAAGATGCACCGATCACTGTGAAGACCGCACCGGCCCTGCCCGCCAAACCGGTGACAGCCAAAAGAACGCTAACACCGGCGCCAATACCGACAGAAATAAACGGGTTCACTTTGGGAAGCGTTGTCTTGAAACTATTAGCCGCGATGAACGACGAGAAGCATGCCGGTGGGAAAGCTGCAACAGCCAGCAACAGAGCCATGACTTTGCCTGTGCCGGCAGAGCCCATCAAGCCTCCCATGAAATCGGCTGAAGCTGGATTCATCGAGTAATTGCCCGTTGCGCCAAAGTTGCCCGCAGCGATCAGAATAGCTGCACCCGCTGCAACGATAGTAGCCAGAGCGATTCCGACCAGGCCGCCCATCTGAACGTCTTTGGCGTCTTTGTTGTTCATGCCAAAATCAACGCCGGCGGCGCCGGCCGTCGCGAAGAAACCAACCACAAATGTTATGCTCAACAATATCACGCCAAGGAAGCTCAAGCCGCTCGTTGCACCTCCCTCAACGGTCCCTGCGGTTACCAGAGCTTCCGCATCGAAATCGCCGATCCCCCCCATAGTTTTCCCGAGCATAATAGCAAGGATACCCAAGGGGATCAAAGGAAGGAACGTAGCGACTTTAGCAACGTACTGAATACCCTTGAGTCCCACGAACGCAGCAGCAGCAGCCCAGATCACAGCAATAATCTTCCAGGTAACCTCGCTGTCACCGAAGAAAGACGCAATGGCCTTCGATGCGAAATACGAATTAACGCCAAGCCAGCCGAACTGAAGCACACCCATCAAAAAACCGGGCATCAGGAATCCGCCTTGCGCGCCGTAAGTAGATGTCCCGACGACGTAAAGAGGCAGGCCCGTCTTCATGCCGAGCAGGCCCGGAACAACGTAGAAAAGAAGATGGCACAGAAGCGCCGCTACGACCAGGCCCAGAAGCGCCACGCCGATACCCTGGCCGAGCACACCGCCGGGTGCGCCGGCCCCGCCGCCGGTCGGCGCCTGGCTCCAGAAAACGAACCACAGGAAAATACCCGCGTACGTCGGCGCCGTATTCTTGTACCATGGTGCCCGGTTTTCGGCCGGATTGGGCTTGGCCATCCTCACATAATCTGGTAGTGCTCCATTACTCATAATTCGTTCTCCTAACTAAATTACTCGATTATGTTCCACCGGCACCTTGCCGGGTATCCAACCAGTATACCATTGCCTCTTGAAATGTCGATTGGCATAAAAATTAGTCTGCCTGGGGAATTTCAATTCTCTTGCCGCCGTTCATCGCTGATTCGTGGGCGCATATACCGGCCATCGTCCAGTTCGCGGCGGTTTTTGCATCAGCGGCCGAATCCCGCCCTTCGACAATAGCACGAATAAACTCGTGAGTCAGATGAGGATGTGATCCGCCGTGCCCTGAACCCTGGATAAACGAGGTGTGCTCGTGTTCTTCGTCATAGACACCATGGCCTGTGAATGGAGCGATCTCCTTTGGCAGCAGGTGCCCATAATCGGGAACCTCTACTCTTTTGGCATCTTCATAACCGGAATAAATCACTGGCCCTTCACCGGCAAGCTGCTCCCATTCAAACGAAAGTTTTGTACCGTAGACGTCGAAACTTTCCCTGTACTGCCGAATTGTGTCAAAAAGCGACCTGGTCACCTCACAGGCAAGTTCCGAATCGGCCAGTTTCATAACAGCGGTCTCAATTGCAAAAGGCGAATTGTAGAGCTTGATATAGTCTTCGTTAATTCGGCCCGAGCCAAAACATACAACTGACTCAACCGGCTTTTTCGCAAGGAAAAGCAGTGGGCTGACTGCGTGGGTTGCATAGTGCATTGGTGGGAAGCCGTACCAGTAATCCGGCCAACCAGGCAATCCCATATTCTGCTGATGCGAACCCCTTAAAAACTGAATCTTGCCCAACTTACCTGTTTCAACAAGCTCCTTTGCATAGAGGAATTCACGTGAATATACCGCTGTCTCCATCATCATATATACTTTGCCGCTTTTTTTCCTTGCCTTTGCAATTTCGAGGCAGTCTTCTTTAGTTGTAGCCATAGGAACTGTGCACGCGGTATGTTTGCCCGCGTTTAAGCTGGCCAGTGACATCCGGGCATGGTCGGCTATGGGCGAAACAACGTGGATAGCATCCAGCTCGTCGATACTTAAAAGATCTTCAAACTTTGTGAATCGCCTTTCGATTCCAAACTGCTCACCTATCTCATTAAGGTGGTCTTCGCTTCTCTGGCAAATAGCGTAACATTCGGCATCGGGATGTCTTTGATAAATAGGAATAAACTCAGCTCCAAAGCCGAGCCCTACTATCGCTACTTTTACCTTTTGCATGGATTCTTTCTCCTTATCGGCCTCTGCAGGACCCATTCTGCAACAAATCGCAAAATCAGCTCCCAGACAAAATACGCAAGAGAAGCCCGCTTGGCCGTTGTTCCCCTCACTTGCGTCAGGATTAATAAGTAAGTATGCACAATCACAACCAACGCCAGCAGCAGCGCGCTGTAACGATGCATATTAAAAAGCAATTTCTGCCCTGTGGTTCCGAAAAGTGGAAACATGCTCGAAACCATCGATAATATTAATGGCATGGCCAGTATAACAATCAGCCAAAAAGTTATTTTTTGCCCCGGATTGGAGCTTTCGTCAACGAGGTATGTATTATCAGTTTTGGGCAGAATAACACGCCGAATCAAACGCTGCAGCCAGGGCCAATCGCTCCGGGTGAAACGGCAATGCGATGCCCACATCACAGCCAAAACCGCAAGACAACCTGCAAAAATCGGCGCAAAGGTGGCATGCAGCATCAGCCAATAACCGGAAATCTGCTCACCGGTCACCAGCACCGGATAAAAACCCGTGACCGCTAATACGACAAAGCAAAGTAATGCCAGAAGATAAATCAGCTTCCTGAGAACCCCCACCAGGCTTAGCCGCTGTTCCACAAAAAACAATGTAAAAAGAAGAATCAGCTTTCTCAAAATCTGCTCAGGCTTCCACTTATATCCCTTGTACGGCGCAGCCATACAAGAAATAGCAATGCCCGCAAAGCAAACTACAAAACCGATTATAGAAACTATACGAAACATAATATCTATCTTCTCAACAAGGTTTACTAATCTCCCTCGGCCACTGCCTTTATAACACTGGCCAGGGCCTTAAGTCCATATAACAACAAAACCACACCAACAAGTCCACATGACCCGAGAACAACAACCTTCAGCCATGGACGAAATACAAATGAAAGAGCAAATGCCCAGACGCAGAAAGCATCAATACCCTGAAATTCAATCATCTTCTTCGTAGCAACTTGCTCAGCGTCAAGAGGAGAGTCTACCGCAACTTCACCGAAGAAGAAAGGCGCATCGGTTGCATGGCAATCCGTACAGTAATGAGCGCCCAGTGACTGGGTGGCCGGCCTTACATTGTGAGCGATAGGCCAAAGATATGGCTGCGCAGCCGGGTGGTCTTGAGGCGCGCGAAGTTTGCCCGACTCATCAAGGCTGTAAAGTTTGCCTCCGCAAATGTAAACGGGTTCGCCTTCGATAGTCTTCTTTAACGAAACCAAAGCCTTGGTAATGTGCTCATCAGTCAAAGTAGGCCAGTCACCCCGGCTTCGAGGCTTGGCCCGAGCGATGCTTCGACCCGCAGCCCGCTTGGCGAGGTTAAGGGGAATCGGCGTTACATTTTTGTCTTTCAGGCTGCCCCAAAAGGCAGGCCAGATGAGCTTATGGGGTGCAATCTTGCCGTCCCCGCTTAAGACAAGCTGCTGATCCAAATATCCTGCACCGATACCCCCCTGCTTTGCAAAGACAGGATATAAAATATGCGGTAGCGCATCATCTGATTTGTTAACGCCATGTGTACCCAGAGCGTGCGCCCGTGAGGTCTTGCCTTGATGAGTCTGTTTCTTTGGCCAGGGACCGGAATGACATGCCGTGCAGGTGAGTTTCTCAAAGTGCACCGGCGGAAGACCAAGATGTTCAGGTACAGGGGCACCTAAACGGCCTTCGGTGTGGCAGCCTTTACAGGATGTGGAGGCCGCTAATGGGTTTTGTGATGCTGCATCCTCGCCTTCATATCCACGGGTAAGGTTATGGTCAAGGCCGTTGCGGTGGCAATCGACGCAGGCCAGTCCAGCGGCTAAATGCACATCCTCGTCGGCCGCCCACTCTTGGGAACCGTGCTCACCAACCTCTATGTTGGAATGGCAGAAATAGCACCGTTCGTTAGGTACCTTTCTGGTAATGTTAAAGGACACCTTTTTCTCGTGGTCGAATGTATTTTCGCGATACGTTGTGGCTATCGCATCGTCCATTAAGGGATCGTAGGTATCGGGCTGTGTAACCGCGGCGCCTTTAACAGATGCAAATTCTGTGGCGGCAGCGGCGGCCCAGCGGAAATTTTGACGGGCTACCTGACCGGCATATTCAGCCTGGTCCTGGCCCGGATGACCATTATGACATCCGAGGCAGTTGATTTCCAACTTACCAGATACATCCTGGCGGATAATCTCGTCCGGATCATCAGTTTCAACTTCTCCAACACCGCCGCCGGGCATGTGCCTGCCGAAAAGCTGAGTAAACTTAAAAGTTGTTATGCCAAGCTGCTCAGGATGGAAAGCTCCGGGCCAGGGACGGTAAGAGAGAGGAATCTGCGTACATGTGCCGGTATCAACAAAAATCCATGGTTGTCCCTTCCTCCCGGGAACAGCATTCACATCGGCTGCATTAAAATGCCAGCCCTTACCGATTGTCTCATAGCTGTGACAGGCGCCGCAGGTCTGGCTCGTCGAAAACGGCAGAATCGGATCGTCGTCCGGTGAAATCTTGTCACCTTCCTCGTCACGCAGTCCAATAAGATGAACCGGAACGGACCGGCTGCCGTCACTTTCGTCGCCTATCTTTTTCTGCCCGGCATCGGCAACGGCAGACAAGACCAAAAACAGCCAGCACAAAACGCCTGTTATTATCAATCCATTTCTCAACGTACGGCCAATTCGTTTCTCAACGCTCGTAGTTTATAGTTCTTCGCTTATGACCCATCGTTCATTGTCCGATTCATGGGTCACCAGATACACTCTAAACCTTAAATTCCTCCGGTTTGAAGTCGAGTTTCCGTGCTGCGGCTACCGCCTCATTGACCTTTAATACAGTAACAGCCGTTTCATATCCGATTTCCGCCGGGCAATTGAGTTTCACCTTATTATCACGAACAGCGTTAAAGAAGTTCTCGAGGTGCGGCTGATGGTAGGGCTTGTCCATTGTCACCGGGATTTTGTACTCCGCAACCGGTACCGTCTCGCGCACATCCAGCACCGCTCCAGAATCGGCCTCCTCTTCCTTCTTTGGTGGTTCGCTCAAGTAACCCAACTTAATCCATTTGTCCCAGTCCGGGGCTCCCGGCTCCCTGAAGACACTGCCTCGGGCTCTTGCCTCCGATATAGTAAGAGTACCCTCATCACCCAAAAAGCTTTCATAATATCCCTGGCTGCTGTTGGTGGTTATCGTCTGGTAAAATGCTCTGACAGTCCCCTCTTTTGTCTCATACTCATAAACCACCATCACAGTGTCATACCACTCGTGTCCCTTCCAATAGTCGACACCACCGCTGGCTATTACGGATTTCGGATTTGCCCCGAGGAACCAGCTATAAATATCAATCTGGTGCGAGCCCAGGTCAACGATAGGGCCGCCTCCAAGCCCTTTATACCACCGCCAGTTTCGGAATTGCTGCATCGACTTGAAACCGTACTTGTCGAGGCTTGCCTGCTCCAACGGATATTTTTTAGGCCAGCCCAGGTCCTCACATGCCGCCTTACTGCGGTTCCACTGTCCGTTTACCGTGGTGATTCGGCCGAGCAACTTCGCTCCTTTGATAAACTTGTCATAGCAATGTATGTAACGGGGATTGCTTCGCCGCTGATGACCAATCTGTAACAGCTTGCCGCTTTCCTTCGCGGCCTCTACCATTCGCCTGGCTCCCTCCAGGGTATTGGACATCTCTTTTTCGCAATAGACATTCAGACCGGCCTTCAGAGAAGCAACGGCATGCTCAGCGTGCCAAAAGTCGGGCGTAGCAATTATCACCGCGTCGAGGTCCTTCTCCTTATCGAGCATCTCCTTGTAGTCCACATAGGTACCATGCTCGTAGCCGTATCTTTTCAGCAACCGCGAAACCCGTCTTTGATTGTAAGCAGTCCAGATATCGCAGACCGCCTTAAAGCGAACACCGGGTATGTTTCGACAGGCATTCATCAAGACCTGTCCCTGCGCTCCACAACCAAGTAGTGCTATGTTTATATCATCTGGCTTTGCGGCGCCACCTGCCTGGCCCACGACCATCGGCGACAATACCAATCCCGCCCCCGCCGCTGCCGCCGAATGCAGGAAACTACGTCTGTCTATTTCTTTCTTGATTCTTTGATTATTCATTGTACTCCTGTTAACTCCATAAATTTAACTTACCTACATTAGCTTAACATCTATATTATCGCATCGCAGTCGATGTCTGTCAAGAGGACAACTCCATTCTTTCCGGCCCGAACTGTCAAAAGCTCCGACAGTTTATGGGACGTTTGTTGCCCCAAACCATTCGGTAAACACACAAGCCCTCGATTACAGCTACTTAACCAGGGGTTTTATCTTGATGTTCCGATATGCCACCGGGCCATGGTTGCCCTGGAACATAAGCGGGCCAGTAGGCGCTTCCCTGCCTGAAACACCGCCGGGCGTCTGGCTTTTCATTTCAAGGTTTTCGTGCAGCACCTGGCCGTTAAGTTCCACCTTGATGAGTTCGGCGTTCTTAATCTTTTTGCCACTTGCATCGAATTTCGGAGCGAGAAAGTCTATCACATATTTCTGCCATTCGCCAGGCTTCCTGGAGGCATTGACCGGCGGTGGAGAGGCACCATAAACCGCGCCCATATCACCGTTGCCCATCTTTACTCTTCCCCAACTGTCCAGCACCTGTATCTCATATTCACCCATAACATAGATACCGGAATTGGAACCCTTTGGCACCATCACTTCCAATTCGATACGGCAGTCACCGAACTTGGCCCTGGAGTAAATATCGAGACTGCTTCCGTGGTCACCGGCAAGATTGATCATTTCATTACCGCCGGCTTTGGCCACCAGCAATTTCGGGTTCTCGGATGATATCGCAGCGGTGCCGACGGCCCATTTACTTTTGTTCTTGCTGCCCTTGAATTCCCAGTTATCGAGGTCCTTGCCGTTAAAAAGCACGGCAGTGTCATCGTATTTCGGCTTCAGGTTTCTTATTCTTATGTCCTTGAACTCGACAACCATCGGCGGCCCCGCGTGAATCTGCAGTGCCAGCACTCCTTCCCTCGCAGCCCCTTTGACGTCCTTGGAGTCTACAGGGGCGGTCACCCGGTCGTTGTCAACCAGCTCTATTGTCGGGTAGCCATTGAGGTAATGCACCAGGTGATTGCCCTGAGCAACGATGGTGTACTCATTCCAGTCCTTATCCCTATAATAGCCAGCTTTGATGAGCGCATCGGGGTCGGCGACCTTGCCAACAACGTCCTTCTTGCCGTCTTTGTCGATCACCATGAACTCGCCGATTCTGGCTAACCCCCCCCGGCCACGCTCATGGTACAGGAAACCAACCTGTGGTTGGTCGTTACAAACCTCAGCCTGGTAGCCGGAAATCCGCCACTTGTCGACTTCTTTGCTGCGGTACTGCACCCCTGAGTTGCCGTTCTGGATGCGGAACTTAATCTTGAGAACGAAGTCCTTTAGCTTGCCGCCCCGCCAGACGATGAACGTATTGCCGCGGGCGGGTTTCTCCTTCGTGGTCTCGCCGCGAATTGCGCCGTCCTTGACCGACCAGAGGCGCGGGTCGCCGTCCCAGCCGGTCAGGTCTTTGCCGTTGAATATCCATTGCCAATCGGTCTGGCCTAATTCGGCGGCCGTCCGCTCGAAGTAGGGAACGCATTCGGCGATTTCAGGCATGGAGTTTAGCCAGTTGTGCTCGTACTCGATTGAGAACACGCCCTTGAAGTTCTGACGGTCAAGCTCAGTCAACATCGCTTTAACATCGCATTTGCCTGTCCCCCATATCACATCGTGTCCACCATCCAGGTCTTTGAAATGCAGGCTGATAATACGACCTTTGAGCTTCTTCAGCTCATTTAGCGGATTTAGACCCGAGCGCAACCAGTGCCCCGTATCGGCACAAGCTCCGATTCTTTTGCTGCGTCCTTTACAGGCTTTAAGCACAGTATCAGAATTCCAGTAATGTGAGGGCTTTGGATGATTGTGGATGGCCACATTAATCTTGAACTCCTCGCATAATTTATCTATCAAATCCAACGCGTCCTCTTTGGGCTCGGACACGATCGTCTCAATCCCCATATCCCGGGCAAAATTAAAGACCTTTCGGCATTCTGCCTCGTTGTTTGGCAATCCTACAACACCATAGTTTACAAGTTTCACTCTCGCCTCATGAAGCTTTTGCAGCATTTCCTTTTTCTCTCGTGCAGGCATATTGTGATTGGTTTGGATATTAGGTTTCTCCTTGCTGAGCCGCTGACCAGGATATGCCTCGATGTATCTCAGGCCCAGCGCCCTGGTCTTATCAACGGCCTCATAAAAGGTAAAGCGATTAAACGTGTATGCCTGCATTCCCAGCCGCCAGTTTTCCTGCCCACCATAGGCTGCGTCCGGCCTGGGTATGCAACAGACACACAAAACAGCCACTAACAACACAACAGTAAATTTTGCCTTTTTGTTCATTTCATTTTCTCCCGTGAATTAAATATGTTGCTGTTCGGGTTTCTTTACCCTGGTTTCCATTTTACAATATCCATCCCTGGCGGTACTTACGTTTTAGATATTCGTTGGCCCCGGGCGCATTAGTAACTTTCAGTTTCGGTCCGTCCCAGAGTAATTTCTTACCGGCACGGGCTGCAATGTTGCCCAGCAGGATAGTTTCCGTCAACGGCCCGGAGTAGTCAAAGTTTGTCGAGGGCTTTGGACCACCCTTACATGCCCTGATCCATTCCTGGTAGTGGTTGATTCCCCTCGGCAGAAATGGTTCGGGCAGCTTGAAGCCTTTCATCCTCGATTCCGGTATCAGTCTTGGTGTTCCCATGTGCGGGGCAAGCAGAGTGCCTTTTTCGCCATAGTAAAGCCCGCCCTGACCAGGCAGATTCCGCCCTTCTTCAAGCTCTTTAGGTCGTGGAGGATTGTTACGACCGTCGTACCAGGTAACAGTAACCGGCGGTAAATCACCCCGCGTACCAAACTCCCATTTCACGATTGTCTTCCGGGGATAAGTTTCCTTATTAAAAACGCCGGGATCCGCTTCGATGCTCACCGGATAATGTAAGTCAAGAGCCCAAAAGACAGGGTCGATTATGTGACAGCCCATATCTCCCAGGGTGCCCGTTCCAAAATCCCACCAGCGCCGCCAGTTGCCCGGCAGATAAGCCGGATGGTAAGGCCGCCACGGTGCCGGGCCGAGCCACAGATCCCAGTTTAACGTTTCAGGCACAGGCGGTTTATCTGTCGGCCGGGTCCCACCACCCCAGTTCTTGTTGCTAAAGATATCTACCTTTCGAACTTTACCTATCATCCCGGATTTAACAATCTCAACTACCCACTTGACGGCATTTTCAGCGTGAATATGAATACCCATCTGCGTCATTACCTTGTGCTTGTTGGCCGCCTCGGTGAGCCTGCGGACCTCGAAAACATCGTGGGCTAACGGCTTCTGGCAATAAACATGCTTACCCTTTTTAATAGCCATCATTGCCGCCACCGCATGGATATTGTCCGGGGTCGATACAGTAACGGCATCGATGTTTTTATCCTCCTTCTCCAACATCCTTCGGAAATCCCGGTATTTTTTCACTCCGGGATACTTTTTAAACGTACCTGCTGCGTGTTTCCAGTCCACATCACAGAGCGCCACTATGTTCTCTGTACTGACCTGTCCTACGTCGCTTGCTCCCATACCACTGATACCGATGCAGGCGATGTTGAGCTTTTCGCTTGGCGGGATAGTTCCGGCCCCACCAAGAACATGCCGAGGCACAATCGTAAACGCAGCAGCGGCAGCGACGTTGCCCAAAAACTGCCGACGTGTAATCATATTCTTTTCCACAGTTACACTCCTCAAAACTTGACCTATCCATGGCGGTTTTTATACTCCCGGCCCCTGCCGGGCAAACAAAATTATAGTGTCCAACCCTCACGATACTCGTAATGGAGAAACTTGTTGGCTTCGGGAACATTGGTAATCTTCAAATTCGGCCCATCCCACAACAGCTTTGCCCGGTTCATTTTCTCTTTCAGTTCCGGACGCAGAGCGACATTGCCCAGGAGAACCGCTTCGGCCAATGGCCCTGCATGGTCCGGGAAATTCGAGCCGGCAGGCTTGCCGCCCTTGCACGCATCAATCCACTCCTGGTGATGTCCGGGTGAGCGAGGCAAAGTCTTTGGTGGTTTCTTGTATTCTTTCATCCTGGCCTCGGGTATCAGCCTCCCTCCCAACATCTTGCCTTTGTCACCAATAAACAGGGCACCGTTTGTGCCCATCTGACGGTCGTTTTCCAGTTCGTCCGGTCGAGGAGGCCTCATCCCACCGTCATACCAGGTCAACTTAACAGGCGGCATATCACCACGAGCAGGGAACTGGTAATGTACAGCCGAGGCCACGGGATATGTTTCTTTATTAACCAGTGTCGAGACGGCTTCCACACTCGCCGGGGCTCCAAGCTTCAAGGCCTTAAACACCGGTGACATCGCATGACAGCCGATATCACCCAGCGCTCCGGTCCCAAAATCCCACCAGCCCCGCCATTTAAACGGCACATAAGCTGGGTGGTAAGGCCGATTGGGTGCCGGGCCAAGCCATAGATCCCAGTCCAGTGTGTCCGGCACGGGCGGCGTTTCCTTTGGCCGTTCAACACCCTGGGGCCAATAGACAGAACTAAGCCCCCTCAAAGGCCTGTCGGTCCAGACATGAACTTCGCGCACAGGGCCAATCGCACCATCCCAGATATATTCGCTCAGCAGACGTGCCTGTTCCGATGCCTGTCCCTGGTTGCCCATCTGGGTAGCAACCTTGTACTTGCGGGCCGCTTCGGCCATCTGACGGGCTTCATATACTGAGTGCGTCAGCGGTTTTTCACAGTACACATGCTTGCCTCGCTTCATAGCCGCCATTGACGCCGGTGCGTGGATGTGGTCCGGCGTGGCCACTACCACCGCGTCGATATTCTTGTCCTCCTTATCCAGCATCTTGCGGAAATCATGGTATTGTCTGGCCTTTGGGTAGCGCCTGAATGTACCTGCAGCGTGCTTCCAGTCCACATCGCACAGAGCGACAATATTTTCGCTGCTGACGCCTGAAATGTCTCCGCTCCCCCGACCGCCTACGCCGATACCGGCTATATTGAGCTTCTCGCTCGGCGGGGTATTACCGGAGCCTCCCAGCACATGACGAGGTACAATCGTAAACGCCGCCGCTGCGGCCGCACTACCCAAAAAATCACGACGCGATATTTTCTTCTTTTTCACAACTCAACTCCTAATATTCGCTAAATACTTGACGTTTTAGACGTACCCGGCTCCTCCGGGAACCGGACAATCACAAAGTCCACCCTTTACGATATTCCCGGCGGATGTATTTGTTGGCCTCGGGCATATTGGTAATCCTCATGTTCGGCCCATCGTAATACAGCTTAAGACCTTTCTCATATATCATCTTTCCCATACGCACGGCAATATTGCCTAACAGAACAACTTCAGCCATCGGACCAGAGAGCTCAAAATTGGACCTGGCCGGCGGACCACCTTTGCAGGCCAATAACCATTCTTTATGATGTCCGGGTGACCTGGGCAGAGTTTTCGGGGGTGATTTGTATTCTTTCATTCTTGCTTCAGGTATCAGCCTGTGACCAAGCATTTTACCTTTGTCGCCTACATAGAGATTACTATCAGCGCCACCATAGCGCCGACCTTCTTCGAGTTCAGCAGGTCGTGGGGGCATTAGTCCGCCGTCATACCATGTCAGCTTTACAGGAGGCATGTCACCGCGTGCCGGGAACTCATAACGAACAATAGATGCAAGAGGCGCGGTTTCAGAATTGACTCCGCTCGAACAAGCCTCAACGCTGGTCGGGTACCCCAGTTTCAATGCCCTGAAAATCGGAGCAAACTGATGGCAGCCAATATCACCTAAGACACCGGTTCCGAAATCCCACCAGCCTCGCCAGCTAAACGGCAGATAACAAGGATGATACGGCCTTTCCGGTGCGGTACCAAGCCACAGGTCCCAGCTAAGTCCATCCGGAACCGGCGGTGTGTCCTTGGGCCGGCCCTGGCCGCGAGGTGAGATTGGCCTGTTACACCATGAGTGTACTTCTCGCACCGGGCCGATCGCGCCATCCCAGATAAACTCACAGACCAGCCGGGTCCCTTCGGATGCCTGCCCCTGGTTTCCCAACTGGGTTGCGACTTTAGCCTCTCGGGCAGCATCGGTGACCTTACGGACCTCAAAAATATCGTGCGCCAGCGGCTTTTCACAATATACATGCTTTCCCATCTTGATTGCCATCATAGTGGCAACGGCATGAGTGTGGTCCGGCGTGGCCACGACCACAGCGTCGATGTTCTTGTTCTCTTTGTCCAGCATCTTGCGGAAATCGCGGTATTGCTTGGCCTTGGGATATTTCTTGAATGTGCCCGCCGCGTTCCTCCAATCCACATCGCACAGAGCAACAATATTCTCACTGCTGACTTCTCCGATGTCACCAGCTCCGCGACCGCCCACGCCAATACCGGCGATATTGAGCTTATCGCTCGGAGCAGTATTACCGGCACCTCCCAACACGTGCCGAGGCACAATTGTAAACGCAGCCGCTACCGCTGCAGCACCCACAAAATCACGTCGAGAAATCTTCCTATCACTTTGTTTAGAAATTTTCTCTTGGTTTTCCATATTCATATTCCCTAAAAAACACTCTTCTCGACTCTCATAAATGGTTGAATTTCATTAAGGCTAACAGTTCACTAAATGCAAGCCTAAACCATAAATTACGATTATTTCAAATATATTATTATAGACCTTATAAATTACAGATTAAATCAGCCACTGCTCAACGCGAAGCGGCCTCTTGAGGCAATTCAACCAGCCAGATATTTCGGTATTGCACGGGATTGCCGTGGTCCTGCAGGTATATACCGTCAAGCTTACCACTCGGCGCTGCCGTCGTTGCCTTCGATACCTTTGCCTTGTCCTGTATTTTCACGCCGTTGTGCACTACCGTCATTAGGGCATCTTTGACCTTCTTTCCGCTGCTATCGAAACGTGCAGCACGATACGTGATATCATACGTCTGCCATTGCATCGGCGGCGCACACATATTTACCCGCGGCGGCGCGACACTGTAGATTCCACCGCATTCATTGTCCCGTCCTTCGAGACCGTAGCTGTCGAGCACCTGCACTTCATATCGTCCCTGCAGATACACGCCACTGTTACCGCGTCCCTGGCCGCGTGCTTTGGGCATAAACGGCGTGCGGAATTCCAGATGCAGCTTTACATCTGCAAACCCCCTTTGGGTTATAATCGAACCGGTACCCCTCTTGACTTCCATGGCTTTATCAACCAGCTTCCACTTTACCGGCCCCGGTTTGTTTCCTGAATACTTCCATTCTTTAAAGTTCTTCCCGTTAAACAACACAACGGCACCGGCCGGTGGCTTGGCTCCCAATGTAGGAGAAAGCCGGATTACCTTTTCCATTACCAGGCTGCCGGAAAAGTCTTGTCCCTGGAAAGTACCCGCAAATTTCTGACTTTCAAGGACCGTCTGCAAAGTAAATTCAAAATCTCCAGATTTCGCAGGACCCGAAAAACGAGCGTTACCTTCTTTAAGCTGCCCTTCCAGCACAGCAATCGCCGGGGCGCGAACGTTGAACTCTTCAAGAAACTTGGCTCGATATTTCCCATCGCCTAACGCGATTACCTGTGCGACCAGGGGGCCTGAATCAGACCCGTCATCCAGCCTCCAATTGCCCTGCCAGTCTCCCATGAACGGATCGAGCCTCTCAAGTTCAGCTTTCGTCTCCTGAACATAGTCCCTTTTCAGGGGCTCGGCGCCAGAGGCCAGGGCCATAGACAAAACCAGCACAAGAACTAAATATGACTTAAGATTTGCACATCGACATTTCCTGTTTTTCTTTATTGCTTTCAAAACCACAATCTTTTCTCCTTTTTATATCATCAATGCTAATCGCCTACTCACAGGCGCGCTTATACTCTTTTACACTAATGCTCTTACTTGTCCTTCATCTGATTTATCACTCCCTGTGCCTGCTGACGCAGGAAATCATTTTTTGAAATCCGGACCACCTTCTCCAGTGCAGCCTTACTCTCTGCGGGATAGCTGTCGCCTAAAACCACAGCGATTTTAACAACAGCGGCTTCCGCCTCCTGCTGCAGGCCCTTGTCCTCCAGATAAGCAATAACCATCTGAAGTGCTGCAAGTGATTTTATGTTTGCCAGACCCGACAATACCATTTTCTTTTCACTTATGTTCGATGCAAGGCTCATTGCCTGTTTGTACATTCCAATTGTCTCTTCGGCCGGACGATTGCTTTCAAGCCCAATCAGACGAACATAACCGCGAAGTGCCAGCACTCGATGTTTTTCATTGTCAGAGACCTGCACCACTTTCAGCACGTCAGCCGTCGGATCAGCGGTAGGCCACTCAGCTAAAGCGCGAATGCTCGCCTCCTTAACAGCAGCTCTCTTGTCCTTTAGACCTGCGCGAAGAACCGCTAAAGCGCTGTCATCTCCTATCTTTCCGAGCACCCTAAGCAGAGAGCATCGGCTCGGCTCCTCTTTAACCGAAGGTAGCTTTGCCAGTACTGCTTCTGCCTGCCGGTTCTTGTCGCTGATTTTATGCGCAACAGCCGTCACAGTCTTCTCAGCCTCTCTTCGGTCGGCGGAGCTTTGCACCCCCACCAGAAGCTTGACCAATACCGGTAAATTTTCGGGCCCGGCAATGGTTTTCAGGACCTTGAACGATTCACGTCGAACCTTTGAGTCCTCATCTCGTGCGGTTTTCAATAATATTTCAACACCTGTTACTATATTGCGCTGCCCTGTACTGCGAATCAGCTCAACTTTGACTTTGGAATCGACAGACGGGATTGCCGCGAGAATCGTTTCGTCAATCTTCGGACCGCGCAGACGGTATAGACTCTCGCGGGCTGCTTTCTGCTCTGCACCCCGCGTAGCTGCCGCTGTCCCGGTCAGCAGAGAAACGCTCGTAGCATCACCAAGACTACCTAACGCCTTCAAAGCCGCGACCCGAACAGACTCGTCTTTGACCTTTGTCGCCGCCACAACCGCCGGCAATGCAGTCCGGTCACCACGGTCGGCTAAAGCAGACAGCAACTGCACTTGTCCCCTAACAGAAAGATTTGGCAGCTCTTTGGCCAAAACTTTTGTGACTTTTGCTCCCGGCATATCTCTTATCAAGGATATGGCCATGGACTGCATCGACTCATCATCACTCTTGAGGGCACCGATGACAATCCCGATAGTTTCATCCTCTGGCTCCTCGGACCCTGCCGCCGAGACCTTTGCGCAGTTTATAACCGCGTAAGTCACAAGTACGACGACCATGAGTAGTCGGGGCTTCTTTGCCGCCTGGCTTCCTTGTCTCTTGTGAAACTGATTCATCTTTTGTTTATCTTCTCCTTTGTCATCTGGCGGTAACCATCCCTCGCAGTGCGGCAGCACCAATGGGGGCAGGCTCGCTCGATAGTTTCCTGTAAATGGCCGAAGCTTCAGATTTCTTACCTCCGGCTGCAAGCTTATCGGCACACTTCAGATAACTATCAAGAACAACCAGCCGCAATTTGCCCTTTGTTTTGGTCCTTGCTTGTGCCAGAGCTTTTGTAGCGCCAGGACTGGCAATTTTGCCCAGGGCCGCAGCGGCCGCTTCAGCAGCCAATGCGTCGGAACCGCCAACCAGCTTGCTCAGTGCCTTAACAGCCTTTTTGTCACGGCGTTGACCCAGCGAGTTAATGATACCGACCTTTGCTTTGCCGCTCGTGTTCGGCAGTGCCTTGCGCAAAGCTTCACCTGCAACCGCACCGGGTATACGCTCCAGGGCATACCTTGCCATATCAGCGGGGTGTGGCTCCTGTTTCGAAGCAGGCTTGCCGGTCAGCATCTTGGCCAGCGCTGGAACAGACGCTTTGGTACCGATAATGCTCAGCTTCCGGCAGATAAACTGTTTGGCAGCCGGGGTAGCATCTGACTCCAGCACTCCCACCAGGCTTTTCTCAATTTGCCTCAGTTTCCCACGTGAACCATATGCCTCACGAATCTTATTTGACAGTTCGGTCAGCGACGCCCGGCTTTGACCATAATCATACTTTTTAATTTTTCCCAATAATTCATCCATTTCTGATCCCTTTCTTGAACTAATCACAGGTTTCGGTTTCGTATCCACCGGAAAATCTCCCAGAGCAAACTGGATGCCGGCCAAATAATGCCCAAGCACCGCCGGGTTCCAAGTAAGATGGTTATTGTGACCCAGCGAACAATAAAACAAACGTCCTTTTCCGTAACTTTTGACCCAGCTAATACCGATGTCCGTATCGTCAGGACCGGCTTTTTTTCCGGTCGTCTCATCGGACATGTCCAGACTCATTAGAACACGCTGATTGGCCCGCGAGTATAGCGGCGGTTTTGTGCGATAAATCTCGTCATTTATTTTAAAGCCTTTGCCTTTATATGCCGCCATTAGCGGATGGGCCGAGTCGTCAATCTTCACCGACCAGGTTCCACCGCTTCCCCACGGATGCCCGCAGAATTGTCCGCCCATCATTTCGGCCGCTTCCGGCCAGTCGTAAAAATTGTCCGTAGCTGCATGAATGCCAATAATACCTTTGCCGCCCTTGATGAAGTTCATCAAGCTCTTACGCAGAGGCTCGTCAAACTTCAGCCGCGTGGTATTGTTCAAACACACTGCATCAAACTTGTTGAGGTTCTCGGCTTTGAACATCGCCATATCGCCGCTTACCACGACCTCAAAGGCTCCCGTCTTCTTTCCCATTATCTCCAGCGTCTTGTCCCAGTACGGAATCGAGCCGTGCTTGAAACCTTTACATAGATTAAAGACCAGCAGTTTCCTCGGCTGCTTCGGGGTCGCCACCGCCTTTGCAGGCATGGCCGCCTCCATCTTCTGCACATCCTGCTCTGAGACGGCACCAGAACAATCTGCAAGCAGCGATAAACAGCAGAAGACAGAAAGCCCAATTACAATAAATTTTAATCTTTGATTCATCATTACTCCTTTCTTTCTACAACTTATATTCTGGTAACTGGTAACCCGAATTTAAAACCAATCACCAATTAACAATTTCAATAATCATTCATCCTTAATCAATAATCATTTCATATGTGCCATGGAGCCCGCATCGGCCGTGACAGCAATCTGTTAGCCTGGTCACTGTTGAGGAAGACTTCCCTTTCGGGGTCCCATCGCAGCTTTTGCTCGGTCAGCATCGCGATTTCACCCAGCAGCCCGACGCTGATAGACCTGTGCCCAACTTCGGCAGGGGCAATAGTTTCTTTTCGGCTCTTGACGCAGTCCAGGAAATTCTGTCTGTGGTCCCGGCTCCTGTACAACTTGATTTCGTCGGGTCCAATCACCTCATCCAGAATGCTCTTGGGCTCAGACTCAAGCTTGCCGCGCCTGACATATATCCACCCCTTCTCGCCGTACCACTTGGCTCCCTGGAGATTTTTCTTGTTATTTGTCACCGACATTACAATCCCGTTGGCGTACTTACAAGTAAAGTCATACTCCGTCGGAGCATCATACATCCCGTCTTTGGGATATACGCCTTTACCCTCTATCTCGATCGGCCCGGTCCGGTCCAGGCCCAGGCCCCAGTGCGCAATATCGATATGGTGACCCGCCCAGTCGGTGAGTTGCCCGCCGGAGTAGTCCATTATCCACCGCCAGTTCCAATGCATGACGCCACGGTACGGAACCCATGGGGCAGGACCGAGCCACCAATCCCAATCCACGCCCGGCGGCACCGGCTGAACCGGATTATTCCCAGAACCACCGCCGGTAGGCAGGCCAACCTCGACTTTTTGTATCTTCCCGATCCGCCCGTTGCGAACCAATTCGCACGCACGATGAAAGTTCCCCCCAGAACGCTGCTGACTGCCCGTCTGCCATACAATCCCGTATCGTTTCACCGCATCGCACATCGCCCGGCCCTCACGAATCGTGCGGGCAAAAGGCTTTTGAGCGTGAATATCCAGCCCCGCACGGGCCGCTGCTATCGCGGGAATCGAATGCCAGTGGTCCGGCATAGCCAGCGCAACAGCGTCAAGGTCCCCACGACCGATCAACTCGCGAAAATCAAGATACGTCGAGCAATCGCTGTTGCCGTTTTTCTTATCCACAATCCCCTTCGCACTGTCGCGGTGGCCCTTATCGACATCGCATACCGCCACATACTGCACCCCTCTCTTATTCAAGAATCCCCGCATATCCCCGGTCCCCATCCCCCCGACTCCTATCGAGCCCATCACAATCCGATTACTCGGCGCAACGGCCCCGGCACCGCCCAAAGCTGAAGAAGGTATCAGATACGGAAATGCTATGGCACCTGCCGTAATCCCGGTTGCTCTTTTGAGGAACTGACGCCGACTAATTTCTTTTTTGTTCATAACCACAACTCCCTAAATGCAAAATTGTTCATTTCATCGTCAATCTCATATGTGCCACGGGCTGCGCATCGGACGTGACAGTAAACGGTTGGCTTCTTTGTCTCCAGTAAATAGTTCTCCTTCGGGGTCCCATTTCAGCGGCCGCCCAAGCTTGTATGCTATATTGCCTAAATGACACACTGATACCGACCGGCAGCCCGTTTCTATATCACAAATCGGTTTTGTACGATTTCGAACGGCGTTCAGCCAGTCGGTATAATGATTCCTGCTTTCGTATAAATGTTTCTCGTTGGGACCAATTTTTTGATTCTTAAGTTCATCGGGCCAGGTGCGTATATGTCCCCGATTGACCTCGACTTTGCCTTTTGTACCCGTAAACAAAACACCGTTGGCACTATCGCGGGTCATTGTAACGCCAGTGGCGTACTTATAAGTAAGCACCTTATAATCCTTGCCGTCAGGCGGGATGATTTCAACCGGCCCGCTCTCATCCATACCCATACCCCATTGGGCAATATCGAAATGGTGCGCTCCCCAGTCCGTCATACCGCCGCCGCCAAAGCGGCTATTATAACGCCAGTGAGGGAAGCCATCCCAGCTAAGATTAGGAGACAGTTCAGAATTGTACGGCCTCAATTGCGCCGGGCCGACCCACATCTCCCAATCGAGATAATCCGGGACCGGCTGTGCGGCTAAAGGTTTGTCGGCAGGCGGCCCACCAACACCAACAGTAACATGCTGCAATTCTCCGATATAACCATTGAGAACCAGTTCGCAGCCCAGGCGAAAGTGCCAGTCCGAGCGCTGCATACTGCCGGTCTGGAAGACCCTGCCGTAACGTCTGACCGCGTTGACCATAGCCCTGGCCTCGACAATAGTTTGCGAAAGGGGCTTCTCACAGTAAATGTCCTTGCCCGCCTTGGCCGACTGGATAACCGTAATTGCGTGCCAGTGGTCCGGCGTCGAAATCACTACCGAATCGATATCATCCCTTGCGATGATCTCACGAAAGTCTCCGTATGTTTTACAGCCCTTATATGTGCCGCCACTTTTATTCGCGTAGTGGTCTTCGACTATTTTCTTTCCGCGTTCCAGCTTTAGTTTATCAACATCACAGGCGGCAAGAACATGCGTGCCGGGTGAGTTCAAAAACGACCGCATCAGATGCTTGCTCTGTTTGCCCGCGCCTATAAAGCCCATCGTAATCCGATTACTCGGCGCGACACTGCCTGCCTTGCCTAAAGCCGATGAGGCAACAACGTATGGAAAACACACCGCGGCTGCGGATGCACCCGCCGCTGTACTTAAAAACTGACGCCGATTAAATCCTCTTTCTTTCATAGTAAGTACTCTTCCATCTCATAAAATAGCTTACGTTTGCTATTCAACAGTCAATAGTCAATAATAAATAGTCAATTTCAAAGGTGCCACGGGCTTCGCATAGGCCTTGACAAAAAACGGTTGGCTTCTAAATCATTCAAAAATACTTCCTTGCCGGGATCCCATTTTATCTTCCTCTTAACTCGGGCGGCGATGTCGGTAATCAAACCAAGATAAGAAGCTTTGTGCCCGGATTCGACAGGAGATACCGGGTCTCTTCGGCTTCGCACGCTTTTAATAAAATCAGCATGGTGATTGACGGACTCGTGGAGGTTTACTTCGTCCGGCTTGATTTTCACCTTCAGCAACGACACCGGCTCAGCCCATATTCCGCCGCGGTTTACATGCACCCAGCCTTTGTCACCCTCGAATTGGCAGCCCTGCTTATTTGGGTTGCCTGTATTGCTAAAACTCATACGCAACCCGCTGGCGTAGTTAAACTCTGCCTGCCAATCGTTGATATTGTCGGTAAGACCGTCGTCTCGATGGCTGCCCCTGCACTCAAGCTCGAACGATTCGTCGGCTACCGCCGGGCAGCCCCAGTTAGCGATGTCCAGATGATGGACGCCCCAGTTGACGCTAAAGCCGGCGCAGTAATCCCAAATCAGATACCAGTCCGGCCAGGCCAGCCGCCCGCCGTTATAAGGTTTCATCGGGGAAGGACCAACATACATATCATAATCCAGCCCTGCCGGGATTTGCTCCTCCGTAGTAGGCTTGTTATATGTCCGTTTATACTCGGGCCCGGGTGCAGCAACCTTGACCGTGTGGATTTTGCCAAGGTATCCGTTCCTTGCAAGCTCACACGCAAACCGGAACTTGCGGTCCGACCGCTGCTGCGTACCCGTCTGGAACACGCGGCCATATCTTCGCATCGTACGCACAATCGCCTGGCTCTCAGCTACTGATACTCCTAAAGGTTTTTCGCAATACATATCTTTGCCGGCCCGCGCAGCCGCCACGGCAATCACCGCATGCCAGTGGTCCTGCGTAACAATCACCACCGCGTCGATGTCCCCGCGGGCCAGAACTTCACGGAAGTCATTGTAGGTCGCACATCCCTTGTCGCCATAGCGCCGGTCAACAATGCCCTTGGCTTTTTGACGCCGGCTTTCAATAACATCACAAACGGCAACAACCCGGACACCAGCTTTACCCAGGAAGCCGCGCATATTGCCCGTTCCCTGGCCACCGACTCCGATACAGCCCATCACGATCCGATTGCTCGCCGCGACAGAGCCCGCATTGCCCAGAGCTGACGAGGCAACAATATACGGAAATGCTATTGCGCCTGCCGTAATTCCGGATGCTCTTTTGAGGAACCGACGCCGACTAATTACTTTTTTGTTCATAACTAAAACTCCGAATCAGGGCAACAACATATCAATAATCACTCATCCTTAATCAATAATCATTTCACAAGTGCCATGGACCCCGCATCGGCCGTGACAACAAACGGTCGGCTTCGGAGTCGTTGACAAATAATTCCTTATCAGGATTCCATTTGAGCTTGCGCCCCAATCTTATGGCAATCAAACCCAGGTGGCCGACAGAGACCGAGCGCTGCGCGATCTTTGCAGGCGAAGCCGCCTCCGACCGGGTGCCAATACAATCAAGGAAGTTTCCTTTGTGGTCGTTACTCTTATACAGATGAATTTCATCCGGGCCAATGACCGAGTCCAGAATCGATTTCGGCTGGGCATCCAGTTCCCGGTGACTTACATAAATCCATCCTTCGCTGCCCTCGAACCGAACACCATCCTTGAAAGGCCCGGCCACAATCATCGTCAAGCCCTCGGCGTACATGCAATCAAAACGGTAATTTTCAACCGTATCAAAAAGACTATCAGTTGGAAAAACACCCTTACCTTCTATTTCAATCGGCCCGGTCAAATCCGTACCCATGCCCCACTGGGCGACATCGCAATAGTGGCCGGCCCAGTCGGTTATCTGTCCGCCGGAGTAGTCATTGACCCAGCGGAAGTTCCAGTGGCACCGGCCCGGACTATAAGCAACCCACGGCGCAGGACCGAGCCACATATCATAATCAAGACCTTCGGGTACTGCTGCAGGTTGCGTGTTCTTGCTGATTCTGTCGCCATTACCAGCTATATTGTTGACATTGGGCAGTCCCACCTTCACGGTATGTAACTTGCCGATTCGGCCATTCTGGACTAACTCACAGGCAAAACGCACGTTCCTGCTCGAACGCATACTGTTGCCCGTTTGCCAAATCACGCCGTATCTCTTGACGGCGTCACAAATCGCCCGGCCCTCCGGGATACTGTAAGCTAACGGCTTCTGGGAAAAAATATCCTTACCGGCCCGGGCAGCGGCAACACCAATGATAGCGTGCCAATGGTCCGGCACAACTATTGATACCGCGTCGATATCGGCGCGAGCAAGCAACTGCCGGAAATCATTGTATGTAGAGCAATCTTTACTACCGTACTTTTCATTGACGATATCACGGGCCCAATTGCGATGGATCTTGTCAACATCACAAACCGCAACAACCTGCACATCCTCTCTGCCCAGGAAACCCTGCAAGTCAGCTGTGCCCTGACCGCCGGGCCTCTTACCCCCTACCCCGATGCTGCCCATAGTAATCCGATTGCTCGGTGCTACAGTGCCGGCTTTGCCCAGAGCTGAAGACGGGACAAAATACGGAAAAGCCACCGCCCCCACGGCGGTGCCTGCTGCTTTTGCAAGGAACCGGCGCCGGCTAATATTGCTTCTGTTACTCATATCTACCCTTCCTGCAATTATAGCCTTGACTAATCCAAAACAATCTGGTTAGAACCATCAAAGTTCTAATCTTATTTATCAAATGCCGCATCGAAGGCAACCTGGGACGGCTTGAAATCAGCCTTCTTGAAGAACTGACAAGCCTCTTTCGCACCGTGTTCACGGTCCATTCGGCTGTCTTCCCACTCTACCGAAAGCGGTCCCTGGTAGCCGATATCATTGAGAGCAACTATGATTTCCTCGAAGTTGATATCGCCGTGGCCAATCGAGCGGAAGTCCCAGTACCGGCGCGGGTCTGCAAAGTCAGTATGTCCGCCGAATACGCCCACCGTGCCATCTCCGTGTCCCCACCAAACGTCTTTCATATGAGCGTGGAAGATGCGGTCCGGAAAGGTCCGGATGAACTTGACGTAATCCACACCCTGATAACCGAGATGACTGGGGTCGTAGTTGAAGCCGAACGACTTGTGGCCTCCGACAGCTTTAACGGCGCGCTGAGCCGAGGCGATATCAAAGGCGATTTCAGTCGGATGAACTTCCAGGGCGAATTTCACACCCTCGGCCTTGAAGGCATCGAGGATGCGCCGCCACCGCTTCGCGAAGTCCTTATAGCCTGCCTCAATCGCATCAGGCGAGGCCGGCGGGAAAGAGTAAACCATGTGCCATATCGAACTTCCCGTAAAACCATTGACGACCTTTACGCCCAGCTTCTTCGCGGCCTTGGCAGCGTCGATTACCTTCTGGGCCGCTCGCTTACGGACGCCCTCGGGGTCGCCATCGCCCCAGACATCCGGGGGAAGGATTGCCTGATGGCGTTCGTCGATATTGTCGCACACAGCCTGGCCAACCAGGTGTGTCGAGATTGCGAACACTTTAAGGCCATGTTTTTTCAACAGGGCTCGCTTGGCCTTGCAGTAATTGCTGTCGCTCAGGGCCTTGTCCACATCGAAGTGGTCGCCCCAGCAAGCTAACTCCAGCCCATCGTATCCCCAGCTTTTTGCCTTTTTGGCCAATTTCTCCAGAGGCAAATCCGCCCACTGTCCGGTGAAAAGTGTTACAGGTCTTGCCATTTCTAATTCTCCTTAACTCGAAATACAGAATCCTTATTAAAATGCGTAAATCTTTTATCTACAAGAAATAACGCTTACGAACGCCATTTTATTGCAACTTCCCTGATTTCGATTGTGATTATTGCATAACTTCTATTGGCAAAAGGAGTTACGCACAAAAAGGAGGCTCATCCTTGCCAACACTCCGAATCATCGCCACATTATAACGTTCTGGATTTAATACGCAATTCAAAATTCCTGCCAAAATACCACCCTTCCTCAAACCATTCGACCCGATTTTATTGTCTTCAATCGCGGCTCGGAAATGGTTTCACCATCCAGCCTTTAAAGCTCCGATAGTTTTACGGTTCCACCACTTCGACCTTTGGCCCGTCAACAAATTCCGAATACTTTTTGGCTAACTCGCCCCGCTCGGGCATTTCACTTTCGGCTACTAAAATCCGATAGCGCAGCGTCAACGTTTCACCGGCACCGATTTTCTTTTTGAAGAACGCACCGAACCGGCCGTAATCCCGGTATGCCGAATAGAGAGTCTGTTTCGGATTGTCGGGATGATTCATGTGCTGGACGCTGTACCGCCGCCCATTCAATCCACACGACATCGCCGCCCACGGAAGGTCCTTGTCCCTGTGAGCATCGATGCCGTCTTTGTGAAACAGGTATGTTGCCTTGACCTCTTTGCCGCCGGTCGCAACATCATTATGCGCCCGATACTGCACACCTGCATGCTCCGGGTCGCCATTGAGAAAAACATCACCCTTGACCGCTTTTAGTTCGCTCTGAAATTCCAGCAGCAAAACCGTAGGCTCACTTTGGCCAAACACAGTAACCTGGCGCTGCTCAGCAATCATCGCCTCACCGCCCTTATCGTTCCAGTGAACCAACGACTTTGATCTTGCCATCACCGGGCCGGCCGCCATCTCTAAGAATTTCTGATGAACCTGCGCCACGCCTGGCATGTGCCACAAATCAAATCTCTGTCCTCCAAACTCCAGCCTGTTCCAGCCTATAAATATCCCCCGATGGTGAGGAAATTTGATTCCCTTGGTGTACGGGTGCTCACCATCCGGCCCATTGGTCAAAAGGTGTTTCCCCTGGGCATCAAATACATGATGCAGCGGTTTGTACGTTTCAAAGACGCGCTGTGGCGTTGAAGTATCATAGGCGTACATATACCTGGTCTTCTTACGCCCACCGAAAAGCAAATCCAGATACTCCCCTTCTTTGTCCTTCCAGGAAAATGTTTCCTTGTCCGCTTTCTCCCTCCGTTTCAAAGTGGCTGTCCACCTGTTTGTACTACCCGCTTTAGCACGCGGCATTACCCACCACAACTGTACCTTCTTGTCGCTGCCTTTGACAATCTGGCCCGGCATCGCCATCCCCCTACTGGCCTGCCTGATACTAACAACGATTTCATCTACAGGCACATTCGCAAATGAGGCAGGCAAATCAATAACAGTGTGAACAGGGACATCGACACAATCAACCTTTGCCGAGACCTTAAGACGAATGAGTTCCGCCTCACTCGCACCAGCCAAGCCAAAGACCACCCCAATCACAAGTACCGCGCCCACAAATTTTCTTTTGCTCTTCATACCGCGTCCCCTAATAATCCTTAATCATTTATCACTAATCATTTCTATAGCTTCCACGGCGCCCGCATGCTGCGTGTTATCATGCTGTTAGCAGCCCTGTCATTTATAAAGCGTTCCTTCTTCGGGTCCCATTTCAATTTCCTATCCAGCAGCATCGCGATGTTACCCAGATGGCAAACGGTAGAAGAACGGTGCCCGATTTCGGCCGAGGCAATGGGGTCCTTACGGCTCTTAATACAATCCAGGAAGTTCTGCTTGTGGTCCCTGCTGTTGTAGAGGTTAATTTCATCCGGCCCTATCTTTTCCTTCAGAACTGACTTCGGCTCAGCATCTATTTTACCGCGCGTTACGAAAACCCATCCTTCGCTGCCTTCGAAACGTGTGTTTCCACCGCCGGTTTTCAGAAGTAATTTGACACCGTTGGCGTAGGTATACGTGATGTCTGCTTTCTTTGAAGTTGTGAACAGCCCGCTTTCGGGGAAATCGCCTTTGCCCTCTATTTCTACCGGGCCTGTATCATCGGCGCCATTGCCCCACTGGGCTATATCAAGATAATGAGCGCCCCAGTTGGTCATCTGGCCGCCGGAGTAATCCAGGACAAAACGGAACTGATAGTGACATCGCTGTTCGATATATGGCTCCCACGGCGCAGGGCCCAGCCACATATCGTAATCGAATCCTTCCGGCACCGGCTCGGCCTCCCACGTCGGCGGGCACTTCCGGTTGTTTCCCGGTATCCCTACTTTAATCGTATGCAGCTTGCCGATCCTGCCGTTGCGGACCAGCTCACAGGCTTTGCGAAATTCGCTGCCCGAACGCTGCTGAGAGCCTGTTTGCAACACCCGTCCATAGCGTTTTACAGCGTCAGCAAGGGCACGCCCCCCGCCTATCGTCAAGGTAAGAGGCTTTTCACAGTACACATCTTTGCCGGCCTTAACTGCCGCAATCGAAACAGGTACATGCCAGTGGTCCGGCGTACCAACTACGACCGCATCGATATCGTCACGCGCTATCAAATCCCGAAAATCGTTGTAAGACGACTTCTCATCCAGGCCCGCTATCTGACGCGCTTTCTCCCGATGCGAGGCATCGACATCACAAACCGCGACGACCTGCGATCCGGATTTACCTTTGAATCCCTTCATATTCCCCGTCCCCTGGCTTCCCAGGCCGATGCTGCCAATCGTGATGCGGTTACTCGGAGCATTGGCACCGAAGACCGAAGACCGAACGATCATCGGCACCGCAAAAGCAGCAGAAGTAACAACCGAGCTTTTCAAAAACTCTCGTCTGGTTACTGTGTTTACTTTATTAGTTGTTTTGCTTTTCATGGTTTTCCCTTGTCTGTCTTAATGTATTTTTTCCTCCGCATCAAAGCGGCACTATACGGATATTGCGAAACCACACTTCGTTGCCGTGGTCCTGAAGCAGAATGGGGCCGGGCTCAGGCCCTTCCTGACGTCCGGCGCCGGTCTTGTTTGGTACGGCCACATCATCATGAATCAGAACTCCGTTATGCCGCATCGTGATACGCGCGTCTTTCACCTTTTTGGCATTGTTGCCTTGACCCTCGAAACGGGCGGCATGGAATGTAATATCGTAGCTTTGCCACTCGCCCGGCTTCTTGCAGGCATTTTCATCCGGGGCCTTGAATTTATAGATCGATCCGCCTCCATTTTTTCTCGGAGGCTCCCCGTAAGAATCCAGAATCTGTATCTCATAGCGACGCTGTATATAAACACCGCTGTTTCCACGTCCCTGCCCTTTGACATTCGGCGGTAATTGTGGAAGCTTGAATTCAATGTGCATTTTGAAGTCCCGGTACGCCTCTTTCGTAATAATGCTCCCACTTCTCGGCACAATTTTCATCGCGTCGCCGATCCTCTCCCACTGAACTTTCTTGCCGTCCGGATGCATCCAGTATGAAAAATCCATACGGTCGAAAAGAACGTTATCTTTGGCTTTCGATATGCTTTGAAGTTTGACCTTTGGGGGCTCAGCAAAATCACGCCACATACGTTCGGCATCGGCAACCTTGACTTTACCTTCGTGCACATACTGCCTATAGCGGAAAACATGTTCTTTGCCCGGCTCCATTACCCAGTCAGTGGCCTGCGAAGGTGCCCAATTGAAAAATACGTGTTTCATTCCCGGAGGCCAGATGCGCATTGGTTCCGGATGCTGGAAATTCTCCGGATGGCTCATAAATGTAATCCCCGCCCATTTACCTTTTATCGCTCCACCCGCCTCACACCATCGCGCCCGCGTCGCATGACCATCCTTGCGCGTCTTGCCCTCGCTGGTCAGATACATCGAGTTCTCACCTTCCCATCCGTCCGCAGCTCTAAATCCAAATCCACCATAGCGATACTTGACCTGGTAAAGCGGACTATCGGCAACACATCGCTGCCTCGATACGAAGTCCCACAGCCAGTAACCTTTCTTCGGCCCGCCGATGTTGTATACTCGAACATCCCATTCTTCTGTGAGCACAACCTTTTCACCATCGGAAGTTTTCAAAGCAACATGCTCCTGCTCTGCCTTAAAGCCGCCGTAAACAGGCCCGCTTGTCGTCGATAGAAATTTTACAAACCGGACCGTCCCCTGGCCGCCGGCCAGATTCCAGAAGTCCAAATCCTTGCCTTCGAATTTTGTCTTGGTCCACGGCATCCATATCCCCAAATGATGAATATGGTCGGGCGGATGAATACCCGTCAGTACATCACCAGTCGGTGACCATAAAGGATGAATAAATCCGCTGCGTGTATAAAGCGGGTTCTTACCCTCCGGCGGCGGAACAGGCGCGTGGTTATATTGCAAAATCTTCGTGTCCCCTTGCCGAATCAACAGAACCGAATCATCCTTTGTCACCTCAACAGTTACGTCAATAGCCGGCGGTCTTACAGGACCTTTCACAAGCTGATAGGTTCGTTTGCTCCCGGCCGGCGTCGTGCCCGAAAGTATCCACCACAACCGCGGAGGATTGCCCGGCTCAATCTGTGTCGCAACAGGCATCGGCCGAAAAGGCTTAATTTCCACCAGGCGTATTGCACCGGCGATACGTCCCATAGATATTCCGTCAAGCGCAATAGATACGGGCGTGTCGATCCGGGTATGCTTTCCCGCCTCGACTGTGATTGTTGCCAACGGCTCAGCCTCTGCAACCGATTGATTGGTTAATGCCGCTAATAAAATGAAAATAAACATCGAAATAATCGGCTTTGATATGCGATTTTCCATTCCTGCTCTCCTAAAATACTCAATTTCAGCTAACAATTTCACAGGTTTAGCTGGTTTAAAGCTTCTGGATAATGCTTCCAATCTGTGACTTGTTTTCCTCCAACGGATTTCAACGTTTTTTTATGTAGACTTTTCCATATGCCAAAGCGTATATGCTAATAACATTGCGCGGATTTATCAAGTATTATCTCGCAGATTTTCATTATAGAATAGACCTGATAACAAGCACCGTTCCCGGGCTGGGTCCGCTTCAGGCCAATTCGACATTTCCTCAAAATTCTGGCCGAAGCAAATCAAAAGGCGCAGGTCAACTAAGGCTGGATCCGCTTAACACGGAATTTCCACATATTTATACTTAGTCTCTAACAAAATGAATCGTTGTACCGAAAGCGAGTGTTTTTTCGTCCTGCAAGGAAGGCGAAACAGGCAATGTCAAAGCATTATCGATGCAGCCTGACGCCGTCAGGACGGAAAACAAGCCGCTTGAATACAGAGTCATTTTGTTATAGGCGCTTAGGTAAGAGAACAGACCCTCCACTCAGCGTCCTCCTGAGCAAAGCCAGGCACTCAGGCTAATAGAAGGCGTTTTGTTAACTGCTTAAAGTCTGCTTTACCGGTTTCTACTCTTAATCTAACGGCCAGCCCGCAGGGCAGTTGCAGAGCCACAGTTCACCAAAGACTCCCAAATCAAGCCAGTTGACCTCATTATCCAAGTCCACGAACAGATCGGCCGGCAGTCCTGTTCCTGAGTCCCGCCAGTATTCGGCGAACTTCGCAAAGCTCTCGAAGTTCACAAAGCACAATGGCCCACCCGGTAAAAAACCGCCCAGGAGTTCGTAATCACCGCCGCTGCTCCAGGCAGCATCCGGCTGGCCTATACTGCCCAGAAGCTCGTATTGCCCACCACTGCTTCGTCCGCCACCGCCGTCAATCGTGTACCAGCTCAGCTCATAGTCACCCATCGCTGTTGCCCCGAAAAACATCACCAGAAGCAACATAAATAGGGATGAAATAGAAATAACTGCTTTCGTTTTTCGTTTCTTCATTTTTGTCTCCTAACTCTAATTATACTTACATAAAACTCGGAGCTTGTCAAACATTTTTTTCCTTATTCTTCTATCGGGGGTTCTGCTCCATCAGGATTACCTTCTTCGTCGATATTCTCTATTTGTTGTTCTGAATCAGTACCTTCATCAGGACTCTTTTCAATTACTGGTCCTTCCGGTTCTTCCCCATCAGGGTTACCCTCTTCGTCAGTATTTACATTTTGCTGTTCAGAAACAAGACTTCCCCAGCTCTTTTCAAGCATCTCCTGGCAGTGGTTCGCTTCAAACAGGGCTTTCTCGCGAAGGAATGGCTGTGTCGTATTATCTGCAACCAGTATGAAATAGCCAATTGCTTCGGTACAGTCCCCTGAATGCTTATAACGTTGTGCAAGCTCAAGTAGAATCGCAACCCTTTCTTCTCCGGTCGCGAATGCCTCTGCATCCAGCAGGTGACTTATAGCATTGTCCTCATAAACTTTTCTTGCCGCCTCTGCATTTGCCAGTATTGGAGATGTATCGTCCTGTTCCGGTTCCGGGGCGGCCTTGTTCGCATCATCCTCTTCTATTACAACCGTTTCCACAGCCGCTATAGCTTCTCTCATTACCTCTCTGGCGGCATTGTCCTCTACCTGCACGGCCTTGATTGCAATACTAACTTCAGGCGTCTGAGAATTCTCCAGGTCGGTCGGCAGTGTATACAGAAGGCAGCCGTTCCCGACATAAGAACTACTTGACCGCGTTACCACATAGGAAGAACCATCCATAACACTGGTCGGTTCCGTGTAACTACCACCCTGCAGCACAAGCACCTCATTGGACAATCCGGAGGCTACGGCCGCCTGAATTGTTGTGTAGGGAAATATATATGTGCCAAACTGAAAGAGACCTCCAGGAGACCTCACATAAACCGGATCTCTTGTAAGCAGCCAGGCGCGGTCACTGTCTCCCTGAGTGCTCACTCTGCCTAATTGGCAGGTGGAAATACGAAGCTGCGGTTCGCTCGTGTGATAAGACATGATATTGTTAAATACCAAATCTACATTGTCCTTCTCTCCCGCGGTACAGTCGGCATAGTTTTTACCATAGGCGTTTTGAGCTATCTGGTTCCTGGTCCAGCTTGAATTGTCTTCGATTGTATCGGAACATCCATCGGCGCCACCTCCCTGATGCGTATGCATCAGATTGAGGTTATGGCCTATTTCATGAATAATACATGAAGGGGTATTGGAGCAATTCTGGTTCATCAGGATAATGTCATTATCCGGAGGGAATTTGCCTATAGCCGAGCCGGTACCGCCGTTTATGTATATGTTGATGGCGTCGGTTCTCCACAAATAAGTACCCGGACTAGCCATTGCATCAGAGCGAAGGGCGTCTCGATTGGCGCTGCTTGCAGTCTTATTATAATGCTGACTTACTCCCGCCAGGTCCAAAAACTGTATTTTTTCTATCCGAAACTCACTCATATTGCTGGCCAATATAGTGTTACCCCAATCAAACTCTCCATTTATTTCTGCATCCGTATTCAAGTTCCCGGTTGCTGGCCGGTTTCCGCCTGAACTAAGGATAAACTTAATAGAAATCCGCACGGGCACGTACGCAGTAGCAGCAAGGGCAGATTGGCCAACCAACATAAGTGTAATGGCGATAACCAACGCTTTTTTATATGTTAATAACCATTTCATATCTATCTTTACCTCCTTTCTCGGTAAAGTAAAACACTTTCAATTTGCTACTGCAGCGATACCAGAACCAGCACAAGACCTTTATCTTCTTCAAGTGAGGTCATGGCCTTACCGATGATGGCGCCCAAAGCCTTGTTATGGTTGGATACCTTCATCGCATGTCCCGGTGTGCTCGAAGTAGTCAGCAGGTCGCCCGGTTCGATTGCCCCGTTTGAGGCATCTGCCCAGCAGTAAACTCGCCCGGTCAGGGCTACAGGGTAATCACCGTCGGCCTCGGAACCTTCCTGGCCCATCATCATACCCGGCTTGACGCCGCCAGCACCGCTGATGATACCGGCAACCTTTTTATCATAGGCACTGCTGCTCACCATCAGTTTTCCGGCCCGCTTGGGGTCGATGCTTACGAGCATTCCAGGCTTGACAGTATCTTGAGCGCCTCTGATATCAAACTGCTCCGAAAGGTCACTTCCGCCGGTGATTCTCAATTCCTCAGTAGTAATGCGTCCGTCACCGCTATAGTCGGAATCCAGCGTGATGGTGGTCGTGCCGGCACCGTTCCTCAGGGCAAGATAACCGCCGCCGTCTGAAGCAAACTCGGCATCCAGCTCTATGGTATTCGTGCCGTCTTCATCGTACATCTTCATCTCAGCGCCTTCGGTAGTAGAAGTCTCACGCGCAATTATACGGACCTTCAACTCATTATTATCATCGCGCATTTCGAACGAAGGATTCGACGCATACCCATCCGGCTTGAGTTGGATGGCCAGTGCAGCCGTACCGCCGCTGTCCACTACAACAGTACCATCAAAATAACCGGCATAGGTGGATCCGTAGGCCCAGATACCGTAGTTGGTTGTTCCCCCTGATGCGTAGCCATAGACACCGTAGTTCGTTCCACCGCCGGTTCCTATGGCCCTGGAGTAGATACCGTAGGTGTTGCCGGAACTATCATTGTCTCCAGTGAAGTACCCGCCGTAGGCAGTGCCGCTCGTATCACTGGCCTGTTTATAACCTTGGCCCCAGATGCCATAAGCGTTCCCGGTGTCGCTGCCGCGAGTATACGAATACGTCCCGTATGATGTCCCGGATGTCCCGTTTTGGTAAGATATATGGGAGCCACCGTATGTGGTACCCGTACCATAATTATACGTGATGCCATAGAGTCCGTAAGAAGCGTAAATGTTGCTTGATGCCGATGACGGGATCGTCGAATAAGCATAAAGCCCAAATGGGCTCCTTGCGGCTGAGTTGGCATAGCCGTACAAACCGTAGGCGGTACCATTCCCGGTAGCATTGGAATACGTACCGTATATACTTGCCGTTGATGCGGCTGAATCCGTATCAGAGTACAGACCATAGATGGTGGAGTTGTTGGCTGCGCTTTGATCGGCGTTCACCCTGACACCATATATGGTACCAGCCGTCGGGTTTGAGACGACATTTATGCTGGAGCCCGTGGTATTCATGTTTAATTTACCCGTCATCGTGTCGCCCGTTACGTTGACATAACTTGCGTCATAATTGTGCACATGAGCTGAGCCCGCAAAGGCAGTCGAATGCAAACCATCAAGATAATCAGCGTTGAGCAGCGGGACCCTGAAAGTGCTGTCCACCATAAAAGGTGAGCTGCTCCCGGAAACGCCCCCGTTGAAAGTGGGTCGGCCTGTCACTACTTCATTCTGAGCTAAGCGGAAAAAGGCACTTTCATTCTGACTGTCAAGATAATCGGCGTTCAAAGCTTTCTGTAATACACTGTTATTCTGTGCCAAATCACCCACAGTATTGCCCAGGTAGCCTTCTGCCAACAGGTCACTGAAAGCAGAATAGTAGTCGGTACCGACTATTCCTCCTATAATGTCCTCACCAAAGTGTACGTGCAGTCTGGTTGCCAATTCACCGGCACCGAAACCGCCCACCGTATTGGCGTCTCCGGCCGACTTCGAATAAATAGCATAAGGCGTCGGTGTGTTTTCCTGTCGTGGAATCAGCTTATCAAAATCATTACCATCGATACTGGCACCGGGCCGAACGTCAATTTCCAGCCAGCGGGCCGGGCCCGTGAACACGTCACCGAAATCCAACGCCACGGTAAAATAGCCGTCGATTACATCAACGTCGTCTAAATCAATTGTGCTCCCCTGCTGCGCCCCCGCACTGGGGTCATCGAAAAGCGAAAACGCAAAGTCATACAAGCCGTCCGCAACGTCGTTGGAGTCCAGCAGCCGTCCCTGGTACGTAAACGCCGTACCCATGGGCGCCGCCCCGACAATCCCTGCCGACAAGGCCAACAGGCTCAAAGCCAAAACCAAAGTTGCCAACATCGTTGTCCTTTTCATTTTCATTTTCCACTCCTTTCAAAATGTATTAGTATGTAGTGGTTTATACTGTATACAACCACATCTTTTTCTGAAGCTTTATGGAACGGAGACAACAGCATAGCGAATATAGAACCGCTCCTCTTTTCACAGAACTATCCTAATTAGGTCCAATATATCACTTGGCACCATACTGTCAAGAAAAATCCGCAAAAAATATGGGATCTCCGGGAAATTGCGCACCACAAACTAAACATTCAAAACCACCTCCACAGCACAACCGATGTACCTCCCCTCTATCAAATACTAGAACCCATCCCAAAACCTGTTTTGTAACGAGATCGAGCGAAAAGTTCGTGGTCAAGGCCGGAGGTTCAAAAGGCTCGGAGGCGTGCTAAGGCACGTCGAGAACCTTTTTCGCCGACAACACAGAGCCACGGACTTCCCAGCCGATCGTAGTCGAAAGAGGTTTTGGGATGGGTTCTACTAACAATCGGTACAATAAGCAGTTAGTTTTTCTGCGTTTTCGTACCCTGGGGTTTGATTCTCGCCATATTCTCAAATTTGTCGGTCAGCGCAAAAAAAATATATAGTGTGCTTATTTAGAGTCTCTAACAAAATGAATCGTTGTACCGAAAGCGAGTGTTTTTTCGTCCTGCAAGGAAGGCGAAACAGGCAATGTCAAAGCATTATCGATGCAGCCTGACGCCGTCAGGACGGAAAACAAACCGCTTGAATACAGAGTCATTTTGTTATAGGCTCTTAGACTTTGTTTGTAAGCAGGCTTCCGGGACGGGCTTGAACCTTTGGGGCTAATCGTTTTTGCCGTAAAGCCAGTCTGCGTCAATCAACTTGTAATCGACGATTTCAACTGGCTGGAAAAACAGCTTGATTTCCCGCTCTGCCGATTCAGAACTGTCCGAGCCGTGAACGAGGTTGTATCCTCTCGAACAGCCAAAGTCTCCTCGAATAGTACCCGGCTCGGCATCGCAGCCGAAAGTTGCCCCCATCATCCTCCGTACGATTTCTATAACACCCTCAGCTTCCCAGACCATTACAAGTACCGGCGCTGAAGACAGAAATTTTACTACACCTTCAAAAAATGGTTTCCCCTGGTGAACGTCATAGAGTTGGCGGCACAGATCTTCGGAGGCCTGCATAAATTTTGCTCCAACGAGCTTAAGGCCCTTTGTTTCGAATCGCGCTATTACCTCGCCGGCCAAGTGTCGTTGGATTGCATCCGGCTTGATAATAACTAAAGTGTGTTCTGCCATTGTTGTGTTTCGTGGCCCGCGGCCAGATTCACTATTCAAAAAATATCACATCCCCTTGGGGACAATGTAAATCTCGACTCGCCTGTTTTGCGGATTGCCTTTTTTGCCGGGATCATTGGGGACAAACGGCCTCTGATCGCCAAAGCCCCGTACACTCAGTCGCTTCTGCTCAACTTTGCTCGAAGACATTATGTTCAGCACAGATATAGCCCTGTGGACTGAAAGGTGCCAGTTAGTCGGATGGTTGGCCCGAGCAAAACGAATAGGCTGATCATCGGTATGACCGGCAATTATAATATCAAGTTCTGCGGCTTCTTTGGTATTCAAAATTGTGCACAGTGACTTAATCGCTACCGTCGCCGCAGGTAATACGGCATCGCTGCCGCTTTTGAAAAGCAAATCGCTCTTGAATTTCACTATACCAGTACTGGGGTCGTAAGTAACCATGTCCTCCTTCGCGGCAAAATCCTCTAACATAGTGCTCAGCTCGGCAGGCAACGCCACTCCACCAAGGCACTGCTCCCGCATCCTCGCGACCAACTCGTCCTTTTTCGCTAAGTGTGCTTCAAGTGCATCAATTTTTTGCTTCATCGCATCTACGTTGATACCACCGAGCTGTTGGGCCTCAGAGAGCTGTCTTTTTAATTGCGCAAGTTCCAGCCTGGAAGCCTGAAGTTCACTCTCAAGGTCCGCTTTTCTTTTGTTCAGTGCGGCGTTCCGCATTCTCAGGTCCTGCTCGCCACAACCGGTCAACAGCAGAAAACTGGCACATACAATGAAAAACAACGAAAGTTTAACAGTTCGCATCATTCAATCCTTTCCATGAGACTTAGAAGACCAAAACTACTCTGAACATCCTTATTATACAAAGCTCTTTATTCCCGAGCTATTATAGCCCGACAGCTTACACTTCCTTCACCACCCATGCGCACAAATAAAACCTATTTGCCTTTATCAGTCAAGAATAAACTTACAAAATATTGCCATCTTGCCCACAGCTTATCTAACCAGCCAAAAAACACGCAAAAGCAAGCCAAAACAACCCGATTTTTTTCGGACCCTCTTGTTTTTTAACGGTTTGATTTTTTCTTTCCCGTTCAACCGTTCAACCGTTAAACCGTTTTATCATTCCCTTCCTGGCAACTGGCAAGTGAGACCTGCTGAAATACGCTCTTGAATTTACCCTGAGCTTGTAGGGTGCGATATTTCGCACCACTTTGACTCGATGCAACGCGTCGAGCATATTTAGACCCGGTCTTTGGCCGGGATTGCCCTAAGTGAGTTTACATTGAGCAAGGCCGAAGGGAACAATACAAGAACGTTGATATTTTATCTCCGGCGGGGTTGTTAGCCCCTTGCACTGCAAGGGGTTTCTTGTTTATTCTTTCCCGTCACTTGTTGGCGGGGTTGCCTTTATATATAGCCCTCAGGCGTAGGGTGTGCAAAATTCGTTTTTGCACACGCGGTAAATCTTAATCAAAGGACTCATTAAGTGAGCTGGCCCTGTGGGTTTACGCTGAGCTTGGGAGTTTACATTGAGCAAGGCCGAAGGGAACAATACAACAACGTTGACATTGTATCTCCGGCGGGGTTGTTAGCCCCTTGCACTGCAAGGGGTTTCTTGTTTATTCTTTCCCGTCACTTGTTGGCGGGG
>VRUL01000028.1:0-2041 GCA_019456145.1 Planctomycetota bacterium
ATGGACAACCAGGGCACTATCACTGCCTCCAGGGTCTATCTTATAGGCTCCCAGGTCCTCAACAACGGCACTATAAACGCAGTGGATACGCTGGTGATGGCGGCCGGCGATAAAATATTTCTTACCCACGAAGGCAGCAAGGTCCTTATTAAGGTGCCCACAGATTTAGTGACACCCGACCCTGCTATCAATAAAGTGGATATTGACGCCAGTAGTACAATCAATGCAGGGCAGGTCGTTCTTGCCGCTGGTGACATTTTTGCGGCGGCCCTGGATGTTGGTTCCCTGGCAGCGACGGCAAACAGAGATATCACGTTGGAGGGAACCGTAACTACAACAGGCGATATCACGCTTGTCGCTGGTGACGATGTTGATGCACAAGAACTGACGGCTGGCGGAACTGTTGACATTTCTGCATCTGATACAACGATATATCTACACGCAAATGTGACTGCAGATGAAGATATTCTCCTCAATAACAACACCGTTGCAGATGACGGTATAGCACTGACGGCAGGCCAAAATGTTGACATTGCCGCGAATAAGACTTTAACCGCCAACGGCGACTTGACAATTGAGGCTACTGCTGGGGAAATAAAAGCAGAAACCTCCGTTATTGATATGGCAGCCGATGGCCAAACGCTGACGTTGACGCAAGACGCAGGTATGGATTTGGAGCAGGATTTCTCGGTTGATAATAGAATTAACACAAACCTCGTTGCCGACAGCACCGGTGGTTCGGTTACCTCGGACGCTGCGGGAGAGTGGGGCTCAATAACGGCACACGCCGCTGAAAACATCACACTGAGTGATATCAGCGAACTTATAACAACGGGGTGGTTGGCTGCCGACAATGGCGACGTAAAAGTAACATCAATCGATGGCAAAGTCGAAGTCTACGGATCCATAAGTGCTGGTCAGGATGTCATTATTACCGCCACGGATGAAGGGCTTGACGGATCAGAGGATGCGATATTGTTGTATGGCGGAATCGAAGGTGGTCGGACGATTGATGCCGGCCGGGACATCTGGCTTAACAACAACACCTGGGCGGCCGCCGGCTACATGCTCGATGCTCTTCAGGACGTAAGGGTTGGATGGCAGGGTGACCAGAATCCATGGGACCCGGCGGATGGCCATTATGATGCCAAAACCCTCACAGGAGACGGTTCGCTCACAATCGAAGCGGCCCGACACATAACCTTCGGCGGGGCTGTAGAAACGGTTGGCGATTTGACTTTGGTAGCCGATGCCGACCTTTCCGGCGGTTCCGAGGGTGGCACAATGTGGGCAATGAGTACACTTACTTCTACGGAAGGAGAAATCGAGATTCACGCCTCAGACAGCACTATAAAGCTTGATGACGATGTTACCGCAGACGAGGATATTCTCCTTTATAACAACACCGTAGTTGGCGCAGGAAAGAAGCTCGATGCCGGCGATGACGTAGTCCTGGCCGGCGGCAAGACGATAACCGGGCTCGGCAGTTTGGATATTGTAGCAGGTGACGACATAATACTTGGCGTTACTGATATTGCTAACCACTGGCTTGCTCCAGAGGTTGGAACTGCCGGCAATGTAACAACAGCCGGAGACCTGACACTGGATGCTGGTGATGATATTTTTGCTCATGGTACCCTTACCTCTACAGGCGGGCAAATCGAACTTTCATCATCCGACAGTACGACATATCTGTGGGATGATGTAACGGCCCAAGAGGATGTTATCCTGCATAACAACACGGTTGTCAAAGCGGCTGGTAAGACGTTGAAGTCGACTGATGACGACGTAGTTCTGGCAGGCGGCAAGACGCTGGACAGTGATTTTGATCTGACCATCGTAGCAGATGACGACATAATATTGGGCGTTACTGATGTCGCTCAGCACTGGCTTGCTCCCGAGGTTGGGACAGCCGGTGATGTTGAAACCGTTGGAAACCTGACACTGGATGCTGGAGATGATATTTATGCTCATGGTAAGCTCACTTCTACTGGCGGGCAAATCGAACTTTCATCTGGCGACAGTACGACATATCTGTGGG
>VRUL01000028.1:2141-3117 GCA_019456145.1 Planctomycetota bacterium
ATGATGTAACGGCAGCAGAGGATGTTATCCTGCATAACAACACGGTTGTCAAAGCGGCTGGTAAGACGTTGAAGTCGGCTGATGACGACGTAGTTCTGGCAGGCGGCAAGACGCTGGACAGCGATTTTGATCTGACCATTGAAGCCGGTGATGACATAATATTGGGCGTTACTGATGTCGCTAACCACTGGCTTGCTCCCGAGGTTGGGACAGCCGGTGATGTTGAAACCGTCGGAAACCTGACACTGGATGCTGGAGATGATATTTATGCTCATGGCACCCTTACCTCTACAGGCGGACAAATCGAACTTTCATCTGGCGACAGTACGACCTATCTGTGGGATGATGTAACGGCAGCAGAGGATGTTATCCTGCATAACAACACGGTTGTCAAAGCGGCTGGTAAGACGTTGAAGTCGATTGATGACGACGTAGTTTTGGCAGGCGGCAAGACGCTGGACAGCGATTATGACCTGACCATCGTAGCAGGCGACGACATAATGTTAGGCGTTGATAACCAGACTACTCCCTGGACAGGTTCTTCAGGCGATGTTACAGCAGACGGACATCTGACATTGACTGCTGGAGATTATATCTGGGCCCATGGCAAACTTACTACCACGAATGGCGGGAATATCGCGGCTACGGCTACCAATCAAGATATTATGCTTTACGGCTCTCCTGAGAGCGCAGAAGCAGCCGGAAACCTGATACTGACCGCTGGAGATGATATTTATGCTTACGGCACGCTCTTAACTACCAGCGGTGGGGGTGGGAATATCACGGCTAACGCTGATGACAATATCAATCTTTGGGGCACACCAACATCGGCAGATGCAGACGGCACACTGACGCTCATCGCAGACAGTGATGATAACGGCAGTGGCAATTTATACGCCTCAGGTAATCTCTATGGTAACATGACGCTTTCCGGTGTAGATGTTACTGTTTACGGAGATGTTGAGTCTGATGGCAC
>VRUL01000028.1:3217-60248 GCA_019456145.1 Planctomycetota bacterium
GTTGGATATCGACGCCGATGATGACATCGAGCTAAGAGCAAACGTTTCATCGGTCGGTGAGATGACGATGGATGCCGGTGACGACATTAAGCTCAATGCGGACTCCGGAGATACGACATCCAATAGCAATATGACTCTGACTGCCGGTAAGACTAATAATTGGGGTGATGTTGAGGCCTGGGGCACACTGATAACAACAGATGCTGAGAATGGCGATTTGATTGTCAGGGCAGCAGACAATATCAGGCTTCATCACACAACTTCAGCAGATGCGGCAGGAGAACTTCAGCTCATCGCAGACACTGATGATAACCTGGACGGCGGCAGTGTAGTTGTTGACGGTGCTCTTTATGGTAATATGACGCTTTCCGGTGTAGATGTTACTGTTTACGGAGATGTTGAGTCTGATGGCACGTTGGATATCGACGCCGATGATGACATCGAGCTAAGAGCAAACGTTTCATCGGTCGGTGAGATGACGATGGATGCCGCTGACGAGATTAAGCTCAATGCGGACTCCGGAGATACGACATCCAATAGCAATATGACACTGACCGCCGGAGGTGGTGTCTCTGTATACGGAAACCTTACTTCTACCGGCAATATGACGCTTTCCGGTTACAATGTTACCGTTGATGGAATCGTTGATTCTGATGGCATCCTGGATGTTGATGCTGATGGTGACATCCGGCTCAAAGCGAACGTTTCGTCTGTGGGCGAAATGATGATGGATGCCGGTAGCGATATTGAGCTCAATAGAAGTTCCGGAAACACCTCGTCCGAAAGCACAATTACATTACGTGCTGGTGATGATATTACTATCGGTAAACCATTTAGTGGCGAGGGCAACGTAACAGCGAACGGCCATATTGGTATTTTTGCCGGAGATTACTATGATGATGATGTTAAAGTCTTCGGTAAGCTTACCACCCTGGAAGGTTCCGGTGGTAACATCGATGTCACGGCAGGTGACGATATCAGCATTTTTGGTACCTTTAACGGTCCCGAGTTTGAAAGTGCACAAGCAGACGGAGATCTGACATTGTACGCTAGTGATGATATTGATGTTCTTGGTGACCTCACCTCGAATAATGGCAGTATCGAGCTTACTTCGGATATTACCACGACGTATCTTGGCGGCGATGTAACAGCAGCCGTTGATATTACCTTTAATAGCAACACAGAGTTTGATGGTGGCGGGTTCCCCGATAAGGTTGATCAGACTGTCGAAGCAGGCGGAACGATCACTGCAAACGGCTCGTTGAAGAAAGTGACCGAAGGTGACTTGTGGCTGATTGGTGGTTCCGGGGGTACAGTTATAGGCGACGCTATAGACCTTGACGAGCTTGTAAGTATTCATAAAGGCAACCTGTGGATAATTGCTGAAAGTGGTGATATACAACTCAGTGGCGATTTAACGACATTCGGTAACGGAGGTTGTGAAGGCGGAATTCCCTGTGACATATGGGAGCTGTGGGAAACCGGTGGCGTATTGATTGTCTCTGATGACGGCAAGATATATACACGAGATGGTCTAGACAATGATACGCTTAACATTTCCATAACCGGTAATTCCGACCATGAGTTAGGCCTTGGCGTTGGATTCGACGAGGACCACAAAGTGGCGATTGCGATTTGGAGCGCCGAAGACCTGAAAATAGGTTCAGGTGCCGAACTAAGTGCCTTTGGCGTGTATTACGATGATGTGGATGACCGAGCAGCCATTGATTTCCTGGCTGACCCGCTAACCTTCATCGGAGGCATCATCAGAGACCAGGGCGATCCGTTCGATGCCGCAATTTATGTTGGAAGCGGCAGCGATGTTGATGTCAGTTCTCCGGTCAGTATCATGTCGAGTGAACTTGTGGACCTACCAAATGGCGATGGTGATCAGTTTGAATGCGTACCTAAAGGTACAATGGTAATCGATGCCTGGAATGCTGTAACGTTTGATGGTGGTGTTTCGGGTGGTCTTTTTGAAACATCCCTGGCAGCCGGCGAGGTTGGTGACAGGCTCGAGGTAGTCTCCAGAAGAAGTGAGTGGCTGTTCGAGGCTATCGGCCGTCTACCATACGTCGGAGGCGGAGGACCGTTCCCTGATGACTATGCGTATGTACTCCGTGGCGCCGGCCTTGACAAACTGCATATAATAGATGGCAGGGCGTGGGTTCTTGAGGATCCGGTATCTCCGGTGCCTCTCTTTTGGGAAGCTGGTGAAGCTTCTGAAGACCAGGGATTTGCTGAAGGCGGCTGCCCGCCGTTGATGAATTGGCTTGCTAATGAAATTGGCGTTCCCGCTGACGATATTCAGGTTGTCGTAGCAGGTGCTCTGGCACTTAATACTGATATTCAGCCTTGCGATATGTGTGCAAGGTTGCTGAATGCTGCTACAATCCTTGAAGATGCTGAGGGTACACAGATTCCTGCGATGGCCCGGGTGGTCAATGAATTCATCACGACATCTGCACCTCCTTCACCGGAGCAGATGACTTCGATTGCCGCGGCACTGGCAGAACATGTCGGTGATGGTACATATTACGCTTCGGCAGGACAATGGATTGACGCGATTGTGGCATACATCGGCATCATGAACACCGAGATGGGATACTCGGCAGCCGATTCCGTGGCATTTGCTGAAAAATACCTTATGCCCGTAACAGAGACCGGAAATGCTGCTCTGACTGCTTATGTCCAGGCACGTCTGGCAGCTCTGGGTGGCTGATAAGGCAGCACTGAATTGAAGCAACAAAGGCTGCTCCCTTCCAAAGGGGGCAGCCTTTTACTTTGGTTTTCTTCAGACAAGGCACGCGGGCCTTCTTCACTCGACATTCCTGACAATCGGCGCCTGCGCAACGTGCCTGTTACCGGGCATTTCTTCTATGCGCTGCACCAATTTCGCAACCTCTACCGTATTTCCAGTTCGGCGATACAACTCGGCCATGGTCTTAAGCACGCATACTACTTGGGGGTGATTCTCGTCAAAAGAATTCTCGAGTATCTCTAAAGCTCTACTACAAAGGTTATGAGCTTCGGAGTATTTTCCCTGACATATATACAGGCTTGCCAGATTATTTAGCGCTATTGCTGTATGATCATTTTCCGGCCCGAGTGATTCTTCCAATACTTCTATGGCCCGCTGACAAATGCTTTGGGCTTGAGCATAGTTTCCATTTGCGGTGTACAATTCGCCCAGCGAGATCAAAACTTTGCCCGCAAGTGGATGTTCGGCTCCACGCTTTTTCTCCACGGCAACTAAGGCTTTTTGAAGTAGTTTTTCTGCCTGGTCGTAGTCTCTCTCTGCTTTGCAAATCTCGGCCATTGTCAACCAGGTTGGGACCAAAAGATGATGCTCCGGCCCGTAAACTTTTTCTTGCGCTTTTCTTGTTGAGTTTATCAATTCCCTGGCTTCAACGTACCTTCCTTGAATGGTATAAAGTCGAGCGACCTTACCAAGCACGTTTGCGGTATAAAGGTGTTCCGGCCCATAGCCCGTATTGATTAAGTCAAGTGCCTGCTGATAATAGTCTTCGGCGTCGTTAAAATCACCTTGTGCAACTAACACTTCGGCAATGTCTACTTTGAATGGGGCTATGACGTGAGCGTCCGGTGTGTGAGATTTCAGCATGATGGCCAGCGCTTGGTCAAGAACTACACGGGCTTCCTGATACCTGCCCTGACCCTGGTAAATCGAACCCAAAATTCTCAACGTGTACGCTACGTAAGGATGTTCGTTATAATAGACCTTTTTCTGCAATTTAAGTCCCAGCTCGCACATCACCTCAGCGTCATGCAGTTTGGCCTGCTCATTATATACATAAGCCGTGTCAAGCAGACACAAAGACAGTTCCGAATCAGAAGCGTTTGTTGTTCTGGCGGCAGTCAGTGCCTGTTCCACAAGTGGTTGCGCCTTTCCATAATCACCGTAGGCCATGTACACTCTGGCCATTGTTCGAAGTACCGTGCAAAGGCTTTTCTTGTTCTTAGGTTTCGGTTTCGCGCTCGAAATACTGCCATCAAACAAAATCATTCCGAGTATTACGATTAAGGCGAGAATCTTGGTTCCCACTGGTTTGGGACTTGGTCCCTTTCCTCCTGCCATGATAAACCTCCTTAGACAAATCTTGAAAATTGTGATACTTGCAGGCTAACAACCCATTCCTAATTATTCGTAAACTTTCATCACCAACTTTAACTGTACTCTTGCTGTTTATTGCAGCAAACCTACCAAAGCACGGTATTTCGCTCCTCCTTTGGAACCCTCAACCGCCCAAAGATATGAAATAGAAAAGTTGATATAATTATCGGCCTAAACCGCCGTTTCAAATTCTACGTTGATTGATATGCAAGTGGAAACAGGATGCATTGAAAGTATCGTATATATAGATTCTGAGGACTACAGCCTGTCTGACGACCGGATAAGTGATGCTGTGTTTGAGTGAAAAGATTACTCGCCGCATGACCAATGAAAACTCATTGCACGTTCGGCTCAGATTGTAGATGTTGGAAGTCCGGAAGGCTCTTTACAAAATCTGTTAAAGCATAAATAGTATCAGTATTGTAACCGGGTTCGAGATGATATATGTATTCGAGATTGCCGCCGTTGTTTTCTTCAAGAATCTGTCCCGCCCAGCTTAATATCGTGTCTGTACTTTCCAGGGATATATCATGAGGCAGAGGAGAAACACTTATCAGCATTTCTTTTCCAAGAACTCCCCTCACACGCCTTATCGATGTGTCACCGCCTAAATCCAGGGAATGCAAATTTGTGATTTTGAAAAATGCGTCGAGTTGATCTGCGCTGGGCCCGCACGAGTGTAGACGAATGGGGCCAAGTTCCTCGCCGATCTTCGACGTCACCGGTACCACAAAACGTTCTATCAGCACAGGGCTGACCATGCACGACGAACACTCGCCCACGTGCACTTCGGTAATGGGCAAATGGGCTGCTTGGGAAAAGTACCGACAAAGAACAATAAAAGCTTCACTAATCCACAACATAATCTCCATGCACCGCTCCGGTTCGCTTATCATATCTACGAAAATGGCTTCACCGAGCAACTTTTGAGCGGTGGTCATTGCTCCGTGTATAGCTGCTCGACCGCTTATGTCCCAGAAAAATGGAGGGATGGGACGAAGCTGCCTTTGGGTATCCTCCTGCACCTGCCGAATCTGATTCTCAAAAAGTACTATCAGCGGATGTTTAGTCAAACTCTCAGGGGACGGTAGGTCGACAAGACTCTTGCCTGCAAGACAGCCGGGCGTAATATCGGCATCACTGCTGTCCCTGTGTACGAAATCAGCGCCAAGCAGCATCCCGAGAATCATGTTTGGCTGAATACCTCCAATCTGTATTTGCCCCTTGTCCAGGAAATCTATCTGCCCCAGATTTGACTCCGAATAGAAAACCCGCATCCCGGGAAAATGTTCCGCAGCATATTCATTGCACCGACAGTCAATGGCATAGCGTCTGTTCGGGTCAAAGTAGTAATCACGGTCAAACCTCACACCTAATGCTTTAGCCAACCATGCTTTTGAAAGGGTTCCTGAGATACTAATAGTCACGTAAGTAGCTCCGAAGATACAGACGGTACTTTTTCCTATTTCCCCAATTCGCTGATTTTCACAGGTCTCCCCGATTCTGCCGAAAGGTCCGCTGCAAAGCACACCGCTTGCGTCTGGGCCGCGTCATCAAGGTCGGGGAACGGCTTTTTATCGTCGATTATACAGTCGAGGAAATGTGAGACTTCACCCTGAAAAGGATGATGAGCAACATCGCCGCTGTCCGGCAGGATACAGGGAATCTTCATGAAATCGTTTTGGCCCGGAAATAGCTTCGGCGCAAAAAGTTCATCATTACGGACCGCGCCCTCGGTCCCATATACACCGATGTTAAAACGATACGGCATTTGTGCGTCGAAGCTCGTGGTACTCCGTCCGATCTTGCCGTCCTTGAATTTTACATTAACCGAAATCGTCCCCGGGTATTCCAAGGGATTTTCCGTCTTAACCTGATACGCACAGACCTGCTCAACCTCGCTTCGGGCGAACCAGCGCAGCGCATCAACCGCATGACAGCCGCCGGTCAGAATTGCTGTACCGCTTTGTTCTCGACTGGCAAACCATTTCTCCTCCGGCGTCATCCATATCCGGTGCAGATAATCGACCTCAACCATAAAGATATTACCGAACACTCCCTGCTCTATAAGTCGGTCAATCGAAATCAACAGGGGATTCCAGTGAAGTACGAAGCTTACAATTGTTTTAACCTTGTTCTTTTTCACTGCCTCCTGTTGCTTTCTCACATCTTCAATTGTCAATGCCACCGGTTTTTCTATTATGACATGTTTCCCTGCCTCTGCCGCGGCAACCACATATTTTGTATGCAGATTGTGGGGCGTGCAAACTACTGCAATATCAACATTCTCCTGGTCAAGCATAATATTGGCATCGGTTTCAATGCTGCACTGCAAATCATACCGGTCACGGTACCTTTCTGCGTTTGCACGATTCCGGCTGACAAGCGCCCGAACCTCGGAGCGTTCATCCTTGCCAAATGCCTTTACGTATTCTTCTGCTACCCAGCCACAGCCGATAATGCCAACACCAAGTTTTTCCATAATCCGTTTCCTTTTCTGTTAATGAGCATTGATGATGTACGATGGACGTCCTTCTTCTCTCGTCCCTCGTCCCTCGTCTCTCGTATTACCTCATGAATAGTAGCTTGCATACCGTTCCATCGCATCCATTACAGCCTTTACATTGTCAAGAGGTACACCCGGATAAAGTCCGTATATCATCATCAAACCACCTTCCCGGCTGCCGAGCTTTTCAACCTCTTCGCGGATTAGTTTATCAATCTGTTCCGGGCTTCCAAAGCGGGTAATTTGTTGCCTGTCTATATCGATATCGATACAGACTTTGCCTTTAAGTTTCGCTGCTATCCAGTCAATACCATTTACCAAATCCTGAAGGTTCAGAGCATCTACGCCGCTGACCACAAGATCATCCACAAGGTCACGAATATCACCGTCAGAATGCATATGCACAAGACAACCCGCTTTGTGGGCCGGTGACATTATCCGCTCGTAGATTGGCTTGATATATCTCCGGAAATGCTCCGGCGAAAGCATAGGGCCGCGCTGCATACCCAAATCTTCAGGATAACATATCATCTCACTGCCCGCCTCGATATATCGCTCCACAATCCCTGAATTGAAGGTCCCGACCATTTCGATAAGTCGCCCAAACTCGGCTCCATTGTCAGTCATATCAAGTATGAGATTCTCGTATCCCCTTAGGTAGCAAAGCCGCTGGAACGTATGACCGTGCTCCAGGCTGCCGACGTAGTGTTTCCCTTCTGTTTTGGCTTTTAGAATTTTTTGTTTGATTTCGGACCAATCCATTTTTGTGATGCCATTTGTCTCAGCCGGATCCGGAGCAGCAAATGATTCTAAAGCCTTCCAATCTGCCAACGGATGTTGGGTCACCGTACCCGTAATGCCGTCATCAGTAGTTTCCCACACGCACCCCCAGGCATCGGTATAAGGCACACCAGCCCGTTCCCACGGAGCTATTTCAGGTACCGCTTTGTTTTCTGGATTAAACTCAGGAAACAAAATCCGATGTTCAGCCATAAGACCAAACAGAATCTCCTGCTCATAATGATGCCAGCACGCCGGATTTATCCAGAAAACAACAGGGATATATTCCGACCGTTCAAACCGGATAGCCTTGAGAGTATTCCGGCTGACAATATCCATAAATATTTGCCTTCATTTTCGATCTCTAATCCACTTCGACTACCTGACCCGACTTAGCGGACTCATAACAGGCAGCTATGATTTTCTGATTGCGCAAACCCGCCTCGGCGCCTATAAGCGGTTCGCGGTCTTCTATAATCGCCTGGCTGAACTCCTCAATCTCAGCTTGATAAGTATTTACTGCTGCCAATGCAATAACCAAGCCTTCAGATTCGTCGCGTGCCTGCTGAGCGTCGTAAGCCTTTCCCTCTCGTTCCAGAAAAGCAACCATCTCGCCGGAAGGTCCCTGACCGATGGTCCCCTTAGCTAATATTGAGCCCCGTGAACCGTAAAGTTCGAGCACATTCTTACTGCTGTTGTCGGGGATACAGAAAAAGGTGTCAACGGTTCCGATTGCCCCGTTTTCAAAAAACAACATCGCAGCCGCGCTGTCTTCCGATTTATAATCGTGTACGGTATTATTGATAAAGCAACTGACCCTGGAAATCCTTCCAAAGAGCATTTCAAGCAAATCAATGCAGTGCCCTCCCATATCAATAAGGGACCCTCCGCCCCCCGTGTCAGGGTCCTGACGCCAGGCCCCTTCGATGGGCGGATACCAGCAGGAAAGCTGGGCCCGTGCGTAGGTCGGCCTGCCGAGTCTGCCTTGGTTAATGAGTTTGAGCGCTTCTGTGTGCTGTGCTGCAAAACGCATCATAAACGCACAACCAAGCTTAACGCTCTTTTGTTGACACAGTTCAATCATCTCTTCCGCATCAGCTACTGTCATCCCAAGAGGTTTCTCACATAGGACGTGTTTGCCGGCTTTGGCAGAAGCCCTAACCTGGTTGGCATGGTGGCAGGGGGGTGTAGCAATATAAACAGCGTCAATATCCGCATCCAGAAGGGCCTCGATACTCCCTGCCTCCTCGGCGCCGAACTCTTTGGCCACCTCGCTATTCACCTGTGGGTCGATGTCAAACACAACAGACAATTTGCCGTTTCGTGCCTTTGAAATGCCCTCTGGTATAGTTCTTCTTCGGGCAATTCCACCCGACCCAATCACGCCCCATTTAATCTTGCCGGACATAATAGCAATCCTTTTCTCTCATTTATTTTGAATAAGCTTTTATTACCTTAGCAAGAGCGCCGCCTATCTGTCGGCAATCTTCTTCGGAGTAGGTTGGAAATGCAAAACAGGTAAATGTATGGCTCTGGTGCCAGATGGCGTTGGGCACATTAACTTTACTGTAATCAACACTCTCGGGCTCGGTATACTCTTTGGACTTGAATGGAAAACCGCTTTTGCCGAAAGAATTGTGTTCCTGGAAGGCCCGCTCCGTATGGCACTGAGGCCAGAAGACCATCCAGCACGGAGTACCTTCTGCGCTGCACGCAGCCACAAATTGATTTATATCGCAGGTCATATTCTCAATATCCAGAGAAAACGCCAAAACATACCAGCCGTTCTGACGCTCCTCGGTATCAATAGGAGTATATTTGACCTGGGGCAAATCTTTTATCGCATCGATTATGATATGAGCGTTGCGTTTGCGTCTGGGCAGATTCCAGGTATCAATCCGCTCCAGTTCCGCAAGACCGATGGCCGACTGCATCTCGGTCATTCGGTAGTTCCATCCGACTATATTATGAATGTAGGGCAGCTTCTGTTCCAGTTCCAGCAGGCTCAAACGCTGTTTGACGTCATAGCCGTGGTCCCGAAAGCTCCTTGCCTGCCAGGCCAGTTCTTCATCGTCGGTGGTCACCATACCGCCCTCGCCGCCTGTGGTAAACGTCTTGTTCTGACAGAAGCTGCACGCCGAGATGTCACCGATACTGCCTGTTTTCCTGCCCTTGTAGACGCCGCCAAAAGCCTCGGCGTTGTCCTCGATAACAAACAGATTATGTCTTTTCGCAAACGCCGTCACCTTGTCCATATCGCAGACGTTGCCATACAGGTGCACCGGCATAATCGCCTTGGTCTGCTCGCTGACCAGCTTTTCCGCCGATTCGATACTGATGCAATGGTCATCTATATTCACATCGGAAAAACGCGGTATAGCACCTGCCTGAACTACCGAGAAGCTGCTGGCAATAAAAGTGTAACTGGGAACGATAACTTCATCGCAGGGCCCGATACCCAAAGCCGAAAGTGCGATGTGTAACGCAGAAGTACCGCTTGATGCGCTGATCCCATATTTACTCCCTTGCCAGTCTGCGAATCTTTTCTCGAATTCCATTCCCTTTGGACCGGTCCAGTAATTGACCTTGCCGGACCTGAGAACTTCCTCCACCGCCTTGATTGCTTTCTCATCGAAACTCGGCCAGCCGGCCAGGTTGTTTGTTACTGCCTTGGCCCCACCGTTGATTGCTAATTCTTCTGCCATTTTCAGCGCCCTTCAACTATGTTTCTCTATATCCTTGTCCCGACACAGTTCCCTGGCGATTTCCTGGGATATTCCGCTAAACAAACCCGACCAACAGTAGCTCATTTCATACTCATAGTCAACGGTTAGTTTATGTAGTCAGGAGGCTTTTAGACATTGCGTGTTAAATATTAGGGCCGTAACAGATGAAATGGCTGATGCGGAAACGATAATGGTTCGGTGTCAGCGATTGAAATAACAATAGGCGTAAAGATGCTTAAAGTCGTAATACTCACATTACCTGGCCGGGTAAGGTGGTAATGGCGGTACTCTTTTTCCACCATCCAGCAAGGGCCGCAAGCGTAACACTCACGGCCCCGCTTACATTTTCTGTTTGCGGACATATCACACTATCCGCCAATAGCGTTACGGCCCACATGTATCCAGATAGTGATTGAACAATTCAGCTGCATCCCTCAAATCAACCATACCGCTGCCATCGATATCGGCGCGCATGCACGTGGTTACACCAAAGTCCAGGTAATAGTGGTCACTAAATGAAGCAGAATAAACGTAGTTGGTACCATTAGTGGTTCGGGCCCATGCTCGGAGCCGGAACTGATATGCGCATTGCTCCCACGGATCCAGAGAAGTCGAATCCTCAGACTGATATTCCTGCTCCTGGACGCCATCCCAGTATGGAGGAGAAACGGGTGTATAACTATCGCTGGCTATAACGCCCGCGTATCTGTTCTTGCCGTAAAGAGCATCCAGAACCCATTTTCTCAGATAGCCGTTGGCGTGCTTGGCGGTGATAGTAAACCTCAAGTTCTCGTTGGCATCGGTAAGGCCAATGATAGCGCATTCCGGTATTTCCCCATCGCACGGATCATCGTAATTAGGGCTGCATGGGTCGTATTTGACATTGTGAATCGTGGCTGTAACCGGATTGTTATCAATGAGCAGGATAATATGGTCCCAACCATCGGTCGGCGGCAGGTTCACATCAACCAGCGTGGTCTGGCAGGGGTCGGCCCAGCGGTATGCCTTATAAGTCAGGGTGTACAAACCGTTTTCAGATGCTTTCGTGTTCCACCTTATCCTTAAATCAGGATTCGACCAAATGCTCCCGTCGAGCGGACTATTTAACTGATAGAGATAATCTCTACCATCGATAGTTTTTGGCCCCATTCTTACATACTCTTGGTTCCAGCCATTGGCGTCTACATACCATCTTACCTTGCCCAACTGCAGTGCACCCTTCTCATCGTCGAGAACTTCGTAATCTTCCGGCGCGGGTTCATTACCATCAACCCATTTGGCCAACATCATCTGATAAAAATCGACATCATCATAAAGTCCGAACTGTCCGCGGACCCGGAGGGTACCGCCAAAGGGGGAGTCTTTGTATTGCGGAACTCCAAACAGCGCCGCGATATCCGGCTCGACGTTTGCCAATCCCACATTCGGCTCGTTCGCATCCCGGCCTATCTCCGTGGTGGGAAGCTCCCCGATGTTGGTAATGATAAAGCCGGTGCCGAAATATACAGATGGATCCGTTATTTCTCCGAACTGTCCGCCGTACGCACCCATGTCGTTACGGCTGCCGTCAATATCCTGGTATTGCACCGCGGGATGGCCGGTATCGATGCAGGGCGAGCCTTCCAAAAGGTGAACGTTATCGTCTTCTGTGCCCACGACGTTGTCGGCTCCGTCGGCGTCAACGAACAATGGATCGTCACCGATGTTGCCCGTGCCGCCAAGACCGCCGCTCAAACCCTTCACGCAGGTATAATCCACACTTACCGTGCCGTCGTCAATATGAATCTGGGCGGATTCGTCGCTGCCGCCGGAATCACTATTGCTCCAAAGGATGCAGTTTAACACCTCTACACCCGCGGTCGCCCAGGCGTTGTAAATGCCACCGCCAACGACCGCCGAATTACCGCTGAGCGTACAGTTTGTTAACTCAACATTACTGAATCCCATATTATTCAGTCCACCCCCACTGCTTGTCGATACGTTACCGCTGAAGACGCAGTTGGTCAGTGTTGGCTCGCCACCCTGGCTCTCCATCCCACCGCCAACTCCTGCCGAGTTACCGATGAATTTGCAGCTTATAAAAGACGGATCGTCGGACCCATAATTAGAATTGGATGCACCACCACCGCGTCCTGCCTTGTTGCGGATAAAAGTGCAATTGACCAGAATCGGGCTGCCCGAAACTATAAAGATACCGCCGCCCTGACCAGTTGGAGAAAAGGCAAGAGCATTGCCGGCCGTGACAGTAAAGCCATCGAGGACAGCACCGCCGCCGCTTATGTTGGAACTAACAACGTGGTGGCTATTATCGGCATTGTTAGTGAAGTTCGGACCGTCGTTACCTTGAAGGTCACCGCTGAGGATGGTCTCGTAAGCTACCATATCACGGGCATCGGGATCCGCCTCACCATAGCCGCCGTAAGCGCCTTCAATAACGACTTCGTCGATGAGATTAAACGTGGCCGCCGGGTCGCCGGGTGTTTGGCCGCCTCCCTGGTCGGGCTTGTAAGTACCTTCGGCCACCTTTATCTTATCACCTGGTGCAGCCGCTTCAAAGGCATCCTGAAGATCGTTGAACGCATCGATCCAGTTCCTGCCGGTATTAGCGCCAGGCGCGTCGGTATCGACATGCCAGACGCACGTCCCATCGCAGTAGCGATATAACACAGGGATAAAGAGTTCGCGAAGCAACACAACTCCGCACGGATCATACATCTGGAATCTGATTTCATCAACCGCCACGTTCCCGTATGGAATACTGAACCATCCGGTGCCGCTGCCATTTCCGACAGGATGAACTATTGAACCATGCGCCGTATAAGCCGGCATTAACGCCCCATTCGTGAAGGGACGGGCCCAAATTCGCACGCCATTCGCTTCCGTCGTGCCATAGTCAAAAGTGATGTTGACGTTTGCTCCGGGGAGCAGTGTCGCTGGGGAAGGAGGAGACAGCACAATATTGGTTATGGAATGGGCATAAAATAAATATTCCACACCAATAGATAATTCCAGAAGTATACTGCCTTGGTCCGAAGTAGTCATCATTAATTGGACCTCATCGACCATAATATCCTGGGAGTAAATTGTAAAGTTTGCGGAACCTTCGCCTTTCCCGACTTGATAAAGCGGTGACTGGGAAACCTCAGCACCCGGGGTTCTCTGCCCCTTTGTGTAGGGAATTGCATAAATACGCACCCCACGCTGTTCCTCCGTTTCATAGCTAAATCGGACGGTGACTGGTTCACCATCGAGCAATCCTGCCGGAGCTTTGGGAACCATTACAACATCGCCTATCGAGTGTGCCATAGCGTATGGAGTCAGACCCAAACCGGCCACCCATACTATTAGAGCCAAAATGCTCACATTAAATAAAACTCTTTTCTCTTTCATTTTTCTTCCCTTTCAATGAATGTGGTTATTTTGTGATGCGCACACTGCGTGCCTTTGCTGCATTTTTAGGCAATTGCGCCGATAGAACTGGTTTTTATCCATCGTCCTCCTATCAGCCCCTCTCCTGATTAAATAAAGCAGTATTATAAAACAATTTTGCCATATTATAAGACCATTTTGGTGCGTGTCAAGTAAAAAAAGGTTTTTTCAGAGCTGCCAACGGCCGTGCTTCGGCAGGCTACATACTGTCAACTGGCACGGTGCCTGTCTCCATTTTTGCATTTTTTTTGGTTTGACACGTCCCCGAAGTTATGATAAATTAGTTTTTTAGCAAATCTAAGAGGTTTTCTTTGCTGTTTTGTGCGAGTGTAAGCCGTGTTTTTTGGTGAAAATCGGCTCAAAAATGAGCTATGGGGACTGGAGGACAGACAGAAAGATGAGTGGGACGAGGATTTCAAGTCTGTTGGACAAAATCACTATATTGGTTATCATCTGCTGTTTTAGTATTTCGACTCCGGCTAAATACGGCGGCGGTATGGGAGAGCCGAATGATCCATATCTGATACGTGATGCCAACCATATGCAGGCCATTGGGGAAAATGCTAATGATTGGGACAAGCACTTCAAGCTTATGGCAGATATCGACCTATCCTGTTATGATGGCCAGGATGGATATGGTGAGTCGCTTACGGATGCCGAAATGAAACAGCAAGCCAGTTTCATCGACTGGGATTTTGTCCACACTTGGAACATCGCTGAGAACCAGATATATCCCTACCTGCGAACGGTCTCTCCTGGAGATATTAACAAAGATAGAATAACCAATTTCCTTGATATGAGTATCCTATGCAACCAGTGGCTCAAAGAGTCATAGTAATTATAAATAAATATGTATATCTCTTATGAACTATGATATAACGAAAATAGATTAAAAGGAATAACTGATACAGTAGGGGGTACCTACAGGGTATTTTTTTTTGGGGAAAAGAGAATAGGAGGGCATTATGAGTAGGCGAGTAGTAATAATCACAATAGTTATAATGGGGCTGGTATGTAGTGGGACTGCTCTGGCCTTGTCTGGCTCAGGGACAGAGGAAGAACCTTGGCTGATACAGTCATTGGCGGATTTTAATGAGTTTGCTGCTGACGCTAATTACTGGGATGGGTATAGCAGATTGGAGACAGATGTAAATTTGGCAGGGAGGATATACACCAGGGCTGTTATTGCACCGGATGTGAACAATGCCAATTATGATTTTGATGGCACTGCTTTTACTGGTGTCTTTGATGGGAATGACCTTAAGATATTCAACATGACCATAGATACTGCAGGTTTAGGGAATGATTATCTGGGTCTGTTTGGCTATATTGATGGAGGCCAAGTCAAGAACTTGGGCCTTGAAGGGGGTTCCGTCAGAGGTAATATTGCTGTCGGCGGCATGGTGGGGGGAAATTTGTACGGCACAATCACCAACTGCTACAGTACCGCCTCGGTCAGCGGAGGAGATAATTCGGGATTGCTCGGCGGCCTCCTGGGATTTAGTTATGCCGGCAGTGTTTCTAACTGCTATTCTACCGGTGATGTCAACGGTGTTGAAGAAGTTGGCGGACTGGTGGGGAATAATTTTTTTGGTAGTTTCTCGAACTGCTATTCTACAGGCGATGTCACCGGTGTTATGTACGTCGGCGGCCTGGTGGGGGTAAATTATGACAATGTCTCGAACTGCTTCTGGGATACTAATACTCAGGCCCACGGAGTAACTAAAAGTATTGGTCTGAACCTGGGCACAGCTACCAATGTGGCTGGTCTTACAACCGCACAAATACAGACAAAAAGCACCTTTACCGATGCAGGCTGGGATTTTGTGGGAGAAACCGCGAATGGGACAGACTATATGTGGAGGCTTTGTGAAGATCTCGTCAGTTATCCTCGGTTAGCATGGGAGTTTCCGTTGGGGGATTATCTCTGTCCGGATGGAGTAAATTTCTTCGATTTTTCGTTTTTCGCAGGACACTGGACCCAAGACAACTGCGGAGCATCAAATGATTGCGATGGCACAGACCTTGACCTGTTAGGAACAGTCGATATCAATGACTTTAGAATCTTTGTTGATAATTGGCTGAGGGACTTTTGACAATTGATTATGGTATATTGACTATCGAGCATGTAAGGAGTCTTATGGAGTAACGTCTTTATACCAATATCAACCACGGCAGGATAGTCAACCTATTTGACTTTGCCATTATACCAGATCAATGGATGGAAGAGGAATAGGAGGGCAGGCCTGTGCTGGGGGGGGGTATTAACCACCGACTACGCAAAGAAAGTCGGATGCGGTAATCTCACCCTCTGTCATTCTGAGCGAAGCGAAGAATCTCCAAATGTATCTTTTCGACGGTGCCGGGTTTCATGCCTGCTTCCTTTTCGGTACCGTTTCTCAAGACAGGCGTGTCCAGTCCGTCGACAGCCACCGGGGCCACAATCTTCCGGGAAAATCGTTCTTTGTTGCCATTGAGTTTTCGTTTTAGTGTCAGCCACCATTGACGGTCCTTGGTTACAGCGCTCTGTAATTGTGATACGGGGCCCTGCTGTGGACTTATTTCGTTCATACCTGTTAACAGCACCGCGAAATCATGAGACCGCTTGATATCGCGTCCAACAGCGGATGCAATGTAATCGTTTACACTTTTCCGCTGATTGTGCCATGTCTGCTCGTCCATACCGTAGCCGGCGGGTAATTCGAGTTCTCCCTGGATCTGAACGCCCCATAATTGCTGACGTTTCGGCGTTTTGTAGAGCGTGCGAAACCGTGTATAGACGCGACCGTCCTGGGCCTTGATTTTCACAACGGCGCCATAACGTCCCGGGGTTGTCGGCTCATCGACTACTTGGTAATCCTTGTTATAGAAGGTAACGTCGATTTCATAGTCGCCCAGTAACTGACGAGCCCGGTCGGGATTAACAAAGTTACATGACGGAAATCGTTCTTTCTGTCTTCTGTTACGGGACTTAATTTCCGAGAAAACGCTGGGCTGAAAGATAAATTCAGCATTCAATAGCGGCTTAGCTCGATCGGCTGCAGAAGAAAATTCGGTTTCGGACGATTTGATTTCAGTCCGTTCACGCTGTGCCTCAGTCGTTTGCAATCCAAATACAAATGCGAAAAGTAAACAAAGTCCAATGCAAATCGTTTTTGTGCGCATCGTGTTTTTCCTTTTCAGTGGTTTTCATCACTCAGGCAATACAATAAGCCTATATCAATGAGGACATTTTATATTTGTGCCAAGTAAGTATTTATGAAGCTTAATCAATCCGTTCACATATGATATTTGTAACATCCAACCCCAGTCCCTGAGATTTTTCATTCTTCCCGACAAGTTTAAATAAAAGATTATTTCGTCCTTCCTCCAGATCAAGTGTTCCAATATATTCGCCTAATCCGCGTTTTCTTTTATCAGAATATAGATCCACGACAGGCCCCACAGATGCTTCGTCCATAAACAGCTGCACCTTCCCTTGTGAAGGTCCTTTGATCACATCAAGGCTTACTTTATATTTGCCGGAAGCTGGAAGTCCACAGGTAAAACAAATAAAATGATGTCCAAACCAGTCATTTCCCTTGGCCCGCAATGAAAGAAATCGAACGTCTTTGCCGTCATATTTCTCCCCGTTCTTTGTTAGTGTTGTATCTCTATACGAGAAGGCGTAAATCGGAACATTCCACCAGGTAGCAAATACAACACGATTTAAGTCAATCACTTTCCTTTTAGTCACAGGCGGTAGTTTAAATTCACAGGTTGGCCTTTCCTTCGAATATAAAAAGGTAACACCACAATAGTCATTCAAGAGATCATTTCCCGTAGGTGCGTGTTCAATTGTTTGTAGTATACTCTTGCTATAGGAATAAGCATCGCCCAAAAGTATCCGATATCCGCCCGTCCTACCCAGGTGCTTCTTATATCCGAGGCAGCCGCTTAGCGGAAATGATCTCCTCGTCTCCCATCGACCCGGCACATCATACCAGCCGCCATTGTAGAAATCCTCCGAACCAGTGCCGTGGATCACAAGTTCACCGTCGATTTTTGTTTGATCATCACCCTCAAAAAAAAGAGTATTACCCGATTCAAATCCCTGTGATTGTTGTATGAATCCGACCAGATGCCCGCGCCCTTTTGTTTCAATGAATTTGAAGGGTATGCCTTTGGTTGTCGGATTCTCACGGCGCCATATCGCGTAGAACTTACCTTCATTCTTCTTCCGAGCAACTGGAGCAAACAGAATCTCTGCTTCAACTGCCACCTCTGTATCCGTATCCCGTTCGGACAATAGCTCTATCCGAGCACTTTCATCGAATGGCATCGGAAAATAGCAGTAGTTTACACTTCCAGCCGTGCCAACCAATAGAGACTTCATCGCAGGCTCACCCCACGCATAGCCAAAGAAATCACCTGCAGGACATAAAATAGCGGGCTCTTTATCTTTATCCCAGTACGCCCTAAGAATAACTCCGCGTTCCTTACCAGCTAATGCCGCTGGCGGCTTAATATGAATCCCTACAATTCTTCCTGGTTGTTCGACTTCGAAAAGTTTTACAACTTCTCCTGCTTTCAAACGTACTTTTGAAGTGAATCTCTTAATCTGTCCTCCGCTTGGGACAACATATGAACTAATATCTGTCCCAAAAGAAGCGAACAACTTCCTCGCTTTATCAAGATGGAGCTTGTATTCATCCGCAGGCTGTTTTGGGAAACTCGTTATTGATGTTCCTTTGGGATATTCTGCATAATTAATCTGATAGAATTGTATGCGCTCAGCCCTGATAAAAACTTTGCAGGATTTCTTATAAGTCAGCGGTACATAGCAATAAAAACCGCCTGCTCCATATCCAACCAAAGGTCGTACAAACTGTGGATGTATACCCATAAAAAGCTCACGAAATTTCACCTGTATACTCGGCTTACTCTCACCATCAAAGTAGAATTCGAGCATGTCATCAGTTGGTGTCGGGGTCCAGATTCTATATATTATCCCCGGCCCTTTTAAATCAGCCAGAACCAAACCATCTTCTTCTTTTCTCACATAGGAATATTGGCCGCCGAAACCATCGTTATTCCCACCCGTCCGGTCATAACTTGACAAGGATGCAACCTTAATCGAATCTTTGAACACCGGGAGAAGATCTAATCGGTACAACTCTTGAATTCCGGGCTTCCACTCGCTGCGAGCCGGAAGTTTAACAGAGAACAAGGATAAGGAAAATAGCACTATAGCAAAAAAACGAATACGATAGAATAATACGTGATCATTCATAAATTGCTCCTTCCATACAAACTCGAATATCTCTGATACAAAAATACAGTATCAATCATATTGTCTATTATAACACTTCGTAATTATTTATACAGAATGAACATGTACTACGATCAGGAAACTCTATATATAGTATTCCGACCTGGTCCGCTTTGTTTTTTCCCAGGTCGGGCTTATAACTCAAATCCACCCTGGATGCCGCTGCCTGCCAAAACCATTTCATTAAGAAGCGTTATCCTGTGTGGAATCTGAGCGGAATGATTCATGCATTCATCGCTGCATTTAGTGCCAGCGTGCCTTTGAGCAGTCGACCGCGACGCTGTAGGCCGTCAGTGCAGGCCGACATAACCAGGGCGAAGTAGGCATCGAGTAAGCTGTATGCGGACATGTCAATCTCTCCATATCGCGATATATAAGAAGTGCGGAATCGGCTGTACCAGTCAATTTGATGAAATGGCTTTATCGTTGCCTCTTCCTCGCAAACGCGATAGACATAACGGCATTGCGACGGAACTCCGAATCCATCTACCTGAATCTTCTCTGAGCGAAGCGCGAGCAATTCTCCAGTCGCATAGGATTCATACTTAACCAGATCGAATAAAGGATGGCCCTGAAACATTCCCGCTACAGAAACCGGGTCGACCAGTATAACTTGTCTTGGCCAGTCCGGGTCGGTTGATGGAGGAGATATGAGTATATTTTCCAGGAAACAGTCACCATGCAACTTAACTTGAGGGTTGCCGTTAACACTTTGTACTGCGGTTTTGTGTTGAGCAAGCCTGGTCATGGCCGTTCGAGGTCCGGCTAACTGTTTGTCATTGATAATAAGTGTAGATGCCTCAATCAGTGGGGCAAATTCCCTTTGCTGGCTCAACTGAGTGAGTACTGCATCGATAACATGCAGTATGTGCTCTGAAAGGGATTGTCTTTGTAGTGCCACCGGGATGTGTAGGACCTCATACACGACATGAGCAAGTCTCTCTTGAAATATATCTGCTTGCACTTGATCCAGGCTTGCCGACTGGGCCAGGTCACTTGCAGTCACTGCATCCTGGACGTATTCTGCTTCATAACCGACGCTCGGCCCATCGTCCCACGCCGTGAGCAACGTCGGGAAGTATTTGGCAGCGTTCTCATCCAGGGAACGCAGATACTGGATCTCCGAGCGAAGCGTGCTAACGCCCCATGGTCCGGCTGTCTCTGCTCCTTTTGAAACCTTCCGTACGCGCTGCGTTCCATCCTTCAACTGGATCACTTCCGTCCGGTCCCAGTACCCGTCGCGAAGTACTTGTACGATTTTACCGCAGCAGGGTATAAAAGATTGTTGTTCGGCTGACATGTCGTGCCTTTGGCAATTCATACTGGTAAAATATCACAAGTGGACTATCCTTTGACCGTCTCATGCTTTCCGATGAAATCAGGATCAATCTCCACACCTAAACCCGGCCCGGTGGGGACTTTAATCTTTCCATCCACCACTGACAGGGGCGATGTTTTGCATTCGAATTGCACATTCGTATTTAATCCTTTGAATTCATGATGAGCAAATGCATTGCCAAGGGCGGATACAAAATGAATCATGTAAAGGTATCCGAGTCCGCCGCCGGACATATGCGGCGTACAGGTTTTCCCGAATGCCTCTGCCATACGTGCCACTTTCATCGAACGGATCATCCCGCCGAAATAATAGTTATCAGGTTGAACAATCTGCAGCCCGTCATTGGCAATAAGCCATCGAAAACCATGCAGGCTGTATTCCTGTTCGCCGCCTGCGACTGGAATCGTCAGCGCATCGGCAACCTGCTTGGTCTCTTCGTACCAGTCGAAAAGAACAGGCTCCTCAAAAAAGCCATAACCGTACTCCTCTAATAACTTGCCGACCCGTATCGCCTCATCCACTGAATAAAAACCGTTTGCATCTGCATACAGAGCCATCTTATCCCCGAACGTTTTCCGGATTAGCGGAATGATTTTTTCGGTCCTCCCTTTTGGCCCAACCGCGTTAATGTCCTTGGTCATAAACATAAGTCCACCGACTTTAATCTTAACCGCGTGCGCATTATACTTTGCGACATCCCTTTTTATCAGTTCCATGGACTCCTCTAATGGTTTTTCACGGTATTCTGTTGCCTGGTATACTGCAACTCGCCGGTGGTGGATTTCTCCGATCAACTCACCCATCGACTTGCCGGCGATACGCCCCAGCATATCCAGAATCGCGAACTCAATGGTAGCCAGAGGTATCCCGAGCGCCATCCCGCTCAATCTGAAATTGAGCTTGTATATGAACACCTTTTCAAGCAGCAGGTCCAGCTTGCGTGCATCCTTGCCAATAAAGAAAGGTTGCAATGCATTGAGGAAAATCGGGTAAAGCGAATTCATTCCGCTGTGCCCGACCGAAATGCCCTCTGCCCCATCCGATGAACTTACCCGGCAAAGGAAACTGCCCTTATAGCGAAGCAGTTCGAGGCTTTTAATAATAACCGGTTTAGCAAACAGCTCTTTTTTCAGTACAGGCTGTTTAAGTATTTCATCGAGCTGGGTATAATCAGCTATCCTGATCTTTGAACCAGACCTCTGGCCTTCCGGGCCGCCACATCCGTTCAACCACATCGCAGCAAGCCCGCCGGTAAGGGCGGTACTTATGAATTTTCGACGATTTGTTCTCATGAAATAATCCTCACTCTCTGTAACCGTTGAGGCTTTAAGTATTTTTCAAATATGCTTTACCGCAATAGCCTTACCTTTTTGCCCGTCGGTTAAAAGATGCTGTCAGCAATCTTTGCGGACGCTTCTTACTCAAGTCTTGATAATGTAACGACTTCTTACTTACCTTGTCAATCACTTTTGTTTGGAAGCAGTCGGTGTACCAAAGTGTACTAAATAGAGGGACTCTGACCGATTCTTTTGCTGTCCAAATGATGTGTATATTCATCCATTAGATGAGATTCCGGACGTGGAAAGCTGAGCGAGGGAGCAAGACGAGACAGATAGCTCGGTATTGACCCATTTAGATTCTAATAGAGAAAAACAAAAATCAGCCCCACAGGTCTCACCACCAATAGTTTTTAAGCTTTAATCACCTGCATCCTGAACGAAGTGAAAGTGTTATAAGAGACTCCTTGCATGCTCGATAGTCTCATGGAGCACATAATAAGAAAACGATAGAAAATGCATCTAATTTGGAGGTCTGTAATGCAGGAATGAATTATGCGTTATTAACGGTTCGGCATACATCCGAGTTTCTACTCTGGGACAGTGTTACAAGCGACATGCGACAGTACCGCTGCAATCGGCAAATATCTGGTCAAAGAATACGTCGATCACTACCGTCGCAATAACATCGCCCCGGATTTTTACTATTGCCTCTGGGGAGGGGGACAGTATAGGTCCCACCCGAATGCCCGCGCGATTATTTTGGCCCAGTTACACGAGTTGGCGACCAACTATGGAAAAATCCCGTATTTCTGGCTCGATATGAAATCCTGGGGTCCTGCCGATTTATCGGCCCGGGAAATCTACGATTCTCTCAAGAACGTAAATCCTGAAACGATCGTAATGTTCAATCAACACATACAGGATGGCTCGGTCATCCATTATTTTCCAACAGACATACTCAACGGCGAAATGTGCTCTCCGCCCGCAGAGGGACACGATCCGTATCGAACCGTGAACGGCAAAAAGTATTACCTGCCTTTCGAGTACGAACCGTGCTCGCAAATGAGAAGTGGGGGAGCAACTAAAAAATCCTGAATAACGTTAATTATCAAAGGTTTTCCATTATAGTTTCCACAATGAACCGTTTTGTGGTTTTGTAAGTCATTAGATAGTAGGGACTTGCAAATGGGCGATACAGGACTTGAACCTGTGACTTCCTGCGTGTAAAGCAGGCGCTCTAGCCAACTGAGCTAATCGCCCGAGATTCGAATGTAAAAATACAGTTATTTAGACCTTGCGTCAATATTGTTTTATTATTAAAAGATAAGAGTTTTGTTCATTTGGTCAGAGAAAAAATCATAATTTGAGGTATTCTTATGACATTACTTGAAGCCATACGCAGGCGATATTCCTGCCGAGCGTATCAGGACAAGTCTATAGAGCAGGAAAAGCTCGATATCATATTTGAGGCTGCGCGTCTGGCACCTTCTGCAAAGAATACACAGGATTGGCGTTTCGTGGTACTAACTGATAGCCAAATCAAACGTCGGGTTGCTGAGACTACTAACCGGCCGGAGGTTTTCCAGAAGGCAGGTGCTATTATAGCTGCGTGCAGCAACAGCGATGAAGTAATGCGGTGCGGCCAGGCAATTGGGCCTATTGATGTTGCTATCGCACTTGAACATATCGCGCTGCAAGCTGCGGAGTTGGGGCTGGCAACGTGCTGGATTGGCTCTTTCGATACAGACAAAGTAAAGGCAATGCTGGATATTCCGGCCGATATTGCAATCATAGAGCTAATGGCGATGGGCTATCCCGCTGATGAGCGAAAGGAGCCGAAGCGTGAGCCGGTGGAGAAAATTCTCTGTTATCAGAAGTGGAAGTTCTGAGTTTTTGCTCGAAATCAGCTAAGAGTATGTTGAATTTGGCATGTTGTTGTCTATAATAGCTTCTTTACGGATAGATTGGGGACGTAGTGTAACGGGAGCACACCGCGGTCGCATCGCGGGAATGAGGGTTCGATTCCCTTCGTCTCCATTTCATTTCCTGCATTTTCAGACAGTTGTGTGCAATTGTGGGGATTTGCATAAGTAAGATTAGACAAAATATAGCTTTGATTATGCCCAAAGAATGTGGTACGACTGAACATTATTAGTAAATAAGAAAGGGCGAAAGATGGAACAGTTTAGCTCTGTTGAAGAAATTCTGGATTTTGCTATCGAAAGAGAGACCGAGGCCCATGATTCTTATATGAGCCTGTCGATGCAGATGGAGAATCCGGCGATGCAGTATGTCTTTGAGACTTTTGCGAACGAAGAGCTGGGGCATAAGATGAAGCTGGAAGCTGTCAAACACGGCGAGATTCAGCTTGGGGCAGAAGAAGTAAAGAGCCTCGATATAGCTGATTATGTGGTTGATGTGGAGCCGAGGTCTGATATGGATTATGCTGAGGCCCTGATTTTAGCGATGAAGAAAGAAAAAGCGGCATTCAGACTATATATTGATCTGGCGGCGGTGGCTATTAGTGAAGATCTGACAGATATGTTTTTGTCGCTGGCCCAGGAAGAGGCCAAGCACAAGTTAAGGTTCGAAATTGAATATGATGATACGGTCCTGGAGGAAGATTAAGGGGCCGGGATTGGTTTGGTAGGGCTTTTGTTTTAAGAGTCTCTAATTGTTATAGACTCTAAGTTCTTATGTTGTAAGGAGAATGAAGTTATTTGGAGGTATATGTCATGATGATGGCGTTAATATGCAGGTTTCCGTTCTGGCCGGTGTCACCAGTCATTGGTTCCGGTGCGCTGGCTGTCCTGTTAGGGGTGGCAGGGATTGTTTTGTCGGTTATTATGCTTATTGACTGTTTGAAACGGCCGGCTTCGAAGTTTTATTACCCGATTACAAAGGAAGCCGAGTACGACAGGTTAGTATGGGCCGGTGCGATCGTGCTTTCCCTTGGTTTTTATTTCATAGGGGCGATAGTTTATTTCTTTGTCGTAAAAAGGGCCAAACCCGAGACAAACAAGCAGGCCCAGCCAACAACTACCAGTACGAGTGAAGCTAATCAAAAGCCCGAAGGCCAGAGTCAAAAAGAAAGTGAATAACCAAAGACGGACAATGGAGTTCCTGTCGCTGCTGCTTGCCTGTGCGATTATGAATCATGAAAAGTTTCACTGCTTAGGTCAGGATGAGTTTGGGACAGGATACGATGGATGCCGGAATGATTGAGAATATAGAAAAAATATGGCAGGGAGTTAGCTATATCGCGTTCGGCGGTACGATAGCGTTGATATTTTTCCTTGTTTTTGCTCCGAACATCCTTGGCTCAAAGACTACACATAAGCAGCTTGAAAACCTGGGCAAGCAAATCCAGGAGACGAACGAACAGCTAAAACAAATAGCCAAACATCTTAAAAAGGAAAAAGAGAAACGAAAAAAGGATACTTGAATCCGTATTCGTATTTATAGGCGGGAGGTGTTTTACGAAAAAGTTATCACTAACTCGGCGGTCATTGGTAAAGACAACTTAAGCGGGATTAGCTGCTGCGGCCTTTGTTGCGCTTAAAATGGCAAAAATCTAAAGGCAGTAGAAAAGGTTGTTTGGGAACGGATGTGTTGATCGAGATAACCAAAGACTTATTTATTGATGAGGGCCGGCTTGTTTTCAAGGCATCTCGAAGCGGCGGGCCCGGCGGGCAAAATGTCAATAAGGTCAATACACGGGTAACGCTGTTTTTTGATGTGGCAGGCTGCGATGTACTTTCAGATATACGCAAACAGAGAATACTCGATCGGCTGTCGACTCGGGCCGACAAAAATGGAGTTATAAGGGTTGTTTCGCAAAAGTATCGCACACAAAAGGCAAACCGCAGGACCGCCGTGGAGCGATTGCAGGAGTTATTGAGAGAGGCGTTAAAGACCAAACCTGTTCGGAAAAAGACAAGAGTGCCCGAGCGGGCGCGACTGCGGCGATTAGAGGAAAAAAAGCGGCGAAGCATGTTAAAAAGACAAAGAGCGGAAAAAGACTTTGAGTTTTAGTATAGGTTTTGAAAATTATGAGAGATAGTAATCTGAAAACTGTTATGAAAAAGTACAGAAAAAGATCAATAAGTTTGGTCATAGCTTCAATAATTTCAGGTTTTATTGCGGTTATGTTTTTTTTCCTTTCTCTGAAATTTTCTGAGGTGTTCGGTTACGTTTATGCAATTTTCACATTGTTTGCCTTGATTTTGGGTACTGTAGCAATTGCAAAAATTTTTAGAACATTGAAAAAGAGAAAGTTTTCTGCAATGGTAGAATTAGTTGCACTCATATTAGCAGGATTAATATTATTTGATTTGACTTTAGTTTCACACGCAAGGTGGCGTTCACTGAGAACGATAACAGTTAATGGAAAGGTCATGATCAAAAAATTCGGTAATATAATAAATGAATACGCAGAGCAAAATGGCCATATGCCTGATGCCGATCATTGGTGTGACTCTTTGATAGGCCACCCTTTAGCGGGAAGCCTTAGAGTTGTCAAAAACAGTTTTAATATAGCTGGAGATCCAGATAAAGAGTGTAATTTTGCATTTAATAAGAATCTTAGTAATTTATCAATAGATGGTTTATCTCGCAATGTTGTTGTGCTTTTTGAAGCAGATGGAGAACTTAATTTATCCGGTGGACCCGACTTAATAAACACAAAACGGGTGAAAGATCAATACTTTTGGCCTTGGAAGGAGAAATTCATTTATGTTTTCTTTATTGATAACACAATTGTTAAATACAGATTACATGATGACGCTGTCGCTTTATATGATCCGGACAAAGATGAATTTACAGATTGGTTCAAGCAAGACCTGACACCTTATAGTCCCTTAAAGTGGGAATAGAACTGTAGGGGTAAATATCGAACATAGGTCTTTCAAAAAACGAGGAAGACTTTGGAGCTCAGGATTAGCGGTTTGAAATCGTAGTAAGAACTATCTTCGTCTGCGGGTGGTTCTTTTTATTTTGTCGTAGGCGGCTTCGATGGAATTCAGCTCATCCTCGAAAGGCCGTGCGGAAAGTTGTAAATCGGGATATTTCTTTGCCAGTCTTATCAGGGTCTGGAAGTCGCTTCTTGCGCTTCGCAGGATTTTGAGTACCTTGGGTGTGGGGTGCTCGTATTCGAGCTGCTGTGTTTTGAAGTCAAGGGACTTTCTTATTCTTTCTATTTGTCCTTTTACTCTTTTTAATTCCATGCGGGCATTCTGCAAATCGTTATTGGTTACAATCTGAGCGTCCTGGGCTTGCAAATGCCGGAGAAGCTCGCGCCTGGAATTGACAACTTTATCTGCGATTCCACATTTGACGGCATCCTGTGCGGTAAGTGTCAGGAGGGCGCCCTTTTTGCTCCAGACGTGGACCGTGTTCTGTTGAGGCCTTTTGTTGGCCGGGTCAATGAAGAGTCTCCTGTTGTCTTCTGAGACTTCTATGACTTCAATATCCCTGTCGGCCATGGCCATTGCGAGTATTCCGGGTCGGCCATGCCGCTCAGCCAGCGATGCAAGTTGAGCGCGCCAGGCGGAGACAAGCTTTTCGCCCAATACTTCGCCGTAGACCTTTTTGACTTCTTTCGGGCCTGTTCCGGATATTGCTACCAGTGCCGCTGCGCCTATGACGGAGTTGTCGGACATAAAAATCTTATCGCAGGCAATTGCAATGGCGGCACCGCCCGATATAGCGCCCCTGTAGTTGCCGCCCTTTACAGAAGCGAACACCCGGCAGTTTTTGTTGTTTGTGATAAGCCCGCAGATTCGCTGAACCAGGTCGAGCCGTCCGCCGGGCGTGTTTATCTCAATCAAGATAAATAAGGGGCCCTGGTTTATGGATTTGATTATTGCCTGCTCCAATGCCTGTCTCTCGATGTTGAGCCCCAAATGGTCATCGAGCGTGAGAATGATTACCTTATTATTCCTGCCCGAACGGTCGCCTGTAATCTTCCACCGGGACAGATTAAGCGTGAGTACCCCTTTTTCTTGGGTGTGAACAGTGGTTTGTCCGCCTTTGGAGCGGGTTGTTGCGTAGCCGTGCAGGACCTCTTGTGTCTTACGATTTGTAAATGTATCGCCCGGGCAAGCTGAACCAAAGACAAAGATAACCAGAAAAACCGTAAGAATAACTGCCTGTAACTTTTGTATATTAGTAAACGCCATTTTTTCAACCAATATTATTATAACATATTCAGGCCGAAATTGGAATAGATAACAGGTTTGAAAAGGCGTTGAATTTGTGGTAAAAAGCATTCGAACTCGCGTGAACCTGTCTTTAGGGTATTTATATGTCAGTTCAATTTATTCTCGGTAGAAGCGGTACAGGCAAGACCAGCTTTTGTGTAAAGGCGATAGTCGATGCTTTGCTTAAAGCCGGCGACGAGCAGCCGTTGATTTTGCTGGTTCCGGAACAGGCGACGTATCAGGCAGAGCGTGCAATCCTGGCCGATAAGAGGATCGCCGGCTACAGCCGACTGAATGTTCTTTCTTTCGACCGTCTGCAATTTTTATTGTCAGGTAAAAATACCGCAAGGCCGACTCTTTCACGCATCGGCCAGCAGATGATAATCCACCGGATATTACGAGACAATGAAAGCCAATTAAAAATCTTTGGCAAATCCGCGGCCTGGACCGGGCTGGGCCGGGAAATGGCCCGGACCATTACCGAACTGCACCAACATGAAAAAACGCCGGACGATATTGACCTGTTACTGGGCGAACTGGCCAAAGACGAAAGTAATAACTTATCTGCGCTGAAATACGCCGATATCGGCCTGATTCTCAAAGAATATCTGGAATTTATCGAGGGTAAGTTTATCGATCCTGATATACAGTTGTCTCGTGCGTGCCTGGCGGTAGGGGGGGCGGCTTTTGTTAAAGGAGCGAAGCTGTGGGTTGATGGCTTTGCCGGCTTTACGACTGCCGAGCTTGCAATCTTAACCGAGCTGCTCAAGGCAGCCGCCGATGCGCAAATTGCACTTTGTCTGGACCCCGCGAATATCGATTTGGCAAATCCCAATACCGCGAAGTTAGACCCGATTGGCATATTCTGTCGGACTGAGCGTACATATACCGATCTTGTTGAAGTAATAAAAAAATGCAAACTTCAATTAGCCGAGCCGAAGATCCTTGGTGAGGCGGTCAGGTTCTCTTCGTCTCGGCCGCTTGCTCATATCGAGCGAAATGTATTCGAATTGGAGCCGGGCAAAATTCCTGCCTCGGATAATGTTCGTATCATATCGGCGCCAAATGCCCGGGCTGAGGTCCGGTTTGTCGCAAGACAGATACTCGAACTGGTTAAAGAAAAAGGTTGTCGGTATCGTGATATTGCGGTTATCGCATCGGACATCGACCGCTATGAACACTATATACGGGCGTACTTTGATGACTATGGCGTGCCGTTTTTTATTGATAAGCGGAAATCATTGAACCAGCATCCGGTGGTCCAGCTTATCAGTTCGGCGATGCAGGTGGCCACAGGCGGTTTTTCCCACAGTGATATTTTCACATATCTTAAGACGGACCTGGTGCCAATAGAACGCTGTGATGTTGACGTACTTGAAAATTACTGTCTTGAGTTCGGCATAGGCCATAGCGACTGGACCAGTGAGCAGAAGTGGGAGTTCGCAGGTAATGATAAGTATGACCAACAGCGGATAAACGAAATTCGTCGAAAGGCCGTTGAGCCATTGCTTGGGCTTCGGGACAGCCTTTGCCCGAGTGATAATTCTGCTAAGGCAATCAGCGCAGATGAATTTGTGCAAGCTGTCTCTGATTTTCTCGATACTTTACGGGTAAGACAAACAATCAGTGAGTGGATTGAGGAGGCAGAAACAAGTAACGATAAGCAAACGGCTGATGAACATCAGCAATTTTTCAATAAGCTTATAGATATATTTGATGAGTTCGTAGAGGTCTTTGCCGGGTGCCGGATGAGCTGTGAGGATTATGTTGCGATTCTTGATTCTGCTTTTTCTCAGTTGACACTTGCGTTTATTCCGCCAACCCTTGACCAGGTCCTTGTGGGCTCTATTGAGCGCAGCCGACATCCCGATTTAAAAGCGGTCTTTCTAATAGGTGCGACGCAAAGGCGTTTTCCCGTCCCGATCCGTTCGGACAGTATATTGACCGATGATGACCGCAGCGCAGCCGAGTCGGTGGATTTCATGATGGCGGCAACAACAAGTCAGGAGCTTGCCGAGCGTCAGTATTTGGCCTACATTGCATTTACACGTCCATCGGAGTTTCTGTGTGTTACATATCCCGTGACCGATGATAAAGGCAGCGGTGTTCCGCGTTCGCAATTTATAGACAATCTTGAATCATTGTTTGAAAATCTGGGCCAGGAATCGATTGCGGGCCAACAAATTGCGATAGAGGAGGTCCACAACAACACTGAACTTGCCGATTTGCTCTGCAGCGGGCTTGGCAAAGATGGATATCGATACTCGCCTGAAAATTCTCATGATAAGCTTAGTGAGTTACTGGATGATATGTGTGCCGATGAAGAACTTGCTGAGTCCGGCTCGAATGTGCTCTCAGCGATAAATTATGACAATCGTGCAGAACTGGATAAAGATGTAGTTGATAGGCTTTATGGCAAGCAGATAAGAAGCTCTGCAACAAGGCTAAGTACTTTTGCCGCGTGCCCATATCAGTATTTTGCCCGGTATGTGCTGGAATTGAAAGAGCGAGAAGAGTTTAAGCTTGAGCCGCTGGACTTAGGCAATTTTTATCATCGTGTTTTGGATGCCCTGCTTAAGAAACTTAGCGAAGAAAATAAAGATTTTGCGACGGTTGAGGATAAAGAGTTGTTAGGGCTGCTAAGTGAACAGATATCGAAAATTGTCACAGAAGATTCCTTTATATCCAACTTTGTCCGTCGCAGTATCCACAACACATTCATCATTGACTCTGCCAGTGAGGTTCTCGAAGAATGTGTTCTCGCCATAGCACAAATGGTACGCGCAGGCAGCTTCCGGCCGGGGCTTTCGGAAGTTTCGTTCGGCGAAGTCCGGGATACACAGGATACGCTTGGCAAATATGAGCTTGCTCTGCCCAATAAGCGATTGTTATCTTTGAACGGCAAGATTGACAGACTTGATATTGCAGAACTCGACGGCGAGAAAATTGCAGCCGTTTTCGATTATAAGCGTCGAGGCATGTCCTTTAACTGGTCAAAGTTTTATTATGGTCTGGATATGCAGCTTCCTATTTATATGTTGGCTGTTCGCAATGCAACGGGCTCAAAGTCAAAAAACGTGGTAGGTGCGTTTTATATGCCGGTTGAAACAGTAATTGGACAAGCTGCCCTTGATGAACTCCCGGCCAAGGGGGAAAAATTCGAGTATAAGGCAAAGGGAATATTGAATGGCGAATATTATCTGCAGCTTGATGCCGCAACAAGTTCAGGCTGGGGTAAATTTTATAATTTCCGTATCAGCTCCAAAGATGGTCAGTATGGTGACTACGGCAGAAGTGGGGCATTGAAGCCAAACGATTTTGAAGGAGTACTTGGATTTACTGAGAAAAGAATAGTCGAGCTGGCCAAAGAGATACTCTCAGCTAAAATTGCGATCAGGCCATACAGACTTGGTACGATGTCGCCATGCAGTTACTGTAAATATAAGCCGGTTTGCCGATTCGATTGGCAGATAAATGACTATAATTTCTTAGAGACACTAAACAAACTCCAGGTTCTTGAAAAAATAGGGAGGGTTGATGGCTGAGAAGAAGATAAAGTGGACTGAGCAGCAGAAGCGGGCGATTACGGCACGGGGGAGCGATGTTCTGGTGACCGCCTCAGCAGGGACCGGAAAGACAGCGGTATTGTCTGGTCGTTGCGTCGACCTTGTAGGCGACAAAACTGATGTTTGGAGCATGCTCGTATTGACTTTTACGGAGATGGCAGCCGAACAAATGCGCTCACGGATTGCCGAGCAATTAAGAGCGGCATTCCTGAAAAACCAAGATCCTCATCTTCGCCACCAGCTTATATTATTGCAAGGCGCTGATATCAGTACGATACATTCGTTTTGCAAACGGCTGATTACCGAGTATTTTTACAAGCTCGGCCTTGACCCAACATTCCGAGTAATTGACGCCGATGAGGCCAGGTTACTTAAAGCAGAGGTGCTGGAGAAGACTATCGACTGGGCATGGGAGCAGAGCAATTTAGTGCCGGCCCTTCAGCAGCTTCTGTCGCGGCGGGACCTTCGGACAAATGATGGTTTTCTGTCAAAGGTAATCGATCTGAGCGATTTTCTGGATAGTGTAGTATGGCGAGAAAGCTGGTATGAGCGGACGACCCGGCTGGCAGAAGCGGCCAATCCCTTCGCTACCGACTTGGGCCGGAAACAAAAACAGATTATCGCTGAAAAATTGCAGCATATTCTTAATCAACTTCGGAGCGCCCGGAAGTTATGTCAGAACCAAAACCCTAAAGGCGATTGGGCCCTGAAGTGTGAAGATACTTTTATAAAGCCCGTTGCAGAATGTATCGAACTTTTGGAAGCCGACGATTGGGACCGGTGCGCAGAGAAAATAAGAAACTTCGAGAAGCCAAGGATTAACAAGCCCAAAGATGTGACGAAAACGGTCGCTGAACTTATTCAAAAAACAGTAAAAAAGGCGGTCGATTCCTTTGAGAGACTTTCGGAGCTCGCAATGGTAAATCCAGATTACCTCGACAAGGTCAGCAGCTCGGCCGGCCTTCAGACAAAAGTGCTCGTCGAGCTTGTAAAGAAATTCGACCTGTTATACGGTGGTGCCAAGCGAGGAATTAACTGTCTGGATTTTGCCGACCTCGAACATTATGCTCTCAAGCTTTTAACTGATGAAGAATCTTCGGAGGATAATCTGTCAGCATCTAAGACAGCCCTGCTGCTTCGGCGCAGGTACAAATACATATTTGTCGATGAATATCAGGATATTAATCCCGTCCAGCAGACGATACTTGATATGCTGAGCTGCGAAGGAAATGTCTTTGTAGTCGGCGATGTCAAACAAAGTATTTACTCCTGGCGGGGAGCGCAGCCGGAGATTTTTATCAAACGCCTTGGGCCCGCGTCTGTCGATCCGGTCAATGTGCCAAATGGATTGCGGGTCGACCTGAATTCCAATTTCCGTTCAGCTAAGGGCATTCTCGATTTTGTCAATAAGGTGTTTAGCCGCATAATGACTAAATCCTTTGCCAAGATTGATTACGATAAGTCGGCCCTGTTGAAGCCAGCGGTTTCGACCCGAGCCGCGAACGCCCCGGTAGTTGAGTTCCATATACTCGATGAAATGGGCTCAGATAAGGACCTGGAAAATGGGCCTACAAACCAAATAGCTGACGATGAAAATCTAAACATCATCAGTTCAAGGCAACGACAGGCGGCAATGATCGCACAGCGTATCAGGCAAATCGTCGGGTCAGATACCCGAAAGTGTGAGTTTCAAATATATGATAAGCAGCAGGATTGCCTGCGGGATGTTGAATATCGTGACATTGTGATACTGATGCGTTCGCTGGCAAAAAAGGCCAACGATTATGTGGAGGTGCTTCGGTTGGCGGGTGTGCCTGTTAGCTGTGAAGCTACTGCGGGGTATTTTGAAGCAACCGAAATCAGCGATGTTGTGGCGTTGCTGAAAGTTCTGGACAATCCACAACGCGATATCGAATTGGCTGCTGTATTGCGAAGCCCATTTTTTAAGGTTAGCGATACGGAATTGGCGAAGATAAAAATCCACTCCAAAAAAGCCGAGCATAACGAAAACTTCTACAGTTGCGTTCTCCAATACTGTAACAATGGCCCGGATGTGAAACTTACAGAGAAGCTAAAGACTGTACTGGCTGAGATTGAGCAGTGGCGGACAGCTGCCAGGCGTGGCGATTTGGCAGATATGATATGGCGAATCTATCATCAAACAGGATTTCTGTCATTTGTTTCTGCGCTGCCGAATGGACAGGCACGCAGGGCCAATCTTCTTAAACTGCACGATAGAGCAATCCAGTTCGAGGGTTTTGCCGGTAGTGCCGGCCACCTGTCACTTAAGCGCTTTGTTGAGTTTATTGAGAAACTTCAGGAAGTGGGCCAGGATTGGGCCCCCGCAGAGCCGGATGCTTCAGCAGGCAATGCCGTTCGCATTTTAAGTGTGCATAAGAGCAAGGGGCTTGAATTTCCGGTCGTCTTTTTGGCTGAGCTGGATAGCCAGTTTAATAAAAGGGACATTTACAGTGACTTTCTTGCCGACGCTGATGATACGTTAGGATTGCAAATTATCGACCATAAGTCAAACAGTAAGCTTCGCTCACTTGCACACCAGGTTATCGCCGAACATAAACTATCAACGGCACTGGCCGAAGAGATGCGTATCCTTTACGTTGCGACAACGCGTGCCAGGGACAGGCTTATTTTGAGCGCCAGCGAAAAGAAAAAACGTTGTCACGACATTGTCTGTAATGGCTTTTTCCTCGGCCAAAAACGTATCTCCGATTGGCAGCTTCGGACTTGCCGGAATCCTCTGGACTGGGTTCTCTATGGACTTTGTGACCAGAAGGTTTTACACGAAGCTTTTGAAACCGGCCTGGATGCACAAGCTGATGATAATGATTTATTCCGATTGGAGCTTTACGGTGCAGAGGAGATTCGGAAGCTGGCCGCGTATATCCTCAAATTAAAGACCGACAGAAGTTTAGCCCCGCCACCTGTGGGCGGGGCTCGTTTAGCCCCCACCCCTGCGGTGGGGGTCAGACTCTCACAAGTGAAAAAGTCACTGGGCTGGCAATATGGCTTTGGTGATGCGCCAATGCTGCCTGCAAAACAATCGGTAACCGGATTGACACATCAAAGCAGCGAATACGTGAAAATAAATTATTTCGGTGCCCTGGACCGCCGGCCGATTGCAGTTATGGCTTCTGAAACTGGTTTAGCAAAACCTGTCGAAGGGCGATTAATCGGCACGGCTTTCCATCTTCTGATTGCCCAACTTGACCTAACAAAGCCCGTAAGCAAAGATGCGGTCGAAAAGACAAAAGAAAAACTTTTAGCTGATGGCGCTATGATCGAAGCTGTTGCTAAGCACATTAACACAGGTTCGATAGTCGAGTTTTTTGAAAGCCAATTAGGACAGAAAGTATTTGAAGGACACTCGGACGTTTGGCGTGAATGGCCATTCACTTTTGCCCTGCCCGCTGTGGCACGGGCTTCCAGCCCGTTGTCCACGGCCAGGATGACCGTGCCACTATCGACGAGCGACGAGATTATTGTCGTTCAAGGCATAATTGATATGCTAATCCGAACGCCGGAGGGTTTGGTAATAATTGACTTCAAGACCGACAAAATAAATGCTGGCCAGGTTTCAGAGCGGGCCGAGTTATATCGTCAACAGTTAGACCTTTACGGCAGGGCGGCCGGCGCAATTATGAAGGAGAAACTCCTCGCCAAATGGCTCTATTTCCTGACCCCAGCCACAGAGTTTGAAATCAAATGATTTTCTGGCATTCCGTGAGAACCCTTTCAGAAATTCGCTCGATCCCTAATTCCTGTCTCCCTGTTGGCTCCTTCCGTTAGGCATTAGGCATTATAATCCATACTCTATCAGGTGTTTCACTCTTTCAAGAGATTAGTATAGTCAGTAAACTACCGCTCTTTTCCTGTTCGCTTGCAATCTAATTGACAGGTAATGATCATATTTATTAGTATTCAAAGATGCGACCATTTAAATTGTTAAGGTATTGTATTGAGTACTGTAAGTTAGTCTTTAAAGCCATAAAGTACGAACTTTGGCTCAGGTCAAGAGGAGTTCATGTAGGTTCTGTTGTAAAAAAGTCATTTTTCAGAGTAAAACCACGGATTGGAGATCCCGACAAGTTTCGCCAAACTATGTTGATGTATGCAAAGAAAACGAGAGAGTTTCAGGTGCAGGAGGAAGCAGGTGAACCGTTGCCTATAACCAAGATTGCTGGGCAGCCCTGGTGGCCGGAAGGAATCCAGAGGCCCAAATGCAAACATGGTCATGCTATGAACTTTGTTGCACAAATCTTTATCCCAGATGTTCCTCTTCCTAACATGCCTGAGAGTTCATTGCTCTCGTTTCATTACTGTGATCAATGTACTTCGGACGGGCGAACGTTCTTTGGTTGGATTGATAAAGAAAATAGGGGCTATGATCTTTCTATTTTTCATGATATCGACAAAAGAAAACCTGATATGAGAGGTCTGTTGGCTCCATCAATGACAAAATCATATAATGTCTCCTTTCGTGATATTGAAGAAGTTCCGGGAGGATTATGTGAAGATGCCAATATTGAGCCTGTTGACGAGCCAAGAGATTTCCCTCAAGGCAGAGATGACTTTGATGAGGATATCTATCCTGGCCTGAAGCATGTGGCTAAGTCCAAAATTGGAGGATGGCCAACCTGGGTACAATTTCCAGAATGGCCTGTTAATCAACAAGGAGAGAAATATAAGTTTCTAGGTCAGTTAGACTGGAGACTATTCGATGGAACAGCGTGGTGTTCGGGAGGATATGCTTATTTGTTTATTACGGTGGATAACAATACACAATTTAAGGCTGAATTGGTGATTCAAATTACATAGGTACGACCAAGAATAGTGAAGTAGGCAAAAGACTTATAGGCTTTAATATTCTCGTAGGGTCTACAACTTGATTGCATAAGCGGAATTATTCAATAAACAAAAACCTGCACTTCCCATCAACTTAAGGATATCCGCTAACTTTAGTTAGAGTATACGGTAGATATTTCGGATTTCAATAGCAAAAGCGCGACCAAAAAAAACACTTTTTTTTCATTTTTTTGTTGACCATTGTTTGGATAACTGTTAAAATACCTGTATGTTTGCTAGTAGGCAAACGTAAAACGCCAGCAGGCGACAGATATAGCGGAGAACCGCACGTCTTTGTATCAGCAGATACACACCATAAACCTTTATTTGGCAAGCAAGGCAAACTTTTGAATTTAGGTCATTTATATTTTGATATTGTTTAGAATTTAGAGCTTAGAGTTTAGGATTTCAGATGCATGGCTATGAACAACGAACTACCAACTACAATCTACGCAAGCAGCCTATCCAGCCCAGATTATCAACCATTTGTGACCTTATTATGCAAAACGAACCCAATTTCCGAAAAAGTCAAATGAACGTATATAAAGTATTAACAAGAGATTATGAAAAAAGGACACTTGGTGGAATGGGAAAAAACAAAGCCAATTCAAACCCAATCAAAGCCAATTTAAATCCAATTTCCGATTATCCTTGTGTCTTTGAATTGGCTGTGTATAATCTCGTTCTACAAGTTGGTATCGTAATGCACAGCATACCTAAAGGCAGAAATTTCAAATGGAGAGTATATGAAATGGCAGATGCACCAAGAGCAAATGCAGTAGTAGCACAATCAGGCGGTCCGACCGCCGTGATAAATGCGTCCTTAGTGGGCGTTATCGAAGAGGCCAGCAAACATCCGGAAATCCAGAACCTCTACGGCTCCCTGCACGCAGTAGTAGGAATGGCAAACGACCAGTTCATTGACCTGAAAAAAGTCTCGGCTGATACCCTGGAATTAGTGGCCGCTTCACCATGCTCGGCCCTTGGTTCTAGCCGGGATAAGCCCGATGAGGCATATTGTTCCAGGATTCTGGAGGTCTTCAAAAAGAGAAATATCCGATATTTCTTCTATATCGGAGGCAACGACTCGGCTAATACGGCTCATATTCTCAATATGATGGCCGATGACATAGATTTTGATATACGGGCATTTCATATTCCCAAGACGGTGGATAACGATTTGCTGGTAACCGACCATTGCCCGGGCTTTGGGACCGCTGCGAAATTCGAGGCCCTCGCGCTGATGGGTGACGATTTGGATAACCGGACACTGCCTGGTGTAAAAATCGATGTGATTATGGGCAGGCATGCGGGTTTTATGACGGCGGCCACCGCACTGGGTAAACAAAGGGATGATGACGGGCCGCATCTTGTATATGTTCCCGAAAGGGTGGTTTCGATGGACAAATTCCTGGGCGATGTAGATGGCGTCTTGAAGAAGCTGGGCCGGTGCGTGATTACGGCCAGCGAGGGGATCTGTGACTCTGACGGTGTTACATGGGCTAAAAAACTGGCACAAGAGGCTGAAACAGATGCGCACGGCAACATTCAGCTTTCCGGCTCTGGTGCGCTGGCTGATTTTCTTTCAGGGCAGGTAAAGAGCAAACTTGGCGCAAAACGCGTGAGAGCCGACACGTTTGGGTATCTGCAAAGGTGTTTTGCTGGCTTGCAATCAGAAGTCGATGTTCGCGAGGCGCGGTGGTGCGGGCGTCATGCGGTTAAATATGCTATGGAAGAGGACAACGGATCAGTGGCGATTAAACGGCTTGGCAACGGAGCGGATTATAAGGTTGAACTATTCCGCACCGAGCTTCAGAACGTGGCTGAAAAGACCAAGTCTATGCCGGACGAATTCATTAACGCCGAGGGCAACGGCGTAACCGACGCCTTTATCGAATACGCAATGCCCCTGACCGGCGGACTGCCAAAAACGGAATTTCTTGGAAACTATCCAAAGGTGTAGAAACTATCCAAAGGTGTAGTGCCGATACAGCCCTTCGATTCGGCTTAGGGTAAGCTGTGAAGCGAAAGCAAATTTCATTTATTCCTTGATAGATTTCCCAGCTTCGCCGGCGCAATTTTTGTAAACTGTTTCCATTTTACCTGGATAACGTCCGTTGCCTTTCTATCGTTGTGAATATATAGTCCATACCTGAGGCGAAGTGGTTTATCAGGCTGAATTGTCCTTGGCCCATCGTGGGTTAGAGAAGCACCCATCCAGCCATCGTTTCGGACGTGAAAATAGGTTGGAAAGTTCGGATTGTCGGGGTGGTCAAAAAGGGTGATACCTTCTAATTTTCCATTTGTTATTGGCCCGGAATAGTCAACCCATCTGGCGCGTTTCCAGAAGACATTTTTTTCGTTGACTGCTCCTTCAGAGTTTCGAATCGTCCCGCCGCCGTCGTTGACGCCGATGGTTTTGGCCATTCGGATGCCAATCATTCCAAAAGGAGTTTTTCCAAGCGTAACCGCTGTACCATTGGCCTTGAATTCCATATCGATAATCATAAGCCATTCTGAGTCGTCGAGGATCATGGTTGTTACCCGGCGTATTTCGTGAAGAAGGACTTTGTCTTTATTGGTTACCCACTGGTTTTCTGTGATTATATATGAAGCCCGGTCGCCATCTTCAAATTTGACAATCCGTTTGTGGCGAACCTTTCCTTTGCCGCCGTCGCTCCAAAAATCAGTTCCGCCGACGTCATGGTGTGAAATCCAGACTGAATTGTGATGGCTGTGGGATTCGGGGTCGTGGGGATGGCCCATACGTGTAAGGGAGCGGCCTGAAGGGCCGATTACTGGAAATATGAATGGCCGATGAAGAGAAGGGCTAAAGTGGTATCGGGCAATCTCTGCTCCATCTCGCTGAAAAGAAGCCTGATGGTAAGGCATCGGTATGATCTGCATGCGCGGAACGGGTTTTGGAGTGGAATATGCATTTTGTGAGTGTGTGTTTGTAGAAATCAAAAGTGCAAACATGAGATATGTGAAAGCTCTTTTAAATAAAATGTTGAAAGAAATCATTGTTCAGACATTTCCTTATAAGTATTCAGGGCTGAAAACCGCGATTTCAGTTAAGCCGATGTTTTGTGCTTGCTTTTGCTGTTATAGTGGTCATTTTTTTCATTTTTCTCACCTCCGAGGTGGATCTTTAAGTAAACAATGCTTCGACAAATGTTTCCGGGTCGAATTCTGCGATATCTTCTGGTTTTTCGCCCAGGCCTACGAATTTTACCGGTATGTCGAGCTGGTCTTTAATAGCAATGACGATTCCGCCTCGTGCGGTTCCATCAAGTTTGGCCAGGAATATTCCCGTAACGTTAATTGCTTCGGTGAATATTTTTGCCTGGATGATAGCATTCTGGCCGGTAGTGGCGTCGAGAACCAGCAATACTTCATTCGGAGCACCGGGGATTTTTCGGGCCACTATGTCACGAATCTTGGTTAACTGCTGCATCAGGTCCTTTTTCGTATGTAATCGGCCGGCTGTGTCCAGGATGAGGATATCCACACCTCTTGCGACAGCGGCTTCACAGGCATCGAAAGCAACAGCTGCCGGGTCGCTGCCGGTTTTGTGTTTTACAATTTGGACGCCAATACGTTCAGCCCAGATGGTTAATTGTTCAACGGCAGCGGCACGGAACGTGTCGCAGGCAGCGAGCAAAACCGTTTCGTTATTCTGGGTGAATATATGGGCGAGTTTGGCGATACTGGTGGTTTTTCCGGTGCCGTTGACGCCGGCAACCAGGATGACCGTAGGGGGGGCAGAGGCAGTATGTAATTGCCTATCTCGGTCCGGCCAATAGCTTTTGATGTGCTCCTTTAGAAAGGGCAGTATTTCGTCGGTTGTAGCGATTTGCCTGCTGCGGTAAGCATCACGCAGGCCGGATACGAGCTTGTCCGTCGTTTCTACGCCGATATCGTCGCTTAACAGCGTTTCTTCCAGCTCATCAAGCAAGGTTTCATCGATATTTCTGCCTAAAGTGAGTACTGATGAAAGCGAAGAGGTGATTTTGTCGCGTGTTTTACCCAGCCGGTCTTTGAAATATCCTGCTGTCTTAGTGAAAATTCCCATTATGGCTTCCTTAAAAGCGGCGTATACCCTACAGCGTATAGGAAATAGCGAAAAGCGTAAAGCAAAAATATATTGGACTTACAATTCCCCTGTTTTAGCATAAGAGTTTTTAGGTTATTTGCTTATTATGGGGACAGTCTATCGGCCAGAAGAAATATGCATATTTTTTCTTTTTTCTGCAAGTTTCTTTTTGACAAACCATGCAATTCGAATTAGATTTTGATTAGCGGATTTGCTCAGGCAAAGGTGTTAGCCTGTTGGCGGCCTTGTAAAAGTTTTTAACAGGGATTTTTTTGATTGTCATTTGTTGTTTGCATTGAGCGCAGATTAGGTAAGCCTTTCGCGAAGGAGGGTGGTCTTGGCAGTTCAGGAAGTTGAAGACATTTTCGCTGATATTGTTGATTGTGTAAAAGCACTTGACCCAGCCAACGTCCGGAGGTGGTTTGAGAAGTTAACGGTTACGCACCTGAGCGGTGGTTTACTCGAAATCGGTTGTCCCGATGAGGCAACCCTTCAGTTCTTACGCGACAACTGCAAAAACAGCTTCACCCAGGCAGCTCAACGAATAACCGGCCATCTTGTAACGGTGGATTTCAACATTGTTGCCCGGGACGAGTCCGGCCGTCGCTCTGACCGAAGCATGCTTGGTCCTAAACTTCATCCCGATTATACGTTTGATAATTTCGTAGTGGGGCCGAGCAACCGCCTTGGCCATGCGAGCTGCGTTGCTGTGAGCCATTCGTTGGGCAATACTTACAATCCTCTTTTTCTTTACGGCAGTTCCGGCCTTGGCAAGACCCACCTTTTGCACGCTGTCTGTTACGAGGTCAGGCAGAAAGTTGATAAGGCGGTAATTCAGTTTTTGAGTTGTGAAGAATTCATCAACAGATTCATCAGAGCGATCGAGAAAGGGAATTTGGCCGGCTTTCAAAACCAGTTTCGCACGGTCGATGCGCTGGTAATCGACGATGTTCAGTTTTTTCGCGAACGTGAGCAAAGTCAGGAAGAGTTCTTCCATACCTTTAATGCCCTTTACAACAACGGTAAACAAATCATTCTAAGCGCCGATAGCCCCCCGGGAAAGATGCCTTCACTTGAGGATCGTCTTATCAGCCGGTTCAACTGGGGTCTGGTCACCAGAATCGATCCGCCAAGCTATGAGACGAGAGTGGCAATTGTGCAAAAGAAAGCCCACATTCGCGGTATAAATATTTCCGATGAAATAACTGAATACATTGCACGTAAAGTACATGCAAATATCAGGGAATTGGAAGGTGCTTTGACGACTATCTACGCTGTATCAACTACAACGGGAAAGCCGATTACACTTGAGCTGGCTCAGATAGCTCTGGAAGGGCAAATTGAATCAGCGGCCAGATTTATAAGTATTACTGATATTATCGAAGTGGTAACCGGTCATTTTGATGTTCGTCTTGCGGATTTGCAGAGCAAAAGACGCAGTCAAAGCATCACTTTGCCCCGCCAGATTTGCATGTATTTAGCGAGAAATCTAACGAAACACAGCCTCGAAGAAATTGGCGGACATTTGGGGGGCCGGGACCATACGACCGTTATGCACGCTTGCAACAAGATTGGTCAGGCTGATCGCAGCGACACACAAATGCACGCATTGCTGGCCGAACTGACAAAGCAGATCACGCAAGTCCCAAAAGCCTAAAACCACCTGGGTTTGTGAATCAGCGCATAAAATTCGCAGTTATTGGATATGGGCTTGTGACGGGTACTCTTTTCCAGAAATAGGATAGTACGACGACAATATTTCTAAAACATTCGCTAAGATGTGGCAAATAAAAAGGCTGTGAACAATGCACAGCCTTAAGGTAATAAACCTAATTTTATATTGCTTTTCTCAATATCGGTCATGAGTGATTTATGGCTGGTTGCACTCATTTAGCCAATACTTAATTATATAGAATAAATCCTCACGATTAACTACCTGGTTTTGATTAATATCACTGACAAGGTCTTGGCCGGTTAGCTGCAAATCGCCTGCAAATATTGCAAAGTCCTTAAAATTAACAAAGTTAATTCCGTCGAGATTTGCCGAATTACAACCGCTGGATATTTCCTTTGTGACCAAAATGTCGTCAACCCACGCATTCTCTCCAGTTTCGGGAGTAGCTTCAAAACGTACCCTGAAATTTGGTACGAAATACTGGCTGTCTGTTATTGTATTAGCATAGTACAGCCACACATCATCACCCCCAAGGGTATCAAGGTCGTCGATAAGGTTATAGTTGGTCCCATTATAAAAATACAAAAACAGGTCTTTTGCTGTATCCGTGTCATCCTTCATAAACCAGAAACGTACGTGGATGAAGGCAGCGTCAGTAGTGTCTAAAGCATCGCAGGTGAAGTAACCATTATTATCTCTGTTTGCCCAGGCCGAAGCTGTGCCAGTTGCATAATTGGTTGTATCTATCAGCCAGTTATGAGGCCAATACCATTCGGCATCCCAAACTGGACCCTCAAAGCCATCCTGGATTAAGATAATCCCTGGAGGCGGTAGAGGCTCATCAGCATCCACCTGAGCCATGACATTAGCGATTCTATCCGAAATCCAGCTTTGAAGACTGTTGAATCGCTCCTGGACGCCGGCCAAACCCGGGGTACTTAACTGATTGTACGGGTCTGCTGCCAGGGCGTCAGTTAATACCGGCTCAATCAAATCAAGAAAGGCATGAATATTGGCCTCCGACAACGGGCCGTTAAGAAGGTCTCTTGTTATCCTGTTATAGTGGGAACGAAGCGTCGGATTTCCCAGGATAATCTGCTGCCAGGTAGTTGTCCCTCTGTCATTTTTATAGATGTCCATATCGACCTTACCCATTACCGAATCCACATCCCAGGGTATATACCTCCTTTTTTGGCCACTGCCGTCATCGAAGTCCAAAAAGTAGTTATTTTTGTAATGGTTAAAAAGCCCGTCTGTATTCGCATTGAGAGCGTCTGTAGCCTCCATGGCCAACATTCCCTGAATGTTGACCCATTCATTCATATCCGCAACGAGGTTGTCATCGTCTGGAGTTGGACAAAGTTGTCCCGAGTACTTTTTGCTGCCAAATGGCTCGTAACAAAGTGCCAGTACCGCAGGGCTGGCAGGATTTAAGGCATCACCCACTTTGAGCAGGAAGTCGGTTTGGCCCTCCTGTTTATAGAGCCAGACTTGATCTTTTACGTAAAGGTCGCGGTTTCGCAGAAACTGCTTATTTATCTGTTCGACGTTGACATAGACGCCTCTGTACACACCGTTGACGTAAACTTTCACCCAGTTACCTCGCCATGCGTCATAGCCGTAACCTTCGGGTGCTGATGCCATCCGGTGCAGGTTGCAGGCCAGGCCCTCGGCCACGACATCCTGGTCGTCACCGTTTTCCAGACTCAGTTTGTTCAGGCTGTGCCACTTCTGGCCTGTTATGTATTCATTGATATCAACTTTTAAGCTGATTTTGTAGGGGTCGGTCTCGCTCGGTAATGCATCGCCGGATTTTCTGCGCACCGAGACATATAGTTTATTATCTTCTTCGCCATCAGCCCAAAATAAGGCGGGTACTTCAATGTTAAAGGTCATATCGTACCGGATAACGTCCCAGTCAGAGGGATTCACCGTCTGGATGTTCAGCGTCAGCAATTGGGTAGGTTCAAAAATTCCCGGCCAATCCGGGATTTGTGCCTGTGCTGAACCTGTACAACACATAGTGCTCAGCACGACCGTGACAATCACTAATATTGCTATTGTTAATGAATGTTTCATCTTGCCATCCTCAGATTCTGTGTAGAATAATGTTTGCTAACTGTAATAGTAAATGCGGAAATCCAGCCCGTACATCCTTGTGTGAAAATACAGAAAGGATCGTGTTAGCAAAGTCGTCAACTACAATCCTGACTGTGCTGTGCCAAAAAACAACACACAGACAATTGTAGGAGTCTCTTGATCACTCTCCTCGGACAGTGTATCTACCCCCGGTTACTCCATCCACCCTCATAGCTCCTGATGCCATCGAGAGGCCGATCCTCCAGTTCCGATCAAGCAAGCAAGTGCTTGCCTTTTAAAGAAACGGCCATAATGATACATTTTACGAATTATTGAATTATACCTTTTTTCTTCTCAAATGTCAATGCTAAAATTGCCTAAATTAACAAATTTTGCTGCTTTTTGTGGACTTATTTTCTCAAGGCTCCTGTCCGATTGCTCGTGAGCACAAAGCAGCTGCTAAAAAGGTGTAATTCTGTTATCGGAAAAGTGTTCCGGCAACAAAAAATTTGAGACGGGTGCTCTTAGGACAAAGCAGAATGGCACAAATACAAAGCTTATAGGACTATCGTTAAGTGGCGGCGAATAAAAAGGCTGTGAACAATTCACAGCCCTTTAACTTATCATCATAACTATATTCTTTGGCTTAATCTCTGCGTTTTCTCAATAAAGCTAATGCACCTAAGCCAAATATGAATATCGTAGCCGGCTCAGGTACATAGGCCCCAATGGCGCTTAGATCATTCGGGCCGCCACCGAAGAACTTTGCGGCGCCATAAGCAAGGAGGTCTCCATTGTTCTGAGTCGACTTGGCATAGAAATCGGTATCTGAGTATGAGGGAGTCCCCGTGTCAATTTTTATCTTGAACGTAACTGTTTCCAGAGGTTCGATCCATTCAAAGTTTTGTTGCTTGCTTATAAGGCTTATATCGAACAAGCCAAATCCGCCAACGTGAATGTTATCCATATCGAGCGTTAAGGTCCAATTATCCTTGTTACCATTTATGACCGAATCGAGCGTCAGATTCGTTATGGGCGCACTGGTATTGAAAAAGAGTTTGCTCATATTAAAGGCGATATCACCGGGGTTTTCCGGGGTCATGTTTGTTACGGCCAGAGTTAGCTCCCAATACCCGATATTTGCGACAGACAAGTCCATGCTTGCGTCCAGCCAACCTGAGGGAACGCTGAGCTCCTCTGAACTGTAATTACTGAGTGGTATTACTACACCCTGGGCTGCTGTTAATAGGGAAAGAATAGACAGACAAAAGACAAACGGCGTGAAAACTCGAGCTTTCATATTACCCTCCTTTGCTTTCGTACACACTCCAATTTATAAAAGGTTTATCTCATGTGGTTAACAACCACACCTTTTTTTATCTTGCCAAGATCATTCTATGTTAGATGCTATCGCGAAGCAACAAAAAAATAAAATATTCTATAATTTTTTTTTGGTGGTGAAAGTAATTTTTTCTAAAACTGCATTTTTGAGGCAAAAACGAGGCATCGCTTTCGATAACTAACCTGATTTCGGCTTAAAGCCGGTTTTTGAAGTCAAAGGCTGACACATTTGCTCGATCTTACCAGAAACCGCGTGCTATAAATAACTAAGCCAATGGAAATCAACTGGTAATATTGCCAAACTGGTAGTTTTATTTCGGTTCTTTTTTTTTGCAAGTGCCGTGAGTATAAAAATAATGGTGTCTAATAGAGAGTTTTCGCGGTTTTAAGCAAGTATAGGCAAATGAAAAAGGCTGTGATAAAGCTCACAGCCTTTGAATTTGTTTTATAAATGATAACGATAAAATTATCTTTTACGTCTTCTTAACAAAGCTAATGAACCCAATCCAAGCATAAGTATTGTGGCAGGCTCAGGAACCTGGCTGTAGAGCATGAAGACCTCGTGAAGACCGGCAGAACCAACGTCGCCGCCCTGGACGGTCACACCCATACGGACCCACATCTCTTTTACCTGGGTAGGATTGCCAAATAACCTTAAGTCATCGCTATCAGCCAGAAAAGCGCCGAAGTCGCCCGATTGTGCGGATGCCGACAGTACGGCAAGAGAGTTCCCCAAAAAATCAGCATCATAGATGTTTTCAGAAGATTGGACCAAACCTGTGCCAGCGGCACTGGCTGTTGCGAGCCATAATACAGCGTCCTCAATATAAAACGGATCGTAACCCGGAAGGATGGATACTTTGAAGTTAATACCGGCATTTATGAATTCGTCAGAACCAGCAGTCCAGGAAAGGCGAAGCCTCAAGCCGTAGTCGCCAGTTGAATCGTTTTGGCCGCCCTGTATCAATACTGTACTTGAACTTGGAGTAGATGGTCCATCATTGGCGATGCCGGTCACTTCGAAACCCTCAAACAGTTTGTCACCTACTACCAATCCGCCAGTTGGTATAGAACTAATCGGAATAAAATCTCCGGTCAATGGAACCCATGCGGCAGATGCTGTACTGACTATGGAAAAACTAATTAGAATTGCAAGTAAAAGTGTTACCGACTTCTTTGCACTCCTCCGGTTTCTTTTCATAATGTCACCCAATTCCTTTTTACAAAAACCATGTTTCATCACCAAGGCTGAAGGTTCGGGAGGTGTTAATACACCTTCGCACCCTTTCCAGTAAAACCCATTGTACAGTGGGTTGTGCTTAGAAGTCAACAAAAAAATCAAAAATATTTTAAAAAAACAGTTTTTTTTTTGAGGATTAAGTATTTTTATCTAAAAATGGGTTTTTTAAGCGAAAAACGCGTCATTATTTTAGTTTGTGGTTTTGTCGAGGTACGGGATTTGGCTTTAAAGTTGTTTTTGGGGGCTTGAGGGATGATTATTTGTTTCTCCTTTACGGGATTGGCAGACCGAGTTCGGCCAAGACCTTTTTCATGTCCTCCCAGACCTTTTTACGATTTTCCGGTGAATAATTTCGTAAAAGGTAGGCAGTATGGTACGTCGCCATAAGTTTAATAGGTGGTTTGCCGAGTCCGGCATAGTATTCGTGGAAATACCCTCGTAATTGGCCAATGGGTTTGTTGGTGTTTAGCAGAGTTCTGGCGGCGTGAGCGCCGAGAGCTACAATGACTTCAGGCTTTATTATCTCAATCTGTCTTTGAAGATATGGCAGACAGCTTACAATCTCTTCGGCGCCAGGGTCGCGATTCCCCGGCGGGCGACATTTCAGTATATTGCCAATAAAGACATCAGAGCGTTTCAGCCCGCAAGCTGTGATAATCTTATCCAGTAGTTTCCCGGCTCTTCCTACAAAAGGTCGGCCTTGTGCATCTTCATCGGCCCCAGGTGCTTCTCCAATAAACATTATGCGGGCGTTCGGATTGCCCTCGCCCGGGACGGCATTTGTTCGCTGGGCCCCCAGGCCGCACTTGCAGCATTGGCGGACTTCTTCGGCGATTTTTTCAAGTTCAGCCGCTAATTTGATGTTAGATTCTTTTTGCTCCGTCTGGTCCGGCATGACATTCGGCCCCTTTATTGTAAAACCGCCTGTAAAAAACACGTCCATCTCAACGTGTTGGCGAGCAACCTTGTTAATATCAACTTCTTTTGCCATCGCAGCGAATTGTAATAGCGTTTTTAGAGTTAGGCAATAAAAAAAGGCACCTGTCAGCAACAGGTGCCTTTTGAAACAAAGTGATATCTCGAAAGCGGTCAGGCGCTTATAATCTTCTCAGCCTCTTGCCTGTAGGCATCCATCACATACGGTATGCCCGATACCTTTGAAGCTTCAGGGGTCAAGGACAACACGTCATCTCTGCTAATTGTGGAAATCTTGAAATTCCGACTGCCAGCCATCAATTGCTGTATTCCGACCTTGAGCTTATCGATGAATGTGTAAAGCCCGATAGCTCCGAGTGGCATTTCCTTGACAGTATCCTTGCCGTATTTGGCAACGAGGTCCTCGTAGTTGACAAAGATTTCTTCGACTTTCGAGCCGTAAGAACCGACAGTTTTAGGCAGGGCATTAGCGCCTTTTTGCAGCCACAAACCGATATTCTTGCCAACCATACCAGGAATCATCAGGGCACGGCCCATACAGACAGCTTTTGTAAATGGAGCACCCATTGCCAGGACCTTGAAGATATGGTCTTCTGTACTGAGGCCGCCGGCGATGGCGATATCGGGAACGAATGCGCCTTTAGCCGCCAACTTCTGGCAAAATTCATTTGTCAACGATTGCAGGTAAAATGTGGGCACGCCCCATTCCTCCATCATACGCCAGGGGCTCATTCCAGTTCCGCCCGGCGCTCCGTCGATAGTTAGAAGGTCCAATTTGGCATCTGATGTCCATTTAATCGCCATTGCCAATTCGCGCATCGCGTAGGCGCCTGTTTTTAACGTTACCCGTTTGGCGCCGAGCTTGCGTAAGCGCTCAACCTCATTCATAAAACCTTCCTGATCAATAAAGCCAAGACGTGAATGTCTTTCAAAGTGTTTGAGGGCGCCGTCCTTAAAAGCCATTTGGTGTGCCTCGACGGAAGGGTCGGGGGTAACCAGATAGCCTCTTTTCTGCAATTCAAGGGCACGTTCAAGTGAATCGACTTGAATCTCGCCACCTATACATTTTGCACCCTGGCCCCACTTAAGCTCGATACTTTCGATACCAAGTTCCGCAATGACGTACTCAGCCACACCAAGACGTGTATCTTCGACGTTCATCTGTACAATCATATCGCCGTAGCCTTCGTGCCACTTGCGATATTGCTCGACTCGTTGGGCCATATTCGGCGCCTTTTTAATTTTGCCGTTGTTGTCTAATTCGAGTTCGGGATCAATACCACAGACGTTTTCACCGCACACTATTGTGATACCGGCAATTCCGGCACCGGCTGCAAAATGCTCCCAGTTGTTACGGGCAATATCAGTAGAACCCAGGGCACCGGTAAAAACAGGTACACGCATCTTGACCTTTGTGTCACAACCGTATTCTGTCTCGGTATCGACCAATGGAAAGAGCGTATTGTCCGGATTACCAGCCTGGCCATCTGGTAAACCCTTTGCCCCGAGGGCATAACCCAGGATATTAAGGTGTGAATAGTCTATCGGGTAGTTTTTGTCGGCCCCGGCGGTAAGAGTACCAAACGGGCCGGGGTAAATCACCTCCCTGCCTCGGAAAGAGGACTTGAATATCTCACAATTGCCTCGGCATCCGTCGATGCAGCGTGTGCAGATACCCGAAACAGGAGAAACACTTCTTGAACGGTTTGAAGTTTGCGTAACTTCATTTGCATTGGGTTGTTGTAGATTCATTCTCTTTTTGCTCCTTATGCAATTCAAACTTTTTAACTTGTATTTGATTAGCAACGCTTATAAAATATATTAATATGGCAATATCGTTGAAAGCAATTTCATTATTTTAATATTGAACATTAGATGGACTAATGATGCATATAGAAACACTAAAGATATTCTGCGATTTAGTTGAATTGCGAAGCTTTTCAAAAACCGCTGATAAGCATTTTCTAAGTCAATCGGCGGTATCCCAGCAGCTTGCCCAACTGGAACTTGCTCACAAGTGCCAGCTAATCGACCGGAAGAAAAGACCCATTGAGCCGACGAAAGAAGGTCAATTGTTTTACAATGCCGCTACAGAGATAATTGAGAGATACGAACAGCTTAAAAGTGAACTGAATGAACTGAAATCCTCCTCCGGCAGTAGAATCAACATAGCGGCAATATATAGTATCGGGATGCATACTCTGCCGGGCTATGTCAAAAAGTTTATGGTCAAGTATCCGAATGTTAACGTTCATATCGAATACTTAGGAGCTGACAAGATTTATGAGTTGATTTTATCAGGTGATATCGACATCGGTCTTGTGGCTGTCCCGAAAAAAGATAAAAGGCTCGATGTATATGACTTTGAGGATGAGCCATTGGTTTTAGCATGCAGCCCGACACATCCCTTGTCGCGTGAGCCGCAGGTCGATATTCATCAATTACAGTTTGAGCGATTCATCGGTTTTGAGAAAGACACCCCTACACGGATATGGATAGACAATATTTTCCAGCATTATAATATTGTTGTGCGGCCGGTGATGGAATTCGATAATGTCGAAACCATCAAACGAGCTGTGGAAATAAACTCAGGGGTAAGCATATTGCCGCAGACCGCAATCCTTCAGGAAGTCAGCAGCGGGACGATAAAGGCAATTGTCTTTTCGAATGAGGAATTTATCCGCCCGACAGGCATAATCATTCGCAAGGGTAAAATTTTAAGTCAGGCCAGCCGAGACTGTATCGAGCTGCTCTGCAAACAAGTGTGAAGCACCCGGCGAAATACCAGATGTGTTTCATGAGATACGGGAAATGTTAATTAAAGCAGTAATATTTGACTTGGACGGTACCATAACCCAGCCTTACTTTGATTTTGACGCCATTCGTGAAGAGATAGGACTGGATAGAAATTCCGGGCCGGTACTTGAGTCGATGCGGAAGATGACCCCGCAACAGCGACGTCGTGCCGAGGAAATTCTACATTTTCACGAGAGTCAAGCCGTAACAGAATCCAGGCTTAACACCGGTGCAAAACAAACGCTTTCAGTGCTTCGTAAAGCCGGTATTCATATCGGAGTATTGACGCGTAACAAGCGAAGTAACGCCCTGGCTATTGCGCACAAGCACGGTTTGAAATTTGATGCTATTATTGGCAGAGAAGACGGCCCGGTCAAGCCCGATGCTTTCGGTGTGTTGCGGATATGTAAGCAATTCAGCGTAAAACCGGGGGAAACTCTGCTGGTAGGCGATTATCTCTTTGATTTACTTTGCGCAAAGGCGGCAGGTGCTATTGCAGTGCTGCTTACAAATAACAGACAGGCCGGTGAATTTACCGAGCACTCAGATTTTACTATTGAAAGTATCGACCAGATACTTAAAATTATCGAAGAAATGAATAATCCTCACAAAGAGTGAAAGGCGAAAATGGAAAACAAGATAATGACAAAAGTTGTATTCATCCTGTTAGGCACAGTGGGCACATGTTGGGCCGGATGCTCTACAGAAAATTTGTGCGGTATACCCGGCGGAAAACAAGCTGATGCGGTTGAGGTTGTTTTGAAACAATTAAACCTGAAGACCAAACAGCTTAAGTCTTATCAGGTCCAGGTTGAATACAAATTAATCCAGCCGGTCTTCGAATCAACAACACTGAGGAAAGGTGCTTTGTATTATGCAAAATCAGGCAAGAAAACGAAGTTGCGGATAAATTTCGGCACCCTGAAGCAAGATGATGAGAAAGAGCAAAAATACCGAGAGGAGTTTATTTTCGACGGCGTCTGGCTTACTCATATAAATTATCAAACCAAACAGGTGAGGTTGCATCAGTTAGCTGAACCTAACAAACCGGTCGAAGCTTTTGAGTTTGTAGGCAAGAACTTCCCGATAGTCGGATTCGCCGGAATAGGAGATATGAAAAAACAATTTGAAATTAAATTGATTGAGCAGCAGGGGGGGGAGAAGGATAAATTTCATCAACTGCATTTGAAGGTCAGGCCCAATTCGATTCATAAAGATAAATATAAATCTATCGATTTTTGGATTGATAAGAAATTAGGCCTGCCGGCAAGACTTGTTGCAATTTCCATCGAAGATGACATCCACCGGATAAAATTGGTGAAGCCGAAGGTCAATAAAAAGCTTAATACCAAAATCTTTGAAGTTAAAATCCCCAAAGGCTTCGGCAAAGAAATAATCCCAATGAAGAAAAAGGCTAAATCAGAGTTAGATTAACCGGTAAGCCAAAGACAGCTAAGATTTACTCGATAAATAGACGAAATATTGCAACAACATAGTTGCTAACTCGCAGATTCAGATTGTATTTGTAACAAATGATGATAGAAAGGCTTAGAAATGGCCAGGGGAATAGTGATTTTTTATTCAAAGAGCGGGAACACGAAAGAGATGGCGGAGATTATAGCCAAGGCGATGAATGAAGCGGGCTTGCAGACTGACTGCAAATCAGTCGACAAGGTAAAAGCCAATGATTTGCTGGGCTACGATGCGATAGTCATCGGTTCTCCGACTTATTACGGGCATATGGCTGCGTCTATCAAAGAGTTGATTGATGAGACGGTGTCATTTCACGGGGGCCTTAATGGCAAAGTAGGGGCGGCGTTTTCCAGTGCGGCAAATATCGGAGGAGGCAACGAGACTACAATTATTGGCATAATAGAGGCAATGCTGATTTCCGGCATGGTCGTCCAGGGCGACCCGAGAGGTGACCACTATGGGCCGGTTTCAATTGGCAAGCCCGATGAGAGGGTCAGGAAACAGTGTAAACGTCAAGGCCGAAGAATCGCAGAATTAACCAGGAAAATGTTAGATTAAAGGTAAAAAAGAGACGGTCACAGGGCACAAAGTTACAGGGAAATGGCCACCGGATATTGCGCGTAAGTGTATATGTGACAAGGTGATAAATCAAATATGCTTTTATGTGCGATGGTTTTACCCTTTTTCTTCTGAAATAAAAAATATCGTTTTTTTTGCAAAAAAGGCATTTTTCTTTGACAAACCTTTTGCAGACGGTTAAGTTTTGGTCAATTCTAAGCTGTTTTTAGCAATTTTAAAGCGCAAAGTGGAGGATTACTTTGATGCAAGAGTATGAAGATCTGAAGGCATTGGTTACTGAAATTGAAGCAGACATCAACAAGGCCGAGGGCGGAAATAAGGCAGCAGGGACGCGAGTTCGCAAGCAGATGCAGAAAGTCAAGCAATCTGCTCAGGTTGTTCGCAGCCGCATCCTTGAAATCAGATCAAGCCAATAAGTTATCACAGTATTTGAAAACGCTGTTTTCGTTGTGCGTGATGCCGCTATTTGTGCAGTGCAAGCTTTGTTACTGCTGTGCAAGTGGAAACGTGCTTTGATTGCGCAGACTGTTTCTGCTTTGAGGGCAGTGAATGCCACCCCCATTATTATTTGATTTATCACTAATAGACCTGACAAAGGAACCTGTCTTTGACAGAGAAGCGATTTCCAGACTAAATCCCCAACGGTTCGAGATGCAGCAGCTTGACGGCGTCCTCTGGTATGATAAGGAAAAACTCCTTTCTTTGGGCTATAAGGATGTAACGGAGGATGAATTCTGGATTCGCGGTCACATTCCGGGTCGGCCGTTGATGCCTGCCGTAATAATGGTCGAGGCGGCAGCCCAACTTTCGAGTTTTATCGTAAAACATATTTATAAATTAGAGGGCTTTGTCGGCTTTGCCAGCATAGAGAAGGCGAAGTTCCGTTCTATCGTCGAGCCTGGATCAAGATTATATCTGCTCTGCCTCATCACAAAATTCAGGCGCAGGAAGTATACCTGTAGTATTCAGGGCGTTGTGGACGGAAATATGGTATTTGAAACGGTAGTATCGGGTTTGAACCTTTAACCGGTTTAGACCGCAGAGTATCACATCAATCTACAAGAATCATGCGATATATAGGAATGTGCTATGCTCGCACCCACAAGTTTGAAATAGCCCCAAGGGGACCCGCCTTCGGCGGGCAAGTTCGGACTTTATCCGCCGTAGGCGGACCCTGTGTCTGGATATAAGCCATTGAGAAACTCTCTGCCTTGCCCACTTTTCAAAAACTTTCCCCTTTTTCGTGCAGAACTATAATCAGGCAGTTTTTCGGTATACAGAAGTCTGAATTTGCCTATGACTTGCGCTCCTTTGGTGCGTCCTGACCTGTGTTCGGCTAACCGCCTGCCTAAGTTGTTGGTTATGCCGATATACCGCTTTTTTGTTCCCTGTAATACGTAAACGGTCACCATAGATAGTAAGGATGCTAATTAGATACCACAAATCCGCCAGAGGCGGACAAGTCAAATAGCCCCAAGGGGATTCGAACCCCTGTTGCCGGGTTGAAAACCCGGTGTCCTAGGCCTACCTAGACGATGGGGCCAACCAGAAACTTACTCCGTCATACTAATTGCTTCGGAAGGACAGGCGTCAACGCAAGCACCGCAATCGACACAGGTCTCGACGTTAATATTCGCCTTCTCGTCAGCCATTTTGATGGCCTCGCTGGGACACTCTTCTACACAAGATTCACAACCGTTGCATTTTTCCACATCTACCGTAGCTGCCATTTACATAGTCCTTTCAAAAAACTTCATAACTTACCAGCAAAAAAAGGAATATTACACAATTATGGAAATATGGCAATATAAATTTGGTGTGATTTCGAATAGTGAAGAACTATCCGCAGATGCTCTATAGCAGTCTATATTACGGTTTGCCCGGAACCTCTGGATTTGCTTGTTCTTTATTGTTTTGGTGCGGCGGCACCTAATGCGATCGCCATATCGCGAACGAACTTGTTTGAGTCGTATTTGGCTGTCCAGTCCAGGACCTTGCTGAAATCGCTGTCCTGGTATTTGGCTAAAAGATAAAGAGCCATCATACGGGCCGGCCATTGTGTGTCATCCAAATTTTCAGCAACAGCACTTGTCAACTCGTGATCCAGCGGCAAAGCAAGCATTCCAGACATAGTATGCATCTTGCTGACCCAGTCGTCGTCACGGGTGAGATTGTGTATAAGCGCAGATTTTAACAGAGCCGGCATCCAGTCGGCAGACGTCAATTTATAGAGCGGCTCACGATCGGCCATCGCTTGATGCTCCTTCAATAGGCTGGTAAAAAGCTGAGCGGTTTTGGTTTTTTGGCCCAGCCGCCCCTTCGTGAATGAGTCAAGCCGATTTTGGAGGAATTTGCTGGTAAGTTCGATACCCGGGCGTTTTATGAGCACTTTAGCTGGTTTTATAACAGAAAGCCTGTTAGTTATCTTGCCGTCGGCGATTGTTATAGGGTCGAGATAAATCTTAAACTCTATCTCCAGTGATGCCTGGGGATAAGTAAGCAGTATCTCTCTAAGTTCGCCGGTAAGCAGGCGTACAGGAACAAAGATACTGCGGCCGGGCTTGATAGGTGAGCCAGGGACAATCCTGACCGATACAAGGTTTTGTATCTTTTTTGTAAGGTCGCCTTTAATGCTGGCATCAATTCTCATATAACCCTTAAATATTCCGTCATCCGAGACGACAAGCGGCTCAGAAGAATTATTTTTTATTGAAACAGTTCCTCCGAGTTCGCTGCCGTAGGAAAACTTACTTCCCCGCAGGTTAAGATGAACTGAAATCATCTTCTGCGGACTAATAAATGTCGGGACGATTGCTTGACCGAATGTGTTTTTCAGCACATCCAGGGAGGTACCAGGATCGACCGGTGGAATATACTCTGCGTTTTGCTCGGCGAGAATCTCTTTAGCCCGTTCTGCTGCTAATGACCCGGGATCTTTTGTGATTGCAGACTTTAGAGTCTGAATTGCTGGTTCTTTTTGTCCCTGTGCCAATTGAATTTGAGCAAGCGTTACATCAGCGATTTGGTTACGCTCATAATTGCTTGTGAGCAGCTTGGCCCATTCAGTTTGGTTGTTCATCACGAGTGAATATGCCAAAAGTGCTGCTGCTGTGGCTGAGTTGGGGCCAATAGAGTATGCCTTATTAGCCCAGTCAATCGCTTTGTTGGGATCCGGTGAGGCAAAGCAATAGAACCAGGCTAATTGTTCGTATTTTGTGGCTTTTGCCTTGTCATTGAATTTACTATCGACCCCAGAAGAATGTGCTTTCGCTTCAGCGGCCTGGAATATCCGTTTTGCAAGATCAGGATTACCGGTTTTCACCGCTGCTTTGGCGGCAATGGCTTCCAGGAGTAGGTCAAATCGACCGTCTTGACGCATGAGTTCGGCAATTTGCAGGCATTTATGCTGATTTCGTTTGGTATTATAGCTGCTAATCGCCCAGGGAAGATAAATTGAAGCCGGCAGAGGCTGGGTAGGATACAGAAACCTGAACAAGTCGGCACAATATTCATAGGTTCCTGCGGCAGTTTCGTAAAGCTCTAACTGCTCAGCATATCGTGCGAAGTCCACAGCAGCTTCCAGGCTGGCTGGATTTTGGCCTAATGCCAATCTTAGATGTTCAAGATACATAGCCGGCCCAATCTTTTCGGACATAAGTTCAGCCAGTTTTGCAAATGCCAGCTTATTGTACTTGTTATTATTGTAGGCATGTATCAGGTAGGATTGGGCAGATTGCAAATCAGGCGTTTCAGCTATCAACAGGCCGAGCGAGGTAGCCAATTCAGAATCAAGGAAAGCATTTTTACCGCCCAGGTTCTTTAACAGATCTTCAAGTAGTTGCTCTCGCTCCTCACGAGAGTTAAACTTCTCAAGCAGATACCGAATGGCCACTCGCGCCGGCTCAAGGTCAGACTCGACCGATTGATTTACATAATTCCCAAGCAGAAGATAGACGATATCCGAATTGTCGCGTTTTGAATATTGACTGGCCAGTTTAATCAAAAGGGGGATAACGTCGTCAGCGTTTCTGTCTAAATTCATCGCCGCTGTTAAGAATATAATTGCCTGTTCAGCCTCGGCTGCGGTAATTTCGGGATTATTAGCTAATTCATAAGCTGTTTCATAAAAGATTTTGCCAACGGACGATGAATATATGTGCTCTGAGTCCAGAGATTCCTGGGCCCAGGCCGGCAAACAGAAAAACATAATGGCTGAAAAAATGAAAAAGCCCTTACTCTTGAACATCTATAAATCTCCAGTAAACCGCCGGAACCCTGTCATTCTAAACGCAGCGTACCACCTATTTGTCATTCTAAACGCAGCGCCTCACCTATTTGTCATTCTGAACGTAGCGTAGCGAAGTGAAGAATCTCATCTCATCTGCCGGATTCTTCGCTACCGCTCAGAACGGGGTAAAACTGCAAAAAACGTCCGTTAACGCTATTTCGGGCAATTTACCCCCTTGCTTTAGGTATTACAGCCAAAAGGCGGCTTCAAGTTGGGTATTTGTGCTGGTCTAAGTGCGTTTTTAACAATAAACGGTATTTATACGTATGTTTTTGTCCTCTGTGCGGCCTTGTCTTTGTGTTTAGCCCCCAAGCCTCAGGCTGTGTCGCAATAGTTGCTATACGCCTTTGTTTTGTTGTGGACATAAGTCGCAATCTTGATAATTCACCTTTG
>VRUL01000084.1 GCA_019456145.1 Planctomycetota bacterium
ACACATCAATGGATTGGTCACTACCAGTTTGAATCCAATAGGATAGATGTTTTGGTTTATTCCGATTTATTAGATAATGATACTTTAGTGTATCCTTTAATTGTTGATCCATTTGTTACTTGGGGACCCTTTGCTGGTGCCGGTCTTATGGGATCCCGGGCATCTCCCGGTGTTTGCACTCAAAGTTTAACGGTAAGCTTTCCGGGTGGTTCAGAACCACAGGATTTCAGTGCTGAGTGGGAAGTGGATGCCTCTACTGTACTCAATTGTTGCGAGAATGGTTTTGCTTGTTGGATGTGTGAAGCCCAGGTCTGGATAACATCTTCCTGTGGTGGCATAACACCAACAGGAGCGCCAGGAATTGTATGGGTATGCGATATACCTACCTGTACCGTTTGTAACACTCCGGGACTCTGGGGCCCTACCCTCGGTTATGGTGCTGATGGCTGTCCTAGCATGATCTCCTGTTATACACCTTCCTGTGCTGCCCAAAACATGACATTCTTTTTCAATCTTAATAGAACTTTTTGCAGCGATGCTTTTGGATGTGACTGTAACTGGGCTACAAATGGTTGTAATGCTTTAAATTCATGGTCGGTAACATTAAGGGGCCGCACTGTTGAACAAGCATCCAACCTCACCTCATCAAGCGGAACAACCCTTTGTGAAGGAACTTCAACAACACTTTCAGCAACCGGTTCTTTTGGAGTTCCTCCTTACACTTATTCGTGGAACCTTGGAGGCCCCGTTGTTACCCCGCCAGTAGGAACTACAACTTACACTGTTATAACCTCAGATGCATGCGGAAATACTGCCACAAATAATATTACAATTACAGTATTGGCTAATTCTACAGCTCCAACTGCAATAAGCACAACTGCCAATCCAATTTGCCCGGGCAATTTAACTACATTAACCGTATCAGGCGGTTCTCTCGGAGCAGGCGCCACATGGAACTGGTACTCAGGCGGCTGTGGTTCCGGATTTATCGGTACGGGAAGCTCAATATCCGTTTCTCCCGGTTCAACAACTACCTATTGGGTGAGGGCATCGGGAACTTGTAATACCACATCCTGCGCTTCAGTTACTATAATTGTAAATTCATTATCTACAGCGCCAACAAGTGTATCGGCAACTGTGAATCCGACCTGCGGTGGCGCTACAACACTATC
>VRUL01000029.1 GCA_019456145.1 Planctomycetota bacterium
TGCTCTCTACTCATGCCAATCTCAATCTTATTGAGATTATCTCGGTTAATAGCGTAACATCCGCTCATAGTTAGACATAACATTTGGATTACAAATATCTTTTTCATAATTTCCCCTTTTTCAAATCACAGCTAACCGATACTCAATAGCCCATTTTGAGCCTTGTTATTTTAGCATATTTTCCCTTGCTTGTCAGCCACATAAAGCGTAGAATTGAGTAGCTTGACCGATGAAGAAAAGCAATTGACAGGAGAAAATATTTCAAGTGATATATGGAAAAAGAAGGAGAGGAAAGTTTATGGAAATTAACCGACACCAAAAAGTAATTATCTGGATTGGATTGTCCGCTCTTTTATTATCCTGGCTGTTTCCTTCTCAACATTCTGAACCTACGGGGTCCCTCGCGAACAGTAACTATGATTGGGGCATAATATTTAGTTGGGCGCTTCTATTAATAATAGCGTCTTGGTTTGTCTATTTGTTGAAGAAACCTTCAAAGCTCATGATTTTAGTCTTTGTGATTTTTGTACTTATATATTTATTTCGAGTTTCGACGGGGCCTTTGGTTTTTTAGAAATGGGGCTTGGGTGCGGTGATGTTGAGAAAACGGAAATAACTGAAAGGATGAAAAAATGAAGAAACTGCTAACAATCCTGTTACTAATCTTTGTCAGTGCTAATGAATATGCTGGAAAAGAAAAACAAAATCCAACTTATCAAGTTGAAGTTGAAGTATCTTATGATGACGATTTCGTTAAAAATCAAATTAATAGTTATATAAAAAGAGAATTAAGAAAACTCGGCGATGTAGAAGTCTTAAAACCAAGTAATAGATATGTAATTCATTTATCTGTTCTAAAAGCAAAAAATATGACTGGTTATGTTACAGGTTATAGTATTTCATTTGTATTTACAGAAAAGGTAAGTCATTGGGAATTTATACTTGATGCGGTAGAAAAAACAATAAGCAAAGATGCAAAGTCATTTGTATCTCGCAAGCAATTCTATCTTACCAATTCTATTATATTAGGCTCTATTCAGGGCTTAGAAGAAATGTGTAAAAATATAGTCGTAGCGTTTGATACAACGGTAGTAGAGCCAGAAAGAGTAAGTACGCAGAAACTAAAAGAATTGAAAAAAAGAATAAAAAACAAGATAAATAAAGTTGAGAAATCAGAAGAATAAATAATTTATATGAAGAAAATTGAAATATGGGATGTATTTACAGGGGCATATCATACTCACAACGCCCATCTCCAAAAAGAGGCATACCCCCTTTGTATCGAAGGGGGGGCCTTGCTTGCACGTTGTCGTAGTTGTGCCGCGTTACTCTTTGACCTCACTTTCAACAGTCTTAGGAGCTTTGGGGCCTATTATGATAACAGTCTGCTCCCTACCGCCCCCTGAGTCCTTATCCATACCGTACAACCGCGCCTTGCCTGTTATGGCAGTCGGGAATTAAAGGGGTCCGGTACATTTTTCGATGAGTTGTGCTTTATAATGATAGGTTTTGATAGAGGACAGGGGGTGCCGAGAACTACCATCCACTTCGCTCACTAAAGTTCGCTCTGTGGCTGCCACCCGTCCGATTGATGATTGTCTATTGACGATTGATTATTTACTATTGGAATTGAGATTCTTCGGTGCCTTATAGGCACGCTATATAAATGATTAATGATGATTGAGATTGCCGCGCTGCGCTCGCAATGACAGGGGGTGGGATTGGTGTATCCGATTTTCTCTGCGTCTTCGGTGGTTAATAAAAAACCTAAAATTTGCGCCCGGATTCTGTATAATCAACCATTATGAGCTTAGCTGAAGAAATAAAGGCAAAGGGGTTGGAATCAGGCTTCGATCTGGTTGGTATAACAGACGCAGGGCCAATAGATAACGAACAATTCAAATTTTTCACTGATTGGCTGGCCCTGGGTTATGCAGGCAGAATGAACTATATGCGAGAGAATCTTGAGAAGCGTACAAATCCTGCGAAACTGCTGGAAAATGCCCAGTCGGTTATATGCGTTGGCCTAAATTACACGCCGTCATTGGACCGAGGGACGAGGGCTGAGGGACAAAAGACGAGGGACGAGACCGGTCATCTTCCATCTTCAAGGCCGATGGGTAGAGTAGCAAACTATGCACAGTATGAAGATTATCACGTGTTCATAAAGAAGGGCCTTAGCAAATTAGTTGACTTTATAAGTTCTTTAGCCTGCGGCAACCATAAGTTCAAGATTTGTGTTGATTCGGTACCCCTGGCGGAGAGGTCATTGGCCGCCCGGGCAGGTCTGGGATTTATTGGAAAAAATCATACGCTAATTAATCCCGGGCTTGGGCCACAGATATTTTTAGGTGAAATCATAACGAGCGTGAAACTGCAAACCGATGAGCCGATTGCAGAAAGCTGTTCTAATTGCAATAAGTGTATCGAAGCATGTCCGACAGGGGCCTTGAGGACTGACGGGCAATTTGACGCCAATAAGTGTATCAGCTATTTGACAATCGAGTACAAGGGGCAGACCCCCGCCGATTTGGCTGAAAAAACAGGTGATCGGCTGTTCGGCTGTGATGAATGTGTCCTGGCCTGTCCCTATCAGGAAAACGCACCCGTATGCAAAAATCAGCAGTTCAAATACTATAATGACAGGGCCAGAGTTGACCTGGGCAGGATTTTGAATTTGACCGAAGCAGACTTCGATGCCGAGTTTGCCGATTCACCAATTAATCGCTTAGGGCTTGACAGACTAAAAAGAAATGCCCACATTTGCCTTGTGAATGCAACCCGCCGAGAGATTTGAGAATTATGGGGCGATAAAAAAATCGTCTTCGCAGTCGGGATATTCGGTGCCATCGTATATATTGGTATTCTGTAATGTAAATGGGTCATCGGCTGTGATGCCGATGCGACGCTCTTTTAGGAAATCAACGTATCCATCGTCGAACAGGATATTCTGGCCTCGGCGGTTGTGATTGATACTGTTAAGGGTTAATAAATCTTTGTTTAGCTCGATCCTAAGCGGTCTGGAGTAGTCTCTGGGCAGTTTTTCAAAAAGTGTGTTCATATCCGACATCAGGGCTTTTAGGCTGGGTGATACTTTTTTTGCAGACATTGGGCAGTATATTCGAAAGCTGTAGGAGATTTGTTCCCTGTACGGGAAGTCTATGTGTTGTTGAATTTGCGAGGGAGTTAATCTAATTGTTATTTTCGGACGTACACCGGGACAGACAAAAATAGCTTGATCGACGTAACCGCCTTTTACTAACAGCCACACACGGCGGTTATTGGAGTAGTTTTCCTTGCCCTGGTAGCCCACCTTCCACCAGGGAGCACCCGGTATGGTTGCGACAGCGGGCATCTTGCCATCATAGTCGGCCATGTAATTTGTGAAGCCTCGAAAGATGCCGCCCAATTGGGCCTGACAGCGATTCTGATAGTAGCGTTGACGGGCGTAGTTTGAAGAAGTCTGAAAAGTCCCCCAGGCGATTAGTAACACGGCTGCTGCCGTGGCAATTTTGCCCAGCTTGTGCCAGAATGGGGCCTTGATAGCAACGCCTCTGGCCTGCTCGCCGGCAAGTAGCTGCTGGAGTTGAAGCTGGCTCGACCGTGCAAGATTATTAAGCCGCAGAATGGTGCGTTCTACGAGGTCATCCGGGCAGGTCTCAAGCTGGACCGTCTCAAGTGGAGCAAGAGCAGCTTTGATCTTTGAGTAAATTCCAGCAGCCTCGTCGTTGGAGGATATTAGGACCTTAACTTCGAGATTTTGCTCTTCTGATGTTAAACCTATGCAGTGGTCAAATAATAGCTGTTTTTGTTGCTTGTTTAGCGGACTCATTTAGTTTTTCTGCTCCAGGCCGAGGCTTTTCCACTCTTTTGCAAAGCGGCCAACGGCTGTGTGCAACCTGCTTTTAACAGTCCCAATAGGTATACTTAAGATCTGGGCCATTTGTTTGTAAGAAAATTTGTCAAAATAAGCTAAAATTAATATTTCCCGTAAATTTTCCGGCATTTTTGTGATAATTTCCCCTACGCGCGAAGCGGTTTCGTTCTTTTGAAGTTCCTCATAAGGCAGTGTGCTGTCCGAAGCAAGGGTATTCAGGACGTCATCGAACGACATTTCTTGCGCATCTGCTATAGTGCCTATATTAATTGCAGATGTCCGCTGCCGTTTGCGAAGGGCATCCTTTGCTTTATTGGCGGCTATTGTGAACAGCCAGGGACGCAAAGGTCGGCTGGTATCGAAGCTGTCTCTGCTGGTAAATAACTGCAGGAAGGTTTCCTGAAAGGCATCTTCGACCATATCCCGATGGTTTAGAAACTGCCTTAAGAACGCATAAAGGCCATTTTTATAGCGGTTTACGATTTCACGGAATGCAGTTTCATCACCGTCCGCGAAGCGGGCGAGAAGTTCTGCATCGGTTAGTTTTTCCAAATCGGGCTTCATAACCTCGGCATCTTAAAGAATCGCAGAAACAATCCTATTATAAGTAATTCACAAGTAAATTAAAATCTTTATCATGGATACTTTGAGAAAACAATTTATTCCGCAAGCCAATTGGTGGGAATTTGTTCACCCGGAATGGAGGGTTTCGGCTGCACCTGGGATGTTGTTTTGGTTTGACAGGAGAAGAGACCCGGGGTACCGTGATGGTGTAAAAGTGGAGTGCTAATGAGTAAAACTGAAAAAAGAAACGATAAAGGGCCGGATAAGGAAGAATCCATTCCCACCGCCAGCATGGGTGGTTCAGCGGTCGGCCCGGGTGGCCAGAGCGGTCGCGGTCTGTGCAAAAGCAGGTATAGGAAGAAAGGTGGGCATAAAAAAACATGTATTCCTGCAAATTTGCGATAAAACCGCCTCGAAAACGAAAAACTTTGAAAGTTCGAGGTGATTTTGGTAAGATTACTGATGTTGGAAGGACTGAATGATGTTTTGTAACAGTGTAAATGGGAAATGCCAATTAAAGAATGGCTTTGTGGTCGTTATCATGGTGACGGCTTTGTTTGTGGCTTTTCTTTGCGGATGCGGGCCTACGAAAAATACAGTTCGTAATACAGAGGATCAAGACGAACTCGCCCAAATTGCCATGACAGCTAAAAACGCAGGAGTCCGTGAGGCGGCAGTTGAGAAACTGACTGACCAGGTATTGCTAGCGAAGATTGCCGTGGAAGACGAAAGCGGTTATGTCCGTGAGGCGGCAGTTAAAAAGCTGACTGACCAAGCTATATTAGCTAAGATTGCCATGGAAGACAAAGACTGGGATGTCCGTGAAGAGGCAGTTAAAAAGCTGACTGACCAAGCTATATTAGCTAAGATCACCGTGCAAGACATAAAAGAGTATGTCCGCAAGGCGGCAGGTGAGAAACTGACTGACCAGGCTTCTCTGGCGACGGTTGCCATTGAGAGTAAAGATGAATATATCCGCAAGAAGGCAGTTGAGAAACTGACTGACCAAGTATTGCTGGCGAAGGTTGCCGTTGAAGGCAAAGACAAGAATGTCCGGGAGGAGGCTGTGGTGTCATTGATTGAAATCTTGGCATCTGGAGAGAGTGTTAAGATTTATCCTGGTATCCTGCAAATGGTTCCAACATTTGCTACTTTACCAATAGAGCACCGTACACGTCTGGTACGATCAGTCTTCCCTGCAATTGATGAATTGTGCAATTCACCAATGGTTGCAAAAAAACTTGGTGAAATCAACTCAATAGGGTTTGATTGGGAGGAACGGTCCCAGCTTTATACTGATATTAATGGGGGCGGGACGGAAAGGGTCAAAGGTGAGTACCTTTTCTGTTCGATCAAGTTCGAGAAACATTCCTCCCCAATATTGTGTAGTTGGAAAACCGTTTTTCCATATAAGTTTTATGGCAGTAATATCTATTTCAAGAGTGCCCATGTTGATTATAGATCTATTCTCATACAGATGGTGCATCAATTAGGGCAAAACTCACAGACTTTTTTGGAAAAGTACGCAATTAAGAGCAAACACTATAGTGTCCGCTGTGCGGCAGTCGTGAGGCTGATTGACCCGACCTTGCTGGCAAAGATCGCCGTGGAAGATAGAAACTTCGATGTCCGTAAGGCGGCAGTTAAAAAGCTGACTGACCAGGTATTGTTGGCGAAGATTGCCGTGCAAGACATAAACGAGGATGTCCGTGAGGCGGCAGTTAAAAAGCTGACTGACCAGGTATTGCTAGCGAAGATTGCCGTGGAAGACAAAGACTGGGATGTCCGTGAGGCGGCAATTGAGATGCTGACAGATAAAGCCTTGCTGGCAACGGTTGCCATTGAGAGTAAAGATGAATATATCCGCAAGAAGGCAGTTGAGAAGCTGACTGACCAGGCTACATTGGCTAAGGTTGCCATGAAAGCTAAAAGCAAAGGAATCCGCACTGTGGCAGTTGAGAAGCTGACTGACCAGGCTACATTGGCTAAGGTTGCCGCGGAAGACAAAGAAGGTTCTGTCCGCATGGCGGCAGTTAAAAAGCTGACTGACCAGGCATTGCTAGCTAAGATCGCCGTGGAAGACAAAGAAGGTTCTGTCCGCAAGGCGGCAGTTGAGAAACTGACTGACCAGGTATTGCTAGCGAAGATTGCCGTGGAAGACGAAGACGGTTCTGTCCGTGAGGCGGCAGTTGAGAAACTGACTGACCAGGTATTGCTAGCGAAGATTGCCATGGAAGACAAAGACTGGGATGTCCGCGATGCGGCACTTGAGACGCTAACAGATCAAGCCTTGCTGGCAAAGGTTGCCATGAAAGCTAAAAAAGAAGAAACCCACTTCCGCGTGGCGGCAGTTAAAAAGCTGACTGACCAGGTATTGTTGGCGAAGATTGCCGTGCAAGACATAGACGAGGATGTCCGTGAGGCGGCAGTTAAAAAGCTGACTGACCAGGTATTGCTGGCGAAGATTGCCGTGGAAGACGAAGACGATTTTGTCCGTAAGGCGGCAGTTAAAAAGCTGACTGATCACGAAAATTAAATGTCCGGAAAATTAAATGTCCGCGGTACAATTTTGATAAAATAGGTAAATTGCGGTAATGGAACTTATAAGGGTGTAGAACAAAGAATTAATTAAATAGCATTCACTCAATAAGATCAAAGTGTTTTTCCAAGCCATCCAACGATGATTTATCTGGAATAGCTAAGAGCAATATTTTCTATAAAAGACGCTAACACCAAAGCTGCAATTGGCAAAACACTTGCTGGCTTACAAGATTTTTATCATTTAGGATTACAACATTTGAACCATGATAGTCAACTAATATTTTCATATCTCGGAACCATTTGGGATCCATTTCAAGTACCTCAGAACACAGAAAATGTCGATTAGAGGGATTAGAATGCAGTATTGAGTTTAGGGCCTAAGATTGAGGATTTCTCACTCCCATTCCCACATTTACTCGTCCACTCATGCTCCGTTAAAAAGCCTGTCACCCTAAGCAAAATGTATGGAGTGTCCAATCCTTTAGGATTGTCCCGATCCGAAGAATCTTCATTTAGATGAGATTGTTGGGGCAAATGCTGTCAGGTTAATTCGACGTTGATTGGCTTTTCGTGTGGAGGCGTATCGGTCGAGACTAATTCGCGGCCGAGGCGGAAGGCTTCGTTCAATGCTGAAGGATGCTGTTTTATCCGGCCGGGGGCGTCGATATTGTTGACAAACAAATTGGCAGCGTAGTTCATTTCCAGGACGTCAATAAAATATTTGGCTGTAAGGCTGATGCTGTCAAACATCTTTTTGCTTTTGGTCCCGCCTACAGCGATGACCATTGCACGGCGGTCGCGGCTTGTGGTTATTAGCGGTTGCTTGAGGACGTACTTGTGGGCCCAAAGGCACTGACAGCGGTCGATGAGGGTCTTCGCCTGAGCGCAGAAAGTCATAAAAAATATCGGTGTTGCTAAAATCAGCCGATCGGCTTCGAGCATCTTTGAAGAGAGCATCTGGTAATCATCCTCGACTATACAAGTGCCCTGTTTGTAGCAGGAATTGCACTCGATGCAGGGCGCGATTTTGAGGTCGCCAAGGCGTATGTATTCAGTTTCCGCTCCTGAGGACTCGGCACCGGCCAGGGCCTGCCGCAGCAGTAGATCGCTGTTGGAGTTCTGCCGGGGGCTTGTCGAGATGCCAAGGACTTTGATGCTCACAAAGAAACCTCACTTGTTGATCAGTTCAGTCGACAGATACAAAGAGCCTATAACAAAATGACTCTGTATTCAAGCGGCTTGTTTTTCGTCCTGACGGCGTCAGGCTGCATCGACAATGCTTTGGCATTGTCTGTTTCGCCTTCCTTGCAGGACGAAAAAACGCTCGCTTTCGGTACAACGATTCATTTTGTTAGAGACTCAAAGTTAACATATTGAGAGTACTGTGACTTTAACGGTTGAAATCTAACAGTTTCGGCAAGAACTGTCAAGAATTACCGCATCGAAATCGGCGTCCGGCTGAGTTCGCACGACCACGAATGTAGTTGTTGCATATTCATGGCATCAGAGGTATCATGTTCTGTGGAATTGATTGTTTCAGGATGGTTGTAACGTGATGCATCGCCTTGGCCAACTCGTTTTCTTGAACTGTATTACCGCTGGCGTGCTGCTGGCTGCCTTGAACAATACTACATCAAAGGCCAGCATCTTAGTGCGCGCTGAGAACTTCATCGTCCCCCCATCCACCGGTCCGTTGACACATATCCAGGTACGAAATCGCGGCGATACGGCATGTACGGTGACCATCGGGCCGAAGTTCCCGGATGGCTGGCAATGGACCCCGAAACATCGTACGGTAACTATGGAACCTCATCAGGTACGACGCCTGCCTTTCACCATCGAAAAAGCCTCCGATGTCGAATCGAATCGGTATCCTGTCGAGATAACAATCCTTGATGGCTCTAAGAAGACGGTTAATCGGCAAACCGTGGTCTGCGCAAGCGCACCTTATTTCAAGCCGAAAATCGACGGAAAATTCAAAGACTGGGCTGATGCAATCCCTGTTACGTTCATCACCGCCGGTGAGAAAACCGTCGTAAGCACCTACTGGAACAAACATTATTTCTGCCTGTACGTGCAGGTCGAGGAGGAGAAATTAGGCAGTTACAAGAAAAAGGCCGGTGTGATTGATGCCGTACAGTTTGCCCTGGCGCCGCGCAACGCCGTAACTGGTTCTGTACCGACAGCCGAGGCCCAAAGATACGAGTTCCTCCTGACCGATTTCGCAGGTCTCTTTGCCAAAGACAGATGCTTTTTTCTGATCAAGCCCGGTGTAAAATTATCGGTGACCCAACAGCCAAGGCCTCTTGAAACGCTGGAGCTCAAAGAAGCTCAAGTGGTAGTCACCAGGCGAGGCCGGACTACGCACTATGAATGTGCAATCCCGTTTGCAGTGATGCCGCAAATCAAGCCCAGCGTGGGCAGGGAGATTCAATTCTCGATCCTTGTCCACGACCCTGACGGAACGGGCGTCCGCGATTGGGGCAAAGCCGTCGGCCTTTGGCCCGAGCAGCGAAATAAGTTTGCGTGGTGCGCCTGGGATTCGGTGGAATTCTCCGGCGCTTCGCCTTACGACAGTAAGATTGAATGGGGATTATGCTCGTCAAAACATTAGGAAAATAAAAAAAAGAAAACAAATATCCGCTATGTTTAAAGGAGGTTCTTATGTGTGGAACAATTAGTCGGACCAAAGTCCTTGGTGTATTGTCTGCTTTAATTTGTTTGCTGCTCTTTCCCGGATGCGCGGTCAATGAGACGTATGTTTCATCCGGCGCCCGGATGGGCGGGGCGATAGTAATGCGTGTGGCCTCTTCACAGAATATCGACCCGTTCCAGGCGGGTAAACAGGCCGCGAAAGCACTTCGAGAACAGATGGGGCAAGTCCCGCCTCACACCGTTGTCCTGACCGAGTATTTTGAAGATAAGGCCCAGAAGAAGGAAGTGCTCAAAGGCGTCTGCGCGGTCTTTCCAGCGGATATTGTCTTTGGCTTTTCAACCTACGGTTCATTCGACCAACAAGGATGCCTTGATGGTGATTCGGTTGGTCTGCTGGGTATTGGGGGCGAGGGAATCGCCACGGTGGCGGCGCTTAGGCGTGATCTTGGAATCGCAGGGCTGACCATGGAGAGTAACGAGGACGAACTTTCACGGCGTCTTCGGACCGGCGGGGCCGAACTGGCGGCCAAGCTCTCCCGTGGACCGAATGATCGTCTTCTGGTCGTTATGGCCGACGCCCACTCACCCAAAAATCAGTTCCTTCTCGAAGGTGTCCAGAAAGTTATGGGTAAAGGCTTTCCCATTACCGGAGGCTCGGCAAACAAAAATGCAGGCCAGACATTCGTGTATTTCCAGGGCCGAATGTATACCGACAGCGCTATTGCCTTGCTATTATCCGGTGATTTCGAGGTGTCCCTATCGGGAAGGCAGGCAAAAGAGAATGCAAAGGTGATTTCCTCTGCCGCCCGGAGCGCCGCCGAGGCGGTGAGGAATATGAGGGCGAAACCGTTTTCGGTACTGGCGTTCAATTGCGCCGGTCGCAAAGGCAAGCTGGACAATATCGAGGATGAACTCAAAGCTATCCAGGGTGTGATAGGAAACGAGATCCCTCTTTTCGGGGCTTACTGCGCCGGCGAGATTGGTCCTGCCGATATGGCGGAAAAGGATCCGGCTACCGTTAGTAGTGGCGTTGGCTGGCATGTGATGTTTACGGTCCTGGGCAGGTAGGGAGTGATGAAATGATCAGGCAGGGCGGTTATGACAGGGGAGGCCGGGGATTCCGGAGTGCCGGAGGAGCAGCGATAAGTGCGCGCTTTTGGAGGATCCTTTGGATATGCCTGGCCCTGGTTTCTCCTTTTTTATGCAGTGCAAGAGGCGATACCCACATGGCACCACCCTACGCCCGCCAGACGGCCGAGCAGATCGAGCTGCTAAAGTCCGCGACGGATCCGCAAAGGCGAGCGGCGGCGGCGGAGGCGCTGGGCTTTCTGCGCAACTACGAAGCTTCTGATGCGCTGGCGGAGGCTCTGGACGACCCGGCGGCTATCGTACGACGCGAGGCGGCGGTGTCCCTGGGCTTCTGCGGCGCACGTCAGCACTTAAACCCGCTCATTGCCGTCCTTGACGATCCTGATTGGGTGACACGAAAGTCGGCCTGGGTGGCGCTTACGAACTTAACGGGCATGGAATGGCCTTTCGACTCGCTGGCCGAACCAGCGAGACGGTCGCAACAGGCTAAGCGTTGGCGCGACTGGCTGGCTACGGTTCCGGCTGACCGGCCGCCCGCAGAAGTGCTCCAGCTTCTCAAAGGCTGGAAAAACCGTGCGTATGGCAAAGCGGCGACGGCATCCTCGACTTACAAGGGACTACCAGGGGTCCTGATCGACGGTCTGCTCGGGCCGGAATTCTGGCAGACCAAGAATGTCCCTTTCCCACAGTGGTGCACCATCGATATAGGCCGGGCTGAGAGGATTTCTCAGGTCGCCATCCATCAGTACGGACCGGGTTTTGTGCTGACCGATTATGAGCTTGCCACCAGCCTGGACAACAAAACCTTCGAGGTCATCGAGAGAAAAAAGGGAACGACTTCGGTCACACTGGTCATTAACTTCCCGCCTCGCCTGGTTCGGTACGTCCGGGTCACCAGCTATGGCTCTGTGAATCCGACTTATCCGGCCACTTTTTTCGAAATCCGAGTCGGCACAGGTACTGAAACTCCATCGGCCGATTCGGTCACCTGGCGCTGCGAACGTGGTCTTCGTGCATTGGGAGCGCTGGGAGGTTCGGGCGCAACGGAGGCAATCCTGCGATGTTTAGGGCCGAGGCCCCCGGCCGGGAAAGAGTATCGGCCAATGGCGCGTGCGGGTATCCGCTCCCTGGGGCGACTTCGAGACGAAGCTGGTTTTTCTTTTCTGCTGGAGCTGCTGGATAACACTTATTGGGCACGCTACGCCGCCGATGCGCTGGGTGATTTCGGCGATCCCTGCGCGGTTCCTGCCCTGCTTGCGGCATATCGCAAATACGGCAAACAGTTGGACGGCAGCAATCCACGCCATCTCCCGCGAGACGATAAGATGGGTTTTCCTTCCGAGGATCGAATGCTCGAAACCCCATACTACATAGCCTTTGCGCTTTGTCGTTTGCTTCCGGAGTCTCGGTCCGACTGGGCCGCATTGCGACAGACAGTTCCTTTGATCATGGCAAACCTGCCAAGCGACCACGACACGTTTCTGCTGTACGAGCCAGAGGTAGGCCATTTGCTGACCAGGTACCTGTTGGAAGTCTCGGGTTTGCGCCAGGAGGCATGCGAGCATGCTTTTGATCTGTTGGGTCAGGCTCGACGAATCCCCAAATCCCGGGAAACTCGGCAATGGCCTCGATTCGGCGCCGGCCGCATGGCTACTTGGCTACCGGCGGTTTGCACAGAGAAGGCGGATCTGCCGCGGCTAATCGCTCTGCTCGGGCACAAAGATGGGTGGGTACGGCTCAACGCTGCCAAAACGCTCGCGTGGATCGGTGATAAACGAGCTATCGAGCCGATTGCCAGGATTCTGGCCGAAGCGAAAGCCGAAGCCGAATATGGGTACAGCGGCACGTTCAAGGACGAAGAATACGCCGACCCGGCCCCGCGCTGGCGGGAAGGTCTCATACGTGCTCTGGGTCTGTTGGGTGCGCACATGCACACAGACCTCATCACGGGGATACTCGAGGACGAAGGCTCCGTGCTGGAAGTCCGTCATGCCGCGGCCGAAGCGCTGGCGGATCTGGGTAACAAAAAGGCACAGCTTGCCTTGAAGCGAGCGGCGGCGGAGAATCCGTTCCATAGCATTCGTCTGGTTGCGCGAGATGCCCCTGGCATTCTCGGAAGCTCGTCGGGCGAGACGAGTATCGGGTCGTACCACAACCCTGTTGTTGCACCTTCAAGTGCATCGGAGTTTCCGAGGTTTGATGCTGTTGTCTTTGTCAAAGGCGACAACAACATTCCCAACACACTCGGTACGGTCGAACAGGCTGATCGCTGGCGGCAGACCTACGTGGTGACCGACTCTGGTCCAGCCTACCGGCCCGGGCGAAACCTTTACGTTTTGCGTCCACCTCGGCCCGACGGAATAGTGACACCGCTGACCCATTTTACAGAAGGCTATGTCGCTGAGCCTGAACTGTCCTGGGACGGTAGATACGTTATCTTTACGCATCGGGGCCAGGATGATCCATGGTGGCACATCTATCGCATCAAAGTAGACGGCCATGAGCTTAAACAGCTAACGGATGGGCCGTATCACGATGTCGGGCCTGCTTACCTGCCGGACGGTCGAATCGTCTTTACATCAAGTCGCGTCGGCATTCGGGATGAGTATCACGGCTATCCCTGCACATCTCTTCACGTGATGAATCCCGACGGCACGGACATTCACACGATAGCCACAAACATCGGCCGGGACAATGAACCGGCGGTCCTTCTCGACGGTCGCATTGTGTTCAGCCGCCTGGACGTTTTCTATTCGCGCAACAAGACCGAAATGACACTGCATGCGGCCAGTCCCGATGGGACGCGGGACATGGTGCTTTACGGTCCGGAGCAACGGGTGTTTTGGCGTGACCTCGATCACGGTCCCCGAACTCCTGCAGACGGGCAGGAGGCCCCGCTGACACATCGTGTACTGCGGATGACCCAGCCGCAACCGATGCCTGACGGCCGGCACATCGTGGTGGTGACACAGGGAGGCCTGACGCTCGTCGGTCCGACGCGCTTCGGCCAGGAGATTATCACACCGGATAACAAGACCCGCTCTTACACGACGCCATTTCCCCTGCCGGACGGGCGGATAATGTGCGCCTCCACTCTTAAGACACCGGACCGCACCAAGGTCGACCTGGGCCTGTACGTGTATGATCCTCTGAGCAGGAAGCTAACGCTGCTCTACAACGATCCTTCGGCTGCCGACTTCGAGGCCCGCCCGATAGTAGAGCGTGTCCGCCCGCCGATCCTGGCGAGCAGGGAGCGGCGTCAGGGATATAGCGGTTACTTTATGTGTGCCTCGGTGTACACGTCGCAGGAGAAGGACGTTGCCGAGCGAGGCCGGTTTATCCGGTTGGTGGAAGGTGTACCCGTCGTGGCCCGTCACAGCACTCAAACCAATCCACACGAAGTCTGGAAGAACCACGGGGGGACATTCGCCCGAGTGCTCGGTACCGCTCCTCTTGCCACTGACGGGTCGTTCTTCGTAGAAGTGCCCGCCGACCGGTTATTACACTTTCAGGTACTCGACAGCAACCGCCGCGTGCTCGGCAACCAGTTGACGTGGATCTATGCCCGGGCCGATGAGACCAAGTCCTGCGTGGGCTGTCACGAAAAACCTGATACAGCCTCATTGAACAATCGGCCGCTTGCGATACGTCCCGGTCCCCTCAAGTTCCTGCCGGGGGGCAATGAGTTCAAGTACCGTGCCAAGGCCTGGTTCAAAGGTTCCCTGCCGCCTGAGATTGAAGAGCGGACTCGGACCGTCAGGGCCGTTAATCTGCTTGCGCGATAGTCAGATTTGAGAATCCTGTATTTTTTGGAGCAAGATTGATGAAACTCCGGGTTTCTAAACAGTGTTTTTTTTCGCTTGCCCGGGCGGGGATTTTGTGCTCTAATCTCGATACCTATGTTGACATTAAACAGCCTGTTTGAAGGCCTTATGGATGCAGTAATCAAAGACAGCGTATTTTCTTTTTGTCATTAAGGCTGTGAGGTGACCGATGAGAGCAATCCAAATAGTGGCTCCGAGAAAGATTGCGATGCTGGACGACGCCCCAAAACCGGAGCCTGTCGAAGGCGAAGTCCTGGTGCGGTGCAGCCATGTTGCCCTTTGCGGCAGCAATATGGGTCAATACACCGGCGAAGGGCTCTGGGGTGACATTGACTTTCCTAATCCGGTCGGCTGGGCAGGACACGAGAACATTGGCACAATAGTAAAGTCCCGTTGCGATGACTGGCAGGAGGGAACATTAGTGTTGGCCCAGCCGCATGGCTATTTCGGCTTTGCCGAGTACATCATCTCTCGACCTCCGGCCATTGCCCGTCTTCCCCAGGACTCGCCTGACCCGGCGGCGCTGGTCGTTGCCCAGCCGCTGGCGACAGTGCTTCGGGCGCTATCGCTAACGGATGATGTCACCGGCAAAAGCTGCGCCGTGGTTGGCCAGGGTCCAATGGGATTGATATTCACACACATACTTGGCCTGATGGGAGCAAGAATGGTCATCGCAACCGACGTGCTCGACTGGCGTCTGGAATGGTCCAAACGCTACGGAGCCAACCACATAATCGACGCTTCGAAAAAAGACGTTGTCAAGGCCGTCAAGGAGTTGACCAATGATGAAATGATTGACCTGGTAGTCGAGGCGGTGGGCTACGTCGATTCGCTGAAGACCGCCGCATATCTACCCAAACACGGCGGCAGGCTGTACGTCTTCGGTATGCCGCACTATGAGCTGCAGGAGTTTCCATGGTATCACGTCTTCCGTGAGAATATTCAGATCAGCACGTGTGTGGGCCCTGAGTGTGGAGCGTTTTTCCAAACGGCAGCGGACATGGTCCTCGACGAGCGGGCCTCGGCCCTTACCGAGATGGTCACGCCGCGAATGCCGTGGGACAAGGCGCCCGAGGCCTTTGAGATGTATGCCGAATGTGCCAAAGACTCCCTGAAGTTAACCCTTGAAGTTTAGCCGAAATACCTTTGCAGGTCTAACCGGGATGATCACATACAGTAAATCCGACATGTACGGCTCGGCGTCTCTTGTCGAACGGGGCTGTATCGAGAAGAAAACGGGGGCGGGCCTTTACAAGTACGAAAAAGGTGATTATACTCCACAGGATGATATCACGATAGTGTTGGTCAATGGTTTCCCCGATTTTCGGGGCGGCGTGCTGAAATATGCCTATGACCTCGGAATCGATAACGTGATATGCCGGCTTGAATCGCTTGCAGAAAGATTCGGTGAACGTTTCCGGCTTTGTAAGTTTCTGCAAAACAAGACAGGAGTTTGATTATGGCACAATCTGTGGAATTGAAAAACTTCGCAGCCAGCAAAAAAATGAGGGATGTAATGGGCCGGTATTTCATGGAGCTGATGGGCCCTGAAGCCTCGGGCAAGAAGATCGCCTGGTGCACCAGTGTTGGGCCGGCCGAGTTGCTGCGGGCATTAGGCTTTGAAGTGTATTTCCCCGAGAACCACGGTGCAATGCTTGGCGCAACCCGAATGGCCACCGACCTTATCCCACTGGCCAACGCCCGCGGCTTTTCGCCGGAGATTTGTTCGTATTTGACCAGCGACATAGGCTCATATCTAAAAGGTGAAAGCCCCTTCAACAAGATGAAGCTGCCCGGTCCGCCCAAAGCCGACGTACTGGTGTTCAACACCAATCAGTGCCGGGACGTCAAGGACTGGTTCGGTTTTTACGCCCGTGAATGGGACGTGCCCTGCATCGGTATACACACGCCGCTTGCTATCAGCGAAGTGGACGATATTATCGTTGAATCTGTCGCAAGGCAGATCGAATCGCTTGTGCAGCCTTTGGAAAAAATCAGCGGCAACAAGCTCGATATGGACAAGCTCAGGGAGGTGATTGCCCTTTCAGCCAAGTGCACCGAACGGTGGAAGGCGGTCTTGGAGACGGCAGCGAACGTGCCATCACCAATCACGTTCTTCGATGGTACGATCCAGATGGGACCTGCGGTGGTCCTTCGGGGTACCCAGGAGGCAATCGATTACTACGATATCCTTCTGGCTGAGCTGAATCAGCGGATTGCCGACGGCATCGGAGCCGTCGAAGGCGAAAAGCATCGAATCTACTGGGAAGGCATGCCGATATGGGGCAAGCTCAAGAACCTTGCGTTGCAGTTCATGGAGCTTCAAACGGCTGTCGTCGCTTCGACATACTGCAATAGCTGGGTCTTCGAAGCTCTAGATCCCGACAAGCCGTTCGAAGGCATGGCCCGGGCATATAGCGAGCTGTACATCTGTCGCAGCGATGAGCCTAAAGAAGCCTATATGGAGCGGATGATCGAAAAGTTCAAGATCGATGGCGTTCTCTATCACAACGCCAAGACATGTCCTAATAACTCCAACAGCCGGTATTGTCTGCCCTCGCGGCTCCAGACGAAGTCGGGCAAGCCCTTTGTAATCATCGACGGCGACCTAAACGATCTGCGGCTCTATTCTGAAGAGCAGACACGAACCAATATCGAAGCCTTCGTAGAGCAACTTTCGGAAGGCTAACGAACGGACCGACACGATGGAGTATTACTGTGGAATTGACATAGGAGCCTCGGCCGCGAAGCTCGTAGTAATCGAACCTTCGGGCGTAATTGTTGCCAGGAACATCGGGCGTTCAGGGGTCGACTATGCCGGAACCGCCGAGGAGCTTCTGTCGGGGGTGTGTGCCGCCGAATCCCTGGACCGCTCGCAAATCGTCAGATCACTTTCGACCGGCTACGGCCGTGACAATGTGCCCTGGGCCGATGGAAAGATGACCGAGATTGCCTGCCACGGCAAAGGGGCATACTTCCATTTTCACAAACAAATGACAGTGATCGATATCGGGGCCCAGGACAGTAAGGTCATACACCTTGACCAGGCCGGGAAAAGGGAAAGCTTCAAGATGAATAGAAAATGCGCAGCCGGTACAGGGGCATTCATCGAAGAGATCGCTTATCGATTGTCGCTGAATGTCTCCGAGTTGAATGCCCTGGCTCAGAAGTCTACCAAAGAGGTATCTATCGGGAGCTTTTGCACGGTCTTCGCAGCCACAGAGGTACTCGAAAAGATTCGCGCCGGCGTCGACGTTGCCGATATTGTACGCGGGGCGTTCAACTCGGTTGTCAAGCGGATTATGGAAATGGACCGCGTCGATGGTTTGTTGGTCACCACGGGCGGCGTTGTCGCGCATAATCCGTTCCTGGCAAAGCTGCTCGGACAATCATTGGGTACCGAGGCGCATGTGGCGCCTGATGCACAATACACCGGCGCATTTGGTGCGGCCCTGTTTGCGGCCGAACAGGCCCAAAAGCCGGACTCGTAATCATTAATCACAATAAATAAGGACAATGAAAATGTTGATAAAAGAGCCACCCGTTGAAATTGCCGATGGCCTTTGGATGCTCGGCACGAGTGAATATCCCGTTTTTTTGGCCATGGACCAAAACGAAGGGGCAATCTTCGAAGGCGGCGTAGGCGCCGACGGGCCTGTCGTTAAGGACCAGCTTACCCGGCTTGGTATATCGCCAGATTTAGTCAAACAGGTCGTCATCACCCACGCCCATCCCGACCATGTCATGGCGGTACCGGCGTTTCGAGCCATGTTCGACGGCGTGATAGTCTGTGCTTCGAAACCCGCTGCCAAGACGCTCTCCATCGAAAAGGCTATCGGATTCTTCGCCAAGATTGACGGAATCCTCACCGAGTCGCTGATCAAAGCCGGCTCAATCACAGAGGAGGATCGTCCGGAGCCGCTGGCTGAAAATCAGATTGCCGTCGACCGAATCCTTGCAGACGGTGATACTATAACGGTTGGGGGCCTGAAATTTGATGTCCTGGCAATACCGGGACACAGTGATTGCAGCCTGAGCTTTCACGAGCCCGGGGCGGGCATTGCGATCGTATCGGATGCAACCGGCTTTTACATTCCGGATTATGACTACTGGTGGCCCGGCTACTTCACGGACTATGAGGCCTACCTTGAATCAATGCGGCGGCTTGCAGACCTCGATGCCAAAGTACTCTGTCTAAGTCACAATGGCGTAATCAAAGGGGCCGATGAGGTCAGGGCTTATTTCGACGACGCGATAGCCGCTACCGAAGCGTATCACGAGCGAATCCTTACGGAAATAGAAGCCGGGAAATCCCCGGAGGAAATCGCCGGTGAACTCGGCGCCGAAGTGTATGAAAAAATACCATTGCTTCCCCTGGATTTCTTCCAAAAGAACTCTGCACTGCTGGTAAAAAACTCGATGGCGTACGCACAAAAGAACAACCGGCAATAACAACTTGAACTTTCGGGGACAAGGTGTTGGTCAACGTTGAGGAATACTGTAACAACGCCTCGTCACAAGTGCGAATGTAAAGGCAGTTGGACCTACCAATCATACTATGTCCTCTGGCGGAGTTTATATCGCTGAATCTTTCCCGTGGCCGTCTTAGGCAGCTCATCGACAAAGATAACGGTTCGCGGATACTTGTGCGGCTGTGTGTTTGTCTTGACGAAGGTCTGAAGCTCTTTGGCCAGGTCTTCCGATGCGGCCTGTTTGTCTTTGAGGACCACATACGCCCGCGGTTTGATAAGGCCCTGCTTATCTGGAACGCCCACCACGCCGCTTTCGAGCACAGCCTCATGGCTTGCGAGTATCGATTCGACATCAGCAGGCCATACGGCCTGGCCGCCGACCTTCATCATGTCATCGGTCCTGCCGGCGTACCAGAAGTAGCCGTCCTCATCGATGCTGAACTTGTCGTGAGTGTTGATCCATTCGCCACGGAAGGTATCTTTTGTTTGTTCGTGTTTGTTCCAGTAACCGTTTGCGATGCTGTCGCCCTTTATCAAAAGCGTCCCGACCTCATCGACGCCGAGTTCTCGGCCGTCATCGTCAATTATCTTCGCTTCGTATCCCGGAACGATTTGGCCCGTGCTGCCGGGTTTGGCCTTGCCGGGACGGTTTGAGATGAATATATGCAGGATCTCGGTGGAGCCTATGCCGTCGAGAATCTCGACGCCAAATCTTTCGAGCCATTTTTCATAAATCGGCTTTGGCAAGGGCTCACCGGCAGAGACACACATTCGCACCTTTCCCAAACTTTTGCGTTCCTCTTTTTCGGCCAGGTGCAGTAAGGCGGCGTAACTTGTGGGCACGCCGTAGAAGACCGTTGGCTGATAGCGGTCGATCACTTCGTACACTTTTTGCGGCACGGGTCTGTCGGGAAGAAGGACCGTCGTTGCGCCGAGATAAAGGGAGAAATACAATCCGTTGCCCAGGCCGTAGGCAAAAAACAACTTGGCGACGGAAAACGATACGTCCGATTCGACCAGGCCAATTGTATTTTTGCCATATAAATCAGCCTCTACTATCATATCGTGCTGAAGGTGGATAGTGCCCTTGGGAAAGCCGGTGGTCCCGGAACTGTAAAGCCAAAAGGCAGAATCGTCTTTGCTGGTATCGGCCGGCTCCAGTTCCGCTGAGGCCGAAACCATCAGCTCCTTCAAGGACAGATCGGATTCGTTGGCATCTCCGGCGATGATTACATGCTTTACATATCTTAGTTTCGAGCGAATCGGCTCGATATGGTCCAGCAGCGACGAATGAATAACCAATACTTGTGCGCGACTATCATTGAGCAGATACTCATAGTCGGCCGGCATTAGCAGCGTATTGATAGGGATCGCAACGGCCCCGATCTTAATAGCCCCAAAAAAGGCATATACACATTCGGGGCAGTCCGGCATAATGATGGCAACCCTCTCTTCCATGCGGATACCAAGCCCAAGCAGGGCGTTTCCGGCGCGATTGACTCGGTCATAGAGGTCTCTGTATGTGATTGTTTGATCACCGTAAAGGATCGCTGCCTTGTCGGCCCGACCTTCCTGCAAATGCCTGTCAACGAATACCGTAACGGCATTTAGCCGCTCGGGAAGCCCTACCTTGCACATTTTGCCTCCTTAATACTATTAGTTTACGAAATTTTAGAGAGTCCTGTACGCCTGGTCAAGCAAAACCGCCGGTTTGCATTGATTTTGTCCTTGAAAAATTGGCTTTGATTGGGTTCGTTTTGGGTTCGTTTTCACCAAGTGTCCAATCGCATTTATTTTTATAATCCTTTGTTAATACTTTAGTTATGTTCATTTGAGCTTTCCCAAAATTGGGTTCGTTTTGCATAATTAAGGTCATAATTGGTTGGCAAGTTAGGCTGGATAGGCTGTTTGCGCAGCTTGTGGTTGGTGGTTCGCTGTTTATATATCTTAGTTCGTAGTTATTCACTATTGACTCCAAGCTATCTATCGCCCCCCCAATTAGGTAGTGGCAAGCCCCCTTAGGTAGGGGCAAGCTGCCGGCGTCTTCAAGTTTACCAACTGGCAAACATACAAGTATATTAACAGATTTCCAAACAAAAGACAAGAAAAAAATAAAAATAATTCAGAAGCAAGGAGTAAGAAGCAAGGAGTAAGATTTGAGATTGCGGCGGAAGACCCCAGTGAGATAACGCTTCGCTATCTCACGGGGCAGGCGGATTTATTAGCCACGAAAAGGCACAAAATGCACAAAAGACAACGAAAAAAAGACTAAAAAAGTACTCGGAAGTATGTAGTAAACGCACAAAAACAGGGAAAAACCTTTTTTTTCTTGATGCTTCACAAAGCACTACATAAGATGTAATTAATATTATAAGCAATTTAACCCAGAAACAGCATGTTTACTGTTTCTTCTTAAGAGACGAGTTATGGACTTGGGCGATTTTATTTATGTACTCTGCTTTTCAGTATTTGTTGCTTTTCTTGTTGGTTGGGTCTTTGGTGAAAGGGCCGCGCTTCGCAGAGAAAGACAAAGAGACCACAATATAAAAGCCCAGGCAAATAAAGATTGGCCGCAATAGCTTTTATTGTTCGGCCTTTTTCTTTTTGGGCCATCCCTTCTTAGGTTTCTTCTTCTGAAAGGCTTTTTTGACGGCATCTTCTCAGTTTTCACCATCAAGCCCCAAAGGTTTAGGCTTTGGGCCACGCTTCTCGCCCTTGCTTGTTTTGGCCATTATTATTGCCTTAATAAAAATATACAAAAAAGTTGAGTTTTGACTGTTTTTATGTTTGCCATATTCCATATTCGCAGTATAATCACAATAATCATAATGCAATATAAGGAATGACAGAATGAGTATAAAAGACGAAATCGAACAAATCAAGGTGAAAATAGAAGAACTCGAAGGCGATTTGCGCCTTGAAAAAGCTGTTCTTGCGCGTTTGGAATCAATTAGCACAAGAAAACGCAAGCCTGTGCGTAGTAGTCCTTCTGGGCCGCCGCGAAAAGGCTCTTTGGCGGCTTACTTACAAAAGGCCCTCCAAGATTCCAATTGCGCTTTGTCAGTTAGTGAACTTGTGGAGCGAGTAAAACAAGCTGGGTTTGTAAGCACGGCAAAAGTTGGCCTAAACAATCTTATACCCTCATCGCTGGTTAGACGCCCCGATATTTTCGTCCGCGTAAGTCATGGTGTATATGACTTGAAAACAAGAGCTAAACAGGAGATTCAAACGGAATAAAGTTTGAGCCGATGGTGAGTTCAGCACCACCGGCTCGAAAGGATAATCAAAATGTTTCACAGACGCACGGATGCGTACAGTATTGACCATCCTAATTACTACTTATATCCTCAACCGCCGCCACTGTCAACAGAAAAACTCTCTACCTGAGTTCTGGGCAGGCTTTATGTCTGCCCAGTTTCCACTTTCTGTGGCCGCGTGACGAAATTGGCAAACGTGCCAGTTTTGGATACTGGCGGGCACGATTGCCCTTCCGGGTTCGAATCCCGGCGTGGCCATTGGCCCCAGGCTTAATGTTTGATTCCTTTAACCTGGATTATAATCCAAGAAAGGGGGTGAGGCTTATGGCGAAAATCAAATGCAGACCTATTAGAACGGGAAAACCTGGGCCGAAAACCGTTAGTGTTAAAACACATAGACGGTCAAAGCCCAAGCCAATCCGCCAAAAGTGCGGATAACGTAGCGTAACAAGCCTGGGGCCATTTTCTCGTTATCGGCTATATATGTAGTTTTCAAATAGCGTATTATGCAGTTTTGGATATTGGTTCTCTGTACATAAGCCGCTTGCCATCTGCTCCTTTTATTGCTTTTGCAGTGCTTTCACCATCATCCATTTTACGTGTATTCCACCGAAAAGCAAACTCATTTATATATCTGTGCAAATTTTTTTGCTGACCGCAGATTTCATAGGAAAGTAGTTTTTTTGTCCTCCAATTGTCGGCTGAGGGTCGTAGATAGAAGTCGCTGTCCGCAGGCGGGCTTTGTTACGATTGCGATAGGGATTAAGAAAAGCAACGGCTCCGCTACTTTGCAGGGGGCTTTTGGGTTTGGATGTTGTCGAGGGTGATTGCGGGGTTTTCGAGTAGTCGGTCTATGTCGGTGTGTTCGGCGAATGTTAGGTGCATGAATGATTCGCTTGAGGTGTTTTCGATGAGCCGCCTGACGAGGTAGGCCATTGCAGCGATAAGTTGTCCCTGTGGGCAATAGAGGCGTACTCGGCCGGCGATCCCGAGTAAGGCTTTGCGGAAAGATTCGGCCATTCCGTAGAGGACCTGGAACTCGCTGCGGTTTTGGGGTACGTTTAGCGCGCGGGCCAGGGCCAGGACCGAACATACGCTGCGGATGTTGTGGGAGGCGCATGCAAGGTGGCAGATGTCGTGGTTTTTGAGGATTGTTTGGGCGGCGCGTTCGAAAGCGAGGTCGGTTTCGGTTTTTATGGTGTAGACCGGGACGGGGGCGCGGGCTTTTTCGGCGGCGGCGATTTCGTATTCCCAGTAGGCGCCCTTGACCAGGCGGATCGAAATGGGGAGTTTTTCTACGCGTGCCCAGGCGAGCATTTTGTCGAGTTCCGCGTCGGCGTCTTTGAAGTAGACCTGCATGGTCAGGCCGAGATGAGGGTAGTTGCGGAACTGGGGATCTGAGCGAAGGCGCCGATAGAGCTCGAAAGTAATCCGGCGGAGTGCTCTGGTTTCGATGTCGATGCATAAGAAGCCGCCCAGTTGGACTACGATTCTGTAGAGGGGCGAGAGTCGTTCGAACATGCGGCTGACTGTGGCCTGGAGGTCGTCCGGATCCGGGTGTGAATCCAGGGCGGAGGGCTTTACGGAGATGTTGATTTTGGGGGCACTGCCCCAATCCAGCAGCGAATCGCCGTTGGCGAGGGGGGCCCAGTTCTGCTGGGCGGTTTTTAGGCCGGCGAGAAGCTGGAAATATTTTTCGATGTATTGACCGACCTGCTGGTCGGTGGCGGTGTCTTCACCGAGTATGTCGAGGGTGAAAGCAAAGCCGTCCTTTTGGCGGAGCTTGCAGAGTTTTGATACGGTTTGGTCGACCTGGCTTGCGATGATGAACTGGTGAGCGACGATTTTGACGCATTTGCTGACGATTGCGGTGACAATTTTTCGGCCGAGCGGGCCGAGGAGGCCTGCGATTCGGAGACCGAGGCGGAGGACCGGGGGCAGTACTTCGGGATGTTTGAAGGACTGGCGGATGTGATCGTACAGCATCTTTTCGGTGGTGAGGCCGGGGAGGCGGTCGAGAAGTGTGAAAATCTCGGCTTTTAGCGGGTCGCGGCCCATGGCCCAATCCATGAGTCCGCGGACCCATCGTTCGGTGCTGAAGATCGATGGGGCGTTCTTTTCCATCAGCGTGAAGAACCGCCTGCCCTGTTCGATGATCTGCCGGTCGAGTTGTCCTTTGTCGAGAGTCACTTAATCATTCCGTGTGTTTAACCCGGGATTACCCATAAACAAAAGTATATCCAAATTCGGCTGAAGGTGAAACTGATTATCAAGAAAATCTCGGCGGGTGATTTGGGTTGACAGAGAGTGTGGTTTTTGGTTATTCTATTGATTGTTAAGTTTGGAATGTCTCACAAAACGAGCTTTTTTCATTGCAGGGCTTTAGATTGCCGCGCCAATCAAAGATTGGCTCGCAATGACAATTTTTCAACTGTCTTTTTGTTAGAGACTCTTGGTATTTCAGGAGTGAATGGGTATATCTGGGATGTCATATTAGAGCAAGTTGGCGTTTCATTATTTTGGAGATGTGAAGATGCAATTATCAAAAAGAAAACACGACCATTCAGATTGTCGGAAGGCAGGTAAGTCTGACGGGCGCGAGAGAAAATATCGCTGGTTGAGATGGATATTTCCCATTGCGGGGCTTGTTTCACTTGTATGGTTTTTGATTCGGGTGCTGCCGAAGCCATCGCGGGCGACGTATCCGTGCCAGCGGATGGCTTTTCCGTTAGCTTCGGGATTTGTAACGTGGATATTGGGGTTAGGCGCCTGGGCCGTTGCGTTTAGAAAGGCAAAGGTCAGCTTTGCCCGGAGGCGATACGTAATAGGATTAGTTTGCTTAGCAGTAAGTGTTGGGGCTTTGTGGTTAGCTATGAGCACCGTCAGCGATGAGTGGGCCTTGGCGGAGCCTCACGCTGCGAATGGGCCGATGGGAGTTGGGCAGGGGATTTATCCCGGCCGAGTCGTGTGGGTGCACGATCCTGAGGCGACCGACTGGGACGGGCCCGGGGACGGACATCCGTGGGAGAGCAGCCATACAAGTTTGCCGCGGGTGAGCGGAATGATTTCGCGTTCGATCCAGGAGCTGACCGGAGCCGATAGTGACGCCGGGGCGTGGGAGAAACTGTTTAGATACTTTAATAACAAACGCGGTAAAGGCAGAGCCGGGTATAAGAAAGGTGAGAAGATTGTTATCAAGGTAAACTTTGTGGGCTTTATCCGAGTGCATGGAGGAGTCAACGTGGACAATTATAACCTGGAAACCAAACGTGATTATATGAATACGTCGCCGCAGATGCTTATTGCGCTGCTGCGACAGCTTGTAAATACGGTCGGCGTGAAAGAATCCGACATTGCTATCTTTGACAGCTTAGCGTATTTTGCAAACGAGTACTACGATATGTTCCGCAGGGAGTTTCCAAACTTGCGGTGCATAGACCATACGGGGAAATTCGGGCGAATCCTTACGAAACAATCTTCGGTTCCGCTGTATTGGAGCTGCAATCCGAAGGTAGATAAACAGGACTATGCTCCGGTTTGTTTTGCCGAGGCCGACTACATAATCAACTTCGCGAACCTCAAGGCACACACGGGAGCCGGGGTGACTCTCTGTGCCAAGAACCATTATGGTTCACTGGTGAGGTGGCCGGTCGAGAAGGGATATTTTGATATGCATAAAGACGCCTTTGCCAAGAAGGAAGGGAATTATCGCCCCCTGGTGGACCTGATGGGTCACTCGCACATCGGCGGCAAGACGGTGCTGTACCTGATTGACGGATTATACTGTGGTATACATCCCATCGATATGGAAAAAGAGCCAAGGAGATGGAAATCATATCCTTTCGGTGGTGACTGGACTTCGAGCCTTTTGGCATCGCAGGACCCGGTGGCAATTGATTCTGTCGGATTCGATTTTCTCCGTGAAGAGTACGAGGAACATCCCCGCAAGCTGGGAGTCGATGATTTTCTTCACGAAGCGGCGCTTGCGGATAATCCTCCTTCGGGGACATTTTACGACCCAGACCATAGCGGCGACGTCAAGAGACTTACGAGTCTCGGGGTACACGAGCACTGGAACAATCCGAAAGATAAGAAGTATTCGCGCAATTTAGGAACAGGCAAGGGTATTGATCTGGTTGCAATCACGCCTACGGGTGAAGGTAAAAAACAGGGGATTATCGCAGAGGGTGCGAAGGTGGAAAAGCTTTCGGGCGGTTTTAAGTTTACGGAAGGGCCCGCAGTGGACGCCGAAGGGAATGTCTTTTTTACGGACCAGCCTAACAATCGGATTCACAAGTGGTCGGTGGATGGCAAGTTAACAGTCTTTCACGACAAACCGGGAAGGGCCAATGGTCTTTACTTTGACAAAAAGGGCAATCTGTTAGCCTGCGCGGACCTGGATAACGAGTTATGGTCGATCGATATGAAAGGCAAGGTTACGGTACTGGTTAAAGGTTACAAGGGGAAAAAGCTGAATGGGCCGAACGACTTGTGGGAGGACCCTAAAGGCGGAATATACTTTACCGACCCTTTTTATAAAAGGCCTTACTGGAACAGGGGGCCAATGGAGCAGGACGGCAAGCATGTATATTACCTTTACCCGGACCGTAAAAAGCTCATACGGGTGACCGAAGACCTGGTTACGCCCAACGGGATAATCGGTACTCCCGACGGCAGGAAGCTTTATGTGGCTGACCTTGGAGCGAGAAAAACATACGTATATAACATCAATGCGGACGGTACCCTTTCGGGTAAAAAGCTTTTTTGCTCGATGGGTTCTGACGGGATGACTATCGATAATGAGGGCAATGTTTACCTGACGGGACGAGGCGTTACGGTTTTTAACTCGGCGGGTGAAAAGATAGAACACATTGACATTGATGCGGGGTGGACGGCGAATGTATGTTTCGGAGGCAGGGACAGGAAGACACTGTTTATCACGGCGCAGAAGTCACTTTTTGCACTCCGGATGCGAGTTAAGGGTGTATAGCAGGGAACGGTTGCAGTTACTCAGTCAATAATTGTTGGGCGCATCCGTTCACCGACCTTCTTGAAGTGGGACAGCGCACTTTCGCGGTCATCAAAGTCTTTTTCAGAGAATAAGAGAGTAGTTTGGCCTATAAGAATCTGGTCGCCGTCTTTTAGGAGGGTCTCGTCAGTGATTTTTCTGCCATTGACGAACACGCCGTGTTTACTCTTCATGTCGAACGCAAAATGCTGTCCCTTGTTTTTGTCAAAGAGAATCTGCATGTGCTTGCGGGAAACGTGCTCATCGAGAATCTGGATTAGAAGAGCCTCATCCCGGCCAATTACGTTCGTTCTTTGGCCGAGTGGGTAATAGTCGCCTTTCCGGGATCCTGACATTATAAATATAGAAGCCATTGCAAGTCCTTAAATGTATTTGACATAATATCGATTGAGTAATATAGTAATGGCCGTTCGCAGTCGGGTCAAGCTCTTTTTAGGGCTGTTTTTGAAGCTTTGCTATTATACCGGATTCAGTGGCCCTTACCCTGGTAGAGCTAATGGCAGCGGACATTTTCAATGAGGGACATTGATGAGCGCGGCTGAAGCAAAAAACGGTAAGCGGAGGCATGATGAAGAGGTTCCTCCGACGGCGAGCTTTGGTGCTGAGGGTCGAGGGCCGGGCGGGAAGATTGGGCAGTTCCGCATAGAGAGTGAGCTTGGCCGTGGAGGAATGGGAGTGGTCTACTTAGCGCACGATACCAAGCTCGATAGGCAGGTTGCTATCAAGAGCCTGCCTGCCGAGCTGATGGACAATCCCAAGGCGAGGTCGCGTTTTTCGCGCGAGGCGCGTGTTCTGGCATCGTTGAATCATCCGAATATCGCCACAATTTATGATGAACTCAAAGAAGCCGAGGGTGCCGGTTATCTGGTCCTCGAATATGTCCCAGGTGACACTTTAGCTGAACGAATCGGACGTAAAAGGCTCAAGGTGAAAGAGGCGCTAACGATTGGGCTGCAAATAGCCGAGGGTGTGGCGGCGGCACATGAAAAGGGTATTATCCACCGTGACCTGAAGGCGGGCAACATCAAGATAACGCCGGAAGGCAAGGTCAAGGTCCTGGACTTTGGGCTGGCCAAGGCGGTCGGAGGCGAAACGCTGAACCAGCAAAGTACCATCACTGAACCGGGCAGGATTATCGGTACGCCCGCTTACATGAGTCCGGAGCAGGCCCGCGGCGAAGCGGCTGATGAACGCAGTGACATCTGGTCGTTTGGCTGTGTGCTCTATGAGATGCTGACCGGTCGAGTCCCTTTCGAAGGTGCTACTCCTTCCGATACGCTGGCCAACATTCTGCAAATAGAGCCCGACTGGCAGGCCCTGTCCGCAGATACGCCGGAGAATATCAGAGTCTTGTTGCGGCGTTGCCTGGAGAAAGATGTACACCAACGGCTTCAGCACATCGGCGATGCACGTATCGAAATCAGTGAAACGCTAAACCTGCCGGCAACTGCACCACCGGTGACTACCCCTTCGTCTGCTTCGTTTAAGTCAGAGATTGCTGCCAAAGCGAAATCACGAAGAATGGCGATGATTATCGGTGCGGCCATCGTCATTATCGTATTGGTAATTGCATCGCGATTCCTGCCGGACCGGCTGGCCCAACCCTCTTCAAAGCTGATACGGGTAGTTGTTCTGCCGTTTGATAATCTGGGGCCTGCCGAGGACGAGTATTTCTCTGATGGCATCACTGACGCTATCACAGCCCGTTTAGCAGGAATTGGCGGCCTGGGTGTCATTTCACGTCAGAGCGCAATGCAGTATAAGAAAAGAGAAAAAAGTGCGCGGGTGATAGGTAAAGAGTTAGGTGTTGATTATATTCTGGAAGGTACGGTCCAGCGTGAGCGGCCATCAGACCCAAACAGCCGGGTGAGGATAATACCGCAGCTAATCAGGGTTCGCGACGACACGCACGTCTGGGCGGAGACTTATGATAATGATATGAGTGAGGTTTTCCGGGTACAGTCCGACGTGGCTGAGCAGGTGGCACAGGCACTGGACATTACCCTGCTCAAACCGGAACGGCTGGCATTGGCGTCCGAGCCGACCAAGAACCTGGAGGCGTGGGACTATTACCTGCGCGGAAACGAATATTTTCATCGAAGTTTTGAGAAAAGTGACTACAGTATAGCCATACAAATGTTTGACAGGGCGGTCGAGCTGGACACCAGGTTTGCTTTAGCTTACGCCCAGCTCTCAAGGGCTCATCTCTATATGTACTGGCTGTTTTATGACCACACCGAAGAGCGCCTTGCCATGGCAAAGGGCGCGCTGGACAAAGTGTTAGAACTTGCCCCTGATCTGCTTGAAGCGCATCTGGCCTTAGGGCATTATTACTACCATGGTCATATGGACTATGACCGTGCCTTAGATCAATTCGAAATCGCCAGGAAAAGACAGCCCAATAACAGCGAGGTCACGACTTTTATCGGTTATGTTCAAAGGCGGCAGGGAAAATTCCAGGAAGCAGTCGTAACTCTCAAGAGAGCTTCCGAGCTTAACCCACTATCCAACCTTTTAGCCGGGGGGGTCGGGGCAACTTTTATGGTCCTGCGCAAGTACGCGGAAGCAGAGCGTTACTTTGAGCGCAGCATCTCGCTGGCTCCCGATGCGCCCGGGGCCTATAACGGTAAAGCCTGGCTATACCTGCGCTGGGATGGCAGCACTAAGAGGGCGCGGGCTGTTCTGGCCGAAGCAGTGCAGAACATCAAGTTAGCAGAAAACGCCCCCATTATTAATACGCTGGTCAATATCGATGTGTTCGACGGCAACTATCAAGAGGCCTTGGACCGGCTCTCGTTGAAATCAGAAGATATTGATGATCATGATTACTTTATCCCTAATGCTCTACGATACGCACTAATCTATGGGTATATGAACAATAAGGAGCCGGCAAAGAAATATTACGAAGAGGCTCGAAGTATTCTCGAGTCCAAATTCGAGGAACAGCCGGAGGATGCGCGGTTTCACAGCTCCCTCGGCATTGCCTATGCCGGTCTGGGACGCAAGGAAGACGCGCTCCGGGAAGGGAAGCTGGCAGTGGAATTGCTTCCTGTAAGCAAGGAGGCCTGGCGAGGTCTCCATCCGGTGGAGGCTTTAGCTCAGATATACGCGATGGTTGGTGAATTTGATGCGGCCATCGAGAAGCTTGAATATCTGCTTTCGATACCGTCAGAGACGTCGATTCCATTGCTTCGACTTGACCCGACCTGGGCACCCTTGCGCGACCACCGGCGTTTTAAGAAGCTTTTAGAGGAAGGGAAATAGTATAATCTGATTGGCAAAACTATATTGGAGTTTTTGTAAGGGTTTTCAATGAGTGACGCTGATGAAAAAGGTGATAAGCGGAGGCGTGAGAAGGAAGTTCCTCCGACGGCGAGCTTTGGTGTTGAGGGGCGAGTGCCGGGCGGACAGATTGGCCAGTTTCGCATCGAGAGTGAGCTTGGGCGCGGAGGAATGGGAGTTGTCTACTTAGCCCACGATACCAAGCTCGATAGGCAGGTTGCTATCAAGAGCCTGCCGGCCGAGCTGATGGACAATCCCAAGGCGCGGTCTCGTTTTTCGCGCGAGGCGCGGGTCCTTGCATCGTTGAATCATCCGAATATCGCCACAATTTATGAGGAACTCAAAGAAGCTGAAGGGGCCGGTTTTCTGGTCCTCGAATATGTCCCCGGCGACACTTTAGCTGAACGAATCGGACGTAAAAGGCTCAAGGTGAAAGAGGCGCTGACGATTGGGCTGCAAATAGCCGAGGGTGTGGCTGCGGCACACGAAAAGGGCATTATCCACCGCGACCTTAAGGCGGGCAATATCAAGATAACGCCGGAAGGCAAGGTCAAGGTCCTGGATTTTGGCCTGGCCAGGGCAATCAGCGGCGAAACGCTGAACCAACAAAGCACCATCACCGAACCGGGCAGGATTATTGGTACGCCCGCTTACATGAGTCCGGAGCAGGCCCGCGGCGAGCAGACCGATGAGCGCAGTGATATCTGGTCGTTTGGCTGTGTGCTCTATGAGATGCTGACTGGTCGAATCCCTTTCGAAGGCGCTACTCCTTCCGACACTCTGGCTAATATTCTCACGTACGAGCCCGACTGGCAGATGTTACCACAAAACTTACCGGCCAATATCCGAGTTCTGTTGCGGCGCTGCCTGGAGAAGGACCCTCGCCGGCGTCTTCGGGATATTGGTGATGCGGGGCTGGAGATCGAAGCGGCGATGGCCGAACCTGCGCCAGATATAGCCGGACTGGCATCATCGTCTGATGCCTCGCGAATCGAATCGTGGCGGCGATACTTTCCGTGGTGCGTCGCGGCGTGCATGTTTCTTCTGTCCGTATTCTTCTACCTCCGTGTTGACACACCCCTTGTTACAGGGCCTCGGGCCCGCGAGCGTTCTCATATTGTCCTGCCGGTCGGCCAGCCTTATGCGCTTTCCTATATCGGCTGGCAAACGAGTATCGCCATTTCGCCCGATGGGAACCGCATCGCATACGTGGGCTGGGGGCCGCGAGGAAAGCAGCTATTCCTGCGTGAGCTTGACCAGTGGCAGTCAGTTCCCATCGAGGGGACCGAGGATGCACGAAGTCCATTCTTTTCACCGAACGCAGAGCGATTGGCGTTCTTCACCACCGACCAATTGAAAGTTTTCTCGCTTAGGACGCACGAACTCCGGAAAGTGTGGCGCGTGCTGGCCGTTACAGCCGGCGGTTGCTGGGAGTCGCAGAACTCGATTCTCTTTCTACCAACCCCGGACGGAGACCTTATGCGTGTTCACATCGACGGGGGGAAGCCGGAGATCGCCTTTGCCAACAAGGCGCCGGATAGCACGCGTCATCTGTACTCTCCTAAAATGCTGCCCTACGGCAAGAGCGTGCTCCTGTCTGTGGTTGATTCCGATGCCAACGAGCCGCTGGACCCGGGCCTTGCCGTCGTGGATTTGGAGACGCAGAAATTAGAGAAACTTGGCCTGCGCGGAACCAGCGCGCACTACGATCACAAGATCCGTCGGTTGGTTTTTGCAAGTGGCGGCAACATATTGTCGGTGCCGTTCGATGTAAACCGGCGCAAGGTGATGGGCGAGCCTGATCTCATCGATACCGGCGTGATTCAGCGTGGGATCGCCGCCGAGTTGACTCTCTCGTCCGACGGCAAGCTGGTCTATGCTCCTGGCAGCGGCACGTCCGGCCGTAAACTCGTTCGGGTCGATCCACAAGAGCAAGCCCCGGATGTACTTGAAACAGGCGCATTTGGCGCCGGCGTCCGTCTTTCGCCCAGCGAACAGCTTCTGGCGATTGCTCGTGACGATAGCGACGGAAACACAGATATACATATTTTCGATCCGGCGCGCGGCAGATGGGACCGTCGCCTCACCTTCTCGAAGAACACTGACTCGTTGCCCATTTGGACGCCGGACGGCAAGCGTGTAACGTACTGCTCGTATGGAACCGATGCGCCAAACTTGTTCTGGAAGGAACTCGGCGGCGCGCCGGGCAGCGCCGAACTCCTGCTGGAGAAGCCGGCCGCGCAGTTTCCCACGTCCTGGTCGCCGAGCGGCAATACCCTCGCCTTTACTCATGAGGATCCCGAAACGCACTACGACATCTGGCTCTTGCACTTAGATGAAAGTGGCCAGGTCGAGAAGACAGAAGAGCTTTTGGCGACCGAACATGTAGAAACAGGCGCCGTATTTTCGCCCGACGGACACTGGATCGCCTATCAATCAAATGAGTCCGGCCGATATGAAATCTACATCGAGCCGTTTCCGCCACAGAAAAGCTCGCGGATTACCGTCTCGACCGACGGCGGAACCGAGCCGCTCTGGGCGCGCGACAAGGAGCGGCTGCGGCTGTTCTATCGCAACGGGGAACGGATGATGGCAGTCGATTTCCTTGCCGAGCCCAAGCCGCACACGGAAGATCCGAAGATCCTGTTCGAAGGTCAATATTATGCCGGCTCGATCCGCGCCTACTACGACGTCACCACCGACGGCCGGTTTCTGATGATCCAGCTCGCTGAGGGCGAATCGCCCGGCCAGCTAAACGTGATCGTCAATTGGCACCAGAAGCCGGAGGGCAATTGATTGTTTGAGTAACTGCAAGGTCTTAAATGAATAACGCTGAAGGAAAAGACGATAAACGACCGGGTGAGGAGGAAGTTCCTCCGACGGCGAGCTTTGGCGTTGATGGTCGAGGGCCGGGCGGACAGATTGGGCAGTTCCGCATCGAGAGTGAGCTTGGTCGTGGAGGAATGGGAGTTGTCTACTTAGCCCATGACACGAAGCTCGACCGCCAGGTCGCTATCAAGAGCCTTCCTGCCGAGTTGATGGACAATCCTAAGGCGCGGTCTCGTTTTTCGCGCGAGGCGCGGGTCCTGGCATCGTTGAATCACCCGAACATCGCCACAATTTATGAGGAACTAAAAGAAGCTGAGGGGGCCGGTTTTCTGGTCCTCGAATATGTCCCCGGCGATACGTTAGCTGAACGAATCGGACGTAAAAGACTCAAGGTGAAAGAGGCGCTGACGATTGGGCTGCAGATTGCCGAGGGTGTGGCGGCGGCACATGAAAAGGGCGTTATACATCGCGACCTGAAAGCGGGCAATATCAAGATAACGCCGGAAGGCAAGGTCAAGGTCCTGGACTTTGGATTAGCCAAGGCAATCAGCGGCGAAACGCTGAGCCAACAAAGCACCATCACCGAGCCCGGCAGGATTATAGGTACGCCCGCCTATATGAGTCCTGAACAAGCCCGCGGTGAGCAGACCGATGAGCGCAGTGACATCTGGTCTTTTGGCTGTGTGCTCTATGAGATGCTGACTGGCAGGGTGCCTTTTGAAGGCGGGACTCCTTCGGACACTCTGGCCGGTATCCTCGAGCGCGAACCAGACTGGCAGGTGTTGCCGCAGAATACACCGGCGAACATCCATGTTCTTTTGCGTCGATGCCTGGAGAAAGACAAACACCGAAGGCTTCAACACATAGGCGATGCGAGTATCGAAATCAGTGAAACGCTAAACCTGCCGGCATCTGCACCACCGGTGACTACCCCTTCGTCTGCTTCGTTTAAGTCAGAGATTGCTGCCAAAGCGAAATCACGAAGAATGGCGATGATTATCGGTGCGGCCATCGTCATTATCGTATTGGTAATTGCATCGCGATTCCTGCCGGACCGGCTGGCCCAACCCTCTTCAAAGCTGATACGGGTAGTGGTTCTGCCGTTTGAGAATCTGGGGCCTGCTGAGGACGAGTATTTCGCCGCCGGCATCACTGATGCCATCACCGCTCGTTTAGCGGTTATTCGTGGATTGGGTGTCATATCACGTCAGAGCGCAATGCAGTATAAGAAAAGAGAAAAAAGTGCACAAGTGATAGGTAAAGAGTTAGGTGTTGATTATATTCTGGAAGGTACGGTCCAGCGTGAGCGGCCATCAGACCCAAACAGCCGTGTGCGGATAATACCTCAGCTTATCAGGGTTTCGGACGACACGCACGTCTGGGCGGAGACTTATGATAATGATATGAGAGAAGTTTTCCGTGTACAGTCTGACTTAGCTGAGCAGGTGGCACAGGCACTGGACATCACGCTGCTTGAGCCGGAACGGCGGGCACTTGCGTCCAGGCCAACAGAAAACATGGAGGCGTATGACTATTACCTGCGCGGCAACGAATATTTCTATCGAAGTTTTCTCGAAAGTGACTTCAGGATAGCCATACGAATGTATGACAAGGCGGTCGAGCTGGACACCAAGTTTGCCTTAGCGTACGCCCAGCTCTCAAGGGCCCATCTCATGATATATTGGCTATATTATGACCGGAGCGAAGAGCGTGAAGAGCGTCTTGCTCTGGCAAAGCAGGCGGTGGACAAGGCGTTCCAACTTAATCCTGAACTGCCTGAAGCGCATCTGGCCTTAGGGCATTATTACTACCATGGTCATCTGGACTATGACCGTGCCTTAGAGCAATTCACAATCGCCAGGAAAGATAAGCCCAATAGCAGCGAGCTCATGAGTTTCACCGGTTTTGTTCAAAGACGGCAGGGAAAATTCGAGCAGGCAGTCGCCAACCTCAAGAAAGCATCCGAACTCGACCCACGATACGGAAGGTTAGTGGGAGAAATCGGTGAGACTTATGTGCTCTTACACAACTATCCGGAGGCCGAGCGTTATTTTAACCGTGCCATCTCGCTGGCTCCCGATGTGCCCTGGTTTTATAACAGAAAGGCCTGGCTATACCTGCGCTGGGAAGGCAGCACTGAGAAGGCGCGGGCGGTCCTGGAAGATGCACTGGATAACATAAAGTTAGCAGAAGACACCGACATTGTTAATTCGTTGGTCGATATCGATGTGTACGACGGTAACTATCAAGAGGCTTTGGACCGGCTCTCTTTGAAATCAGAAGATATTGATAATCAGGATTACTTTATCCCCAGAGATCTACGATACGCGCGAATCTATGGATACACGAACAAAAAGGAGCTGGCGAAGAAATATTTCGACGAGGCTCGAAGTATTCTCGAATCCAAAATCGAGGAACGTCCGGAGGATGCGCGGTTCCACAGTTCGCTCGGCATCGCCTATGCGGGCCTCGGTCGTAAAGAAGATGCGCTCCGGGAGGGAAAGTTGGGGGTCACGCTGCTTCCTGTAAGCAGGGAAGCGATGGGAGGTCTGTATCGGGTCGAGGATTTGGCCCACATCTATGTGATGGTTGGCGAATTTGATACGGCCATCGACCAACTTGAGTTTTTACTATCCCGCCCCGGATGGATGTCGATACATTTACTTCGACTTGACCCGGTCTGGGAGCCCTTGCGTGACCATCTGCGTTTTAAGAAGCTTTTAGAGGAAGGGAAATAGTATAATATGATTGGGGGCAGGAGATAAGAAAGGGTCACAAATGAGCAGGAAATTGTATGGTTTGATGATATTGTTTTTGATGGGGGCATCTTCTGTTTTCGGTGCTGTGCCGGTTGAGGTGGAACTGGTCGAGGTCAAGAAGATATGGGACGGGGCGCCACATAGTGCTTTTACGGATTTGGCCCGATGGAATGAGCGGTTTTACTGCGCGTTCCGCGTGGGCAGGGGACACGTTTCGACCGACGGCAGGATAAGGGTACTCCAATCTAAAGATGGAGACGTCTGGGAGTCAGTTGCCTTGGTTTCGTTAGAAGGCTATGACCTGCGGGATGCGCACCTGTCGGTGACGCCGGATTGCAGGTTAATGCTGTTGGGTGGTATCGCTCCGCGAAAACAAGACAATCAAGGTGCGCCGACCGGTTCTTTCGCGAGTTTTTCGAAAGACGGCAGGCAATGGACCAAGCCGCGGATTGTCGTTGAGCCGGGGCGTTGGCTTTGGTGCGTCACCTGGCACAAGGGGAAGGCGTACGGCGTTTCATACGCAGCCGGTGAAAGGATGCCATACATCGAATTGCTTGTGAGCGAGAACGGGACAGAGTACCAGTGCCACGTGGATAAGCTGTATGGCACGGGATATCCGACCGAAGTAACGCTTCGGTTTGACACTGATGATACCTGTTATGCGCTCGTGCGGCGTGACCGGCGAGGCAACGAAGCGAGCAGTGCATTGTTAGGGGTGAGTGAGCCGGGTTATAAGAAATGGCGGTGGCACGATCTTGGAGCAGGTTTCAATGGTTTTGGCGGTCCCAACTTTATCAGAATACCCGGGGGACATTGGATTGGCGCCGGGCGGATGCACGACGGCGGTGTGCATACGGCGCTTACATATATCGATATCGAGAACGGCACAATGACCAGATTGATGAAACTGCCCAGCGGCAGAGATACGAGTTACCCGGGACTGGTTTGGTATGAGGATATGCTCTATGTGAGCTACTACTCAGGCCATGAAGGTAAAACCAGTATTTATTTAGCGAAGCTGAAGGTCGAGCCGAAGGCAGCAGTTGAAAAGGAAAGTTTTGGAGCGGAGGCAAATCCTACAGGAGATCCAATCGGCGGAGGTAAAGGATACCAGCGGTTGATTGTTCGCAGTGATTATCTTGTGAAGACCTTGAGAGAATTGGTTTCCGCTCTTAAACAAGCCAAGGCCGGTGAAGTTGTGTATATTGATGACAAGGCCCAGATAGACCTAACAAGGAGTAGTAAAATTGTAGTCCCCGGGGGTGTAACGGTGGCAAGCGGTCGCGGCCGGGGGAATTCACAGGGGGCCCTGATATTCAGCACTAAACTTTCGACAGCCCCCATTTTTATGGCCGGCGGAGAAAAAGTGCGCATCACCGGGCTGCGTCTGCGCGGGCCGGACCAGAAACGCAGGACCGAGCAGATGCGGAAGTTGCACAAGGAAGGACGATACTATAGTATTCCCAACTCTGATGCGATAATCACAGCACATTCGTACCTGGAGGTGGACAACTGCGAACTCTGGGGGTGGAGTCACGCAGCAATATATCTACAGCGTGGAGCATCGAAGGCACACATTCACCACAACAACATTCACCACAACCAGCGCAGCGGATTAGGTTATGGGGTATGCCTGAATCAGGCTGATGCCCTTATCGAGGCGAACCTTTTCGACTGGTGCCGTCACCATATCGCCGGGACGGGCAGGCCCGGCACCAGTTACGAGGCGCGTTATAATCTTGTCTTTGAGAATGCCAACAGTCATAGCTTCGACATGCACGGCGGAAGGGACCGTAAGGACGGAACAGATATCGCCGGTGACTCGATTAAGATACACCATAATACGTTCCGGGCGACAAGCGTGCGGGCATTTTTGATTCGGGGCCGGCCGCGACAATCGGCACAGATACACCATAACTGGTTTCTACATCCCGATCCAAAAAGAGCTGTTGCTCAAACTAACGCTGCTGGTAATATGAATGTTTACCGGAACCAGTTCACTTCTGCCCGAATCCTGAAAGATTGAAGCCTGATGCCGGATATTTGGCTTCAATAGTCTTGCAAGGGATATAAAGTAGGTGGTATAATGTGTCAACGATTGTTTTGCCCAGTCACGGGTATTGGTAATAACTCATTTAAGGCAAATCTAATATGTTTTTAGAGTCTGAAAGGAGATTGAGATGAATAAGAAATGTTTTGTTTCGATGGTGTTGTTAATGGCATTTTTGTCAGCGGGCTGCAGCGGTGAACAGCTTAGTGTTGTGGCGGCCGGTGCAAAAGTGGAAAAACTTGCCGGCGGCTTTAAGTTTACTGAAGGGCCGGCTGCGGACGCCAAGGGTAATATCTTCTTTACGGACATCCCAAATAATCGAATCCACAAGTGGTCGCTGGGTGGAAAGCTTTCGACATTTCGTGGAAACTCCGGCGGTTCCAATGGCCTTTACTTTGACAAGAAAGGCAATCTGTTAGCCTGCGAAGGAGGCGGGCGACGGTTGGTGTCGATCGATCCGAAAGGCAAAGTTACGGTGCTGGCTGATAAGTACGAGAATAAAAAATTCAACAGTCTCAACGACCTCTGGCTCGATCCCAAAGGCGGTATTTATTTCACCGATCCCCGCTACGGCAATAGAGACGGCATGGAGCAGGGCGGTGAACATGTCTATTATCTGTTGCCCGACCGCAAGAACATCATCCGGGTAATCGATGATATGGTCAGGCCTAACGGGGTCATAGGGACCCGCAACGGTAAACTGCTTTACGTGACTGACCACGGCGGGAAGAAGACCTTTGTTTACACTATCAAAAAGGACGGAACGCTCTCGAACAAGAAGCTCTTTGCGAGCGAAGGTTCCGACGGGATGACAATTGATAATAAGGGCAATATTTATCTGACGACGAATGCTGTGCAGGTTTACAACTCAAAGGGCGAAAAAATTGAGACGATTGCTGTTCCCGAAGGGCCGGCCAATGTTACCTTCGGCGGCAAGGACAAGAAGACGCTGTTTATAACGGCCCGGACCTCTCTTTATTCAGTCCGGATGCGAGTCAAAGGCTTATAGGGACTAAGGAAAGGACAAGGTGGATCTGAAGAGTGTGAGCCGATGAGCCAATGCCAGTACCACTTCAAGCCGGGGAAACGCATGGCCGAACTCCATAGCTTATGACAAACGGCGGAAGTGAATAAAAAGGCCGAGCTAAAAAGCCCGGCCTGGTTACGTTCACAATTTAATCTAACAGTTTTGCTAACTACTTTTGGAGCTGATTCCACTGGTCGGCGGTGAGGTCCTCGGCGGTCAGATCTCCGAAAATCACACGATACTGGTCATCGGAAACCTTCCATTTCAACAGTACCAAATCAGTGTCATCCGGACCGACCGACTCGCCATAATACACAGGTTCTTTTTTATCGGCTACCAACATCATATAGAAGAAGCCTATTGATTGAAGCGGCCGCATCATTTCCATGGATTTTTTCATCATAGCATTCCGGATCTCTTCCTCTGTCATCTGGCCCGTTTTGCTCTTCTCTTCTTTCAGTTTCTTAAGCTCGTCGGTCAGGTATGTGAGGTTTTCAACGTCTTTCATTAAAGCAGCGATTTCCTGGGCAAGTTCTATCATGCTCATCGTTTTTGGGTATCGCCCGGCCATCTCAGCAAAAAGACTTAAACCTTCGATAGCGCCTTCTTCATTCATGCTCGGCATTTTCATACCATCGATCGAGAAGGGCTTGAAATCTTCCGGTATATTCGGGTCAAAGTCGCTTGCCTGGACCGGGACGTTCCACTGGTAATCGTAAGTGGCGCTGGTCATCTGCATTTGCTCGCCAGAGTTGAGGTCTATCTCGGAGCGGAACGGCAGCCAGTTTTCGACATCCACCCAAAGTGTAAGCTCAATGCTTGTGGCCTCACCGACAAGTGCACTGATGAAAGTTGGGTCTGTCGTCCGGAAACCTTGAACCTCTACACCGTCAATCACGGCCCTGTCCAGCTCGGTGTACTCGCATTTCATAATTTGCTTTATCATTTCTCTCGGATCACTGTTCTGCTGCTTCATTCCGGCGAGCATATCATCATCAAAAGGCATTCGCATGTATTGCTTCGTTTCCGGCATGATTGTAATGGCCATCTTTTTCTCCGGGAGAAGATAAATCTGCTGGGTCGTTGTCTTGCCGGTGTTGGGATCGGTGTTTTCCCAATACCATTTCACGCCAAAATCGTCTGAGTGGGTAGCGAGAATTTTAATTTCCTGCACAGACGGCATTAGTTTTCCTTTTATTTTCATTTTTATCGTATACATATAGGCGTTGGTCTGATTAATTTTCTCAAGGACTTGCGCTAAGGCAATCCCCGAATCTTTTCCACCGAGGAATGGCAAGCCGGCAAGCACTGCAATTATTATCACAGCGGCGGCAAGTTTAGTCATTCTACTTTTCATAATAGTACTCCATATAAAGTCCAGGCGAATGGTTGGCCTGGGGGATGGGTGTTTTGTTTCTTCGTTCGCCACAGCTTCAAGAAGCGATTGTTTGGCTGACTCACAGGTCTGCCGGTCAGCCGAGAATTCGCTCAAGGACTCAGCGCATTTGAGTACAGCTTCGAGTTTTTTCAGCTCGGTCCTGCACTGCTGACAATCTGCGAGGTGTTGTTTTACCTGGGATGATTTTTGCTCGGACAATTCCTGCAGAGCATAATCTGTGAGCAGTTCCTTGATTTGTTCGTGCGTATTCATAATTCACCTGTCCTATTTAAGCTAAATAATCGCCAAGTTCCCGTGTCAATCGCTTCAAAGCCCGATGCAGATGGACCCTGACGGTTTCCTGTGAACACTCCAGGATTTCCGCAATTTTTTTGTATTTCAATCCTTCGATTCTTGCTAAGACAAAGACATCTGCCTGTCGTTTCGGGAATCCGGCAAGGCATGCGGTCATCTTTATGTTGCAGTTCGGCGGTTCTCAATGGCGTATCGGGTCTTTCCCGCGTTACGGGGCAGTCCTGCTCTTCGGCGGGTGGTTCGGTCCTTGACCGTTTGGCGATTTCCATTGCCTTTCGCACCGTGACCCGGTATAGATACGCACCCCAGTTCATCTGGCCGTTGTATTTGTGCCATCGCTTCAGGATTGCAAGAAACACTTCCTGGTGGGCGTCCTGGGCTTTTTGAGAATCGCGTAAAATCCGAATCGCCGTTTTCATAACCGCTGTACTGTAATCATTGACTAATTCTTTAAAACTTAGCTGTGGCACTGTTTTACCCTTAAAAACCTTAAGCTATGCATAGCTCGAATGTGCTGAAATTCGCACATCCGCAATTATAGAGGCCCCAAATCAGATTTCGTTTACAAAAAAAATGAATTTTTCTATTTTTACCCTCTATGGCCCCAAAAAGCGCATTAAAAAGGCCGAGCTGTAACAGCCCGGCCCGTTTTTGCCCTCCAATGAAGGAGGACTGCCATATCACTTTTTCATATAACTTGGGAAAGAAGAACTCATTTCCGATAGAACAATATTTGATTGGATAACCGTCACATTAAAATCTGTACCTTTTGGCGTAACTTTTCAAAATCTATCTGTTCACTCTGGGTGGTAGCACAGGGACTGCGGTTGTTGTGTCCTGGCCGCCGGGCCGACGAGTACGTAATCCATGTACCACTTGTTGGCCCAAAGACGGATATGTGAGAATCTGCACCTTTTCGCGGAACTTGTCATAATCCAGGTCACCCTTTGCGAAGTCGTCAATGTCTGATTTTTTTGCACGAATGGTGAGTACCGTAGATGCTGAGGCGCTTATGACGGGAAGGCTCCTGGTTGGATTGTAACGGTCCCAGCCGATACTACTGTAACTCTTCCCATCCTCGCCGTGCCTACCAAAGCCAGCACGGCCATAGCTATCAGTGGGCCAAGCATATATTTCACTCCCAGAGACACCGTATGAAATACGCGCATTAGATTTGAGGCCCTTGCCAATGACAGTAAGGATTATCAGCTCATCCGGTTCGAGATTTTTCATGTTAGCGGCGTGTTTTAGCGCTTTTATAAGCCTGCTTTTTAGTTCCTCAACCTTCTCTTCATCGTATATCTCTACTGAATTTAGGACTCTTGGGTTGCGGTAAACCGAGGGTTGAAATATTTCCTGTTGTGCCTGCTGCCAAACCGAATCGGCCTTTGTTGCACTCTCATCTTTTTCTTGTTCTTTTGCTTTTGGCGGGGATGATAGCGGGATATTGACTTCCATCAAAAAGAGCACTCCATAGCCCTGGAGGTATACGGCTTCTGTAGCCCGACTTCCCCGGCCAAAAAAATCACCATAATCCATAAATATTCCTTCTACCAGGCGGGGGCCTGTAAATATTTTGTGGAAGATGTGTGCCATAACCTGCAAATCCTGCGTTATTGCAACAAGGTCTTCTGTTTTAATCTCTGTGTTTGGAATCACGAGCACTTTGCGGCTGCTACTGCGGCCGGCCGTGGCCAGCGTGGCCGGTGCCAAGTTGACAATAGGGTTGACATAGGTATAAGCCCCTGGCTCTATGGCAAAGGCCATAGCCTCTGCATTTTCAACAATAATCAATTCACCTGCAAGAGGTGACACAAAGCCTGCCGAAGGTGGTGGAGGCGGAGGCACAGGTTCTTTGGATGGTGATGGTGCGGTAGCGGCAGGCTGCAAGTTGCTGACACTGGCGGTTTCTCCAGGAATCTCCTGAGCCAGGGTAGTACTTACGGTCAATAAACCGATAACGCCAAGCACAATAATTGTTCTGATTAAAGATTTCATTTTTTTGCTCCTTTCATTCAATTATGTTCTTTTGTTCATATACATTTGTTGCCCGTCCGACCGGCAGGGTACAAGGGGGTCGGGCTAATCCTGTTTCGTGCCGCGCAGTTTGCTTGTCTGGGCAGCGAGGGCCACTAAACCCTTTCCAAGCCGGCTTTTATCAAATTCTATTTTTTCAAGTGCCGCGGCTATCTGCCGGCGATCGCGCGCCCGGGCGGTTTCGATTAAGTTGATGAGCTGTATCAAACGTTGCTCCGTGCGAGTGTTGGAAGCAGCTAACGTCTGGACGGCAAACTCAGTGAGGTCGCGGCGGACCTGTTGCTGAAGGTCGTCTTTAAGCTGGACGCAATTAGCTGCAAAAGCCGACTTCCAGCGGCGGTCCATCTCCTCGATGAGAGAAGCCCTCAACGATGTTTCCAGGGCAGAGTTTAGCTGCTCCATATCCGGGCCTGGTGCCGAGAGTCGGCCGACGGCATATCCGAGGCCAATCATCAGTACCGCCGCGGCAGCTAACTTTGTTATCGGCCTTTTCAGAACTGTCCGTACTTTCTTGCCTTCGGGCCTATTCTCTTTACCTGTCAGAGTATTGCGAACGCGTTCCATGGCACGGTCGGTCGCCTCTGAAGTGGGCTCTACCTGCGAGAGAAGTTTTAGCCGCCGGCGGATTTGGTTTTCGTCAATCTTCGACATTATCTGTCTCCTTTCCGGAAAGACCTGAATTATTTGACCCAAGTATATTTCTAATGTTGTTCATAGCCCTGGAGCACAAGGCGCGTGCCTGGTGAGGTGTTTTGCCAAGCTGTTTGGCAATATCATCGTAAGATTCCTGCTGTATATATCGCATGACAAAGACCTCGCGAGCAGGCTTATTTACCTGCCCAATTGCATTTAATATTTCTTTGAGTTCTTCTTTCTGAACCAGTTTTGCCAATGGCGATTTTTCATTCGAGGCCGGTTCGTTTAGCCGGTCCAAACCTAAAACATTCCGCTTTTGGCTGCGCCGCCAGTCAAAAGCCAGATTTATTGCAGCTCTGCGCACGTAAGCGCCCAGGTTCTGGATCTTATCGAACTGGCTGGAATTACTGAGCTTTATAAACAGCTCCTGCATCAGTTCCTCAGCCACGTCTTCGTGCAGAGTGAGCCTTGTCAGGAGCGTGTACAGAGGCGCCCCGGACTTTTCCAACAGCTCCACGAGTTTTCCGTGCCGGTCTTCCAAAAAACCTCCCAGGATTCCTGCTTCATGAACTCATTATTATAGACGAAAAACGCGGCTGATGCGCAGCAACTTTTCAGGATTTTTTTTTGCTTTTGCCGTTGATGCACGTAAAAAAGGCCGGGGCAAAAAAGCCCGGCCTGTTTGTGCTGAGGATATACACAAATCACTTTTTGACCTTGAATTCGAACTCGTAGATTCTATCATTACTCAAATCCTTGCCCTGGCAGCGCAAGCAATGAAAAAAGTGGGTGTGAAAGGTACAGTGAAAAACATTGGTGGTACGAAGAGACGTAGTGTTTAGCAGATTGGTCAACAGTTAGAAAGTAATTAGTTACCGATTGCCAGTATATAGGCGTTCGAGCCCTGCTGATAGCCCTTCCCTTCGTATTTGCTCAGTGTAAATTCCCAAACTCAGGGAAAATCAGGAGCGTATTACAGCAGGTCTCACTTCGGCAAGCTCAGTGTAAACTCACTTAGGGCAACCCCGGCATGTAATAGAATTACCCTCGGCATAAAGCCGGGGGCTTTCGGAATGGAATAGCGCAAAATGTTGATAGAAAAAACAGTTTCCGGTTGCCAGTTTCCAGTATTCAGGGGGCGTATTTCCTTTTCATTTCTCAATGTCAATGCGATAGCTACGAGGTTTAGAAGAGGCAATCCAGAATATATTAAGTAGGGCACAAGGGCAAGAAAAAAGTAGTAAGTAGTAAGTAGTAAGGAGGGAAAAGTAAGGAGTAAGAAATAAGGAATAAGAGGTAAGGAGTAAGAAGTAAGAATCGAAGTGAGAAACGCTGAAAATCCTGCTTTTGCAGATTTTCTTATTATATTACCTCCGGCACGATAAAAGCACGGAAAAACCGGCCTGTGTGGGCTGAAACCAGGAATTACATCTCTTGTACGAAAATAGGTTTGACTGCACTTTAGAGCGGTATTATATTAACCGGTTCAATACGAAGTGAAACTGCGAATAATTGTTGGAGCAGAAAATGGACAAAAACAAAATTGTCGGTGATGGTATAACCTTCGACGATGTGCTGCTATTGCCTGCAAAGAGCGATGTTGTGCCGAGCCAGGCCGAAACCAGCACGCAGTTGACCAACAATATCAAGATAAATATCCCGATTGTCTCGGCGGCCATGGACACGGTTACCGAAGCGGCGCTTGCGATAGCGCTGGCCCAGGAAGGCGGGGTGGGGGTAATTCACAAGAATCTGTCGGTCGAGGCGCAGCAAAGAGAGGTGGCAAAGGTCAAACGCAGCGAGCACGGCGTGATTCTGGATCCTGTAACGTTATCGCCGAGTGATCCTGTCCGAAGGGCCAAGGAGCTGATGAACGAACAGAATGTCTCGGGGATTCCCATCGTCGACGGCAAGAAGCTCGTTGGCATTTTGACCAAGAGGGACTTGAAGTTTCTTAAAGACTACGATGTCAGGATTAGTTCCGAAATGGTGAAAAATAATCTTGTTACAGGCCCGGCCAGTACGACCCTTGAACAGGCCAAGGAGATTTTACAGGAACACAAGGTTGAGAAGTTACTTCTGGTCAATCCGGATGGCGCACTGGCGGGTTTGATTACGATGAGGGACATCGACCGGGTCCAGCAATATCCGATAGCGGCCAGAGATGAGCGGGGCAGGCTGCGGGTCGGAGCGGCGGTTAGCGTTCACGACTATGAGCGAATCGAGGCCCTGATAGCAGCGGATGTTGATATTATCGTAGTTGATACCGCTCACGGCCATTCGCAAAATGTTATCGATACCCTAAAGAAAATCAAGGCAGAGTATGATATCGACGTGATTGTGGGCAATATTGCGACGGCTGAAGCGGCGAAGGATTTGATAGCAGCCGGCGCAAATGCCTTAAAGGTCGGCATCGGGCCCGGCGCAATTTGTACGACCAGGGTAATTTCCGGTGTGGGAGTGCCGCAGGTATCTGCGATAATGAACTGCGCCAAGGTGGCCGAATCGCATAATATTCCTGTTATTGCCGACGGTGGAATCAGGCTGTCGGGCGATATAAGCAAGGCAATTGCGGCCGGTGCTTCGAGTGTGATGATAGGGGCATTGTTTGCGGGCCTGAAGGAAAGTCCTGGCCAACTGGTTATCTACAAGGGCAGGCAGTTCAAAGAATACAGAGGTATGGGTTCTTTGGGGGCGATGGTCAAAGGTTCGGCGGAAAGATACGGGCAGAAAAGCTCTACGGAGAAAGACAAACTCGTGCCTGAAGGTGTAGAAGGGCGGGTGCCATACCGCGGGACATTGGATGCCTTTGTCTACCAATTAGTTGGCGGGCTGCGGGCCGGTATGGGCTATTGCGGAGCACGAAATATTGAAGAGCTAAGGAAAAAGGCACGTTTCGTCCGTATAAGCGCAGCGTCAGTGGCCGAATCGCATCCGCATGACATCCAGATAACTAAAGAGGCGCCGAACTATTCGGCTGCCGTACCATTTGAGGACTAATGACAAGACGCAAGACCCAAAACGCAGTTTTTAACTTTTGGTCATTGAGTATTCGAATTTCGATATTCGGATTTATATGTAATACGCATCAGGTAATACAAGGTACGATTTATGCCGCGTGAGATGATAGTAATCCTGGATTTTGGCAGCCAGTACTGCCAGTTAATAGCCAGGCGTGTCCGCGAGCACAATGTGTATTCTCGGATTTGCAAGGCAGATATCACCGCTAAGGAATTATCGAAGCTTCCGGTCAAGGGTATGATACTGTCCGGCGGGCCTGCAAGTGTAAGGGATGCAGGTGCGCCAAAATGTGATGAGAAAATCTTCGAGATGGGTATTCCGATTTTGGGTATCTGTTATGGTATGCAATTAGGCTGTCAGATTTTAGGGGCGAAAATTATTGCCGCCGAGAAGCGCGAGTACGGCAGGGCAAAACTGGCGATAGTTGACAAGAGCGAGTTGTTTGCAAATATGCCCGATTCGACTACGGTCTGGGCCAGTCACGGCGACCAGGTTGGCGAATTAGGCGATGATTTTGTTAAGCTGGCGACGACAGGAACGTGTCCGTTTGCCGCGATAAGACACAAAGAAAAAGATTTTTTCGGTGTTCAATTCCATCCTGAGGTTGCGCATACGCCAAAGGGGTCGCTGATTCTGAAAAATTTCCTGTATGATATTTGCGGCTGCAGCGGCGACTGGAAGATGAGCGACCTTGTCAGCGAGGCAGTCGAGACGATTCACGAACAGGTGGGGGACGCCAAGGTGATATGCGGCCTTAGCGGCGGGGTCGACTCATCAGTAGTGGCTTCGCTGGTTCACAAGGCGATAGGCGAACAGCTTGTCTGCATTTTTGTAGACAACGGCCTGCTGCGAAGGAACGAAGCCGAAGATGTCGTCTCCACTTTCGGAGACCATTTTCATATCGACTTGCGGGTTGTCGATTGGTCTGAACGTTTTTTGGCTGCCCTTGGCGGTATTACAGACCCACAACAAAAGCGCAAGATAATCGGCTTTGAATTTATCGAGGCTTTTAAGTCCGCTGCGTCGAAGATCGCCAATGCGAAGTTTCTTGCCCAGGGTACACTTTATCCCGATGTTATCGAGTCAGGCGCCAAAGACGGCAATCCTGCGGCGAACATAAAACTTCATCATAATGTCGGCGGGCTGCCCGCTGAGCTGGGTTTTGAGCTGATTGAGCCGCTGCGGGATTTGTTCAAGGATGAGGTTCGACTTGTCGGCGAGTATCTTGGCCTGCCGGAGGAAATCGTTTGGCGGCATCCTTTCCCGGGCCCCGGGCTTGCGGTGAGAATAATCGGCGAAGTTACAACCCAGAGACTCGAAATTGTGCGGGCTGCCGATGAAATTTTAATTGACGAGATCAAATCAGCGGGGCTTTATAGAAAGATATCGCAGGCCCTGGCGGTCCTTGTGCCTGTCGGGACTGTTGGCGTGATGGGTGATGAACGAAGCTACGAAAATGTTATTGCTATCCGGGCGGTTGAGACGCCTGATTTTATGACCGCTGATTTTTCACAGATTCCCTATGAGGTGCTTGGGACGATATCGAGCAGAATTATAAATGAGGTGCGAGGGGTCAACCGGGTGGTGTATGATATATCGAGCAAACCGCCGGCAACAATTGAATGGGAGTAGTGGTCTGTAACATGATAAATGCGTGGTGGCTACTGGAAGTTGCTCCGAGCCATCCCCAAGCTGCGCTTGAGGCTGCCACCCGATGACAATTGAATGGGAATAGTTTTTTTTGTATCGTATATCACATGTGACGTATAACATTTTAAAGGAGTGTCCGAAATGAACAAATATTGCTGGAAAGGATTCCGGCGGGGAGCTGTTTGTGCGGTTTTGTTCTTTGCTGCCTGTTGCGTGGTGCCCGTTAGAAGCCAAACACCGGAGGCGCCTGCCATAAATCCAGAGGAGGTTGCTAACGAAACAGATCAAGCAGAAAGTCCATCGAAGAAAAGCCTTTTCCTCGAATCTGCAAAGACTGATTTTCTCAATTGGCCCAGGAGAATTATCGCGGATTCAAAAGATACGGTTTTGGAGGAACATAATTTTAATGCTTTATTGATGGTCGGCGGCATAAGCATTGCAATGCACCACAGTAACGCCGACAAGAACATAGCGGAGCACTTCGAGAGACATTCGGCTTTTCATGGTTTTGCTGATGAGACCTTTAACTTCCTGGGTCATCCGGGATTTCATTTTGCGGCCACAGGTCTTTGGTACGGGCTCAGCGCCGAAAGCCAGGATGAGTTTAACAGAGAGCGGGCCTGGACGATGATGACGGCGCTATCAGTGACGGGTTTGGTTACTGTCGGGCTCAAAGGCATCCGAGATAATGATACTCCCAACGAAAAGAGCTGGGCTTGGCCGAGCGGTCATACTTCGAGCTCCTTTACGGTAGCTTCGGTATTGGATGAGTTTTACGGGCCGAAAGTGGGTATACCCGCATATATATTGGCGGGTCTTGTTGGCTACAGAATGGCCGACACCGGTGACCATTGGGCCAGTGACGTTGTTTTTGGTGCAACTCTCGGCTGGATTGTCGGCCACACAGTAGCGGGCAAACATAAAGAGCTTGAGGTCGCGGGCTTTAAGGTGCTGCCCTATACGGGTGGTGCTAATGGCTCGGCGGTAGGTGTTAGTTTTATGAAACAATTTTAAAGAATGTGTTAATTTGGTCACCTTCAGTGTGAATAGCGCCTCAATCCTCCGGGGATGGAGGTTGTCAAGCCCCGGCTGAGCTGGATTCCGGAATCGAGCCTGCCGCCGGCAACTATCGAATGGGAGTAATTTTTCGTATTGCGTTAGATTAAGAAGAGTGTCAGAAATGAATAAATTTTTCTGGGATGGATTCCGGTTGGGAGCTGTTTGTGCGGTTTTGTTTTTTGCTGCCTTTTGTTCAGGGTCCGTTAGAAGCCAGAAACTGGGATCGCCTGCCTTGAATCCAGAGGAGGTTTTTAGCCAGGCAGGGCGGATAGAAAATCCATCGAAGGAAAGTTTGTTACTTGAATCTTTAGAGATTGATGTAGTCAATTGGTCCAGGAGAATTATAGAAGATTCAAAAAATGTGTTTTTGAGAACAGATAATCTTTCCGCTCTATTATTTGCCGGCGGCGCAAGTATTGCAATGCACAATAGTGATGCCGATAAGAACATCGCGGAGCACTTCGATAGACACGGAGCTTTTCATGGTTTTACGGATGAGAGCTTTAACATCATAGGCCATCCCGGGACACATTTCGCTGCCACGGGTCTTTGGTATGGTTTAAGCGCCGAAAGCGGTGATGAGCTTAATAAAGAGCGGGCGTGGACGATGATGACGGCCGTTTCGGTTAACTGGGTGGCTACGATGGGGCTGAAATTCATCAGGGACAATGATACACCCAACGGCAAGCGTTGGGCCTGGCCGAGCGGGCATACTTCGAGTTCGTTTACCGTTGCTTCTGTTCTGGATGAGTTTTACGGGCCGAAGGTAGGTGTCCCCGCATATATATTGGCGTCTCTTGTGGGTTACAGAATGGCCGACACCGGGGACCATTGGGCCAGTGACGTTGTCTTTGGCGCAACTCTCGGCTGGGTTGTCGGTCACACAATAGCGGGCAAACACAAAGAAATCGAGATAGCGGGCTTTAAGCTGCTGCCCTACATGGGCGGTGCTGATGGTTCGGCGGCAGGTATTAGTTTTGTTAAACAATTTTAAAGAACGTGTTAATTTGGTCACTTGCGGTTGGATTGCTGAATGTGGAGACAAACCCCGTTAGAAATTCCATAACGGGGTAAATACAGGACAAAAAGAGAAGATTTCTAACGGGGTAAATAAGGATGAGACGATTGGTTACAATTCTATCGGTGATGGTAATGCCGGCTTTCAGCGGCTGCTCGCTTTCAACGGGCAGTGGTGTCGCGGTAAAGAAATTACGCTGTGAATACCTTGTTAATCCTTTGGGGATTGATGTGGTGGGGCCGCGTTTGAGCTGGATTCTTGAATCGAACCAGAGGGGCCAGATGCAAACGGCTTACCAGATACTGGTGGCCAGCAGCGAAAAAAAGCTCAACAGCAATAAAGGTGACCTCTGGAACAGCGGCAAGGTCGAGTCAGACCGGAGTGTTCACGTTCAATACGATGGAAGGGAACTGGCATCACGTATGCACTGCTATTGGAAAGTGCGGGCGTGGGACAAGGATGGCAGGGCATCGGCCTGGAGCGAGCCGGCCTCATGGACAATGGGTTTGCTTGGCGCCAAAGACCGGCAGGCCAAGTGGATAGGTTATGATGCCCCGACACCGCCGTCCTATAGAGTAAAGCTGGAACCCGACCTGCTTACTTTCGAAGGGTGCAGGTGGATATGGTTTCCCGAGGGCGAGCCCCATAAGAGCGCCCCGATTGGTACGCGGTTTTTCAGACGTAACATCAATATTCCACCAGTTAAAATCAAACTGGCGCGTTTCAAGCTTGCGATGGATAATGAAGGGACACTTTTTGTGAACGGCCAGACGGTGCAAAAGTTTTCAGGATGGAAGCCGCCTTACACATTCGATGTAACCGAGAAACTGATCGCGGGTATAAATTGCTTTTCTATAGCGGCCGAAAATCAAGGCGATAAACCCAATCCCGCCGGGCTTGCGGGTAAGCTGCTCGTAGAGTTCGAAAGCGGCGATGCGATAGCGATTTTGATTGACCACTTCTGGAAGGTATCTAATTCTGAGCAGCAGGGTTGGCGGGGCTCCGATTTTGATGACTCTGCCTGGGCCGATGCAAAGGAGATGGTCGAAGTGGGGGCCGCTCCCTGGGGAAAGGTGGAGAAACAGGATTTGGAATTACCTCCGCCGCCATATCTGCGCAGGGCCTTTTCGGTCGACAAACCTGTCAAGCGTGCAACGGTTTACGCCTCGGCTCTTGGTCTTTATGAGCTGCATATCAACGGCCATCGCGTAGGCCGGGACTACTTCACGCCGGGCTGGACCGATTATACCAAACGCGTGTACTATCAGACCTACGACGTTACGAATTTGCTGGCGCCGGGTGATAATGCCATCGGGGCCATTCTTGCAGATGGCTGGTACGCCGGCTACCTGGGTTTTGGTCGAAAGAGAGAACATTATGGCAGCGAACCACGCCTGTTTGCGCAGCTCGAAATTGAATACGACGACGGCGGTAGGCAGACAATTGTCACCGACAAATCCTGGAAGGCCAACTACGGTCCACATTTTGAGGCGGATTTCCTCATGGGTGAAATCTATGATGCTCGCCGAGAGATGGTCGGTTGGAACAAGCCCGGCTTCATTGATGTGGCGTGGAAGCCGGTAGCTGTCGGTACCAAATTGAAGCCCATGATTCAGAGCTATCCGGGCGTAACGGTTCGAGAGACGCAGCAAATCAAGCCCGTAAAAATCACTGAGCCCGAAAATGGCGCCTACGTTTTTGATATGGGGCAGAATTTTGCCGGCTGGGTCAGGCTAAAAGTTACGGGAAAAGCGGGGGCGAAAGTAGTTTTGCGTTTTGCGGAGATGCTCAATCCGGATGGCACCATCTATACTACGAACCTTCGCGAGGCGCGATGCACCGATACGTATATCCTGGCGGGCGAGGGTGAGGAGATTTGGCAGCCGGGCTTTACATTTCACGGTTTTCAATACGTGGAGGTAACCGGCTACCCCGGCAAGCCTTCGCCTGATGCGATTACCGGAGTTGTCTTACATTCCGATACACCGCCGGCCGGGACATTTGAGTGCTCTAATCCTATGGTCAATCAGCTCCAGCGCAACATCGTCTGGGGCCAGCGGGGCAACTTTATCGATATACCGACCGACTGTCCCCAGCGTGATGAGCGATTAGGCTGGACCGGTGATGCGCAAATTTTCATTCGCACAGCAACGTATAATATGGACGTGGGGGCCTTTTTTATAAAGTGGCTGGTAGACCTGGAAGATGCCCAGACCAAAGAAGGCGCTTTTCCCGATGTCGCTCCGCACAAGGTCGCTATGGGCAGCGGTGTAGCCGCGTGGGGTGATGCCGGTGTTATCTGTCCGTGGACGATTTACAAGGTTTATGATGATAAACGCGTTGTCGAGAAACACTACGAATCGATGAAAAAGTGGATCGAGTATCTGCGTAAGAACAGCAAAGACCTGCTCCGCCCGGCCTACGGTTACGGTGACTGGGTTTCAGTAGGATCCGACACGCCGAAAGACGTAATTGCGACAGCGTATTTTGCCTACAGCACAAGGCTTGTGGCAAAAACAGCAGCCGTTCTTGGTAAGAATGAAGATGCGAAAAAATACGAGGCACTTTTTGAACGAATCAGGGAGGCATTCAATAAGGCGTACGTTTCCGACGACGGGCACATCAAGGGCGATACGCAGACCTGCTATGCGATGGGGATTTATTTTGATTTGCTGGGCGGCGATAAACGAGCGCTTGCCGCCAGGCACCTGGTCGAAGCTGTTCGGAGAAAGAACTGGCACCTCTCGACCGGATTCGTTGGCTTAAGCTATCTGTTGCCCGCACTTTCACAAACGGGCAATCTGGATGTTGCTTATCGCCTGCTTAATAACGAGACCTTTCCCAGTTGGGGATACAGTATCAAAAACGGCGCAACGACCATCTGGGAGCGTTGGGACGGCTGGACCGAGCACAAGGGCTTCCAGGATCCGGGTATGAATTCCTTCAACCACTACGCTTTCGGTTCTGTAGGACGCTGGATGTTTGGAGTAGTTGCGGGTATCGACACCGAAGGGCCCGGTTACAAGCGAATAATTATTCGCCCACAACCCGGCGGCGGCTTTAGCTATGCAAAGGCGAGCTACGAATCCATCCACGGTAAAATCGTCAGCGACTGGAAGATTGAAGACCGTACGTTCACATTGAACGTTACTATCCCGACCAACACGACCGCAACGGTGTATGTTCCGGCCGGGGATCCTCAGAATGTCACTGAAAGTAGTAAGCCTGCGGCAGGTTCCAAGGGCGTGAAGTTTCTGCGGATGGAAACCGGCAAGGCGGTATACGATATCGGCTCTGGAAACTATGTATTCGTCTCTGAAAATGGCGTAGTACGGTAAGGATAAACAGGATATGAAGAAGGTCATCATTTTATTATTGGTTAGCGTAGCTGTCCTTGGGACGAATGCTTACGGCGACGAAACAGCGACAAAAAGTGTCGGGCCGGCGAAAAATCTCTGGAGCAAAGAGAAGGCGTGGCGGTGGTACCGGAAGGTCTCGCCGCTGCGTGGTTGCAATTACCTTCCGCGGACGGCCGTTAATATGACGGAGATGTGGCAGGGAGATACGTTTGACCCTGAGACCATCGATGAGGAATTGGGCTGGGCCGAGAAGGCCGGTTATAATAGCGTCCGTATCTTTCTGCAGTACCTTGTATGGAAGGACGATCCGGAAGGAGTCAAGAAACGGCTCGATAAATTCCTGACCATCGCAGATAAGCACGGCATAGGCCCAATGGTGATATTGTTTTGCGATTGTGCCTTTGCGGGTCGAGAGCCATACCTTGGCAAACAGGATGAGCCTGTCCCCGGTGTTCATAACAGCGGCTGGGTCCCCAGTCCCGGCCTTAAGCGCGTGACCGACAAGACGGTTTGGGCTGACCTTGAAAAATATGTGAAAGATATCGTTGGCAGCTTCGGAAAAGATGAGCGGATTTTGATATGGGACCTGTACAATGAGCCGGGCAATTCGAGGATGGGCGACAAGAGCCTTGCTCTGGCCGAAGCAGCTTTTGCATGGGCCCGGGCGACAAATCCCACGCAGCCTTTGACCACCGGGGTCTGGACACGTTTTGAGGGCAAAATGTCTAAGCGCCTTATGGAGCTGTCCGACATCGTTTCGTTTCATGGTTATGACGGTGTAGAAGGTATGAAGAACAAGCTCAAGATTTGCGAAACATATAGAAGGCCTATTCTCTGCACGGAGTGCCTGCGGCGTCAGGTCGGTAATACCTTTGCGGCGATTCTTCCGGTTTTTGCCGAGCGTAATGTTGGATGGTACAACTGGGGCCTTGTCGCCGGTCGCACACAAACGTATATGCACTGGGGCTCGAAAAAAGGTGACCCCATGCCGAAAGTATGGCAGCATGATATTTTTTATCCCGACGGCAGGCCATACAATGCGAAAGAGATCGAACTGATTCGCAGTTTTAAGTTTGCTGATACCACTGGTTGCTATTTGTTCTCCTACTTTATGAGAAACGGAGAAGACGGTCTGCATCTGGCTTACAGTTTTGACGGTTTGAACTTCAAGCCGCTCAATAATAACAAGTCTTTCCTTAGGCCCAAAGTTGGCGGCAAACTGATGCGCGACCCGTGCATTATCCAGGGGCCGGGTGGAATATTCCACATGGTGTGGACAACATCGTGGAATCAAAAGGCCATCGGATACGCCCACTCCCGGGACCTTGTGCACTGGTCGGAGCAAAAATATATTCCTGTAATGGAGCACGAATCCAAGGCCAGGAATAGCTGGGCGCCGGAAGTATTTTATGATGAAGCGGGTAAGCAGTTCCTGATATTCTGGTCGACGACCATTCCAGGGCGCTTTGCCGAGACGGGAAAAAGCGGGGACAACGGGCTTAACCATCGAATTTATTATACGGCGACCAGGGATTTTGAGGCTTTTAAGCCGACCAAATTGTTTTATGACCCGGGCTTTAACACAATCGACGCAACGATTGTCAGGGACGCAGGGCGATACATAATGTTCATTAAAGATGAGACACGTCATCCACCGAAGAAGAACATTCGGGTGACCGTTAGCACCATGGCCGAGGGGCCTTACGGGCCGGCATCGAAGCCCATTACGGGTAACTATTGGGCTGAGGGGCCCTCGGCAATCAAGATAGGCGATAGATGGTTTGTCTATTTTGATAAGTACAGAAAAGGCCGGTATGGTGCGGTAGTATCCAAAGACCTGAAGAATTGGGAGGATATTTCCGATAAGATTCATTTTCCGAAAGGAACTCGCCACGGAACGATCTTTCGGGTGCCCAAACCAATTCTCACAAAGCTGCTCCAATCGGATTGATTCCGCCACACTGATGGCGGACAAGTTTTGGCTTTGATTGGGTTCGTTTTCATAAATTGCCCGATTTAACATTTTTTCATAATCTTTTGTTATAATAGAACTTACGTTCATTTGGGCTTTTTGGAAATTGGCTTTAATTGGGTTCGTTTGGGTTCGAATTGGGTTCGTTTTTCCCACGTTGACTAAGTGTCTTTTTTCATATTCCATTGTTAATACTTTAGTTATGTTCATTTGACTTTTTGTAAATTGGGTTCGTTTTGCATAAAAAAGGAGCAGATTTGTAAAGGCTTCTCTACAGTTGTAGAGCGTGCCTTATAGGCACGTAAATAGTACAATAATCGCGGATTACACGGATTACACGGATTTTTTAGCCACAAAAATGCACAAAAGACACAAAGGCACGAATTTTTAACCGCTGAGAACGTAGAGATCGCGGAGGTTTTTGGCCGGCTTGGTGTTCTTGGCAAACTCTGCTCTAAAAGCGAGCTTTTGAGGTAGAGAATTGCCTTCGTCCACAAGGCCATCGAAATGGCCTTTCTCAGAAGCCGGCTAAATAAGTGTTTTTTGGTCATTAATACACCAAAATGTTTCAAAACTTGGCTTTTATGATGCAAAATAATGTTTTTTTGCTGTTTAAAATGGCTCCCTGCCTAATGCATGCAGGGATACGTGTATCTGATGATACAAAAACTTGCGGTACTCCGCTAAAACCTTCGCCTACTGGCGGTTTACGTTTGCCTGCCGGCAAACATACGGGTATTTTAACAGATTTCCAAACAAAAGTAAACAAAAAAATGGCCAAAAAAGAACTATTTTTTGGTCATCCCCGCGAAGCTTGCCACTGTCTGAAGCTAAAAAGTTCCACCTGAGGGGGCAGGCGGATACCTTTAATTACCTAATCTGCAAAGAATTACCCTCGGTTTTATCCACAAACTCGTATAATCTGCGAAGAAAAGTCTTGTACATTGTCCGCTTCGTGAGCGTAAAGAACGGACCCCCGGCAATGATGCACTTTAAGACGATACTAATAAGGAAGGTAATTTGGAAATGAAAAACAAATCGTCAGCGAAAAGGAGTCACGAAAAGCAAGTATGTAAAGTCGTGGCATCTTTTATTGCAAAGATAAAGAATTTAACCATAGATGATATTATTTCCCCTGAGGAGGAAGAACACAACGAGCAGGCTGTTGACGCACTAATAAAATGTTCTTCAATCGAAATAGTCTTGGAGCATACCCGAATTGAGAGCTATCCGGAACAAATAGCTGATAATTATATGGTCAAAAATCTCTTAAAGCCCCTTGTGGGCAAGCTCACGGGCAAATTACCTACTCCGGGTCATTACAGACTTTCAATAGACGTAGGAGCGGTAAAAGGAGCCAAAGATACTGAGCGTGTTCAAAAGGCATTGATTGCATGGGTCCAAGAGAAAGCCCCTTTGCTTGAGCTACCTGTTCATAAACCCTCTGACAAACATTACATCAGAGAGAAACCATGTGGAGTTCCTTTTGAAGTAGCACTTCATCGCTTAGAGCGTCGTGATGGGAAGTTCACTATCGAGCTGGTTGCCCCAGCGGAGTTAGAGACAAAAAGAAGGCGAAGGATTAAGATAGCACTCGAAAAAAAATGTCCCAAACTTAGCAAGGCAAAAGGTGAAACACGAATTTCGGTCTTGCTGCTGGAGTTGGATGACATCTGCTTAGGTGACCCCATCCAGACAGCAAAAGCCGTTACCGAAGAGTTGTCCCAGAATGATGTGCCAGACGAAATTTATTTGGTTGAGACGGAAGCGAAGCCCTGGGTAGTCTGGGTCTTGAAAGACGGCGAGGCCTTATTCTCAGATTTGGAGGATTGGGGACCTTATGATTTAGACCCGTTGCAAAATAATCCGTAAAATAACCGGCGGGCTTAAATCTATTCCCAGCAGGCTTCGGGTGGGTCAAGGTTGCATTCCAGCCAACTCTGCGTGAATAGAGCAAAGTCTTCAAAATCAACTTTGCAATCTTTGTTGAAATCCATTGCTGGATACTCGGTGCATACAGTTAAGACAATGCCGGATGGAGATTTGCTCGCCTGTGATGTTCCGCCATAGGCTCCTATATTTATTCTGCCCCCGTTAGGATTAGGCTCTAATCCTATGTCATCAGAGGGGTCACCAGCATCAATACAGGGACTATTAGCATCATCAAGTACCCAAGTATCAGTGCCTGGGTCATATCGACCTGCTGTAGATTGCAGATGATAAATGCTACCAGCAAATAAAGGGTCTCTTATAAAATCGCCTGTCCCTGCCGTCGCAACACCACCAAAATTGCCATTTGTATTTCCCCAAAATGCGTTGTAAGAATTATCACATGGACCTTCACTATAAATTCCGCCCCCAGTAATGGCACTATTATACGCAATTATATTGTTCTTAATTACGCCATAACATTTGAATATACCCCCTCCATAACCTTCACCGTATGCAATAGAATTGTTCGATACAATTGTATTATTTATTATTGTTCCATCGCAATTTGCAAGCCCACCTCCCCCATTGCTTGAGCCTGATGACTTTCTTTCATTTTGAGAAATGACATTATTAGTTATTATTCCATCACAAGAGGCAAGCCCAGCTCCAGAACCCGACTTAGTCCAGTTACCACTAATTATGTTATTGCTTATGAGACCATCGCAGCCAACTATTCCGGAGCCACTTGTGGAATTTCCAATGCTATGCCCATTATCGATTATCTTATTGTTTGAAATAGTGGGCGAAGCATTGTATTTGCCTCTAATGCCGCTGTAGTCACAATCTCTAATTATATTCTTCGCTATAGTCGGAGATGCTGCGTAGCAGTAGACGCCATGGCCGTTTCCCGTACTACCGTATCCGGTGATAGTGAAACCCGTAATAACAGAATTGGAGTCCTCACTAAAATCAAAAGTCACTGCTGGGCCGGAAGAAGCTATAATGACAGTTGAATCAACAATGCCTTCATCATCAGGGTTTAAGCCCGTCAAGGTAATGCGCCTGCCATTAAACTTAATTGCCTCGTTATAAGTGCTTGGTCTTACAATGACAGTATCACCATCCCAAGAATAGTTAATAGCATCCTGGATATTAGTGAAATCCGCAGAACCGTTGGGGTCAACTATGATTGTTTCTGCCTGACAGGGAATGACTAAAAACAAACATGCAAAGATTAAGCTCGTGGATTTCATTTTTGAGAACTCCTCAAAAAAATTGTCGATATTCTACGGCGCACTAAAATGGGCACCGCTATCTGCTTAAAAATTCTTCGTTTTACTTTGGGCTGCTGAACCATTCCCGGATAAGTCCTGCCAGACCTGGAGACACTCGCGACATATGGTTTTTTATCTCCAAATTATGCTGGTGGCATTTTTCTATAATGGTAGAACTTTCTACACCGAGCGCACGAGCCAAAATGTAAACTCTTGTATGTTCCTTGTTCTCGCTTTTGGGCTTTGCCATGTTGGATTCAAATTCACCACACCCACAATCTTCCGGTGTAATAGGAAATCTATATCTTGATTTATCACCCTTTATTCGCTCCGCAGATTCGAATATTGGTGCGCGCCTTCGGCAGTGACCAAATGGTATTTGAGCAACATTCTCCCACCATTTACAATTTTGACATATTTCCTTCATTCCAATTTTCCTTTCATCTTCTTTTCTTTGCTAACCATTTTTTTCTCCTCTCAAAAATTGTTAATTCGTAGCGCATTCAAAAGGGCACAGCTACATCGTGCCAAACCGAGGCCCAGCAAGGCCCGCAAGCAATACATAAGCGATGCTAAAATTTCAGTACAGTCCCGCATTTAATTGTCAAAAGCCGAGATTGCCACGGCCCGCCTTCGGCGGACCTCGCAATGACAGATTCTCGACGCTTGTCCCATAATAACAGATAAAGACCGTTAAAACAAGGAAAATCTGCTTCATCTGTGACATATCACGCTTCATCTGCGACATATTAAGCCTTATTTATTACACACGGGCAGGATGCCCGTGCCACAAGATTAAACTTCATATATAACATATCATACTTACTTTGCTACAACTGGCGTTTCATTTATGGCAGATAACGCTTCATCTGTGGCAAATTATACCAATCACAGTTAAAAATTGCCGAAAGAATTACCCCTAAAAATGTATCGAACGTCCTGGATTCCTGCTTTC
>VRUL01000002.1 GCA_019456145.1 Planctomycetota bacterium
ACAAAGAAGTATTCACTTTCCTCGCTGAACGTATCAGTGTCGCGTAACCGACTGTCCAGCAGCGTGACGTAATTCAGGCTCGGCGTCACAGACCAGCCACCAATCTCGAATGGAAATGACACTGAAAGCGCCAAATCGTTCAATTTAGATTCGTCAGTACCCCAATACCCCTTGTTGTAGGATGCGCTGCCCCAGCCAACACTTGCGCCAATGTCCATTCCAATCGGAGTTTCGGGGCCAAGCTCTGCTATTTTTTCTATGCTGTGGCCTAAACCGAATTCCGCATACGTACCATCAATCACATCTATATCGTGATAAAGGGTAAAAGACGGACTCAGCGGCATATCAAAGTTTAGCCCCCAATAGACTTCCGTCGTATCCCCGACAACACTTGGAAAGTGATAGTTGATCACACCCAAAGAATAGCCAACACCTTCAATGATGGGAACATCGCCTGAATAATCAAGGGAGTAGTCCCATTCTGTGAACTCACCGTTTTGACCGTTTATAGTGGTAGTGTCCTGGCTGGCCCAAACACCGGCCGTTAATCCACCCATCGTCATACTGACGCCAGGCTGAAAAACGGGGTCGTCATTTAGGTTTTGACCTCGCCAGACGTACTTGCCTAAGTAGTCAGCCGTAATTTCAAAGCCAGGCTCAGGAACCGGAGCGTTTAACAGCTTACTCAACTTGATCGCCAGTGCGTCCCCTAATGACGTATGTGTCTCGGTTTCAGATGCTCGCACATCCGGCTGTGACTTACAGGTCGCACCAGTAGCTTGGGAATTCGATTTTCTGTAAACCTGCGGCATTTTTGATTGAACTTCCAGCACTTGAACCTTGCTTTCCAGCTTGGCAATTCTGGTAATTATGGCTTCATTGCTTTGCTGATGGAACTCCATGGTCCGAAGCTTACCCTCAAGCTTGGAAATCCGGGTATCCATTCCCTTATCAACCTTCTGCATTTGATTCTGCCGGGCTTCCATATCGTCAATTCTCTCGGCAAGGCTCTTTCCTCTACTCTTTGACTTTTCTGCCGCCGTTGACTGAGAACCCCCAGTTTCAAGTCTCGCGAGTTTTGCTTCAAGGTTGCCATCAGCTTGACAGATACTCGCTGCACTCAGGAAAACAACGACAATCAACAATATTATCACCCTATTCATCTTTATCTCCTTTCTCTGTACTTGTATCAGTACTTACCTCTTGCTTTGCATCAGTTTCTTCTGCCGCATCCTGTGCGATTGCCTTTGCGGCTTTGTTTGCAGTTTCCTTTGTAGCACCGGCATATTTGGCAAGGTCGTCACTGTTCAATACCTTGTCGATATCAAGCAGTATCTTGACTGTGTCACCGATCTTGCCCATGCCGAGGATAAATTCCGTATTAACGGAAGAGTCGAACTTCGGTGATTCCTCTATATCCTCACCGGCTATATCCAGGACCTCCTGTACATGGTCGACCACAATGCCGGTGTCGAACTTGTGGTCGCCTTGAGTTATCTCCACAACAATGATGCAGGTCTCTTCGGTAACATCCGTGGTCTCCATACCGAACTTGGCTCGCAAGTCGATTACCGGTATAACCTGTCCACGCAGATTGATTACTCCTTTTACATACGCCGGCGTCCGCGGGACTGCGGTTATGTCCATATAACCGAAAATCTCCCGGACCTTCATAATCTCCAGGCCGTACTCCTCATTGGCCAGAGCGAAGGTAAGATACTTACCCTCCTTTTCCATAATCGCCCTGTTCAATTGCTCAGTTTGAGCTGCTGTTTCAGCCATAATTGAATCTCCTTAAATATCTCACAACATTAACAATTTACTTACAAACAATCAGAAATACTGAGAAATAGTACCGAATGCCCTTTATTTATTGGCCTCTGAGAGAGCCTCCAAAACTTAATTTGACATCGGTACCATCTCACAGAATTCGAAAGTTCCATCTGTCCTCTACTGCTCTTGTGTCTGACAGGACCTTTGCAGTTTTACACGGACAAATGAACGATGCGATTTACATTTAAAAGTATTGAAATTATTCGTCATTTTTTGGTAGCGAGTTAATATCGGAAAGTACCTGATTTTAATGCCGGCCAGCTTGTAAAAAAGCTCTAAATACTGAAGAACCCTTTACTAATGAAAAAGGCGGGCAAGGATATCACCTTGCCCGCCCGGAGTTAAATCAAACAATCAGAGATTAGCTGTTGAACTCTTCCAGATCATCTCCAGTGTTTTTGTCTTTGTCGTCATCAAGTGGAATGGCCTTTTCCGCTGTTGTAGTCTTTGCGGTAACTTTGTTTGCTTTGGCCTTTTTGCCTGGTTTTTGATCGGAACCACCATCGGCTATTTGATGAAACGCCTTATCAGACTGGCTTGCGCCATGATGCTGTGACAACAACTCGTGAGTCTTGTTGGCAGCTTTGTGGCTAACATTAATGTTCGAATAGTGACCGGAACTTGCCTGGCCTAATGTGCTCCTGTTCCTTCGAGCGGAAGAACCCCCAACCAGAGCCTCCAGTTCACCAACAATCTGGTTCATCTGTTCAGCCTGTGCGCTTAGCTCCTCGGCTGCACTGGCTGATTCCTCGGCGTTGGCAGCGTTCTGCTGGGTGACTTTGTCCATCTGGGCAACCGCGGTATTGACCTGGTCAATGCCCTGTGCCTGCTCGGCTGAAGCAGCGGCTATCTCGCCGACAAGGTCCGTTGTCTTGCCGATGCCCTGGACTATCTCATCAAGAACCTTGCCGACTTCATTCGCAATATCAACACCGTTCTTGGAGTTCTTGACGGACTCTTCAATCATTGCTGAAGTATTCTTCGCAGCTTCGGCTGAACGCATTGCAAGGTTACGAACCTCTTCAGCAACGACCGCAAAGCCCTTGCCTGCCTCACCCGCTCGTGCAGCTTCGACAGCGGCATTAAGGGCCAAAAGATTGGTCTGGAACGCTATCTCATCGATGACCTTGATAATCTTGGCCGTCTCATCAGAACTCTTTTGGATATCCTGGATCGCCGTGTTCATCTTGCCCATCGCCTCGGCGCCGGTGTCAGCAGCCTTGCGTGCCTCGGAAGCCAAAGTATTGGCCTGCTGAGCATTATCAGCATTCTGCTTGGTCATAGAAGACATCTCTTCAAGAGACGATGATGTCTCTTCAAGGCCTGCTGCCTGCTCGGTTGAACCTTCGGCAAGCGACTGAGATGCAGAAGATACCTGCCCGGATGCAGAAGTAACCTGTTCAGAACCTTCTGTGAGGGCTGCAACTATACGGTTGAGCACCTTGGTTATCGAACGCGTCAGGAATATGCCTATCAGAAGACCCGCCACAACCGAACTAATAACGATTGCAATCATTGCCCACGTTGCAGTGGCTTTTGCGGCCTGGCCATCTTCTTTGGCCTGAGTCATTTCCGCGTCGGTGAGTTCTTCAACTTTTATCAGTAAAGCGTCCATCTCGTCGCCGGTGCTATCGAGACGGGCCATCGCCTCATCAGCAAGTTTGGCCTTAGCAATCATATCCTTCTGCGCTGCTATCATAGTAACGGCAGCTTTCTGAAAGTCTTCATGTTCCTTGTCAAAATCTTTCACTTGTGCCTTAATCTTATCATTGTCTGTAGCGATTACTTTCGTGCCGCCTACCTCGCCACCATTAAGTACAGAGGTGACAACATTGTCGGTTGCGATGATTCCCTTTTCATATTCGCCGAGAGGACCACTAACCTCTTCTTCGGTTGTAGCCTGGGCGATCTCTTCAAGAGGTATTCGTGTAAGACCCATCTGGATCTTTATCTCCATCGCGCAATCTGACAGCGGGACCTCTTCTTCTAACACTTTTTTGGCCTCTTCTGCATTCTGGGACGAAGCCATTCGCTCTTCTATTTCCGCGGCAACGAGGACTTCAAAAGCATCTGCACTTTCAATGGCCTGGTCAAACTCAGATTCCATAAGCTTCATAGCTGCTTGTGCTGCAACTTTGGCTTCGACAAGTTTGCGACCTGCCTCTGAAAAATCCTTAAAAGCCGGCTGAAATTTGTCATTGTGTAATTGGTCTACTTCACGGACATTCGAAGCGATCTGCTTATTGTCGGTAGCAATAACTGTATCGCCATCAACTTCACCGCCGTTAAGGATGGCATCGGCAAAAGCGTCAAAAGCTATCACGGTTTTGTTAAATTCTTCTTCCAGCGCTTCAATCTGTGATGCATCATCGGTCGCCAGTGCGGCTGTGGCACCGGCAAGCTCTTCGGCCCATCTTTTGGCCTGCTCAACAGACAGACGCATTTTAGCACCGGCAGCAACAATAGGCGCTTCTTCGTTGGCTACAATGTGCAGCGCGTTGCCAACTTTATCGACGCCCCAGTAGCCGGTAACACCGGCAATTACTACCAGGACAACTACCGCCAGAAAACCAAGAATAATCTTTGTCCCAATTTTCAAATTTTTAAACATTGTTTGTCTCCTAATTCTTCTTTATTGTTGACTTTTTTTCCTCATCTTACACAAGACAAAGCTAATTACATCAGTTACAGCTTATTTGTTTACATGGCTTAGAAAAGAATTTCAAACCTAAGACCAAAAGCCAAAGCATCCTTGATTGTGTCTCCGCCGCCGGGATTTGCGATATAGTGAATATCCGGTTTTACGGATACAAACTCGCTCAACTGGGCCTTATAGAATAACTCTATCGCCGTTTCTTTGGAGAAATTATCAATCTGATCACTCCAAAGAGCCTGAGCCAGTCCCATTCCAACAGTATCCTCGTCGCGTCCCGGAATAAGGCCGACATAGGAGAGCCCTCCGCCAAAGTAGCGGTTTATTTCGTTACGGTTCTCAGGAGCCCAGCCAAACTGTAAGAATGCGCCTAATCCCTGTTCACTATCACTCTTTTCTTGATACAGCATTTGGTCAAAGGCAAGATAGAATCCATGGTTGCCTTTAAAAACTTCAGAGGCACCGTCACCAACTTCATCGAATTCATCACTGTGGTGCCAGGCGCCGATGCGGTAAGTTCCAGGCATGTCTTTCTGCGCACCGAACGAAATTTTTGGCTTCAGAGCCACTTCATAGATTGAAAACATTCCATGGTGACTCTTGCTATCGAAAGCGGTATTAAAGCCGCTGCTACGGCCATCCGGCCCCCCTTCATATACACCAGCTCCCATCGAAATCCAATCTTCCGGCTCCCAAAATACCGCCGCTCCCAATGCAGGATCTGGAAATGTCGGCGTTGGAGCTGTCGGTATCACCGCAAAGGAAGACTGGCTGAAGTCTCCGCCGTAATCGACAGCCATGAAGTCAACGTTGCTATCCATCTTGCCAAGTTTGAAACGTAACCGCCCATCGTAAAACAACTGATCTATCCAATATTCACTAACCTGGAACAGATAAGTTGCGTCGAGATTGCTCAGAGTTTGTGCATCTCCAACATGGTTTGCGGTGATGCCGGTGCCATGGGCAAATTGAGTATAAAAGAATATACGACCTGGCTGCAACCCAAGTCTTTCGGTATCAACAGACAATGTAAAGTCGAAGTTACCCCTATACTTATCAGCGTTGTGCGTGTTGAGACCGCCCCGCATGTTTTTGAAAACCTCACCTGAGTAGATCAGCTCAGAAGTTACCCCCTTGCTGTCCAGCCAGGGACGCAGTCCATGAAGATCACCAAGAAAATGATCCAATTCTCTCAGTCTAAGCGGATCGTCCAACAGTCTCCGTGCAGATGTCATTTTTATCTGTGGGGAAAAATCCCCCGCATTCTTCTGCCCCATCTCTGAATCCTGAGCCTGGGCAACTGCGGCTGCACAAAGCAAAACCGCCACACTCAATAAAATCAGTGTCTTATTCATCTTATGCTTCTCCTTTCTCTGTACTTGTATCAGTACTTACTTCCTGCTTTACATCAGTCTCTTTTGCCTCATCCTTTGCGGTTGCCTTTGTAGTTTCCTTTACGGCTTTCTTTGCAGTTTCCTTTGCAGCACCGGCAAATTTGACAAGGTCGTCACTGTTCAATACCTTGTCGATATCCAGCAGTATCTTGACTGAGTCGCCGATCTTGCCCATGCCGAGAATGAAATCCGTATTAACGGAAGAACCGAACTGCGGCGACTCCTCTATATTCTCACCGGCTATATCCAAGACCTCCTGTACATGGTCAACCACAATGCCGGTACTGAACTTGTGGTCGTCCTGAGTTATCTCCACAACAATAATGCATGTCTCTTCTGTAACTTCCGTGGTCTCCATACCGAACTTGGCCCGCAAGTCGATTACCGGTATAACCTGTCCACGCAGATTGATTACTCCTTTTACATACGCCGGCGTCTGCGGGATTGCGGTTATGTCCATATAACCGAAAATCTCACGGACCTTCAAAATCTCCAGGCCGTACTCCTCATTGGCTAAAGCGAAGGTAAGATACTTACCCGCCTTTTCCTTAATCGCCTTGTTTAATTGCTCTGTTTGAGCTGCTATTTCAGCCATAATAAAACCTCCCTAAACTTCTTACATTAATAAATTCAGTTACAAACAATTATTTATTGGCCTCTGAGAGGACCTCTAAAACTTAATTTGACATTGGCAAAATTTCACTGCGTTCGAAAGTTCCATCTGTCCTCATAATGTTTTTGTGTCCGTTTGGACCTTAGATTCTCTATGTCATATCAATTCAGCCCGATATAAGTTTGCCGTTTTACGCAAACAATGGAACTATCCCTATAACATTTAAAAGCGCTCCTGCTCCGCATTCTGGAAGATATTCGTCAATTTTTCGTAGTGGATTAATTTCGGAAAATACCTGATTTGATGGCATGTGAATTGTGAAAAGGCTTGAAATTGCGAAAGGCAACAAGCTATATCACACTAAAATACTCTTCACCATGGCCCCATAAGAATCCTAATTTCTTCGTCCAAAATCCACGATTCCTTTCTTAAAGACTCTTTAATTGAAATTTGATTGAATTGTAACAACCTTAGTGCTGTACTCGCTTCAACAGTTCGTTGTAGAGGATTATATTCCATGACAGTTCAGAGATTAATTTCACAAGCATTTGTTCAGGAGAATTAAAGATTCTTCGCAGCACAAGCGGCAGCTTAGCTCGGATATAAAAGAGGAGTGAGGGATGAAGTATAAATTCAAAAGCTCTATAATTGGAATAGGTTTGGTGATATCTATCATTTCGGTTTCAGGCTGTACAGCCAACAGGATTAACCGTACAAATCAACTATCAGTCCCACTTGAACTTGTTCCGTCAGAAGATGCCTACATCAGCCGAGCTTATGCTTATGAGGATGCCAGCGAGTTGGCAATCTATGGAAAAGTTAAGCACTCTGGGCTCGAAATTGCTGCGACCCAGCCCGAGGGCATGTTGATATAGCTGTACTCGGACCCGAAAGAACGGTCCCGGATGTGACCAGCAATTTATATTCTCCTGGCAATATACCAAAGGTCAGAAGCAAAATGTCTCATTTCACAGTCCGACTTCCATATATACCGCCTGATGTAGCAACCATTAGAATAGCACATCATAGCAGCCTGGAAGTTCTCGACTCAACTATGCATACTGCTGGTATACTGGAACGAATGAGAATAAAATATAGTGATATCTAATAGTCAAGGCTGATGCAACCAGGAATGAAAGTATAAAATGATTGGGATTTTGAAATACTGTTCCAGACGCTCCTCGAATATTTTCACGTAATACCCATAGTAATTGCGCGTTTGACTAAATCGGCCGCATTATGGGCGTCGACTTTGCGCATAAGTCGGTTACGGTGATATTCAACCGTTCGTTCGGTTCGGGAGATCGCTCTGGCTATTTCCTTGTTAGTCTTGCCAGAAACAATTAAGCGCAAAACTTCTCTTTCACGCTTGGTTAGTGTCTCAATGAGTCCGATATGATTGGCAAGTGTTTCTTCCAAAAGACTGTCCATCTCCGGCAGCTTTACGCATGTTGCGGATCTCTGACTGAAGCTCGAACGGCATCTGCGTACATCCGGCTTGTCTTTAGCAAATGCAGCACTTTCTTTTTCTAACAGTCCGGGCTGATCAGGCATATACTGTACCAAATTACATTGTGTGCGACTCAAGAAAACAGCGCACACTAATTGACAGTCGCTTCTTAAATAATTGTCGTTGATAAAGGGCCAAACTTAAGCAGTTCTCACCGGGAAAGTTAAAAAAAAATCGCAAAATTGTCAGGAATTTCTAAAGTCTTCGCAAAATCAGACGAAAAAAGAAGTGATAAGAATTGTTAATTCAGACAATAGTAATAAGAAACAGGGAAAGTCCTATGGCTAAATCAATAATGATTGTAGACGATTCGGCGACGATGAGAAAAATCATAATGCGAACGATAAATATGTCGGGCCTGGAATTCGATAGAACCGAAGAGGCCGGCAATGGAGCCGAAGCTCTTGAGAAAATGGGCGCAAATCCTGTCGAGATTATGCTGTGTGATGTCAATATGCCGGAAATGAGTGGCACCGAACTGGTCAAAAAAGTGCGGGAAGTGTCAGCTTATGCCGATACAAAGATCATAATGGTATCGACAGAAAGTTCTCAGGAGCTTATCGACAATACAATCGCTGACGGAGCAAATGGCTTTATAACCAAGCCGTTTACACCTGAGAAGTTCCAAGAAGAACTGTCTCCGTATATGAAATAAGTCAATGTCCTTTCACAGCCGTGCGAAATGTTAAATTAAGATAAGGGTTTTACAATGATCGACCAAATATGTCTTCACGATGCGCTGTTAGAAGGTGCAAAAGAAGTTTTTGAAACAATGGTCTTTATGGACATTGAAGAATCCCTTGAAACCGACCAGGATATAGAAAATTGGGCTTTGTTAGGCTCAATAACATTCAAGGGCGGCATGGAAGGATGTTTGTCTTTTTGCAGCAACGTATCATGTGCCAAAGCTATCGCATCAAATATGCTTGGACTTGATGCAAACAAGGAACCCAGCGAAGAAGATGTATGCGATGCTATTGGTGAAATAGCCAATATGCTTATGGGAAGTGTAAAGGCACGTATACTGGATAAGTTCGAAACTCTCGAAGTTTCGATACCTTCAGTCGTTAGCGGGAGGAAGCTCGAAAATAATTTAGGGGATGGAGCAAACAAAATTTTAGTCAAACTTAATATTGAAGATAAACATGTGGCGGAACTCTCTCTGTTATACAGAGAAAACACTAAATAGCTGTCAAACATACTAACAAGAAATCCAGGCCTGGCAAATGCCTACATCCCAAACAGAAGTTCAATCACAAGCTGTAGAACTGTCAGCAGAAGCGATGGAGACCTTTTGCGAAGACATCTCCGGCATGTTCGGCGCAAAAATAACATGTGGCAAACTGGAAGCTGCCAGCGAAACTGTTGAGGGCCTTAAAAACCGTTTTAAGAATTTTGTAGCCGTCAATTGTGTCAAAACCGATGGTTCTTTAGAGGGGACTTTCCAAATAATCATCGACCGGGAGGGAATATTTATTCTGGCCGGTCTGATAACTATGCCGGAACAGATGACTTCTTTATTAGAAAAATGTGTGGGACCTGCAAAAATTGAGCAAAACTTAAAGAGTGGCTCACTCAAAGATGCAGAGGAAGCACAGGATGCTTTGGCAGAAGCGGGCAATCTGTTTATCGGATCCTGGGACAGGACTTTTCGTGAAGGCATGGAAGACCATGGCCACTTTGTGCAGTCAAACACTTTTATTGGCCAACCGTGGGACAATCCCGAGAAAACAATTAACCTGACCAAGGACGAGGAATTGCTGTATGTCCCGTACACGATGAAAATCGAGCCATACCCGGATTTTCATTGCGACGTTATTTTCCCATTAGCACTCTTTTCTAAAACTGAAGCAAAACTCAAGATAGAAGCCGAGGCAAAAGCCAAGGTAGAAGCCGAGGAAAAAGCCAAGGCAGAAATCGAGGCAAAAGATAAGGCAGAAGCCGAGGAAAAAGCCAAGGCAGAAGCCGAGGAAAAAGCCAAGGCAGAAACCGAAGAAAAAGCCAAGGCAGAAGCAGAAGAACAAACCAAGGCAGAAACCGAGGAAAAAGCTAAGGCAGAACCCGAAGCTGAGGAGAAGAACGAAGCCGAAAATGATAAAAAAGAAAGTGTCACAAAAGAAGATTCTGAAACAGCCGCTGAAACAAAAAGTCATGATAACGATACAGATGTTCCCGAAGAGGCTGTTAAGCAAGAAGAGGTAACAACAATTGAGTCTGATGAGACTGAACAGGAAGCAGTTTCTGAATCCATACAAAAAATGGTACAGTCACCAGCCCATCTCCCTGGTGAGCATACACTCCCATCTTTAGCAATATGCGCAAAAGACATTATGCAAAAAGACGTCGTCTGGGGCAATCCGGACGAAAGCGTCCAGCAGGCTCTTACAAAAATGCAGCAGGCAGATTCAGGCTATATGATTGCAGGGACAGACGGCGTAATTGAAGGAATTGTATCAAAGTCTGATATAACAGGAGCAATCAGCCCCTATCTACGGCCTTTATTTGCCAAATGGCGCCGACCTCTGGACGATGCTACACTTCAAATCAAGATCAAATGGATAATGGCCAGACCGGTTCGCACTATAAAGCCTGGAACGTCGCTTGAAGCAATAATGGAAAGTATGAGCCAGTTGGGCGGACGATGTATGCCTGTAGTAGACCAGCAAAGCAAGGTGCAAGGCTTGGTAACAGTATTTGATATTTTCAAAGCGTTATTGCAATATACTTCGAACGTTTCCACCACAGGTAAAACAAACCAAGCACCTCCTTTGGTATGAAGCATACCTCGTATCGCACTTCACGCTCCACCCTTTTATTGAACGGCAAATATATAAATTGCTTTGGCGCTCATTTGAAAGGTACTATTAGCCCCTGCGGCCGACGCTCAAGGGACAATGCCTAAGACACCTCTGTTGGATTAACCATTATCGGCACAAGACTGCGACGCTCAACCATCGTACAATAATTCTGATTTATCACCAAATTACTGGATTTTCCCAAACAAATCTAAAACACCGTTTTAGTCTCAAATCAGGTACTTTCCGAAATTCATTACTACCCTATAAATGTCGAAAAATAATACTGATATTAATGTATCTCGATGCGCAACCTTGAGATAAAGAAGGAACGGCATGCAAGACAACAATAAACTCATAGAACTTATAGAACAAATGGCTTGCGGTGTTAATATGTTAAGCCCCAAAGACCTGTCGGAGCTTGACGGCCTTCAAACAATCCTCAATGAAATTAACCAAAATATAGCCACGATAAACGATGGGCCCGTACAACTGCTGGAACAAGCCAGGGGCACTGGTTCTGAGTTGACCGAACTGCTGCAGAAAATATTACAAAAGGAAGTAAAATATACTAACAAGTCAATTAAGTCGGTAACACAGGTGGTCTCTACCCTTCAAAACCTTGTTGAGCAAATCACCGAGTCTCAACCCGAGGATGGTTCCATACCATCCGAAGAGGATTCATCTCAAAGCGATGAAACGACTCCACAGGAAATATCTATTCCAGAAGAAGATGTACCGCTAATACTGGATTTTATCACAGAATCCAGCGAGCACATTGAATCTGCCGAAGCGGGATTGCTCGAACTTGAAACCAAACCGGATGACAAAGATGTGCTCAACCAGATATTTCGATCCTTTCATACCATAAAGGGAATGGCCGGCTTTCTGAACCTTACCGAGATAGGCTCCCTCGCGCATTCAGCAGAAAATTTGCTTGATCTCGCCCGTAAGGATGAACTCGTGCTGGCAGATGAAAATTGCGACATTGTTTTCGAATCAATTGATATGATAAAAAAGATGATTGTCGCATTGAAAGAGGCAGTTGAGACCGACAAACCTATAACTGCGCAGAAACATCTGACACAGTTATTGGCAAAATTGAAAGCATCCGCAGAAGGTCAGAATCTTGCTATTGTTCTCGATACACCCGAGGGGCAAAAAAAAGACCAGGAGCTGGATGATATTTTGACAGACCAGGATGAAAACAAAAGCAAGGATGATTTTTCACCAGCGAAGACAAAAGCCAAAACCCTTTCCGGCGACGAAAAGATAAAAGTCAGCACCGTTCGTCTCGACGATCTGCTAAATATGGTCGGAGAGCTGGTAATCGCTCAATTGATGGTCGCTGAAGAAGCAAACACAAACCTGGCATCTGAGCACAGCCTGAATCGTAAAGTTGGCCATCAGGGCAAAATCACCCGTGAACTACAGGAATTGTCAATGTCGATGCGGATGGTTCCAATTGCAGGTGTCTTTCAGAAAATGGCCAGGCTTGTTCGTGACCTCTCACACAAAGCTGGCAAGAAAATAAACTTTATCACTTCGGGTGAGGAAACGGAACTCGACCGAAGCATAGTTGATAAGATCGCTGACCCTCTCGTGCATATGGTACGAAACTCCATTGACCACGGTATCGAATCGCCACAGGAACGCACAAACAAAGGAAAGAATCCAACAGGAATAATCAAACTGCGCGCTTTCCACCAGGCCGGAAACATTGTTGTTGAAATTGAAGACGACGGCAAAGGCCTTGACAAAAATCGCATCCTGGAAAAAGCAATTGACAATGGTATTGTCAAAGCGAATCAAGTCTTGAGTGACGAAGAAATATTCAAGCTGATCTTTCATGCAGGTCTCTCAACCGCTCAGAAAGTAACAAGTGTGTCCGGCCGTGGGGTGGGGATGGACGTTGTAAAGAAAAACATCGAATCCTTGCGAGGTAAGGTGGATATACATTCGACAACAGACATGGGAACTACATTTACCATACGTATGCCCTTGACACTGGCAATCATAGATGGCCAGATTGTAAAGATAGGAAGCGACCGTTATATTATCCCGATAAACTCGATAGTACAGACTCTTAGGCCGGAGGCTAACCAAATCTCATCTATTCAGAACCGCGCTGAAATGGCAATGGTACACGATCAACTTTTGCCTCTGGTCCGTCTTTATAAACTATTTAGCGTTGTCCCAACAACAGAAGACCCAACCAAGTCACTGCTGGTTACAGTCGAAGAGGACAACAAAAAATGCTGTTTTCTTGTGGACGAATTACTGGGCCAGCAGCAAATAGTAATAAAGAGCTTAAGTAAAGGTTTAGGCAAACTAAAAGGGATCTCCGGTGGAGCAATCATGGGTGATGGAAGAGTCAGCCTGATACTTGATGTCCCCGGTTTGATGGAATTGGCCCAAAGCTAACTATTTCCAGGAACTATATACGTGGATACATTAATGGTACAAAGCGTTGTGTTAAGCGATAGAGACTTCCGCAAAATCAGCGACCTGGTCTACAAACACTGCGGGATTAATCTGCATACCGGCAAAAAGGAACTGGTTCGTGCCAGGTTGGCAAAAAGATTGCGCCTGGGGAAATTCAAAACATTTCAGCAATATATGAAGCATGTACTCAAAGATAAAACCGGAAAGGAATTTTCAGTACTCGTTGACTCCCTCAGTACTAACCTGACAAGTTTCTTCCGCGAAGCACAGCATTTTGAATTCTTACGGAGTCAATTCTTGCCGGCCATGCTGGAGCAAAAACGTAAAAAACACAACTTTAAAATACGAGCATGGAGTGCCGGCTGCTCGTCCGGAGAAGAGCCGTATTCCATGGCTATCACTTTGCTTGAAGCGGTAAAGGGCAAGGGCCGCTGGGATACGAAAGTCCTGGCTACAGACATTTCAACAAGTATGCTTGAAATTGCCAAAACCGGTATCTACGACTCTGAAAGAATTAAGCCTGTTCCATCCCTTCAAAAGCAGAAGTATCTGGTGTCACATCGTAAGAACAAACAAAAGGTGTTCGAAGTAAGAAAATGCCTCAGAGATGATGTAATCTTTACCTATTTGAATCTGATGAATGATTGGCCGATTAAGGGTCCACTGGATTTCATCTTCTGTCGAAACGTAATGATATACTTTGACAAGACAACACAGGAGTGTTTGATAAACCGCTTTTGGGATTTGCTGGATTCTGGAGCTGTTTTATTCACCGGGCATTCGGAATCATTAACCGGCGTTAAGCACAAATTCAAATATATTCAGCCGACGATTTATATGAAACCATAGGATTCAGATATGTTAAAAACAAGGACAATAGTGCATGTATCAGATGCGAAAGTCTCCAATGACCCGGCCGATGTTTTGACTACATATTCGCTGGGGTCATGCATTGGAGTGTGTTTGTATGACACCGGAACACACATCGGAGGTATGCTGCATTACCAGCTTCCAAATTCAAATATGGACCCTGAACGAGCAAAAGAAAAGCCGTGTATGTTCGCTGATACCGGAATGAAGATTTTGGTTGATAAATTAGTGTCAATGGGTGTAAACAAAAAACGAATGCAGGTAAAAATAGCAGGTGGAGCAGCAATGGACACCGGACCAAAGGGATTTGATATCGGAAAAAGAAACCACCTTGCCATAAGGAAAATCCTGTGGAAAAATGGGATGTTCATTGATGCCGAAGACATCGGCGGTGACTCACCTCGAAATATGTATATGAATGTCGCTAATGGCGCTGTAACAATCAGGTCTGATGGACTTGAGAAGGGTTTATAATAAAAATAACTTGAAACCGATCGTTTATATGGGAGATGTATTATGGCTCTAAATATATTAATTGTGGATGACTCGCGCATTACCAGAACATCTATACAGCACATCATCAGTATGGTTGACCTGGAAATCGGGCAGATATTAGAGGCGGAAAACGGGCAGGAAGCTTTGAAAGTCCTCACCGAAGCAGATGTGGATCTGGTACTTGCCGATTTGAATATGCCCAAAATGGGCGGTGCTGAAATGATCCGTCATATGAAATCCTCGGAGGCCACAAAATCAATCCCCGTTGTAGTCGTCTCCACCGAATCCAGAACAACCCGAATCAAGAACCTCTTGGCCGAAGGAGTGAAAGAATATCTGCACAAACCTTTTACACCGGAAGAGTTCAGGCAAATTATACAGACACTCTGGAATAAACAAACTCCAGAACTCGGCGATCTTTTGACCAAAGCTATGGCAGAGGCACTTGAAACAATGGCCTTTTTGACCGTTATACCGATGGAAGATGACCTGCCTGTTCCGGAAAAAACCATAGTGGCTGAAATCGGTTTCTCCGGGGCAAAATCCGGAAAAATCCAAATAATCGCCGGTTTGGACTTTTGTAAAATTCTTGCAGAAAATATAGGGGCCCTTGAAAAGGCCGATAAGCAAGCTGCTTGCGATGCCCTGAAAGAGTTCTCAAACGTCACATGTGGATTGTTTCTCCCTATGGTTGTCTCCTCGACAGCGGATATGTTTGATATTACTGTTCCAAAGATCAAGAGCTGTAGTAATTCGTCACAATGGGAAGAGTTTGTGGCAGACTGCAGCAGCGATACATTAAATATCGAAGGTCATGCTATAGCCACCAGACTGATTTTAAAAGACTAAGAGATTGCTATCAGGATATATTTTATGAAGGCTAAAGATTTTTCAGGAATAAGAAATAATGGTCCTCTACCAAATCCACAAGAAATGGAAATGCCAGAGGACTTCAGTGACTTATTAGATGATTATGTAGAGTCAACTAATTCGTCACTGGACGAACTTGAACAAGTAACTTTAGCATACGAGGCAGCCAATGACCGTGAGGGAAATGCCGTAACTATAAGACGGATTATACATAAGATCAAGGGTGAATCCGCAATGGTAGGTATTGACGAAATGTCTGATTTTTGCCACCAGGCTGAATTCGCCTTTGAGGAACTTACTGAAGATAAACGCCCGGATATGTTGCTGAGATTTAAGGATTGGACCTGTACCGCTCTACATAACTTGGCAGAGAGGATTTGACCAAAACTACCAATCAGTATTAACCGCATATTTGAGAACGTTCGGTCGACAACCTAAGCATAACTAACTATAGACTCCTGATATGCCAAAAACAATAGTAAATATATCTGACGCCAAGGTTTCCAATAATCCAGAGGATGTCCTGGTAACATTTTCGTTGGGCTCATGCATTGGCGTCTGCTTATATGACAGGACGGTACAAACCGGTGGTATGCTGCATTACCTGCTTCCAAATTCAGCAGAAAACGTCAGGAAGGCAAAACAAAAACCGTTTATGTATGCTGACACGGGTATGGAATTGTTACTTGGAAAACTCTTGTCAATGGGAACAAACAAAAAAAAAATGCAGGTAATAATTGCCGGAGGAGCAGCTACATTGAAAGTTATAGCCAAAGGATTTGATATAGGCAAACGAAACTATCTGGCCATCAGGAAAATTTTGTGGAGTAATGGTATGTTCATTAACGCCGAGGAAATCGGCGACTCCTCACCTCGAACTTTGTATATGAATATCGCTGATGGTACTGTAACAATTAGCTCTAAAGGTATGAAGAAAAGTCTATAATGTATTCTTAAATATAAATAGTATGGGTCCGGTTTCAAGAAAAGTCAGCTAAAGCCGGATAATTCAGGGAAAACAATTGTGGCAATTACAATTAAAAAAAGTGTTAAAGTCCTAATAGTCGATGATTCGGCTATAGTACGAAAGATACTCAGCAACCAGCTAAATCAGCACAATGGTATTGAGGTCGTCGGGACCGCACCAGACCCGTATATAGCACGCGATAAAATTGTGGCGATAGAACCGGACGTTCTCACACTTGACGTCGAAATGCCCAGAATGGACGGTATAACATTCCTGCGAAAACTGATGAAGTTCCATCCGATGCCTGTTGTCATCCTTAGTTCTCTAACACCAAAAGGCAGCAAGACCGTTATTGAAGCGCTCGCAGCCGGTGCCGTGGACGTTATGTGTAAACCTGGGCCTTCATACAGCGTTGCTGAAGCATGTAAAACTCTTGTCGAAAAGATAAAAGCTGCATCAAGAACTCGAATCGACAAAAATACAATAGCTCAAAACCAAAGCGACACCCCGCCTAAGCGGTTGAATATGGTCGAGACAACCAATAGGATTTTTGCCATCGGTGCATCGACCGGCGGTGTTCAGGCTTTGACACAAGTGCTTCCCGCTTTGCCTGCTAATGCCCCCGGAACATTAGTCGTTCAGCATATGCCCGCTCGATTTACAACATCGCTTGCAGAGAGACTAAACAGGGATTCTGCCCTAAACATCAGCGAAGCTCGGGATGGTGACCATGTCATACCAGGCCGAGTTCTAATTGCTCCGGGTGGATTTCACATGCTCTTGCAGCGCTCCGGAGCAAATTATTATGTTACTGTAAAAGACGGTCCCTCGGTTTGCCGACAAAAACCAAGCGTGGAGGTATTGTTTAACTCAGTGGCAAAGTATGCAGGTGCCAACGCTGTCGGTGCAATTCTCACAGGCATGGGACATGATGGCGCCATGGGGCTCTTAAATATGCGGCAGGCAGGTGCTCATACTATTGCACAAAATGAAGAATCGTCTATTGTTTTCGGTATGCCTAAAGAAGCCATCGAGCGAGGAGCTGCAGAAAAAATTGTGTCGCTATCTAATATAGCTCAAACCTTGATCAACTTCGTGCAGAATTAACAAAGTACTCATAATATATTTGGAAAATCAAAAAAGGAGAATAGCATGTTCAAGGCAAAAACCATTATGAAAACCGAAGTAATCACTGTTAAAAAGGATACTGGAATATATGAAGCCATTAGAATCATGGTCGAGAATAACATTACAGGCCTGCCTGTCGTTAACGATGATATGAGCCTGGCGGGTGTTATCTCGGAAAAAGACGTACTCAAATTGCTGTATAATATCGAAGACCAACCAGGTGAGGTCGAAAACTTTATGACAAAAGGGGTAGTCACCTTTGGACAGGACGACAGCTTGATTGATATTACCGAGTGCTTCATAAAAAACTATTTTCGAAGAGTTCCTATTATGGCAAACGGAAAACTGGTAGGCATTATCAGCAGAAAGGATATCATCTCATATATCCTAAAGCTGAGACACAAAGATAAACAACCGGTCTGAAAATATTATTGCCGTATACTGGGAAAGGCAGACGATATGTTCGAAACAAAAGCCATTATGACAACTGATGTACTAACTGTTAAAAAGCAAACCCCTATCAGCAGGGTCATGGAAATTCTGCTCGAGAATGATGTTACCGGCCTGCCTGTTGTTGACGATGATATGTCACTGATAGGTATTATCACGGAAAAAGACATACTGAAATCGCTGCCTGATTTGGAAACTAAAATATTGCCAAATGATTCGCAGCATAACTCAGCCATGGTTGAGGATTTTATGGCAAAAGAAGTAGTTAGTTTTGACCAGGAAGAGGATTTGATAGCGATTTGTGAATGTCTTATAAAAAACAATTTTCGAAGAGTCCCGATATTGGCTAAAGGAAAGCTGGTGGGGATTATTAGCAGAAGGGACATCATCAAATACATATTGGAACCGATTTGAAGAGAATTGGCACTTAATAATCACCCCATTCAGCGACCATCGGACTTCTTGTCCCGTTTTTACTAAAAGATTTCTAAATATGATGTTTTAGCTAAAAATTTGCGGTTTGGTTGTTGCCCATCTGAAAAATGTCAACATCCCTGGAGACATCACGGAGACATCCTTCAAAGAACAAAGAAGAGTGATATTTTACTACTCATTGAAAAGAGGGAGACTGGGCCACAATATAGCTATATCTGAAAGCTCATCTACCTATGATTTTGCAGAGTCAGCCATTTCGATTAAAGCTTGATCGTTTGATGCTAAATATTTGCCAATTGTTTTCAATAATTCTCTTCGATCAATTGGTTTTGCCAAATAATCATCACAGCCGGCTTCGATGCATTTTTTGTCATCGCCTTTCATCGCATTGGCAGTCAGAGCAATTATTGGTGTTTTTATTCCTTCTTTTCTAATTGCTTGTGTGGCTTCGTATCCGTTCATATGAGGCATCATTATATCCATAAAAATCAAGTCAAATGATTGAGTCAGTACTTTCTGCAGTGCCTTATTACCATCTTCAGTAATCGTTACCTGCAAACCCAGCCGTGCCAGCAAAGACTTAATCAGTACTTGATTAGTTTTCGCATCTTCAGCAACTAACACACTGCCGGAAAACTTGGGTTGTTCCCCTTTGGTCGTGCCAGAACCTGTGTAGCTGGCAATATCATGTCTGTCCAAAAACGGTTGTTTTGTTACATCAACGCCGGCCGGTACCGTAAGCGAGAACACCGAGCCCTTACCAACTTCGCTGGTTAGAGTAAGTTGCCCGCCAAGAAGCTCTGCCAGTTGTTTCGTAATGGCCAGTCCCAGCCCTGTACCACCATATTTGCGAGAGGTATCTTCCTCTGCCTGAGTGAACGAACCAAATATTAATTCCTGCTTACCAGGAACGATACCAATACCGGTATCCTCAACGTCAAAACGGATAAATGGCTTGTCCTCGCATTCCTCCAGGGAGACATTCACATGAACGTACCCTTTTTCAGTGAATTTAATGGCATTACTTACAAGATTGATTAAACATTGATGCAAACGAGTGGGATCACTGCGTATTTGTGCAGGCAGACCATTACTTTCTACGACTTCAAATTCAAGTCCTTTTTCTGTCGCATTCGATCTCATCATCGACCCTACTGAATTAAGCAACTTCCCTAATGAGCAATTAATAATATCGATATCAAGTTGGCCTGCTTCGATCTTGGAGAAATCAAGAATATCGTCGATAAGCATCAGCAGGTTATGGCCCGACTCCCTGATAATATTGACTTCTTGTTTTTGCTCATTCGTCAGGTCTTCTTCAAACAGCAGGTCACTGAAGCCTATAATGGCATTCATCGGTGTACGGATTTCGTGGCTCATGTTGGCTAAGAATTGGCTCTTGGCTATATTGGCCATCTCAGCTACAGCGGCCATGTGATTGGCCCTGGCTGTGGCTTCGATTAACTGCTCATTCATTTCTTCCGCCTCTTCCTTTGCCTGCCTTAATGCCTGCTCTGCCTGCTTGCGCGGCGTGATGTTATTCATTGCCATAACAACGTGCTTTTTTCCATCCAGATGTGTCAGCGCAACACCGACTTCAAGCCACGGGCTGACCTGGTTTCCATCAACTAAAAAAGTTGGCTGAATTTGCAATCCATAAACAGCCCGGCCCGAACTTAGCACACCTTCAGCCGCATTGCGAATCGGACACTGCCTGCAAAATTCGCCATGACCACATCCTTCCGGGTCGTCATGGCTGTGAATACAGTTCAATCCTTCCCCAGGCCTGCTGTTGATAATCTCTGAAGCATCCTTACCCACTAACTTCGCAATGACATTATTGACCTGTTTAACAATCATATTCTCATCAATCAACATCATACCAGCAGGTGCCGCATCGAATACGGCTTCAAGGTTCTTCCGTTCTTGTTTGATTTTTTCTTTAACCACGAGTTGTTTGCGCAAGCTTCTGAAGAGAAATATCCCCGTTGTACCTAATAGAAACACTATTACCGAAACACTGTATCTGCCCAGGATACCAGGAAAACCATTCACTTGCAGATGGGCCGCCTCGTCGTGCATATATGCCAGGTACCATTTCTGGCCGCCCCCGATGTTCGCCTCAATGATCCTTACCTGATATTTCCCGACCTCGAATGATTCATGGTGTCTCTTAATATATTCTTCAAAGCCCTGTGCCCTCAGTTGTGCCTCGAATGAAGCCACAGTTTGTTCATCCATGTCTTCACAGTATTCACAAGTAAAAGTGTCCCCTCGCTCATTCATCAGGAGCACTATATCGTGACAATCGACAACCTCAAGGGCTTTGGAGATGTTTTCTTCTGGAATCATTCCGGCCACGATGCCCACCAGTTCCCCCTGCGAACGAATGGGAACCGAATACACCACTCCGCTCTCATCCACGCAGAGTTCTACAGGGAAGCTGATCTGTGATTCGAGAGCAGGATTCTGTGCGAAACGTCGGATTTGCTCAACTTGCGTTTCATATTCATACTTCTCACTCTCCAGGTCGTGCATTTCCTCTACCGTTTGTTCCTCATCACCGTGCTCGAACGTCATAAAAGGACGACGCGTTCCATCAAAATCGCGCTTGATGATAAATATCTCTAGAAAGGAGATGTTGCTTATAGGTATCTTTATAAATAGCTTTGATATAGTCATTCGAGTCCCGGGTCATATTCATCACTTTGTCATTGAGACTTATAAATCGCAGGATAGTACGTGTATTAAGCAGATAATTTTCAATTTGTTCCCTGGCCATTATCATCTTAAACTGGGCGTTTTCCCGCACTTCTTCCACTTCTGCCATATACTGCTGATGACAAATAAAGATGGTGAATCCAGCCACTAACACTGCAACCGCGATACTGCCCCATTGTATCCAGCCGAGTATCTTGCTTGTATTACTTCGTATTGTCATTTTTCAACTTCTTCTTATCGGAACCGCCCACTGAAAAACTTACCACTGAGCATAAGCTTGTTATCCAACATGCCGGAACCGGCAGATGCCAATAATCCAGCCACCCCCAATATCTGCAAATACATGCATTCTGAAGCATTATTCCACAGCCACGGGGACCGGGTACAACATATATATCGGCCGATTCAGGCACCGAAATAACTGAACAGTATCTCCTTTTTCCGCCTAATTCGAAAAATTGTCGGGCAACCTTCCCGAATCACACGCCCGGTGTTTAAGAATTTAAAACTTCTCGGATGAGGAATCAGGGCAGGGCTGAAAGAAGAACTATCCGAGAAAATAAAAGCTGAAAATGGCTCAATTATAGGTTAATATATTAACCGGAATAATGTACACGACAAGCTTAAAGGAGTTTTTATGAAGCATGCATCACTTATGGCTTTAGCGCTTTGTCTTTTGAATTGCACCTACGCCAGGAGACCTGTGGAATCAAAGAAACCTGTCAAAGTTTTTCTCCTTGCCGGTCAGTCAAACATGGAAGGACAGGGTGTTGTCTCCATGGATCATCACCAGTACTACAACGATGGTAAGGGAAACCTTGTCAGTACAATGAAAGATCCGAAAAAGGCCCACCTTTATAAGCACCTTAAGGATCAAAACGGCGAATGGGTTGTACGTAATGATGTAAAGATAACGTTCAGAGACCGAAAAGGCGGACTGACAATCGGATACACAGGTTATGGAGGCAAAAGCCATATTGGACCGGAACTGCAGTTCGGTCATGTTGTGGGTGATTATTATAAAGAGCCGGTGCTGCTTATAAAGACCGCCTGGGGCGGCAAGAGTCTCTTCAAGGATTTCCGACCCCCAGGTTCAGGAGGAACGGTTGGGGAGTTTTACAAGCTTATGATGGAAGATATTCATAAAGCTCTCGACAACATGGAAAAGGATTTTCCTGATCTGGCCGGCCGGGGATACGAAATTGCCGGTTTTGTCTGGATGCAGGGCTGGAACGATATGTGTCAGCCCAAGGCAATCCCGGAATATGATAAGAATCTAATCAACCTCGCAAAGGACCTGCGCAAAGAGTTCAAGTCACCTGATCTGCCAATTGTTATTGGAGAACTCGGCAATGGAGGGCCAAAGGCCGGAGGAAATATGGCGGCTTTTAGAAAAGCTCAGAAGAAAGGTGCTGAACAGATCCATAACGCTGCCTTTGTAATCACCCACGACTTCTGGCGTAATCCTAAGCAATCTCCTAATGTAAACCATGGTCACCACTGGTGCGGCAATGCGGAGAGTTATTTTCTCATCGGTGATGCCCTGGGTAAGGGGCTCATAAAGATTATTGAGGAGAAGGATTTGAAGAAAAGTGTAAAAACTATTCGTTCGATTAAAAGGATTGATTAGGCATTTAACACCAATGGCGCCGACCAATAATATATGGGCTTACTTTTTTTAGAGTCTCTAACAAAATGAATCGTTGTACCGAAAGCGAGCGTTTTTTCGTCCTGCAAGGAAGGCGAAACAGGCAATGCCGAAGCATTGTCGATGCAGCCTGACGCCGTCAGGACGAAAAACAAGCCGCTTGAATACAGAGTCATTTTGTTATAGACTCTTAGATTAATCCGGCATTTCTGCACGAAAATTAGAAAATCCCGATGTTTCCATTTCTTAGATTCTTATCGAAACACCCCCATTGATTTTATGTGCCCGATTGGCACTTCCAATTTGAATTAAGGAAAATTCCATGTTAACCATAGTATTTTCCCTGATAGTAAAAACAGCCATAGCCCCGATTTACATAAGCCAAATATTTCATTATATTTGTGTATTATTGTGTGGAAATTTAGTCCGCACACAATACGAAGAAATAGGTTAAGTGTAGGAGATCGTTATCTAATTATATTTAAATCCCGCGGCAGACGCGGTATGGTGATTTTAGTAACAGAAGGCAAGATAGATAAATATATATGGAAAACTGCGATGGCAAAGGAAACAACCAGTAAAACAAGCAACGGCAAAATACGGCCTGTTCGGCACAAGGCTGACCAGGTTAATATGTCAAAAGCCCGCAGTCAGAATACATCAAAACCGTTGGCTGACACTTCGTCCTGCTCGGTACAAGCTCCTATGTTGACACACGAGCAGATTGCCGAGCGGGTCAAAAAGATCTGGCAGGCTCGAGGATGCGTTCCGGGTTTCGATGAGCAAAACTGGCATGAGGCCGAGACGCAGTTAAAAACGGAACTTGAGGTACACTGACCGGTTGGATTCTTAAGCGGTTAGCAGACATGATGGCCCAGGCCTGCTTTAAGGTTGAGCAAATAATTTTGCCAAGGGAACAGGCGCGACCGGTTTTTATCGCTGTTGGCTTGTTACCTATGATTCGATGGTCTGTCACTTCCGAGTTGTTGGTATATGTGGATTTCTGCTTTCCCAAGAATGACATTTACCAAATAAGATGTCGCAGAGCGCCAATATGGAGAAATGGTTGGCTGGCCTTTGGAAAGTTTTGTAGCAACATGCAGCTTGTCGGGACCGGTCAGAAAGAAAGCAGTATCTACGATGCGCGTACTAATGTTGGGATGGGAGTTTCCACCCTATATCAGTGGAGGTTTAGGCACAGCCTGCTATGGTTTGACACGAGCAATGATTCGTCTTGGAATAGAAATTCTGTTTGTGCTCCCAAGAGCTAATGGTAATGAGCTTTGCAGTGATCCTCTGCTCACGAAGACTCAATCAACATTGCAAAACAAAAGTTCTGGTTTCTTAAGATTCCAGGCAATCTCTTCATGCTTGCACAGCCCTTACCAGTTGATTGGGCAAGGACCGCAGAGGGCCGGCCAAGCAGGAAAAACAAAACTGTGTCGGCCAAGAACCTGTTTGTGGCCGGGAACAGCCTCGCTTTGTGTAATTGGCGCCGGGACAGATGGTGGATACGATGGGAATCTGAATGATAAAGTATGGGAATACGCCCAACGCTGTGCTCAAGTCACCCAAAATGAGTTATTCGATGTAATTCACGCCCATGATTGGATTACTTTCCCCGCAGGCATTCTGCTCGCAGCCCAAACTGGAAAACCCCTGATAATTCAGGTCCACGCTACGGAGTTTGACCGATCCGGTGAAAAGATTAATCAAGCCGTTTACGATATCGAAAAATATGGTATGGAAGCTTCGGTGGTCATCATCGCGGTTTCCCATCGGACTAAAAGGATTATTGTCGAACGATATGGGATCTCGCCGGAGAAAGTTAGAGTAATCCACAATGGGATCGAGATTAAATATCTTGAAACTACGGGCACGTGTGTCGCACGCAAAGAAAAGACTGTGCTGTTTCTTGGTCGTATCACTCGGCAGAAAGGCCCGGAGTTTTTTATCAGGGCCGCTTCCAGAGTGCTGGAAAAGCTGGTTGATACCAGATTCATCATGGCAGGTTGGGGAGACCTGGCACCTCAAACAGTCGAGCAGGTGGCTGCTCAGGGGCTTGGCCGAAAGATTTTTTTCACCGGTTTCCTCCATGGCCAGACGGTCGAACGGGCATATAAAATGGCTGACGTTTATGTTATGCCTTCGGTCAGTGAGCCCTTTGGATTGACAGCGTTGGAAGCAATTCAAAACAGGGTACCGGTGATTTTATCAAAGAGTTCAGGAGTTGCTGAGCTATTATCTCGCGGAGCCATGAAAGTTGATTTCTGGGATACCGAGCAGATGGCAAACAAAATCATTGCTCTTCTGACACGTCCTGAACTCGCCGAGCAATTGCAACAAGAAGCCCTTATAGAGATCCGCCCGCTGACATGGGATGCAGCTGCAAAAAAATGTCGCTTGGTGTATCGTGAATTGGTTGAGGCATAAATTGACTAATATGGCTCTGGTTCGTCAGGGAAAGGATATAGGTTTTTTAGAGAACGCTTTGCATTTTTTTAACGACATAAATAAGGACAAAAGAGGCTACTTATGCGCATTGCAATACTTTCCTGGGAGTCGCTCCACTCGGTAGCTGTTGGGGGGATAGCTCCTCATGTGACCGAACTGGCAACAGCCTTGGTGATAAAAGGCCACCATGTACATGTTTTTACTCGGCGTGGGCCTCAGCAATCCGGCCACGATCAGATAGATGGGGTCCATTATCACCGTTGCATTTACGCGGCACATCACGATTTTGTGGATGATATCAACAACATGTGTCGGTCATTTGTGGACCGTGTCTTTGAGGTGGAAGACTTCATCGGGCACTTCGACGTGATTCACGCTCATGACTGGCTGAGTGCAAATGCGATGATATGGATCAAGCAGGGCCGCAAACATAAATGTATCTTGACTATCCATGCCACTGAATACGCCCGTTGCGGCAACACTTTCCCTCCTGGTCGATCGGTGCGTATTCGGGACCAGGAGCGAGCTGGAACCTACTGGGCGGATCGACTAATAGCGGTTTCCCAGGCGACAAAAAACGAGCTTATGTGGATGTACGAGATACCGGAGCAGAAGATTTTGGTGATCTTCAATGGAGTAAGTCCGTCACGGTTTGAACTCCATAGCGATCCCGGCCAGGATAAGAAACACTATGGCATTGCTCCGTTAGACCCCACTGTCCTGTTCTGTGGTAGACTGGTATGGCAAAAGGGACCGGATCTTTTAATGGAAGCCATCCCTTCGATCCTGAACTTATATGGCAGTGCGAAATTCGTGTTTGCCGGCGATGGAGAGATGCGAGCCGCCTTAGAGGCTCGTGCAAGAGAGCTTGGAATCCTCGATGCAGTGAGGTTCTTAGGCTATCGCACAGGCGATGAACTCATTTGTCTGTTCAAGTTGGCTGATTTAGTGTGCCTGCCCAGCAGAAACGAGCCGTTTGGGATCGTGGCGCTTGAAGCATGGAGTGCCGGCAAGCCGGTTGTTATAACCAGGAACGGCGGCCCGAATGAATACGTTCAGCATGAAATTAACGGACTAAAGATTGACCCAAATCCCAATTCAATCACTTGGGGAATCTGTACCCTGTTTTCCAATTTCGAATGGTCTCGACAGATGGGCCGGAGCGGCAGAGAGGCTGTAGAGCAACGGTTTACCTGGGATATGATTTCAGAACAGCTGCTTGCTATTTATGAAGATATTTGCCCAGCTTCGGGCCAACATACCAGTAAAATCAATGTACCAGGGCAGCCTGAAGAACTGTTGGCTAATCAAATGCTAAAGACCAAACCAACGAAAAAGGATACTGACAGATGTTAGCTTCGTATAGGCGTAAACTCGTTCAATTGAGCCTTCAGCCAAAAACCTGGAACGGCAGTTTGATCGCTAATGGAAATTGGGAAACACTCTTCGCTGCTATAAAACATTGTCACCGGCAGATAAACCGTAAGGATACAGGACATGTTGCCTGCACATTTAACATTGAAACGTCTCAGGTAAACTCTTGATTTAAAAATGAAAGTTGAGAGGCAAATGACTATTGGCAGTTTTTGTCTTGTTTTGCACGGGCATATGCCCTATGTATTGCGGCATGGAGTGTGGCCGCACGGAGAGGATTGGTTGTACGAAGCAGCAGCCGAGACTTATCTGCCCCTGCTGGCCGTTATCGACGAATGCAAATACCTTCATTGCAATCACCAGCTTACCATAGGCCTGACGCCTATTTTGTTGGAGCAGCTTGCCCACAAAGATTTCAAGTCTGGATTCCAAAAATATCTCATGGACAGGGTGAACCGAGCCAGAACTGACAAAATGGATTTTAAACGGCGGGGCGAATTGCAATTAGCCCAACTTGCCCAACAGTGGGATATGTTCTACGATGGACTGGCCAAACAATTCGAACGGATAGACACGGATATCCCAAAGGCTTTTGTGGAGCAAATGGATCGCGGTTTGATCCAGATTCTTACTTCCAGTGCAACACACGCTTATTTGCCCCTTTTGCTGGAGGATTCTTCGGTCCGTGCGCAAGTCCGTGCCGGACTGAACAGTTCGCGACGTATCCTCGGATTTTCTCCTACTGGGATATGGATTCCCGAGGGAGCGTATCGGCCGGGCGGCCAATGGAAATCACCTATTCCCTGGAGTACAAAAGAGAATCGAGTCGGTATCGGGCAGATTATTGCTGACGAGGGGATCACACACTTCTTCGTAGAAAACCACATGATCGAAAACAGTCAAAACCACTTGCAAAAGATCGGCTGGGAACAATCTCAGAATTTATCGAATCAAAATAATGACCAAACCATCTGTGAGCCTATGGCTGTTAACATACAGGGCAATGGTTCTCCGAAGCCTGCCGCCTTCGTCCGTGATCCTGAAATATGCACGCAGGTCTGGTGCGGATTAACTGGCTACCCTGCCGACGGAGTATATCTGGAGTTTCACAAAAAGCACGGAAAGCGACGCGGGCTGCGCTATTGGAAAGTTACGGACAAAAAGCTCGGTTTGGATGAAAAGGAGCCGTACTATCCGGGTAATATTTCCAGTAAGATATATGAGCATAGCCAGCATTTTTGCCGTCAGGTAAAAATGCGTCTGGTTGAAAATTACAAGCAGACAGGCAGACATGGCATTGTCGTAGCATGTTTCGACGCTGAACTGTTTGGCCACTGGTGGTTCGAAGGACCTCGATTCCTTCGCGATGTTCTGCTTACGCTCAACGCCGACCCAGAGGTCCAACTGTGCACACCTCAAACATATCTGGACAAGCATCCACCTGATAAGTTGGTCTCACTTTCGGAAGGATCCTGGGGTGAAGGCGGCGACCATCGGATTTGGGCCAATGAAAAAGTCAATTGGATGTGGCAAGTCGAATATCGCTGCGAAGCTCTTTTCGGAAAATTGACATACCACCTGCCATGGCGTAGTCACCACGCTCTGCGCGAAATCCTGCAGAAAGCGGGCCGTGAACTGCTCCTGCTGCAAGCCAGTGACTGGCCTTTCGTCATCAGTCAGGGTCAGGCCATAGATTATGCTATCAAGAGATTTATGGCACATGTTGCCAGATTCGAGTGCCTTACAGACATCGCCGAAGAGTTGGCTCGTGATCCGAAGTACCTTAGTAAGCTCAATAAGGTACAAAAATTCGAAGTACAGGATGCTGAGATACATGATGTGGTTTTCCAACAAATCAATCTGAACTGGTGGAATATGTAAGGAGCCAAAAAGATGAGGATTGCCTTGCTTGCGTGGGAAAGCCTGCACTCCATCGCCGTTGGGGGTGTGGCTGTACATGTCACCGAGTTGGCCGCTGCCTTACAGCGTCGTGGCCACGAAGTGCATGTTTTCGTGCGAATCGGGGCAGGACAGAGCCCCTATCAATTGATCGACGGTGTTCATTACCATCGCTGTCCGATTGACCTCCATCACGATTTTGTGACGGAGATGAACAACATGTGCAATTGTATTGTTTACTTTATGGGCCAGACTGAAGCTTATCAAGGGGCTCGTTTCGATATAGTACACGGACATGACTGGCTCTGCGCCAAGGCAATCATTCAAGCCTGCAATGACAGGGGCAGCCGAACGGTAATGACTTTTCATTCTACAGAATATGGTCGATGCGGTAATCATCATTATGACGGCCAAGCTGAACGAATCCGTGCCATCGAGGCCGAAGGCACCTACTGTGCCGACCGTGTCATAGCTGTTTCAGAAACATTGGCGGCGGAAGTGAAGTGGCAATACGAGGTGCCGGACTGGAAAATCCGGACAGTATACAACGGAATCAATTGTCATCGCTTTGATGGTTTTATAAATCCAGCTCTCTGCCGGCGCAGCTATGGAATCGGCCCACTTGACCCGATGGCGTTATTCGTTGGCAGGATGACAACGCAAAAAGGCCCGGACCTGTTGCTCGAGGCAGCACCGGCTATCCTGCACAACTGCGGTTACGCAAAGATTGTATTTGTAGGAGACGGTTGCATGAAGACCCACCTGGAACACCGAGCCGGCGAACTGGGAGTCTCTCATGCGGTTCGTTTCCTGGGCGCTATGCATCCAAATGGAGACTTATTAAATCTATATAAGAGTAGTGATGTCGTCTGTGTGCCCAGTCGTAACGAACCGTTTGGGATCATCATCCTCGAAGCATGGGCGGCCGGTAAGCCGGTTGTGGCTACACGCAATGGCGGGCCGAAGGAATTGATATCTCATGGACAGGATGGGTACCTTGTCTATGATAATCCCTCATCAATCTGTTGGGGAATCAATGAAATCTTTGCAAACTTTGACCATGCTCGCTGGATGGGGCAGAATGGTCGTGCAAAAGCAGCTTACTGTTTCAGTTGGGATAGTATCGCCTCATCCACAGAAAACATCTACCAGGAATTAATCACCTGAACTGCGAAAGGAAATACCATGGACATCAACGACATTGTTGCCAAACTGGAGGATTTGGCGCATAATTTTTATTGGGGCTGGCATCCCGAAGTGATCAATGTGTTCCGTGACCTCGATCCACAACTATGGCGGACAGTGAACCACAATCCGATTGAATTTATTGCTCGGCTGGCCAAGAAAGTCCTGGCCGAGAAGGCCGCCCAACCGGTTTCCGAAACGCATCTTAGCCAGGCTGTTCAACAACTCCACCGATACCTGGAAACCCCGGATACATGGGGACATTGGCACGCAGGACCGCTTCGCGTCAATCCAGTCGCATATTTCTGTGCCGAGTTTGGCCTGCATGAATCACTGCCGATTTATTCCGGTGGACTTGGTGTATTGGCAGGCGATCATCTCAAAGCCGCTTCAGACCTGGCTGTACCTATCATTGGCGTTGGCCTTTGCTATATGAAGGGATACTTTGAGCAAAGCCTGGATGCCAATGGATGGCAACAGGAACATTACGTAAATTACGACATCAGCACCCTCCCGCTGACACCTACTACAGATGAATATGGCCGACCTATTCGTATTATTGTGCGGGCTGGTTCAAGTGATATCTGCGTGCGAGCCTGGGCTGCGGATATCGGGCGCAACCGCCTGCTGCTGCTCGACACAAATGTGGAAGGTAACTCCGAAAAGGACAGGGCTCTGACCTCGACCCTTTACAGTGGAGACGACGAGCTTCGTATTCGGCAACAAATAGTTCTCGGAGTAGGTGGTCTGCGAATGTTGGCCGCTATGAACATTCACCCCAGTGTAATACATCTTAACGAAGGTCATGCCGCCTTTGCAATCCTTGCATTGGCACTGAGCCTGATGAAACGCGACGGTCAGCCCTTCGAAAATGTGCAGAAACTGGCTGCAGGCATGACTGTCTTTACGATACATACACCTATAGAAGCTGCTATTGACCGCTATGAGCCGGAACTCATTAAACAGGAACTGGAACCGCTGCGTGATCAGTTGAAAATTACCGAAAAAGAACTCTTGGCCTTAGGACAAATCGACCCGGAAAATGACCAGGAAGCGTTTTGCCCAACGGTTTTAGCCCTGAAGATGTCGCAGTGGCGAAATGGTGTCTCCGCTTTGCACGCGCGTGTGAGCCGCAGCATGTGGCACAATATCTGGCCCGAACTGCGTGAGGACAGGATCCCTATCGGCTTTATTACCAATGGTGTGCATGTCAGTACATGGCTGGCCGAGGCAATGAACCAGTTATATGATCGGTATCTTGGAAAAGATTGGCTGGAAAGAATCGATAATCCCAATACCTGGACCGCCGTTACACAGATCGATGACGCCGAATTGTGGGAAAAAGGTCAATTCCTGCGCAACCACTTGATTGAATACGTTCGCCGCACCGCATATGCTCAGGCAAAAGCCAAGGGAGAATCCGAGGAAATTTGCAAGGCAACATTGACTTATCTGTCACCATCTGTTCTCACCATCGGATTCGCACGCCGCTTTGCTGCTTACAAACGATGCAATCTTATCTTTGAGGACCTCAATTGGCTGGAGCATATCGTTAACCATCCTGAGCGACCCGTTCAAATCGTTATTGCCGGAAAGGCTCATCCAAAAGATACGCCGGCTAAGCAGATTCTTCAGAAAGTATTCCAGGTAGCACGCGAGAGTCGGTTTCTCGGAAAGGTTGTTTTACTCGAAAACTACAGTATAAATGTAAGCAGGCATTTAGTGCAGGGAGCAGACCTTTGGCTAAGTTTGCCTCGTCGACCTCTTGAGGCCTGCGGTACCAGCGGCCAGAAAGCAATGATAAATGGAGCACTTAACATGTCTGTCCTTGATGGATGGTGGGCAGAAGCGTATAATGGCCGTAATGGCTTTGCCATAGGCAGTGGCGGTGAACATGCCGACTGGGAGCGTCAAGACAGTTTGGATGCTCAATCCTTCAGGAATGTCCTGGAGGAAAAGGTGATTCCTCTCTTTTATGACCGTGACGGCCAAGGTATTCCCAGGGGCTGGCTGGCGATGCAGAAACATGCGCTGCGGACTCTGGCGTGGAAGTTTAATGCCCGCCGTATGCTCCGGGACTACACGCTCGGCTGTTACTTACCGGCAGTCGGTGGTCTGGCATCATCCTTGGCACCAGACAAACAAGCACATTAACATTGGGCCAGAAGCTCAGAGATTAATCAGATAAAGGTTATGTTATGACACTATCGTCAATTCCGGAATATATAGACAACCTCCCGAATATTTGTGGATCCGAAAAGCTTGTAGCCGAGGCAATGTCCAGTAGTGGCCCCATCTATCTTTCTGACAGTAATATTGACTTCGCCAACATCCACAGCGCCTTTGCAACCGCCCTTCATATGCATCAACCTCTAATACCTGCAGGTGGCGGCGATTTGCACACCGCGCTGGTCATCAGTAACCTCAAAGACATGATGGATCACCCAGATGTCGGAGACAACCACAATGCCCCCGTCTTCCATTGGTGCTATCAACGGATTGGCAGATTCGTGCCACAACTTGTTCGCGAGGGCAAACAGCCACGGATAATGCTTGATTATTCCGGCTGCCTGCTTCACGGTTTAATTCAGATGGGATTAGATGATGTGATCGGCGACCTCCGAACCGTCACTTGCCAACCAGCTTATCGCCAACACGTCGAGTGGCTGGGTTCGCCATGGGGGCATTCAGTGGCACCCTCCACACCAGTACAGGATTATCGACTGCAAGTTCAGGCCTGGCAGCATTTTTTTGCCGCGGTCTTCGGATTCGAGGCACTGGGACGGGTCAGGGGCTTTTCTCCAAGCGAAATGGCCCTTCCCAACCATCCGGATCTGTGCTACGAGTTTGTCAAAACCCTCAAAGAATGTGGCTATCGATGGGTCTTAGTGCAGGAGCATACAGTCGAACGCATTGAGGATGGAGGGCCAATTCATCAAGCCCACATACCACATCAATTGGTGGCAAAAAATTCTCTGGGACAAACCATTAGTATCACAGCTATCATTAAAACTCAGGGCAGCGATACCAAGCTGGTTGCTCAAATGCAACCCTATTATGAGGCCATGAATCTCTCTGGCAAAAATAAGCTGGCAGGCAAACTCATTCCTCCCCTGGTAACACAGATCGCTGACGGGGAAAATGGCGGGGTTATGATGAATGAGTTCCCCTCCAAGTACCTTGAGGTCATGGCCGAAGCCTCTGGTACCCAAACGCCTGCCGTAAACATCACAGAGTATCTGGAATATCTTGAGACTCTTGGCATCAGGCAAGAAGATTTCCCGGCCATCCAGCCGATTATGCAAAAGTCGGTTTGGGAGCAATTCCAGGAAGGAGCCGGTCCGGAGGTACTCACCAAGGTCATTAAGAAGCTCAAAAAGCAAGACCAGCGTTTCCATATGGACGGTGGCAGTTGGACTAACAATATCTCATGGGTACGAGGCTATGATCATGTAATCGGGCCTATGGAGTCGGCCAGTGCTTTATTTGCGGAAAAAGTCCTGGCCCATGAAGTCTTGACTTCGGAGACGCGATATCGCAATGCCCTCTATCACCTGCTCATGACACAGACCAGTTGCTTTCGTTACTGGGGTAAAGGTCTTTGGACCGATTTCGGTCGTGAACTGTGTCGGCGTACGACAGAAATTCTAAAACACGACTTTTGACTTCTCGTCAACTGATTCGAAGTCATGAACAAAACGTACTCGAGGTTTAGGCAAATAGCCGAACGTGTACTTTTGTGGAAAAACGAGGTGGCAAATGGCATCCGTTTGTTTTTACTTCCAGGTTCACCAGCCGTATAGGCTGAGAAACTATACAGTTTTTGATCGGGACAGCAACTATTTTGACGATACCAAGAACGCTGAAATATGCAGAAAGGTTGCGAAGAAATGTTATTTGCCTTCTAATATACTCTTTCTCGAACTCATCAGAAAATACCACGGCAAGTTTAAAATATCGTACAGTATAACCGGGGTGATGCTTGAACAATTCGAACAGTACGCACCGGAAGTGCTGAGCACTTTCCAGCAACTGGCCGCGACCGGCTGTGTGGAATTTCTGGCTGAGACTTACTACCACAGCTTAAGTTTTCTGTATTCGGTAAAAGAATTTACCGAGCAGGTAGAAACTCACCGGCAAACGGTTCAGAGACTTTTCGGTCAAATGCCACGCGTATTCAGGAATACCGAGCTTATCTATAATAACGATTTAGCCGCCTTTATTGAACACAGTGGCAAATTCGATGCGATGCTGACTGAAGGGGCAAGCCATATTCTCGGTTACAGAAGCCCTGACTTCGTTTACAGACCTGTGAATTGCAGCAGGTTAAAACTCCTCTTGAAAAACTATCGCCTCAGCGATGATATAGCCTTTAGATTCTCCAACAGAAGCTGGAGCCAATGGCCTCTCCTTGCTAACAAATATGCAAGCTGGGTCAATGCTACCAATGGCTGCGGCTATGTTGTCAACCTCTTTATGGACTATGAAACTTTCGGGGAGCACCAATGGGAAGACACCGGCATATTCAAGTTTATGTCTCATCTGCCGGAGGAAATCCTCAAGTATCCTGACAATGATTTCAAAACACCCTCCGAGATAGTCGGTACCTATGAACCAATTGATATAATTGATGTGCCTTACACAATAAGTTGGGCGGATATCGAACGGGATCTTTCTGCCTGGTGTGGTAACGTCATGCAGCAAAATGCCCTTGCCGAACTCTACAAGCTCGAAGAAAATGTAAAAGCCACACGGGACAAGAATATAATCAGAGACTGGAGAAGACTGCAAACATCAGATCACTTCTATTATATGTGTACAAAGTATTTTGCCGACGGCGATGTCCATAAATACTTTAACCCTTACGACTCTCCGTATGACTGTTACATCAGCTTTATGAGCGTCCTGGATAATTTAAGTTCACGATGTTGCAGAATGCCGCAAAATAAGCACAGTCACGCGGATATCGTTGCCGAAAAAAGGCGTCTTCGCTGCTCATCAGGCCCTGCCGAAAATCTCCGTTAACCGAGCCAATTTCTTGACAATTGAAGCCGTTTTCTCCTTTGGGCCAAGCCGCCAAACCCAATTGTTCCTGACGGTACCAGGACGATTCATGCGGGCCTGCTCGCCCAGCCCTAAAATGTCTTGCATCGGTATAATAGTCAGGTTGGCAACAGAACTCATTGCCAGCCGAATCAATTCCCAATGAAGCTCGCTGGCAGGAACTACGCGCCCGAGATAATCAAAGAGCCGTCTCTTAACTTCAGGCTTGGATTCTTTTTCAAACCAGCCCTTTATGGTATTGTTATCATGAGTACTCGTATAGACGACACAGTTCGTTACGTGATTATGGGGATAATGTCGGTTTGTGGCAGGTTCACCCCTAAAAGCAGATAGAAGCACCCTCGTGCAGGGAAGCTGAAATTTTTTGATGACCTCTATGACATCCTCGGTAATGTAGCCCAGGTCTTCAACTACAAATGACTTGGAAGGAAAATGCTCAAATAGCACTTTGAAGAAATCTTCCCCGGGTCCCTTCACCCATTTGCCATTTTTGGCCGTTTTATCGCTCGCAGGAACCTCCCAATATGCAATAAAACCCCTGAAGTGATCGATGCGAATAATATCAAATAAATTAAGGTGCTGCTTTATGCGTTCAATCCACCACGAGTAACCTCTTTTTTTTAAAACTTGCCAATTATAAACAGGATTACCCCATAACTGACCGGTTCTGCTGAAAGAATCAGGCGGAACCCCTGCAACAACACGTGGCTTTTTCGTATTTGTCAGCTTAAAATATTCTGGATGCGCCCAGGGTTCTGCACTCTCGCGGGAAACATAAATTGGAATATCTCCTATTATCTTGATACCGTGTCGATTGCAGTACTGTTTCAAGGAATGCCATTGTTGAAAGAACATATATTGTAAGAACTTTTCTCGATCTATATGACCCGCCAATTGTGACTTTATAGATTTAAGAGCCTGTTTCTTTCTGTCCCTGATTTCTGTGGGCCAGTCGCACCACAGGCGATAGCCAAAGTGCTGACGTAACGCGCTAAACATCGCGAAGTCTTCGAGCCAGGTTTCATTTTCCGAACAAAACCTCTCATAGCCGGACTTTTTTGCAGTTTTTTGAAAACGCTCAAAAACAATCTTTAACAGCTTTGTTTTATGAGAGATAACCAATCGATAACCGACACGTCTTTCTGGGAAAACAGTAGTAGGCTGAATCTCTTTTCTTGTCAAAAGCCCCTGTTGATACAACAATTCAGGGCTTAAAAGCAAAGTGTTTCCCGCAAAGGCCGATGTGCTGTTATAGGGAGAACAATCAGTTGGGTTCAAAGGAAGCACTTGCCAGTAGCGTTGTTTTGCCTTGATGAGAAAATCAATAAAATTATAAGCCCCGGGCCCCAGGTCACCTATGCCATATTTTGAGGGCAGTGAAGTTATATGGAGCAATACACCGCTTGCTCTTTCTCTCATAGCCTGCCTTATCTTGCCTTGTTCCTGAATATAAAAATTGTTACTGGACTTTTATGTTCAGACGAGATGCCAATTTCTTAAAATATTCCACCCATTCTTTTGCTTTTTCTTCACCTGAATCAGCTTTTTCGTTCATATCCCCATAGGTTCTCCTGAGAATAGAGAAGAATACATTCTGACTCGCGTGCAAATCGAGACCTGATATTGTCGCCAGGAGAATCCCGATATCGGCCTCTGTAGTTTCAAGTAGAGTAACATTTTCAGGTGATTCTGCAAGCTTATTTATAAGACGATTAATTCTTCTGCTCGCTTCGAATTGCAGAGTAGTTTTAACAAGTTGAAGAGACAATCTCTTTACCTGGGCTACTAATTTTTTCACTTGACCCAGATCCGAACGGTCGTCCTGGATAACTCTGCAAAGTTGCTGATTAATTATAATTTCAGCAGGCGTGGAAAGCGCCTTGGGCAAAGGCATATTCATACCTCGGATTGCCTGCATAATTGTATAGTTGTGTTCATAGATGTTTTTAAAGGATGCCTCAATCTCCTGCATAGTTGTCTCAAGCAAACCATTTAGTATTCGCCGTTGTTCGTCTTTGAAAAGATGCCACAGGGTATAACAATTTTTGCCAAAAGAGACATTCATAATACGCATGACCTCTGCAACATCGCCTTTAGTAAAGGCATTTTTCAACTTTTCCTGGGTGTCGGAAAATACGTCATCCGGCATACGAATATCAACCGCACCAATTATATTCTGGTCGCCAAAATGCAGTGCGGCAAAATCTATCGGATATCTCTCCATGGTAATCCTGGACTCCACAGTTGCCCTTCCAGTGGCAAGTTTTTGTATCCCCGCATCGACTCGGTCATACACCTCTGTATCGGCAAAATAGCAATAGATGTCTATCTTTGAAGGATATTTTTCAAAAAGAGAGGTGATCGCAAAGTGTGCCCCCACCCTGTTGAGATCAATATTGTTCGGCTGTACAAGGGCTTGATAAACTTCTTTCCCATTGGCAAATTTTTTAACATTTACCGAAGCATTTTCAAGGATATTCAAAAATCCTGCTTCGAAGTCACCGCCATTAATTTCTTTTGCCAACTGTATTGCCCTGTTCGCATATTGCATTATCTGAACCGCTTCTATTCCGGATATATCATCAAAGAACCAACCGCAACTTGTGTACATAAGCAAAGCGTTTCTTTGTATCTCAAGCAGCTTCAACAAGGTCACCTTTTCGTCGATGGGAAGCGCCCTCGCAGTAAAACGCGTGAAATAATTCTCTACGTTCTCGACGGATCTGTCATTTATTACACTGATGTATTCATTTCTCAGTTCCCAGGGGTCGGAAACATATTCGGCCGTCTTATATTCATAAAGCCCCGCAAGCTGATCTCTCAGCCAGTCCATCGCCTCGCGAAGTGGCGTTCGCCACTGTTGAGTCCCCTCCGGATACCTGCCCGAACAACAGCCGCAGTTACTCCTCCACCTTTCAACGCCGTGACTACAACCCCATGACGTATTTTCATGAATTTCAACTTCATACGTGGGGCCGAATCTCTCAACATATTCGCCATAGACAGTTATATTTGCCATGTTGTTGGATTCGATGTAATCAAGACAATAAGCCAGCGCCATATCAGCATAGCGGTGATGATGGCCGAAAGTTTCCCCATCTGTTGCTATATGTGCCAACTGAGCTTCTTTAGGATTCTTATCTAAAATATTAGTCAGACTTTTGGCAAAAGCTTCACCGTCTTTCAAGAGACGACCATCCACAACACCTAAAGCTACAGGGCGATGGTAAAAGAATAAAGTTACCGTTCGTCCGGAAGCAAGCCGACAGATATATGGCCTGGTTGTATCTATTTTGTCATCTTCAACTTTCCTCCATTGCCTGCTGCCTATCCGCCGTATCTGCTTAGCCTGATATGGGGCTAAAATTGTAAATTTTATCTCATGTTCTGCCAGGAGTTCCAGTGTTTCCAAATCCACAGCCGTTTCAGGCAACCACAAACCCTCCGGCTTTCGGCCAAAATGATGTTCAAAGTCACGTATTCCCCATATAATCTGCGTTTGCTTATCTCGTGTGTTTGCAAGAGGCATAATAATGTGGTTGTAGGCTTGCGCGATAGCTGCACCGTGGCCGGAAAAATTCTCCTGACTTTGTTTGTCGGCTATGATTATACTCTCATAGATCTCCGGGTCATGTTTTTGCAACCAGGACAACAGTGTCGGACCGAAATTGAAACTTATCTTTGAATAGTTGTTAACTATATCTATAATCTTTTTATCCCGGTTGAGTATGCGAGATGCTGCATTTTTTCTGTAGCATTCTTCTGTGATTTTTTCATTCCAGTCATGGTAAGGGTAAGCTGAATCCTGCAGTTCAACATCCTCAAGCCAGGGATTCTCACGCGGGGGCTGGTAAAAATGGCAATGAATACATGTGTATCGATTCATTACAAAGCCCCTCCTTCATATTCTGTGGACGAAATAAAATTAATCGTGTTATCTCCGCAGCTCCTGCTGCAACTGACATAACTCATTACAGACACATACCTTACGAGAGCCAATGGCCTTTTGTTGCCATCATGTATAAATGTTTATAGTAAATTTCCACGCCCTTACGGACGTGGCATTTTCCGGGATGGGCAAAGCCCGCCCGACTTTGTCGGGTACTTTCATCTACGCCCTCACGGACATAGTATTACGACGGAAGAATAAAACATCTTGCTACAAAACACTGGTTTTAAGGGAATATCCCCTTAGCATTAATCGCTCTTAGAACAAGTTGAACAATAACCATTGCCGCCCCAGGCGTGTGCCTTTCGATTTAATTAGCTCAGGCCTGTTGCTTTGCAATTAAACGCTCGGTCCATTGGCTTTATCTGCACTCACTTTTATGTTAGCTATGCTGGATGAGGCCTGTGAATCACGTCCTTCATAAACTTGGTGGTTAATAGCCAGGTTACCACAAGGTAAATTCCAGATAAACCTACAAGGATGTAAACAATACGGGAAAGGGCTGACAACTCACCAAAAATAGCCTGTACAAAATCAAAACCGTTGAAAACACCTACGAAACCCCAGTTGATAGCCCCAATTACGACCAATGCCAAAGCAGCCCAACCTAAAGTATTTAACCTAAACATTTTGCTTCTCCTTAAAAACGTTTACAAAGTTAGCTACTACGACCACTCTTTACAAACATTATAAAGGCTTTACACTTTGATAATGACTAAATGAGCTCTATTAGTCAATTAGGGCATACCCTGTTTCTCTTATAGGGTGAAACCTTATAGCTATTATCATGGTGATCTGACCCCGAATTATGTACCAACCCTGATTAGAGAAGTGGGGCTCAATAGTATACTCAGAACCTGAATCTCCCGGACGCTCTTCTGCCGCACAGAGTCAAATTTGAGGAAAAATCAGGAAAAATTCGAAGATAAAAACAAACGATAAAAATCTATAAACTATTGCAAAACAATAGCTTGTAATAAAAACAGGCAACTGGGCGGTATTGGACTTGAACCAACGACCTCCTGCGTGTCGAGCAGGCGCTCTAGCCAACTGAGCTAACCGCCCCTGAGTCAATGAACTATAGTATGATTTAAGAAACATAAAGAGTCAAGAATTTTTTCATTTGTGGTGGTTCGGCCGGGGGATTCATGATTGGCTTTGTTTGGGTTTGTTATTTCGGATCGCGCAGGCGTTTTCATTTTCATAATCCTTTGCGGCAAATAGTTTTGCATTTGTTTTTGTCCTTTCGAAAATTGGGTTTGTTTTTTCGGAGTCCGAAGGGGCGGTTTATTTTCATAAACCACTGTTGAATAGAAGATTACGTTCATTTTGGCCTTTCTGAAATTGGCTTTGATTGGGTTCGTTTTGGGTTCGTTTGGGTTCGTTTTGGGTTCGTTTTTTCCGGGTTCGCTAAGTGTCTTATTTTCATAATCGGTTGTTAATACTTTAGTTATGTTCATTTGACTTTTTCGGAAATTGGGTTCGTTTTGCATAAAACAGTCTGCCGGCTTGCCGAGACTCATCGACAAAGACCGTATGGAGGTCGATTTTTGTGCGTTAGACCGGTTGGCGATAAATTGGGCTTCGATAGCCATGAATAAGCCTGCTGGTACTACATAACCACATAATTTTGTTGGCTGTATCATCATATCGGGTAATGAGTTATCCGGCAGACTGAAATCCGAAATGAGAATATCGAAATCCGAAACAATATCAAAATCTAAATGACCCAAATTCAAAAGTTTGCCTTGCTTACCTTTCTTGCCTTACTTAACATAAAATGGTTTTTTGCGCGTATCATCTTGTATAGCGTATAGCGTACTGCGTATAGCGTATAGAACAAACATAAAGCACTATTTACAAAAGAATACAATTGGTTGGGCTGGCTTGCCCTAAGACCTTGCTGCGCTGCAGCATACGACATGCAAACAGAAATGTCATCTTCGCCTACTGGCGTTTTACGTTTGCCTGCCGGCAAACATACAAGTATATTAACAGATTTCCAAACAAAAGACAAGGAAAAAATTAAAAAATATTCACCGCAGAGAACGCAGAGTCTTTTCTTATTATAGAAGATAGCCACGAAAAGGCACAAAATGCGCAAAATAGAACAAAACAATGACCAAAAAGTGATTTTTTTTGCCGCCCCGCGAAGCCTTCCCCTACCTGATTGTGGGCGTGGGTCCACTTACCGATTAACCACTCACTATTTAATCAACCATCCTTTCGCCAGCTTCGAGAAATCCAAAAAGTCCACTGAACGGCTGTAGTCCATATCTGCCTCATAGCAAAAGCCCGTGTTTTCGCAATTATCCTGTAGCCACTGCCAAGTAAACCTTTCAAGATCAAGCGCATCTACATCACAATCGTGGTCCAGGTCACCAATATAAACCTGCGGCACTCCCCAACGTGCCCAGTAAGCAGAGCCTTTGCCAGCAGATTCAAACGTACCGCCAGCAATCAGTTCGCCGTTATAAACCGTAAAATCACTGACATAATAGCTCAATCCTGTACCCAGAGGCTGCCAAGTGCTGCCATCCCAACGGGCAATACAATTAGCATCTACGCCTCCAGCCACGGTGAAATTGCCTCCAGCTATTAGCTTGCCGCCGTAAGCAATCAAGGCCCTGACATTAGGATAGAAAAATTCTGCTGCATCCATCCCGCTACCCAATGGTTGCCAGGTACTGCCATCCCAGGAGGCAACGCATCTTGCAGGTACACCACCAGCTTCTGTAAAATATCCTCCTGCGATAAGCATGCCATTGTAAACAGTAAGGGCTTCTACGTTCCCTTTCAGCCCGCTGCCCAAATGATTCCAGGAAGTGCCATCCCAGCGAGCAATATCGTTGAAATCATTGAAATTTCCTCCAGCGATCAATTCACCTTTATATACAGCAAGAGCATTGAGGCCATAATAACTGGAGATGTTGGACAAAAACTGCCAGGAATTGCCGTCCCAACAGGTAACTCCTTTGCCTGCCGGAGCACATAACTTACCATCATGAACAACCATTGACAATATTGCATTGTTCAATCCGCTCCCCAATGCATGCCAATTACTGCCGTCCCATCGTGCAATATGATTAGCTACTAAACCGCCGGCTTTTGTAAAATTGCCTCCAGCTATCAAATCGCCATTATAAACTGTCAGGGAATAGACGTGGCTATTCATTCCAATCCCCAGTGGATACCAGTTATTTCCATTCCAGCAGGCAATGTAATTAGCACCAACCTCTCCGGCTCTTCTAAATCGACCTGAAGCGATGAGTTTCCCATCATAAACCGTGAGGGCATCAACTTCAGTGTTTATCCCACTACCTAAGGAATACCAGTTAGCTCCGTCCCAGCGAGCAATATGTAGAAAGTACATCTCGCCGTCCGTTATGAAATGTCCCCCGGCAATCAACTCACCATTATAAACTACAAGGGCGTATATACCTCTGTCCATTTCGGATACGGCCTGCCAGGAACTACCGTCCCATCTTGCCAGATGATATGACAAAGGGCTGGATCCATCCAAGCTCCCTCCTGCATAAAGCTCACCTTCATATATCACAAAGCCATAAAAAAAGCCATCCACACCATCATCCATGGCTAACCAATTAGTACCGTTCCAACGAGCGACAAAAGTAGTGCTTACGCCCCCGGCGGTTTGGAAGGATCCACAAGCAATAAGTTCACCACCGTAGACTTGAAAATCCATAACTCCTCTGTCCATACCACCTCCCAACGATTGCCAAGTACTGCCATCCCAACGGGCAATACGATTAGCATCTACTCCTCCAGCCACTGTGAAATAGCCTCCAGCTATCAAATCGCCATTGTAAACCGTAAGGCCGTAGACCCTGTCGTCCATACCACCTCCGAAAGGGTGCCAGACGCTGCCATCCCATCGCGCGATATGATTAGCTAATAAACCGCCAGCCTCTATAAAATTGCCTCCAGCTATCAAATCGCCATTGTAAACCATCAGCGATTCGACACTTCCACCACCAAATCCCGCCTCCATTCCCGAAGCCATTTGCTGCCAGTTGTTGCCGTCCCAAAGGGCTATGTAATTCGTAGTCTTTCCACCAGAAGTAGTAAATTCACCAGCAGCAACCAAGTCACCGTTATAGACTGTCAATTCACGAACTGAATCGTTCATTCCGGTGCCCAGTGGCTGCCAGACGTTTCCATCCCAGGCTGCGATATAGTTCGCTGCTTTATCGCCGGCAATGGTAAAATCTCCACCAACAATGAGCAGTTCCGGCTCTGGCCCAGCGCCATCCGGGTCCCAGGTAGTAACAGAAAGCACTCTATCATTGAGCCCCGGTAGACCATCGCTGGGCTTCCAATCAAAGTCGCATTCATCGTTGGCTTTTGTGATAGAAGTTAAAAATACAGCTAATAACAATGTTGCAAAGACAAAAGAATTAACGAGCTTGTTAAACGGCTGCATTTTGCGATTCCTCCGCTAAAAATCTATTCGACAGGGAATTGCTGATTATACCGTAGTATATGAATACAAGACTTCGTTTGTCAAGTTAAAAATCGAGTTGAATAGGTACTTAATCCCCCTGCATATTATATTTCAGGCGATATTGTAATACATAGCGTTCTTGTATTGTTCGAGCCCTGCGGAGAGCTAACTTAATAATACCTGTGGCCGAACTATACAGCACTTTTTTACCAATTTAGTCGCTGCTTCGGTTCAATTTTCGTATCTCATCTGGATTCCTGCCTTCGCAGGAATGACAAACAGGCGGCGTTTTTTAAGAGAAAACCTCAGTTGTCAATCAAGCCTTTATGGGAAGTAAAATACCACAAAAGAATTGAAAAGGGAAAGACTTTTGTAGTGAATTAGTGGATTGGGGGATTAGAGGATTGGGGAATTAGGTTGTTAATATCGAACAAGGAATTTCGAATGATGAAGTGAGGGTAGAAATAATGGTGTGCAGTGCACACCCTACCAAAGAATAAGAATGGTGGGGCAAGCCCCACCCTACCCTGCTGGGTCCCTGCCTACTGCATGCAGGGATTCGGGAGAAGGGAAAGAAAGTAAAATATTGCTTTTTAATCGGCTATAAGATATACTGTTGCCGCTATGGAAAAGCGGAAATCAAGCGAATTGGGATTATTGAGGGATGTTAATATTCTTTTGGGGGTCATGTTTTGATAATACCCTGGCGAGTTGATGTTCCGCAGGACCGTTGGCCTATTTCCAATTGGTTATTAATCTTAGGGATAATCGCGGCTTTTGTCTTCCAAACGATAAGTATCAGAGAACAGAGATCAAAACTCCCGGACAAAATTGAGGAGTTTGCAAATTATTCGGTCGAAGATGTAGCTGTAGAACTGGGTGTTGATGAGCAACAACTTAAAGAGATTGAACGGTCTGTTGACAAGACCTTCAGCAAAGTTAAAGATACTTTTGATCAGAAAGTTTTCCCCACAGACTTCAAAGACCTAATGGTCAAACACACCATGCTCCAGCAGTACTTTGTTTGGGAAAAAGTAAGGCCTTTTATCCTGGACAGATTCCAATTAAAAGGTTTATTCGGGCATATCTGGCTACATGGAGGAATTATCCACCTGTTAGGTAATCTGCTTTTTCTCTGGATATTCGGTAATGCTGTATGTGCCAAGATTGGTAATGTGGCTTATCTGCCGATTTATATTGTGCTTGGGGTATTGGCTGGAATTGCACATTTGGTTTTCCAAGGCGGTGCCGTTTTAGGTGCAAGTGGTGCGATAATGGGTATTGTGGGTATATATCTTGTGTTCTTTCCAGAAAATGAGATAACTTGTTATTTCATATTTATTTTCTTTTTGCGACCAATTATCCGTGAGTTTACCCTTAGTAGCTATTGGATGATTTTATTTTGGTTGGCATTTGATATATTTGGAGCAACAATGGAAGGTGGAGCTATAGCTTATTTTGCACATCTGGGAGGATTTGCTGTTGGTTTTGGGTTGGCCATTTTAATGCTGAAAATGAAATGGGTTGTAATGGAGGACAGGTATGAGAAATCACTACTGCAAATATGGAAGGGGCGAAATGAACCAGTTCCAGAGTTATACGGGTCTAACCATGGAATGTTCCCCTACAATGTTGAAACTCAAACGTTAGAAACCGCTAAAAATGCTGAGCAGGGAAAGATGGAGAAGAAGACGGTTGAGGTTGAAAAGATACCTTTTGGATTAGAGGAACCTAAGGACGAGCTTATTCGATTTATGTGTTTCTGTGGAAAAAAGGTTAAAGCACCTGTGAAATACGCGGGCAAAGTGGCAAGGTGCCCACGATGCAAAAAACAAGTGAAAATTCCAGAAAAATTATAATGTAGTTGGCTGTGAGGAATTGAGAGGACAAATACAGATGTCTTATTACGACATCCTGTCGAAAAAGGATGGGTAAAAAACGATTTTGATAAGCAATAATCAGGAAGGTCCAGAGGCATAAGTTAAAATGGTGCGAAAGATCGCACCCTACTTTTTATCCTTACTTTATAGCCGTTTCTGTTTTGTTAAATGTTGATAGTAAATCTGCAAAGCAGATTTAGTTTATTAGTTCGTAGTTCGTAGTCACTTGTCAGTTGCTAGTATTTAGAATCTGTGCTAACGTTCCGGGCGGTTTCGCATAGCAAGAGGCAATAGAATAGCATAAACAAATCAAAAATCAAAATGCAAATATAATAAATACAATTTAAAAATCAAAAATGGATTCCGCATCAAGTGCGGAATGACAGACGTGAGGTTGTTTACATGTTGTGGCCAGATTTCTCCACTTCGCAATGCTACGCATTGCTTCGGTCGAAATGACACCGGGGAGATGGAATTTAGAATTGTTATAAAAAGACGTCTGGATTCCTGCCATATAAATGATTAAGGATTATTGATGAATGATTAATATTTGAGATTGCCGTGTCGCTTCGCTCCTGGCAATGACATTTTTTATGGATTCGGTGCGGGGAAAGAATGAACAAGAAATCCCTTGCAGTGCAAGGGGCTAAATACACTCGACGCGGGTCGTCGAGTTTTACCGCAAAGAATAGTTTGAATTTCTAAGGAAGACTATATATATTCAGTTTGCCAAAGAGGACAGTATCGGACAAGGTTATAAGTGGCTAAAGAGAACTAAGAGCACTTAGCCTTAAAATCAAATTCGCAGCCGGTGAAAGGAGTGGCTTATATGAAACAGAAAAAGAGCGTATGGTTGAAGTATTTCTTTGCTTTTGCCTTTGTTGTTCTCACCTTCCTTTGCTGGTGCCCCCTGCTCTATAGCTCGTATGGCCCTTCAAAGCGCATCCTGGGCATCCCGTCGTGGGCGGTACTGGCATTTGTGTTCGGGGCCGTCCTTTTCGTTTTGGAATGGATCTATCTGTTCGGCACCGGTAGAGCAATGAGTGACGAGGAACTCGGCGACGTAATATCCGAACTGTCGAGCGTGGATGCCGAGGCTCCTGCCGCGGGGAAGGAGGATGGATAATGTTTGCTGTTTTTATTATCACGGGGATATGCCTGGTCTCTGTCTTTGTCAGCTATCTTGCCTTCCGTCGAGGATTCACACGGAGTGCCGATGACTATTTCGTGGCGGGGTCGAGTCTCGGGTATTTTGTCTTGATTTTCAGTATGCTCGCCTCTTTTCTAAGCGCATTCTGTATGTTCGGAATGTCGAGTCTTGGATACCGTACGGGGTTCGGAGCCTTATTCGTACTGACTGTGAACCTTGTTCCCCTTGGATATCTCTGGTATTTCATGCATAGGAAAACGTTTATTCTCGGCAGAGCACGGAAATGGATGTCCATGGGCGCTCCTTTTGGTGAACGCTATGGTAACGGGATGAGGGTCATCATTCCCGTGGTCGTACTGGTGGCCTCTATTCCTTATCTGGTGGCTCAAATACAGGGCATCGGTGTCATGATCGAGGCGATGAGCCAGGATACTGTATCTTACCGGGTGGGTCTGTTCTTTGTACCGGCGTTCATTGCCGTGTATCTAATGATGGGCGGGATGAAGGGAGCGGCCTGGGTCAACACCATCCAAGGGGTATTCTTCACCGTCATGGTCTTTGTCTTATTTTTTGCCGTGATGTCTAAAAACGGCGGATTCAGGCCGACTATGGATCTTGTATTTGAAAAACACCCCGAACTCTTTCAATTAGGTGCAAAAGGGGGTAAGGTTTGGAGCTATCCTATGGTGTTTGGATTTGCCGCCGCGATGTCACTGGGGTGTGTGTGTTTTCCCCAGCCTTTTATGCATGCATATTCCAGCCGTTCGGCTAAAGGCTTCAAAACCATGATCCTGGCATTCGGTGGAATTTGTCTGATAGTGATATCAATGCCCACAATGATCGGCATTGCGGCAACCGTTCTGGTTCCAGGACTATCCGGTGTGGAGGCGGACAAGGTCTATGGACTCGTCGCATCCAAGGTGCTGCCCAACTCGCTGGCTGCGCTGGCGGTGGCGGGCGGATTCACCGCGGCCATGTCCACGGTCAACACTATGGTATTCGGCAATGCCACCAACATTGCCAATGATCTTTATAAGCTGTTCAAACCAACGGCGTCAGCAAGGGAACTCATTGGTTTTGCGCGCGTATGTGTCGCGGCCATCATGGCCGTTTGCGTGATCATAGCGTGGAATCCGAATACACCTGTCGCTGAATTATCTGTTATTGCCTTTGGCACGGTCGCTGTTACCATCTTCCCACTCTGGGGCGCCTATTTCTGGCGCCGCGCTACCCGTTTCGGGGCTATGGCTGCGACGCTGATTGGTGTAGGCATGAATATAACCTTCTTTGCAATTGGCGGCAAAAACATGGTCCTGTTCCCGCAGACATCTCTGCTGAAACTAAACGGATTCCTGGCATCCTTTATAGTGGCCGGGGTCATCTTTTTCGTCGTTTCCCTTCTCAGCCAACCGGGTGCCACGGAAAAGAAGAGTCTGGCTTTCTTCTTCCATCCGTCGCTCGATAAGTAGCCTGAGACCGAGACGGAAAAGGAGATTCCAATGTTGAAAAGAATGTTTTTTAACCATATAAATGTGAAATATAAGCTGGAAATAGTGTCAGGGACAACTGCAGCGCTACTACTCTGCACGCTTCTGTGTCCTCTCTGGGCCCAGGAAGAAGCGCGCACGCGTGAAGAAGTAGTTAGGGCCTGTGAAGAAAAAGTGAAAAGAGTCGAACAAGGCATGCAGCGATGGGCGTCTCAAGGGCAATACCCCGTTGATATCCATAATCTCATGCACGCTGAATTCTTTCCGCTCACAAACGCCGGAAGATTTCGGGAAGCGGAAAAAGTCGTCGATCGCGTTCTTGCTTTGCTGAAAAAGGGGCCGCCGCCGCAGAAGCCGAAAGACCTGAAAAAATATCTTCGACAAACAGAAGAAACGCAGTATCTGATTCTCCCGGTACGTGAAGCCGGTCATCTGTACGGCGGACAGACTGAGGCATTCGAGAAGGCCATTGAACGTACTGTCGAGAAGATCGGTAAGGTCGAAGACGTCAAGAAGAGAAACTGGGGATTTCACCTGATTATTCCGGCGTGGCGGTTCGATCCGCAGCATAGCGTGAATAAACGCGCAGATATCACGCGGGCCGTTCGGGGCGCTTTTGATCTGGCTATTCGTAACGACGTCGCCGTTCATATTACAGTGGAAAGCCATGAATGGAACAATCGACCGGATCTCTGGAACTATGCCGACAAGGACAAGCCCGGCTATGATCCGAAGAACCGCGCCAATGTGGAATGGATAGACTTCGATGGCACGCCGCATCCGCATCGTTACCGTGACTGGGGAACCCCCGAAAGCATGCCGCCGGTCATCTGTTATAACAGTCCGGCCGTCTTACGGGAAGTGTCCCGTCTGATCAGCGAAGTCGTAGCCCCACCGATTAAGGCAGGATTGGAGCGGCTGAGCAAGGAAGGCAAGGATCATCTTTTCTCCGGCCTGACCGTCGGTGCAGAACCCGCACTTCCGAATTACGAGAACATCGAGCGGCACAATCCTCGTATCGCCAGGATGATGGATCAGGATGGATCTCCAAAGACTCGTCTTGGTTACAACGCCCTGACCAACAATGGATACAGCAAGTCAAATCCGCCCAAAGATTTTCCCAAGGCATTGGCGAAGGTCAACCGAGACTACACAACCTACTGGTGCCGGAAACTCGCCGAAGCAGGCATCCCCACTGAAAAAATGTACACCCACGTTGCCGCCGGCGCCGGTGTCATCGGCTCACCGGGCGTGGAATTCACCAATGCTCCGATAGAGATTGCGTTCAATGACTATTCGCGACCCGGCTGGACGACATATCCCGTAGGCCCGTTGCAGCCTGATTTCGAACATCTCTACAAGGCACTTACCGAGCATGGAAATCCCCACTGGGCAAGCACCGAGGGCGGTCCGTCACTGGGCTCACCCAGAGGGAAACACGCCTTGTCGATGAAGGACTATCTGGTGAGGCACTTTGATTATGGAGCAACGGTCATTGTGTTTAATACCGGTGCGACAAGCAAAGAGCTTTCAAAATTGCTGACAGAAGGTGTCTGGGGCGAACATGCCGTCAATGCATACCGGGCATTTCTCAATCCTGGCAAATGAACACGGACCGGCTTCAAGTGACAATCCGACCTGGTCACCGGACGGAAATTAGAAGCTCTTAATAAAATGACAGGAAAATCATAATGAGTATTGAAGTACTGGGAATTTCCGGGAGTCCTATAAAAAACAGTAACACGGACCGACTTGTTCAAGCCGTATTGGATGCAACCGAATTAGAATTCGAATTTGTGAAACTGAGCCGAATTAACATCAGACCCTGCCTTGCCTGTAAACAGTGTGTTCCGGACAACATCTGCAAAGTTAAGGATGATTTTCCGGAACTTGCAGAAAAAATCAAGAAAGCCAAGGCATTGATTATTGGTGCATATATTCCCTATAAACAGATAGACGGTTTCACAAAAGCGCTTCTTGAGAGATTCTGGTCGCTGAGACATGTAAATAACCTGCTTAGGGGCAAGCTGTTTGCAACGGTTCTAACCTACCTGAGTCCCGATGCGTCGGATATTGTAAATCAAGCATTGGTCACACAGTTGAAAACAATGGAACGTATGGAGCTTATTGGGCAAGTGAAGATTAAGGGCAACATTCCGTGCCTGACCTGTGGCGTGGGTGATGAATGTCAGATGAGCGGATTAAGAAAACGTTACGGACCGAATGCCAGGTCAGCCGATTACCCATACACACGGGTCGAGGATCAGAAAGAAGTATGGGAAGAAGCAATGAGAATCGGTCGTCTAATCGGTGAACGCCTGCGAACAACTAATAGGGGCTAAAACTCCGTATAACCATTGCATGAACTCGGGCGTGTCGGGCAGGCGACTGAAGACAGAAATTGTTTTTGGCGGGAAGTGCGGATTTTGGTTTATTGAATTATTCGGCGTGTTCAAAATTCTTTTGAAAACAGCTTGATATGAAAGACAGTCGCTACACGGCTCGGAACCTTGCAACCCGAAACGGACTATTTTATCCAGTTATCTGCAAATTTGGCAAAGTCCATGAAATTTACAACACCGTCATCGTTAAGGTCTTCCGGAATCCTGCCTGTCTGTTTTATCCAAAGCCATCTGGCTGCTATTCCCGCTAAAACCTTAAAGTCGTGTGGAATGCCGACGGTTGCGCTGCCAACCGCAGCATTTCCGGAATCATCGACTGCCTGATAGGTTATAGTGTAAACGCGATCGCTGCTGGTCCCGCTTCGTTCGGCCCTTAGATAAATAGAGCCGTCTTCGCCTATCTCAATATCTCCCGTAGTACGCCCATCGCCTGCAGTGTTATCATCTTCGCTCATCACGATGCCGACAAGAGAAACCTGCGGTGCAGCGTCACATTCGTCGCTTACGGTCCAGCTCGGTGTAATCTCAACCATCTTATGACTCGGCGGCCACAGCACTGTCGGGCTGACCGATAACGCAAATTCAGGTGGGGTAGTATCCACGATCGTTATCACAATCTCGTTAGGCTCAGAGTCTTCAATACCATTATTAACAACCAGCGTAATGACATAATCACCCGGACAGCCACCTTCCAAGGTAACAGTCGGCGCAGCTCCATGCACCGGGCTCTGGACAAAAGGTCCAGACCAGGTGAAGTTTAGCGGATTATTTCCCATGTCGTAAGAGCCGGTACCGTCCAAAGTAACCTTTGTGCCTTCCTGGGTATTGCATGCACATTCGACAACCTGATCAGGGCCGGCATCCGCAACAGGCCAAACGTTGAAGTACTCATAAGCCCCCATATCGATTAGGCCGCCGATTACGCGGGGACTGCCGTCCAAATCCGTCTCGTTCGGTTCAGCTATGTAATTGGGGTCGCCGGCATCGATACAGTGAGATTCCGGCAGTAATTGATAGTAACCTTCATTCCAGACATACTCGGGAACACGGTTCCTCCAAATAACATGCCAGAAACCCAACTGAACAAAGCAGGGATCGGCATCGATATTGCCGGTTCCACCCCAATCACCTGTCCAGCCCTGAATACAACTATAGTTTATAACGACAGGTATTTCATTAGGGTCTATTCTAATCTGTGATAATTCACCAGTGCCATCGCTGTCCTGATTACCCCAGACAATGCAATTGGAAATCAACGAGACATTACTATCGTTGACATCCATTATCGCCGGAATTTCTGTCATAGTATCACTGCTTGTTAATCCTGTCGGAAATGGAAATGGAGGTGTTGGGGGAGGTAAAGGATATTTCAACCAGATTGCGCCTCCTTCACCACTGGCCCGGTTTTTATTGAAGGAGCAGTTTATGACTTTGGTGCCACCGTATTCATCATAGATTCCACCGCCATAGCCATACACTGGAGGATAAATAATTATTGGGCCGGAGTATTGATGTTCGGCCCAATTCCCACTGAAGAGGCAGTTTGTCAGGGTGATGGTGCTATAAATTCCATTATACATTCCGCCGCCCAGAACCGCCGAGTTCCCATTGAACATGCATCTGTTCAGTGATGCGCTGTCGACCACGTTGTACATTCCACCACCCCGGTCGGCCGAGTTGTTACTGAATATGCAGTCTGTGAGGATCGTGTTAGGATTAGCGCTGTACAATCCACCTCCATAACCGTCGTCTGCTGAGTTCTCGATAAAAACACATCCTGTCAGAGACATATCGGTATGACTCAAATTCAACATCCCGCCGCCACGATATGACGAATTCCCGATGAATTTGCAATCAATTAAATTGGGGGTGCCCCGGTAGTTGTAAATTCCGCCCCCGCCTTCAGGGGACATGTATCCATAGTAGTACGTCGAGTTACCTTTGAATGTACAGTTGCTCAGATTTAAGCGAGTGGACTCGTCATTGTAGATCCCACCGCCCGAAAAGTATGCAAAGTTATCGCTGAAGATGCAGTCCGTCAGCGTAGTGTTGCTGTCGTACCAGTTGAACACTCCGCCTCCATATGCAGAGGAATTCTCGCTGAATGTGCAGTCGATTAATATGGGATTGCTTCCTTCAGTAAACATTCCGCCGCCATCGCTTCCCTCATTGCCGCTGAAGGTGCAATTGTTCAAAATGGGATTGCTTTCCTGAGTATACATCCCACCACCTTCGTCTGCCAAATTATCAATGAAGATGCAGTTTGTAATCGTCGGGCCTTGCATACCAGCATCGGAGAGCATTTCCGGAGATGATTGTTCCTCAATTTCCCCTGATGACACAAGAGGCATAGGTGGCGGTGGTGGGCCACCAGTGGTGAAACCCCACAAGGTCCCAATCGTCTTGCCCAAAGTGTTAATCTCATCGACACGCCAGTAGTACGTAGTGCCAGTCGTCATAATATTGGGGTTAAATATTGTGAAAGTCTGATTGCGTATGAACGGTGGAGGATTGCTTGTGCCGAAATACACATCGTGTGATTCAGCAAAGAAACCGGCCGACCACATCAAGTTAACGGTTGTGCCGACACCTATTGCGCCGTCAGATGGAATTGGGTTGGTTGCCATACCTGGCAATGATGGTCCCTTCAGACTGCAGAACTGGCAGGAGATGCCACCACCACGACTAACACTACCGAAACCACCCAAAAGTGCTGAGTTGGCAATGAGAGTACAGTTGGTAATGGTAGGTCTGCTTGCCTCGCAGTAAATACCGCCGCCATAGTAAGCATAGCCGTTTGTGATTGTAAGGCCGGCGAGAACAGAATTTGCTTCTTCTCCGGCATTAAAAAAGAAACCTCGATGCGGTTGGTCTTCGGTGCCATTGCAATCGATTATTGTGGCAACCACAATGTTAGGGTCGTTTGGGTCTTCGCTGCGAACAGTGATGGCTTTGCCGTTATAATTGATATCGCGGTTGCCATCGCCGGTGTATGTGCCGGGGCTGACGATGATGGTATCACCATGATTGGAATCGTCGATTGCGGCCTGAATGTTATCGAAATCCGTGGGGCCATCGTCATCGACGTAGAAGATTTTAGCATGAGCGGTGGTGGAAAAAAGCAGGATTAAAGAGAACAGGGAAATTGCTATTTTGGCAAAACGACAAGTTTTATCAGCCATAGCTCCCTCACTTCCGGCCTTTCGGCCATAAGGAATAACCGCTTTCTATAGTGCAAACGCAGGAAATAATCCTTTTACGTCAACCCACAATCTGCCTTTATGTAACACTTTGCAGTATAACTAACTAAACCGACATTTGTCAAGCAATTTCTTAGAGGATTTTTGGATGTGGATTAAGAGGCCTTTTTAAGTCCTCAGACAAACTTTGTGAGACGTTTGGTAATGTGTGTTTTGTGATGCCAAGCGGGTAGAGTGACAGGCAATTCAATGCTGGCGTAATGTAGGCCGGTCGGTTCAGATATCTTCTAATAGTATATTTCTTCGAATAACCGCCGCTGATGTAACTGTCCGCTGGGCATCACCGATTTCAACCGTAATGAAAATCTGAACACTTTTGGTATATTCCAAGCCGTCGGACGGATCAATAGCTGTGACTCTTGTAAAAGTCATCGCAGTAATATTGTCACAGAGTAAGTAATCACTATCAGTAAGATCATCATTTGTAATCAGATAAAGTTTGCTGTCGGCGCCGACAAACCGATAAGTTATATCTTCTCCGCCGGCGGTAAAAAAGCTGCACTCATTTGCGGGCGAGTTGGGGTCAACGGCATATCCTGTGCGAAGCTGAGTAGTTATTCGAAACATTGCCTGGCGGGCGCTGTTGATTGCCTTGAAGATATCTTCGTTTTGGCGGTAATTCATCATTGAGGCGTTAAAAGCGACAGCCACCGCGGCAAGCAACATAGCCGTGATCGCCATAGCAATCAGCAATTCCACAATGCCAAAACCATTTTTGTTTCCCGCGTATTTCATTTCGTATCTCGTGTTTGTCTTCAGGGCTCCGGTTTTTCAATATACCGAAAATATAGGCTTTTTACCCTCGAAAAGATATTTGCTACTGCTCTGCGTACCAGGCTCGAACCCAGCCTGCTGAGATGATTTCCTCAGAGTTAAAAAGGACCTTTACCGTTACTCTAACGAAATAGCTGCTGCGGTCGGCGACAACCTGTTCAAAATTTGTTTTACTGACATTTTCAACAGTAACCTGCTGAGTAAAGGCGGCAAAGTTGTTCAAAGTCGCTCTGTCGGCACTAATAGGCGGCGAAAATACTGCACCATCAAAGTCATCCAAATCGTCATAGTCAGCCAGGGTAGGCTCATCGGCTTCCGGGCCGAAGGTATCATACTCTGTTAACGGATCAACTACCGGGAGCAAAACGGTAAGCTCTCTTATCTGTTCAAGGAGAAACTCAGCGGTGGACAAATTGGTCCCGGCAGCGTTAGTCTTTGTGAACGAGCTGTTGGCCGCAACCAGAGACGCAATTGCAATACCGATCAATATGATTGCAATTAATACCTCTATAAGTGAAAAACCACCCTGGTATCTTCTGCCTGGCATGAAGTATCTCACCCCCCCCCCTACTTTTTTTTATTGGGTCGCGACAAGACTGGACATCTTAAATATCGGAAGAATAATACTCATCGCGATAAAGCCAACCAAAACACCCATCAAAATTATCATTATAGGTTCTATCATGGAAGTCACTATTTTGATGATGGTTTTGAGCTCTCTTGAGTAATATTCGCTGATGTCCCGCAAGACATCACTCATCGTACCTGAATCCTCACCACTTCTAATCATTTGTATGACATTGCTCGGCATCAAGCCGTAGCGGCTATTTTTCATGCGCTGCAAACTGTCCGCTATCTTTTTGCCCTGCTTCACATCTTCATAGACCTCAAGCCACATCTCCTTGTAAAAGATGTTTCCGGATATTTGAGAAGTAATTGAAATGGTATTTAGAATAGGCACTCCGGCCCTGCTGAGTACACCCATTGTGTGCAGGCTTCTTGTTATATAAAGACATCGGCTCAGGGTTTTTATAAGAGGCAAAACCAATTTCATTTTGTCCAACCAGACCTTGCCGAGACTTGTATGAACAAAGTACCAAAATCCCCACAACGCACCACCCACAGCCGCAATGGCAAGGTACCAGTAGTTTCGAAGAAATGAGCTGGTCGCAAGCAACACCTTGGTCGGAGCAGGCAGCAGATGCTCCTTGCCTGCAAAAATCATAGCGAACCTCGGCAATACAAACACAAGTAGAAAAATTGTCACGAATATCGCCATAAGCGCTATGATAATCGGATAAACGCAGGCTGATTTGACCTGTGAGTTTGTCTCGGCTTCCCTGTCCAGATACTCGGCTAACTTTAGTAACATCTCACTGAGTGAGCCGGAAGCTTCTGCTGCGCCCACCATGTTAACATAAAGATTTCCGAATATCTGCTGATGCTCTGCAAGCGCCTGAGAAAAACTCTGACCGGCCTCGATTTGATTTTTCAAATCGACAATTATGACTTTGAATTTCTGGTTATCGTGTTGTTCGGCTATTGATTCAAGAGCATCGGGAAGGCTAATACCAGCCCGGACCATAATTGAAAGCTGATTCGTAAAGTTGAGAATATCCTTCCTGCTCGGACCAAATTCAAACCTGAATTTCCGGATTTTTTGCAGCCTGCTGCCTGTTGCCTCATCGGCCGGTTTCATTTCGGCCGACATCGACGCGCCGGGATGCCTGGAAAATCCCTCTTGCCCGGACGTTTGAACTCCTCGCTGCTCCTGGGCAGGAGCTGCTGCTGTTTTAGAGGATTCTTCGAACATAGCTATTGAGCCTAATCATCTACCTTTAGGTTCTTCAGGTGACTGTGCTACTTCAAACTGCTCTAAAGGTGTAAGCAATTTCTCCATCTTTCCGGGATTACCTGACCGTGTGATTGCTTCTTCTCTATCAATGTAGCCCTTGAAATACATCTCGGCAATGCTGTGGTCCAGACTCTGCATACCGATTCTTCGAGAGGTCTCAATAACATTCGGTATCTCGTAGATTCTGTTCTCACGAATACAGTTACGCACGGCAGAGGTACAGAGCAATATTTCGACACAAGGAACCATTCCCGGCTGATCTATCCTTCTAAACAGGGTCTGCGTGATAACCGCCTGTAGGGTATTGGAGAGCATCGTTCGAATTTGATTCTGCTGATTTCCAGGATAAATATCTATAATACGTTCGACTGTTTGAGGCGCATTGATTGTGTGCAGTGTGCTGAAGACAAGGTGTCCGGTTTCAGCAGCCGTAATTGTGAAACTCGTAGTTTCGAGGTCTCTCATTTCACCGACCATGATAATATCCGGATCCTGCCTCAATATATGCTTGAGGCCCGATGCAAACTCCGGACAGTCAGAGCCTATTTCCCGCTGCTCAATTATACTCTGGTCGTTCTCTAAACCATACTCAATGGGGTCTTCCAGGGTAATTATGTGTTTCCTGTATTTTGTGTTTATCATTCCAATGATTGAGGCCAGGGTAGTGCTTTTTCCCGAACCGGTATGGCCGGTTACGAGTACCAAACCTCTGGGAAGGTCTACCAGTTCCTGGACTATTGGGGGCAGGTTTAAGGAATCTATCGAAGGTATTTGGTTCGGAATCACTCTAAATGAAATTGCAATAGTATCGCGCTGATAATGAGCGTTAACACGAAATCGATGGCCATCTTCGACTGTTGTAGAGAAATCAAGGTCCCTGTATTCGACGAATTTTTTGAAACGGTCCGGGCCAACCATGGAAAGAACCAATTCTTTTGCATCTTCTTGGCTGATTTCAGGAAAGCTCGTATCCAGCAGCTCAGTATTTTTTCTCAGAACCGGCGGCATCCCAACGTTGATATGTATGTCGCTCGCTTTCTCTTCAATGGCCTTTTCTAATATAGTCTTTACTTCTATACTCGCCATGTCACAATCCTTTTCTTAAGAACATAAGTATTCACACCCTATAATACCAACGCAAGTTCAGGTCCATAAGTTAAAAGCACTCTTTCTTATGCGGCATTTTTGACAAATACTTCGTCTTCCTTTCGACCAAACACTTCGGTAACACGCATGATACTATCATTGCGACAACTTCAATACTATTTCCACATCTTCTAATTCAAGCTTGACGAAAGCATCACTAATTTGGCTGACTTTGAAATCTTTTATTGTATCTCCCTCGTAGAGGATTTTATCATCGATCATACAGTAATTGCCATCATCGGTTTGACAAATGGCAAAAAGCTGCAGTCCCTTTTTCCTTTCTCTCAGCCGCTGTTTCCTTATCCATTCGGCATTTTTACTATCGGAACTTTCACCACCATCGTCCAAGAATATTTGACGCTCAAACGGATTTTTCACAAGTTCGTTGACTCTAACCTGCCTTACGTCCGAAAACTCATAAAATTTCTTGACTATGTGGTCCATCCTCTTAAACATTTCTGACCCTGCACCGGTAAGCCGGGCGATGATCTCCACAATCTTCGCCTCTTCGGTATTAGCTGAGGTTGCTGCCGCTGTTCGCGGAACGCTCTTTTTTATCATAAACAAAAGACACAAAAGACCTATAACAAACAAGACAGTAAGCAACATTGTCATCTTGCGTACATTTTTACCTTGAGCTGCTACTGTAAGATATTGCTGTTCTTTTGCATTTCCGGCTGTGCGGGAGGGTGACTTGAGGCCTCGGCGCTTGTTTGCCTCATCGTTTGAAGATTTCGTAGTCCCCTGCTCTGCCGACTCATCAAAACCTTGATCACGCAAAAAAGATAACATAACCAGACTCCACTAAAGCTGTTAATTTATAACCCGTAATTGGTCAGTGGTAATTGCTCACCATTGAACCGACTAACCATTTAACTGGTTTTATTCTGAAAAAATATACTCACTATAAACTCGGCTTCTATTTGGCCCTCATCCTCCTTAAGTAGCTTTTTCAACTTAAGCTCGCGGATTTTCATTATTCGAGGAAGCTTCTCAAGCTCCAGGAGGAAGGAATAAAACGAATTAAAATTCCCTACTAATCCCATTTGTAACGGCTGTTCTATATAGCCGCTATTATCCTTTTTCTTCAGTGTTCGAATTGTTTTGGGCTTTAGGCCCTGCTTTTGCGCAATTACAGTTACCTGCTCGAGGACCTTGTGAATCTCGCTTGTAGGCGGCAGTTTGCTTTCAAAAAATGTAATGGCCTCCTGCAATTGCTCAAGCTGCTTTGTAAGACCCTCTGCGGCGGCAGTGGCCCTTTCAAATTCGTCTAACTTGTCAAATTGGGCCTGAACTCGCTCTTTGGCCTCAAACAGATGCTTGTTCGCCGGCTTAATCATATATTGGTAACCGGCTACAGCTATACCTACCAGCAAAACAAAAAACACAGCTTTTCTAAAACCGCCTGTCATAATCTCACCTCATATTTGATATTTAGCATATCGTATCGCACTTCACACATCTTACCAGCATTAGAAAGTCCATGCCGAAGTCTTGCTTATGGTTCTAATTTCCTCAATGTCTTCACTACTAAGATGAACCTCTTTTCTAAGCATTGCTTTGAGCTTGAACTGCCTGAATGCTGTATCCTCAATTTTCTTTTCCTTCGATTCGACAAGTGCCACATTGTCCAGCAGAGCTGAACCAATGAGCTGCTTAATATAGGCTGCAACCTGAAGATCACTTGGCGCAACGCCTTCAATATCCATATACGTCTCCAGCAATTTCTCTGGCGACTCTTTCGCCTGAGCTACCGCCTTTTTACTTTGTGCTTTTTTGTACTTATTGGGTGCCACAACACGATTTGTTCTTTTAGGCGCTTTCTGAATAACATTTAGCTGTAGGAGCGACACGCCTGCCGGCAGATTATTTGTCAATGACGCCAGCAAAACACTTCTGGGTACAGGCTCAAGGAGTTCGGCCGTAGTAAGAGCCGTCTTTAATATTATCTTGCGCCTTGTTTGAAGTGCTTCAAATTGCTCGATAGCTTCCTGTGCCTGAGCCGCTTTTGCACTTAAAAATTCTTCCTTTGTAGTAACGGCTCGCTGGCGTATCTTAATAGTTACAAACGAACCGCCCAAACCTGCCATGACCAGCGCAAACAACACAAGATACATAAAGTTTGTTCTTCGGGATTCGTTACTTTTGACATAATCATCAGGAACAAAATTTACATTAAGCATTTTTTAAGCCCTCCTGCCGAATTTTAAACCCGACAGTTTTCATTTCTCAACTTCCATATGACAAGCTAAGCCCAAAGGCAATCGCCCAATGAACTTGACAATCTCTTCTATCTACACCCGACTCAGAGGGTTCGGTGACTTGAACCGCTGCCAAACAATCTCCCATCTGTGCCGGCATTTCCAACTGTTTAGCTATTGTTACACATATGTCTTTTTCTACAGCTCTGCCCGAAAGGAAAACCAAACGCTCTATTTGAGCCCTTCTGTACATCGAGGCAAAGTGGCGTTTGCACGCATCCAATTCCAATACAAATCTCGAAACCATTTCATCGCCGTCGAGCTGTCTTGCCCCTAAAGGAATCGAGCGAGCAAGAAGCAGGTTCTCATGGCGGCAAATTACAACGTTCGTACAGTTCGGCTCTATATCAAGCAGAAAGACAATGGCATCAATATCTGCTTGGCGCCTGCCAAAAAACTTGGCATAGCTCTTTGCCATCGCTACAGGCCAAACACCAATAGATTTAATTGTCAGGCCGGCCCTTTCATATATCGCCAAATGTCTGTCGATAATTTTGCGCTCGGCTGCTATCACCAGAGCATTATCCTCTTCGGCCGGAATATACCTTATCATTGCATTACTTGAGTCAAACGGCAGTTTTTGTTTGATTTTCGAAATGATAACATCATCAGTGTCTCTCGCTTGTTTTGTCTGGCTTTTTGTTTCCAACTTAGGCATTCTGATATGGTCGATAAACAGTTCCGACGGGGGTATCGCGGCTATTACGTCTCTGCCCCGAAATTGGCCGTGGCTATTTGCCTGCCGTATAGTATCGATACTCCATCTTTGCCAGTCGACGCTGCCGGGTTTTATATCGGCCGGACGATTTTTACAAGCGCCGGCAACTAAAGTGATACCCTTGCCGTTATCGGCAAGCTGTGCTATCGTCACCATATCATCGCTCATGTCCACACCAACAGGGCACAATCCTGCAATACCACGCAAAATTGGAACCGCTGAACATGTGCGGTCTTTCAAAAATTGCAACATAAATTCTAACTCCCTGGTGACTAATGCCTTGTGCGTAACACCAAATCCGATATACGCTAATACAATAAGATTCCACCTAAAATATAAGAAACAACCTCCAACCGGCCAACCGTAACCACAAATAATAGGGCCTTATACGGCTAACTTGTGTACAATCTTGCATTTACTTGATACAGGGATATTCTAATCCCTATAAAAACTGCAATTTTAGCTCTTAATTGAAAGCACATTCATCCTGTTAGACATTTTTTACGAATATTCACATATTTCAGGCCGGATAAAAAAATGCCTACATAGAAAAAAATCCCAATATCAACGTATGTCGAACGAGATTCATAAACAATTTCGGCTTATTAGCAGAGTGGATAGCGTCGAAATGAAAAAAACTTTTTAAAAACGAAAAAAATTCATACAAAGACCTGCTCTTTTCAAAAAAGGAATTACCGCCGGACCATATATTTTCGGCAGATTCCCCAAAGAGAAGATCAAACAAACCTTATAGGACATTATAAGCGCATCAGGTATCGGGCTTGAGCCTTCTATTCAGCTTTGAGTCGTCGCTTCATTAAATCGGCGATCGCTGCTTGTACCGGCTTGCTCTCAAACAGCACTTCATACACCGCCTGCGTAATGGGCATCTCAACACCATATCGTTCGGCAAAAGCAATTACCGATTTGCAGGTGGCGATGCCTTCAATCACCGATTCGGTGACCTGCTGGGCGGCTTCTACGGTTTGTCCTTTGCCAATCCTTTCGCCGAACGAACGGTTTCTTCCCTTTGGTGAAATGCAGGTTGTCACCAAATCGCCCAGGCCGGTCAATCCGGCAAAAGTCTGCGCCTTTGCCCCGCAAGCAAGGCCAAGCCGAGTTATCTCCGCGAGTCCCCTGCACAAAAGGGCAGCCTTTGCATTGTCTCCGGCCTCCGTACCGTCTATAATTCCTGCGGCAATAGCAATAATATTCTTGCAGGCAGCAGCCAACTCTACGCCGACAACATCCGTATTAGTATAAACGCGCAGCCAGGAACAATTGAAAGTGCACTGGATGTCTTTGGCCAACTGCTCATCGGTTGCCGCAGCACAGGCAGTTGCCGGAAGTTTCCTGGCTAATTCATCGGCAATGGTTGGCCCGGAGAGAACAGCGAATCTGGATGCTCGATGTTCGGAGAGGACCTCTGCGACTATTTGAGTCGGACGCAGCAGTGTATCGTTCTCAATGCCCTTGGCGGTCGAGACAATGGGGACACCATCAGGAACATAATTTTTTAACCGCACGAAAACCTGGCGGATAAACTGACACGGCACAGCCGAGACAATCAGGTCGGCACCGGCCATTATACGCCCGTCGTCAGGCTCATACACAAGGTTTTGGGGCAGTTTATAGCCAGGCAGAAATTTTTTGTTTTCGCCGGCTGTCTCTATCTGCTCCAATTGCCGTCGGTCATAGCCCCACATCCGTACAGGTATATCCTTTTCACAGAGCAGCATAGCCATGACTGTGGCCATCGCACCATCGCCGATTACGGAAATATTCTTAAACATAGAGGAGATTATATTGGCCATCCACGGAAATGCAATGTATTTGTCATTTCTGCGCAGGCCGGAATCTTAGTCTCTCGGCAGCCTGGTGGCAGCTTCAAGCACAGCTTGTGGATGGCTCCATCGTCATTGCGAATCCGCCGCAAGCAGACGCGGCAATCTTTATTTCACCACTCCCTTTGATGGGGCTCTGTTTTTTAATTTTACGCTATGGCTTTATTTTTTTCGTTTTTTTCCGGCCATCACGGCACCAAAGCCGAGCAGTATGAGATAATCAAGTTTTGTAAAAAACACCATATTAAAGGTGGAAAATAGATATTAGATATAAGTGGAGATTAAATCTTGCCGGAAGTGTTTCGTTTGAAGGAAAACTCGACTTTCACCTTTGTCGGTTTCCCATTGATCTCCAACACTGGATAGGCAAGGAAATTGATCGGACCTGAAGCCGGGCCCGGTTCAAGCACAAGGTCGCGGCCGCGGCTCAGTTCAATGCGGTTTGCCGGATTGTGTCCGAAGTAATAGGTGGACAGGCTGGAAAACTTGTCGCCCTCGCTGATGTCAACGGGCCACCACTTGCCGTCGGTGTAGAACTCCGCCCAGCAATGATAGCCGTCTATCCCGCCTTCGTTCCTCTCCGAAGGGATTGCCGCGCCAATTGCGAAGCGTGCAGGAATACCGACGGCCCTGGACAAGGCGATGAAGTAGGAATGAAAATCTGAACAATTACCTGTGCGTGCGTCACAGGCATAGACGGCATCGCCTTTTCCCCAGCCGGAGCCAAACTTCATGTAGCGCATGCGGTCTATGATGTGGTCGTAAAGGGCCCTCGCACGGACGAGGTCACCCTTCTTGCCCTCAACCACCTTCTCAGCAATGCTGCAAAATCTCTCATCGTCCGGCACAAGACGCTCCGGGGCAAGGTATTTGTCGGGGTCAGGTATTTGCGCCTCATAAATGGATTTCTCAAGCCGCCGTACATCAAAGCGAATCGAGACGGTTTTTCCGCTGTCTTCGGGGCCAAGCTTCAGGAATAGTACTCTGTTTCCATGTTCACGCTCCTGCAATATTTCCCGCTCACCCGGAGCTTCGATGGACTTCACCTCGACAGTCTGGAATAAATCCGTGCTCGGCAGGGGAATCCACATGCGGGCAGCCTCGGTCATCTTAGGTAGTGTCGCCCGGTATAGAAACTCGAACTCGTCACGGTCGTTGATTATGCCAAGCAAGCGTTTCGATGCATCCTTCACAGGGACACGATGCCACGTCTTGTCACGCTTCTGCTTCCAGGCATAAAACGGTTTGCCGTTGATCTTGTGGACAGTGGTTTCTGTGACGGTCATCGCGCACGGATCGCCGGAAAGAAAGAAATCCACATCATAAACATCCCCATCCGTGCTCGCCAAATCCACGCAGGCGAAATGGCGGCGCGGACCAAGATTCGCCAGGTACTCGGTGTGCACGCGGACAAGCTTGAGTCGGAGTTCTCCATCATCGTAAGGAAGTTTGAAATATCCGTCACCTAAGCGGGTCTGCTCTTCGATGTGTTTTTCGATACCGTCCTGAATATCCTGTGTTACCAGGTTAGGTACATAATCAGACGGGCCTTGATCCTCATTCCGCGACGTATTGCAGCCCGCAAAAACTGTACAGACTGCGACCACTGCTGCTATTGCCTTTTGCAGGTTCATAGAAGACCTTTCATCTCAAAACTGCACGCCGCAGTCAAGAGCCTGAACATCATTTCGGAGGTTCTTTGGATGGAGTTTCCCCGGCCGGATGTTCCCCGGCTGGATGTTCCTCGGATGGTTTTTCCTTGGAGGGATGCTCCCCGGCTGGATGTTCCTCGGATGGTTTTTCCCCGGCTGGATGATCCCCGGCAGGATGATCCCCGGCCGGATGTTCGCTCTTTTGTGTGCAACCAGCCAGGCCAAGAAAAACAACTGCGGCAATCAGCACCGACACAAACACTGTTTTCACCTTGTTCATCTTTATCAATTCTCCTTTCGTGTTTACGGCTCTCGACTTACGCAGCATAGAGCCTGCCATATAATTTCGCATACCCGGCAATAGAGCAGCGAAACGCTCTTAAGCGTCTTAAACTACGCTAACTATAACCGAAGCTGAGATTCTGTACATCGGGGGCGAACCTATTATTGCTGTGGGTGATATTACCCTTTTTCGCATAGAGCAAAACACCTATAAACAGGGATTCCCCGTATAATTTTCTACATCCTTGCCCAACTACGTAACTAAGCTTCATTTCCAACACAATACTAAAATACATCGAAAAAACTCACACTTCCCAGCTGATAACCGAAGGTTTACGTCCGAAAATGTCGCAAAAACACGAACCTGGCAACTGGTTATCGTTATTTTGGCGTACCTCAATGAGCCTATGAATCTGAGAATCAAGTTTTTCAGCAATTCTCCACATTATCCTGACTCAATCGGGATTCGAAGAGGTTTCAAATGACAGATACGCTAAAGTATCTCATCGAATAATGATTTCGATACCATACCGTTGTTAAGTCCCTAAATTTGTCGGCTGAATTATCAGGCGGTACACCCCTTTTCAAGACTTAATAAACACGGACCTATTACTTTGGGAGACTACAACTTGCTTTCTCCCATCATAGCTTCACTCCATTAGTGAAAGCAAGCAATTCTATACAATAGAAGCGGCTGTACATCAAGGAAAAAAAGTAAAATATCTTGCCTTTTAATATACTTTTGGATACACTGTTGGCGATATGAAAAAAACGAAAAAACAGGCGAAAATGAAACATAACAGGAAAGACGGCAAATCTGTGAAAAAATATTACAAATATCAGCAGATCCATCGGGTAGTTGATGGTGTCAAAAAAAAGCGATGTCGCAGATGTAGTAAGTGGAAAGCAGAGAGCATGTATTACAAAAGACGCCGCAATAAAGATGGTTTGTATGTGTGGTGCAAGGAATGCGCAAATAAAGCGACCAACAAGTCTCGTAAGCAGCGGCTCCTGGCTGCGAGAAAACAAGAGGGGATATAGATAATGAAAGAGATACCGTTAGGGAACGGCCTAAACGCAAAAGTTGATGACGAAGATTACGAGTATTTATCCCGCTATAGCTGGTATGCATACAATGATTCAGAAAAGGGAAAAACCTATGCAGCTCACGACACACCAAGCGGAAGACGTGTATTTATGCACGATGTCATTATGGGCCTTGACTCGTTGGAAGATGAGTACGACCTAAACTAAACCCTGTGAACATGGCTGCGAGATATGCAATACAACCTTGAATAAAAAAAGATATGCAAGTAGAAATGCCATACTTTTTCTCATTTCTTTTCCTCTCAAAAAACATTGATACTTCCGGCGGAGTAAAAAAGGCGCCGCCCCACCCTGCCCGTTAAAGGCCCACAATTTGCCTGTAGAATTATCAAGCTGACCCCATTTTTAGGCATAAAATTTAGCTTAAATTTCTTGCCTTTCGAGATAAATGGGGTATACTTTATATAGGGATAGCGTGCAAACAAGCTGTTATGTCTTTGAACAACTTCGGATAAATTTAAGCCCGCCTTTTTCTAAAGCGAAACGCGCTTGCGGTTTAGGGTTTAGGTCAAAATCAAAAAGGGTAATATCTGAACTTGAAAAAGCCAAAAAATAATCGAAGAACAGTGAACCACAAACCCGCAATTTACAACGGTATCGACTCCCACCATTGGGCAAATAAACTGGTGATACGGCACCTTACCTCAAGTAAGCCTGATGTAAAAGTAAAGGCCATACTACCCAAGGGCCGTACTTGCACAACCTGACTCGCATTTCGCTCACTGTATGCGGGTAAGATTTCCGGCAATAGCCTTTAGCATCCTTCTGTCCATACCGGAGATTGAGTGTTTTCTTCTCATTATCACCACATAGAAACCCGGTACCAATTTTCCTGTACCTGAACGCCCTGAACCAAAGCTCTTTTCGTACTGGAAAGGCCTAAGTCGTACACGTTGATTCCTGAAAATATTAAGTTATTCTGATACACCTTAAGACAAGGTAGGCCATTCTCTGAGCGTTAAGCACACTTACAAGCGTATCCGGGCTATGAGGAAGATTAAGCCATCCCATTCCTAATCCTGTTACTATAGCGCCAGAGTGGATGTGAGAGGCCTTCCGTGAGATTGTGTGGAGGGGCTTGAAGTTTCAAGGCAGACTTGATATTCTATTGGACATCAGGCTCGGCGCTGTAGTTGAGCAGGTACGGATGAAAATCTCAGATATTGAAGGGAACTAACCATGTCAAAGAGAATAGTGTTGAGCTTTGTTTTAGTTGCTTTGTTGGCATCTGCCGGATTAATCATAGGCCAGGAGCGTGGTCGAAGACCCAGGAGCGCAGAAGCGTCGTCTATAGAAAACATTCCGCTGCCACAATCGGACGCTGAAAAGAAGATTCTCACCATCCTCGACGAGATGGGCAAAGACCGCAGCCGACGATACCTCAGCGTTTCATTGAATGACGGACGTCTCATGCGGCAACTAACCGAAGCAACCGGCGCCAAGCGAGTTGTCGAGATTGGCACCTCTACCGGCTATTCCGGACTCTGGTTCGCCCTGGCACTGCGGGCAACCGGAGGAAAGCTGACCACATACGAAATCGATCCTGAGCGGGCCAGGATTGCAGGAGAGAATTTCAAAAGAGCCGGGGTCGACGACCTGATTACCATTGTTCTGGGCAACGCCCACGAGAAAGTCAAAGAGTATAAGGAACCGATCGATGTTTTGTTTCTCGATGCCGACAAAGAGGGATACATTGATTATCTCAACAAGCTGCTTCCGCTGGTCCGTCCAGGCGGTTTGATCTTCGCCCATAACATGCGCAGGCCATCCCCGGACCCACGTTACATCGAGGCCGTCACAAAGAATCCGCAGCTCGATACTTCATTTCTTCTGATGGACGGCGCTGGAGTCGGTGTCACGTTGAAGAAGCGTAAGTGAAGGCCGCCGCTAACGACGAGAAGGAACTTATAGGGGACATTTAAACAACTGTGGTTTGAAAGGGACCATATTGTATCAAAGCCATCCAAACAGCCCGCTATATGGGTGTTTGTGTCATGCTCCGGCCGGAAGCCGCCGGCTATGGCCCAATTGTGTATTATGTTGAACTCATGATGTCACTTCAAAATCCATAACTCTTTGAATCCAACCTTCCAAACAGAGCAACCCATAATAAAGGCCGTTAATTAAGCCATAGCTGCCGTTAAAAACGGACAACATTGTACTTATAAGCACTACGGTATTTTCCCCCAAATGCCAATCCGCATATCCCTCAAATCATTTCTGGCCGCAGTGTCAGCGGGGCTAGGCGTAAAGTTAGACGTGCGCGACTCTCCAGCTAATACTGTTTCCTTGCTTTCCCACTTCCAGTATCCGCTGTGGCCGTCTGCAAAGACAAAGGTCATGCCCCCGCCGTGTCGCGACGGAGGCGGGTCAATCCATGCTCCTGGATTGGAGTATTTAACTCTGAAACTCCAGTTGTTTACCCAGCCTTCATCAAGAAAAACTATTCTGTCATGAGGCCTGCGAACAAGCGACCTGTTCTTAACGCACAGCATACTAGCCCTGGGGCCCAGATTTGCAACCGGACTTCTATCACCATTTAGGGAACAAGACATAGAGTAGGTCCGCAGGTGTCTGGCCTTGCCGCCCGGGCATTTGTAAGCCTTTACATTCTTGTTATTCGGCCATAGCGCTCCGTCTTTGATGGTTTTTTGATGGTCGGGCAGGGAAACCGTGGCGTCGGGGTCAAGGTTGGTGTCGAGCTGTATTGCGCGGGCCCAGGGTATCTCCGTATACACCTTGGGAGGAGTAAACGCGGGATCTACTGTTTGTCTCGGGTCGTTTGGCTGGCCGTTAACAATCTTACCATCGTTATCATCGGCGTATATCACCCATGCAATTGCAAGATCCCTGAGATTGGCGCTGCAGACAGCACGCCTTGCCAGCTCCCTGGCCCTTTCCAGTGCCGGCATCAATAATCCCAATAATAACGCAATAATGGCAATTACGACTAGAAGCTCTATTAAGGTAAATCCTCTTTGTTTTTCCATAATGATTCTCCTTTTCTATTAACTATCTTCAATTCTGGAACAGCCCAAAATTATCAATCACAATCCCAAACTTATACATACTAAGGTAATCTCCCCCATATATACTTCCGCATGTCCCTGCAATCCTGGCTCCCATCAGACCTCGAAGGTGAACCACTGGTGCCCATCTGTCCATATGTTATTGTATCTATACCCGCCCACTTCCTGTATTCGGTGTGGTTATCTGCATAGGCAATAGTTGTGCCGCCGCCGTGACGTACAGGAGGTGAATCTATCCATTCCTGATTGAAATAACTAATTTTGAAACTGTGTCCTTTAGTCGGGTCCGGATCGTTGTTGACAATCGTCCGGCCTTCATCAATGAGAATGATTCTCTCGTGCGGCCTGCGAATTAGCGACCTGTTCTTAACCCACAGCATTGCGTTATTATTGACAAGGTCGCTGCCTTGACCGTTGGCCGAACAGGTCACCGAGTAAGTCCGCATGTGTTTGGACTTGCCGCCCGGGCACCTGTATACTTTTACGTTCTTGCTGTAAGTATATAGTATCCCCTTTTTTATCTGTGCTTGCTGGTCGTGTATGAAAGCAGCAGGGTCGCTCTCGAAAGCCCACGGTATCTCCTGATACACCGTGGTGTTCCTACCTGCGACAACCGTCTTCAATCGCGGCTGTTCCGCTGTCTCACCGTTAACGAGCTTACCCTCGTTGTCATCTGCATACATAATCCATGACAGTGACAAATCCTTGAGATTACCGAGACAAACCGCACGCCTGCCCAGCTCTCGGGCTTTCTCCAGCACCGGTATCAATAACGCCAATAATAACGCGATAATGGAAATTACTACTAAAAGCTCTATTAAGGTGAATCCTCTTTGCCTATTCATAATGACACACTTTTCTGATTACCCGTGTTTCAATGCAATGCATTCTCCGGCAGGTAAAAAATCCCCGCTCCTGCACCGCTGGGATACGGCTGGCTGCCATCAGCGGTTATCGATACTTCCATTGGTACTGTTTCTGATGGATAATAGCACTCTACATGCCCGTCCGTGTAGCCTGCATTCAGTTTAATCTTGAGCATAGCCAGGTCGGCTTGGCCGTCGGCTGTTGGATAAGAACGAAATGCCGATGATACGTATGTCCCGGGTGTTAGAGTTGAATTTATATATTTCTCGCAACTCCCGTAGGCACCCGGGTTTCGCCAGTGGTCATAGCCGAAGTAATCACTTACCAGCAGCTTACTTTTCTCAGGCCCATCCGATGACCTCTGTGGTCCCCTAAAGATACCCCACGGTTCGGCCATGAAGCCTATGTAGTGCCAGTAGAAACAATAAGTTCCGATTACAGGGTCCGTAACCGGCGCTGTATCGGGATTGTCCCAGTCATCGCCGGCATCCCAGGCCTGCTGCAGGTATTCGTATTTCTCGGGGGCGTTCAAGCAAAATACTTTACCGGCATCCTCAATATAACCGCCCAGGTATGCGCTCATCGATCGATGAACTTGCGGATTGCGCCTGCGATAACCTGTCAGCATGGTCGGCTCCTGCCAATTCCACCGGCTCCCGCTTCCTATCGTGGCTACCGATTCCGGGTAACTGCCGTCATTGTCCACTGTGTAGCAGTTTACTGCGATGACAATTTCACGCTTGTTTGCCATCCCGAGCAGCGTTTGGGCTTGACGCCTGGCCTTACCCAGCACCGGCACCAAAATAGCCGACAACATCGACATGATGGAGATTACAACCAAAAGCTCAACCAGGGTAAATCCCTCAGTCTCGCTGCCCTTGTTCTCGAAATTGTAACCTTTGAATCCGATGGTTTTGTCCTCTGTAACTTATTGAATACCAATTCTTAGTTCATCTGACCTTCTATTAATCGTATCAACCATAGCATGCCCGGTTCTTCCCGCTTAGGTCTTCTGTCACCTGGATTTCCGGGCTCGGTAAACTCGATGCCGATATTGTCAATTTCCTGAAAGTAGGAAAAATTCATCTCTCCGCGGCGGTCGTCTTTTACCTGAAACGTTATCTTTTCGATTATATCTTTTTCCATGTTAATGGTATAGAGAAGCTTGACTTCTCTGTAGGTCACAAGGACTTCCACTTTAACTTCGTCAGGTGTATACCTGGTCTCAAACCACACCCACTCACGTACCGCATCCCGCCGAACCGTATCTATCGTGTGCAGCCCCATCCACGGCCGACCAAGCCCGGCAAAGCATGCTTGATTTACAATACTATCACCTACTTTCAATACCACCCACGGCCAATGACTTTGACTTACGGCGTATACAAAGGGCATCCTTCCTCTGCCCCGGACCTCTTTATCATCAATATGGCCTGTTATTTTGAAATAGGTCCAGCCTCGTTTGTGCATTATGTCGCGATTATCAACCTCTATTGCCTCCGGAGGCCATTTATAGCGGAAATATTCTTCGTCCAGCACGTTCTTATGTTGTACTATCCGAAATTGATTTTCGTTCTCCTCTCCCCCGCTCCTTGTGATTACAAGCAAACCGTCTCCCCGGCCGGAAACATATTTCATCTCATGGTTTTGACCTTCAATCGTTGAAACAAAGTCTATAAAACCTGCACTGTCAGTAGGTAGTATCTGCACGTCAAGTCGGCTGTTCCACATCCGAAAGTTATTGGTGTAGATGGTATTGCTGTTTTTCACAAAGCAGTAATTGGCCCGGTCGTCCTGCCACCATCGGCCGTAAGATTTCTTACGTTGCGAATCCCAGTTGACCAGTCTCAACATAACCGGTCCATCAACACTCCGCGGATAGTAGTACCAGCGTTCTTCAACGCCCCCCTGTGCAGGGTCCACCTGGCCCGTGATCTGCAAACTTGTTACCGGCTTTCGCTCCGGCCTGCCTGTTGTTACATCAAGTGCCGAAGTTGTCACCATAGCACCAACGGCCAACACGCCAGCCGTCGTCAGTGATAAAACAAGTGCCTTGCCGCTTACCGCCGCCACACTCGCCGCCAAACCAACCTTAGTAGCCGCCGCCGTTATTGACACGCCCGCCGCAGCGGCCTCGCTTTGAGCTGTGATTTTGCCAAACAAAACCAAGGCGCCCATCAGGAATCCTTTTCTAAAACCTTTACGGGAAAGTTGTTTTTGCAGGGCTTTTTTGGCCCGGCAAAACAGCACACGTGAGCTTAACTCACTACACCCCATCAACTCCGAAATCTCCGAATACTCCATCTCTTCATAGCAGCGCATGACCAGTACTTTCCGATATCGGGGCTTCAACTCGCCCATTGTGCTGATGATAACCTGCTTTAACTCCTCAGCCACCAGATTGGTCAAACCTGCCTGGCCCCCTGTAGACCCGCCCCGGGACTTCCGGGGTTTCGATACCGGTACAGCCCGCCGATGTTTTTCTTCCGTATAGTGCCGGCGTATCTTATTGAACGCAATCCCCCGCAGCCAGGGCCAAAATCTGTCCTCTCTTTGCAACTTGCCTAATACTTTAAACATCTCGAGCATACTCTCCTGCACAATGTCCTGGGCCAAATGCTCCCGTAATACAATCCGATAGACATACGCATACAATCTTCCTCGAACCAACTTTGCCAGAGCCTCAAGGCTCTCCCTGCTGCCGAGCCGGGCTTGCTTCACCAACACGATGTAATCCTTATCCTCGTCCATAGAATACCGACAATACGTGCAGCTATAACTATGTGCAGCTAACAGCGCGATTTGTTACACTCTATTTTAACATATTTCGCAAAATCTGATGAAAATCGGCCAAAAATCTGTGGAAATCATCTGATTAGGTTGTAGTGTCCCCCCAAAACCCCGCTTTTTTGAACAAATCCCATATGATTACCCTCAACACAACAGAGACAATTCTGATAGTGCTTCTAAGGCACAGATTAAAATGGAGGCTTTAGGAGCCCTACGGTCAACTGGAGTAGAATGTAAAAAGCCCCTGCCTGCGAGGAGAGGGAGAGAGGAAGGGGCAGGGGCGTAAAAAAAATCTTCCACTTTTTTATACGAACCAAATCCTGTGTTGGTTCTGGCAGGATGGGCGCATCAGGGCTGCTTGATAACCTACAGGATAAGTGCCGGTTCGGCTTTCCTTGTGCTCGGCGGGAGGATTCGGAGTAATTCTGCCCGTATTTATTCAGGAAAGAACATATACAGGCCCGTTTTTTGTAAAAATTCCTTCTTGTGCGTCTATAAATTGAACAAGGTTGTCGGTCTTTTCGATCAGGTTCCGGCCAACACTACGGAGCATCAGATCATCTGTAAGACTATCTAAACCTCAAGACCGGAAACAAACATTCGCAATTGCAGGAATCATCTCACTGCAGCCAATGCAATACAAACTCCCACAGGTCTAAATAATCCACATTGCCGTCAGGATTTCCTACGGGTGCCATGTCGGCGCGATTACACCAGTCGTTGAGGGCTTCGCAGTCGGTTGCTTTCCATTCGTTGGCAAACAGAGCGTGATCCGCAAAATTGATAAAACCGCTATCGTCCAGGTCCGCTATCTTGATGTATTCGATTGTCAACAGTGGGCGGTTGGCGACTGTCGCGTTTTCTCTGGAGCCGAATCTTCGGGCCGTTTGTATTATGCTTTCATTGGTCAATAGCGACCAGCCAAAGTTATTGTTTGGATCGTCCAGCCATGATTGCACATCCGCAACCATTTGTGCGGTCGAACCCCAGGTGTAATCTCCGGCCAGTTTGTCCACAGACTGACTGCCGCTGACCGTACCGGAGAAATCACCTCCGGGATTGACCCAGAAAGCTGTATTGAAAAATGTATGCAGCCAGGTGGCGTCGCCGGTAGTGGCAGGTGCGCCCCCGCCGCCGGTGAGCCCTGAGTTGGAAGTGCCTTCGCCCCAGTCCTGCAGTACACGGCGCAATTCCACGATTCGACTGGACAAGTCCCTGGTTCGCAACAAGCTAAGTTTAAGGGTGACACTGGTGATAGTCGAACCAGGCGGAACATTCACATCAACATCGAACCAGATCAGGCCCCTCTTTATTTGGGGAGGAGCAATGCCCCCTGACAAGCCCGTGAATATATTCGGTCCAATGCCGTTGCTGAGGGTGCCGGTCGCACTTTCAAAAAGTGTATTGTCCCTGCCGGCAGGGATTTGAATGACCTCTACGCCCGATACCGACTGCAATAGGGTAAGTGTAAGTAATAATCCCAGACTTAGTAGAATACGATTTTGAATCTTTTTCATGTTAAAAACCTCTACCAGATAGACAGGGGCACAGTCCTTGTACAGGAACAGGTACCGTTTCATACTTTATGTTTACAGTCATAGTTCCAGTTTGCAGTTTGGCTACCTGCGACGTCCATTATTAAGGTCTCCACTATTAGGATTTCTATCGTTACTCGGCGGTACGATACGCACGCAGTCTGAAACACTAAATGCATCGCCATCAAGCAAATTCCCGTTGAGAGTCAGCACGACAAATTCATTGAAAGAACCGTCCTGCAGCAATTTGGAAACGATATCCTGCGTGTCGAATCTAAGAACAAGGTCGGCGATACCGTCTGGTTCTGTTTCAGCACAGTCGCACAATTCCCCAGTGACAGGTGCCGTGACATCCTCGGTTGCAACCCGGATAGGGGAGACAGTCGCAGGAAGGATTTGGCCGCGAATTTCACCGGGCGGATTGCGGCTCGAATGGATGTTAATGTAAGCTAAACCATCCAGGATAATTTGTTTCTGTTCATCAGTCAGGATAATGGAAAAGTCTTCGAAACTACCCGGTCCCGGAATCGCGAACAGCACACCGGCGTTGGCGTTGGGCATGGCCGGACCGTGGACATGTTGTGCTGTTTGTGTTCCCAGTAATCCTTCAATAGTCAAGCCCAGGGTGAACTCATTCGTATTGATGTTTAGAGTCATCAAGGCCTGGCCCGCAGCAGTACTGCCGGTCCCGGCGCCCGCGTTGGCCTGGTCACCGTCAAGAGAAGCCGTGAAAAGGCGAACAGGACCGCCGCGGCTTATAGTCAGAGTGGAAACATCGACATCGGTTACATCAAAACCTTCTGTCCCCACAAGGGCAACGGGCAGGACACCGTGGGATCGTGGATTCAGCGGATTGGGACAGCCGCCGGGTTTGATGTCCAGGGTTGGTTGCGCCGGCACTACGATGCGCTCGACAACGCCGGACTCACCCACAGGTGCCAGAGCGGTAGAACCGCAGGCATAGACATCCCCATCTTCGTCCTCACCAAAGCCTTTAAGGAACAATCCATAGGGAAGGTCATCGGCGCCAATCTGGAATTCCCGAATTTCATAATCACCGGGTGTGGGCTCTTCCAGAAAATAAAGACGGCCTGAAGGGACTGAAAATTGACCACTGAAGTCACCGAAAACATACTTGCCAACCAGAGATGGGCTTCGCGAACCACGGTAGACAAAGCCTCCGATTACTGTAATGCCGCCTTCCGGGCTAAAGCCGCTACCGGGATGAGAATATTCGGCAATCGGATCCAGCAGGGGCTCACCTAAAGGGCCCGTGTCAGGACAACTCAGCGGTGGCGAGAGAGGATTGAATGGATCGAAACAGTGAAAGCCCTCCCGGACCACCCAGCCGTAATTACCACCTTTTACAACGATATTAATTTCCTCAAATAGATTCTGGCCAACGTCGGCCAGGAATAGGCTTCCGTCACCACCAGGGCCGTCGTCGAACGAGAAACGATATGGATTGCGCATCCCGTAAGCGTAGATTTCATCCACTCCGGGTAGGCCGACGAAGGGATTGTCGGACGGAATCGCATAGGCCAAACCCGCTTGTGGCGGGCTGTCAACATCAATACGCAGAATGGACCCCAGGGCTGTCTCGATATTCTGCCCGTTGCCTATCGGACCATGGGAAACAGGACTGTCGGCAAGTCCGTCATGGGCGCCGCCGCCGTCCCCAAGAGTGAAGTATAAAAAACCGTCCGGACCAAAGGCTACATTGCCCGCATCATGATTGAACTGAGGCTCTTCAATGGTAAACAGGATGATCTCAGAAGCGGGGTCCGCCAAATCGGGATTGTCGGCCGAGACGGAATACTCGGCCAATACCGCACTATGGCAACCGCGTGAGGTACCGAAACAGGGTTCGGACAAATCACCGTCACGCGGAACACTGTAGCGAATGAAAAATCTCCCGTTTGTTGAGTAATCAGGATGAAACGCCAAACCAAGGAGACCCCGCTCATCAAAAAATGCATTTAGTGCGGGGAGTTTGTCTGCGATGTCCAAAAAAGGTGTGGGCAAGAGTACATCATTTTCCACGATTCGAATCTGGCCTGACTGTTCGACAATAAACAACCGCCCTGAGCCATCGCCTGCGTGTGTTGCATAAATGGGCGCAGTCAGGCCGGTCGCCACTGTCTCAAGCTTGATGACAATGTCACCCTTCGGAATTTCAGCCGATGTATAACTCGTCAATAAAACGATAATTGTGGTAAAGAAAAAAGCTACCTTGCGCATTTGAGTTTTACAATTCTTCATGTTTGAGCCTCCTAATTTGAGTAATTTGTTTTTTGGATATACATTCTTGTGTTTGTGCGATACTGTGATTCTACGTCTGGCACATTGGCCAAAGTGCAATCGTAAGAAATGGAACTGTTGAAAATACCAAGTCGTCCAATTGTCATACCCAGATGTTAATCTCTTTTGCATAGTCATTTTTATACATCCCATAATAACAACATGTTCGTTTTTGTAAATCGGGGTATGGCATGATTCTCTTATCAGTGAAATTATGTTTGTTTGCGTAGGGGAACACCCCACAAAACACCTTCTCATCCGGGAAGAAACGCTTTCAGGAATCCGAAAAAGGCTGCCTAATTATGTCACACTCTGTGGCTAAAAACTATAGCCACATATATGAACTATAAGAAAAAGATTAAGTTGAGATTAATTCCCTCGATGACATTGATTAACAGCGTGGGTGATTTTGAAGACCGACGGTGAGTTTTGAGTAAAATTTAATGCCGATTTATGAAAAAGACTATCAGACTACCCACCGAGATCGGCGACGCCCCAAAGTCTTTGTTCCATACTACCGGTCACGGTGTGACATGAGTGGCCCATAGATATCGGTTCGAGGCAACGTAAAGAACACCATTGGCTGCGATTGGTGTGCTGCAGACGGGCGCCGACATCCGCATCTTGCTGAGCAGTTTGGATTTTCTGCCGGCTGCCATGATATAGAGCATTCTCTTGTTGCCGAAGTACAGCTTGCCGTCGGCAACCAGAGGTCCTCCCCAGGTCTCATCCTTTGTCTCATATACCCAGCAGCGTTTTCCCGTCTCGGCATCAACGCAGTGAAGCCGTCCGGCAACATCAACCACATACAGTAATCCGTCGGCAACAGCCGCCGTCGCCATGCTCCGATCTATATCGTCGTAGGTCCAGATGACACCGGTTTTGGTAATGTCACCGGTTTTCGACGCGTCGATACAATGCAGCATTCCTTTGCCGCGTCCGTGAGCGGGGTCCTGGCCGATTGCCACATACACTCGGCCTTCGTGAAAAACCGGCGTTGCTATGATCTGGCTTGGACCGAGGTAATTGCCGTCGTTCTTATTGGGGCTGCTGGACTTACGTCTGTCACCACGGTAATAAGGGATCGGTTTACCATCAAGGAATCTGTACTCGGCCGGGTTGCAGTCGTAGGACCAGACCTTCTTCAAGGACACCGGTTTCTCACCGGCGGCCGCCAGGGCTTCGAAAGCATAGCATATACCGTCTCCGCCCCCGAAAAAGATAAGCGTCTTATCACCGACTTTTCCCGACGAGGGGGACGCCCACTGTGCGTGCCACATACGTGTACCGATTTCCTCGGCGTCGGTGGCCAGAAGTCGCCCCGTCATTTTATCCAATACGACCAAACTGGGAGCTTGAGGAGCTAAAACTTTCGTGTGGGGTTTATCCACGCCATTCGACGTACCGACATAAAGCATGTCACCCACAATCAACGCCGAACAACTGGCGGCATCGTGAGGAAAGACTCCAAGCTCATCGATCAAATCGAACCGCCAGATAATGTCCCCGTCTTGTTCGGTCAATTTGACAGGTGTTTTGCCGGTGCCGGCCATGTATTGTGCTTCGTCCATGAAGGGGCCGTCGTTCCCATTAGCCTGACCCCTGACATCCAGGCATATGACCTCGTCGGCGCAGGTTAAAATATACACACGATCTCCGTCCACATTAGGCGATGAGCACACACCGAGATACTGATGACCAAAGTGTATAAGGGGCGGCAGTTTGCGCCGTTCAGGTATAGCCAACTGCCAGAGCAGCTTACCGCTGGCTTCGTCGAAGCATTTGAGAAGTCCACCCTTGGTAAAGTCGAACCTTGGATCGGCCGACAGTGTCTGGGCATTGGTGCCGACAAAGACCCTGCCGTCGGCAACGGTTGGATTACCATAGGCAAAGGCGCCGAGCCTGGCTATCCATTTGACATTCCTTGCTTTCTCGCCGTTGCTACCTTGGCCGCTTGCCTTTTTCCTGTCCGCTTCAAAGGAGTCGGGCAGGTTCTTCTCCTGCGAAACCATGTTCCGGTTATTTGTTCCGCCCCATTGTGACCAGTCAGCGGCTTGGGCCCAAGCCGAAGTGATTAAGATGCAAACAACAGTGACAACATGCGATAAAGACCGATTCAAAAGCATGGTTCTTCTCCTTGTGTATTATATTTGCCCGAAAAGATGGCTTCAGCAACACTATGCTACACTTTTCAAGCTGAAAATCAAGGTAAAATAGATCTGATTAGCATATCTTAAGCCCGATTTTTGAAAAAGACTATCTAACAGTAAATGTCGGTTTAGGCATGATATCCCCCTGAGCAGGAGCGTTTGCCTCACTTGGAGATGCTTCTTCCTCGGCCTGAGGGATTGCGAGTAGTTGGCTTGAATTTGATTGAGTCTGTCATGCTGACTCTATCGCCCCAGTACTTATAATAGTAGAATTGATTGTTACGAAGTACTTTGTCGTTGCGAATGTGAGAAAGATAAATGTAAACCGGTTTCATCTGGCCGAATGCTTTGTTTCGGAACATCGTGTTTTCTACATCGCCCCAGCTTGGTTCGAAAGGGGCCCAGCCGTACTTTTTCAGATAGACCTCGGCCCAATGATGTTTTGATGTGACGCCGTCGAATCGCTCCGTATATCCAGAGGCGACTCTGGCCGGGATGTTCTTTGCCCTGCATATAGCGACGAACAAATCAGAGTACTCGGAACAATCACCTTTTCCCTGCTTGAGGGCCTTGACTGCGCCCCAGTCTTCTTTGCCGTGGAGTGTGTAATCCAAATTATCGACGACATAGCCATATATGCTTTTGACAACATCTACTTCTGTTTTACCTTCTATGATCTTTGCGATTTCGTATATCTGCAAGTGATCTTTTTCAATATTCTTTTCCTGCTTTACAAAGTCCTCGAAACCAGGACCTTGCGCAAGGTCTTTAAGGCGCATTGCTCGCGCGGTTAACAGGTCATACCTGGACAATTCGGCCTTGATGCTTATTTTCACCTTCATTCGTTTTTGAGGTCTGATAAAGACAAACTCGGCGTATTTGTTTCCATTTCCCTGAAAAACCCTTGGCGATTTGGGAGAGTATTTTATGTCCACAATCTTCTGTTTACCGGGTATTGTCTGCGGCAGTGCGACGATGAGACTTATCTTGAAAGTTTCTCCCGGGACAGCAAAATCATAAGACAATTCGAACTCTACCGTATTGTTATTCTGGATTATTGGCTTGCGAGGTCGAACCTGGTATTGCCTTCTCTGCCGCAGTACGGTCCGGCCGTTTGCGTCCGGCAGAGGCAACGAACTAATCAACACCAAAATGAGAAATATTCTTCGCAACTGTATTGAGCTTCCTCAGAGGATTACCAGCATGAATCACCTGAGATGTCCTGTACTTACGACTTAAAAACACCACCATAACTTCCTATATTCTTACAATATCAAATTCATCCTGAAATTGCAAGTGTTTTCGACTTCAAACGTCGGGGGGTTTTCATAAATTGTCCTCATCAAATCCTTGCAAAGCCGGGAACAGACATAATAGGTACTCTGTGGAGATTCTGTAGGCTGGTGACTTAAGAGTCTATCCGAATAACCGGGACGTTATGAGGCCGAGCGAAAAGTTCGAGGCCAAGGCGGCCGGGGCAAAATCGCCGCAGGTGTAGCCAAAGCGATTTCAACTTATTTTCTCCCTTCATAGCTTTTCTCGGTTGGTATAAGTTGAGGAAATTGTATGCCATCGAAATTCTAAAAAAGGCAAAGAAAGAAGCAAATTGGCATAGTCAGTGGCTCATTTTTTAATACCGTACAACCGTATTCCTGCCTGAAAAATAGGGTTCCCAACAGACTCCTCGACTCCGCTCGGGATTACAAATGGTAGCTGAAGGGGACTGAATATCGCCTTTTTTTGCAAAATCAGGTAGTTTCCACAGTTTTTTGGATTGCCGGGCTGGTATGGCCGATATAGAAAAAAGCTCCTGTTCAGCGGAGGGAGAGGAGAAAGCGAGATAATGAACAGGAGCTTAAATGCAAAAATAGAACGACGTGAATTTACAATCCTTTGCCGGGGAAGTCAAGCATAAAAAAATAATATTTTTTGGGCTAATTCAGGGCCGCTTTCAGGCCATCTCCGCACATACGCACTGCGCCAATTGAGCTTAGAGCCTGATTTCTGCGGGGCAGGCCGGGCGCCAAGAGCGTGGACGGTTCGGCCGTTACCTCTATGTCAGGCTGTTTCACAAACAGTAAATGTACAAGATAATAAAATCCTTACTCTCATACTTTCTCTCCGGTGTTGGGCTTTTCTTGTTTTAGCGGCGCCATAATCATAACTTTGGTTCCCTTACCGGGTTGAGAGTCAATCTGGAGATAGCCCCCCAATTCTTTCAATCGCTCTCGAATACTGAACAGCCCAAATCCTGCTATTTTGCCGTCCATCGCCAGGACTTTGTCGGGATCGAATCCAATTCCGTCATCTTCAACATTGACGCATATCTGGTTACCAACTTTCCGGACAGAAACGTTTACGTTATGTGTGTGTGCATGCCTGACAACATTGAGCAGCAGTTCTCGAACATCACGGAACAAAACTGCACGGATGTCGTTATCGAGGGGCTTGGGTTGTCCATCGTCCTTGAACTCAGATATGACGCCGTACTTTTTCTGGATTTGTTCGACGAGCCATTCGGCCACCGCCGCCTCAAAACCTAACTCATGCAGTACAGGAGAACTCAGGTCAAGCGTCAACAACCTTGTCGATTGAATCGTCTCACCGAGCGAGTGGCAGATTTTGCTCAGTGCCTCGTGACGCTCTATGGAAGATACAGACTTACGCAGCATATCCAGCTCCATCTTGGAAACGATCAGAGGCTGAACTATTTTGTCGTGTAGTCCTGTAGCTATGCGGTGTCTATCAGATTCTTCGGTCAACGACAGCTCGGAAGCCAGAGACCTAAGCTGCTTCTGGTAATCGAGAAATCTTTTTTCTGCCTGCTTACGGTCCCCGTTTTTAATAAGCTCCCACTTACCTTTTCGCCTGATAAGTGCAAATTTGTGGCTGTTGGCCGCTTCTATGATTTCAGATGTGTCACATTTGTCAATACAATAGTTGCAAATGGCAATCATCCGATACCTGCCGATTGTGTCATCGATCTTTTTTTCATAATCAATGAAATCTCTCCAAATTCTTCTCTCTACCCAGGCCGTATTACCTGTTGCCCTTATGCCGGCATAACCGCAGGTCAGGGCTTGATTGAGTTTATCGATACAAGCTTTCAGGGATTGTTGCAGCTCAAGAGTGCCTTCTTTGAAATACCATTCGGTATATGGAACAATCTCTATTTGTCCGCTTTTGAAATATTTATCACAGTCAGGCACAGCCTTTCTCAAGGCTTCTTTGGCTTGTTTTTCACTAACTGCTTCGCAGGTAATCCACATACAGAATTCATTACTTTCTAATCCTGCTTTGAAATAGGGTACCAGAATATCGATTAAATCCTTCCTGGTCTGGTAAAAGAGGCATACATGTGTGCCCCAGGGCATCCGGCCTAATACATCGATTCCTGTTTTCCTACTTAATTGTTCAGTCTCTTCGATCGGTATCATTACAAAGCCCCCTAACGATCCGGACCAACACCATGCCTTCTCATTCCACTGAAAAAATACGTTAATATTTAACAGCACACAAAGATGGCACCGCTATAATATGTATTTTCAAGGCCCACATCCCGGTGAAGAGATTGTGGAGCGGCGTCCATCATCAATATTAAAGAAACACGGACATATTGCTTCGAGCGATTACAATTTAGTTTATCCCTTAGTTGCTTAACTCTGTCGGTGAAAACACTACAATTTTATACAATCGAAGTTGTAAATCAATGAAAAAACAGAAATATTTTTGCTTTCGGGGAAAAAACACGTAGTTTCCACAGTTTTTTGGGCTTCCAGGCCGGTCAATTTCCAATCAATATAGAAGAAAAAACCTGCCTGCCAGGAGAAAGACAGAGAAAGGGGGAGGGGCACAAACAACAAAACGTCATCCTTCGACATTTTTACCACTAAAGCCATGTGTTGGTTCAGCAGGATGTGCCACAGAATAAGAGCCTATCTGATACCCTCCAAGTCGATTTCGGCGATCACCACCGGTGCACATTGGCCTGTCTGATTCCAGGCATGGTACAAACGTTTACCCCAGTCGTCGGTCCTGTTTTCCTCCGCGAGAAACTTCAAATACTCCCAAGAGACCGACTGGTACATCAGATTCACAACGATCCTTTCGCATCCGGGCGGCAGTTCCAACTGAACATCATCCCAGTGCTGGCCGTCCGCATAAACCGCGCCAACCGGCTCAGAAAGGTGCTCCTTAAAAGCGCTGTTTTTAAAACCTTTCGGGGGTATACGATTATCCTTTGCTATAATATCATTGAGTACGAAATGAAATGATTTGCCCGGTTTTTTGCCGAACTTCTTAGCCTGGGCCTTGCTAATTGCCGGTAAGCATTCGTAAACACGCGTTTGTTCAGGATCAAGCAGTGTGGGAGCCATTATTGATTTACCGAAAATCATTTCTCTCTTGGGGCCGTACTTGCCGATTTCCTTCAACAGCCTGCCTGAAGAATCGAAAAATTTGACGTTTACCCACATCCTTCGCCCTTCGGGGTATCCGGATGGAAGTTTGTGGCCGGTCAGATTGGTTATCCGCAGTAAGGCCTCACCTGGCTTGATAGAGGTCAAACTTAGCGATGCTGCTTTTTTAAGAAGTGCTAAGGCCCGCTGCTTACCCATGTCCAGAGCTTTTCGGTCTATATCCTTGCCGCCTATATCCTTATCGCCCCATAACAACCAGGTGACATCTTTGGCCCATATCGAGCCGCCGACAGGACCATGCATAACAAAGTAATCACGATGCGGACTACCGAACCTTGATGCCTGACCCCCACCCTCAACTACCGGGTAATGGCAGGATTGACAAGTTCCCTTACGGCCCTGTTTGGAAAAATCACTCAGCAGCCATTCACTATAGGTTCTTTCAATATGACCAAATGTATGCGGAGGCTGCGTATTAACATCGCTGGCCTGCAATGGATTAGAAATATTATGACATGTTGCACAGAGTTTGCTGGATGCATGGTATTCAGATTGCTTTATATCATGAGGCATCGCCCCTCTTGAGTCACTATACGGCCCTCTGACCATATTGGCAGGGTCCGCAACCATCATGGCGTTGCCGTAATCCGGAGGCACGTCCTTTATCAGCCTGCGGGCCTTTGATGAGAGTGGATCGATAAGACGATGGCATACATCACAACTTACACCGTGCATGTCCTCCCGGTTCAGTGCGGAACCATCAGCCGGCTCTGAACGGTCCTCCAGCCAACCGCGGGGAGCATGGCAGCGCCAACAAAATTCTCCCACACCCTCTATGTCTTGATTGGCAATTGTAAGCGATGCCCTGAACACCGGATCTCTGGCAGCCTGGGACATCATGCTGCTTTGCCATGAAAAGAACGGATCGGCTGTGCCATTTTCGGTTTGCGAATGACACATTTTGCATTGTTGAACCTTCACAAACTCAATTCCTGATTCCTTCGGCTGCATACCTGGCAGGAACAACTCAGCGCCCGTCTGGGCAATGAGCATCAGGACAATACAAATACCAGCAACTTTTATCGAAACTGAGAGGTTCATAATCTATCACCTGGCCCTGTCAAATCAATGCGGCACAATTGTATGTTTCTTGTGCCTTAAAAGCAAGAAAAACAGAATATAAAAAAAGCCTTTCCACAAACTGCAGATCTATTTGAAAAGAATTCTTAGATACACTACTACGGCCCAGGAAGAGCTGCGGACAAAAAGTCAAATAGTCAATAAATGCGGTCTGTCCAATTTTCTTGAGTGCGAGGAACATATTTATACAAGCGTCAAGTTTTTTGACAATTTGTTGCTCTTTTTTGTTAACTTCGCGGCCAAATCCCTGATAAAGAGTTAAAAAAGGCCATTTTCGTGCTCCGGCACATTATTTGCTCACTCTATGGATATATTTGGCTTAGGACAGCTCTGTATCGAGGTGGAATATGGGCAGCGTCAGATTTCTTGATGGAATCAATATAGATCCGGATGATTATATATGGTGGTATCATGATAATGTACCATCGCAACCACGTTTGAAGGTTTTTTTAAACAATCATAGGGATCATGTCATTTTTGCGCGTTTTAGAAAAATGGATAACGTTTTTTTGGGGCGCTTTAGAGAAAAGGGTGCAAGGAAAAGCCTGTATCCATACATCTCTAAATACTTTTCGATGATAAAACGCAGTAAGTTAATCTTATTAGCCGCTAATCATGATCCGGGCCTAAAGAGGATAACCGGTGACCAAATAGAAAAAAATAAACAACTGCTTCACACCGCATCTTTAAAGAATGGAACTGCCATACAAAAAGTAGAGAACGCCGAAAGCTTATTTATCATGCAAAATTGCATAGGGGGGATTCAATATCCACATTATATACCCGATATTTTTGAAACTGTCCCAAAGAATATAATAAGAATTTACACAAAGGCCTTAGGGGTTTTAGATGATCCTGTTTTTAAACCGCTCCCAAACGGTATGAATTGGAGAGAGGCACCAGCAAGAGTAGAAACTATAAAGCGCCTGAGTTCAAAGGAGAAAAAAAATACTAATCTGCTTTATATTAATATGGATGAAACTATGAACGTCGAGCGGGTCACGCTTGTAGAAAGGCTGAAAAGTGAAAAATGGCTCACAATGGGAAAAGGCGTAGGAGACAAATTTTTAGAAGAAATATATCATCATAAATTCTGTTTGTCTCCTACAGGTAATTGTGCCGATTCACATAGAACATGGGAGTCTTTATATTTAGGGACAATACCGATTGTGCTCAAGACCGACCAAATGTCCTGGTTCAGCGATCTTCCGATTCTCCAGGTTGATAAATGGGAGGATGTCACAGAGTCCTTTCTGAACCGGGAATATGAAAGGATTCATAGCAGTTATTATAACATGGAAAAGATAAGACTCTCATATTGGTTGGATGATATCTCAGAAGATTATAGGAAGAATATTATGAATGTCATTGGGACTATAGCCAGTGCTGTCCCTGTTGTTAAGTAGTTTAAATTATTGAAAGTATACCTATTTCATTTACATCAGGCTTTATGGAGTCTTAATTGTTGGGAAATAAAAAGTGAATGCACAAGTAGTAAATAGAACAGCGGCAGTACTGTCAATCAAGGAGCCTTGTTTAGACTGGATAAACTCACTGCCTGAAGGCCAAACACAAACATTAACTATAGAATCAGTTAACAGAGATAATACTGTTTATCTATTACCTGAGCACGATACTGATCAAGAGTTGGAATTGATAACCAAAGAGTTATATCCAATTATGTTTAAGTCCGAGTTAATCAGTATCTGTAGGGATGGAAGTCTTTGGCCGGAGATCAGATATGAGACTTTTCTTGAGTGGTTCGATATTAAGACTCATAGCATGGTAATAAACACTTGTGAATAAGAATTGGGATTTCAGGGTCATCTGAAAAATGACCGGTTTTGGATAGTAGATTACAAGGTGTAGATTCATGCAGCAGGTGGAACTAAAAGGTCATTCTGGTTGCCGGATATACCTTATCATACCTGAAGGCAGCAGCGCGCTGGTGAGAAAGATATCGAAGGATGTAGAGTACAATCAGAGATTAAGAAAACAATGTTTTAAGCAAAAAACATATAGAAGCAATTACGCTCATGTCCCGGAAGTATTAGAAGAAGGCATGATAAAAGACTTATACTATTATGACATGGAATATGTGCGGGGGATTTCTGTAAGCTCATTGTTGGAGTCATGTTCGGTTGACAAGATTGAAAGCATATCCAATTTTCTGGTAAACATTGTCGACGAGAACCAGAAAACCGAGACCTTTGATGAAAACGGATGGACTTCTGCGATCGCTCATAAATTAAAGAGCACATTCGATAATATACCCAAGCGATGCTGTAATAAAACTATCAAAGAATCCTTCGAGCTTTTATCCAACCACAAATGGACGGATATTGGAACTTCGAGTTCTCATGGAGATTTGACCCTTGAAAATATTATATACTCATATGATGAAAAATTCTACTTGATCGATTTTCTGGATACATTTTATGAAACCTGGATTATTGATATGAGTAAAATACTTCAGGATTTGGTGGTTGGGTGGGCGTTTCGGCATCAATTTATGAAGACAGATGCAATCTCAGAAAACACAAAGATCAGAATTCTACTGTTAAATAAACAATTTATCAGCTCCATCGAGGATGTTCTCGTCAATGAAAAGTTATGGGATGATATTTACGCCTGCCTATTGTTGAATCTCCTGAGAATTATCCCGTATATTCAGGATGACAGGATACATGTATTTTTAAACAAATCAATTAATACGATAATGAGTAATATTGAACGTGGAGGCTTATATGAATTCATTAATACTGCCTTGCGCTGGCCGATCTATGAGGTTCCCGGGAGTCAGACCAAAATGGATGTTAACGTACCCCGACGGTAAATTGATGCTTCAAAAGGCCCTTGAGGGGCTTATGCTGCCTTCTGTCGATAGGGTAATCGTCCCAATTGTCTCAGAACACTGCAAAAAATATGATGCTGATATCGTGATCAAACAGGCCCTTGGAGATGATGTTGAAATATGTCTTTTAGAAGACTTCACCTCGTCACAGAGCGAAACGATTGCATTAACCATTAAAAAGATGGACGTTCAAGGTGGATTTGTCGCGAAGGATTCCGATGGATACGTCAAAGTCTTAATTGAAGAATTTGACAATTTTCTTGTCGGTGCCGACCTGAAAAAACACCTCGAACTAAGTAACATTGCCGGTAAGAGCTTTATTGTTCTTAACGAGCAGAATATTATTATCGATATTGTTGAAAAATCCGTTTGCTCAAACATTGTGAACATCGGTGTATATGGATTCAGATCAGCTGAGGAATTTATTAAAGTCCAGGAGATTGTGAAAAGAACATGGGACCAGGGAAAAGGTGAGATTTATTTGAGTCATATTGCATCCTATATGATTGGTCAGAAAAACTATTTTGCGTACAAGGAAGCTGTTGAGTATGAGGATTGGGGGCTCGTATCGGATTGGCACCGTGCTTTAAACCGCAGAAAGGCTTTTTTTGTAGATGTCGATGGAGTCGTTTTTAAAAATAAAGGGCACTATGGACGGATTAATTGGGACAGTCCTGATGAACCGCTTGAAAGGAATGTCAAAACTCTCAAAAATTTATCTGAAGATGGATCTCAGATTATTTTTTGTACCGCTCGGCCAAAAGCATACCGTGAAAAACTCGAAAATTCTCTTAAATCACTCGGTATCTCATGGCACTGCATTGTCATGGAGTGCAATCATTCACAGCGTGTGATAATCAACGATTATGCAAATACAAATCCATATCCATCTTGTAAAGCAATTAATATACAGCGAGATAACGATGATTTGGGACAATTTATAAGGGAAGGGCAATAGCAGATGATCATATCGCAGCAGAATCATAAGATTACATATCTATATTTAGAACCAACAAATAAATGTAACCTGGATTGCACATATTGTAATAGAGCAGATATAGTAAAGAAGACAAAAGACATATCGCTTGAAGATTGGAATATGGTTTTAGATAAATTTTCATCCCAGCCGGTCAATGAAGCCAAGCTTATGGGACATGGTGAGCCTTTTTTGCATCCTGATTTTCATCAATTATGCCGCAGGTTTAAAGAAGTTTTTCCGTCCGCTTTTGTAATCTCGGCTACAAACTGCCAGTATAAATTGAATAATAATTTCATTGAGGCATTACCTTATATTGACTTGTTATATTTATCCGTTGACGGATACAAGGAAAGCTACGAAAAGAACAGATCGGGAGCAAAGTGGTCAAGGTTGATAGAGTTCCTTGACGATTTGTTAAACATTGATGCCGGAAAAACCAGAATAACAATAAACTATGTCGTACATGGCGGGAACTATAAAGACATTGAAAAGATCCATGATATGGTTTCAAAAAAATACAACTATATTGAAGAAGTCAGGCTTAATATAGCTCAGTGGTGGGGTGAAGATGAGGAAATTCAAGAGGATTATACCGACGACTTTTATAGAACAGTGATAAAATACAAAGAAAACGTAAAGGGCAAAACCCCCTGGACTTATTCGGATTGTTACTGGCCTAAAACCGGATTTTACATGAATGTTAATGGTGATGTGAAAATATGTTGTCTAAACACCTCTACAAATCCAATTGGAAACATATTTGAGTCATCATTGCACGATATACTGCAATCACCTAAATTACAAAAAATTGCAGAAGAATGTAGATTAGATGCACCAGGTATACATTGCAGAAAATGTGATTATAAAAGATTGTCGCCAATATTGGAATATATTTATAACAGTTAAAGCCTGGATTTCACAGGTAATAGGTGAGATTGAGATACGCAAATAATGATGATTGACCGCCAAATTCGTGTTTAAAAGAAAGACTATTTTGGTTGAAATGCCTTTGAGTAACCGTAAAAAACTTTAATTTTTAAGAAAGATTAAGATAAAAAGAGTTTTAATAAGGAGATAATCTAATGTCTGAATGCAGCCTTTTAGTTGATTTTAATACAACATCAAGTGAAAAGGAAGCTGATAATGATCTTTTTGAACTTCTGCAGAGTTGTCCTATCCCAAAGAATGAGCTCTTAAGTAATTTAGGTTTATTTATTAAACGTCAAGATTTGTCGAGGATATTGTTTTTTCACGATTTATATCAGAAAATCATTAATGTACCGGGGATTATTATTGAGTTTGGAGTCAGATGGGGGCAAACTTTAGCATTGTTTGAGTCATTCCGCGGAATCTATGAGCCATATAATTATACTCGAAAAATCGTGGGATTTGACACTTTTTTAGGTTTTCCTTCTGTTCATGAAAAAGATGGAAGTGCGGAGTTTATTAAAGAAGGAGCCTATTCTGTAACTGATAATTACGATGAATATTTAGAGAATATCCTAAGTTATCATGAAAAAAAAAGCCCTATATCACATATGAAAAAATATAAACTTATAAAAGGTGATGCTACAGAAACTTTTAGAAAATATCTTGAGGAACATCCAGAGACTGTAATTGCATTAGCTTTTTTTGATTTTGATATCTACGAACCCACTAAAGTTTGTTTAGAATTAATCAGAGACCATTTAACCAAGGGTAGTATTGTTGGATTTGATCAATTAAATCATCCTGATTTTCCTGGAGAAACGCAGGCGATGAAGGAAGTTTTTGGGCTTGGTCGCTACCGACTTATTCGTTCGCCAATAAACCCGATGCCTTCATATATGGTGATTGAATAATTGCGTTTGCTCGAACCATAACGAGGAACTCTTTAAAAAGTAAAAGTCAATTGATTTCGAGAATAGCTTAAGATGATAAAAGATAAAGTATGGATAGATAAAGTAGTCAGGATCAAGAACCCGGTAGTCTTGAGACAAAACACCATAAGGCTGGATAAAAGTGAAAGGATTAGCAGGTTCGGCGACAAGGTTTTTAATGATTTTTTGAAGTTGTTGACGCAAGAGGATTTTATCGCATATCCCGAAACCGCTCCGCTTATCGACAAACTATGTGAACATCATAAGGTCAAAGAGAAGAATATATATCTGTCTCCGGGTACGGATGCCGCTATAAAATCTTTTTTTGAAATGTCGGTTATCCCCGCCGACCAGGTTTTGATAACAACACCTTCCTTCCCAATGTATAAGGTATATGCCGGATTATTTGGCGCAAAAACCGTCGAAGTTTCTTATAAGGAAGATCTCAGGTTTGATTATGAGCTAATGTTAGATTCGATAAGCGGGAAAATCTCGCTGCTGATTCTCGCTAATCCAAACAGTCCGATAGGAGATTATTTGGAATTGGAATGCATTGAAGAATTGGTTGCCAGGGCAGATAAATACGATATACCTGTATTGATTGATGAGGCGTATTATGAATTCTCTCCGGGAACAGCAATTGGTTTAATAGACAAGTATGAAAACCTGGGGGTTTCACGCACTTTTTCAAAAGCTATGGGAGGTGCCGGGATTAGAGTGGGCTATGTGATTGGAAGTGAAAAACTGATAGGAAAATTAGCTAAATGGCGCTTGATGTACGAAGTAAATCAGGTCGGCGTCAAGTTTGCTGTCTACCTACTTGACCATACTGATGAGATTTTAGAATACTCCAAAAAAACAAAAGAAGAGCGCGAACTGTTGGTTCGTTTACTTACAGACAGCGGTTATGACGTGATTTCCTCCCAATGCAATTGGATTCATCTACATGGAAAAATACAAAACCATAAGTTAATCGAAACTTTAAACAAATACAACGTCCTGTTCAAATCGGACTCAATAATACCGTATGATAATCGAAAAGATTGGATACGGTTAACAATTGGCCCTGGTTTATCCAGCACACCCTATATGCTGGATATCCTGAACAGAAATTATTGAGTATCTTTTAAGCAGGTCGGTTTGACGTTTAACCGACTAAATAAACATTTTCAATCAGGCAATTCCCACAGCTTTTTTTGGACAGCCGGGCCGGCCAATATAAAAAAAGCCCCTGTTCAGCGGAGGGAGAGGAGAAAGCGAGATAATGAACAGGAGCTTAAATGCAAAAATAAGACATTTATGAAAATACAATCCTTTGCAGGTGAAGTCAAGTATAAAAAATAAATTTTTTTTCGGGCAATTATTGGCCGATTCCCGGCCATCACCGCTCATAAGCCAAACGAGGAAAAGCTTAGCCAACCACAGAGAATGTAACGCGCATAAAATAAGGGAGACTCAGGTCTTTTGCATACAACTGCTTGTCACCCTGCCTCCCTGTTGCGATACACCTTTATCGGCCTTATTCGGGCCATATATCTGTACGGCGAAACCGCCAATCGCAACCGTTATACTATACCAAAAACCAAAACCTTAGTCAAGAAAATTGTACCAATCTCAGCGTTTTCTTTTTTAACCATCACCGCACAAAACCGGGAAGAAAGAGGTGTAAAAAACAGTAGAAGTATTGGGATAAAGCTGGTGGAATAGTATACCGCAATATTATAGAATATCACTAAGTGATTTACCTGGGAAAACTTAAGTATACTCATCGTCAAAAGGCTGAAACGATAGATGTGATTCTGCAAAGGAAAAGGTGGTTCAAAATTAAAATGGCATTGCACAAAGTAAAGACCTTGATTACAAACGCGCTACTAATTCTGTTTTTATCAGCAGGATTACTAAAGGCGGCCCAGACTTATTCTAATCCGGTCATATCGGAAATTGGACCAGCCGACCCGACCGCTATTTTTTACGAAGGTAAGTTTTATATGTATCCAACAGGAGATAACAGAAGCTACCACGTTTACACATCCGATGATTTAGTAAACTGGACAAAGGGACGCAGGGTGTTCAGCCCCGGTGGAAGAAATGTTTGGGCCCCTGACGTCTTCTACAACCGCTCGGACGGAAAGTTCTATCTATACTACACTGCTAACTGGAAAATCGGTTTTGCCGTAGCGGATAAACCCGACCAGACTTTCAGGGATAAGGGTATTTTCATTAACGGTGCAATTGATGCACACATGTTCCAGGATAGCGATGGCCGATACTACCTTTACTTTGTTAAAAGGAATTTCGAAATACATGTCCAAAAGATGGCCAACCCATTGCAATTAACCGGCGATTCGAAATTGATTATTAAACCAGCCAAACCATGGGAAGCAAGGGTCACAGAAGGACCATGGATGATTAAACACGACAATATTTATTACCTGCTCTATTCAGGATATGGGGCAGATACGAAACATTATGCCGTCGGTTATGCAACCGCGGATAATCCCATGGGGCCTTTCACTAAATACCCAGCCAATCCAATTATAAAAGGTGGCAATGGAATATATGGGCCCGGGCATGGTTCTGTAACCAAGGACTCTGCCGGAAACTTGTGGCACGTCTACCATCAGAAAAAGGGACCGGCTGTCGGATGGGACAGATTCATTTGTATTGATCCCTTGTGGTTTGACCCCAATGGCGTTTTGCACAGTAAAGCTACAAGAGCAAAGCCGCAGCCAGCACCGATTATCAAGACCACAACAAAGCCCCGTTAGAATCCCGCAGAAGTCCTGAGGAAATACTTCCATCGGGATAAGCCGAGGCAGAAAGTTCAATTTCATTTTCCGAATCGGCCCCGGTATTCCAGGAGCGGATTTTATTGGTCACGGCAATTGAAGGAAATCATTCAGAAAAGGAGCCAGCTTATTTACCGGTACCTTCTGAAGCGGCGTGGTCCACAGATAGATATCGTGTTGGAACATGTCCTTATTAGAATCAAGCTTAATGACCTTGTCCGGCTTGACTCCTTCCATTGAGAAGTCGTGCGAAACAATCCTCGAACCGGGGCCGAGTTTCTCCAACTGAGGGATCAGCTTCACATTCAGTTTCGGAAGAAGGTAGAGAGTGATTACGTTTGCCTTGCTGAGGTCGAGGGTGAACACGTCCTTCTGCTCAATGCTGACCAGGTGTCCAACATTGTTCTTGGCCACGTTTGCCAGCGACTCTCGGACTCGATTTGGGTCAATGTCGTAACCTATAGCCCTGCATCCGTACCTCTTGGCCGCCGTCACTACAATCCGGCCGTCACCACAGCCCAGGTCGTAGAGCAGATCGTCCTTTGTGACTCCCGCCAACTCCAGCATTTTGTCCACCACATCCTGGGGCGTAGGGACAAAAACAACGTCTGGTTTGCGGTTTTGTTCGACTTCCTTCTTTACCGCCTCAGCCTCACCACTCAACTTCTTTTGTAACTGGTCAATAGCAGCCTGTAGCTTCTTGTTTTGCTCTTGAAGCTCACTTACCAGCTCCTTCTGTTCTGACAATTGATTCTTCAGATCCTCTATCGTGGTTTGAGAGGTTTTTTCCTTGTTGACCGCCCCGTCCCGCTCTTTAGTAATTTCACCGACCTGCTTCTGCAGTTTATCGCGTTCCTGAATGACAGCAGCAAGTTCCGCTTTTACCGTTGCTTCGGGGGCTTTTTGCTCCTCACGGCGGTCACAACCGGCCGGAAACAGCGAACAAACCACAACAATCAGAAAGGCAAAAGTAAATCTCCGCTTTGTCATTTTAGTGCTCTTTTTATTTCTCACTAAATGAACCGTTCTTTCCCTCAATTACTCCGGTCTGGAAACTGAGCCGGTCACGAAAAAACATGGTGTTTATTCTTCTTTTAGCGCAACGGCATTATATTCAATCTCGAAAACCGGTTTTTGCTCTTTAATTCATTTTCTTCAACAACTCTTTTCTGGCCTGGACACGTAGTTTGGCGTTCTCGTACCGCCTTTTTTCATCCGCTGTTTCAGGTAATATCGGGGCCACCGGACAGGGGCGTTTATCTTCGTCAAGTGCCACAAAAGTCAGATGGGCCGTCGTAGCTATAACTTGCTTAGCGCTGTAAGGATCTTCACGAATGACCAGGACACCAACTTCCATCGAAGTACGCCCGACATAATTAACCGAAGCCTTCAACACAACATGGTCGCCGACACGAATCGGTTCTTTGAACGAGAGCGAATCGATACTCGCAGTTACAACCTCTTTACCGCAATGCCTTTGGGCTGACATTGCGGCGATCATGTCGATCCAGGCCATTATTACCCCGCCAAAAGCTGTCCCGTAAGGATTGGCCTGATGAGGCATCAACAGATACCTGCTCTCAACTGCGCTGTCGCTTGGTTTTTTTCCTTCCATAGTCTTCGCCCATTTCTAAAAAGTTACAAAGTTGTCCTGGAGCATAAATACACAAAAACAAACAAAATACTATCTCTACTACCGCTGCCGGGCAAGGGAAATATATGCAAATTCTTGCGGATCGCGGCCGCATTTGGGGATTTCTCCTTGCGCAGGATTGACTCCGCTACATCGGCAGGATTAGCCCTGTATGATTTCGATGTTTTCGGGGCCGAGATGTTTTAAGCCTGGCAACTGGTTTCGGCCCAGAGCGGCCTCAATCTGAACACAGCCGTCGCTATATTGCTCGTCCACGATTCGGCCGTAGGCACGCAGAAAGCTCTGGATTTTGCCGTTGGATTGGCTGGAGCTTACACGAAGCAAAACAATAGTCCCTGTGTACCTTGCCAACACAGCTTCGCTCAACTGCTCAAGACCAAGGCCCGTCTTGGCAGATATGCAGACCGCATCCGGACAAAGCGTTTGCAGCATCTCCAGATCGCTTACTTTTCTTACAATATCGACCTTGTTGAGCACAAGCAATACCGGGCTTTCACCGCACCCTATCTCTGCCAGAACCTTTTTTACGGATTCAATCTGGCCAAGGGCATCCGGATTGGAGACATCTATGATATGCAGGAGCAAATCGGCATTGATGGCCTCTTCGAGCGTTGCCTTAAACGACGCTATCAACTGATGAGGAAGACTTTTTAGAAAGCCGACGGTGTCACTCAAAAGCACCTCAGCCCCCCTGCCCAGCGTCCATTTCCTCGTCCTCGTATCTAATGTCGCAAAGAGTCTGTCCGCGACAAAAACACCGGCATCGGTAAGAGTATTGAGGAGCGTGCTTTTGCCTGAGTTTGTGTAACCGATGAGGCAGATTTTGAACAGGCCTCTTCGCCCGTCAATCTCACGAATCCTGCGCTTATCGATATTCGCAAGCTCCCGCTTAAGTAGCGTGATTCGTTTATTGACTAATCGCCGGTCGATTTCCAGTTGCTGTTCGCCCGGCCCGCGTGTGCCGATCCCGCCGACAGCTCCTGCCGCCGTTCCGCCCCCAGCGCCGGCCACCGTATCGAGGTGTGACCACATCCTGGTCAATCGAGGATACGTATATTCCAATTGTGCCAGCTCGACCTGAAGCTTGGCCTGCTTCGTCTTTGCCCTCGTAGCGAATATGTCAAGAATCAGCTCGCCGCGGTCAAGCACTTTAACCTTAGTAATCTCTTCAAGCTCACGAATCTGACGTGGCGACAAATCGTTATCAAATATCACAACATCTGCTTTGAAGCGTTTGACTCGTTCCCCGAGCTGTTCTGCTTTGCCTTTACCAATGTAGGTAACGGTACTTATTTTGCGGATTTTCTGCTGAAATTTGTCCACAACAATTGCCCCCGCACTTTCAGCCAAGGCCGTAAGCTCAGCCAAATCGTCCGAACCGTTCCGGGCACGCTGGATAGCGCCCACTAATATGGCCCGCTCTTTTCTGACTTTCAGCGTCTGACGAAATTTCTCCAATTAAAAAACACCTCAAAAATATATATTCACCTTTTACTAACTTCTAACACGCGAAATTGCATCCTTAATTTTAACATATTTACTCATTTTACTCAACAAAGTTAAATATTATACTTTTCCCACGAATTACAAAAGATATTTGATCCCAACCGGAATACCATAAAACATCAACACAACCTACAACAAATTAAACTGCCAAAGAAAAAGGGACGGGCATTATAAAAATGAGCCGCCCCGTCAAAGAGCTATTTCTAAACTATTCCCTTATATGCAGAAGACTTCGAGCCAGTTCTCTCAGCTTTTACTCTACAACTTCCATCCAGCCTCCCATCAGTACAGCCAGATCAAGCATGTTCACAATACCGTCGCGATTCAGATCCCCTGGGATTGGCCATTCGCTTACGCTCGCGTACGCCGAACCACCATAGGCACCAATATTGATCCTGCCCCCATTAGGCACCCGTTCATAACCGGGATCATGTTCCGGATCACCCACATCTACACAAGGGCTCGTGACCTGGTCGAGTACCCACTTGTCGCTTTCCGGCACATATCGACCTCTCGCAGAAAGAAGGTGATAATCACCACCGTTCGCATCTGCAAAAAGTGGATCCACATCCATGTTGCCTTCACCTTCGCCACCACTCTCAATGCAACTGTAAATTGCATTGCAGTCCGACATGTCCGTAACATTGTTCCAGAAAATGCAGTTGCTGACGCCCGGACTCGCCCCACTGTTTGCATAAATCCCAACTCCGTTGTCTACAAGTGTAATGTTTTGGATTGTCGGTAAACCCGTCGAGACAAGAATCCCCGTATCACTGCTCCTTATAACGAAGTTCTTCAAAATGCTTACCTGCCCTGCCGATGAATAGAACGACACTGCGGAAACACCGTCCGCCTCCAGGATTGCCGCATCCGCTGCACTTTGCACTATTATCGCCTTGTCAACAAAATTTATCGATTCTTTATAGACACCAGGCCACACCAACACACGGTCATTATCACCAGCCGTGTCTATGGCCTTCTGTATTGTCTTAAAGGCCGTCCCCCTGCTCAAACCGTCATTATCGTCGCTGCCATCCGTATTGCTCACGTGATATTGGTTCGGAAGTACGACCATCCAACCGGTCACCTGTCCGTTCGGATTATACCCATGCCCAACGATCGTCTTACCATCGGCTGACACTGCTGATGCCCTCCCTAAAACCCATACACCTAAATCAAGCCCGTACTCTACTTCAAGTACTTCTTTCAAACTTCGTATCCCGTATGCAGGCCCAATCCATATCGCCGCCTCTTCTCCATATATTGACGTCCCCTGTCCAACCATCACCAGGCCGTCTCCCGAAACATTATATACTCTGCTGGAAAAACCCCCGCCTATCAAATCACCGAGTCCAACCACACCCTCCGATTCTGTCCAGCGGTAAGCCTCCCAGCCCGAACCGGAAGAACTGTAGCCAACGATAACTTTACCGTCGTCCGAAATGTCGTATGCATGACACGAATATGTACCACCAGGTAAGTCACCCAGGGCAGCCATGCCGCCGGATTCCTCCCAGCGAAATGCTTCATCTCCCTTCCAGGACCTGCTGTCACCAACCACTACCGTCCCGTCACCAGATACAGCAAATGCTGTGCTGAACACGCTTCCACCCGGAAGGTCTCCAAGCGAGATCATGTTATTAGGTTCGCTGAAATCGTTCGGATCATTTGAACCTGGCATCTTCCACATAAAGGCTTCCGTACCTGAAGCCGTCCGGCTCTGACCCACTATCACATATCCGTCATCCGAAACTCCATAAGGACTACTTAAATACTCCCCGCCGGATAACTTGCCAAGCCCTATCATGTAATTAGGATCATCGAAATCATTTGGATCCCCGGACTCGGGAATCATCCAACGGAATGCTTCAGGGCCCAGCACTGTGTGTCCCATACCCACTACAACAGAACCATCCTTTGAGACATCCGTAGCTGTACTATAGTATGCGTGCCAAATGATGCTATTAGGATCATTAACGTCATTCGGCTCCCATACGAGTGTGAGGTCCCCCAAACCAACCATCCCGTCCGCCTCCGTCCAGCGGAACGCCTCTGACGCAGCAAGACCAGAACCACTATATCCTACAACTACCGAACCGTCTGCAGAGACTTCGAGAGGAACACTATGAGCTGAACTACTCCCTGGAAAACCTCCCAACTCCCGAAAAACCGCTTCGCCACCCTCAGTCACACTACACCAACTAAGCAAAACAAATGTAACAATCATCGCTACTGTCGACCTCTTTTTCTCTGCACTATCCATAATTCTATCTCCTTACGCCTCGACTAGCACTGTGATCACCGGTTGTCCGTAATGGAAGTGACCTTTATCCACTTGTTAAAAAAATCCAGACTCTCGCTGTTTCATCAATGTTATATGGTAATTTTAGTGCTTTTGAGCGGCTCTGTCAATTCCTAACTTCTGATAGTTATGATTTTTATCACCCTTTTTGTAGCCGTAAAAAACCGCTGTAAGGTACATTTATTTTATTAATAGCTCCGAACATACAGTGAATTCATTAGTTTTCGAAATTATATCCGTATTTTCCAGCTAATAAGGCTCATTTTTATACAAAAATCTGGCAGTAAAATTATTTTTGCCTTGATAAGATGTAGATTATCGTTTATTTTGAACGGTTATCGATATTTTGTCGAAGTAAGCTAAAAGTTTCTTTTATTATTGTTCTGTTAAACATTTAGGCCAGAAAGGGTATTTTTTTTATGCTGAAAATCAAATCACGGGCAGGCGAATCCGTCCAGCAAATGATAAGACGCTTCAAGAAGCTGTGCGAAAAAGAGGGCTTGATTAGAGATATGAAGCGCAATGCCTATTACGAAAAACCTTCGGAGAAAAATCGCCGACGGATGCGCAAAGCCCAGCGGACTGTAAACTACTGATACAAATCATTCCTGCAAATCAATTTTAATTAACTTTAATCCGAGCAGGCAAATTTTAAGAAGCGAGCCTGCTCGTTTTTTATTTACTGACAGGCCAGAAAACCCAGTCGCCTTCCTCCTTAGTTCCCCATTTCCGAAGCCTGCCATCAACCACTGCAACCGTTCCGCCATCATCTTTGAAATTTTCCCCGACACCATACAGCGCGAAATCGCTCTCTGTTCTCTTATAAACAAGGGATTGGTCGCTATATGGGTCAATGGACAATGCTTTTAATAAGCCAGCCTCGATTAGCTCATCCAAGTTCTCCGGATAATTACCTGTATCCTGCTTGTATCTCAATATCGCAATTACTGCTAAAGTGGCCTCAACATCAATCCTATTTCGATGAGCTATTTCGCATACCCTACCAATTGCTGGAGTAAAAATTTCCAGCAATATGTTTCCCTCGACGATTTCCATGGCTTGCTTTTCAATATCTATATTTTCTGCCCGAATCTGAGCGGGACTTTTACGAGCGGTCTGCTCCCAATAATCGTAAAGGCCGTCAACCATTTCTCTGGTTTCGTACTTGTCGGGATGAAAGAATAATACGTAACCGCCTTTCTTAGCCCAAGCAGCAATTATTTTAGACTGGTAGCCGACGTCCTCTACAACATCCCTGATATCCGAGATTCGTTCTGACAACCAGTTTACCTTCTGCTTTCTCGGTGTAGGAACGCGACCACTGCCTGTGGATAGAGCACTGATAATCTGTACTTCGGGAAGTAGTTTCGCAATATGTTTCGGTATTATATGCCCGCCACGGAGTCCATCTGTAAATGACCTCTGGATTTCATCATAAATAGACAACTTCTCAAATTTAAAGCTCACCGTGCAATCTTCATCGGCAATCATGTTCTCAAAGCCCTGCTGCAATTCAGCCAACACAGGAGAGTCTATGCGGTGCTCGCTGAGAATATCACGGATTGTCTGAGCAGCCAAAGCCTCGATTGCTATTCCTACAAGCTGTTCAATGAGAGATTTATCTCCTCTTAGATGCCGGCCAAAGCGATAACAGGATTTTATATCGTCAAAAGCATCTTCGTATCGGCCCTGTTCGGCACGAAGCCGCGCCCGCCAGGTCAGGGCCCGCACCAAATTGCGAAACTCGTTAAGGTCAGGAAGAAGAATAGATATCATTTCACTTGTATTTTGCTTATTCCCATAGGTTCGGCAATAGTAGAGCCTTTGCGTGCCTGAAATAACCAGTTCAAGAGTTTCTTGGTTATCAGTTAGCCATTTTTCCATAACCTGTTTCTGTTCCGGAGTAACTTCCTTATATTTTTTCCGAAAAAGCACGGAGATATCGTCTGGGAGTTCCTTGAATACTTGAGCAGCTTTGTGATAGAAAGGCGCTGCGTTTAGAGTTCCATCAGAAGATGCTTGAACTATACGGTTAAGCTCAGCGACGTAATCGGTAGTAATTACCGGCTTGCCGGACATAAACCAGATGACATAGACGATAAAGCACAGAGTTATTATGCCCGTAGTTTGGAATGTTATTGCAACCGCCGTTCGCCACAGAGGTCGGCAGCGTTTTTTGGCTCGGCGTAATAAAACAGCTAATAGTCTCGCATCCCCGAAATCACCGATTAGCTGCCGGGCTTTTTGCTCCCCTTCACTGTTCCTCTTGCAGTCTTTTAGCTCATCTTCAAAATGTGCTGTTAATTCCGCCTGTACATCCTGCCGAACCTCTCGGCGATACCGCATCTTTTTGATGACCTGCTTTATAAACTTGGCAGCAGAAACAGGCAGTTTATTAAATATTCCTTTTGTCTCGTCTGCTTTTTTCATATCTACTGGAAGAATGCTATTGGTTTAGTTCAGGTTTTGGCACCGGCCAAAAAACACTATCTCCGTCATCATCCCACAGTATCGGCCTGCCTTTTCTGTCGGTGCCGGGTTTGCCTCCATCATCTTCGAAATCTTTTCCGACGCTATAGAGAATAAAGCTATCGTCTGTCATTCTGTAAACCAACGGCTTGTCACTATACACATCGATAGGCAACTGTCTGAGATAACCGGCGGATATAAGCTGCTGCAAATCGTTCGGATAGGAACCTTTATCGGCTTTGTAGCGCTGCAGGGCAAGGATGGTAATGGTTGCTTCTACATTGGTCCTGTGTCGATGTCCTATTTCAGATGCTCTTTCAAGAGCGGGCGCAAGAACATTCAATAAGACATTGTCCTTGATGATTTTCATAGTTTCTTTTTCTACATCTATTCCTTGAGCCCTGATTTGGGCAGGCGTTTTTTGAGCAATTGTCTCACAGTAGGCATAAAACCGGTCGGCTGCCTCTCGTGTTTCCTGCTTGTTGGGATGGAAAAACAAGACTTTTATAGCTCTCGGCCATATTCCCGGAGAAAATATCGCCTCGACAATGAATCCCTCAGGCTTGGGTACGTAACTATCATCACCGTAACTTAAATCACCTATTCGGGAAAGATACAGATGGCCCCCGCCAAAGCGGTCTTCAGTAAAGCATCGCTGTATCTCGTCGTATATAAACATCTTTTCACCAGCAAAACTCATAACAAATTCGCCGCCGGCTATTATCTGTTAAAGGTCTCTCTGTAACATTGTAAGTGTTACCGAGTCTACCTTATGCTCGCTTAGAATACTACGCAGATTCCTAACCGCAATCGCTTCGATGGCAATGCCTACAAGCTGTTCAACAAGAACAAGCTTGGTTCCTTTTACATGCCGGCCGAAACGATAACAGGTCTTTATATCGCTAAAAGCCTCTTCATATCGGTCTTGTTCAGCGCGAAGTTGTGCCCGCCAGCAAAGAGCACGAGCTACATTGCGATAGCCGGAAAGGTGAGGCAAAAGCACAGAGAACATTTCCTCGCCTTCGTAATGCTGCCAGTAATATGGCTTCCGGGAGCCGACAACAACCTGCTCAAGCACTTCGTTATTGTCAGTCAACCATTTTCCTATAAGCTGTTTATCCTCTTCAGTCACCTCATAATATTTTTCCCCCAATACCTCAGAGATATCACGAGGAAGCTCTTCAAATACTTCGATGGATTTGTTATATAAAGTCGCTGCGTTCAGGGATTCGTCAGCAACCGGACGAACGAGATTGTTAAACTCGGCAATATAATCTTTGGTAACGACCGGCTTGCCCGTCAGGAACCAGACAATATAAAGGACAAGACAAATGAACAAAACACCGACCGTTTGAAATGCCCTTGCCAATACCGTCCGCCACATCGGCCTGCACCGCTTTTTGGCCCGGCGCAACAAAACAGCAAGCATTTTTACGTCGCCGAATCCACCGACAAGCTCCTTGCCTTTTTGCTCTCTATCGGTATCAGCTTTGCACTCTTTTAGCTCATCCTCAAAATGCGCTGCTAATTCGGCCTTTACATCATCCTGTACCTTCCTGCGGTAGCGCATTTTCTTAATCACAAGCTTTATAAACTCAGCAGCACTGGCTGGAAGATTATCAGCCAATTTATCTTTTTGTTTCTGCTTCATAACCGGGTCTCCGGCACCTTTACCCATTATCAGTGCACCGTAAAACGTCCTTTTCCAATAATCAATTATCAATAATCGATAATCATTCGCGTTAAGCCGGTGTAAGTGCTCCGCTGAAGATAAGATTCAGACCGGTGTGCAGCTCTTTAAGTTGGGCCTTTTGTTCGGCCAACTGGCCTTTGCCCCTGCTGGTGATTGAGTAATATCGCCTCTTTCGTCCTGAGTCTGTGTTTTCCCACTTTGCCTCAACCAGTTTCTTGGCCTCGAGATTGTAAAGCAACGGATATAACGTCCCTTTACCGAGTGAGAGGATATCACCGCTCCGATCCTCGATGGCCTGGCTCAATTCGTAACCGTACATTTGACCGCGTGATAAAATCTCCAGAACAACCACAGGAGCAACGCCCTTTAATAGCTGACTTTCAAACTTCATAAAAAACTCCTTTCTAACCACAGATTTCAAAGATTCATATTATTGCTACAACATAGTTCACAATTCTAAAGTACAGCTTATACAGATGCAATTCATACCTTGTTATGCCTATTATGCCATACATACTATGCAATGTCAACCAAAAACTCCAAAAATCTCTAATTTTTTTCTCACCTCCATTTTTAGCCCGAATCAGGGCGATTTTGCCGGTAAAATATCCTTTTTCTATAAAATATTGCCAAATAAGCCGAATAATTAAATAGCAGTATAAATGCGAATTACCAGATGAGTTTACCCTGAGCCAAAAAAAGCCTGCTCTGAGCGTAGTCGAAGGGTCGAAGAGCTTCACGAAATACGACCTGACTGTAGCAGCGAAGCTCTTATTCGCCGCTCAGTATAAGCGTCTTCGCCCTAAAAACAGGTTGCCTGATGTTTTTGAAACTGATTTCAAACTATTGCTTGTTTTGACCGTATAGTGCATACTATCTATCGGCTGAAAATATAACACATTATGCGTAAAGATATTAGACGAACACCAGGAGGCACCGAATCAAATAACCGGATTCGCTATTTGAAAGGTGCGACTCTCGGGACTTTGGGTTTCTGCACTCGCTGGGCGGTCGATGCTCACGGTATCGGACCGGAGTGGGTGGAAGTCGTTGAAATCGATCTGCACCTGCAAACCCCTCATCGCCGATTACATGGAATCAGAATAGCACATATCAGTGACCTTCATTACAGCAGGACTGTCAGCCGCGGGTACTTGCGCCGGTGTATTGAGCGGATTAATCTCCTTGATGTCGATGTAGTTGTGTTGACCGGAGATTACATCACTTATGATATTCGAGGCAGGTACAGGGAAAAGCTCATCGCTCTGCTTGACCGCATTGAAAGCCGATTCGGCGCCTATGCCTGCCTGGGTAATCACGACTATGGTATTAGCAGCCTGCCGGACCGCACCCGGAGACACTTGCTGCATCGCATGATACACGGCATGGAGGATAGTGGAATCACCGTTTTACGAAATGAATCTACCGTTTTGGACATCGATGGCCATCCCCTTTGGATTGTCGGATTAGGTGATTTGAGGGTCGGCGACTTCCGCCCGCATAAGGCCTTCGCCGACGTACCCGCAGATCAAGTCTCTATCGCACTGATACATAATCCCCGCGGAGTTGAGCACCTACGAAATTTTGCAGCCAATGCCGTAGTGAGCGGACACACCCATGGAAGAAAAGCCAGGGCGACCCTTGGCCGACCCTGGACATACAGGAAAAGACGTTTTCACGCCGGAATGTATGAGGTTCAAGGCAAGAAGCTGTATGTAAACCGCGGGCTTGGCCGCGTCGGCAGAACACGATTGAACGTAAGACCCGAAATTACCGTCTTTACGCTCCGCTGATTCAAACCCCTCGGAAAGCCAAAAACCTCAATAAACACCGAAAAACAACGATATTCCTCACTAAATACATACTACGAAAAAAAAATCACTTTTCTCCAAGATTTCCTTGCCAAAGCGTGCCAAATAGTACATAATGTATTAAGAGTATTAGTACAATTATTCCGATAGTAAATATATATAGGATTTTATAAACAAGGGAAAACAGCAGTCATGGCTTTGTGGATACAAATATCATCCGGTTCGGGCAAGCCTATTTATGTTCAGGTTGCTGAGCAGATTTCTGAGGCCATCGCAAAAAATGAACTGGCAAGCGGCGATAAGCTGCCCGCAGTTCGAAAACTAGCGGCTGAGCTTGTGATTAATCCAAATACAGTTGCCCGGGCATACACCCGTTTAGAGCAGGCGGGATTGGTTACCACTAAAACCGGCTCCGGTACGTATGTCAGCGACCCGAAATTGCGCAGAAGCGATGCCGCTGATATCAATATACTCAGCGAGAGAATGGATACTCTTATTACACGAGGCCTGAATTTAGGTCTCGAAGAACAGGATTTGATCACAATGTTTAAAGGCAGAATGGCAAAATTCGTCAACAGGCAAACGGAAAGAAAAAATGACTGAAACAGTATTGCAAACACAAGGTCTTACGAAATATTACGGCAGCACCCTTGCGGTCGACCACCTGGATCTCAAGATTCCCCGGGGCTCTATCTGCGGCTTTGTCGGTCGGAACGGTGCAGGAAAAACGACCGCTATTAAGTTAATGCTGGGGTTGTTAAGACCGACCGCAGGCTCATCAAGACTATTAGGCTGCGATTCGGCTGCATTAACGCCTGCGATTCGTCAGCGCATTGGTTACGTAACAGAAGGACATCGGCTGTTTCGCTGGATGAGTATCAATGAACTTCAGAAATTTCAGCGGGCGTTTTTCCCAAAGCAGTGGGACGATAAACTCTTCGCCGATATGATTGAATACTTCAACCTGCCAAGAAAGCGAAAGATAAAACATCTCTCAAACGGTGAGCGTGCGCAGGTTTCGTTAGCTCTTACTCTGGCTCCGAATCCGGAACTGTTGATAATGGACGACCCAACGCTCGGGCTCGATGCCGCAATCAGACGCCAGTTCCTGGAGGGTATGATTGAGCTTATAATGCGTCAGGGCAGAACGGTTCTTTTCTCCAGTCATATCCTCGGCGATGTTGAAAGGGTTTCCGACCGGATAGTTGTTATTGACAAAGGTGTCTTAAGGGCGAACTGCTCGCTTGAGGAGTTCAGAGCAGCGGTCAAAAAGGTGATATTGAGTTTTGCCGATTCCCCCCCTGCCGAGGTCGATATCGACGGGATGCTGCACTGCAGACGCAGTGAAAACGATCTGGAGTTAATCCTGGTTGGCCCTGCTGACGAGCAGATAGCCGAGTGGGCAAAAAAGAACAGAGCCCAAAAATACCAAATTGTCAAAATGAACCTGGAAGACCAGTTCATCGAATTTACCGCGCCGGCTAATCACAGGCGATTATTCCAATGGGAGGATAAATAAGATGAGATTTTCAGCACTGCTGCGAAAAGAGCTTCGCGAGAGCCTGCCGTGGATGCTTTTGGCGGCAATTATTTTCCTGGCAATAGGTGGATTTGCCCTTCGTCAAGCACAACTCTACGGAAGGTATGATTGGTCTGAAAGGGATTTCTCATCCGGGTCCTTTACAGGTTCCTATGGCTTGCAATATCGCCGCTCCCCACTTCAACTAATCGGGATTATACTGCTGCTTACATCCATTGGGCTTGGTTTGGTTCTGGGCGTCAGGCATTTCTGGATTCCTTACTTTACAAGAACATGGCCATTCTTAATTCATCGGTCTGTTAACCGATCGACCATCTTTTGGGCGAAGTTGGCCGCGGCAATTATATCATTCCTTATTTCAGTCGGCGCTATCTGGGTTGCTCTTTACAGTTACTCCTGCGATCCAGAACGATTCACAATGCTGCCTATAAAGCGCGTTTTTATTGAAGGATGGCTCTTTATCCTGCTGGGCTTGATAGTCTATCTGGGAACCGCCCTGACGGCCCTTAGCACGGCCCGCTGGTATACCACAAAAATATTCAGCCTTGCCTTTGCAACTGTGATTATCTGTGCAGTCATGTTTGAATGGCGGCTTAGCTGGGCCTTCGCGGCAATAATTATTGGAGCCGCAATTTTGCTTTCACAAATTAACTATACAATACTGAACAGAGAGTTTTAAGGCGGAAATCAAAGATGAAGCTAAAAAACATTTCAAAATATATCGCGCCATCATCGAAGGTCGTTATGACAATCGTCATATTCCTGTTTGTTGTCTACATCCTACAGGTCATTACTATCGAATTAAGCGACGAAATATCCCGGATGCTCGTGAAAACAAAACGTAACCTCTCAACAGCCGAATCAACAAAACAGTTCAGTAAGGCCGAAAAAAGACTGAGGAGAATATACCGTTCGGGAAAGAACTTTTTGCCCGACGGGACAATTCATTTGACCTACAGGCGGGGACGAACTTCAGGCCGATTTGATGAGCCTGAGAAAATTCAAATCTACGATGTAAATGATGTTTTAATCTGGCAGGGACTTGAAAATGAAAATCCTTATGAATACCTGTCCTGGTCCGACCAAAGATTTCGCCCTCATACAAGTTATCATAGACATTTTACGAGGCTAGAGATGAATAATATACAAATGATTACACCGGAGTTTTCCCGGGTCATTGAAATACCGATTCGCGCACAGGATGGGACGATACAGGTTTGGCGTTACCTTCCGGGCAGTGATTTGTTCATGGGCTATCGTTTAGACAGGAGCAAAATCGGTTTTCTCGGCTCGGCAGGATTGACCCTTTCAAAAACCGAAGCAAAGCCGTTTGGAAGATTCAAATTCAATTCCTCTTGGTATCCGGCAGGGGCTTCAGAGCCCACGGTACTGTGGCAGACAAGACGGCACCTCTACCAAATCAATTTCCACAAAAAACAGGTCAAACTTCTGTTTGAAAGTCCGAAAGCAAATATCCAAGCAGTTGTGCTGCGTGAATACCAGCCTTCAGATGCACAAATGCCAAAAGCACAAAAAATAAAGTACCGCCCGACAATCCGCCTAATGACAGAAGACAAGAAACAGCATTTGATAATGAGAAAACCTGAGCAGAAACTAACGATAACGTTTCCGGACGACCGATGGAGCAGTGCGATGAATTTCACAGCCACCGAGGAGGGTATGTTCCTCATACATCAGGACAGCGAAATAAGAATGCCGGAAGCTTATTTAAAATCGCATAAATCTTATCTACAGTGGATTAGTAAATTCGAAGGTAAACCTTACAAAAGATGGGTCGAGCTTTACAAAGTGGACAACCAGGCAAACCTTCATCTGCTTAATCGATACGAGTGGATTGTATCTGGTGAGTTTCTACCTAAAGTTCAAAGAACAAACTTCAGGCTGAAAGTTCAACGTGCTGCAATGGCCTTTTCAGCACCACTTTATGACCTGGTCTGTTTTTTGTTAGGCTCGGAATTTTTCATTCAACGCTATAGGATGGGCAATGATTTTGTTTCTGGTTTGATGCGAACGATAGTAGAAATACGGCCAAGCAACAGTATATTTAACTGGGTGCTGGGTATAGCAATGGTGGGTTTTGCTTTTTGGCACGGCTGGCCGAGGCAAACATCACGGGCCAAGTTGATTTTCTGGCTCGCATTCACGCTGATCTTTAATCTGGCCGGTTTGCTGACTTATCTGGCCTTGAACCACACACACATTATCAAATGCCCATCTTGTGGCAAAAGCCGGGGGCTGGGCCAGGTCAATTGCCTGCGATGCGGAACTGAATTGCCTGCACCACAGCAGGGGAAACTCGACCTGATACTCAATACTTAACCGGCCTATCAAAAAGCTTTTCTGTCTTCCACAGCCTATAATCCGTAATAATCTGTGCAACTTGTGCCTGTCTGTTTTATGGGGGGTATCTGCGGTTAAAAAAGTTCATTTTGGGCAGATATTTTTCTTTACTTCTGTTTGGTATTCTGTTAAAATAGCTGTATGTTTGCCAGCAGGAAAACGTAAACCGCCAGCAGGTGCCAGATATAGCGGAGAACCGCATGAGTCGTCCCGTACCATTTAGGCGTGAGCCTAAGCTCAATTGGTGTGGGGCACGCCAAAAATAATCGTTAGTGAATACTCAATAATCAATAGAAAATCGTCAATAATCAATCAAAAAGGTGTATTAATGGTTATAAATCTCTTATTTAGCCGGCTTTTGAAAAAGGCCATTTTGATGGCCTTATGGACGAAGGCAAGTCTCTGCATCAAAAGCTCGCTTTTAGAGCAGAGTTTGCCGAAAACACCAAGCCGGCCAAAAACCTCTATGACCTCTGTTAATCCTGTTATCCTGTCTAATTTTTCTTTGTTTCTTTGTGCTTTTTGTGCATTTTTGTGGCTAAAAAATCCGCGAAATCTGCGCAATCTGCGTCTAAAATATTCGTGTCAATATTCTTTGTGCCTTCGGGGCATCTTTACAACTGTAGAGAGATCTTTACAAATCAGCCCCTTTTTTATGCAAAACGAACCCAATTTCCGAAAAAGTCAAATGAACATAACCAAAGTATTAACAAGGGATTATAAGAATAAATGCGATTGGACACTTGGTGAAAACGAACCCAAAACGAACCCAAAACGAACCCAAACAAACCCAATTTCGGAGGCTAAAAAATGCTGCTGCGTTTGACAATTAACGCCCGGCGTAACTCTCTCGGTTCCTACCCCGGCCAAATAGAACACGACTTCTCCGGCCTTCGTATTCATGGTCAAGGACTAAAAGTGCCGAATTATTGATAAAATAGAAATGAATAACAGAAAAAACACAACTTTGATACTCTTCACGGCGTTATTGGTCTTTTTGTGCGTCTTGACCCCGGCAGGTAACCTTCATGCCTCTCGCGGAGACAATGATGAAAAGTCTCGTGAGAAACCTTTGGCCGGCTTCAAAACAAACACCGAAAAGCGAACCATAGAGCTCAACGAGCTGATCTCGGGAGGCCCCGGCAAGGATGGGATACCTGCGATTAATAAACCCAAATTTGTCAAGCCCGGCAAGGCGGTAAAATGGCTCAAGCCCGTTGAACCGGTTATTTCATTGGTTGTCAATGGCAGGGCAAAGGCATATCCACTTCAGATTCTGATGTGGCATGAGATAGTTAACGACCGGATTGACGGCGTTCCCGTCACAGTAAGTTTCTGCCCATTGTGTTACAGTGCCAACGTTTTCGACCGAAGAGTAAAGGAAAAAGAATATACTTTTGGTGTCTCCGGAATGCTCAGGTATTCGGATATGGTGATGTATGACCGTCAAACCGAAAGTCTCTGGCAGCAGTTTACCGGCCAGGCAATAGTAGGCGACATGGTCGGCACAAGCCTCAAACGCATACCCGCTCAAATAATCTCATTCGAACAGTTCAAAAACATACACAAAACCGGACTTGTATTGTCGCGCGATACCGGCTTCCGCCGAAACTATGGTCGAAATCCTTATGTGGGCTATGACGATATTGAAAACAAGCCTTATTTGTACCGCGGCAAGGAGGATCCCAGGCTAAAACCTATGGAGAAGTTAATTACGGTAAATATAAACAACATCTCCAAAGCTTACCCATACTCTATCACAAGGAAAAAACATGTTATTAACGATGAAGTAGGTGGCCAAAAAATAGTAATCTTCCATGACCGTGGTGCCGCGTCGGCTTTAGACAAGGCCGAAATAGCTCTATCGCGAGAGGATGGATCAACAGGAGTGTTTCGCCGGGAACTCACCGGCCAAGTGCTCACTTTTTCCCGGAATGACGAAAAGTTTGTGGATGACCAGACTTCGAGCATTTGGGATATCACGGGCCAGGCAATAAAAGGCAAACTTAAAGGAAAGAAACTGTCCCCAGTCGTTCATGGGGACTACTTCGCATTTGCATGGCTTGTTTTTAAGCCCCAGACAAAAATCTACACCGAGTAATATAAAGCTTGGTTAATAAAAAAAAGATAAAGCTTGGTTGAAAAAAATAGTTCTTCCCAATATTTATTCTTATAAGGTTTCCGGAAACCTTAAATTGTTTTGTTTTATAAACACAATTTTCAACTCAGTTTTAGGTTTTCACTGCCGCCAATATCATGTAAAGTATGGCCAATAAAGATTCGGAGCAGTGGCAGAGTGGTTGATCGCGACGGTCTTGAAAACCGTTGTACCGAAAGGTACCGGGGGTTCGAATCCCTCCTGCTCCGTTTACTGTGCTTGTCTAAATAGTGGCTGCCGGCTGATAGATTAGTTATCCATCGATTCGATACCGGGATTCGAACCCGAGGGAGTCTGGGGGAGGAACTCCTCCAGGTTGTCGGGGTGACAGGAGCGAGCATGCGAGCGACGCCAGAGGGGCTCCAGCCCCTATGGAAATTTGCGCAGCAAATTTGGGTTCTAAGGCGAAGCCTGGAATCCCTCCTGCTCCGTTCAGCGACTAAGGATGGCAGCAACTCCACTATATTTCATTCAAATGCGATTTAGATTGCTTTGATAAATATTGATGCTTCAGACCCTACTGAGTCTTGATATCTTTTGGAAGCACTTTGAGTATCTCATCTAAATACTCCCCTGCGGCAGTTTTCCGGGCAAAACGCTCAAAGGATTTCAGCATTTTCCGCGCCTCCTGCACCGAAGAAGCTACGTTGGGCCCTTTTCCTCCAACGGTTACATAAATCGGACTTGTATGAGCAAATCTTAGACGGCAAGGCTTTTCGGGAAGTGAGCCGCCCCTGCTGTAGAGGCTAAGTTGCTCATCCGAAAGAAATTTATCTTCTTCTATGCATCGGGCCCCAATCCAGGCACCTTCTTTGATGGGCAAAGATAAACTCAGTTTGCCTTCGTATTGTTTCGGGCCGATCTTTGCCTTACCTACGACTCTTCCATTTGCTACCAGTTCCAAAGAACGCAAAGGCTGCTCCGAAAGTGCTTTTACTTGAAACGATACTGTGCCGCCTTTGGACGGCAGATTAATCGTATCTCCCGGGCGTTGATTTTCCTCCGTGCGCAGGAAGATCATCGGACCGTTGGTGACAAAATTCCGACCTTTACGCCATGCTTCGAGAAATTCAGGCAAGGTCGGATTTGACCCGGCACGAACATAGGCCCGGTTATATCCCACCGGAGTCGTCTTGGCCCCGGTCGCCGATCCCGCCCCGGCAGCTAAACGAAGGCCGCAGTTCAGCAGACGATAGTAGGTTTCGAAATTCATCTTTATCATCCCTTCCGGCGTATTGGGATAATCCGGGAATCCGTCAACGTTAAGAAGATTCGAATAGCGATTGCGCGGTTGATATTTATGGCGGTGAAAATTATTGTTACAAACATTAACAACGTCCACATACCCAAGCAAGGCGTCTATCAGCACTTCGCGGGACCATCCAGCCTGATAGCAGATCAAACCGTTTTGTTCACGAGCGCTCTTCACAAATGGCAAATTCGCTCTTCGGCCATCAGATGGAATACTGACCGGTTTGGGTAAACCAATCAGATATACTGCCCCCCAACTATGTTCGACCTCGGCATCGTACACCGAGGAAGGAATCGTCTCATCGACATATTGCAGGTCTCGCACCCAGCCTCGCTTGCCGGGAACGTCAAATTTCGGGCCGTTCCACCAGGACAATGACGTCCCGAAATCCAAATCTTCAGCCGCAAGCATCGCAGATAGTTTGTCAATGGGTACATGGAGATGATTCTCCCCGCTTACATAACCATGCTCCCGCATATTGATCCACCGCTCAAGCTTTACTTTATGACCGAGCGTCTGCCCCGCTTGAATTTTTATCGTCTGAATAACCGGCCGATATTCCGCCCCTCGTTCGACTCGGATCGATACCGCCCCGGCTGGAACTCTCATCTGCCTCTCGCCCGAACACACGAACCATCGATCTTTCGCAATAGGTACGACCACTGAACCAACTGGAATATGGTCTTTGTCGAAGCGGTCGCGAATCCGGACACGAGCCGGGACTTGAATACCGGTACTTTTATCAACTATCGAAAGTTTTAAAATCCCGGTCTCTACGTCAACCGCATTTGAATGTGTCGAAAAACACAAAGTCAAAACTAATACCCACATAAACTGTTTAATGTAAGCCATAATTCTCTCCAATTAAAGCCTCTACAAACAGGCAATAGGTCCCGGCTCCGTCCTCCATTTTCGACTGCTTATCGAGTGCTGCCAAAATATTCATACGGGCTGCTCAAGGTATACTATCATAAAAACAATTCTTGAAATATCAAGCCCTTACGGTAGTATATGTGTAATGGAATGCGAAATTACTTTCTGGCTGTTGTGTTGTTGTTCATGAGCGTGTCGGATTTTGTGTATTGACAATCGCGGGACGAAACCTTAGAATATTTGTTGAACGGTAAGCACAGCATCAACTACCTGGAACCGGGCTTTAGGAGCACTCTATGGCAATATGGCGGATTGTCAAACGTGTGGTGACTTAAAGTGTCTAATGAAAATTCCTGCGACGTTAGCAGCATTTCAAAACTGCATAAAAATAGAATATTTAAAATGTTTCTAAAGATGTATAGATATCCAGGAGGTAGTATAGAAAAATGAGAAATTATCGTAATATTCACTACTTGATTTTCATCATCTTGCTTTTAGTTTTTCTCAATGGATGCTCTGAGAAAGATGATATCTATTTGCATAGTGCTGAGGTCTCTCCGAAGGCTGATAAAATTGCAGTTTCATATGTAAAGAGTGGCAAATCAGGTATTTTTATCTTAGATCTACAAAGTAAAAAGCGAACAAATCTCCTTGAAATAGAGAATAAGTATGCTCCCTCCTCCCTATCGTGGTCTCCAGATCAAACAAAAATCTGTTATATGAGAGTGCTTTTAGTATCCGATGGAGCAACTGAAGAATTGGGACTGTTTCTAATCTGCGTTCTTTCTTTAAAGGATAACAGAGAATCAATCTTGACTTACGAGGGAATAAACTACGCACCAAAGTGGTCACCTGCAGGAGGATTTATTGCCTTTGCTTCAAGAAGAGAAAATATGACATGGCTGTCCAAACAAGACTTTTGGCATGAAAATCTGTGGGTTGTTAATGATAAGACTTTTCGTCCCTTTAAGCCACTTACTAAGGAAAGTAACCTTCAGAATTTTTTTGCTTGGTGTTGGTCAGATGATGGCAGAAATATATTTTATTGTCGTAGAACTGAAAAATCTGGCAATGGCAAATTGTGTATCATTAATCCTATAACACTGGAAGAAAAGGTACTCTCATCGGGACGCTGGATAAATATGGGTTCATGTTGGTCGCCTGATGGGACGAGAATCTTCTTTTCTGATCGTAATAGTCCAATAAATGCATATATTTTATTTCTTGACAGTGATGTCATAAGGCCAATCTTTGAAATTGGAAGTGATAATTACATTGCTCAGCCAAAATGGTCTCCAGATGGAAGAAAGATAGCATTTTACAAATTAGATGAAAATAAGAGATGGGATATTTGGAGCGTAGATAGTGATGGGAACAATCCAGGTAAGATCATAAACCTGTCCATTCCAGCGAAGAAAGGACGTAAATTAATCTTGGGTTGGCTTACAAATAATGAATTAATCTTTAATCGAGATAAAAAAGCTCTCTATTCACACAATATATCTACGGGGCTGGAAAGACAAATCTATCCTTGAGTTGTATGTTTAGTATGTTTAGACAAAGAAATAATAAAATCTGGTATGTGATATGGTTTGTTATTGGAATATGCGTGGATGATGCGGTTTTCATGGCAGAGGCAATGTCGGAAAAATAAGCGAGTGCTGTAATAATATTCATACAGGCCGCTCAAGGTACACTATCATAAAGACAATTCTCGAAATATCAAGCCCTTATGATAGTATGTGTGTAATGGAATGCGAAGTGACTGAGAGTCGGAGAATATACATTTCAGAAACCAACAGAAGCGAAAAAACCAGATAAATGCAATGCGAAATCGCTTTCTGGCTGTTGTGTTGTTGTTCTTGAGCGTGTCGGATTTTGTGTATTGACAATCGCCGGACGAAACCTTAATATATCTATTTAATAGTAAGCACAGCATCGACTACCTGGAACCGGGCTTTAGGAGCACTCTATGGCAATAGGACGGAACCACAAACAGTTTTATCACAGTCAGCGGTGGGCAGTACTAATTTTACTGTGTATGTGTCACTGCGCTGCTTCTGTCCACGGTGCGCCCCCGGAAACGTCTTCGGCAGACCAGGAGCCCTTTCGAAGCGAGAAGGGCCTGGGACGTCTGACCCAGCTCGGGGTTGAGCAGGTAGTATTCGCAACAAGACTCAAATACGATGATCCGCACTGGTATGCAAACATTGGATACTTCTGCGACGATGAGAATCACAAGGCTTATGCCGGCAACGGCAAGCCCGATGAGAGCAAGCTGTATGTATTGGATACCGCGACGGGCGGGATTAGAGTTCTACTCGACGGCAAAGGCGGCGGCATTCGAGACCCGCATGTTCATTACGATGGCAGGACCATTCTATTCTCATACCGCCGGGCGCAAACTGACTGCTACAATTTGTACGAAATACAATCCGATGGGACAGGACTGCGGCAGGTGACAGACGGGCAGTACGATGATTTTGAGGCGGTGTATCTTCCGACCGATGACATCGTCTTTGTCTCGACTCGGACCAAACGCTGGGTAGGCTGCTGGAAGACACAGGTCGGCAACCTGTTTCGCTGCGACAGGCAAGGCAGGAACATATATCCGCTCTCGTTCAATCCCGAGCACGATAACACCCCCGCGATGCTGCCGGATGGACGGATACTCTATACACGCTGGGAATATGTAGACCGCTCCCAGGTCGGATACCATCAGCTTTGGGCGATGAATCCCGATGGCACAAACGTGGTGGCCTATTATGGCAACCAGAAGCACTATCCGCTTTACATCGATGCCAAAGCGATTCCCGGCAGCGACGATATACTTGTGATCGATTCACCCGGGCACGGCCGGGCGGACCATCGCGGACACGTTTCTGTGATAACTCCCAGGTACGGTCCGGATGACAACCGAGGCTATCACCGCATTTACGGCAAAGCCGCATATAACGACCCGTACCCAATCGACAGCAAACATTTCTTGGCGGCCTCTTATAAACAGTTAATTTTCGGCACCCGCGGCGGTGAGCGTGTTCCTGTCCTGACATACAGTGGCCGGGCAAACATCCATGAGCCCGTGCCCGTTGTAGAGCATCCTCGGGAGAAGATTTTCGCCGATCGGACGAATCCGAACCAGGCAACCGGACGGATGATCCTGGCCGACGTGTACAGCGGCCGGAATATGGAAGGCGTCCAGCCGGGGCAGATCAAGAAACTCCTCGTATTGGAGGCCCTGCCAAAACCGGTGAACTTCAGCGGTGGGATGGATCTGACAAGCTGGCTCGGTACGTTCATGTTGGAGCGTGTCCTGGGCACAGTGCCTGTGGAAGAGGACGGTTCAGCCTATTTTGAGGTCCCTGCCGGTCGGACCGTTTTGTTCGTCGCCCTGGACGGCAACGATTTGTCTGTCAAACGCATGCAGAGCTTCACGAACGTCCAGCCGGGCGAGGTTCTTAGCTGCGTCGGGTGCCACGAACATCGGGCCCTTACGCCCGCCTCAATTAGAGGAAACCGCCTTATGGCCGTAAGGCGTCCTCCCAGCAGGATCAAGCCTTTCGAAGGGCTGCCGGACGTGCTGGATTTCCGCCGCCATATTCAGCCTATACTCAACGAGCATTGTGTCAAATGTCACAACTACAAGCAGCGCGAAAAACGCGTGGTTCTTACCGAGGATTTGGGAATCACGTGGTCCCTCAGCTACTATATGCTTCTTGCCAGGGGGCAAGTGGCGGACGGTCGAAATGGTTACGGCAACCAGAAGCCGCGTACCATCGGCTCCTCAGTAAGCAAACTCATGCAAAAGATTGACGGGTCCCATAACGATGTTACCGTAACACCTCAACAATGGCGAACCATCTGGATGTGGCTCGAAAGCGGCGCGCCGTATGCCGGAACGTATGCGGCTCTGCGCAACGGCGCCGAGCAGGGCAGACAAGGCCGGGCCCTGGGGGCTTTCCATTCGCCGGTTTTGAACATTACGTGCCGGAAGTGTCACGGCCCTGGGAAGAAGGCCACCGCGATACCCTATGGCTTGTCGAAAGAGGAGCGGGCCAAATACCAGAGGCAGCGGAAACTGGCTCCGCACGAGCGCATTGTGCGCGATGAGGATTCTCGCTTCTCCGCGCATGTTTTGCTCAACGTCTCGCGCCCGGATTATTCGCCCATGCTGCTCGGTCCCCTTCCAAAATCGGCAGGCGGCTGGGGAACTTGTGAGCATCAGTTCAGCGGTAAGGACGATCCGGAGTATAAGGCCCTGCTTGCAGCGATACAGAACGGTAAGAAGCAGATGGACCAGGTACCCAGATTCGGAACCACGGAGTTTAAGCCAAACAGACAGTACGTTCGTGAGATGAAGCGATTCGGTGTTTTAAAGCCGGAGTTCAACCTGGAGACAGAGCCCATTGATATCTTTGAAACGGACCAGCGGTACTGGAAGCTTTTCTGGTACCAGCCCGGGAACCAGAACAAATGGGCCTTTCTCGAGTGAACTCTTTGCTTCAAAACAGCTAAGCCCTGATTAGCCTTGCCGGTGGTTATCTAAGGGAGAAACTACCTCGTCATCGACGGCGGAGCAGCTTCGGCTGCACTGCCCCAATTTTTATTTGGCTCGGGACCCATCTGAAGAACCAGCTTACCGCCATCTACAAGCTGCCGATGATAAAACCAGGGCTGATTCAAAGGCTTTCCGTCAAGCGTCGCGGACTGGATATATTGGTTTTTACCTGAGTTGTTCTTAGCTTCGATTACAAATTTGCCGCCTTTATAGTACTTGCCATCGAGGTGAATAACGACCTTATCGAATATAGGGCTGCCAATCTCATAAGTAGGTTCAGTCGCCGCGCCTCCATCCATCTCGAACAGGCCCATCGCGCTCATTACATACCAGGCTCCCATCTGGCCCTGGTCCTCGTCACCCGGATAGCCGTCAATCGCCCCTGTTCCGTAATAGTGCTTCATTATTTCCCTGGCCCACTTCTGGGTTAACCATGGAGCACCGGAAAAATTGAAAAGGTAGGCCGCCTGCATGTTCGGCTGATTCCCATGATTAATTGGATATTCCGCGAAACGGTCGTGCGTCGCATTGAAGTTACTCTTAGCTGACTTCTCGAATCCTTCTTCCAGCCTTCGATTGAATTCTTCCTTACCGATAAGGTTTATCAGGCCTTTCACATCATGGGGAACGAACCAGGTGAACTGCCATGAATTGCCTTCGACAAATCCCCTGCTGGTATAGGGCTTAAAATCTTTTACCCATGAACCATCTCTGTGCTTCTGACGCATATATCCTACGGAAGAATCAAATACATTTCGGTAATTATATGCTCTGTTAGTAAAGTATTTGTAATCGTCCTTTTTGCCCAAGGCCTTGGCCATTTGAGCGACGCACCAGTCATCGTAGGCATACTCCAGAGTGTTTGAAACCGGTCCGTTTTCAACCGGTACGTATCCAAACTCTTTGTAGGATTTCAACTGCCGGTTGCCGACGTGACCGCCGCCTTCATGAGGCCGGCCCGGCTCGGTCTGAATGTGCCTGGCCGCCTTATATGCTTTTTCAACATCGTAATTCCGGATCCCCTTTTGATAAGCGCTTGCAATCAGCGCAATCTCATGCGAGGCCACCATGATACTTGAATACTCAATCCCTGTAGGCCCCTTTGCCAACCATCCGCCGCGGTCATATATTTCAAGCAAAGACTTGACCCATTTATTTGCTATATCCGGTGTTACGAGTGTCCATAACTGGTTTAAGTTCCAGAATGTATTCCAAAACGCATCACAGCCGTAAACCGGCGAAGCCGGATCCTCAAGCTGCTGTACCTTTTCATACATGTCCATGTATTTGCCGTTGACGTCGGACAAAATCGTCCGGGCGCAGTAAGACCGATACAGATTTGTGTAAAATTTGTTCTTCTGTTCGAAAGTTCCTCCCTCGATTTCGATTTTACTGAGAAGTTCGTTCCACGTTTTCCGCGCGTTGTTTCTAACTGCATCGAAGTCCCATCCGAATTCCGACATTTCCGTTTCGAGGTTAAGGCGCGCCTGCTCGATACTGACCAGTGATATCCCGGTTTTTAATTTGATAATTTCGCCGTCGGAAGTCGAGTATCCAAGGAACGCGCCAACGTCGCCCTTGCCGGATATCTTATTAGTGTCCCGGTAAATCTTTTTGCCTACCCATCCGCCGAACGATTCGAAGGGCTTACTTAGCCTGGCAACAAAATAAAGTGTAAATTCATTCCATAAAGCATTTCGGCCGCTGCGCTGTTTGGAATAACCTTCGATTTCAGTATCACTGACCTTTCTAATTTGGGCATCCAAAACGGTATAGCCATATTCCGTGGGCGTCTCAAGGTCGAAAAGGATATGGGCGGTCTCGGCTTTCGGGAAAGTATATTGCTGAAAGCCTGCACGGGTAGTCGCGGTCAACTCTGCCCTGATATTATAGTCATCAAGAGTAACGGCATAATATCCGGGGGATGCAACCTCCTTGTCATGGCTGAATCTCGACCGGTATCCTTTGTCCGGGTCGCTTTCGGTCCCGGGAACCACATTGAGCGGCCCGGTAGTTGGCATAGTCAATAGGCCGCCCATTGTCCAGGAGTGAAGATGACTGAAGCCCGCAATATTCTCAATCAGATATTCGTATCCTGCTTTCCAGCTCTGGCGTTGATTGTCGGGGCTCAGCTTGACCATACTAAAGGGCGCCGAAGGTCCCGGATAGAGCATCCATCTTGATTGCGATGTCCCTAAGATCGGGTCCACCCAGTCAACCGGTTCTCTTTCCTTTGCCGGTTTGCAAATAACCTTTTGCGTGCCGACCGTTCTGCCATCACTCTTGAGTTCTATTTTAACAGATGTATTGCTTCTAACCGGCAGCAGTGCCAATTCAATGGTGTGATTGCCTTGTTCCAATCGCGGCACTATCGGTTGCAATCCCGTCACGTGAAGCGTTACTCCGGCTCTTTTTCCTATTTGAGTTATATCAACCCACATACGCCGGAACAGCATTCGGCCCTTTCGGCTAAGCCACGGGTCCAGGCGAACGCCTCTCAGCAATACACCTCGCGGCTGTCCCAATAGGACCAATGGGGACACTTCAAGACCCAGCCAGTCGTAAAGTATCCAACTGCCCGAGACGGTTGTGATCGTGATTTCATTGACACCTGATTTCAGTTCTTTAGCCTGGAAGCCGATAGAAAATTTGTGTTCTCGGCCGGCTTTAGGGTCACCAAAAACTGAGGCATCCGAACCGCCCCTGGCTGGCTGATGCTCGAAAGAACGGTTGTTGACTTTAATTCGAAGTTTTGGCGGATTACTCGAATGCGTATCGGCCAGGTCGAACATCAATCGGCAGTTTCCGGAGGGCACCATCCGGCTGATGACAAATAGTATCGTAAAGGTATGCTTTTTGCCGCCTGCCCAGCCATCCGCAGGGCCGGGATGGGTGTAAGGCCAATCTTCGGCCGGATTCGACCCCCCAATCACAAACAAGCCATCGCGGTCATACTTTGCGTAGCCGCCGGGGCCAAGCAAATATTCACTTGTATCGTTATTTGCTGTTCCAATCTGCCAGAGAAGATTACGCACCGAATTGTTGGTTTCGTTGGCAGCTTTTGCCGTCGAGAACACAAAAAATAACACGAAACAGATTCTCACCATTAGATTTGTAAGCTTCATACCCATTGCTCCTTTTCCAGAAACTCCCCGAGGTAAATTACGCTATTTCACAAATGAATCGAAGACCCGGACGCTCTTCCAGTTATCTTTATTTTCGTCGATGAATTTGTAATGGTCCGGGGCTTTCTGATACTGATCGTGGTAGTCTTTGCTCTTGAAGACAATGTGCAAACTAACGTCCCAGTCACGAATGTTGACATCACGATCGTGTGCCTCTACCCGCTCGCCGGCGGCAAAAAAGACGACCCCGGAATTGTTACTCAGGTATTTGTAGCAGTCCTTGACGAGCTTTGCCCGCGCGGCTTCGGAGTTATCGTTCAGGGCAAAGTAGACATCGTGAACCAGACGCATGGGTTTCTGTCGATTGATGAGCAGCTCGTTTGTACAGCCCGACAAAGTCAAGACCGCTGCAATAACAATGAGCAGTGTACAATTTCTCATAATACCATCTCCAAACCAGTTTTCCAGCGATGATAAAGGGTAAATTGGCTCCTGTCAAGAGACCAGCCGGGCAGGTTTCAATTCGAGCCTCAACTCGCGGTTTTCGACAGAGATAATCATCAACCACTTAACTTTTGATGGTTAAGGCGAAATAATATTTACTCGCTGCCGGCTCGTTTTGATTTGGCTTGAGCCTCGGCGGTCTTTGTTAGTTTTGCAGATGTCGCCTTGATGCCATTGACATCATTTACCATACAATTCAGTCCTGCTGATGTAAGTACCCTCCCCTTGTCGAGACGAACTGTTTTTTCAAAACCGCTTTTCAAATCGATTCCGCCGCGAAACAGTTTTTCTTCACCCAGCGTTCCATCTTTCCCCAGTGGTCTTGCCCATACGCCCAATCGTTTAACGTCCCACTCCGGCGCAATGCCTGCCCCAAAACCGGTTGCAACATATCCTGCCGGCAATTCAACCTTTGCTTCGAGATGCGCATCGGGTTCCCAGCCATGCCTTAGCTGTTCAGCTTCACCCAAAGTACCATCCGGCAGAATCGGCTGGACCTTCAACCACAAGGTAGTGATATTGTCATAGTGTGCTCGGCTCCCTAATCCTGTAATGACGTATCCGGGCGGGGCTTTCAGGTAAGCCTCGACTTTATCATCGGACTCAACTTGATGGTCGGTCAGAACAATAGAATATACTTTTTTGGACCCGGCCTGTGGTGCCGACGAAACAACCGGCGAAGGACCGAGGTCATAAACATGCACGTGGTCTACATAAGCCCCCGCAAAATCAAGATCACGCCATCTAAAGAATCCCAAACCTATCGTGGATTTCTCTCCTTCTGCGATCCATCGGTGCTCGAATCTCATCCATTTGTTGTCCGTCCAGTAAGATTGTGTTGAATTAATCCCTTCATAATCCGCACCGCCTTTTGGATCTGCAAAGAGCCTGACACGAACGTCGCCCCTTAGTCGTTTGTCTGTGACCGGGCCATTCTTAATGTGCGTGCGAACCATCGCCGCCAGCAGATAAACATTGCCGCGAGTCGTACTGATTTTTTGCGTCAGTGTACTCTTCTCAAAAACCTGTTCTCGTTTCCGGCCCGCAATGTGCGTTAAGCCTGCAACTTTGTCACCCCACTTGGTACTGATACCATTTTTCTTCGCCGCTGATTTACTCGTCCAGCCGACATCGTGCGCGTCAAGTATTCCGGAAGGTGTTGTTGTCCAGCCTTCGACGCCTTTCTCAAAATCATTGCTTACCAGTTTAACAGACTTTTTGTAACGAATCGGTTCTGTCTCCGCTCCCGTTGCAATTCTGGGAGGTGCAAGATTAATAAACTGCTTCGGATTTGGAGCAGCCGCTTGAAAGATAGCCTTGATTTCGTCTTTCCGTGGTGCCCTGACCTGGTAAACAGGCGTCCTAAATACAAGACCGGTCGGGCCTGTCGAAATTATCTTGAACTCATAGGTATGACCCGGCCAGACTTTTATCAGGCCCTCTGTGCTGTTTTTCTCAAGGTCGACATGCTTTGTCTTATGACCGGCGCCTTTCATCCCGTCTCCCCGGATTATAATTCGAGCAGGGGCAGCAAAAGTGTCTGACCACGAAAGTTTCAATGTATTATCCTGGGGGAAATCAACCTTTAGATTATATATCGCCGCAAGCCCCCCCGGATGAGGTTCTCCATAAACCCGGAGATTGAAATCTGCAGGCTGAATCAACTTGATGTCTTCGTTTTTTGGAAGAGGTGCTTTATGCGGCACAGCGTATGCGTTTATACGATAGACTTCACCGACTGTAACAGGAAATTCATCCGATGCAAAGATAAACGGCGCAGGATGAGGACCGTTTTGGGGCCCGCACGCAAGACTCCTTTTAGGCCCTGCAACAAGCTTGCCCTTCTTATCCCATACACGAATCACAAGATCACAACAGTTATGAGCGGTCGGCGGCTCCATCGTGATAGGCGAAACATTCAGCCATATCATCCTGATATTGGGAGTTCTTGGAACAAAGCAGACGCTGTCTTTGTTGTATACCCAGCCTTCTTCGTCGGCACCGACGATAAGACCGCGTTTTAGATCTTTAGGTTCCTCGACTATCCAGAGTGCCATGTCCGTTCCGGGCCGCGCCCTGCCGTCAACATAAAGCAGTCCTCCATCATAGGCATTGCCCAAAGAGTGCAAATAAGGCGTCCAGTCTCCACCGTCTTGACGCCACATCTTAATGCCATAAGTCCTTCCGCCAACCAACTCCGCCTGACCTGCCGTCCAGCGTGCAGTACCCCATTCCATAGAATGACCCGAATAGAAAGTCTTGGTAGGTCCAACCTGTTTGCCGTAAGGACCGCCTTCGGTCAAAGCCGCCCGGAAGGTCCCGGGCTCCGAGGCGACAAGCAGCGTAATGCTGACCAGTTCATTCCCTGTCGCGGTAAAAGTCTGCACAAACTCCCGCCCTGAGAATCCCCACACGCACCCATCGGGCTGATATACATGGTCTATGACAATATCCGCCGTATTGACGATACTTTCATCAGCTTGTGCTCCGGATACGAATCTGGGATAAACCGAATACCGCTCGACAAAGCTGAAATCCATCAAACCAAAGCAAAACGGATACTCGGTATATCCCTCATCCGCCATACCCGTATTGCCCACTTCAATACGTTTGTCCTGTGTCCAGGCTGAACGGGTCTTAGGCAAAATAGGAGCATTATTTTGGGCCCCTGTCATACGGAAGAAAAGTTGCGTTCCTCTTTTTTTACCAGGTTCACCATTGACTGTAACGTTTGAAAGGAAAACTAACAATGTAAATAACGCTGTTTTTAACATGACCTTGTTCATATTGTCTCCGGCTTATACTAAACGAACCACGTTGAACGGTGCTTGAAAATGCCTCCTCAAAGGGCATATCTTCCTGAACGCAAATTTTAAAACACTATTCTACTGTCCCGGCTTACTTATTGCAACAATTTCCATCTGGTTCAGCTCACATAACCTCGACCTACTGGATTTAGCCTACAACCAAGGATGTTCTGTGCCTGATATTTGCACGTTTTGAAATCTAAAAACCACTTGCTTACTACCGGCCCGGGAAATAGAATTGGAAACAACCTGCAAGCCGTAATATAAATGTTTTTTCGGGGTAGAGCAAACATGAAAAAATATGTCCTGATTTCCTGTGTTAGTCAGAAATTAGATCGCCCAGCTCTATCTAAAGACCTATACACCAGCACTCTTTTCAAGCTGTGCTACAGGTATGCTACGTCACTCAAGCCAGATGCCATATTCGTATTGTCGGCAAAATACGGTTTAGTGTCATGCGACCAAGTAATTGCACCCTATGATATGACTCTGAATGAAATGAAGGCAAGGAATGTCAGAGAATGGAGCGAAAGAGTATTGGTGGAACTCAGAAAACAGACTGATCTACAGAAAGACCGCTTCATTTTCTTGGCTGGAGACAAATATCGAAAGTACCTATTGCAGCATATCAGGAATTGCCAAATTCCTATGGAAAGACTGAGAATCGGTGAGCAACTATCTTGGCTCAAAAAGAAGATATGAAATGAACATCTGTACTGAAATACACAAGATATTTAACTGTATGGAGAGGTTTTCATCTTCTTTTGATAAAGAGAAAATTCCGTATAACGGTATCTATGTTCTTTTTGAGAAACATGAATATGGGCATGGACTTGATAGAATAGTCCGTGTCGGAACCCATACTGGAGAGAAGCAGCTTAGTTCCAGGCTTCAACAACACTTCTTGAAAGAGAATAAAGATAGAAGCATTTTTAGGAAGAATGTGGGGAGGGCTATTCTAAATAGGGACAATAATCCTTTTCTTCAACAGTGGGAATTAGACCTTACTTCCAGGAAAAATAGGGAGAAATACTCTTCCCAAGTAGACTTCTCAAAACAAAAGCAAGTGGAAAAGCAGGTGTCAGGCTATATTCAAAAATGTTTTTCTTTTGTAATGTTTGAAGTCAATAATAAGAAAAAGAGACTTGAGTTAGAGTCGAAGCTCATCTCAACAGTATCATTATGCGCTGATTGTAGACCGTCAGCAAATTGGTTGGGTTTATGCTCTCCTAAGAGCAAAATAAGGGAAAGTGGTTTATGGCTGGTAAACCACTTGCACAAGTCTCCATTAAACGAGAAGGATCTCAGGTCTCTTTGGAAACTCATGGAAGGTTATTGAGTCTACATAAGGGTAATCCACATGGGAAAAAGATATCGGGCAACTTGCAATGATTGTGGACATAAATTTCTTGTTGATGAGCAAGGAAATATCACTGGCTGGAAAATCCTGGCAGGCAGTGGACATCGAGGGTAACGAACTGAACATCGACAGAGTGTTGCTAACAGAACGCCCAATTTATTTTGTCAGAAAAGGGAGCCGGCTGAAAAAATTCCCCTGGTAGCCAATCCTGTATTCCCCGACTTCCAATTAATTCCCTCTGCACCAACGGTTTTGAGCGAGCGGGTACCTGCTATGAAATCCGCCCCAGGATACGATCCAGAGAATCCGAAGTCTGGTAAACAAGGGCCTCCGGGTAGTGTGTATAGGGATGAAAATACTCAAATGTAACGTATCCGCGATACCCCGCCTTATCTAATTCTTCCGTTACGGCCGGCCAATTGGTAGTGCCGTCCAGCAGAGGCCGAAACGTCTCTAAAGAATAATCGGTGATCTTCTTCGAGAATTCCTTGAAGTGGATGTTCTTGATACGTTTACCCATGATCGGAACCCAGTGCTCAGGATGCTGAAACATCGATATATTTCCGGTGTCGAAATGGATCTTAACATGTTCACTTTGAAACGAATCGACAAAATCGTTCATTTCCATAGGACTCATAAGATAGCCGTTGAAGAAAATGTTTTCAATGTTCAGGAAAACCTTGAGTCTTTCGGCTTGCCGGACCAACTTTCTGACCGCTTCTTTAGCGCGGCGGTCGCAGACGTCGTTACGCACCGGCTCATAATCGTCCCGCCAGGGGATATGCACCGCACCCGGCACAAGCAATACATTTTCCACCCCAAGATCGGCGGCCGCTTGTGCTATTTTACCGGCCAGCTCGATGCCTTTCGCACGTTTGGCCGAATCGTTGCTGGTCAAAGGATAAGGCCAGAAAAGAAAAGAGCAAAGCCCACTAATACGGATGCCGATTTTATCCGCTAACTTTCGAATGTTATGGTAGTCTTTCGTTCCCGAGCTGGGCGAAAGGTCATTCTCCAAATCATAGTTCAATTCTATCCCTTCAAACCCGGCGTCCTTAGCCAACTCAAGGCACTCTTTCAAACTCATTCGGTCAGGATAAGGAAACGCCCACTGGTTAATGGACTTCTTCATATCATAGCGTTTGGGCGAACCTTTTCGAGAATCGGGCTTGCGTTTCTTCGTCTCCGCCTGGGCCCCGTTCCAAAACGCCGCCGAACCGGCCGATGCCAGCACCGCTTTGATTGCGTCACGACGAGTCAGACAATTATGTCCAGGCAGAAGGACTCTCTTTTGTGAATTAGTTCTGTGGTTATTTTTTGGCCGATTTTTCATAGGTATAGAATCTTTCTTGAAGTAAATGAAATCGATTTTGAATGTTCCATCTTTTGATGTCTCCGTACACGGCTGCTCTACAACAACATTGATCTTTATGTCCAATAATATATCAAGATTCTCTTGATAATGCAAGCATTCCGCTGCCCCTTCTTAATTTGTCACGAAGAAGATCCGCAAAAAATAAGAATTCCTCAGCCAACCCCCAATTTTAAGACATAATGTGGAATATTTTTCTTGACATATTGTCAAGGGCAACTATACTACTGTCCAGTCAAAAGGGTGGAACCGACCTCTGGTTTCTATCAAGTCCCTCCGAAGCCCTCTAAATAATAATTCAGTCGTTGTTATTTAAGGAGTTAGGCTTATGGAATCTCAAGGACTTCTCTTCTCAGAACCCTCAATCGCCGATACGGGAATCTGGTGTTCACTCTCCGAAGGCATAGACCCGGCTCAATGGGCAAGTTTATGCCGTTCCATCGGCAATAGAAGCCCGAGGGAATTTAATGCCATAGAGAGAATGGTAAAAGGCAGGGAAATTTCTTCTGCTGTTTCTCTAAAAAACCCAAAGGATACCAGGATGCCATTGGTGAGCATTGGACCTTCCGGCATAGGCGGGGAGTATCAGTGCGAGTGGTTCGGCTAAGCTCTGAATCAGCGTCACGTTTAAGAAGCTATCAGAAAAACCTGAAATCGCTTGAAAATTCCAGCCCGAGCTGGTATCCTAATAACAGAGGATTTAGTAGACTGATGCTTCGTGTATATGGAAAATTCCAGTTAATATATAGCTGTCCCTGTTTAGCCGATGGAGGAATATGATGTTTCGCCTCGACGCGGTACACAAAGACCGACACTTCCCTGCGGCACTTAAATCCCACACCAGCAGTCGCACCTGGAAAAAGGGTGTTTACCTCAAGGCGGCGCTCGTTCTGCTCCTGGTCGCAATCTCACCGGCCTGCGTGTGGGCGACGTCGGCCGACATAGGCGTCAAAGAGATTATTTTCTCCTCCCGCCAGCCCGGCGCAGGCGGCCACTGGTACGAAAACTTCGGATACTACGCCCATGACGAAAACAAAAAGTTATACAAAGGCAAGAGTCGTTTGTGCCGACTGAACATCGACAGCGGCAAACTCACTGTCTTACTCGATGATCCCGACGGCTCGATTCGTGATCCCCAGGTGTACTACGACGGAACCAAAATCCTCTTCTCCTACCGCCCGGCAGGTATGGCCCATTTCCATCTCTACGAAATCAATATCGACGGCGGCGGCCTCAAGCAGCTCACCTTCGGACCCCACAATGATATTGAGCCAACTTACCTGCCCAGCGGACAAATCATGTTCTGTTCCAGCCGAGGTGATCGATGGGTTCCCTGTTGGTACAGCCAGGTCGCGATTCTGTATATCTGCGACGCCCGCGGAGCGAACATCCAGCCGGTTTCTGCGAACATCGAGCATGACAATACGCCCTGGCCGCTTCCGGACGGACGGGTCATCTATGAGCGCTGGGAGTACGTAGACCGCAGCCGAGTCGCATTCCACCATCTCTGGACGGCAAATCCCGATGGAACCGGCCAGATGATCTATTACGGGAACCTGCATCCTGGAACCCTGATGATTGACGCCAAGCCAATTCCCGGTAGCGACAACGACGTGGTGGCGGTGTTTTCCCCCGAGCACGGCCGCAAGGAACATGAAGGGGCCATTACCATCGTCACGGCAAAAGCGGGCCCCGATGAGCCATCGTCAGCTAAAAGGGTGAGCAAGAAAGAAAACTTCCGCGATCCTTATCCGCTCTCCCGGGATTGTTTCCTCGTTGCCCAGGGACCCCGATTATTAACAATGAATAGACAGGGCAAAACACGCGAAATTTACCGCCTGCCCTCCGAACTAATTAAAGCAGGCGTCGAGTGCCATGAACCTCGTCCCTTGAGACCTCGACAGCGAGAGCCCGTGATACCCCCGCGGAGCAATCCGCGCAAAGCGCTCGGTCGGCTGATTCTCCAGGACGTATACGCCGGACGGAAGATGCAAGGCGTCAAAAGGGGCGAGATAAAAAAGCTCCTCGTCCTCGAAAGCCTCCCAAAACCAATCAATTACAGCGGTAAGATGCCCCCGATGAGCTTTGGCGGGACCTACACCCTGGAGCGCATACTGGGCACCGTTCCTATCGAGCCGGACGGGTCAGCATATATGGAGCTGCCCGCTTTGCGGAGCCTGTTTTTTGTCGCACTGGACCAAAACAACAATTCCGTCAAACGCATGCACAGCTTCCTGACAATCATGCCCGGCGAAACAACCAGTTGTCTCGGTTGCCACGAACAGCGGCAAAGGGCCCCATCCTCCCCGCCCGGCGCCTCACTACAGGCACTCACCCGGCCGCCAAGTCAGCTCACCCCCCTGGTGGGCATCCCCGAAGTGTTCGATTATCCGCGCGATATTCAGCCGATACTGGATAAATACTGCCTGACCTGCCACGATTACGACCAGCGCGCAGGCGGCGTAATACTCAGCGGCGACCACGGGCCTATCTTTTCACACAGCTACTACACCCTTACCGCTCGACAATTGTTTTCCGACGGACGCGATCGATTGCGGACCAACCTTCCCCCACGCTCGGTGGGCACCTCGGCCAGCCCGTTGATGAAGATGCTCGACGGCAGCCACTACGATGCCCAGCTCACGCAGCACGAACAGGACATGATCCGCTATTGGATTGAATCTGCCGCTCCGTATCCCGGCACTTATGCAGCGCTGGGCACCGGCATGATTGGCGGCTTTCCAAAGAGCGTGCTTGACAAAAGGGACCGAAAATGGCCCAGCTCAATCGCCGCCGCCGAAGCCATCCAAAGGCGCTGCACAGGCTGTCATGATAAATCCCTCCCAATGCCGAAGTATATATCCGACAACCTGGACCTCGTACTGTCAAATCCCGACTTTGACGATATCCGCATAAGGTTATCGCGACACTATATGTTCAATCTTTCACGCCCCGAAAAATCGCTGATTCTGCTGGCGCCGCTGGCAACCGAGGCCGGAGGTTATGCCCTCTGCAAACAAAGACCCGATAACGGCCGTATCGGTGAAACCGTTACCGTTTTCGCCGATACGAACGATCAGGACTATCAAAAAATCCTCGCTATGTGTCGTGATGGCAAGCGTCGGCTCAAGCAAATCAAAAGGTTCGATATGCCGGGCTTTCGTCCCACGCCGGGCTATGTGCGCGAAATGAAGCGATACGGCATCTTGCCGAACGACCTGCCCGAAGGTGCCCCCATCGACGTATATGCGACCGACCGTGCATATTGGCGCTCGCTTTGGTGGCAGCCGACGATATCAGCCGGCACTCTGCTCTCTATGCCCTAAGGTATTTGTCACAATAATTAATCATTCATCAATCATCCCTAATCATTACCTCTGGGTGGCAGACTCAAGCGCAAGCTTGGGGATGGCTCGCTAATCTTCATTTAAACCGCAACATTTAATCACAATTGGTATGAGAGCTACTCTGGGAAATTCTGTGGGCTGGTTTAACCGCTTTTTCTTCTCAACATCACCGCACCCAAGCCCCGCGCCAATTGAGCTTAGGCTCACGCCTAATTGGTGCGGGGCAAGCCGAGCAGATTCCCCAAAATTTGAAAATAAACTATTGTTCAAAGTGGTGGTCAATATATTCCCGCAAGAATGGTATGTCATAAAAATCGGTCAAAGGCATAATCCAGCGATCAGATTCATTCAGAAGCAGTTCTGCGGGGAAAAAGCTGTTTTGGTGAGCAGAAGAGATTTGATATAAAATTCCACCAAGCACAATAGCATAGACACTTGGTCTCCTTTTTGACACGAAAGCAGTTGTTAACAAACCTTCCTCCATCTTTTGACTGAATAAAAGAATAGTGGCAATTACTGAATATTCAGAACTATCTCCGGCTTCTTCTCTCACAATCATTTTGCGTATTGTTTCTTCATTACCTCCAATGCATACATTTTCAAATTCTGGGAGTGATGAGATACTCATACGCCACAGAAGAGAGAGGAAGAATAACTTAATCTTTCTATAATTAAGATTGTCAATAATCCCAAATTGTCGATTATGCTTTATTTCTATGTCATGTTTGCTAAAGTGTACGGCTTCTATGAAATATTTCTCATAGCGGCCAATCTTTTGCTCACAATCATCGCAAAGCAAATATTCCTTGGGTCCATCTTGGATCTTTTGTGTAAGTTTATTGCGCAATTCATAGAATCGGTTGTCGAGTCCTTCATCGCGTATAAGTTTGATAATGGCACGCGGAATTATGTGCGATTCTTGCAACTCAGAACTCTTAAGACATAACCGACATGTATTACCATCTTTCATTTCGAAGTTCCGACTAAAGGCAATACGAACATACTTTTTTTTGTTGAAACTAAAGAATAAATAGGGTGGCACTTGTGTGCATTTTCAGCGTTTCCTTCTCACCATCAACGCACCAAAGCCGAGCAAAAAGAGGAGCAGAAGGGCCAGCCACAATTGTTTTTTAAGGAGACGAGTTACAAATATGTCTACGGCCCTTCTGCTTACTGAACTTAATAAATCTACTTAGTACAACAATGCTCAAACCATTAAACGCTCACTACATCAAAATTTCTTGCCAAGCCCTACGCCTACGGCCCAGGCGTCGCCTGTAAACTGGAACTCTACATTAAGGTAAGAATCTTCCGCAATATCAAAACCGGCTCCGATATATCCACCAAATTCCGATTCCTGCTCAATATCGAACAAATCAAGAGAAAAGCCTAAGATTTCTGCATCGACATCACCATCAACAAGGTGCAAAAATGGGCCTCCATAGAAACGCATATTTTCGGCTTCGTAAGTCGGGCCAACTGCTATTTGAATTTCATAGGCATCAATATTTACGTCAATTCCTAAAATATCATCCTCGCTTTCAAACCAGTTCATCTGAAATAGACCGCCCCAGCTAATAGCATCCTTCTCAGTTAAAGTTACCTTTGTGCCAAACCCGTAAGCAAATTCACCATCACCATCGAAACCTTCCGCCTTGACATCAGCAAAACCAAGACGCACAAAGCCTTCTCACTGTTCGGTAATTCCGTAGCCAAGATTAGCGAAAAGCATATTTGTTTCAATTTCTTCAGTCGCAGTTATTCCGGAACCACTAAACTCAAGTTTCGTTTCGCTATACGAGTAATCAACACCAATTCTATGTTGGCCCTGTTCGAGACCAGCTTTTGGCGGCCCCATCAGGCTAAGGCCGAATGAGGGCACGCTACAAAAAGCAAACACCAACAACACAACAATAACTTTTTTCTCCATGACAATCTCCTTTCAAAAATTTCCGTTTCTGACCATTTGCGGTGCATCACAAGACGTACCGCTACATTGGGCTCGTAAGTGGTCTATTCAACTCCAACTTATTTTCTCCATTCAATGTTTCTACATCAATGAAGCGGCACAATTGTATGCTCTGTGTGGCTGACAAGCAAAGAAAAAAGAGCAAAAATATTGCTTTTTAATGCTCCACAAGATACACTGTTGGCGCTATGAAAAAGGCCGAAATCAAGCGTATTGAAGATTAGTCAGCGGAGAACTGTTTTTTATCATTTGAGGGAGGAAAAGGGGTCAGGGGGGAATTTAGAATGTTGAATTGGTGATTAACAGCACTTTTTTGGGCATTTTTTCAATTAGTAAATGGCCCCCTGCCTTCGTTGAGGCTCGGCCGTTTTTTTCCAGAAAAAAAACCGATTTTCATTGTATATTTCGGCCGTCTCTGGTATAATACAAAACGCTATAGAAATGGCAGATTAGCGGAGAACCGCACGAATCGGGCAAGCCAGCCCAAGTCAAATATCAATAATCAGTAAGAAAGGATTGTTTCTTATGACCACCGAAGCGCAAATTCTCCCAAACTGCCGTAACACCCCAAAATCAACCAGCCCAAACAGCCACAAGCTTTTTGGGATTCGCTCTATCACTCTGTTCCTTTGTGCCTTAGTGCCTTTGTGGCTATGAGTAAATTATGCAAAACGAACCCAATTTCCAAAAAAGTCAAATGAACGTAAATAATGTAATAACAAAGGATTATAAACAAATGGACACTTGGTCAATAGGGAAAAACGAACCCAAAACGAACCCAAACAAAGCCAATTTCACATCCGCCCAAAGGCCTGCAACAGCAGTCCGATGTCCAATGTCTCAAATAACGTGTTTATGGCAGTTGAAATTCATGGCCCTTTCTGGTATCATGCCTCCCGTTAATAGGCTTAGGGAAGTATCGAACCGGAAACGTCAAATTGATGACATTTTAGGAGTAAAGAGTATGAAAAGGTGTTTTTTGTTGATATTTCTGATCACAATGCTGGGATTTTGTAACGTTTGGGCCGATTGGCCGCAGCATCTTGGCCCGAATCGTAACGCCACATCCGATGAAAAAGGCCTGCTGCGGTCGTGGCCCCCCGACGGTCCCAAGGTCCTCTGGACGTTTGAATTAGGAGCCGGCTACGGCGGAGGGGCAATAAGCAAGGGCAAAGTCTATTTGCTCGACCGCGTAGGCAGCAAGCAGGATGTGTTCCGCTGCATCGATTTTAACAGCGGAAAGGAACTCTGGTCATTCACTTACGACGCACCCGGCAGGGTCAGCCATGAAGGGTCACGCTCAACCCCGGCGATCGACGGCAAGTATGTCTACACCTGCGGCAGCTTCGGTCACGTCTACTGTTTTGACCTAAACACACATAAGCCCGTCTGGAACAAAAACGTCTGGACGGACTTCGGCGGCGAAAAAATCCCGATGTGGGGCATCTGCCAGAATCCTCTCATCTACGGCGACCTGCTGATACTGGCCTCACAAACCAAAGAAGCAGGTGTAGTTGCATACGACAAGACCAACGGCACCGTAAAGTGGGCCTCTAAGGCTCTACCCGGCAGGACAGGTTACGTCTCACCGGCGGTTGTCAATATCGATGGTCAGGACCAGCTTGTTATGATTACCGCAGGCGGACGCGGCGGACGTGGCGGACGTGGCGGACGTGGCGGACGTGGCGGACGCGGTGGACGCGGTGGACGCTCCGCACCTGCCGGCAGCGACAGCGAAGGTACCGACGGCGGAGTTTTCGGGATGGACATCAAAGACGGCTCGACTCTCTGGACCTACAAGGGCTGGCAGTGCCGTATTCCAATAAATAACGTCACCCCCGTTGGCGATGGAAGGCTTTTCATTAGCGGCGGTTACATGGCCGGCTCAGCGATGTTCAAGGTCACCAGAAAGGACGGCAGCTACGTTGCCAAAGAGCTTTATACTACACAGGATTTCGGCACTCATGTCCATCCTTCCATACTCTACAAGGGACACCTCTACGGCCATGGCACAACCAACTCACGCAGGGATGGTTTGACCTGCATGAGTGTTGACGGAAAACTCAAGTGGAAAACCGGTCGCGAACCGCTCTTCGATAAGGGTGGATTCATCCTTGTTGGCGATCTTATGCTCAGCGTCGATGGAAGGGACGGTATCCTTTACATCATTGAGCCAAATTCCGAAGGCTTTAAGAAGCTGGCAAGTGCCGATTTGCTCGACACTAAGGAATGCTGGGGACAACTGTCATTAGCAGACGGCAAGCTGCTGATCCGCGACCAGAAACAGATGAAATGTGTTGCCGTTCGATAGCTCCCTTCTCTGCCGGCACCGTTGCCGTCCGGGCCGAGCTGGTAGTATAGTGATTTTGGAGTTTTTTTGCAGGGTCATCTTAATCGTCTATATTGGAATTTCGGATAATGCCATTGATTTGGCGCCGATTAAATGATATGGTCCTTATAAAATAAGAGGACACACATATTTTTTTGTACTACAAGGCGTCCACTGTGGACACCATCTTTTGTCTTTTGACAGAAAGGAGAATTGTGATGCGGCGTTTAATTTGTGTTATAACTCTGGTGTGTATTGTAGCGATGAGTTTTTGTCCCGCGGCCGAGGCGGCCGAGAAAACCGCCAAAATCAGGGCCCTGATAATTACAGGCGATGACGTCGGAGTGCACCCCTGGCGGCAAATGGCCGAGACCACGCGCAAAGTCCTCGTGGACTCCAAGAGGTTCGAAGTCAGGGTATGCGAAGACCCCTATATCCTCGAATCCGAAAATGCGCTTAAGGCATACGATGTGATTGTATTTATGATTTATAGCATGCGTGTCAAAATGATCCCTAAAGAGGCCCAGGAAAACCTCCTCAACTACGTTAAGGGTGGAAAGGGCTTCTTCGTCCAGCACCTGGCCTCAGCCTCGTTCGCCAAGTGGGAGGAATTCGGAAAGCTCTGTGGCCGAAAATGGGTCATGGGCAAATCAGGCCACGGACCGCGTTCTGTCTTCGAGGTAAAGATCGCCAACAAGGAGCATCCGATCACAAAAGGCTTGAGCAACTTCAGGACCGACGATGAGCTGTACGCCAAACTCCAGGGCACAGGCGATATCAACGTCCTTGTCGAGGCTTACTCCGATTGGAGCAAAAAGACCGAACCCCTGGTCTTCACAAAGAAATATGGCAAGGGTCGTGTAGTTCACAACGCCTTCGGTCACGATGGCAAGGCACTAAGCAACCCCAGTGTCCAGAAGATAATCGCACGAGGTGTCGAGTTCGCGGCCACTGGAAAGGTCAAATAATAAAGATAGTGCTCTTTAGCGGATGAACCAGCGGCGGCTCGCCGAACGTTTTATCCAAAACAAGCGCCTCGGCCGGCAAAGAACTCTGCTAAATACTGGTTGAGGCCATGGAAGATAAGCTTGCGCCTTGCTAACCGGCAGACAATCTGAATACTGATTGGGGCATGGTAGATTTTACCTCGCTCGCCGGCAGACAATCTGAATACCGGTTGGGACACGGTAGGTTTGTGCCATGCTCGCCGGCTGACAACCTGAATACTGATTGGGGCATGGTAGGTTTGTGCCTTGCTAACCGGCAGGCAATCTGATTTACTTCGACGTTGAGTTGAGGAACCGGACGAATGTGTTAATACTTCAACTTTAATAATCGTAAAAGTTGGCGCCCTCGCTGTCGGTCCCGGTCCAGTTTATCCTGATTTCGCCGGTCTCTTTTTTGTATAACCAGCCGCTGGACGTCCCGTCCACCGCCGCCGAGAAAGCTGTCGCCTCAGCCACGTAGATGATAGTCGTTAGGTTGTTATAAGGATTTTCGGGCATTTTCCTTATATAAGGCCCATATAAGTAAGGAGCTGTCGGAGTCGTAGATGGGGATACTGCACCTGTGATAGTTGTCGTCGCATTGAATTGATACGGTAAAATTGCCGTCGGGGCACCGGACCCGTTTATATATCCCGGCGGCACGCCGTCGTGCTCCATCTTATAGAACTCTATCTGCGTTCGCATCGTACTGAGCGAGTCTTTGGCAGATGACTCCCGGGCAATTGCCGGATGACCCTGCAGCGTGGGCAGAACAACTGCAGCAAGGATACCCAGGAGCACCACAGCTACCAGAATCTCAACGAGGGTAAAAGCTTTTCTCTTCATTTCTTCTTTCTCGAAAGAAGTAGAAATCATGGATGATATGGCTCTTATCGGCCAATATAACGGACTTCTTTGCCGGCAAATTCTGCCCGAAAATAAACACGTCCAATAAAAAATCCACTTTTTTCATCAAAAAAGTGTTGAAAAAACTCCATATCGACCGATAATATCTTTGTCTTATAATGAAAAACTAAGAATTTCTATTGTGAAAGAGCGGATTATGGAAAAGAACAAAGGATGGATTAAGACAGAATGTTCGAGATTTTCATGGGCTGTTATGGCGGTTGCTCTGTGTGCAGTGCCATCTGTATGGGCGGATATAAATATAACTGAGGACGAACCGGGAGATTTGATTGTAGAAAGTGGCACAACGGTTAATCTTTATGCAGATGTTTTGGGACCTTTTGGGATAACAGTAGAGCCAGATAGCTATTTGAACATTTACAGTGGTAATGTTACCGGTTCTCTTGGTATACTGGTATTAAGCCCAACGAATGAGAATCAAGAGAAACCAGTTGTAACGGTGTATGGCACTGGTTTTGAAGACTCATATGGTTCCATTTCAGCAACTCAGTGGACTCCTGCTGGCGGAAGTGATACTTTGACAGGTACCTATGGAGAAGAAGACGGTGGTGGATCAATTAATCTGCTTTTCTTTAGCGATATACCCATTAATCTGCAACCGCCTGCACCCGAAGATCCGGCCGTTCTTATACTACAACTCATTATCACTGTGGCGGACCTTAACCTTCACCATGGAATTGACAACAGTCTGGATTCGAAACTAGATGCGGCATTAAACGCGTTAGACGACCTGAAAGCGAACAATGACGTCGCAGCAATCAACACCCTACAGGCGTTTATCAATTCAGTAGAAGCTCAAAGTGGGAACAAGATTCCAGTCGAAGATGCAAACAATCTCATTGCTGAAACTCAGTATATCATAGACTTACTCAACGCGTAATATTGGAAGTCCGTAGTAAAAAATAACTACAAGACGAAAAATCGCCATTTAATAACAGGGCTGTGAGCATAATGCTTGCAGCCCTTATTTAATCAACGAAAAAACCCGACAACCTACCAATCTCCTCTGTTACCTCGCGATTACCTCATTTTCATCTCAAACACATCAGAAATATGCTTCTTCTTTCCTCGAAACCAGGAACACTCCGACTACTAACAACACAATCCCGGAAATCTGCATAACTGTGACCCGCTCTTTCAAAATCAAAAAAGCAAAAAAGACCGCAAAAAAAGGTGTTGAAAGTTCCAGTGCCGAAACCTGGGCCGCCTTCATGCGTTTCAAACCTTCATAATAAAGGATGGTGCCGGCACAAACTATAAGACCTATAAGAACTTGATAGATATTAGAAAGAACAATTGATGAGGTAAGTAATAAGTAAATAACGAATACCCCGGAAGCAATTGTATATCTATAAAACGTGATTACTCCCGCATTAAGTCCTTTGAGATATTTCCTCATTACGATGGCCGTCGTTGCCCACGCCACAGTCGCCATAACCACGTATACATCTCCCATCGTACCGAATTTCATTTTAGACAGATTCCCCGCCGTCTTGGTTGTAACAAGTACACCAGCAGTTATCATAATCAATATGCCTAAGTAATCGAATTTGGTCAACTTTTCCTCTTTCAGGAGAAAGAAGCCTATGAGAATAATAGAGATTGGCTGCATATGGCCTATCAGGACCGCGTTAATGACAGGGATCTTAGTCAGCGCAAAGAAATAGAGCAAATCTGCGAATATCGTCCCTGCAATCCCAATATAGACTAACTTGGGCAGGTGCTTTTTAGTTACTTTAAAATTCCCTTTATTTGTAAAAAGAACATACAGCAGCGCCGTTACCGCAACGACTATCGCACGGATGGCCGACGTCTGAAGAAAATCCGAGTTTGTGTAAGCCAATTTGGCAAGAATAGGCTCAATAGCCCACATCAGGCTGGCACCAAGTATTGCAAATACACCGGTCTTCTTCATATCCATAATCAGATATCCCCGTTTGCGGTGATGGAAATTCCACGACTTGAAAGAATCCCTGTCACTTCCTTGTGGCCGCTGCCTTCGCGTCGATATCGTAGGCGTAGAGAAACTCTCCATGCCGGATGTAGAGGCGCTTGCCATAGACGACCGGATGGGCATAGAATACGCCTTGATCTTTTTTGGGTAACTCGAACTGACTGACGATTTCAAACTTATTGGGATTCGGCCGAACGAGCCCTATTTCGCCCCGGTCACTGACCAGGTACAGCATGCCCTCGGCAAAGGTCAGAGATGCCGAGCGTTCGCCGCTGAGTTCACGGGCGGTCCACATCGTCTTTCCGGTCTTCAACTCCAGGCACGCCATATGTCTTCGTTTATGGTCCCCGTCGGCCTGGCCATACAGGTACCCGTCAACGATCATCACCCCGCCGTGTTCGTTATCGAGTTCGGCTGTCCGCCAGACTTCCTCGACCGAACAATCATCTCCCTCAACGTTCAATTTCAGTTTGGTTGCGCCACGCCCCCACGTCCCGAAGAGAAATACGTGCCCGTCATGGTAAATCGGCATATCGCAATTGACACCAAAACGCACTTTGTGCGGGTATTGCCAAAGCAGCTTTCCAGTCTCCGCGGCAACACCAATCGCTGAATCATACATTAATGTGACAATCTGTCTAAGGCCCTGATAATCAACAATCATTGCAGACGTGTAGCCTGGCTTATCACCTGCGCCCCTGCATGTCCACCTGGTCTCACCGGTGTCCCTATCAAGGGCCGCCATGCTCACCTCCTGGCCCCCGGGACAACAGATCACATTGTCGCCATCAATAAGCGGTGACTCACTTATCCCCCACTGGATCATTCGACCCTGGAACTTATCCAGCATGTTCACCGTCCAAATCGTCGCCCCTGTCCGGGCGTGCATACAGATAAGGTCCCCATCCCCATTCATGTTGTAGAGCTTGCCATCGGCAATCGTTGGAGTCGAGCGGCTCCCCGGATGCGAACGCGTGTACGCAGGCCCGTTCTTTCGTTTCCATATCTCCCTGCCCGACATATCCATAGCCGTAATAACAGTATCTTTATCTATGTTACCCGTCGTGTATATCATGCCATCAATAATGGCCACCGTGGCAAATCCCTGCCCGATCCCCCCTGCTTTCCAGACCAGCTCCGGCCCTCCCGTAGGCCACTGCTTGAGCAGACCCGTCTCAGCCGACCGGTTATCCCGCCGGGGCCCGTGAAACTGAGGCCAGTCTTCGGCTGTGGCCGAGTTCACGACAAACAGGCTAAGTATTATCGCCAAAGGGAACCTGAAATTCATAGAAGCTTGTCCTCTATAAGAGCACTCATCTGGATTCGGTCTCGTCACTTACTCCCGGAGTCGCCGGCTTGACGCCCCTTGCCCACGCAATATAATTTGTGTGTTGTACGTATGAAAAGCTGACCATATGCGGCGCTAATGGACGCGCGGACAACTGATCTGCCGCTGGGTTTGTCCATGTCAATCACCTTCAGGACGTCACCATTTGCTGCATCGATTATGGCTGCGTCTCCGGAGTGGTTGATTAGGTAGATTTTCCCGTCCGCGGCAAGCGGAGATGCTTCGTATTTGGAATCGCCGGGCGTCTGGATTTTCCACTTCACCTTACCCGTGCGCGGCACCACACGAGAGAGGCTGTCCCGCAGGTCGCTCAACACGAAAAAATCCCCATCGTAAAAGGCCGGCGTGGGAACATCGGAGGAAACTTCCCGAACCTCTTCGCTAACCCAGACGATGGCACTATCGTCGAGCACTCCGCTCCCGTCGGGCCGTATGGCGTAGACCGGGGCGTTCTTGGGTGCGCAGGCAAGAACCACGTCGTCGCCGGCAACCGGAGAGGGAACCAGCCGCCAATGCCCAACGCGCCTGGGATTCCATGTGCCCCATCGCCACAATTCCTTGCCCGTTTTAAGGTCATGCCCGGTCAGCGCATCACCTCCGACTATCAACAACTGTTTTTTTCCCTTGAAGGAAAAAGGTATCGGCGTGCTAAAAGCCTCAAGCGACTCGGCACGGGCTTTACTTGGACGAATCTGACGCCAAAGGGTCTTACCCGTTTCAGGATTCATCGCCAGCAGGTACGATTCGTTCTTCTTGTCTCTGAAACCACGACCACGCACCGGAACGTCACGCTGCAATACCTGTACATACAGCCTGCCGTCAAACAGCGTGGGGCTGCCTCCGTAAGTCCACAGGAACGCAAAAGGCCCGTAGTCATCCTGAATATTGCGCGCCCACTTACGTCGGCCGTTCAGGTCGTAGCATACCAGCTCCCCGTTGCCGTAGAGAAAAACCACAAGCTTTCCGTCGGTAACCGCCGAGCCGGCCGCGTACGTACTGCGACTGTCTCGGCCAATCACCTTTGAAATATCGTGCTGCCAAAGCTGCTTGCCGCTACTGCGGTCGAAGCACATCGCCAGCAGCATGTCCCTGGCAGAATCGACACCTGAAAGAAAGACCTTATCATCCTGGATAATCGGCGTAGCCGCCGAAGAGCCGACTAAATCAACGCTCCAGGCAATGTTCTCAGTTTGGCTCCAGTCTGATGGCAGGTTCTTTTCGTCGGTTGAACCGTTGAAGTAAGGACCTCGCCAGTGGGGCCAATTACCCGCAAAAGCCGCCGATACACACACCAACACGAACACCGGAAATATACAATACTTACGCATAAACACCTCCTGCCTGCAATAAAGTTCGTTCTTATTTTCGAGCAACGGCATACATAATCTTGTAAATCCACAATCGAACACCATGATACAAAATCTTTACCGCAATTGCAACGGATTGAAATCTCTTTTTTCCATACCTTGACGCCCTAATCTATCTTACCGGTTATGATACCCGCGACGTTGAACGGCCGGATTCGAACGGTCACCAAAACAGCTTTCTGCCAAGAAACTGATGTTTTATTTAACTCACAGAGCATATTTTAAGCTTGAATATATCGGAGAATCTGATATTCTTTGTTTTCCGGCAAGCAGGATTCAGCTATAATAATGTGTGGGATTGCATTCTGACTCGATGATCTTGCCGACAAAATATAATGGGCAAAATGAAAATACAAAAAGGAGGTATTAAAGATTATGACTCATGAGATAAAAAAACCTTTGACATTCCTTATTCTCGTCGTCTTTGCTGTCCTGGCTCAAACAGGCTGGTATTATTTGCTCACCCTGTTTGGCTTGCGGGATCACGATAATTTACTGTTCTTTCTGACGATTATTTCAGGAGCTGCTTTCTGGTATTTACCCTTTTGGTACGCCTTTGTATACAGCAAGCAACAAAAGAAATCCGGCACTGATATTAAAATCTAAAACTCTTTGTTAAGCCAGGCAAGGTGGACCATACCCACAATTTCTCTGTAATTTACAGGAATTGTACTTTACAGAACCGCCTGAATCCCGGAAAATTTGACAGGGCCTGAGTATCGCTTTAGTATTAATATACCTATGCACATTGATTCATACCAATTCGGTAAAATTGTCATCGACGGACAAAGCTATACCAGTGACCTGATTGTCCTTGGCGATTCCGTCCAGGCTGACTGGTGGAGAAAGCAAGGCCACTCTTTAACTGTTGAAGATTTACAGACCATCCTGAAAGTCAAACCCTCGATCCTCGTAGTCGGCTGCGGTGCTTCAGGCCAGATGGAAGTGCCCGACCAGACCCGCCAGATATTGAAACAACACAACATCCAAATAGAAACATTTGACAGCTACAAAGCCGTCCAGAAATTCAACGAGTTCTCAGAAGCCGGCGTTAACGTCGCTGCCGCAATACACCTCACCTGCTGACAACAATGGGTGGCAGCCTCAAGTCCAAAGGGCTTGGGGATGGTCAAAAAACTTTTTATGCACAGAACAAACCTTGCAACCAGATATGCTATCTTCTAAATGTCATGCAGCACTTAATGTTGGCCTTCTTCTATTTTTGCACTTCGCCTGTCATCGGCACAAATCGTACCGGCATCACCTTGCTCTTGTGGATTTTACCGTCTTTGTCCTTCGTAATCAGCACCAGGTACTGAAATCCCCACGCACTGTCCGTCGGTATAATCATCCTCCCGCCCGGCTTCAACTGCTCAAGCAGCGGCTCAGGGATGCGCTTGGCGGCCGCGGTTCCGATTATGGCGTCAAAGGGCCCCTTATCAGGCCAGCCGAAGAAACCGTCACCGGCCTTAACAAACACGTTCTTGTAGCCGAGTTTTTTCAATCGCTCCTTGGCCGTCTTTGCAAGCCCTTCCACAATCTCAATCGTGTAAACTTCACGGGCAATCTCGGCGCAGACCGCCGCCTGGTAACCCGACCCCGTCCCAATCTCAAAAACCTTCGAGTCGGGCTTGAGCTTTAAGGCATCAGTCATAAAAGCGACAATGTAAGGCTGGCTGATGGTCTGCCCATGCTCGATGGGCAGCGGATAGTCACTGTATGCATATCGCCGCTGGCTCTTCGGAATAAAGGCGTGGCGGGGGACGATGAGCATGGCCTTTAACACGTTCGGGTCCTTAACATCCCGCGCCCGGATTTGCGTGGCGACCATCTTCTTTCGTTCATCGACCCGCTCTTTGAATGCCGGATGATTATGGTCCGGCCGGGGCACCTTCTTATATTCTTTGACGCCCTGCTGGTTCACATCGGCTGGTGCCTGATTTGAATCAGCTTTTTTATCTCCCGAAGCTAAGATAATCCCAGGCTTGGTCCCGCTTTTTAAAATCAAAATGCCACACAGCAGTACAATTCCAGCCAGCGCACCAAAAAACGCCGCAATCCGCCTTCTTTTTTCTACCCGCTCTTTTTTATCCATCTGTCATTCCCCCAAATATCATTTTAACTTATCCTAAGTATACTACAAAACCACCCGGCCGTCAATTCCGGCCCGCTAAATCCAAAAATCCGCCCCGAATACCTGAAAATTTTATCAAAAAATCCCCTTGCCTAACCGATAATACATCTTATAATTACAAATTGAATCGAAACTCGGGCCACGAGCGACGGGGCACGAGCGATGGATACGCGGGCGTAGCTCAGTGGTAGAGCGTCACGTTGCCAACGTGAATGTCGTGAGTTCAAATCTCATCGCCCGCTTTACGAAACTACTATAAAGGACTATAAATAATATAGTATCGGCGAGTTACCGGCTAAGCACAGTAGTTTGGCGTTGGTCGCCGATATGCTAAATCCCGGAAAACGGGATGGGAAATTTTTGAGATCCGGCTAAGGAATGTTGTTTTTCCGACGCCTTTTTTGTTTAATATCTCAGAACCGCCAAAGAACAAACGTTTGGGAGCGCCAAAATGGCCGAAGATGAAAAAGTCGCAGAGACCGAAAACAAAGAGAAACAACCAACAGCTGCGAAAAACACCGTAACAATCCAAGAGGCAGGCCCCTGCAGGAAAAAGGTCCTCGTAGAGATACCGGAAAAAGCGATAAAGACTGCCACCGAGGAGCAGTACGAAACATTGCGCAAGGAAGCGCTCGTCCCGGGCTTTAGAAAGGGCAGGGCACCACGCCGACTACTTGAAAAGAGGTTCGGTAAAGAGACAATTGAGCAAATAAAGTTGGAATTGTTGGCCAAGGCCAGCGACTCAGCCGTAAAGGACAGCGAGCTGAATACCCTTCGTGAGCCTGATATTGACTTTGAGAAAATAGAAATGCCTGACGAAGGCCCCATGAAGTTTGATTTCGAGGTTGAGGTCCGGCCGGAATTCGATTTGCCCGAACTCCAGGACATTCCGGTAACAAAGAGCAAACTTGAAGTCACAGACGAGCAAGTCGACAGAGAAGTCGAACAGTTGCGAAAATGGTCAGGAGTCTGGACCCCACGGACCGACGGCGCCGCAGAGGTCGACGACCAGATAATAGCTGATGCCGTCCTCAAGGCCCAGGATGTCGAAGAAGAGGATAAACTCAACAATATCGAGATATATGTAAGGCCCAATGGTTTTGTCGGGGCAGTCCCCGTAGAGAAGCTCGACGAAGTCCTGGCAGGCGCAAAAGCCGGAGATACCAAAGAGACAACTGTCGAGGTCCCGAAAACATTCTTCAGAGAAGAGTTTCGAGGAAAAAAGGTGGATGTCCGGATTGACGTCAAAGATATCAAGACCCTCAAGCCGGCCGCCTTAGACGAAAACTTCCTAAAAAAGTACAATGTCGAAGACGAAAACCAGCTAAAGGAAAAAATCCAGGATTCACTCCAGCACCGATTAGAGCAGCAGGTGCGGACAGAGATGACAGAGCAGATTTATAAGTATCTGCTCGAAAATACGGATTTTGACCTGCCCCTGGACATTGTGGCTGAGCAATCGACCTCACTGCTGCAAAGACAGTACTCAAATATGCTCATGCGGGGACTCTCGCGTGAGCAGGTCGAAGAGAACATGGTGCAGCTTCAGGCAGGCAGTGAGCAGCGGGCCAAAGAGCAGCTAAAGACATTCTTTATAATGGACAAGATTGCCGACAAGCTCGAGATTGACGTGACCGAAGAGGAGATTAACGGCCACATTGCACAGTTGGCCATTCAGCAGGGACAGCGCCCGGAAAAGATGAGAGAGCAGATGCTCCGCGACGGCTCGCTCGCCCAGTTCAAGTTACAGGTGCGAGAGCAGATGTGCATCGCAAAGTTACTCGAGTCGGCAAAGATAACCGAGAAAAAACCCGAGAAAAAGCCCGATAAGAAAGCCGAAAAAGCCGAGAAAAATTCTGCAAAAAAACCGGCCAAAAAAACCAATAAAAAAGCAGCCGACTCGGAGAAAAAAGCTTCTAAAAAACGAAAAAAACCAGACAAACAAAATTAGACCGAACGCTGAACTGCCGGGTAAGACCAAAAGTTGACTCTAAAAAAAGCCGAATATAAGCGTAACTCGCCGGCAGTGATGCGAGATACGAAATACGAGATACGAATTATATAAAGGAAAACATAAATGTCTATCGAACATCTCGGCAAAAACTTCACCAAAAACATGGAGACTTACAACCAATACGGCCAGTATCAACGATACAGACAGATGAGTCTCGACGATATGCTCCTCGAAAACAGAATCGTCTTTTTGATAGGGGAAATATCATATCAAAGGGCCGCCGAAGTCATTATGAAGATGCTCTATCTCGACAATCTAAAAAGAGAAGCTGAAATCAACCTCTACATCAATTCTCCGGGCGGTAGTGTCGATGACACCATGGCTATTTACGATACTATACGCTTTATCAGTTCCCCCGTTGCGACCTACTGCATCGGCAGGGCGCAATCCGGGGCCGCCGTAATACTGTCTGCCGGCACAAAGGGAAAAAGACACGCGCTTCCACACGCAAAAATTATGCTCCACCAGGTATGGGGAGGAGTCAGCGGACAGGCGGCCGATATCAAAATACAGGCCGAAGAAATCATAAAAGCAAAAAAGATGATAAACGATATTCTCGCCAAGCACTCCGGACAGCCGGCTGAAAAAATCGCCGCCGAGACCGAAAGAGACAGATATATGACTGCTGAAGAGGCGTATCAGTACGGACTTATCGATGAGGTCCTCCACGAAGAAGATAAAAAAGATAAAAAAGAAAAAAAAGAAAAAGAAAAAGAAAAAGAAAAAGAAAAAAATAAAAATAAAAATAAAAAGTAAAATTTAATTCGAGATATGAAATATGACTATTAATCAAACCTTAGTACCGATTGTTATTGAGAAAAGTGGTAGAACAGAAAGAGCTTACGACATCTATTCGAGACTCCTAAAGGACAGGATTGTCTTTCTCGGAGGATCAATTGATGATGCCACCGCCAATCTAATCATCGCCCAGATGCTGTTTTTGAGCAATGAAGACAGCAAGAACGACATCCATTTTTACATCAATTCACCTGGGGGCTCCATTACTGCAGGACTGGCCATCTACGATTCAATGCAGTTTTTGCGCTGCGACGTCGCAACATATTGCGTCGGACAGGCCGCGAGCATGGCTGCCGTCTTATTGGCAGGAGGCAAGGCCGGCAAACGATTTCTTTTGGCAAACAACAGGATTCTTTTGCACCAGCCACTAATCACCGGCATACTCGAGGGACCCGCTACTGACCTCGAAATAGAAGCAAAGGAAATACTGCGCCTGCGGGCCCGGCTATACGACATATTGTCAAATCATACCGGACAAAAGCCGGAGAAAGTCGAAAAGGATTGCGACCGCAACCTATGGCTCGACGCAGAGGAGGCTATAAACTACGGACTCGCAGACAGAATATTGCAAAAAGCGCCCGAAATCGTCAGGCAGCAGGAGCAGTAATCATGAATATCCAATACCGAAATTCCAACTTCGCCGCTCGGCGGCTCACTGTCGTAGCCATGCTTTTGTGCTTTTGTGTTCTGATGCACTTTACCGCAGGCTGTCAAAACACCGAAATCAGGAAAAACCCGCTGGCAGAACAGGTGGACACCCTCAGTAACGACAAAAAACAACTGACACGCCAAATCGAGCAGTTGGAATCTCAAAATAAAGACCTGAAAACACAAATAAACACTCTGCACGGCTTGGCCGATGACATCAGGATAAAGGAAATCTATGATGTTAAAAGAATCAAGGTTACAAAGTACACTAACATTCTTGACAAAGACAAAAACGGCACAAGGGAAACACTCATTGTCTACTTACAGCCCATCGACCAGGATGGCGACATAATAAAGGCCGCAGGCACTGTAGACGTGCAGTTGCTGGACCTGGACAAAGACAAGGACCCCGTTTTACTCCGAAAATGGCACCTCACGCCGGCCCAGCTAAGAAAGCTCTGGTTCAACGCATTGATGAAGACACATTACAGAATGACTTTCGACGTTTCCGACAAGGTCGAAAATTATGACAAACCCCTGACGGTAACGGTCACCTTTACAGATTACCTCTCAGGCAAAGTCTTCGAAGAGCAAAGGCTTATCAAGCCACAATAAGAACAGAAGAACAAAAGCACGAGGCCTGGAACCCGAATTTCGGTAAGGGGTAATTGCGCCTGTAAGACAAATTGATTTGTTAAACCACGGATTTCTCAAAAAGCCCGTAGGCGGCCAGCAAGCCGCGCATCATATCTGTCACGGTAACTATTCCAACAAGCTTTTTGTCCTGGTCAGTCACAGGCAGACAGCTTATATTCATCTCATACAGCATTTTCACGGCAGTGTAGAAGTCACAGCTCGGTAAGACATCAGTTACGTCTCGCTTCATAATCTGTTGGAGGTCTTGCTGTGTGGCCTGCTCGTTCGGCGCAACATCGAACAACCTGCCGCGAAATACATCAGTCCCCGGCTCGAATGGCTTGCTGTGAAACGGAAGATAGCGAAGAACGTCTCTATCGGAGATTACCCCCACCAGTTTCTTGTGCTTATCTACAATCGGAACGTGCCTGAGCTTGCCCTTCTGCATAACCTCCATTGCTTTGGCCAAACTGTCTCGCTCCTGCAGGCAAACCACTTCCTCGGTCATAATATCTTCAACTGTTCGCAGGATCCTTGAGAAAGCGGGCATCATCTCGTCCGAATTTCCCGACAGCAGGTCGACAAAACGCCTCCTTTGCTCTGTCTCTTCGGCCTTCGAGCATAGGTGGCGGATTGTATCAAGCCTCATAAACAGCTTCAAAATGTCCGTGGACGTAACGATACCAACTAAATTTTGCTCATCCAGAACAGGGACCATATTGACGTGATTATCAACCATGATGCTAATCATCTCTTTTATGGGTGTCTCAGGTGATACGGACTTGGGACCTCTGGTGACAAGTTGGACCAGAGGCTGTTTGAGAGCCTCTGTGTCTGAATCTTCCTGGCCGATTTTACCCAAATAAGGAGATACTTGTCGGAACACATCTCGCTGGGAAACAATACCAACGAAGCATCGTTTTTCATCTTCTCCGCTCGGGCTGTCTATTACCGGTATGTGTCGGACCCGGTTCTCCTTCATAAACTTAATACACGCCTCTACGGTATCGTCCAGCGTCAGCGTCTTGACATCTTTGGTCATCACATCCTTGACTTGACACACCATCTTAAAAAAGACATTCTTCCCGGCGGACAAATCATCTAACAGGTCGACAAGTCTAAATTCTTCCTCTGGCATATTCTTTCTCTTGATGGCTAAGACAGCTACCCCGCGAAACAGAAATTACTCGTAACCTTATAACACCACTGTTTTTGTCGACAAAGAAGGTGAACCACTTTAGCAAATCAGGCACGCCAAAAGCAAACTGCTGTAAAAATAGACCGATAATTGATATTAAAAACCGTCTTTCTCTCATCACCGGGCCCCTCAAGTAAGAATTCCTGCAAAAAACAGTTTTGGATTTTCGATTTTCTTAACGGACAAGGCCGACAACACCTAAATCCCCTTGCAAACACATCACTTCCTTATAAAATATTTGCATACAGAATCTTTTTCATAGATGATATCAGGTTATGGACATGCTTTCGTTTGATGACATCAGGAGCAAAAAACCCGCGGAAATACACGGCGACCTCCACGCAACTTCAGATGGATTTTACTTCCTGGCCTTTAGAAAAGTCAATAGCTGGGCCATGGTCCTTCAGCTCTACTTTGGGCTTCTGGGTATGTGGTTAGCGCATCGCTCCGACAAAAAACGAAAGCTTGAGATGGAACAATGGCGCCAAGCCCATGGAGGACGGCACGTGGACGAGCTGGCCGCGGAATTAGAAGGTTCCTGGGTGGTCTTGCATCAGGACATTAAGATTATCAAACCGCGTTTTGCACGTACGGGGGTAGTTATCGAACATTCAGATGGGAAAAAGTTCTCGGTCGAAACAAAGAAAGACCAGTGGAAACAAATAGAGGAGTATGCCCGCCGGCAAAACTGGCCAGTAAAGTAAAAACAGGCCCCCTTAATTCGCCTTGCATTGTCAGCCCGATGATGTAATATGTCGCTATGCAAAAATTCCTCAACAAGATAATATGCGGCGACTGCATAGAAGTTTTGGGTAAAATCCGAAAACCCTTTGCCGACCTTATCTTTGCCGACCCGCCCTTTAACATCGGCTACAAATACGATAAATACAACGACAGGATCAAAAAGAAAAACTACATCGCATGGACTAAAGACTGGATGACAGTCTGCAAAAACCTCTTAAAACCCAGGGGCTCGTTCTACATAGCAATCGGAGATGATTACGCCGCGAACGTAAAAATCATAGCCGACGAATTAGGGCTTTTTATGCGAAACTGGATTATCTGGCACTACACATTCGGACAGCAGATGAAACGAAAATTCTCCCGCTCGCATACACATATATTTTACTTCGTAAATGACAAAGACAACTTTACTTTTAACGACCACGCTGTTCGCGTCCCCTCAGATAGGCAGTTAATCTATAACGACAGTCGCGCCAATCCCGCAGGCAAGATGCCCGACGATGTCTGGCACGAATACTCCCGTGTCTGCGGGACCTTTAAGGAACGCACCGGCTGGCACCCATGCCAGATGCCCGAAAGCCTGCTCAAGAGAATCATAGCGGCAAGCTCCAACTCGGAAGACTGGGTGCTTGATCCTTTCAGTGGTTCGGGAACTACCCCGGTCACTGCTGCTCAATTAGGTAGAAATTATCTCGGCGTAGAAATCTCTAATGAGTATGTTGAAAACGCAAAAAAACGTCTGGCACAATTAAAAAAGCATAAGCAGGCCGATTCGTTTCTTAATAGCACCGAACTAAATGAACTAAAGAGGCTTGTTGTAGACATAAAAAAGCCCGTAAAGCAAATTACTGCCGACAAAAACCTCCTGGAGTTGTTCGCAAATCAATTTGCTCTGCGAATGAACAACCATAAGCGATATAGTAAAAAAGAGATAGTAATGGCTTTAGAGGGTATCGCCGATTGAAAAATGTGAAGCTCAAGAATTTTCTCCTGCTTTGCCCCCCTTTCATCGCAAGTGCCGTAATGCTGACGGTGATTCAGACGCCGATTAGCCTCTCGCCCCTTGCGTGGATATCGCTCGTGCCTTTTATCCTGGCCTGCTCGCCCGGTGCAAAACCCAAACCCCTGGCCCTTGCAGCCTACCTGGTTGCAGCCTGCTATTGGCTTGGCAATATATACTGGATAGCTCCGATAACATTGATGGGCTGGATTTTACTCTGTTTATACACAGCTTTATTCTGGCCGATTCTCGCCCTGTGCCTGCGTTATTGCAGAACAAAAAAAATACCATTATTCCTGACTGTTCCCGTACTCTTCGTCGGCGCCGAACGTCTCCGCGGCCTTTTCTTAGGCGGCTTTTTCTGGCGGTTCCTCGCACACAGCCAATATCAGAATATCACAGTCATCCAGATAGCGGACTTCTTCGGAGCTGCCGGAATCTCGTTTCTAATTGCAATGGTCAATGGCCTCCTGGCCGATTTGATAATCGCCGCTCAACAGAAAAAACTCTTCAAAGTAAGCAATTTTATAAAGACAGCCGTAGTATGCACTGCAATGCTGGCAACAATCTTGTATGGACGATGGAGGATAAATCAATCCGACAGGTTCGTAACCGATGGCCCGGTCGTTGCCTCGCTGCAGTCAAACGTCCCACAGTGGATCAAAACTGAAGCTCTGCGGGGAGAGGCCGAAATCGCTCAGCAGACTTCTCAGCAAATCTTCGATGACCTGATGAAAAAAAGCAAGGCAAGTTCCAAAGAAGGCGCACAACTAATCATCTGGCCCGAAACAATGGTACAGGCAACTTTGAATGACGAGGTCCTGGCATATTTCGAATCCTCAAGCCAGGCAAGGCTCTTTGACAAAGCCCTCTCGGAACACGCCGCCAACAATGCGTATTTGCTCATCGGCGCCTACTCAGGCAAGGTTGAATTTCGAAACACCCAGCCTGTCATGGCCGAAAGGTACAACTCGGCGATTCTTTACAAACCTGATGGTCTCAAGTACTCCAAACACTATAGCAAAATGCATCTGGTCCTCTTCGGAGAGGTACTGCCGTTTAGAAACAGTTCCCCTTTCCTTTTTAACCTTTTGATGAAATTTAATCCTTATGGTTACGACCATTCACTTGACGCTGGCACTGAATATACTGTTTATGAAATGGCCTGCCCCGTCGGAAACGACACATCAGACCCCCAAAACGGCACATACAAATTCAGTGTAATAATTTGTTATGAAGCTACCATACCTGCCATTGTCCGAAGATTTGCCCTGGACCAACAGGACCGAAAGCAGATTCACTGGCTCATTAACATAAGTAACGACGGCTGGTTTGTTGGATTCAGGGATAATGAGGTTTCACCGAGCACAGAGCTTGCCCAACATATGGCTATATGTGTTTTCCGGGCCGTTGAAAACAGGCTCAGCATCGTACGAAGCGTCAATACCGGCATAAGCTGCATAATCGACACACTCGGACGGGTAAAAAATGGCTATTTGGCCGGCACTTTGCCCCAAAAGGCCATCGAACGCAAAGGTATCGATGGGTGGTTCGTCGATAAATTGACGATAGATAAAAGGAAAACTTTTTTCAGTAAATACGGCCAATGGCTGGATTTTTGTTGTGCTCTCGGCCTTATTTTGCTCATAATTATTTCAGCCTGGGCAGGTATTATCCGAAATAAAATAGATAGTATTGCTTTACGGCAGCACTAATATGAAAAATAAGACTAAAAACCCCAAAAGACAAAAAATGTACACGACACTGCTCGCGGCTTGCTCTCTTATTAGTTACACAATGCTATGCTTCGGATGCCAGGGAACAGTATATACCAGAACAGACTGGCCTGCACCTGTCTCTGCCGACAACCTCGTCACCGAAGCTGACCGGATTATAAGGGATGCTTTAACGGACTCGGATCCCGTAATCAGGGTTAACGCTATTGAAGTTGTCGCGACCACTAAACGAATCAGGCTAATACCTAAAGTACGAAGACTGCTAAAAGATGACTTTATACCCGTTCGTTTTGCAGCCGTTCTGGCTGTGGGAGATTTGGAATACTCTCTTGCAGGTAGGGCCGTTACTGCACTGCTGCAGGACCAAAACGAAAATGTCAGGATTGCCGCCCTATATACATTGGGCAAACTTGGCTCTGAAGGGACATTTGAACAGCTTCGAAAGGCAATTGCAAGCAGCGACCAGACCGTGCGGGCCAACACCGCCTTGCTGCTCGGAAAAAGCGGCGATAAAAGTACACTAACAACGCAGGCATTATGGTGGACTCTCCGAAGACAGGATTCCAGTGACAAGGTCAGATTCCAGACCGCCGAAGCTATTGCAATGCTCGGTGACCAGCGAATATACCCGAAGCTGTGGACAATGCTGATAAGCGCTTACGCTGATGACAGAGTCATGGGTATAAAAGCAATGGGCGCACTGGGAACATTACAGGCCGGAGATGCCATCGCTACTATGCTCGATGATGATATAGTGGAGGTTCGGCTCGCCGCTGCCGAACAGCTCGGTATGCTCAAAAATCCTGCCGGGGAGCCTGTAGTGCTCGAAGTTTTTTCCAAGAATCTCACCGCTGGACTCGACAAACCGGCACGGGATTATATTAATGTCAGAACTGTACTGGCGATAGGCCAAATTGGCACACCTTCTCTTACAAGATTTCTCCCACGGTTCCTGAAAGATGAGTCTAAAATCGTCCGTATTGCCGCTGCAATGGCCGTTTTTCAATGCTCGACGAAAATCTAACACCTGAAATCTCCTCGTTTTCCAGGCGTTAATTCTCATTATCCATTGTATTTTCCCCTTTGACCGGCTATACATACAACATCCAATAACCAATTACCCCCCCAATATCGTTAAATAGACCCCACAAAATTTGACCGAGTTTAATATCTGCGTGATAAAATAGGTAAAATTTACTTGATTTTTCCTTCTTGAAAGTGTAAAGTAATGGGGTGGAAAGTTCGATATCCTGTTATATCGGACATAAGGCAAATACGGAAAAATGGCACCATTTTAGCGAAAGGGGCTCGTTTTGAGTACGCTTACAAAAATCTTGATCGTTTTACTGACGATTTCCTCGATTTTCCTCTGCGGGATTGTCGTTACATACGTGGCAAACGCTGACGATTACAGGCAGAAATACACCTCCCTGAGAGCCGAGAGGGATAGTTTGAAAGAAACTACTGCTGACACAATAGAGAAACATAAGCAGAAAGTAGCTGAAAAAGATGTTCTGGAAGCTAAACTAAGCGGTGAAATTTCAAAGTTGAACATCGAAATTAGCACCTTACGGGGCAAACTCAAAGATGTTGAAGCCCAAAGCAATATTTGGGAGAAGCGGGTAAGCGACATGGCAAGCGTCGTAGAAACCTCCTCACAAACTGCCGGCGAGCAAGTACAGTTATTAAAAAACACACTCGCTGAACTAAACAAGCTTAAAGCTGAACAAATAAAACTGATTGCACAGTTCAACGATACATCAGCGACACTTCTGGAGAAATTTGCGATTATACAAACACTGGAAACTGAAAAGAAACAACTCATTGAGGAAAAGGTTGAATTGCAAAGCAGACTGAACAAGACCTTACAGCCGGCCGGCAAATTCACTACTCCGGTCGTGACCTTAACACCAAGAAAAGACATAGCTCGACCCGCGCCGGTTTTCACTCAAAAAATCGGCTTGAACGGCTTGATAACTGATGTAGATTTGAAAAATAAGATGGCCAGCATATCCATCGGAGCCGCAGACGGCGTTAAGGAAGGCATGAAATTCCACGTTACACGCGGTGATAAGTTTATTTGCGATATTCTCATCATAGACACAGATGCCGAAGAGGCCGTCGGAGCACTGGAGCTGCTGGATCTTGCACGGGAACAACCAAGGGCAGGAGATACCGTAACTACTAATTTGTAGCGGTTTACGGTGTTCATGCCCTGAAAATAATGATAACGAAAAATCCAAACACTTCTATATGAGGTCCAAATATGAGTCCTAACATGCGGATACGTGGTGGCAAGGTAATTGCTATCGACAATCTATACACCGTTATACTTGGACTGGCGTTCTGCGTTGTGCTGGCAACAGCAGCATTTGTTGCCTTCAAATGCTATATACAGTACGAAACAATCTTCAATATTCCGTAACAAATTTTCTATTGATCCCCTAATAGAAATCGCGGATAACCAGAAAAAACACCCTATATCCTCATAGATGTCAGATTATTGACACTCCGGACATACAAAAAAAAGAATATTTCTAATGGGGGTTGACAACTCCGCTGTTTATCGATAAATAATAGGCAATTGAAATTTATGAAGGGAATCGATGTTGCTGCTGGACAGAATCTTAGGCTGGTTCAGTATGGATATGGGGATCGACCTTGGTACTTGCACTACCCTGGTTTGTGTCCGCGGAAAAGGGATTGTTCTCAATGAACCATCTGTGGTCGCGGTTCGCAAAGGAACCAATACTGTTTTGAATAATGGCGAAGCAGTCGGCCTGATCGCAAGAGAAATGCTCGGAAAAACACCGGGCTCCATTAGCGCGATAAGGCCCCTGAAAGACGGCGTAATCAGCGACTTTGAAATCACTGAGGCAATGCTCGGTTATTTTATACGAAAGGTCCACGGCAGGGGTGGGCTTATCAGGCCTCGCGTCGTAATCGCTGTGCCAAGCGGCATAACCGCCGTTGAAAGAAGGGCTGTAATAGATAGCGCCGAAAGAGCGGGGGCTCGAAAGGTATACCTCGTGGATGAGCCAATGGCTGCCGGAATCGGGGCAGATCTGCCGATAACTGACCCAACCGCTTCTATGATTGTCGATATCGGCGGTGGAACCACTGAAGTGGCAATAATGAGCCTCGCAGACATCGCAACATCCGAATCTATACGAATCGGAGGAGATGATATGGATGAAGCCGTCATCAGTCATCTGAAAAAAACTTACAACCTGCTTATCGGTGAGATAAGCGCCGAAAAGGTCAAAATACAAATTGGCTCGGCCGCTCCGCTCGAAGAGGAATTGACTATGGAGGTCGCCGGAAGAGACACAATCTCGGGACTGCCAAGAAAAATCGTTATTACAAGTGAGGAAATCCGTGAAGCTATGCGCGACCCCATCGCTGCAATTATAGATACCGTTACTGCAACACTGGAGAAAGCAAAACCAGAACTGGCTGCCGATTTGATTGAGAACGGTGTGCACATTTGCGGCGGTGCTTCTCTGTTGAGGGGAATGGATTCTATTCTCGCAAATGCAACTGGACTCAATGTTCAAAGAGTGGACGACCCCCTTAGTTGCGTGGCTCGAGGAACCAGCGTCTACCTGGAAAATCTCGAACTGTGGAAAGATACAATGGACCATAATGAGTACGGATTGGAATAATTCGTCGTGCGTGCCGTGTAATAACCGGTGCGTAATACGCTCATGGCAAGGAAGCTAATTAGAGCCTGGGGTCCCGAACGCGATAACATACGTTTGGGGTCTATCTCAAGACCAATGTTATTTACATGGTTTATGTTATCCGGATTTATACTCCTGTTTTCACCGAAGAACCTTACAAATGACCTTCAGTTTGCTTTTGCCCGCCTTTTTCGCTGGCCTTTAACTATCGGAAAGAATATTTCGCTCTATGCACGAACAAAGCAACCGGCGCCCGGGACCACGTTCTCCAAAGAATCAAACTACATTGCCAACCTTGAGGAACAGTTACGACAAAAACATCTGGAGGTCATAGAGCTGTCAAGGCTGCAAACTAGATTCCATGCCCTGGAAAATGCAGGCCTCCTTATGGCAATTGTCTACAGGTTCTCTATAAATGGAGCACGCTGCGAGCTTACAATCAGCCGCGGCAAAAACGACGGACTCGCCAAAGGATACTACGTTCTGGGCGACAATAGTATCATCGGAACGGTTTCTGACGTCTCGCCAACCACGGCCCGGGTTAAGTTATTTACAGACCCTGCATCAAAAATAGCAGTAAGGATAGGAAACTTAAATATAGACAGACTCATGGAGGGCGCAGGTAAAGATTTAGCCAAGATAGAACACCTCTCAATAAAACACAAAATCAACGTCGGTGACGAGGTCTTTGCCCGAAAAAAACCGGGTTTTATCGACGCATCCATGATTATCGGAGTAGTCGCAAGGTGCGAAAGGGACGATAGAAATCCGTTAGTTTGGGATATAACGGTTAAACCCGTCTGTGATATAGAAAGACTAAATACTATAACCGTAATTATTATGAATCCGCAGGAATGATTAAGAGCTTATTCTGCAAAAGTGTAAGAAAAATAAGTGCCCCAAAAACCGTGAGGATATAAAATGCGATGGCTTCGGTTCGCTGTCTTTATCTCTTTAGTTGCAGTACTGCAGGCCAGTCTCTTGCTGGATATAATTGCGCTTCCGCCTTTGAGAAGCAAACCAAATTTGTTATTAATACTTTTGGTGTTTTTTGCTACGTCCTGCAACACCACCGATGCCATCATAACCTCTTTCGCAATAGGGTTTGCTGCTGATATTAGTATTGGTTCTGTAATGGGCTCACACACAATTAGCTTTGTTCTTTTCGGAACAGCACTGGCATATCTTCACCGTGTGATTGCCATCAAAAAAATCTCTTACCAGGCGTTTGCTATTTTTTTAACCGCTTTATTGATAGGCATCCTCGCGCATTTTTTAGCTCTCCTGAGAGGCGAGTCGACCGTCTCAAACGTATACTCCGCTGTTCTGGGAATAGCCTTATATTCGGCCGTAGTCGGGCCGTTATTTTTCTTGCCGGCTGCCTGGTTCATGCGTATAAAAACACATCGATTCGGCAGGTATTAACTGCGGATTGTCTCAACTGCCAAAGCAGGGCGTATCTCTGACTAAATGCAGGTGACAACGCAGCGGCAAATGAAAATATGTATAATAAGCGAATCAAAATCTTTATAATCATAAGTGCACTGCTCTTACTGCCCTGTTTACTGCGACTGATACAAATACAGATATTGGCACATTCCTCCTACATGGAGCAAATCGAAGAATTAAAGCTACAACAGGGCGTCTCACGACAGCTTAAGACCATCAGGGGAAAAATTCTCGACCGAAAAGGCAGAGTATTGGCTGAAAACGAACCGCAGTTCCAGCTGCATATAAATTACAACATCAGCTGCCTGCTCGATGAACGTGTTCGAAAAGCAAAAATGCTCAACGCCGCCGGACGTTCCATGCTCGCAAAGGGAAAATCCTCTTTATTCGATATACGCAAAGAAATGGACGCAAAGCTCCAGGACCTGCAGAAGATAATTGACAAGTGTACGTACTTTGGCTTGGAGCGAAATGATGTCGAGCAGAAAATCGCCCGAATTAACGAGAGAATATGGAATTTCCGTACTTTCTTTGCATGGATGGGAAACCGCCCCGACCCGAAAATAATCGCCAAATATAACGGTAGATTCAGTGATGTCCCCCTGTCGGTAGCTATTCGGGATTTCAAAAAGGAATTCCCGGATGAAACCGACCGTCTTCTGCTCATAGAAGAAATTAAAAACTTTCCTGAAATGAACAAAAGCTCTCGATTGCTCGAGTTAAAAACCGATTCCGATGTCTTTGATGCTCAATTAGAGTTTATGGATATTGAGGGTATTGAGATTCTGCCGGATGAAAAGAGATTGTACCCTTATGGCTCGGTTGCCTCACAAACAATAGGATGGGTCGGTCCGCCGCAGAAAAGAGACAAGCTGCTTTTTGCAAATGATAAATTATCAAGATATATAAGCGATGAAGTCTGTGGCCGGGAAGACGGAGTCGAGTATATTTGTGAAACTATTCTGCGGGGCAGACGGGGCGAAAAACTATGGGACATAGACCGACAGCTTGTTAGTAGAACAGAGACACAGTTCGGCTTAGACGTCACAATGACACTGGACATCGAGCTTCAAAAGGAAATAGAAGACCACCTCGCCGACTGCAACCTCAACCAAAACTGCACAGCACCTATGGCAGCGGTTGTGATTGACGTCAATACCGGGGATATCCTCGCGCTCGTATCAACACCGACCTTTGATTTGAACCTTGTCAGGCAAGACTATGACGCCCTGGCTTCCGATCCTAACGAGCCGCTGCGAAATAGAGCAATAAACAAGGGATATCCGCCAGGCTCAGTTGTAAAGCCTCTCATTCTCATCGCAGGGCTTCAATCCGGCAAAATCTCCGCCGGAGAGACTATTAGCTGCCCGGCAAGAAAGGCGCCAAAATACTGGCCAAGCTGCTGGCTCTTCAATCAATACCAGAGCGGACACGACTATAAATGGCAAAACATTGCAAGAAATGCCATCAGGGGAAGTTGCAATATTTATTTCTCACGACTCGCTGAAAGAATACAACCTATGGTCTTACAGCTATGGCTTTTCAAATTCGGCTATGGCAAAAAATTCCCTCTTGTACTGCCGACTGATAAATCAGGCAACCAGCATCGAAACTTAAGACAGGTAGCCGGTACAATTTCGTCCGTCCCTACAAGGGCAGCAATCTCACAACCAGACAAGATACCTGTTCTTTATAAGGGTGAAAGAAGATATTTCGGAATCGGACAGGGAAATCTCCGGGCCACACCGTTACAAGTAGCAAATGCAATGGCCGCCATCGCGCGGGGGGGACTCTATAAAACGCCTCGCCTCTTTGTTAACGACCCGAACAAAAATCCAACATCCCAGCTTCCAAATTCCGATGGAGTCCCCCTCGGCATCTCACCGCAAAACATCGCCGTTGTCCACGATGGTATGAGTGCCGTGGTTAACGAGCCAAGCGGAACCGCCAACAGCCAATTCGTCGAAAGCACTCTCCCCCTGCAGGCTGTAAAGGTTTATGGAAAAACAGGCTCAACCCAGGCCCCGGAAACCGCCTGGTTCGCAGGCTTCGCAACTGATGATGCCGGCCGAAGCATCGCTATCGCCGTTCTCGTCGAAGGTGGACAACGCGGCTCAACCGATGCAGCTCCTTTAGGCTTTGGCATCATACAGTTGTGTATTGACTCCGATTATTTAGGCCCATCTCTGCAAACAAACCAATAACAAAAAATATCCTGGAAAATCCCCGTCCATAAGTCATAATGTACCGCGATGGACGAATCTGAGGACAAAAAAGACAAGGCCAACAAAGAGCCGAGATGCGACCCGGAGCAGCTCGCCTTGCTCAAAAAATGCTCTCAAAACAGGGATATCACCGAGTGGAACAACTGGCGCCGGGAAAATCCCAATGAAGAGATTTGGCTCCAGGGAGCTACTTTATTGAGCGCTCATCTGGAACAAGCCGATCTCCGTGGTGCCCATCTGGAAGGAGCAAGGCTCATACGCACGCATCTGCAAGGGGCAAATCTCATTCGTGCCCATCTCAAAGCAGCGACACTCTGGCGTGCCAACCTGGAAACAGTGGAATTCTACAAGGCCCATCTACAGGGAGCTGATTTTAGAAATACTATTGTCGATGGTTCGACCTTATTCTGGCAATGCAGTATTGACAATAAAACGGATTTTCGAGGTGTCGGCCTGGACGCCTGCCGCATGGATGAACCGACAAAATATCTCCTGGAATACAACAGGCGGAGAATGAATTGCCAAAACTGGTACCAGGAGCATCCGCGATTGGCCCGGCCGGCCAAGGCCTTCTTCTGGATAAGTGATTATGGCCGGTCAACTACAAGGATTATTTTTGTCTTCTTTGCGCTGGCATTCGTCTTTGCAAATATCTATTACCATTGGGGACGAATATTTCCGCCGGGTATTGTCGGCAATCTCTTTATCGATGGCAATGGCGTAGTCGTTCCCTGGTGGTTAGTGCCTCTGCGAACTCTCTATTTCTCTATTGCGACAATGACGACCCTCGGTTTTGGAGATATGTCCGCAAACTCACAAAGCATCTGGGGACACATATTGCTGACGTTACAGGTCCTTTTGGGCTATTGTTTATTAGGTGCGCTGATCACCCGCTTCTCCGTTCTATTTCATACCGGCCTGATCCCGGCCAAATTCAAAGAACAACAGCAAGAACTCCCAAAATAACCCGCTTAAAGATTGACATAGTCTTTTGAACCAAACCCTACCGCAAATACATCCCAAATGAAATATTTTCCGCCTATGCTCAAGCGGTTTTCCCTTGGTGCTTTTTATGCTGGCGTAGGTGGAATATCACATCCAGAGAGGTCTTCAAGCCCACAAGGATAATCAGAATACCAACCGGCGAGCCCAGAGCTATAGTCAAAAACGCGCCGAATATAACAGCCATATGCATAATAACAATTCGACCGTAGGGGCTGCCCATCAGCTTGTCAATTTTAATATTTGCGTACTCCCCCTTAATCAGGTAGTTATACACAAACGACACACCGTGACTTAAAAAAAGAGCCCCCATCGCATACCTCATCTCCAGCGACATAATTGAATAGGCATGTTTTATGACATTCAGCAGCATTTGTAGAAAGACAAAAAAGCAGGGCCAACTGTTTCCGTGCATAAACTCAGCCTCACCTTTTCCAAACAGCGATAAAACGAAGAATCCGTGAATCGCGCAAAATCCCCCATAGTGAATCGTAAAAAACGGGATCATAAACAGCTTGCCGAGGTGTTCGGCCGGGTGGGAAACCTTCACAAACGCCATCTTCAGGATATTATAGAACCCAACAACAATATTTTCCGACCAGTAAAGAAGCACGACATTAAAGGCGTCCCACTCCCAGAAAACCACTCCCCAAAGCGGAATCAGGTTGGCCGCTACCAGCACAACCAGAGGTATATTTGTCAGATATTTGTCCTTAAACTGCACTGACGTCCCTGCCTATATAATACGAATCACAAAAAAACATGTACGCCCCATCAAACAGAGCCCCGACCGTGAGGGAGGGGTAATTGTACCTGTGAGCCCGTAACCGGATACTGTCGAACGCATTTAATTTTGTGATTGGTAAATTCAACTTTTAGCCAAATACAGACAAACATCACAAATACACCGCTCAGGATACCCCTATACTAATCGGCTCCTCCAGCTTGTTGAAAACATCCTGCAGGATGCCGAAGAATTTGTCATTATCAGGCCAAAGAATCCGTCCATCATCCGGCATTGGCTTATCGAGTTGTTCAAGAAAACGCCCTAAAACATCCTTATCGAGTTTCTCTGCCGAAACACCTAATCCCAGCTTTTCTATATAATGCGCGTTGATTATCTGCTCATATTGACCCGTAATAGGCAGCAGGTACATCGGCTTTTTCAAATGCAGACACTCGCTTAACAATGAAAAGCCCGCCGATGCTATCACTCCCCGCGCCGATGCCAGGTCAGCTAAAAAACCTTCGGTCGACCGCGCCTTGAAGATACAATTATTATATTCGCCCTCTTTCTTAAAACCATATATATGAAATTTCTGGCCCCCAAACTTACCGAGCACTTCTTGTATTTCCTCTTGGCCTTTACCGGTCGTCGAATACAGCAAAACATGTTCCCCCCTGCTGGATACAAGACCACGAACTATAGGCCTCACAACAGGCGGTGCCAGAATCGCAGAATCAATCCGCAGCGGAGCATCAAAAAAATTAATAACAACGTATGCAACCGCACCAACATAGTGACACTCCGTTACCACGCTGGCCGTTATTCGGGAAAACCAGTTCTTATTCTCGTGCTCCAGCTTACAAAGAGTCAGCACATGCTCATGGTCTATACTGATAAACGGCACATTCTTTCGCCATGCCCACCAGGCACTAAAGGGCTCAAAATCTGATATCACAAGGTCAGGCCCAAAAGGCTCAAAATGTTCCCTGAAAAGTTCATCGTTCATCTTATTGCCGTTAGGCAGATTGAGAAGATTTCTCTTGAGCGTTTCCGATTTATCTATTCTCCCGTCTATAAAGGCGAAAGACAGCCCGAATATCTCCCGCACGCGCTCCCCGAAATACTGTTTCAGATACAGAAGTGATTTTTGAGAACCTACAAACATCACATCGTGTCCCGCATCGATGAGTCGCTGCCCAATCAGATGAGATCGGCTGCTGTGCCCAAATCCTTCCCCCGCTACACCGTAGATTATTTTTGCCATTTCTTCGTACCTCGAACACTCTGTATATCGGAGTCCGCCGGGCATGTCAAGGCTGGAAACTTAAAAAGAAGAAAAAGCGTCAGGCCATCCCACCGCGCTTCACAAGCTCCTCTCAGGAACACGCAGGTACTTAAGAGTTTTTTCAAGTATCCTGCCTACCACCGGGGACGCCACCGCTCCACCGCTATCACCTTTGCCAAGTCTGCCGTTTGGTTTGCGAATTGAAACTAAAACTATTACTGCAGGATCTTTCGCTGGAGCACCTGCTATGAAGGAAGCAAGATTGGAATTGTCTTCATAGCCCTTCTCGCCAACCTTGGCAATATTAGCGGTTCCCGTCTTGCCGAAAACCTGCCATTTCTCAAGTTTCGCTCTCCAACCCGTTCCGCCGTTTTCCCGTTCATTAACTACTCCGACTAAGCAATCATTCACTATCCATTTGGCAACTTCCGGCTTGATGATGTAACCGACATCAGGAGATGAATGTCTTCGCTTGATGACCTCTCCGCTGCTGTCAACAATCGCCTTGACAAGATATGGCTGCACCGCCCTGCCGCCGCTGGCAAGTATGCAGAACGCTTGAAGCATTTGCATCGCCGTTACATTAACTTCATATCCGTAGGGGATTCGAGTTACGCTGTATCCGGTCCACTTATGCGTGGGCCTCAGCAATCCAACAACTTCACCAGACACCTCAACTCCGGTTGTTTTAGCAAAGCCAAAAAGTTTAAGGCCGTTGTAAAGTTTCTCTGCCCCCATCTTTTGACCGATTTTCGCCATCCCTATATTGCTCGACTTAATCAGGACTTCTCTGATACTTAAATCACCGAACCTGTGGTTCCGGTATTCATTTATTCGTCCAAAACCTTTGCCATAATAGTCACCATATTCGCAAAATATCTTCTCGTCCTTGTCAATAGTTCCGTTATCGATTGCAATTGCAACAACTATCGGCTTTATCATACTACCAGGCTCGAACTGGTCCGTTACTACACGGTTGCGAAACGTGTTAGGGTCAGCCGACCTAATATCAACAGGATCATAATCAGGAAGCGATACCATAGCTAAAATCGCACCCGTCTTCGCTGACGCCACAATCGCTACTGCAGCTTCCGCCTCATAGCTCTCATACTGTTTTAAAAGTTCCGCGCGGGTAAACTGCTGGATGGTTCCATCAAGTGTCAAGATGATCCCCACCCCATTACTTAAAACACCGGTTTGTTGTTTCAACTGAACTGGACGACGAAATGCATCGGCAAGGAATATATTCTGACCAGCCGAACCGCGAAGCTCTTTGTCGTATCGCAATTCAATACCGTCTAATCCACGGTTGTCAACACTGGTAAAGCCAACCGCGTGTGCAGACAGCCGTCCCATTGGATAACTCCTTTGCCAGTCGGATTGGACTCCGATACCGAAGATTTTACGAGCGGCAGCGCACTGGGACGCAGTTGCTCCGACCTTGATTTTTACAAAACCGCGATTTTTGCTCTCTCGGATAAGTTTTATTATTTCGGTTGCCCGCATCTTAACGACCGGAGCTAATTTCACCGATGTATTGAGAGGGTTATCTATAACTCGAGGCTCGGCAAAAATAGTACGGACCCGGTTGCTCGCAGCAAGAAGCCGGCCGCAACTGTCAAGAATCACCCCGCGCTGAGGCTCCTTGATCAGAAACCCGCGCTGCTGCTTGGTGCTAAGCTCAAGATAATACTCGCTCTTGAGATTCTGAAGATAAAAGCATCGGCCTGCAAGTGACATAAATGTCACAATCAGAAGCGAAAAAAGGATAATGATAGTACGGACGCTTCGCTCGTACATTGTTCCTCACGGAAATTCCCGACACTCAGGGGCCTCCAAGACGTTCGGAGACCGCAGCCGGATTTATTAAATTTTCCACCTGAAGTTGTTTGTGCGTAAGCTCCTGTCTGAGCCAGCTTTGTTCGATCTCGAGAGTGTAAAGTTGGTAGAAAATGCGATTGTTGGCATTACGAAGATAAACAGTGAAAATCAAAACTGCCGTAAAATAAAAAACAACAAATACAAAACGAAATTGCGGCCTCATAATTTAATCAGCAAATAGCATTCGACGGATTGCCGATAGCCCTTACTTATCTTCTCCTGTAAGCTGCAACTATCCGATTCTTCTATCGGGCCGGTATTTTCAAGGACATACCTACCGACAGACTGTCCTCATCGCTTAAAACATCGGCATTTAATTTGACTACTTCTGTGTACCGGCCGCCGTCTCCTAATCGCTCAGCGGCTATTCGCCATAAACTATCACCTTCCTGAACAATGTACGGCTTACCCTGCTTGGCTCGAGCGGATTTCTTCAATGACAAACGTTCACGGCCGATGGATTTGACCTTCTCAAAAATAGAACTCGCCAGGCCGCCCTTACTTTTTTCTTTCTCAGCCGACGGACCCGAAAGAGGCGGGATAATTAGTTTTTGGCCCACTTCAATCTCATCTGCGGCGTTCAGAAGATTACGGTTAGCCTCGAATATACGCAGGATGGTCGCCCTTTTGTTGCCCTCCTGGTCGCCATAAAACTTCTTGGCTATATATGCAAGGTTGTCGCCATCGGTTACAACATAGAATCTTGGCAAAGCCGGCTTCGGCTTGACGGTCCTGGGCTCCCTCACAACCGTTGTCTTATGATTATTGACCGGCCTTGGCTCAATCACCCTCACTCTATCGCTCTCTTGAAAAGTCGAAGGATTCTTGCTCCGGACGACAACAGGGCCCTGAGGAAGCTGTGTTTTGAACCGAATATCAGGTTCCTCCATCAGTGGATTGTAGCTTCTAAAGGGCTGTTTAATCGAACCGGCCCGATTGATAACATCACGCTCATTGGCCCCAAGACCAGGCTGATTATTAGGAAAATCCAGCATTGTATTAGTTAGCTCATTGCTGTCCCCGCGAAAACTCGGCAAACCGTTAATGACAAAAGCAATCATAAATATAAAGGCCAAACCCAAAAGCAATCCAATCTTGACATCCCGTGTCATAGCAAAACTCCTTTTCACTATTTGCTGTGTGTACCGCCGAGTTCCTTCTGGAACTTGGTTAATACACTAGTTACGAATACTAAATGAACTAATTCACGTCTTAATCTCTGAGATTCATCCTTTTATCTCATGTTTTTTCTGCGATCCTTAACTTCGCACTTCTTGCCCGTTGATTACTCGAAATCTCCTCCCGTGATGCCACAATCGGTTTCTTCGTGATAATCTTATAAATACCCGCTTTTTCATTTGCCTTAAAATTTAGCTTAACTAATCTGTCTTCGAGGCTGTGAAAGCTAATGATAGCTATGCGGCCGTTAACTCCTAAAAGCCCCGATGCTGATGCAAGCAGCTTCTCAAGGTTCTCAAGCTCATTATTGACTGCGATTCTCAACGCCTGAAAAGTTCTTGTTGCAGGGTGTATCTTGCTCTTTCGTTTTCGCTCTGGCTGTCCAACTGCTCGGCAAATTATCGAAGATAATTGACCGGTCGTAGTTATCGGCCGGCCCTGACGCTCACGAACGATAAAACGTGCTATCCGCCGGGAAAACCTCTCCTGGCCGAATTTGAAAATCAAATCTGCAAGATTCTTTTGGGTCGTCTTATTTATAATATCGGCTGCACTAAGCCTTAATCTTTTGTCAATTCTCATATCAAGAGGCATGTCAGTCTGGAAACTAAGACCAATCTCACTGTCTGATAACTGCGACGAGCACAAGCCCAAATCGGCTAATATAAAATCGACCTTTTCTACCCCCTGCTCACGAACGAGATTGTCGATTTCTGAGAAATTAGCGTATATGTAAATGACCTTGCACGCAAGGTCTTTCAATTTCAATTGGGCTCCACGGATAGCTTTTTTATCGACATCCAGAGCAATGATTACTCCGTCGGAGCCCAAACTTGTGCCGAACAGCAAACTATGACCTCCTTGTCCTATGGTCGCGTCGACCATTACCCCATCCTGGGGTAAGTTTATCTGCTCAACTAGCGTCCTTGCTAAAACCGGAATATGCTCTACTTGAGAGCTATTCACCTCCATGATTACTCTATTTTCATATCACGCACCAATATCATGGCATAAAACCTTACGATATACAAACGACACACTAAGGATTAACTTACAATTACTGCCCTGTTACGGGCTCTAAGTCCCTTAACATCCGGCGAAAATGTAACACTGTCATAAATCTTGTCGTTGTTCTTCAGATGTTCCAGACGTTCGGAAAGAATTGTCAGCGAGGAAAACGTTTGTTCGTCAACTGCTCTTTCACCGGCGAGACTTCTCTCGACAATTTGACTATGACTCGTATCCACTTCAATCATTGTATCTCCTGTTAAGAAAATTAAAGTTCTTCTTTCTGTTTTTGTAACACTACCTGCCGCGCCTGCGACATCTGTTTCTGATATTGCTCCATATGGTCTGCCAGATACTCTTCCCAGTTGTCATTGTTCCAAAGCTCGATATGGTCTCTGACACCCACTAAGGTAATTTGTTCTTTCAATCCCGCACGCTTCCGCAATCTTTCATTCACAAGCAATCGGCCCTGACCGTCAAGTTCAACCTTGCTCGACAACGCAAACCCTAAACGTTCGAACGCCACTGCCTCGTCAGGCGCCGCCGCATTCGGTGCTACTGCAAGGATTATTTGCTCGAAATATCTCTCAGGATACAAACAAAGGATCCCGTTGGCGCCAAGGACCAGATAGAAATTACTGCCGTGTTCATCGACGTCGATTTGATGTCTCAACTTGTTGGATACAAGAACTCTGCCTTTCCCATCGATAACGTGCTGATATTCACCTGTTAGTAACAGCATGGCTCTTGTCCCATTAAGCATAACAACTATGGGAAAGTTTACCACTCCTCACCACAAAGTCAACATATTAATCCACTTTTCTCGAAAATTGTTGATATTTTTTTATAGGACGTCTTCAGGAAATTCCTAATCCCCGCAAAAGAAAGTGCTTACGAAAATTCCCTGCCATCTGGCACCAGGATATTTTTTTCACCCAACCCCCGCTTTCTCACAATCCCACGTGAATTTCTTACTTCTCGTCGGACCGTTTCACCGTCTTACAAGCATCGAGCATCCAGCATCTCATTGCGCAGCGAAGATCCCTTAGGGGAAGTATCGAGAACCAAACCTGATCCTCTCAAATATTAACTCTGGTATTCCGCTTTCTCTGTCAACCGTAACAGCCGATAGTCGTCATAATATTAAGCAAGGGCAATATCGATTCCTCCTGTCGAGGTAAAGCCAAATGAAATTCTGTCGTGAAAGGACGCGTTGATGACAATAAACACGAATACCTCATATAAAGTTGTGTCGGTAGTAATCTTGTTACTTTCGGGGCTGGCGCTGGGTAGCTCGTCATGCTGGAGATTCAACGAAGGAGCCGGCGAAACGGCATTCGATTCGCTCGGCGGGAGGCACGCTGCAATTCGCGGCAATCCCGTCTGGGTAACCGGTTCGTTCGGCAAGGCCCTGCAACTCGACGGCGATGGTGACTATCTCGAAGTCGGCAGGATCCCAGGACTCTCGGCCCAGCAGACAAAAATGCTCTGGATATATATAAAGTCTATCCCCCCTAACGGCGTCTATCTAATCGACGAAGGAAGCAGCGGTAATAATAACTGGCTTGAACTGTACGACCCGAATGGCGACGCCAATCCACACATCAGGGCCGGCTTCGATTCATTCAACTACATCGACAGTAAGGCCGGGATAAGGCCTGGTTGCTGGTATCACATCGCCGTTGTAACTAAGGCCTCCGGCAGCCTCGCGATTTACATAAACGCCCAACTCGATAACTCCGCATCCGAGATGTCCGCCGATAACAGACCACAGGAAATCGTAATCGGTGCCGATGCGGCAACTAAGACAGGCTGCTTCAACGGCATGATTGACGATGTGGCAATCTACGACAGGCCATTCTCAGCCGGCCAGGTCAGGCAGGTTTATCAGCAAGGCGTCGCCCGATACAGGCACACATTTGACAACACAAGGATTGTCATCAAAAGAATTCAGGAAACGATAACCGCAAATAATGAGGCCGTGGCACGACTCGACGAGGTCGTCAACAAAGCACAAATAGCGGTTCAGGCACTGGCCGCCGTCCTCGCAACAGACTACAATCCTCGTTCCAACCAGGGCAGCGAGATGATTACAGCTAAGCAAAAGATTCAGGCCGCAATGATGAATCTTCAGCAGTCCAGAGAATCGTTGACCATGAGCACTGAGCAGTTAAATGGTGCCCTTCGCCAGATCAGCCATTTCCTGCCATAAGCACAAATGTGCATCCTAAATTCTAAATTCCACGGACCTGACCAGCAGTTCCTAACCGATGTATTAGCTTTAATGGTATCAAATGCTGCAAGCCGCTTACGGCAGCGGTGGTGGTAGCATCATAGTCCAGAAGGTCCAGACCACACCCCGGATTGTGCCCGAAGGATGGACCTCATCGATACGCCAGTAGTAACGAGTACCTTGGGCCATTGTCACAGGTTCGAATATTGTAGCAGTCTGGTTCAATATAAACGGTGGAGGGTTACTCGTCCCGAAGTAAACATCGTGAGATATGGAGCTGCGACCACCCGTCCAGCTCAAATCAGCGTCGAATCTGACACCCATTGCGAAATTAGCGGGATTCGGTTTACCCGCCAGAAGTTCCAAAGTATGGGCAAAAATAGCAAAATCGGTAAAATTAACAATACCATCTCGGCTTAGGTCTTCATATAGAAAAACCGCTTCATAAGGCCATTTGTCTATGAGCAGCTTCATGTCCCTGTAATCTATCAGCCCATCAATATTCAAGTCTGCGATATTGCCAGCATCCGACAACGACATACTCGCCTCCGTCTTCCCGCCATAGATTCCAATATTTACGCGTCCCCCGTGAGGCCATAATTCCGCCCTCCAATTGGAATTTGGGTCGCCTGCATCGATGCAGGGACTGGTCACTGAATCCTGAACCCACCTTTGGCTCTGAGAGTCCCATCTCCCGGGCTGCGATTTCAAATGAAAATCACCACCACCGGGATCTGCGAAACAGGGATCGGCATCGATATTGTCCGTACCCAGCCAGCCGCCTTGAACATCGCTGTAAGAGACTTTTGCGCTGCCGAATATCTGCTCAGGTGCGTTATCCCACAGGATGCTGTTGGTTATTAGAGGACCGGACTCGTCGTTCCATATCCCCCCGCCCTCCTCACCGGCCCAGTTATCCCTGAATGTACAATTAACCACTATCGCGCCACTGTAACAGCCATAAATCCCGCCCCCATAGATATCAGCCCGGTTACCGCTGAATATGCAGTAGATAAGCGTCTCGCCCCCGTTTACACCGCCCCCTCGGCCGGAACGGTTGCCGCTGAAGATACAGTCGGTCAACTTTCCACCGCCAAACATCCCGCCCCCACCCTCACTTGCCCAATTGACAATGAATCTGCACTTGGTCAGTGTGAGGCTGCTGTATTCACCATTGTACATCCCGCCGCCATTTTGGGCCGAATTGCCAATGAATCTGCAGTTGGTCACGCTGGGAACACTGCTATAGTTGTAAATCCCGCCTCCCTCCCTTATGGCCCGGTTGCCGCTGAACGTACAGTTGGTTATCTTCGGCTTGCCCATGAAATTGTACATTCCACCGCCAACACTGTATGGTGAATCCACAACTGCATCATTAGCATTGCCTCCGATGATAGTAAAACCGTCCAGGATACCCGTAACATCCGTTCCGCTGCCGGTAACTACGTGATAGCTGTTCTCGACACGGGTTGGCTCGGTTTGTAAATCACAAGGATCGTTGACCTCAACATCGTCACCGGCAAGGTCACCGCTCAGTATGGTTTTGTACTCCTCGACGTCCCGGGCATCCGGAACCGGCTGGCCGAATCCTGCGTAACCGCCTTTAATAGCTACTCCATCGATGAGCTGGAACGTCAAATAGCGATTGCCCGTACCGTTGGGCTCACTTGAGTTACTATCGGGTGTATAGATACCACCGCCTACACGGATTTCTTTCCGCACACCTGTAGAATTCGCGTCCCCCAGACCGTCCTGAAGGTAGTTGTAAGCATCCGCCCAGCTTGAGCCGTCATTGGCGCCGGTAGCATCGGCGTCAACATACACGACAGTCCGGATCGGCTCGTTCTCCTCTTCGGTTGCCGTAACGCCCACACTCAAAAAGCCCGCGGCGCTTACACGGATTAGCGATACACCCTCAATATTGTTCGTGTCCTCGGCTGCGGCAAGTGTGACTGTTTGCGGCTGCCGGTAGTTCGACGAGTTAAAAATCAACACCGAACCGGATTCGACCCTGATATCAGGATCACCTGAATAATGAGTTGAAGTTACCCAAACCGAACCCGCCGGGGCCATAGCCAACGCCACCGTAAATGTTGCGGTACCTCCCTCCGGGACCGTAACCGACTCCGTGCTCAGCATCAAGCCCTGCTTGGGCCCCTCATAGGCTCCCATATCGACAATATAATTCAAGATACGAGGATTTCTATCCATATCGGTTGTCAGCTCTTCAGGAACGCTGGAATTGTCGCCCGCGTCCAGACATCCGGAACCAGCCAACAAACGCAGGTTATCGTCCTCTGTTCCGCCTATATTATCGGCCCCGTCGGCATCCATAAACAGCGGATTGGCATCGATGTTGCCTTCCCCGCCCCGGCCGCCTTCAATGTCGCTATAAGACACCGCCGCCTTACCGGAAATCTGGTCCGGCCTGTTGCCCCAGAAGACACAGTTGGCTACCGCCTGGCCGGTGTCAACCTCGGTGAACATACCCCCGCCCTCTCCAGCAGAGTTACCGCTGAATGTGCTGTTGGTCAGTATCAGGATGCTGTAGAAATTACTCATCCCGCCCCCAAGAAAGGCCGAGTTGCCGCTGAAAGTGCAATTGAAAAGTATCAGACTGCCGTCACCGTCATGTATCCCGCCGCCGCTGTGTATAGCCGAATTGCCCGTGAAGCTGCAGTTGATAAGTATTAATTCGCTGCTGGAGGTGTTATAGATACCGCCCCCGCTCCCAAAACGGCCCGCTGCTGTATTACCGATGAACGTACAGTCGGTCAATCTCACAAGGCTGTATGCTCCATTGTACATCCCTCCGCCATTGCCGCTACCATTTCCCTCTTGTATTGCCGCATTTGCACTGAACATACAGTTGGTCAATGACGGATTGCTGTTGACGTTGCGCATCCCCCCGCCATATTGGGCGGAATTTTCGCTGAACGTACACTGGTTCAGATTCGGGCTGCTGCTATGGTTGAACATCCCTCCGCCCTCAAAAGCTGCCCGGTTCCCCCTGAACGTACAGTTGGACACAGCCGGGTAGCCGGCTAAGATGTACATACCTCCACCGCTGTCGTTGTTAATCATATCGGCATTGCCGCCGGTGATTGTAAAGCCGTACAGAACGGACGTTGAATCGGTTCCACTACCTGTAACAACGTTGTAGCTATTCTCGCCGTTGTTGCCAAAATCTGGACCGTCGTCAAAATCCAGGTCGCCGCTGAGTATAGTCTCGTACAACGTAAAATCCTGCAAATTGGGGTCCGTCCCGCTGGAACCGGCGTAACCGCCTTTAATAACCACTCCTTTGAGAAGCCTGAATCTGGCCCTACGGTCCCCGCTGCCGTTCGGATCATTTGAATTAACATCCGGCGTATAAATCCCTTGCGCAACCCTTACCTCTACAGGTTTAGCAGAAGAACGTGCATGAGCAAGCCCATCCTGAAGATACTTATGGGCCTTCTGCCAGCTCGTACCTACACCGTTTCTCCTGGCGTCAACATAAATGACTTTGCCCACAGAAGCAGTTCCACTCTGAATACACACTAATAATACTGCCGTTAACAGAAACGTCTTCAGATTTGTTTTTCCGCCCATTTTTAGTCTTCTAAAATGAGCGTACTTGTGAAATTTCAGCATTATAAAGTCTCATCAGCCTCAGGGTAATTCAGGGAAATTAAAAAAGAATTGCATTTTGTACATCCTCCTTGCCGATAGCCGAAAAAGCATAAAAACATTCATACAGGGTTTTGATATACGCCAAAACAAAGGACTTATATAAGGCCGTTTACGATATACCCTAAGCCAAGATACAACAAATCACCCTCCCAGTCAAGTCAAAACCACGTGAGGATTTCTTTTTGTTAGCCCCTTGCACTGCAAGGGGTTTCTTTGTTTGTTGGGTGTCATATTTTCCCTGCATTGCAGGGGATTTTTTCTCCACACTGTCCGGGATTGTTTTTGTTTGGCAGAGGTTGTCTTTTTTGTTAGAATTGCAGCAACAGGATAAAACAAATGCCGTTAGTATTGGGAGACGCACTTATGAAGACAAGAGTTTTTACACGGTCGCAGCATAATCCAATCATTTCACCTTTGGATTTGCCCTTCCCGGCGGCCGCCGTCCTTAATCCCGGTGCCACCATGTGTGGCGATGAGGTCGTCTTGCTACTGCGTGTTGAGGACCATGCTGGGCACTCGAATATCTATGTTGCACGCAGCAGGAACGGGGTAACAGATTGGAAATTTGAGTCAGAGCCGATACTCCGCTACGGTGAGAAAAACTGGCGGTATGAGCAGTGGGGCTGCGAAGACCCACGAATCACATACCTGGCGGAAGAGAAACGCTGGTATATTACCTACACTGCCTACTCACCCAACGGAGCTGCTGTGGCATTGGCGTATACTGAAGATTTTGTCCGTGCTGAACGAATCGGACTGCTGTTTTCTCCAAACAACAAAGATGCAGTGCTGTTCCCGCAAAAATTTGGTGACCGATGGGCAGCGCTCCACCGTCCGGATGCTGGTGGCATGGAACACATCTGGTCGGCCTATTCGCCTGACTTGGTGCACTGGGGTGAGCCGCATTGTGTGCTGCCGGAGCTTGGTGGCGCTGCATGGGATGGTGCAAAGGTAGGTGCAGGGCCACCTCCAATTCTCACGGAACAAGGCTGGCTTCTGATATACCACGGTGTTAAAGCTTATGGTGGTCAACTTGTTTATCGAGCCGGTGTAGCTCTGTTGGATAAAGACAAGCCTCACAAAGTTGTTGCCCGCTCACGGAACTGGATATTCCAGGCCGAGGCGCCATACGAGATGTCTGGTTTGACGCCAAACGTGGTGTTTCCGACCGGCCTTCTAATTCGGGGCGATGAGTTGTGGATGTACTATGGAGCTGCGGATACTTGCACGTGTCTGGCGACGGCCAAATTAGACGAAATCTTGGCACTGGTCTCAACATAACGTATTTGCAGTTTTTTTAGGCACACAGAGTCGTGGGTAACAATCACGACCAGCAAGGCCCGGCCCCAGGTATTATAGGAGCGATAAACTCCTTTTAATAGTCTTTACACTTTCTAATCCATTGTGGCCAGCCGCTTGACCAGCAATTTGGCATTTTTTTCTGTGAAAATAGACGCTTTTTTCCTGATCAATTGTATTCCTCTGCTGGGGATTTCCTGGCGTTTGGATTGAAGGAATTCGATATGTTGCAACAACTCCCAGGCAACGTTGTCCCATCGCATCCGATGACCTCTTTCGTGAGCACGTTTTTCCATTCTCAGGCGTTCATCTCTATCGAAAACAAGATAATCCAGCACCTGAGCTATTTGCTCGATTGAAGGCTCGCCCGGATCGACAAGAATCCCCCTGGCATGTTTGTCCACAATAATACCTTCCCTGCCTCGCATCTTAGGACTGATCAGTTCAAATGCAAATGTGAATTTAGTTGCTATCGCTACTCTTCCTGCCCCAAGGGTATCTGCCAATATCCCACTTGATATTTGCCGCATATTGAGATAAGGCAGGACCATGATATTTGTAGCACTGTAAAGTTTCATGAGAGTGTTATCATCTAAAAAAGCGTTGTAAAAGACAATGTCATAATCCTTAAAACCGCCAGTGCCAAGTTCTTTGACCTCACACCATCGCAGCCCCGAGTCTTTGAGAGATTGTTCTATTATTGCTTGATATTCTCTATAGAATCTACCGGCATCTGCTTTAACAAATTCCGGGTGGCAATAGCCTGCTATCAAATAAACGATATTTTCTTTTTGGTCCTTCGTGCATGATTCATTTAAAAACCTGGCATAAGCCCCAATGCTGTATTGTATCCCTTTGCCAGGCGAGCGAAGCCCAAGAGTTGAAATTAGTATCCTGTTTTCAAACCCATATTCCTTTTTTATTACCAATCGATCAGATTGAGAGGGGGTCCGTATTCTAATTCCGTGGTCTATATGCTTTACTTTTAAGCGGTTGATTTTATACGTATCCGATTCGAGTATATCAACCGCTTGTTCTGTTGTAACAATAAATCCGTCACTGTAATGGGCCAGATCTTGAAGTATCTTTCTTTGATGGGAATTCGGGTTATCAAGAAGAGTGTGCAGGTAGACTATGGTCAAAAGCCCTTGCTGGCTGAACGTCTTTGCCATAGTGACAAAATTGTTACCTTTTGCCTCGTTGCCATCTTTGTCCGGATCAAGTCCATATTCATGTTGCAATAATACGATAGTCGGATTGGCACTTTCACGTGCTCTGGCTACTATATCAGCGGTCGCTTTGTGCCAGGATTCTAGATTGTACTGGTCAATGACCAGGTCGACAGGAATGTTATACGGCATTTTATTATTGTCGATTGCCGCTACTCGAATATGACCGATTTCGCCGGTAAAGTGTTCCAGGGCGTTTGCCAGATCACGCGAGAACGTGCCTATACCACACATTCGTGGAAGATATGTGCTCACAATGCGGATATTATATGGCATAGCGAAATCTTTATTACTTTCCTGCTGTCTATTTTTTCTTACTCTTAAACCTGACCGGATCAGATCAAGCAAATCATTCTTTGTTAAAGAGTTTACCATGTAAATCAAAGAAAATCCAGAAGGTTCACTTTCTATCCATCTCTGGCAATTCACCTGTGTGGATAAGTTTTGAGGCATAATTAGGGATAGTATATTTTTTCTGCCCTACTTTTCATTATCAAACCACAAACCCACAATCTTGGCCCGTTAGAAGTAAACGCCAAAGGTGAATTTGCCTGCCCCCTTGTTTAGAATGCCTTATATTCTAAGGGGACCTGCCCCATTTCTTAGAGTGTCGCCTACTCTGAAATGGGGGTCCATTTTAATCTTTGATTTCCCACTTCAATGCTTTACTCCATCAATGAAAGCAGCAAAATTGTATGTTTCTCATGGCCACCAAAAAAGAAAAAAGTGCAAAATATTGCCTCAGCGTGAAAATGCCGAAATTGAGCGAATAAGCTAGGGTTGTGATACAAAAATATCCGCAATTTTTCTTTCATCACAGCTATGCAGCGGTTAAAATTGACATAGAAGATTACTGCAAGCCAAAACATTCGCATCTAAAGAGTAAGTGTTGGTTTGGGTCTTCTTAATAGAAGGGAAAACGTCATGCACAGAAGAAAAGGATTCACATTAGTAGAGCTTTTGGTGGTGATTGCGATTATCGCCCTGCTGATGGCGATGTTGCTGCCTGCACTGGAGCGGGCCAGAGAGCAGGGCAAGCGTGTCATCTGTCTTAACAACCTCAGGCAGTTGATGCTCGCTTGGAATTTGTATGCCGATGATAACGATGGCAAGATCGTTAACGGTAATACGAGCACCGGCGGCTTCAACAAAGACGGCACTTGTTGGGTTTACTGGCCCGGCTCGGGTGCCTCTGAAGAACAACGAATACAGGGAATCAAAGATGGTCTGATATTTAAATACTGCCCCAACGTAAAACTCTACAAGTGCCCGACTGGTTTGTTTGGAGAGGTTGTCACTTATGCTGTAGTTGATGCGATGAATGGTTATGACGCGATACCTGGAGCCGCTGGGAAGATAGTTAAAACTCGGATGGAGATTCGCACGCCGGGAGGAAGGGCTGTTTTTCTTGATGAAGGCCGGTTAAGTCCCGCCAGTTGGACCATTTGGTACGACCAGGAACGATGGTGGGACCAAATTACGGCGAGACACGGAGACGGGACAAACCTCTCTTTTGCGGATGGGCGTGCTGAATACTGGAAGTGGGAAGACCCGCGTACGATAGAGGTTGCCGAGATGGAATACAACTACTGGCAAAGCACCGGCCGTCAAGGCGCCATATCTACGCAACCGGGAAATCCGGATTTGCACAGAGTGCAAAAGGCCGTATTCGGAGAATTAGGCTATACTCCATGACCTCCACCTTAGAGTAATTTTTTGCTTGTATTATTTATTATTATTCTGTTGGCCGAATCCACGGCGTCAAACCCTCCGGCTGGCCATAAAAATTAGAAACCTATCCCGCAGCGATCCACCCAATTTGAAATCTGAGATCTGAAATATGAAATTATCTCTCCACGAGATACGATTCACGAGCGACGACTCACAAACAACCAGCGACGAATTTACCTTGCCTATAAGGCACCCCTGACAACCGCCTCCTAGCAACTGACAACCGCCTTTATTTTGCTCCTCAACACGCACTTAAAGTAAACTCCAGACACAACTGAGAACCGGCAACTTACTTTATTTCACTTTCTAACCGGGTTAAATAACATTATTGAAAAGAAATAAAATATATCACTTTATCGAATCGTAAAAAAATGATTGATAGTTCTTTTGCAGAGTAGCGAACCTCCAAAAGATCAAGTCTATTACAGATACTTTTTCTCCAGTCAATTGAGATATATCTGAACACATCAATTGTGGAGAATTATATCCCACAGCTTTTGCGATTCTACTCAAATGCCTGTCTGGTTTGCTTACCGGCAAACCCAGATTTTTTGCAAAGTGATAAGAAGTGGCTGGGCCCATGTATGGGAATTTCATTATGTATTCTATTCCATCTTTTTCAATACTACGACAAACGTCATCAAATCCATTTATATGGACATGGGCAGAAACTCTAATAATGGCCTCGATTTTTTTACGGTGCCCGAAGTGTCTGAGTGCTACTTTCAGACATCTTTTTATGTTTTCCACGATTTTCTTAGCTGATTCCCAATCGAAAAAAGCTTTTGAGATCATAGGGAATTTTTGCCTCACAATAGACTCTTTCATTCCACAAGAGAGGATTACCCATGCTGCTTCTCTTAAAAAGTCACTTTCACCAACATTTTCAAATTGAATGCTCTCTTGCCAATCAATTTCAGAATGATATCCCGCATCTATTACGAAGGATTTGGCTGACAAATAGGCACATGCTATTCGATCAAGCAATGTTGAACCTTCTAATTCACTATTCATTTTCATCGTTTTTTGTTTCGCTATCTTTTTTGCTTCTGCAAGCATTTAAAAATCCTATACAAAAAATCTTGGCACGAAGTACCCAAAGAGGACACCCAGGATTATTATCGACCATTTTACTGATTTGAATCTTCCTTTTATGTAAGATCTTTAGTTTCAGGAACTTATTTTCCGGTATTGCTGGTAGCATCTTAAACGTCCAAAGGCATTCCTCACAAACCTTAGATACATTTTCTTTAGTTGGTTTTTCTTCCGACTTCAGTATTCTTCTACATTCTCCCTTGCATCGAGATAGCAGTGCCGTGGCTTCAGCATGTTTTTGAGCTTGTCCTTTCCAATCCATACGAAGAATTATTAGTGATATAAAGAATACCACGCCAGAACATATGCCAATAATTAACCGAACGACTTGCGGGTCGATTTTGAATTGTATCAGTATGCCTGAATCGAAAAAGACCATCGCACACAGTACAATCGACGAGCCTAATAGAATCAAATCAATCAATATAGCTTTACGGCTGTTGCTATCACGCAACTTACAGTGCGCAGTCAACATCATATCAATTACTCTGTAGTGATGTTTCAGTTCATCAAGGCTCATGACAAACTCAAAGCCCCCCAAGTATCTGTTCCCACTGTTTTTCTGAATGAGCTCTGTCAGCATTTTGAATCCTACGTCCTATGCGAGATAATGTATCAGCAATTAATTTCCGATTAAGGCTTCCAGTTTTACCAAGATAATCATCAACATGGGTAGACTGCCCAGTTTTATCAAGCATAGGCTTTTTAGTATAATTTCCTGCGTTGTTAAAGAAATACTTCAACATTTCCTTTGTTTTTTTCTCACCTTTGTAGCTTCTGAATACTTTGAGCGCAAGCGCTTCTAAGTGGTAACTCTCGAGCTGGCGGTTCTTCGCTTGGCAAGAATTGATTGACTTCACCAGCTTAATAGTAGGAATAAGATTTCCATCACTTTTTTTGTTTATTTTCGTCAATGCTTCTGTAAACTCTTTCGATTTTATAAAGGACCAATTCTTTCCAGTAGAATCTGCTATTCTAAAACCTCCCTTATATCTAATTGCAGGTAGCAATTGGACATCAATATCGGAGTAAGTAACAGTAATGGCTAAATTACCTTTCTCAATTGGAGTTTCTTTGGGTAATCTCTCGCTCAACCTATCAAGAAAATAATTTTTTACTTCCTCTGGAGAAGCATCTTTAAGTTCAGATTTATTCAATATTACAAGTGCATCTACGTCACTTAAGCCATCAACATATGTGTGTTTTGAAACGGATCCACCAAAACGAATGTCTACCGTTCCGTCAATTTCCTTCTCTATGGCTTTCTTTATTATTTCCAAGTGAGTTTGTACTTTCTCACTGCGCTGGTTGTATTTCCTGAGCAAGGAAGCAAAATTTGAAGCAACCGCTGTTTCAAATTGTGCATCATGCGTTTTTTCTTCTGAATCGCGCACCTTTTTAAAAATCTCTTCAGGTGGCCTGCCACCTCCAAAGATACCGCCTGATCCACCCATTATTTATATCTCCTTTTTAATTATTTTACATAACTTTTCATACGCATCTTTTAAAAAATTTCCATTGAATTGAATTTTATCATAATCATGATCCAAAGCAAATTGTTCCATCTCTAATTGCAAGTCCATTAAATAATATAGATTATGCTTCATGCTTTGAGCTCTTATAAAATCGTCCTCTTTGTTAATTCCTAAAGAAAGTATGCCATTATTACGATAATAAAGCGTCCTGCCTTCAAAATATCCATATCTCAACCAGCTTAGGCCATCGAACAACTCTGCTCCAGAAAGATAATACAGCCACGACGTTAAAGGATCTAAACTTCCAAAAATGTGTAATGGAGCATCAACTTTTGCATCATCCATAGCTAACCTAATTTTAGCTATATTTTCCATTACCATCGACACTGAATTACCAATGTCTTTATCTGCAATTCCTACTATATCAAAATCTTTGAACTTATTAATATTTTCACGGATACCATTAAGGGTTTTTCTAAATGTTTGTTCATCACTTACTGGTTTTATTAAAAAAGCGCATAATTGTTTTCCCCTGAATCTGGAAAATAATTGCTTCGCCAATTCTATCTGTTTATCAACTGATTCCCCTTGATGATCAAAACTGATGAATACTGCGGGAACATAATCAGGCCAAGATCCTAAAACCTCAATATAATACTCCCTCTTCCATTCATTATCGATAACAGTACTTCGGATGATTGTTGAATAATCAAAAGTATCACCTACCTCATAACCCCCGCTATCCAAAAAAGTAATATCTGGAGTATTATTTTGATAAGGTATAGGAATGTGTTTATGAAATATATCATAAGCACTAACAAGCATCGAATCAGTCAAGGTATCTATAGATTCTATAAGGAATACTGTGACCTCAGAAATTTTTCCAGTAGTGGGATTATTCTTTTCTGACAATTTGGTTTCGGTTTGAAAAAAAGGATACTCGCATTCCTTTGGTTTTGGTATCGACTTCGGGAATATACATCCTTTGCTTGAAAATGATGGAATTAACATCGGGGTTTTAATTTCTAAACCTGAAGGATGCTTGAGCACAGACCTTCTAACAAGGTTCATATAATTTCTCCAGATCTTTACATGATAAACATTTACCGCAAGGCTGTATTAGACCAAGTTCACAACTAAAAGTCATCTCTATTGGGACTTTTTCTTTTATACAATAATCCCAGACATTACGTTTATCCCATTCCAGAAACGGAGCATCGATAGATATACAATTATTTGAATACGCATTAAAACACCGCTGAACAATTTTAATAAAATCTTTTGAACAATCCCAATAGTTAGTGCCGGAATGTACTCCGATGGATATTAAACCGCTATCAACTTTGAAATTCATTAGGGCTGCAAAAAACAGGAAAGCATTTCTCCCTATTACAAAACCATCGCCCCATCTATTACCTCCCGAAATTACAATCTTTTCCAATGTTATATTGTAATAATTGCTAATTAGTTCTGCTGCTTTTAACTCAGGAGTAGCAGCAATTTGACCGTAATCGATAAATAAAGCTGAAACGTTAAATTTCCTTTTAATATAATAGTCCACACATGCAGTTGAATCGATACCACCACTCAACAGAACTAATACTTTGGTTTGATTGCTATTATGCATTACTTTCTTTTAATATCCCCGGATATAAATTTTTCAATTTCTGTATGATTATTATTCTTCAAAACACATTCCGATTTTAAATCCATTTTAGTTGATTTTCCGTTATGTATAATAAGACAACGAGCCGTCCATAAAATAGCCATAAGCCCAAGTAAGGCAAAAACACCAAACATAATATTGAAACAATTTGAATAACTAAAGTGTTTGTTCCAAGGTAATTTCCGTGTTTTTTGTCGTTCTTTTTGAACATTAAAGTCATCATAATGGAACAATTTAAAGTTATGAGGTACGCCCTCATTGTTTTCAGATATAACCTCATCTTCTATAGTTTTTAATGCCTGTTCTGCGTTTTTAATAAGTTGCTTGTTTCTAACATCAAGTTTCCAAAAAACAAAAGACAAGACTATAAGCAAGAACCCTATAACAATGCCTATAAAAATGAGACTGTCTTCTTTTAAAGAAATAACATAACCACTCAGTAATAAAGTAGATATAACAATGTAAAATTCAAATGTTTTAAGTCTCTGACCCGCATGAAGTTGAAAATAATCCCAAGCATATTGCCGAATGTTAAAATCCTTATGATTCATCATTTATAATCCTCGTAAGAAATTCCGCTACGACAATTTTTTCTTATGTCCTTTTTCTTTGTTCTCCGAGCGTAAAATCACTAAACCTATACACCTTATAGCCGTTCCCGGCCACCAAAATGTTGATAACAACTCGCCACCAGAATCTAATGTTGCCTTCTTATAGTAGCCCCCAAAATACCCCAAATTTTCTAATCCGTCAAATCAAATTCGTATCCAATTAAAAGCCTGTTTTTAGCCAGCCTGCATAATCTTATGCGGGCCATCTCACGATGGCCCATCGGACGCTGGTCGCAGGCTTCGCAGATGCTTGTATCGAGAAAGCCACTAACCAAGTCCGCACCGGCTGGCAAAAAACCTCCGCGAAACTTGTGCCTGAGGTATCCGCGTTCTCTGCGGTTAATAATTGAGTCTTTTTCGTGTCTTTATGCCTTAGTGGCAAAAAATTAGAAACCTATCGCGCAGCGATCCACGGTTTCTTTTGATTCTTTTTAGTAGGTTTTTGCCAAAAAGTAGCCAAATCTGTAGACTTTTTGGTCAATTTTCTCATTTTACTTTGTACTTTTGCACTTTTATCTTTGATTTTTGCATTTTAATCTTTGATTTCCCTCCCCGGCCATCAGAACGTCAACACCTTATAATCACTTTTGAGCATATCCGAAAGTGGTTTCCCCATAGCCTTAACTTCAATACCCATCTCTCGCAGCCGATCTGAAACGCCGTACATATCCGCACAAACAACACACGCCTGCACAACCACCCCATCCTTAATCATTTGTTTGACCCCCTCCTGCAGTTTCTTATCTCCTGCTAAGATTCTCGACGAAGGCCGGTTAAGTCCCGCCAGTTGGACCATTTGGTACGACCAGGAACGATGGTGGGACCAAATTACGGCGAGACACGGAGACGGGACAAACCTCTCTTTTGCGGATGGGCGTGCTGAATACTGGAAGTGGGAAGACCCGCGTACGATAGAGGTTGCCGAGATGGAATACAACTACTGGCAAAGCACCGGCCGCCAGGGCCCCATATCTACGCAACCGGGAAATCCGGATTTGCACAATGTGCAGAAGGCCGTATTCGGAGAATTAGGCTATACTCCATGACCTCCACCTTAGAGTAATTTAAGGACTACTAATTTAAGCCCCTGTTCGATATCTCACTTCTCCTCTCCCTCCGCCGGAGAGGGGCTTTTTGTATTTCTGCGCACTAAAAAGGCCCTGAGTTTTGTCAGGGCCTTAGTTTGTTGTGGTTTCTAACAGAGTGACCGGCTTTTTTGCAACATCACCGCACTCAGGTTCAATTAGTCACATCCTGATAAAGCTCTTGGATTTCAGTAGTAGATAAACTCTTGTCGTAAACCTGCACATCACCCATAAGGCCGTGGAAAGATTGCGTAGAGGAGCTTCCATTATTCCCGATGTCTGCCGTGGACGGCAAACTTACTAAACCGCTGTAGCTTCCGGTATCCAACATTAAGCCATTGACATAAACGGCATAAGCCCCTGTATTCCAGGTCAGGGCGATATGATACCAGATTCCCGTATTCAAAGTTATGAGATTGATTTCACCGTGATTACCAACCTTCATATCGAGCTGGGTATTACTGTTACTCATATAGAGTAGTATTTTGTTGATACCGCCGTTGTCACAGCCGAAAAAGTATCCGCTGCCATTCCTGCCGCCTCCTCTTATCTGCGGCTCCGTCAGATTAGCCCATACCGAGACCGTTCCCATTGCGGTTGTCATCCCTGAGGTGGGAATTACAACCCGGCTAAGATTATTACTCCCATCAAAATTCAAAGCATCTTCGGCTGGCGCCCAAACCAAGCCATCGTCTGGCCCATCCGTAAGTGTACCATGATTTTCATTACCGGAAGAATCATAGGCAATATTGCCGGAGGTCTCATCAAATCCCCACCGTCCGACCAGATTAGGATCAATTATTGTTGTAAAACTCCATACTTCACCTGTAGTCTTACCACCCGGACCAATTCCATCTATCCGCCAATAATAAGCAGTCTCGTACTCCAAGGTTCCGGTATCAAAAGTGGTACTGGTCTGGTTGCCCTGGAGGTCGTTTTCATCAGGTGTTGGATTAGTCCCAAAGTACACATAATGTGACTCTGTATCAGAACCAGCAGTCCAAATCAAATCAGCCACTATGCTCACATTTGTTTCCGTGTCAAACGGATTGGGATTAGTGGCCTGACTTGGTGCAGGGGCGGTGGTAAAGTTCCAGACAGCACCGGCAGTCATGCGCCCTATGCCAACCTCAGTAATCCGCCAGTAATAAGCTGTACCCGCATCCAATGTACCGGGATCAAAAACAATATCCGACTGACTACCCTGGAAAGTACCCGGACTGGCCTTACCTAAAAATACATTGTGTGATATAGCATTTGGATCTGCGACCCAACTTAGATGTGAAGTTATCCTTACACCTGTCTCACCATCATTCGGATCAGGGCTATTAGCTTGTCCTGGTGCAGGGGCCATCTTTGAGAAGTACTGTCCCAACAAAGCAAGGTCAACAAAATCAACTTTGTTATTACGGTCAAGATCAGCACCGACACACCAACTGTTCATCGAACAATCATTGTTCAACCATCTGCCAGCCAAAACAGCAATGTCAGCCCAATCGATATAATTACCAATCGGCAGTTCAGGCACATCAAGAGCTATGCCCATAACAAACTCTAAGCCTGTAATAAGGTCTTCCATTCCTGATCCATCCAAATTTGCACGTTGAATCCTGCCAGAGCTACCTCCCGTCCAGTACATCGTGCCAGCGGAAATATCAAGAGCTATCCCAATGGGCTCACTTATTCCACTTGTAACAAGATATGTCACTCCAGAACCATCCAGATTAGCACACTGGATCTTGTGTCCATCATAGTCCGCCCAGTACATCTTGCCAGCGGAAATATCAAGAGCAATCCCAATGGGGCCAATTATTCCACCTATAACGAGGTCTGTCACCTCAGACCCATCCAGATTGGCACACTGTATCTTCTGTGCAGCAATGTCCGCCCAGTACATCTTGCCAGCGGAAATATCGAGGGCTATCCCAGTGGGGCCAATTATTCCACTTGTAACGAGGTCTGTCACCTCAGACCCATCCAAATTAGCACACTGTATCTTCTGTGCAACATTGTCCGCCCAGTACATCTTGCCAGCGGAAATATCGAGGGCTATCCCAACGGGATAACTTAATCCATTTGAAACAAGATCTGTCACCTCAGACCCATCCAGATTAGCACTCTGGATTTTGTCTGCATATGAGTCCGCCCAGTACATCTTGCCAGCGGAAATATCGAGGGCTATCCCAATGGTTTCACTTGCCCCACTTAACAAAACAAGGTCTTCCACGTCAGAACCATCCAGATTCGCCCTCTGGATCTTGTGAGGCCCATAATAATTACCTGTCCAGTACATCTTTGAGTCGGCAAATACGTTGATGTGCCCCATGACACACAAAAGAATCACAACTGCCAAAACACAAATTGATTGCCTTCTCATTTTTTCTCCTCAAAAATTGTTGATAAAATAAAAAAGGGCACCGCTGTTTGTGCGTTTTTAGGCCTTTCGGCCTGTTGGAGGAGGAGCGAGCGGTGCCCCTTGTTAATGCAAAAGAAACACGGATTTATTGCTTTGAGAAACTCCAACCAATTTTCTCCCTTCACAGCTTTACTCCATCAGTGAAGATAACCAAATCATATACCATAGAAACGGCCGTACGTCAAGGAAAAAAACCTCCGCATTCTTTTCACCAAAATCCCAAAAAATCTCCAATCTTGGCCCGCTTGTCCGAATCCCTGTATGTTGTAGACAGGGACCCAGATGTCTTTCCCCAAACAAATAAAAGTCCGCCCGAAGGGCCTCCACAATTTTGCATTTTACATTTTAATCTTTGATTTCCCTCCCGAATCCGAGTCCCTGCATGCTTTAGGCAGGGATCCAGCTATTTATGTGCTTATAAAGCACTTTTTTTCACTTTTTTGCTCGTTTTTGGCCTGTTTTGTATTCTTTTTGACTACAATTTGAACATATTTAGACCATTTTCTCATACTCTCATTTACTCATTCACGCATACACCTTATCGCCGCCACCCCCGCATACAAATAAAAGTCCGCCCGAAGGGCCTCCACAATTTTGCATTTTACATTTTAATCTTTGATTTTCCCATCAGAACGTCAACACCTTATAATCACTCTGGAGCATATCTGAAAGTGGCTTCCCCATAGCCTTAACTTCAATACCCATCTCTCGCAGCCGATCTGAAACGCCGTACATATCCGCACAAACGATGCACGCCTGCACAACCACTCCATCCTTAATCATTTGTTTGACCCCCTCCTGCAGTTTCTTATCTCCTGCTAAGATTCTCGACGAAGGCCCCCATATTATCAGCACAACCTCATCGAACCACTTCTGTTTCTTGGCGTTATGCGTATACATAAAGCAGACCTTATGCGCCACATCCGAGTCCCCGCTCGTCCACACCACCGCCACCTTACTCGCCCCCGGCCGATGCGCGCCTTTCACAAACATCTGCCCCCCTGCCACGCCAGCCGCCAAAACAATCATCACCAGGACAAAATACTTTTTCGATTTCATAATTCCTGCCTCACAAAAAAATGCCAAAATATTGCGACCTAAAATTACGGCTCTCAATACCGCATTTCACGATTCTCGCCATTATACCCTCTTTTCCGCCGGGTTGCTACACCACATTTCCTGCCCCCACAGAGCCCCGACCCGTAATGGAGGGGCAACCTCACCAAAGACAAAGATTGTTAGTCTCTCCACCAAAAGCAGTTACAAAAAAAGCGGGCGATGGGAATCGAACCCACCTAGCCGGCTTGGAAGGCCGATGCATTTCCACTATGCTACGCCCGCTTATAAAGCAGTATATCAAAAGAGACGATATACGCAATAAAGAAAAGGAGAGAAGGATGAGAAATTTAACAGCTATCGTAATAGAAGACTGGTTACATTTTGTAGAAAGGACTTATACGCAGAGAACGCATGAACATTATAAGATGATTATTAGACGTTTTTTTACAAATATACCTAAAATCTTAAACGAAATTAGTATTGAGCATATAGAATGTTATCTCGATGAACTGCTAAAACATCACAAACGTAGAACGGCGAACAGCCACCTTACAGGAATCAAATCTTTTACTCACTGGTATAGCGATCGTTACAATATTCCTAATCCAGCGAGAGCTGTAAAGATGTTGGTTGAAGAGCCTCCGAAGCAGCGAGTGATTTCACCAGCAGAATATAAAATCCTTTTAACTATTACTGAGGGAATTGAAAAGGCTATCGTTGAATTTTTTGGAAATACCGGATTACGTAGAGGGGAGTTCTTAGCTCTGAAATCAGAGAATGTAAGTACCGACCAAAAGTTTATCCGTGTTTTTGGTAAGGGGAGGAAGCAGCGAATCGTCCCGCTTAATAATACCTGCCGGCGAATCTTAGCTCAGTATAAAAATAATGGTGAACTTGAGTTAGTATCTCGTTATCCGTCCAAAGAAGGAATTTATTATCTTTGTAGAAAACTTTATAATAAAGCAAATCTGGAACCATTTGGGACTCACGCACTCCGCCACTACTTTGCGACCGAGATGATTCGCAGAGGTGTGAATCTCTACAAGCTCTCAAAAATTCTTGGCCATTCCAGTATAAAAATTACTGAACAGATTTATCTACATCTCGTACCGTCTGATTTATTTGGGATTACTGACGTGTTGGATTAGGAGTATAGAAATCTAACGGATGGATTAGCTGTGTGATACGTCCATCTTGTTACGAATATCACGCAGCAGCTCTACTCGCCGACGATCCTGCTCTTTAATATCATCAATCCAATTCTTTGCCGCAAGCAGTTTGGTGATGATTTTATTGATCTGTTCATCGTTGGCTGGTTCTTCACCACCGATAATTCGGTCAGAAAGAGATCGTACCTGATTTAGACGGCTGTGACTGAGAAGAGCACCGCTAACCACAATCAGCACAAGAAAAACTATCGTCAACTCACACATATTCTTTTATCCTTTTTAGAGTAATATAATTGTAATATCGGCATTTTACTCACCTCTAATTAAAGAGATTTTTTCGGAATTACTGACGTATTAGATTAAATTTTTCTATTGCTAAAACCAGTAGGAAACTATAGAATACTAAAAACTGAATAAGTCCGTTGATTTGGTTGCGTTCCCTCAAAATCGACAAAGTTCTTTCTGCAAGAGACGCATAAAAAATCGATACCTTGTTTTTAAGGTATCGCTGTGTATCTCTTGCAGGCTTTGTCGAGCCTTGAGGAAGTACGCTAACAGCGATACCTTTTTTATTATTAGGAGCAAGAAAAAATGAATGAAAACGATACTGCGGAGATAATAGAAATGGCGATAATATTGCACCTGTTAATTCAACTAATTTTGTTATTTCTCTTTATCCGTATGAGCTGCGACCTCCACGTGATCCGTAGAAAATGGGTAGACCAAGTAAGATTTGAGAATGGTAAACTTGAGAAACTAAATAATTAAAATTTTTTATCTACTTTTTTCTTGCAAATCTTGCTCCTGTCGTGTAGATTCCCAGTAGCGTTATATATATCTCATATAGACATCGATAAAGGTGAACCGAGTGATACGGTCATTAAGATTCTTCGGAAAAGGAAGTTAGAAATAGAAAGTAAAATAAAACATCTGGAAATGATTCAGGGTGTCATAAATCGAATGGCACATGACTCATTCTTATTAAAAGAATGGAGTGTTATATTGGTATCCGCCCTATTTGTCTTAGCAGCTAAAGATTCAAATATTTATTTCATTCTTTTAGCATATTTCCCCGCTCTGGCATTTTGGATTTTAGATGGATACTTCCTATGGCAAGAGAGGCTTTTCCGTAAATTGTACGACAAGGTTCGGAAAATGAATGAAGCTGATATAGATTTTTCGATGGATACTTCAGATTTTGTTGGTGATGTAGAATCTTGGTGTAAGGTCACTTTTTCAAAAACACTCCGTCTTTTCTATGGGGTAATCGTAGGCACAATTTTGATTGTGATGGTAATAGCAATATTTTCAGTTTGTTGAAAGGAGCTAAAAATGGCCAGAAGAGTATTTTTCAGTTTTCATTATGCTGATATTATGAATGCTAACATTGTCCGTATGTCGGGGGAGTTCAAGCCAACAGCGGAAACCGGATTTTACGACGCTTCCCTTTGGGAAGATGCAAAAACTAAAGGTGACACCGCTATTCAGAGATTAATAGATAAAGGTTTTGATAACACCAGCGTAACTTGCTTCCTGCTTGGCGAGCATACTCATTCCCGAAAATGGTGCAAATACGAGCTTAAAAAAAGCATAGCTGACGAAAAGGGTATCCTTGGCATACTTCTGCCAAATCAGTCAAAGCACGGCCCGAAATGGATTAGCAATTACGGTAAGGTTCATACATGGGATCATGATGAATTTGCTGACTGGATTGAAAAAGCTGCAAAAGATGCAGGTAGGTAAATTTCAGCGAGTTTCTTTTTCCGTAGCAAAAGATTCTATTTGGATTCCAGTGTTAGGATTTGCAATGCGACAGGAGTATTAAAGATCATCTCTATCTGGATGATGATAAACTCCGTGATAAATCCCGATTTTGAATGATTTGTTCATTTTATTTTTCCTTAAATTGTCTACACTTCCTATTAGTGTTATACCACCAATGTCACGCAGTTCGTCGTTCTGAGCGAGGCTGCGTGACATTGCAGATTTTACCTGTTTGTAGATATTTGTAGATATTCTGGAATTTCCTCCGTTTTCGTTTGGCACTTCATCGTCCGATAATAATACTTTAATTAGTATTGTATCGTTCTTTAACAAGTAAATCGGGAAAGTCATTTTGGGAGAAGAAAAATGGCAAAGTCAAAAACCAAAAAGACAGGGACGAAAAGTGATTGCGAAGGAGTGCAGGAACTGAAAGCTATCGCTGCAAAAATCGCAGAGGTTTCACTTCCTGCCGGAACGCCGGAAGGTATCAAAGGACGGCTGGTGAAAATGTCAGCTCGGCTTATTACTCAAGCTGATAACATCCAAGCGGCTCTGGTCAGAAGTACAGGGAGCATCGAGAGAGCAGCTAAACGCAAAGCAAGATTGGAAAAGCGTATTGCTGACGCGACTGCTCAACTTACCAAGCTTCAATAAGAACTTAGAACACCTCCCAGTCGTTGCTCGTGCTGGGAGGACTTGTGAGTTCTTAACAAAGTAAAGCAAAGTAAAGTAAAGTAAAGTAAAGAGGAGGTTAAAATGAATTCTAAGCAAAAAGGTTTTGCATTGATCTGTGCAATGATTTTTCTTTGCATTTTTGCAACTTTCGCAGTTTCGATTTGTAGTATGTCGAATACGAATCTACAAATTGCTCAAAATTATTCACAACATTCTGCGGCATTCCGAAGTGCGGAATCTGGCTTGAACATCACACGTTATTGGATGGCCGATCCAAACGCAAACAGCTTCGCAGGTATTCCACATAATCTCAATGCTGCTGAGCAAAGATATTTTATTGTAGAAGTTGAAGAGACAGCAGACCCAAACGTACTCCTTACTACAATCACAGGATTTGCCGGTGAATACCAATACGTTATCGGAGGTGATTTTTACTTAAATGATTCTAACGATCCAAACGGCAGTTGGTATTTTAATCAAAACACTTATTGGGAGAATAAGAAATGAAAAAATCAACTACAAAATTTATCATCGGTATAGTGATAATCTTCATTGCAGGTTGTACTACTGAACAAAAATTTAAGAGCGTAGTAATAACAGAAAAAGGAGAAGTAGAAATTAAGACGGAAGAAAGGGGTGAATTTCCGTGGCCTCATTATTCTTATCCTTTTAATAACTGCAATTACTAAAGAAAATAATTTGTCTCTCTTTCTAAGGTTCTGCAAAACTGGACAAGGATGTTCGGAGCCGTCAGTTTGTGCTGGCGGCTTTTTTATTGAAAACTTCCCAAGAACAAGGATGTTCGAAGCTGCCGAGACTCGTGGTTTCGGCGGCTTTTTTATGAGCTACTTTTTGCTTAGTGCCATAGTACCGAGGCAGGGTCGTTCGGCCAGTACAGAGCATCCTAAGCGACTTTTTATAGCTGTTTTAGGCTGATATAGCTGGTTATACAAGCTGAGGTACTTTCGCACTGCTAACGTTAGCAGTGCGAAGCTTATTAAGGAGGAGTTGATTCTGGTAAAATTAAATCCTCTGGCATCTCAGGTATATTTTCTGTAGCTTCTTTTACAGCTTTTTCTTCTTCGTGAAGTTTTACCGTATCTCTAACAACATCGATTATTTTACCTTTGAATTCTTCAACTGTTTCAACTTTGAAAGCAGCACTTATTCTGTCGATATATTTATTTGGAATTGTAAATGTAACTATCATATTTCACCTCACATAAAATAGAATAGAAAGGCCATCCGACTCCCCAACCAGATGGCCTCAGGAATAAATGGAAGATTGATTGCAGATACTAAATATAATTGCAGCCGCCGAGAAAATGACAAAACTCAGCGGCTATACTCTGAAAGGTAATAATATAATAACAACCTGCTCCGTCTCCAACCGTTGGAAGAAGACAGAGAAGACAGAGAAGACAGAGCAGGTAACACTATTTAGCCGTTGGTTATCACAACGACTATTAAAGGAGAACCTTTATGCAGCATTATTTGTCTGTGTCGACTTGAATTTTTCCTGAAGCAATATCATCAACGTTGCATCGAGTTGCGGACATCGCTGAGCTAATTGCTTTCGAATTTGTTCGTGCTCGCTTTGGTGGTAAAATAACCATCGTGCCGTTTGCAATTCCGTCAATCTGCTCTGGTGATAACGATTGCAAGGAATCAGAATGTGGGATACCTGTAACTCCGTCCGGCAAACCTTCAAACACAAAATCTTCCACAAAATCTGCAATTGTCCAAGGCCGGTCATCATCCTCATCGTGTCTTAGTATCTTACCTTGAGTGACCAGTGCGATGTTATAGACACCGTCCTTATCCGACTTTGTTATCTCGAGTGCGGATTTTAACGCTGGTAAGATAGCGTCCAGCTTCTCATCTTCTACGATTCCCCTCGCTTCCAATGCCTCTACAATTTGTACTTGCACACTTGGAATCACGTTCATTGTTTCGATTCTTTTAGTAAGTTCCATTCTAACAGCCTCCCAATAAATTTTCAAGTTTGAGAAGAGATCACGTCTCGTCTCTTTGTTTTTTAGTATTTGATTTAATCTACTCATCGCCAATTCGTTTAGAGTTTTATTTTACTTTGCAAGTTCTTCCAAAGAAGCTTTGCATTCGATGATATGCGTTCCGGCAGGTGTAGAATGTCGCATCGTAATACCGTCTCGCACTTTCGTAACCTTAGAACGTGGGAACGAATTCAAAAAAGGTTCATACGGCTTTCGTTTAGGTTTTGGTCTATAGTATCGCATATTTTATTTACGAGTTACTCTTTTAAACCTCTAAAATCTTTTTAATCTCCAGATTCAATTTGCATCAAATAGAATAAAACTCCACCTTTATTAGATAATGGCGTTCTACTTGTCATCGTCCATTCTTTTCCGTCTATAATTAAAACCAATCCGGGTAGAACAAAGAAAGCTAAATCCTTATTTGCAATACCTGTCCATCCCTTTCCTGAAGTTATAAGCTCTGCTTTCTTGAATCCTTCAATGGTTTTATACGGCGGGATTATCTTTACATCATAATCAACTGCATTTCCCTGTATCGTTTTATTCGTAGTAGGATCAAAAACTGCATCGGGGTAGACTCTTACTATCGCATCTATTCCTTTTCTCTCTAAAAGAGCAGCTAATTTTTCCGCAGATAAAGCCATCTTATTCTAAGCCTCTACAAGATGAAGTTCTTTTAGCCGTCGATTGGTAGATAGTTCTTGAAGACCTTGCTGCAAACTCTCTTTTATTTCGTGCTGCGTACAAGGAAGCAAGATTTTATGTATCTCTCTCATTATACATTTGTCCAAACCTGCGAGACCAAAGTAAAGCAGAATCACTTTTCTTGGAAGCTCAGGGAGAGAATTAACTTCTTGCATAATAGCTGAATTAAAGTATTCGACATCAAGTGAGCCAGATTCTTCAGGAAGCGGATCATCTTTGTTGATATAAATTTCTTCACGAGATTTATAATCTTTTCCGCAGCGAGCGGCAGCATCTACAAAACTGTTTGTTTCTCTTAGGTGGTCTCGCAACAACTTTTTTCTGTCCTCTACACCTAATAAAGCTGCAAGTTGTTCGTTATGTAGATGCGAGCCGGTTTTTTGGTAGTAAGCGTTCTTAATTCTACGGAGACCAGTTCGTATATCGTGCTTTCGTGGATTTCCAAAAATACTATTCCAAATTTTTCGGTACGCAAACTTAAAGAAAGCAGTCGGCGTTTTAACTTCATCATAATCTTTAATCGCTTCAGCCAATCCGACTAATCCTTTTGAGAAAGCCTCCTCTTTATTGATTCCATAGCTGCCAAGACGTCCTTCGTTGCATTTAATGACATAATGTATTAAACCAAGATGGCGTTTAACTTCTTTGTTTGTCATTCTGATTCTGTCGGCTCCGCATTTTTTATCAAGTCTTCGATATTGAAAGTTGCATCCAAAGTTGCGTCATAAAGTTCTTGCTCAAGTTGTATAATCTTTTCTCGTAAATCGTGTGCTCTCGTGATTCTTTTATTGACTGGCTCAGTTGCTTTCAGCTCTGCGAGCTTCTTTTGTACTTTAATTATATTTTGTTGAAGAGCAGGTATCTTGCCGTTTTGAGCTGCGTTATATCTGGCGATGAGGTCTTGACGTTGCTGTTTTATCTTCTCGGCTGCTTCATCAATTAGTTTTAAGTAAGACGCAAAATTATTTACTGCCTCCGGGTTTACTAAATCTTGAGCGGAGTGGATCATGCATTCACAGATTTTTATCGTTTGACGTAAATCCTTTATTTTTGCAACTCTTTCGGTGTCTTTTGGAAACCCGTCTTTAGATGGTCTACCTTTAAGCATTCGTTTTCTCCCACTCTAAGATTTACGAAGATCCTTTTCTAAGATTGCTACTCATCTTATTAGAGATTAATTTTGCTTGTAGCTCTGCTTTCTCTTTCGCTGACCTTCTTTTTGGTGTCTTTGGCTTGCATGAATTGGTAAGTTGGTCTTTATTAGATAACCAGATAGTTGTTCTACTCATAATGTTTTTAGTGTCTTTCTACAGATTAAACTTTCCCAGCTTCAACGTACCTACTTTACGCAGCTTCTTGTTCTTCTTATTCTGTTTTTTGTTGCTGCGTTGAAGTTTCCGCTTTCGGGATATTTTGCTTGTCGATTTCATTTGTGTTATCCTCTTGTCCTGGTAGAACGCCGCAAACACTTTCATCCATCGCTTTCATTGCTTCACAGAGGCGTTTTGCGTAGTCCGCTGGAGCTTCTGTGTTTGCAATTTGATCAAGGCTAAGAAGAAGAGAAAGCTCGTGGATTACTTTTAGACGATACTTTGTTGGTGTCTTATCGTTGCGAAGAAGCCGCTCCAATTCTTCAATCAGATAACCCTTATATTCTTGGGCATCTATTTTATAGTTTTCCCTGATTTGCTTCCTTGCTGCGGTGATAACCTTCTCACAGGCTTGATGCGATAAGTCAGGGAGTATCTTTCGTAGTTCTTCTTTTATCTGCCCTTTTTTGTATCTACGTCCTAAGAGCTCACAAACACGATCCACGACATCAGGACAGTTTTCTAATGGCGTATTGTCTTTTGACATTTTAGTTACTCACTTTTGTTGGCCTCCGTGGAATGCTTTATGGCGTGCAGCTTATACCTTGCTGTATCCCATGATACCATATTTGTTTTGCAAAGTACAGTGAAAAATAAAAATATTCTTGATGAGCTAAGATGTCACCTACAAATAGATTAAGAAGGATGTGGATGTACCCATAAAAATTTTGGCTACTAACGTTAGCAGCGTAATACCGAGGCTGTGTCGTTTAGCCTCTCAGCGACAAACTGAGACGTTTTTGTAGCTGGTATGCAATAGGATATTACATAATCTACAAATATAGATTAAATGAGACTGGCTTATAATAAAGTGAGCAATTATTTCCGGGCGTCGTCTTTAAGACGAATAAGTGAGTTTTTATAGGTTCAAATAGAGGAAAAATAATATCGTGGAGTGAGAAGAGTGAGAAGTGATTCTGTGCAACATAATATTTATTAGCGGGCGTTGTGAGAATTTCGTTGCTGGTAAATTTACCAGTTGTGATTATTGCTGCGTCGGGGAGTTTCGTAGACCGTTTTGCAGGTGTTATAGAACTTTTATGAGAATGCTGCGATATTCTCGCACGGGAGCGACAAAAAACTCTGAGAAGTTGTCTAAGAACGTGGCATTTTTAACCATTCTTCCGGCTTTTTACCTGTAAGCTCCACAAACGCATTATCAATTATGGTTTTCTTCTCCGTACTTATAGTGAGAATTTCTTTATCACCTCCTTGATTTGCATTTTGTAAGTCACGTTGATATTGATCACTCCATCCACAATATGCTGCTATTTTCTTTACAGTTTGTCTCGCTCGCTCCCGGACGACAAGGAGTAGATGACCGTTCAACTTCCATCTAATAACTGGTATAAAAATTCTACCGTCCATATCTATATCTTTTATCATTGCATATTTCTTCCTTTGGCTGCAACTTATACAGACCCAAGTTCCGTCTCTTTGTTTTGTCCAGATATTTAGGTTCTGCGGCAAAGGTAAATATGCTCCACACCTACAAATAAAATCAGGATGAGCTTTGGTTATGTCTTTTTCTTGCTTCCAACATCTTCTACAAATGATGACTCCACTTTTAAGAGTGTGTCTTTCCTTTGGTTTTATGTATTTCTTTTGACAGAACTTACAACCGTTCTGTGAAAGTAGGATAGATTCTTCTTCATCTCTTCTTATATTTACTTCCATCGCGTGATTTTCTACTTCGTGTCTCTTTATAGGATCATCTTTTACCTGTTTCCAAGCTGTTAGAAGTCCAGTTCGCTTCAACAAATCATATATTTTCAATTCAATTTGCTCTTCTAATCCCATTTTATACCTACACTTTCTTGATAAAACTGTTAGGTTGTCAGCTCCTACTTTTTATAACCAGTACCCTATATACCCTACAAAATAATATAAAAACTGGTAGTCACTATACTTACCTCAAATTATAAATAAAATAATAGAATCGCCTTAATTATTATTATTATTATATATATAGGGGGTGCTTATCTATATTTATTGGAGGTGACAACCTAACAGTTTTTATAAGATTCACTTGTAGTTATTATCCGTCTGGCCAGAGCTTCTTAATTTGATCGTCGACCGTCCCTTCATTTTCGTTATCCTCTACTGTTGGATCAATAAGCTCAGGAACTGGTTCACCTTTTTTGGTTAGTCTATCTACAAGATCAGGTAGACTCTCTTTTTGCTTCACAACTTCCTTTGAAGCTTCGTCTGGTTTTACATAATCCCCTTTACCTGCTAATTTTTCTTCTTCTGTCATTTGAATCTCCTTTACTCTTACTCTTATTACTCTTCGTTTAATCTACTGTTGGTTTATCACTGCTAACCGACGAGTCCTCATCTACAATTAAAGCTTCTGGGTGATCCTTTCTCCATTTGTCATCTTCCTCTTTTTGTTTTCGTGCTGCTTCAGCTTGTTCACGTTTTTGTTGTATACCATAGACATCTTCACCGGTTCCGGCGGCTCTGGCCTTATCTGTATCTAACTGCCGGTGACCGGCGTATCGATTTTTCCGACCTTCTTCCGACTGCTCTTTCATCCTCTGAATTAAATCACGTTCCTTTTGCTTCTCTTCTCGCTGTGTTCTCTTTTGGATCATTAGAAGCATATCACGGCGAATTTTTCCAATAGCAATATTTAAGTTCTGTTTTACAAGCTCATACTCTTCTTCATTAAGCTGCGTCACGTTGAGCTTACGAATTAACATCCTATTTTGCTTTGCCATTTTACCTCCTATTACAATTTACAATTACAATTTACAATCTAAAACTCTGCTTTTTTATTTATATTGTCTATCGCATCGACGAACGTGGACTCAACCTCGTCGATATCAAACAAATAAAATCCGAGAAGCCACTTACTTTGATTCGCAAGCTCATCTTTTTCTATTCCGTTTCTACTTTTATACAACCGGTTGAGACTTAAAATTTTAGGTGTCGTGACAGATCGTCCCGACGCATCGTGCTCCTCAGTTTTTGCTACGTAGTTTAGAAAGAGCTTAACTGCTTGTAGTTTTATTTCTGCAGGAGCCTTGCTTAACATATTTTTTACGATGCATACTAATTTGTTTGCTATTGCATCGCTGATAATCGCTCGCTTGTCTATGCTCAAGTAGATTAATTTCTGGACGCTATCCCCGTCCAATATAGGCAACTGAAGCATCGCCGCGAAATTTTCAGGAATTAGCTGCCACCTGCTTATGAAATTATCCATTTTCTACTTTCTCGCCTCTGACTAATCCGCCCTGCCGAACACAAGCCTGACACCAGAGTTTCTTATCCAGCTCTTCATCTACACCTATACGTTCATCCACATAGAAAATGAACTCCGCTCCGCATTTCTTACACTTGTAATGATATTTTATTCTTGTAGCTGTCTCAGCCATTTTCATTTTCCTTTCTTTAATAATTGGACAGCTCCCCGAAAGGAGGGACGAAGAGCTGTCCTGGCACATCACTAATCATAAGAAATAATTGCGAGCAGCTCCCGCGAAGGAGCTGCTCTATCATTCCGTAATCCGGTTAGAAAATGAAATGATAACGAGATTGGACTAATCCGGATTACGATTTACTTTATGATTTACTGTAAGCGTTGAAGCGTTGAAGAATGAAGCGTTAAGAAATTCAGAATAGCTGGCAGGAGCTTTGCAGCTAACGAGCTATTGCCTGAATTATACCACATCCTAAGAATAACGCAAGGAAATTCTCACCAAACGCGAAATTTATTTTTGACCCTATAATGCTTTGTTTAACGAGGAAAAACAACGAGAAAACTCCCAGTTGCTCTCAGGTTGAAAAACATAGTGCTATAGTACCTATTATTCTCTACGACGCAGCACACGACATCCTGAGAGGCCATTTACAAGTTAAAAATGCAGGTAATACAGCCATCCCGCTTTTCCTGGTTCCTCTCAAAGTTCACAGCAAAATTCTCAAATTTTTTCCTTGCATGAAACAGAGGGTTATTGTATAATAAATGAATCTACTACACCAGCTTGGAAGGCCGGTGCATTTCCACTATGCTACGCCCGCGGGGCCATTGATTATTAATTATCGATTATTTGCAATCCAATAGTAAATAGTCAACAGTAAATAGTCAATCGAAAATTCAAATATCTCAGCCTCGCAGCCTCGGGAAATTTCTTAAATACCAACCACAATACTTGCATCTCTCCGACGGCCGTGCTATACTATACCCGATTACATTATATACTTTTAAAAGCTGAAGGGAACTCTTATGGCTGACAAAAGAACACGTCGAGAATTCATACGCGATACTGCCGCTGCTGCTGCGGCCCTGACCACGGGATTAAAGGCCGCAAACTCGGCCCAGGCAGCAAAAAAATCCAAAACTCCAACAGGCAGGATACTCAACTACAACTCCGATATGAAATACCGTCGCTGTGGAAGGACCGGCTTAATGGTCTCGTCTGTCTGCCTGGGCGGACACTGGAAAAGAGTCGTCAGGATAATCGGCGGAAACGAGCCCGAAGGATGGATGACGGAAAAAATCGACCGCAGGGACTTCCAGAAGAACCGCTCCGACGTCGTTACCCGCTGTATCGAGCGCGGCATAAACTATGTCGATGCCTGCTGCCGAGAGGAAATTCTCGCCTACGCAAAGGCGCTCAAGGGCCGACGGGACAAAATGTACTTCGGGTATTCATGGCATATATGGGAGAGCCGATTCAAAAAGTGGCGGCCGCGGAAAAAGCTAAAGGAAGGATTCGACGATGGACTGAAAGAAGCAGGGCTGGACTACGTCGATCTGTGGCGCATCAGCCTGCTGGTCGACAGCAGTCAGCATAGCCAGGCCGAGGTGCAGGAAGCGGTGGCCGCCCTGGACTGGGCGAAAAAGACCGGACGCGCACGGTTCATCGGCGTCTCTTCGCACGACCGCCCCCATCTCAAAAAGGTCATCGAGACATACCCTGAACAGATGGACGTCGTTCTGACGCCCTATACCGCCAAGACAAAAATGGTCACCGATGAAAGCGGGCTGTGGGCAACTCTGAAAAAGCACGACGTCGGCTGGTTCGGGATAAAACCGTTTGCAAGCAACTCGGTCTTCAAAGGCGACAGCTCGCCGAACAGTCCACACTTCGAAGAGGACAATAAGATAGCCCGTTTAGCCATTCGCTATATCCTTTGCAATCCAGCTATCACCGCCCCTATTCCGGGGATGATAAGCGTCCAGCAGGTGGACAATATCTGCACGGCCGTCAAGGAACGGCGAGAGCTGGATTTGAAGGAAACCGCTGACCTTAATCAGGCGATGGATCGTGCATGGGCCAATCTGCCTGCCAACTATCAATGGCTAAAGGATTGGGAATACGTGTAAAACTGAAAAGTTTAAGTGTAAAGTGTAAAACCAAAGATTAAAATGGAAAAATGATAGATGAGTAGATGCGTTAATGCGTGGATGAGTTGATGAGGAGATGTGAGGAAGATTCGAAATCCGAATTATCAAAATATAAAACGGTTCATATGACGGTTAGAGTTTTTGTTGTGGTTTTTGTAGCTGGGGCAGTTGGTGTTACGTTCCATGGCTGTACCCAATCATCAAAAGATGCGGGCAACCAAACGAGCGCACTGCCTCCGTTGGTGATTGATAAAGATACCCCCCTGCTTCTGGATGAGCCGCTTCTTTTAGATGAGCCGACCGAGATTGGAACACATACCACCCAGGCGGAGATTAAAAACACAACCTGCTTTGTCTGCCATGCCAATTATGCCGATGAGCCGTTTGCTCAAAGGCACGCCAAAGCTGATATAGCCTGTTCTCATTGCCATGGCCAATCCATCGCCCACAAAAACGATGAGAACCACCTGACACCGCCTGACATAATGTACCCGGCCGGGGAGATTGACATGGCCTGCCAGAAGTGTCATAGCAGTCACGATGTGCCGGCGGCGAAAACCATCCGTCTATGGAAGCAGCGTATCGGCGATAATAAAACCGATGTGTTGTGTAAGGAATGTCACGAAACTCACGATATCCCGGCGGCAAAGGTTGTCCGCCAATGGCAGAAAAGCACCGGCCAAAAAGAACAAGCCGAACCGATAGTCTGCACAGACTGCCACGGCGAGCATCGGCTGAAACTCCGCTCGGTCCGCTGGGACAAAAAAACGGGGAAGCTGCTCGGAACGAGGGATTAGAGAATTAGTGAATTAGAGATTGGGAGGGGAAATAGTCAGATTCTCTTTTATTTTCGTTTCCACAAGTATTTTTATAAGGTTTCCGGATAACATCAACTAGGCAGAGAAAATCCCATAAAAAATGAGGTGAGTCCCATTTTCCATTATTTTCCCCTAATCCTTCAAGCGAGCCTCAAGTAATTTGAGACCAGTAATATCGATCTTGAGTTCGTTTACCATCAATACATACTTGTCAAGATCAACCTCGAATTTTACAAGAGCAACTACAGCAAACAGATCAACTATCTGTTCAAATTCTCTCAAGCACTTTTCAAATAGTGCTTGATGATATAATGGCTTGTGGGCTGAATAGACAGGACATACTTCCTTCAACCATTTACCGTATGGATGACCCCAAGCACACAGACGACGCCAAAGTTTATATATCTCACTTTTCTCGGACTCTTCAAGAAAAGTGATGCTCCAGATGCGAGGCTTCATTTTACTTGTTTCCCTTGAAGCAATCACAACTATCAATTCGAATACAGACCTCATCAGTATAAGAGAACTTATATAGGAAGCAGATAAAATAGAAATACCTATCCAGTTAATCTCGCGGGTGATGTATGCAAGGAGAAACTTCCTTGAACTACCGTTTGATAGAATGCTCTTTAATTCCTCAATATTTACTTGTTCCTCTAATTGAGCATAATCGTCACAATTGATCACTTCATCAAGTACTTTTATTCTTTTTTCGAAATCATTTTTAGAAAGTGAACTAAGGTATTCCTCATCAAAATCAGTTCCATGTTTCCAGGTAATCTGAACAAGTTTTTTGACCATAAGCAATAAGGATATGAGCCGCGCCTGCCCAAAGATGTCGTCCTCAACTGTGTCTAAAGATGGAATTTTTACATTTTCGTCCAGGTAGCGAGATACAACATCACGCAATTCCAATCGAAGTTTGTCATCTTTTGATCGCTTCATAATAATCAGTTCTAATAGCTTCGAACGCCCAAATATTATTTATATGTTTTCCGCATAACGATTCGGATTTGGTGGGCAGTGCCCACCCTACCTTACTTATTTTTTGAAGCAAATCTCGGTTTGGTAGTATTATGGCAGGGAACGGGGGGAAGGCAAGGGAAAATTTAGTGAATTAGGGAATTAGTGGATTAGAGATTGTTTGGGGCAAATTTTAGGCACTAAGATCCGCTTGCACGGGTACAGGTGGATAAATGCGGGGAGGATGCTGGATGCTCCGCTGATAGGCGTCCTGTGGAGATACTGGATACCAGGGAAATGGTGGGCACGGCCCACCCTACCTAACTGAAGATGAGAAGCGTGCGCTGGGATAAAAAAACGGGGAATCTACTGCGGTGAAGATAGTTTATTGGTTTATTGGTTGATTGGTTTATTTGTTAATTTGGGTCCTTTTCTTTTTTGTATGGAGAGATTGTTATGGTCGCTTTGGTCGGTTTGATACCAACGCCGAACATAACTTCTTTACAAAACAGAGTTTCATGATAACATGCTATTTGTGGTGTTATCGAGTTAGAACACCTAAGAAAATATATAATTCTGGGAGATTAGGAAGGTAGTTCGATAACGCCCTTGGGGTGTTATCAGGAAAACTATACAATCACTTGTTCAGCCACTGAAGTGCTATGACCTCGAATGATCGGTTCATTGATGACCAGTTTCCCCGCTCCAACGCGTACCATCCTGACTGGATCGTCGCGAGTGCAAGCGGTGGCGCTAACTCTCTGTGGCTGACCGAATGGCTGACCGCCGCGCTGAAGTTGAAGTCCGGAATGAACGTCCTAGATCTTGGTTGTGGGTGGGCGGCGTCTTCAATCTTCCTGGCCCGCGAATTCAAGGTGACGGTATGGGCCACTGATTTGTGGTTCAGCGCGTCAGACAACCTTCAACGAATTCATGACGCCGGCGTGGTGAAAAGCGTTTATCCAATCCACGCGGACGCTCGCTCGTTACCCTTCGCCACGGACTTTTTTGATGCCATCGTTTCCATCGACTCCTTCCCCTATTACGGCACGGACGATCACTATTTGAATTACCTGGCGCGGTTCGTAAAGCCGGGCGGCGTGATCGCAATCGCGGGCGCCGGCCTCGTCCACGAGATCGAAAGACCTCTTCCTAACCATCTTCAGGCGTGGTGGGCAAGCGAGCCGGTGATGTGGTGTTTGCACTCGGCGGCGTGGTGGCGTCGACATTGGGAGCGAACGGGAATTGTCGAGATCGAACTGGCGGATACCATGCCGGATGGTTGGAAATTCTGGCTCAAATGGCACAAAACAATCGCTCCAGAGAATCTGGTTGAAATCCATGCAGTGGAACTGGATCGCGGCGACCACCTGGGCTATGTCCGTGTTGTCGGTCGTCGTCGGCCAAACGTTCATTTGGATGATCCTATCGTTTCTGTACCCTCGAATTACGTGCCGAAGCCATTGCTTCGTGACAGCCCTTAGCCAATTCCGCACCGAAACATGGCCGAACAAAGCGGTCAAAAAGTGTGTAAAAAACCAATCGTCTGCGCGGACTGCCACGGCGAACACCGCCTGAAGTTGCGCTCCGTGCGACGGGATAAACGGTCAGGGAAGCTGTTCGAAACGAGATAATGAATTGGTGCATAAGAGCACAAGGGATTAGGGATTGGGATGGGAAATTAAAAATCAAAGATTAAAAAGTAAAAATGACGGATACTTGATGCTGGATGCAAGGGAAAAGGTGGGCTATTTTGGTCTTCGCGCAAGGACCAGCCAGTCCCAGGGGTAAGGGGCCTTGAGCCAGCTTGGTGCGTTGGTCATTTCCTCATGCCAGGGATACTGGACCCTTTGGATCTTTGCTACTTCAAAACCGATATCCGAGAGGAACGTCGTGATTTCTTCACGCATGAAGCATTTTGTCGGGCTGTCGCCTATGTTAACGATGCCGTCAGCCGGGGAGACGACCTCTGTTTTAAACAGGCGATTGACCGAGCGCATTGCATGATGGCGCTTGTAGCCATCTTTGACATTGCAGCGAACGATCGTGTGATATGTGTGAAAAACCGATTCCAGGGAGGGCACGACTATGACGGACAACCCGGCTTTCTTTGTGGCCTTGAATACCGACAGGCCAATCTTTTTTCTATGGGACGGCCGAGCGGTGATGAGCGCATTGACGCAGAAGGTCACGTCAGCGGTCCAGGGCAAGCGCCTGTCACCGGCAAGGTTGTGCTGTACAAAATGAACATTCGGGTGCTTCAGGCGATTTTTTGCCTCCTGCAGCAAAGCCGAGGAAAAGTCTACCGCGTAGACCTTTGAAAAACTTTGGCACAATAAAGGCAGGAGGCTGCCTACGCCGCAACCAAGATCGGCGGCCAGGCGCCGGCCTTTGGCAACACGCCTGATTTGGTTTTTCAAGGTACTATCAAGGTCGTGTTCTGCTATTTGCATAACACTTTGTTCGAAAGAAGGTGCCAGTGAATCCCAATAATCTTTGCTCATGTCACTACCTTGACTTTCTTAACCGGGCCAACTACAAAGACTCTAACAAACAATTCCTGTTTTTACCAGCATTTTCCTTATCGATGATTTAGTCGTTAGTATTTAGTTGTTAGTATTTAGTTGGCGGATTGGAGGAAGATTTGACGTAGAGCGTGAACCAATAAAATTACAGCTTTTGGCCCGTGCGGGGCCCCGAGCCGGCGGAGTCTGAAAATATGCATCATTCGTTCGGAAATACCCCCAAAACGCCGGGGCGATAAAGCCGAACAGCGCAGGTGCCTGTGATCGCCGGGGTCTGAAGAAAAACGATTTTGCAAAAATGGGCTTTTTTCAGCAATATACAGACAATTGTATTTGATTATTGATTAAAGATTGGGGATAATTTAGAATCTCACGAGAAATTCGGAATATTAAATATTAAATTTTACAATGAGAGGCCAGATATGAGCATTGAAGAGAAAGCAAAACAAGCAAAACAAGCCTCAATCCAATTAGCCGCGGCCGAGACTACCGCTAAAAACATCGCGTTGACCTCAATTGCCAATACCCTCAAGCAGCGCTGCGACCAAATCACGGCGGTCAACGAAGTAGACTTGGAAATCGCTCAAAAGAACAAGCTTGCCGCACCACTTTTAAAAAGGCTGAACTTCGATGAGGGTAAAATAGAAGATGTTTGCATGGGAATTGAAAGCCTGATAAAACTCAGCGACCCGATAGGCAAAACAATCGCCGCTACCGAGCTTGATGAGGGACTGAATCTTTATAAGGTCAGTTGTCCGATTGGTGTTATCGGTGTGATTTTCGAATCCCGGCCTGACGCCCTGGTCCAAATCTCAACGCTATGCTTAAAGAGCGGAAACGCCGTGCTGCTCAAAGGAGGAAGCGAAGCAGAGAAGACCAATAATATACTTTCCAAGATTATCTGTGAAGTGAGCGAGCAAGCCGAGCTGCCCCCGGGATGGCTCCAGCTTCTACACACGAGGGACGACGTGGCCGAAATGTTGGCGCTGGATCAATACATCGATTTGATTATCCCGCGAGGCTCAAATGAATTCGTACGCCACATTATGGATAATACGAACATACCCGTGCTGGGACATGCCGACGGGATATGCCATGTTTATATTGACGGTGAGGCAGAGGAAGAAATGGCTGTCAATATCGCCGTTGACTCGAAGTGCCAGTACGTAGCGGTTTGTAATGCGGCCGAGACCATGCTGGTCGATGAGAAAATCGCTGAAAAGTTTTTGCCTAAAGTCAAAACAATGCTTGAAGAAAAAGGCGTAGAACTCCGCGGATGTAAGAAAACGGCAGCCATAATAGATGTAAAGCCCGCCAAAGAAAAAGACTGGTCAACCGAGTATCTGGATTACGTTCTCTCGATCAAGGTCGTTGCCGGACTGGAGAAGGCCATCGAGCATATAAACCGCTACGGCTCCGGGCATACCGACAGTATCGTCACGGCCGATAAGCAAAAGGCCGCGAGGTTTTTGGGGCTTGTAGATTCTGCGAACGTCTTCTGGAATTGCAGCACGAGATTCAGCGACGGCTACAGGTATGGCCTCGGCGCAGAGGTCGGAATAAGCACAAATAAGATACACGCCCGAGGGCCTGTAGGGCTCGAAGGACTTGTGATTTACAAATGGAAGCTGGTCGGAACCGGCCAAATCGTTGCAGATTATACCGGCGACAGGGCAAAACAGTTCACGCATAAGAAAATGGTTCGTAAAGAGTGATTAGTATTTAGCCGACGGGCCTGCCACCGGTCTACGCTATAGGCAATCCGAAATTAAGAACACACATTTGAGCGTATAGCATATTGCGTCAATCGATACCCGTGAGGTGTTTGGGGGGTTGACTGTTCAAGGCAGAGATGATATTCTATATCAAATTATCGCTCAGCGGCGTAGCTGAGCAAGGAGGAATGGGTAATTTCAGCCTAAATACGACATTTTCTTAAGATATACTGAAAGGGCTTCTGTTATGAATAAAAGCATTCGTTACGCGTTGGTTCTCCTGGGCTTATGGAGCAGTTGTATATCGGCTCAGGCCGCTCAAACTAATAATCCCTTCCTTGGACGATGGGCCTTAACAATCCCCGGCGGAGGTGCCGGCTGGCTCAGTGTCGAGCAGAAACAAGGGTATCTGGACGCAAGCATACTCTGGGGAGGAGGAAGTGTCGTACCTGTGGCCCATGTCTTTGTGGATGGGGACAGCCTTGTTGTGACACGCGTTCGCAGGATTGAACACAAAGACGCCAAAGGCAAAGTAGTCCGCTTGCATACACTAACCGAAACGATTATCGCAAGGGCCTCGGACGATAAGCTTAGTTTGTGGCAAATCCGTCCCAACAGAAACGGAAAAGGCGCAAGCCATAATGAGTTCACCGGCAAGCGGATTCCTCCGATACCACCCAGACCAGACATTTCCGGCGCCAAATACGGCAAACCGATTGTACTGTTCGATAGTAAGAATCTCGACGGCTGGAAGCTGACAAATCCGGGACAGATTAGCGGCTGGTCCGTAAAAGATGGGATTCTTGTAAATAGGCCTGTCCAGCAAAAGGGCAAACCTCATGTTTCATACGGCAATTTTCGGACAGTAGATGAGTTCGAGGATTTCAACCTGAAATTGGAAGTGAAAGTCTCCAGAGGAGGCAACAGCGGTGTCTATCTGCGAGGCATCTATGAGGTGCAGGTAAGCGATTCTTTCGGCAGGAAACTCGATGCACATAACATGGGAGGTATTTACAGCCGAATCACGCCGACGGTGAGTGCTGAGAAGCCGGCCGGGCAGTGGCAGAGCTTCGATATCACACTTATGGATCGTCACGTGACAGTCGAGCTGAATGGCAAGGTGATTATTGATAACCAGCCGCTCCTGGGCTGCACGGGCGGTGCGATGTGGTCGGATGAATTCAAGCCGGGGCCCATATATCTGCAAGGCGACCATTCGGCAATCCGTTATCGAAATATCGTCCTGACACCAATTATCAAGGGTCAGGCTAATCAGCCAATCTTTGAGGACCGCTTCGAAAGCGGGCCTGCTAAAGGCTGGACCTGGCTCCGGGAAAATCCTGATACATGGCGCATCAAGGATGGCGGGCTGGAGATTCTCGTTCAGCCGGGCGTGGCACATAATGTAAAGAACGCCTTGGTTCGGAAGGCGCCGGACCGCAGCAAAGGCAAATTCGCCGTCGATGTGACGGTGACAAGTAATACCGTGCCCACCCAGCAGTATGAGCAGGCGGGAATAACCTGGTACAACAATGGCAAGCCGGTATTCAAGCTGGTCAAGGAGCTGGTCAGTGGACAACTGATGATAATCCCGGGCCGAAAGCCCATGACAAGCAAGTCGGTCCAGCTTCGGCTCATTGTAGACAAAGACAGTTTCGTCGCGCAGTACCGGCCGGACGGCAGAGGTGAGTTTCAAACCGCGGCTAAAGGTAAGCTGCCCCCGCCCGGTGACGACAAGGTCAGCATACAATGCTACAATGGCCCCCCAAATGCAGAGCATTGGATCGGCTTTGATGATTTCCGAATCTTTAAACTGCCGGAGTAAATAGAAAAAAAGCGAATTAGGGGATTAGGGAGCAAATTTTAGGCACTAAGGCCCGCTTGCGCGGGTACAAGTGGATTCGGTGCCTGCGTGAGGATAACAATTAGCAGTTAATTCAATTCTCAGATCAGATTCTTCGCTTCGGCTCAGAATGACAGAGAGTGAGATGACCATCCCCAAGCTGCGCTTGAGGCTGCCACCCGTCGTCACACCACAGTTAATATTTAGAGAAATGTTTTACGGCGCACACACTACCTAACGGCGGGCTGGATGACTTCCCAAATGATTATTGCTTAAATATTGTGGATTCATTACAATCGAGACCAAATACAGGATGTGAAATATTAAGTACGAGTGGTGAAGTATGCGAAATTTCAGTAAGGCCAAACGGATAGTAATAAAAATCGGCACGAATATCCTGACCAGGGACAACGGGGTGGATACGGCATACGTCCGCCGAATCGCACAGCATACAAGCGAGCTGCTCAAGAACGGCAAACAGGTTGTTATCGTCAGCTCCGGAGCTATCGGGATGGGGTGCGGGAAGTTGGACCCGGCAAGTAAGGTAAAAGATATTAAGATGCGGCAGGCGTACGCGGCCATCGGGCAGCCTTTGTTGATGGCGGAGTGGCGAAAATCGTTTCTGCGCTATGGCGTCACCGTCGCCCAGGTGCTGGTGACGGCAGAGGTGCTGAACAACAGAAAGACGTATCTGAACCTTCGCAACTCCGTCGAGACACTTCTAAAATTATCGGTAGTGCCGGTCTTAAACGAAAATGACAGCGTGAGCACCGATGAGATAGGTTCGGCCTTCGGTGATAACGATACATTGAGCGCGCTGGTGGCCAGTAAGATTGACGCCGACGTGCTGATAATGCTCAGCGATATCGATGCGCTCTACGATAAAGATCCGCGAAAATTTTCCGACGCCAAACCGATATCCGCGGTTTACGAGATTACCGATGAGATTATTCGAAGCGCCGGAGGCCGGGGCAGCGGATTAGGGACCGGTGGAATGAAGACGAAAATCGAAGCGGCCCGGATTGCGGCCAACGCCGGGTGCAGAATGGTCCTTGCCAACGGCAGATTGAAAAATGTTCTCGCCCGGATTATGGCGGGCGATGAAATCGGTACCGTCTTTATGCCCAAGCGAAAGCTGAGCAACCGTTCGAGATGGATTCTAAATAACGCCGCGGCCGGCGTGATAAATATCGACGAAGGGGCGATGCGGGCCGTTAAGAACCGAAAGAGCCTTCTGCCGAGCGGCGTAGTTTCTATCAAAGGGACATTCGAGGCCGGGGCAGTGGTTATGCTAAACGATGATGCCAAGGCCGTGACGAACCTAAGCAGCTCTCAGCTAAAAAATCTGGCTGGGAAACACAGTTCGGAAATCCGAAAGGTGCTGGGCCCCAAACACCGCGACGTCGTGGCGATACCCGAAGATATTGTGATAATTGACTATTGAATATTGTCTATTGACTATTAATGCTGGACGTTCGATGCGAGATACGCTTTACGATATATAAAGATGTATCGCAGAATTGCTTTGCTTTGACACCGATTGTGGATTTAGGTATTATATCAGGAGAAATTGGTAACTGTTTTTCAGATTTATTCAGTGATAGTTATGAGATGACAACAATTGATAGCTTTGGGGATTTTTTAGCCTACTAAATGAGTGAAACAAACAAGAACATATTGTATACACTTGGCCATTCTAATCATACGATAAATCATTTTATTGGTTTACTCAAACGTCATAAAATTAACATGGTCGTAGACGTTCGTTCGGCCCCTTACAGCAGGTATTGCTCTCAATTCAACAAAAAGGTTATTTTCGCTGAGCTTAAAGCGGCCGATATTCAGTATATATTTTTGGGGAAAGAATTAGGCGCCCGCCCGGATGATCCCGCATTTTACGAAGGTGGTTGTGTAGACTTCAAACGAATCGCAGTAAGTAAGGAATTCAAGGATGGTCTTGGGCTTTTGCTTGAGGGTATTGAGAAACACCATATTGCGTTAATGTGCGCAGAGAAGGAACCTTTGGAATGTCACAGAACTATTCTTATATGCAGAAAACTTAAAGAACATAAGGTTTCAATTAAACACATCCTGGAAGATGGAAGAATTGAGGACCATCACGATACCGAACGCAGACTGGTTAAGATGCTCAAAATTGAACCGACCCTTTTTGAACAGGAAAAAATAGAATCAGACCTAATTGAGCAAGCCTACGACCAACAATCGCAAAATATCTCTCATAGGTCAGAAGAGCCAGGAAAACTTTCTGCTATTTTGTCCGTTTAAGATGAGCTTTGCGAGCGAAGCCAGGGGGAAATGGGGACAGCCACTTATTTTGATGTCTCAAAATTTGAGACAGCGAGTCCTTTCCCGTGCGTCTGCTGCGTTTGTAAAAAGAGCAGCGAACTTGCTGCTTTGATTATGAGATAATCAGAGGATGAATTATTTCTATTTCTTCCTGGCTTTCTTTTTTGTAGTTTTTTTCTTTGCTTTTTTCTTCTTCGTTCTGCAGCCGCATGTCTTGCACATTTTACTACCTCCCGGCTATCTGTTTATCAATCAAAGTTTGGTTATAATCTACAATATAATATCGGTTGAAGGAAAGGAAAAAGTCAAGAATTTAAATGAGTTGTGAGAGGTTAATTTGTGAGGAGGTAATTTCAAATCTCAGATTTAGAAGAGAGGTTGGAGCATAAATTATATTCGTTGGCCAGATCCCTCGACTCCGCTGCGCTCCGCTCGGGATGACGGTGAGTGAGATTGCCGCGTCGCTTCGCTCCTCGCAATGACTTTTTTTAATAGATTCCTCGGCTGCGCTCGGAATGACGTGGATTTAACCGGCGGGAAGTTTAAGGCGGCGAATTGGCCAAAATATTTCTTCGCCGCCTCATCATAAGCTTTAGCGGCGTCGGTTTCGTCAACGAAACAGCCGAGATTTTTCTGTATGCCGCCGGTTTTTATGTATGCGGACCACTTTCTGCGGCGTTTGCTCCAGGATACGCCCTTGTATTTGGATGAAGCACCGCGGGCAGAGCGAGAGTTGGCATTGTTCTGTGAGGTGGTGCAGTTGCGTAGACGGGCTTTGCGATTGTCGAGGCCGTTGTGATTGATGTGGTCGCAGACGAGGTGAGGTGGAGTATTCATAATGAGGCGGTGCATGAAGATTCGTTTTGATTTTCCGTTTTCGGAGATGTTTCTGACAGCGTAGATTGCGTTTTTGTTTGTTTTGCAGTGCCATCTGAATTGCGAGAGCCAGATATAATCTTCGGGGTCCACTTTTGCAAACTCCCCACGCGTAAGCGGAATCTTGCAGTAGTCGCCAAACTGGTCTCTGTAAATGGTCAGCTCGCCCCTTGGCCAGTGGTCGGCGTCTATCTGGTTTTGATCTGCGTATCGGAATTGGCCGCAAATATCTTCTTCTTTGACGACAGGCCAAAATGCAAGGCCGGTTTTGCGGTCCACGGCAGGCGCATTTTTTACGCAATGCAGACTATCTTCTATCAGGCGGGCAAAGTAACATCGGCCGCAACTTCTTTTCTTCTGCGTTTTATCCATTCATCCAGCCCTGGAGGGAGCCTGCCATAAAAAACACAAGCCCTCTATAATTGGCCGAATGTTCACTTTTGGTACGAAAAAAGCCCTCGATTCCGGATACCCGATTCTCGTAACTCGATGCGAACAATGTGGTTAAAAAAATTATATTTTTTTCCGATTTAGCCCAAAGGTATGTTCACTTTTGATTGAAAATACGCCCCCCGCGCAGGGGTGTGCCCGTGAGCGGTAAGCAATGCGCGATACGCGATATGCATAACGTAATTGCAATTGTATATGATTTCTACGGCACATTGACTCCTCTATGAAGCCAGGACGGTCAAGTCCAAAGTTTGATTTGATTGGTTCTGATTCTCGTATTCCTATTGGAAGAGGTTTTTCCGGGTGACAAGGCCCCTTTTTTTCTATTGAACTATACACCCTGGTGTGCTATTATCACCCCATCGGTGGAAATCAAATTTCCTATCAATCGAGATCATCGCATATGATCCTTAAAGATAGAGTTCAACGAGGAGGTATAAAGATGAAGCTATCCAAACCTTTAAGAATCGTCACCTGGCTCAGTCTTTCCTGTCTGTTCTCAGTTCCGGTGACCGACGGTGCACAATCCCCGGCTCTCATCCCACAGCCGGTGTCTTTGGAGGTGGCCGATGGCACGTTCGAAGTCGGCCCGGCGACTAAGGTCGTTGCATCCGGCCCAGCCAGGGCTGAAGCCCGTAAGTTGATCGAAGCCCTTGCACCGGCGATGGGATTTCGGTTGAAACTTACCGAGGGCGGGGCGAACCAGAACGCAATCATTCTGTCGTTGGATGCTGCCCTCAAGGAGCAACTCGGTGCTGAGGGATACAAGCTCAACGTTACCCCAAAACGCATCGACATTCGCGCGGCCGAACCAGTAGGATTGTTTTACGGTAGTGAAACAGTACGCCAACTTCTACCGGTGGATGTTTATCGCCCCGCGAAGGTCGAAGGCGTACAATGGTCGGTTCCTTGCGTGAAGATCATCGACTACCCGCGCTTCGGTTGGCGCGGACTACTCATCGACCCGGCACGGCATTTCATTCCGAAAGAAGACATGTTGCGGTTCATCGATGCGATGGCATTCCACAAGTTCAACCGCCTGCAAGTCCACTTGACCGACAACGAGGGCTGGCGGATTGAGATTCGAAAGTATCCCAAGCTGACGAAGGTCGGTTCAAAAATGGATCACTCTCGACGCCGTGATGACGGCGGCCAATACGTCGGTGGGTACTATACACAGGACGACATTCGCGAGATCGTCCGCTATGCTGCGAACCGCCATATCACGGTGGTGCCGGAGATCGAGATGCCATTTCACACCGGAGCGTCGATCGTGGCCTACCCGGAGCTTGGCATCAACACGGGCCACCTTGCCGAGTTACCCCCCGAGCAGCGGTGGGGCAAAACCAAGGGCCTGATCGCACCCCGCCCCAAAACGGTCGCCTTTCTGCAGGACGTGTTGAGCGAGGTGATCGAGCTGTTCCCGAGCAAGAACATTCATATCGGCGGCGACGAAGCAAACACCGGGCACTGGGCCGGTGACCCCGAAATGCAGGCACAGATGAAGAGATTAAAACTCAAGGACGCGCACGAGTTGCACAGTTGGTTCATCAAGCAGATGGACACGTTCCTGACGAAAAACGGGCGACGGCTGGTCGGTTGGGATGAGATTCTCCAGGGCGGTCTCGCCCCCGGGGCAACCGTGATGAGCTGGCGTGGTACAAGCGGTGGAATCGCTGCTGCAAAGGCAGGTCACGATGTCGTGATGGCCCCGACCTCGCATACCTACTTCGACTACCGCCAGGCCCCGAACGAAACCGGGCTGGGCCGCAGCGTGATCGACCTCCGGAAGGTCTACACCTTCGAACCGATCCCCGCGGAACTCAACGCCGAGCAAGCCAGGCACGTCCTTGGAGGGCAAGGCCAACTGTGGGGTGAGCTGATCCCGAATTATAAACGCCGCGAATTCATGGCGTTTCCCCGGGCTTGTGCCTTAAGTGAGGTGCTCTGGTCGCCCAGGGGCAATCGCACCTTCCGGCAATTCCTTTCCCGATTGCTGGAACATCGAAAGCGGCTGAAAGCTGCCGGAGTCAACTACCGCCCGCTGGACCCTTCGCTGATCGAGAGCGTTGTAGGTTCTGTTGAGAATTTTGATTATTTCACAAACAACTGGAACGTCGTCGGGTTGAAGGACTACATTCACGGCAGTCGCATCACGCCCGGCAACGAACTGGTCCTGGCGGGCAAGATACCCGTCGAGATTCGCATCGGTCCCAATCGCACGCCCTTGAGCCGGGCAAACCCCAAGCTGGCAAAGGACGGCTGGATGCCGATCATCCTGGTCACCGCCGATGAAGGACCGGTGAGCTACGAAATGATGTATTGGGCGACCCCTCTGCCCGATGCGAAGGATTGGCCAAAGGCGTTCGACTGGCCAACAGAGGGCGAGAACTTCTTGAATTGGATCCGTGTCAAGGCCACCAATACATCCGAGGAGCCCGTCCAGGCAAACGTTGAAGTCGGACCGAACGCTCAAGCCAAGGCGCCGAGAACCCCCGAAGAACAAAGCGAAACAAAGATTGACAAGGTCCCTACTCGCAAGTATTCATGGTCGTGGCGACTCGCGCCAGGCGGCTCGGCACAGGGCGTTGCCCGATACACATTCTTCCCCGTCGATGATCCCAAAAAGTATGACCGAGAGGATGCAGGTTTGTGGCTCAAACGCACCGCGGAATACTGGCAGGCCGTGATGGATCGCGCGGCCAGGATCGAAGTGCCTTGCCGCAAGGCCACCGAAGCACTACTGGCCGCCCACGTTTGCCAGTTGATTGCCAACGACCATGGCGAGGTACACGGCGGCGAGGATTTTTACGACACGTTCTATATCCGCGATGGGGCCTACCAGGTGATGGAGCTGGAAGAAGCCGGGTTCATGAACACCGCTGCAAAGGCGATTGAACTCTACCTCATACGCCAGCGCGGCGACGGCCGATTCGAATCGCAGAAAAACCAGTTCGACGCGAACGGTCAGGCCGTTTGGACTTTGTGGCAGTATTACTGGATCACCGGCGACCGCGAATTTCTTGCGCGGGTATATCCGCAGATGCTCGCTGCGGTTCGGTGGACGATGAAGGCCCGGCGCACTACCGCTTCGCCTTTTACCGGCCTGCTGCCGACGGCCCCTGCAGACGGCGAATCCCTCTGGGCGGGCAAGAACCATATTGTCGGCTACGACCTGTGGAACCTGCGTGCGATGATCTGTACGGCCGACGCCGCACGAATCCTCGGAAAGAACGACGAAGCCAAAAAACTGCTGGCCGAGGCAAAGGCATACAGGGCCGACATCGATGTTGCGTGGAAAAACACCGCCCTGGAGCATTTTCCGCCGAGTTGGGAGAAGGTTGGGACGCACTGGGGCAATACCGAAACGCTCTGGCCGACTGAACTTTTCGACCGCGACGATCCCCGCGTCGCCGCTCTGAGCCGGCACGTCCGCGAGGATTTTGCCGGCGGGTACATCGAGGGCACAATCCAATGGAAGGGCGGCGGAAACGTCGAAGCTATTCATCCTTATATGGGCGCGTATACGACCATGACCGACCTGGTCCGCGGCCGGCACGAGCAAGTCGTCGAGGACTTCTACTGGTACCTGCTCCACTCGACCGCCGCCCATGCGTTCCCCGAAGGCATTTACTACAAGAAACGCATGGCCTGGAGCCACACGATCCCGCACGTTACCGGCGCGTGTAACTACGCGATCATGCTCCGCCACATGCTCGTCCATGAAGCCGGTGACGAACTCCACCTGCTCAGCGCGGTTCCCGACTGGTGGCTCGGCGAAGACAAAGAGATTCACGTCGAGCGATTGCCCACGCACTTCGGCCGGATGAATCTGACCGTCCGTGGGACGAAAAATGGGGTTAAGGTCGAACTGGATCCTCCGAAGCGAAATCCACCCAGGCGGATCGTGCTCACCTTACCAAAGACTCGCCCGTTGATAGGTTCGCTCCAGGGCGTGGAAGTAATGCAGCGATCGAATCAGAAGAAGCGGTGGGACTTCCCGACGGTGGTTGACCTATACAAGGAGACATGTGACTGGACCAAGCCCAACGTGGTGAGCCTTACGACCGGCAAGCCCGTCAAGTGCTCTCATGCTTTGCCGCAGTTTCCCGCAAACCTCGCGAACGACGGACGAAGCGACGACATCGACAGCTATTGGGCCACCGACGTTCAGCAGCACCCAGGCCAAGCATGGTGGCAAGTCGATCTCCGGAAGCCGACCGCTATTGGCCGCGTGGTCGTGGTCGCTTATTACGGAGACAAGCGATACTACGGCTTTACCGTCGAAACCTCGGCAGATGGCAAGAAGTGGGACATGGTTGCCGATAAACGAAACAACAAGAAGCCTTCCACAAAAGACGGTTATATATGTCGTTTCAAGCCTCGACCGGCACGTTATATCCGCGTCATGCAAACATACAACTCGGCCAATCCGGGCCGACACTTAGTCGAGGTCATGGCGTACGAAAAGTAGGTGTTGGAGAGTCTTTTTCAAGTGTTCAGCATGTGATGAACAATAGACAGTCAACAACAAATCCTTGACTTCGTAAAGTTCAGCCTTAGAATTAGGTATAATTAACCAGCCCATATAAGTTGTTGCACGGTACGGGGCGGGAAGAGGATTGCGTGAAGAAAGTCAGGTTAAGGAGTTGATAATGGGAAGGTATTTGAGAATTGCATTATGCCTGTTGGCGTTTTGGGTGTTGGTGTTGGACGGGTGCGGACCAGCGGATTATCCCACGGGCGGCGGGGATTTCGATTCGGCAATACAAGAGCAGTGGTTAGCGAAGGCGCATCGATATGACAGGAACGGGTGGATTTACCTTCATATTGAAGGGACGCCATTCGAGAGAGGGTTCCAGCGAGGGTATCTTACCGCTAATGAAATTGATGAATTCCTCAAGACCATAGCGCACATACAGCAGTTCAAGACCGGCAAAGAGCTCGATTATTTTGTTAAGGCGGCTGCGAGGCTCTTTAAGGGCAAGGTCGGCCGGGAATACAGTGATGAGATGCGGGGAATTGCGGCAGGGATGAAAAGGGCTGGGAAGCAAGTCAGCTATGACCAGATTCTCTTTGCGAACGGATTTATTGATATCTGCTGGTACTGGTGGCCGAAGGAGAAAAAGGCGATGGGACCGGGGTGCAGTGCGTTTATTGCGACCGGCAGCGCAACTGCCGATGGAAAGATTGTGATGGGGCATAATTCCTGGTCCAGCTATGCCCTTCTTAGATTCTGCAACATCATCGTGGATATTGTCCCCGACAAGGGAAATCGGATTTTGATGCAGTCGTGGGGGCCATGTATTTATAGCGCTACGGACTTTTTCATAACGGGAGCGGGATTGGTCGGCACGGAAACGACTATCGGCGGATTTAGCGGGTTCGATAAAAAGGGAACGCCGGTCTTTGTCAGAGCCCGCAAGGCCATGCAGTACGCCGAGAGCATCGATGAATGGGCCGCGATAATGATCAAAGACAACAGCGGTGCTTATGCAAATTCGTGGCTGTTAGGGGACATCAAGAATAATGAGATTGCCCGGCTTGAGTTAGGGCTAAAGCACCATCGCCTTGAAAGGAAGACGGATGGGTATATCTCAGGCTCAAACGTTGCGGATGATGTAAAAATCCTGAGGGAGGAGACCAATTCGCCTTACGACGATATAAGAAACAACCGGGTGTCCCGCCGGGAACGCTGGAAACAGCTTATGAAGGAACATTACGGCAGGATAGATGTGGAGATTGCCAAGCGAATGCTGGCCGACCATTATGACGTATATTTGAAGAAGGAAGTGCCGAGCTCAAGAACACTCTGTGGTCACTACGAACTGGATGACGGCAGCGTTCCTGGAAGCCGAGGCGCGTATCTTCCGGCCGGGGCCATTGACGGCAAGGTCGTCGACTCAGATATGGCAGGAAGATGGCAGTTTTGGGCGAGGTGGGGAAGCTCGTGTGAGATAGGTTTCAATGCCGAGCAGTTCTTGGAGAAACACAGTCAGTACGACTGGCTGGACGGATACTTAAAAGACCTGCCGGCTCAGGCCTGGACCGTTTTCCCTGTGAAGTGATGGTGGTGTAGAGTCATGACCAATCAAGATGAGACAGCCCCCAAACGCCGGCGAAAACTGAAGGTTTCTTATATAATAATAGTGCTGCTACTTATTATCGCAGCCGGATATCTGCTCTTCAGATTCAATTTAAAATCAAATCTTCAATCCAAACTCGATGCCATTCGTGCAGCCGGCTACCCTGCCACCTGTGCAGAGTTAGACACCTGGTATACCATACCTGAATTCAGTGAAAATGCGGCGGATACAATAATAGAAGCCTTCTCATACTACTATGAGTGGGACAAAAAATACCTAAAAGATCTGCCAATAGCAGGCACAGCACAACTACCGGTCCGTACAGAACCTATATCTGAAGAAATGAAATCTCTTATTGCTGAGTACCTCGCTGATAACGAGAAGGCCCTTGAATTGCTCCATAAAAGTGTCGCAATAAAACACTGCCGTTATCCGACTGACTTTACCCAAGGTCCTTATACCCTTATACCTCACTTGAGCGATATACGCAAGGGCGTCAAGATGTTAAAACTCGAAGCAATTTTACATGCTGAAAACGCCGAGCCACAGATGGCATCTGATTCTGTGATAACGATTTTTGGTGTCGCTCGCTCACTTGTTAAAGAGCCAATACTCATCTCTCAACTTGTTCGTATAGCCTGCCAATCTCTGGCTGTGTCAACTCTCGAAAGAATCCTTAACAGGACTAAACTTACAGATGAGCAACTGGCCGAGATCGGTCATACCCTTTTGAATATCGAAGATAGCAATGGTATGTCACGTGCGTTTGCAGGTGAACGATGCAGTGTGGGAGAATTTTTAAGAAACCCTGATCCTCATACCCTCTTACTTTTTGACGGACCTTCTCCCTCCACACATGTTATCTCCCTTTATAAGGTTGCGGGACTGGCAGATGCGGATGCGTTGTCTTATATCGACCTTATGACAAAAGGTATGGAAGCCATGCAGCTTGAACCACACAAGCGCAAAGAAGCAGCGGAAGCAGCCGAAGCCGAACTTGGCGAGATACCAAAAATTCGTGTACTTCTGCGTATGGTTATGCCTGCACTTTCCAGGTATGTAACCATCAACTTGAGATGTATCGCCTATCTACGAACAGCAAGGGCGGCTCTTGCTGTTCAACGTTATCGTCTGGCCACCGGCAATCTTCCACATACTCTTGAAGAGCTTACTCCAACCTACCTCGCTATCATTCCTAAAGACCCCTTCGATGGAAAAGACTTGCGATACAAAAAGCTTGACACCGGTTTTGTCGTGTACAGTGTTGATGAAGACGGAAACGATGATGGAGGCCTGGAAAAACCGCCAAGGAACAGGAGAAAAGGCGAATCCTACACCTATGATATCACTTTCATAATTCAGCGATAACCGATATCATCACCATTAAAAAAAAAGCTTTGTGAAATCTCCGGCGATTGTTATAATGATATATAGTGCTTTTTCCGTATGCTTTGAAAATCATGAAATTTTCAATAATTTAAGAAAATAAATTGTAACTTTTTGGCAGGTATTCCGTTATATAGTATAGTGATGCAATGTTTGCGTAGGAACTGTGGCAATATATTCCGGGTAAGAGCTGAATAATACAGTTCGGAGAAAAGGAGTTGCATATGCTAAAGACATTTGAAAAAAAACTCCGGTGGATTCGTTTTCGCTGCAGCATTAATCTACTCCTTGAGCAACTGGGCCGCGTATTTGCTGCTGCTGGTGTTATTGGTGTACTAACTGTTTTGGCCGAACGCCTTTTGGCCTTTAGCATAATCAGTTCCTGGACTTTATGGAGTTTTCTTGCCATAGTGACAGCTTTGGCTCTTTTGTCCTGGCTGCTCAATCAACCAAGCCGTATGCAAGTGGCATTTCTGCTCGATGAGAGGTTGAAACTAAATGAGCGTTTCAGTACTACATTAGCAATGGCCGAATCCAAGGACCCTTTTGCTCGTGCCGCCTGCCAGGAAGCACGCCAAACGGCTCAACTTGTAAGACCTAAAGGATATTTTCCAATCAAACCTCCTAAGTGCTGGCTTTATACAACGAGCACGTGGTTTATAGTCGGGATTTTATTTCTGTTCATGCCACAGAAAGACCTGCTTGGATTCCTGGCCAAAGAGCAGGAACAACAAGAGCAGGCCCGCCAGGTTCAATTGGCTCAAAAGGATATTAAGCAAACAACAAGTTCAGTCAAACTGGCGGTAAAGCAGCTTGGGAACCCGGAGCTGGATGCAGAACTGGCTAAGCTTAGCGAGATGCCTAAAGGTGCCAAACCTGACATAGCAAAGCGTCAGGCGATTCGCAAACTTGGTGACATTGGCGATAAGCTCAAAAAGATGCAATCGAACATGCAGCCTGGCTCTGTTGAATTGATGCAGCGGATGCTCAAGCAACTACGAGGCTCTTCGAATGCTTTTTCTCAACAACTGAGATTAGCTCTGGCCAAGGGCAATTTCGCTCAAGCTTCCAATCTTATGAAGCAATTTCAAAAGCAACTGCTCGAAGGGAAACTTTCCGAACAGCAACGAAAAGCTCTTTCTAAGCAATTGCAGGATTTAGCAGGTCAGCTTCAGGAGTTGGCCCGGAAGAATGAACAGTTTGAAGCAGAACTTGAGAAGTTGGGACTGAATAAAAAGTTAGCTAAATTGAACGAAGAACAATTACGTAAGGCGTTGCAAAATCAGGGTCTCAGTAAGGAAAAGATTGAACAGCTATTGCAAAAAATGGCAGCCTGTCGCTCAGCCGGTAGTCGATGTTCCGGCATAGGCAAAGCAATGGCAGCGTGCGGGGCCGGTGCCGGGGGACTATCCGGGGATGAATTGGCCGCAGTGGCCGAGCAATTGGACGAATTGGAGGCAATCAGTCAGCAAATCATGCTTACTCAAGCCACCCTTGATGAAATCGAGCGTGCCATCGGCTGTCTGGGACAGGGCATGTGCCAGGGCCTTGGGGGCCAGAGCCCTTTTCGAGAAGGATTGGCAGAAAGATATGGGCCGGGCACGGGAGGACCGGGACGTGGATATGGCCCCCGCGGAAGCGACGAAGACGGCCAAACGTCCGCAAAAAAAACTCGTGTAAAAAACAAAACCGGGCAAGGGCCTGTCGTTGCCAGCTGGTACTTCAAAGGAACACAGGTTAAAGGCCAGGCAAAACGTGATTTCTCAGAGGTTATCCAGGCTGGTCGGGACAGTGCGGCCGAGGCAATCAGCGAAAATCAAATACCACGCAGGTATGAAGAATCCGTAAAGAAATATTTTGGTCAATTAGAAGAATCCAAAAACAAATGAAGAAACCAGCTTATTCAACGTTGTATCAAGTTTAATTAGAAGGCTTGGTATATGCTAAAAAGAATAAAGGTTTTTTTTATCAGTATCTTTGTAATCTTCACAGTTCTTTTTTTTTCAATTTTACCATCCTGTAAACAAAGCCCCGGCCAAGACCAAAGGCAGGTGGTTTTGTATTGTTCGGTAGATCAGTCGATTGCTGAGCCGATTATAGCTGAATTTGAAAAACAGACTGGTATTAAAGTATTAGCTCGCTTCGATACCGAGGCCAGCAAAACAGTCGGTCTTGTTCAGCGAATAAGGGCTGAAGCTGCCTCACCCATTGCCGATGTTTTCTGGTCGAGTGAAATTTTTCACACAATACGATTAGCACGTGAGGGGCTGCTTGCTCAGTATCATAGTGACCAAACTGAACATTGGCCCGCTAAATTAACTGACTCCAACGGTCGATGGTATGGCTTTGCCTTACGAGGCAGGGTTATAGCTTACAACACGGAAAGAGTTTCCAGCGATGATGCCCCACGCTCACTTGAGGACCTTCTTGAAAACAAATGGAAGGGACGCCTTGTTATGGCCAGACCTGAGTTTGGCACAACCGGTGGAGACGTAGCCAGTTGGTTTGCCCATTATGGCGGCGAGCGAGCGAAGAAAATTCTGCAACTCCTTAAAGCCAACAAAATACGTCTGGTTGATGGTAACAGCACCGCAGTAAGAATGATTGCTACGGGACAAGCGGACGTTTGTCTTACGGACACGGATGACGTTTACGCAGCCCAGCGAAATGGTTGGCCTATAGCGATGAACTATCTTAACCAGGGCGGTGATGGCCCATTGGCAATACCCAATACCGCTGCTGTTATCAAAGGAGGTCCTCATCCGGATGAAGCCAGGGAGTTAATGGATTTTCTTCTCAGCGAACGACTTGAAGAAATGTTAGCCCGAAGCGATTCACATAATTCTCCGATACACCCATCATTAACCAGACAATTTGAGCAGTATGTTATCTCAAAACCTTTGGATGTGGATTACGAAAAGGTTGCCGACCATCTGCCAACGGCTATTAAAACGGCAAGGGAGATCCTTCATTGAACGGTGAAAAGGTCTCCATGTGGTTTCTGGCTACGGTTTCTCTGGTTCTGTGGTTAGTGGTAATCTTCATGCCTTTGCTTGTTCTTTTTGGGGAGGTGATATTTTCTGCTGAAAAAATAGAGCTCGGTGAAAGGTTCTTTGGATTAATGTTTCGTTCTTTTGCTTTGGCTGCGGTCATTGCCGCAGTATCGGTTTTGCTGGGTTACGTACCCGGCCGACTGCTTGGAACGTCACGAAAAGGTAAAGACTTGTTGCTGTTGTTACTGTTAATGCCTCTGGTTTTACCTCGATATGTACTCTACTACGCATGGACATTACTGCTAAGTCCAACCACTGACCTTGGCAGGTACTTTTCTACTAATCCGGAACTTGCACGATTTGTCGGGACTTTTACATCGTCGATGGTGCTGGTTCTATGGTATTGGCCATTGGCCGGCTTGTTGATCGGCCAGGGGTGGCGAAATATAGACCGACAAATCTGGGACTGTGCCCGTCTGGATGCGAGCAATTTTCAGATATTCAAAAAAATAACCTTACCATTACTTGGGCGCTGTTTATGTTTGGCCTTTGGAGTATGTTTTGTTTTGTCATTGTCGGAGTTTACTACTTTTCATCTTGCAGGCATCCAGACTATAGGTACTGAAATGGCGGTTTTGTATGAGTTGACAGGTTCGGCAAGTGGCCTCATCAGAGTCGCCTGGCCTGTAATAATAGCAGCGTTTGTTCTTTCAATCGTTTTGGGGAAAAGTACGCGCTCGTGGGACCTGGCGTCTGCTCCTGTGGGTGCAATAGAATTAAAATCGCATAGATGGCGATGGGCTGTTCTATTTGTCCTGACTGCAGTTTCGCTGTTAATACCGATAGTGCTGCTAATTGGCAATGTTACTAACACCGAGGCATTTGAAACATTTTTCAAACTTCATACGGATGAATTAGCCTGGTCACTGGCTATAGCTGTAGTCGCTGCCGTGGTCAGTTACTTGATAGCTTTCGGAGCCTTACTTTTGGAAAAAGTTACGAAAATTGGTTACATATTATACATAATTGTACTTACGACAATATTTCTTGTGATGTTTGTCCCACCTTCACTTTTAGCAGTTTCTCTACTCAAAATCATGGCTATCTGTAATCTTCCGGTTTTCTTTCGCCAGAGTTGGTATATAGTTTCGGCCGGTCATGCGGCACGGTTTACTGGTATCGCCTTGATTCTGCTTATTTTAACCCGGGCATCTCACGAAAGACATCTCTCGGAAATGGCCTCAATAGATGGCGCGTCACCGTTAAAATCATGGTGGTACGTGCATTTGCCGCACACCTGGCGAATTTTTACAGGTGTTTTTCTTTTGATATTGATGTTTAGTGTCACGGAGTTATCTGCGACTATGGTTCTGTTACCTGCGGGTTTGCCCAACTTTGCTCAGCGATTGCTTAATCAAATGCATTACGCCCGAGACCAGCAGGTTATAGCTTCCTGTTTGATTTTGATTTGTTTGTTTTTCGTACTTACCGCTGCGTTGGTAGTGATCTTTCGCATAATAAGGACACTGCATTATTCGACATTGGTGATGTTATGTGCGTCAATGCTCGTTCTGAGCGGATGCGACCACAAATCCAGTTCTGTTACAAATACCAAAGTTATCAATGCTTTTGGGCAAACGGGACGGGGCCCGGGAGAATTTATTTATCCACGAGCCATCGATATTGCTTCTGATGGTTCACTTTTCATCGTGGACAAAACCGGTAGAATCCAGCGTTTAACGGCTGATGGTGATTTTTTATCTGAGTTTCAAATGCCTCAGGTCCAGACAGGTAAACCTACGGGCCTTAGTTTTGCTCCGAATGGTAACCTTTACGTTGCTGATACACATTATCATCGCGTTGTTATCTTTTCTCCGGAGGGAAAAATCGTCGGTCAATTCGGAAAGTTCGGGCAGGATGAGGGCTTCTTCATCTATCCTACGGATGTTGCATTTTCCGGAGATGGCAGAATTTTCGTCAGTGAATACGGCGGCAATGACAGAATTAGTGTCTTTAGCGAGAAAGGAGATTTTCTGTATTGCTTCGGTACTCCCGGTAATGGACAGGGTCAATTGTCTCGGCCGTCTGCTCTCTGTGTAGATCGCTCCGGCAAACGCCTTTATGTAGCCGACGCCTGCAATCATCGAATAGCTATTTACAACTTCGATGGTAAGTTAGTCAAATATATCGGCTCTATTGGCCGTGAACCGGGCCAGCTTCGTTATCCCTACGATTTGGCACTTTTACCTGATGGATGTATAGCTGTTTGCGAATATGGAAACAATCGCTTACAATTGTTTAGCCCCGACGGTAAGAGTCTCGGTGTTTATGGCCGACCAGGGCGCCAGTTGGGAGAATTAGCTTATCCCTGGGGCCTGGCTATTGATAGCAAAGGGCGAGTCTTCATCGTTGATGCCGGCAATAATCGGATTCAGGTATGGAAGTTTTAGCTGCAACATACAGATTCTATTTTGCTCAGCCCTGGTGGTTGACAGCAGGGGTTCTATTGGTGCCGGTCGTATGGCTGGCGCAACGTTATCTTACGGCCTTGGGCCCGATACGCCGTACGTTGGCTATTATCCTGCGCTGCATGCTTATAATCATTCTTATTGCCTTACTGGCCAGGCTCACTCGAACGAAAAAAAACGAGCAGCTTACCGTAATCGTGGTAATTGATCGCAGTCTATCCATTCCTGCTCACCTCCAACAGGCCAGTCTCGATTATCTTTCACAGGCCCTGGTCAACAAGCCCTCCGGTGACCAATTAGCTGTCGTTGATATTGCCGAAGCGGCCAGTATTTCAAAATTGCCTTCGGGTGACGTCACTATCCGTCAGCGTAACACCACTCTTAACGGTCAACAAACCAAGTTGGCCGACGGTATTCAAATGGCTATGGCAATCGCTCCGCCGAATACCGCGGTCAGAATATTACTTATCAGCGAAGGAAATGAAACTGCCGGTGACCTGAAAGAGGCTGCACGAATCGCTGCGATCAATAGAATTCCTATCGATGTACTGCCTCTTCGATATGAATATGACAGGGAAGTAATTTTCAAACGTCTGGCTGCTCCAACCAGGGCAAGGAGCGGCCAAACGGTTTCTCTCAGATTCATTCTCAATAGTACTGCAAAGACCAGGGGTAAATTGTTCTTAAACCTCAATGGCAAAACCGTTGACCTTGACCCCGAATCTCCGGACATTGCTGCATCTGTAGATTTAAAACCGGGCACCAACGTAAAAACTGTATCGCTGCCGGTGGGGACAAGGGGGATGCATGAGTTTGAAGCTATTTTTGTTCCCGATGATCCCGAAGATGACAGAATCTCACAAAACAATCACGCCACTGCTTTGACGTTCGTTGCCGGCCCCGGCCATGTTTTGGTAGTTGATGCAGATGGTTCGGCTGGGGTGGCGTTGACTAAGATTCTTCAAGACAGCGACATTGACGCCAAGTATTGTCCTGTAGCTGAAGTTCCGGATAGTCTGGCAAGACTAATGGACACCGATTCGGTCATTCTAACCAATACTGATTGCAGCAACTTTACCTATCAGCAGCAGGAAATGTTTTGTCGCTATGTCACTGAGCTTGGCGGTGGACTGATCATGGTAGGTGGGCCCGAATCCTTTGGTGCAGGTGGATGGTTAGGCTCGCCTGTAGCCGAAATACTTCCGGTAGATTTGGACCCACCTCAGAAAAAGCAATTGCCAAAAGGAGCTTTGGTGTTGATTATGCACTCGTGCGAAATGCCACAGGGTAATCTTTGGGGCGAAAGGATTGCCATTGCCGCGGTAAAAACTTTAAGCAGACTGGATTTGGTTGGTATCCTCGCCTACAACTGGCAGGGAAGCGGCGATTGGGTATATCCACTGTCGGCGGTTGGTGACAAACAGGCGGTAATTTCCGCCGTCAAGCAAATGCAGATAGGCGATATGCCTGATCTTGGTGCTCATCTGCAGCAGGCCTATGATAAACTAAAAGATTGTGATGCAGCTCAAAAGCATATCATAGTTATTAGTGATGGGGACCCCCAGCCACCCACTACCCAGTTATTGAATCAACTCAAACAGGCAGAGATTACCTGCACTGGTGTTGCTGTTTTTCCACACTCACAGGCGGATGTACAGAGTTTAATCCGTGTTGCCCAACTGACGGGTGGAAGGTTTTATGACGTAAAAGATCCCCAACAGTTACCCCAGATATTTATCAAAGAAGCACAGGTGGTCCGTCGCACTCTGATTATCGAGGAAACTTTTTCTCCCCAGATAGTTTATACTCTCAGCGAGATAACCCAAGGGTTATCCGGTCCGCTGCCTAACCTTGACGGCTATGTATTAACCGGTCCAAAAGGCGGTCTGAATCAAGTCATTATTACCAGTAACCAGGCTGACCCAATACTTGCCACCTGTCAGGCAGGACTCGGTCGATGCGTAGCTTTCACCAGCTCAGTCGACAGCCGATGGGCGTCAAGCTGGCTTGCCTGGCCCGGCAGGATGAGATTCTGGGAGCAAACAGTTCGTTGGGCCGCTAAACCTGGACAATCATCCGATTGTGAAGTTTTAGTAGATGTACAGGGCCGCCAGGTTAATATCAATGTCGAAGCAATAGATGCTAAAGGCATTTTTATGCAGTTTGCATACATTGATGCGCAAGTGATAGAACCAGATATGTCAACGCGCTTGCTTGAGTTAACTCAAGTCGGACCGGGCCAGTTCAAGGGCCGGTTTCAAGCTGCTGTTTCAGGCAGTTACATTGTAAACCTACGTTATAGAAAACTCGCAGAAACAAAGACGCATCTTATGCAGACACCGGTAACGGTTCCTTTTGCACCTGAGTTTCGTGACCTTGTAGACAATGCAGCTTTGTTAGCGGAAGTTACCGCTATTACGGGCGGCCGTATTTTAAGCTCTGACCCAACCCAGACCAACCTCTTTGATTATTCAGGTTTAAAATTCCCGGAAACTCAACTACCAATGACCCGTCTGTTAATGTTGATTTGGCTGACCGTTTTTCTGCTGGATGTGGCTGTGAGAAGAATTGCACTGGACATTCGAGCTATGGCCAAGCGCGTTACTTCTTTTGTCCGGCGGCCCCTGGCCGAACGTAAGGCAGACAAGAACCTTGAACGCCTCCGCCTTACCCAAAAGAAACTTCGTGAACAACTCTCCCCTTCCGACGAGGCGCTTGCCTCCAGACGATATAAAGCCGACGAAGCGTTTTCTGGTGATTTACCGAAAGCTCAAGCACCATTGCAAAGCGATGTGACGACCGAAGAACCACCGGAGAAACCTGAACCGCTAAAAACAGATACGCAAGAAGATCAATCACATATTCAACAGCTTCTCAAAGCCAAACGAAAGGCTACTGAACAACGAAAAGACAGCAAAATGGAAAATAATGAATAGTTACAAAGGAGAGATAGCTATGTCAGGAACTAAGAAAGATGTTGAAAAACAATGTCATGAATTTCGTCAAATGTTTGATTCACTTCGTGGTGAGATTGGTAAAGTTATCGTAGGACACGAAAGAATTGTGGACAATGTGCTCATTTGCTTGTTCTGTGGAGGGCATGTTCTCCTTGAAGGAGTGCCGGGATTGGGCAAGACGCTATTGGTGCGTACGCTCAGTTCTGCTCTTACGCTGGAGTTTCGGCGAATTCAGTTTACACCTGATTTGATGCCTGCGGACATTATTGGTACTAACATCGTTATGGAAGATCAGGCTACCGGCAAGCGCCACTTCCAGTATCAGAGGGGGCCCATCTTTGGACAGATCATTCTGGCCGACGAGGTCAACCGGGCCACTCCCAAAACTCAATCAGCAATGCTCGAGGCGATGCAGGAGCATACAGTGACCAGTGGTGGACAAATTCATAAGCTGCCCGAACCGTTCATGGTCCTGGCCACTCAGAACCCTATTGAGCAGGAAGGAACCTATCCTCTCCCGGAGGCGCAGCTGGACCGGTTTTTCTTCAAATCACTTGTCCAGTACAGTAATCGCGAGGAACTGGGCACTATACTTGACCGTACTACTACCGCCGAGAATCCGAAAGCCAAAGCAATTATTGATGCTAAGCAGATAATTGCATCTCAGGAACTGGTCAAGCGTGTTGCTGTCGCGCCGCATGTGCAGGACTACGCTATTCGCCTCGTATTAGCCACGCATCCCGGGGGGGAATTTGCCCCTGAAATAACTAACCAATTTATTCGTTTTGGCTCTTCGCCGCGTGGCGTTCAGGCCCTTATCCTGTCTGCTAAGGTCCGTGCCATGCTTGATGAGCGTTATCATATCAGTTTCTCGGATGTTAGTGATTCAGTTCTGCCGGCCCTGCGTCACCGCATTCTGCTGAACTTCGAAGGCCAAGCCGAAGGCATACAAAACGACGATATACTCAATCAAATCTTACAGTATACCCCTAAAACCATGGAGAAAAGTATTAATGTACCATAAGAATAGAGGTGCCGTATTGCTATGAACCGGATAAAAACAGCTACACACCGAAGGCGATTGACAGAACTGCTGGATCCTGATTTCATGTCCCGCCTGGATTCACTTGATCTTCTCAGCCGTAAAATACTGAAAAGTAAACTTCAGGGTGAACGTCGTTCCAAGCGCCGCGGTCAGAGTGTGGAATTCGCCGACCATCGTCCTTATGTCGCCGGTGATGACCTTCGTTTCGTGGATTGGAACATTTATGGACGCCTGGAGCAGTTGTTCCTTAAACTATTCCTGGAAGAACAGGACCTGACAATTCATATAGTAATCGATATCAGTGCTTCATTGAGTTTAGGAGAACCTGCAAAGGAACTCTTCATCAAGAAGTTGGCCGCGGCTTTAGGATACGTCAGCCTGGTCAACAACAATCGCCTGACTATCAGCTCCTTTTCCGAGGGTGTGAAAGGTCAGCTAAAAAATATGCGAGGACGAAACTATATAGGCGCCATGGCGGAATTTCTTCTAACCTCTGATTGCGAGGGACCTTCGCATTTCGATAGTAGCTGCCGGCAACTGGTTGCCGGACGGACAGGCTCCGGGATTATGATTGTATTGTCTGATTTCCTGTTTAAGGAAGGTCTTGACACCGGCCTGCGCCGCCTAATCAGCAGGCAATACGATTTGTACGTTATACAGGTGCTCTCTCCAGAGGAACTTGCACCTGAAATTACCGGTGACTTGAAACTTGTGGATATTGAAGATGATGATACGGCGGAGATTACTATAAGTGGTGCGCTTTTGAAGTATTACAAACGAAACATTACTGCTTATTGTAATGAGTTAAAAGAATTTTGTGCGCGCCGCGGGGCTGCGTATGTCCTTGCAAATAGTGCCGACTCTGTTGAGTCGCTAACGCTGAACTATCTGCGGCGAATACGTCTGCTGCGTTAGTCTTTTACCGGGATTTGATTATGGAATGGCTTACACCATTAACAGCTCTTTATGCCGCGGCAGCAACCTTACCTCTGCTGCTGCTTCTGTACTTCTTAAAGCTTAAACGCCGCGAGCAGATTATATCGAGCACTTTGCTGTGGAAACGAGCCATTCAAGATTTGCAGGTCAATGCACCGTTTCAAAAATTAAGGCGAAACATTTTACTTCTGCTGCAACTGCTGATGCTGCTGGCTATTTTACTTGCGCTCGCCGGGCCGATACTGTCATTAACCACAGGACCATCCCGTCGGTTTGTATTGCTGATAGACCGATCTGCCAGCATGAGTGCCAATGACATTGAACCAACGCGTCTCGATGCTGCCAAAAAACAGGCAGGCACATTTGTTGAATCTCTGCGTGGTAAGACTTTTTTCTCATTGAAAGATGAGTCCGACCAGGTAATGATTATTGCCTTCGATGATCATGCCAAGGTAATGTGTAACTTCACTTCCGACAAGCACCAGCTGCACTCTACCATAGAAGCAATAACCGCTGGTGATGGCGGCTCGACTTTAGCTGAAGCGATAGTAGTCGCCCGGGCCTTTGCCCAGTCGCCCGGTACCGAAGCCAATAATCGTAGCGCAGAAACACCCGCTCAACTGATATTATTCAGTGATGGGAGAATCCGCGATGTAGAGCAGATAGCGGTTGGTACGGGCGAGCTGATTTTCAACTGTATAGGGAAGTCTCAACAAAATATCGCCATAACCGCTATGCAGGCCCGCAGGTCTTATGAAGATCCTGACGAAATAAGTGTTTTTGCAACCATAGCCAACTATGATACTGAAGAAACGACCTGTGATGTGCAGCTCAGTATAAACGATAATGTTCAGGCCATAAAAGCTGTCACTATTCCACCGCAAAAAACGAGCGACACTGGTGTTGCTGCTCAACCCGGCAAAGTATCAATTGATTTTTCCTTATCTCATGTGGACCCTGGAGTGCTTGAAGTAAGACAGCTACAGCCTGACGCATTAGCTTGTGATGATGCAGCCTGGGCCATTCTATCACCTCCCAGGAAACTTACAGTCCTTCTTGTTACTGCCGGTAATGTAGTGCTTGAGTCAGCACTAAAAGCATGTCCGCTTGCAGGGCTGGAACTATGTTCTCCGGATGAATTTGAGGTGATGGACTTTGGAACCATTAGCGTCGAACAGCCCTACGATGTTATTGTATTGGATAATCACATACCCGCTCAACTGCCTAAATGCCGCTATCTGGTTTTTGGTCATCCGCCGGAAGGTATCGATGTATTGGTTCCTGAGCAACTGGAAAACCAGGTCATTGTAGATTGGCGGCCAAGGCATCCTGTGTTGAAGTATGTCAATCTAATGAACCTTTTTGCAGCTAAGTGTTTTAAAATAACCTTACCTCGCGATGCAGAAACCTTAGCTGAGTTCGGCCAGAGCCCTGCCCTGGCACTGGTTCGGCGCAAAGGGAGTATCTTTTTGCTTGCCGGCTTCGATATCCTGCAAACCAATTGGCCATTCGAACCAAGCTTTATCTTGTTCTGTTACAACGCCACTGCTTTTCTTGGAACCCAAGCCGGACAAAACCAGGAAACTAACCTGCAGGTAGGTCAACCTATTATAGTTGAAGGTCTTGCACCGGAAACTCCGGCTGAAGTTAGTGGTCCTGGATTTTCCGGCAATGAGATCAAAGCCAACGCCGCGGGTACCATTCGTTTCCCCGGTATCGATAAGGTCGGTGTGTACGGTTTGAAGGTCCCTGAGCAACCACTTAGGCTCTTTGCTGTCAATCTCCTTGATTCACAGGAAAGTAATATCGAACCTATGCGGGAAATTATCCTCTCAGGACAAGCGATTCAGGCTCAAGATAATCCTATAAGCCGGTCGAATCTGCCGTTATGGCCGTTCCTTGTAGGAATAGCTTTAATCCTTGCGTTGCTGGAATGGTTAATATACAATTCCAAGGTGAGGATTTAATATGTAAATGTTATTTGTAGCGAGGGTTACAGATGTTACGCATTTGCTTAACGCTGCTGGTAATTTTTGTTTTGGCCTTTGTTGGCACTGCATCGGCTGATTCGCCTTTCAATGTCGACTGCTTTTTCGGCTGGGGTGGTTGTTATCGCCCCATGGAATGGACTCCTGTGGAAATTGGTATCAGCAGCACACTTACTGAACCTTTCGCAGGTTCCCTGAACGTATCAGCCAAACAGGATGGTCTAAACACCTTAAACATTACCCATACTTTCGTGCTTACACCGGATGTCCCTTTACATATACCGTTAGTCACAAAATTGGCCTTTGCCCTCGATAAATGCAGCGTGAGAATTTCCGACCAACACGGCCGAACACGCTGGCGCCACGATTTCGAACTTTGGGATTTTTCCCCGGGAAAACGGACACTGACCGCCATAGGCCAGAATGATTTGTTCATCGGACTCATAGGCCGGAGAAAATTCGGTCTGTTAAGTTTATCTAAACAATCCGCCTGTAAGTCGGAAACGGGCCGGGGAAAAGTGTATTTAAAAGATAAACTCCCTCGAATGGTCCCCTGGGACTGGACGGGTTTTGTTTCTCTTGACCTGCTTATCCTCTACGATCCTGATTGGAACCTGTTTAACAAGAATCAATTAAATGCGATAGCACAATGGATTTCCAATGGCGGCAAATTACTGCTCATCCTTGGAAGCCGTCCCCTCCTGGGAGAAAATCCAATTGCCGAGTTACTCCCGTTTGAAGTTCAGCAGGCAAAGCAAATTTCCGTTACCATAGATGAACTTAAGAATTGGGGATTGAACGCTGCCAATTCGGAATCTGTTGTGTCCTGGCCCCTCAAGCCCAAACCTGGCGCTCAGTGTTACAAGACTGATGATACAAATAATGGAGAATGCCTCTTTGCTACAGGATATGTTGGTTTTGGCCGCGTTGGTGTATTAGCGTTTGACCCTTCCACTATGACCGAATTTCAGAAAACAAATTCCGCCCAATTCTGGGTCAGTCGTATAGCAGCTATTTTAGAGGACAGTGACATCAAGACCGATGAGTTCGAGACAAAAGAACAAACCCCGAATAGTCAAAAAGGTCGAAGGCAACCTAACAGAAAGATTTATCGTGGCCTCGGGGCGCACAGAAGTATCGCATTTGCTGAAGATGTCGAAGGTAATCCTGATAATCCCCAAAATGACTATCAATACAATATTGGCCAGGCCCAGGCCGGGAGTAATGCGGTGATGGAATACCTATACAGTATTTCTGAATTGCGGCCTTTGAGCATTTGGTGGGTAATACTTCTACTTACTCTCCTGGCGGTTTTATTGGGACCGGTAGATTATATAGTGCTCAAACGTATGAACCGTTTACCCTTGACATGGGTCACATCTGCTTTTTGGATTATCTTGTTTTCCGCGGGTGCCTATTATGGTGTTCAGGCTCTTCGTGGCGGCAAAATGCAGTTCCGGATAGTTTCAGTTCTGGATGGAATCAAGCACTCCGATCGTGCATGGTCCACTGTGTATTGCGGTTTGTTTGCACCTCACAGCGATGACTATCAGCTAAAGGACCTTGATGAAAAACAATGGTGGTCCGGCATTGCTCCCGCACAAGAACACCTTTATGCTTACCGCCAACAAACAGGCAGTAGAAATATTTATTGCTTCCAGCACGATGGAAGTAACCTGCCCTATTCGTTACCCATCAATATATGGACAATGCAGTGCTTAATGAACGAATCGCCCGTACAGCAACTGCCTATTGATGCCAGGATTGAACGCCGAGGAGATGAAATATTTCTTACAATCATCAACCAATCAGAAAGCCCAATCAAAAAAGGTTATGTTCTATTTGATAAAAATCAAGCTATCAGTTTTGGCCCTGTTAGTGGGTATTCAACGGAAGATTTTTCTGAAAGGTTGAAACCATATAGAGGTTGGGAGAAAACTATTATCAGAAATCCTGATGGAAGATATCGGTACTATATGGATGGTTCTCAATCCGAGTTTAAAAATGAAACCGCCTACTCTGCACAGGGATGTTTGCGGCGAACTCAAACCATCGAGGCATATCTTGCAAAGGGAGCCGCAGTAGTTTGTGCCAAGTTCGACCAGGCTCCCGTATCGTTCGCAGTAAAGGACCTTTCGTGTGATTATAATCATACGCAGCTGGTTCGTCTTGTTGTTTTTCCCAAATAGATAATGAGGAAATAAGAATGATTGAAACCAAGCGTCTCACTAAACATTACGGGAATTTAACGGCGTTGGTTGACCTCGACCTGGTCATTGAAGCCGGTGATATTTTCGGTTTCATCGGCCCTAATGGTGCTGGAAAAACCACTACCATGCGCATATTAGTTACCTTGTTGGAGCCCAGTAGCGGCCAAGCGTTCATTGATGGTTTGGATATCACCAAAAAAGGTAAAGAAGTTCGCAGAATGGTTGGGTATATGCCTGACTTTATGGGGATCTATGATGACCTCAAGGTGTTTGAATACCTCGAGTTTTTTGCGGCCGCTTTTAGTATTGAACACAAGAAACGAAAGTCCATCGTCGAAGGTGTGCTCGAGTTGACCGATTTGCAGAGCAAAGGAAGCTTTACCGTCGACAGTCTCTCTCGGGGTATGCAGCAGCGCCTGGGCCTGGCCCGTGTACTCATTCATGATCCAAAGGTACTGGTTCTGGACGAACCTGCCAGTGGCCTCGATCCACGTGCCCGCATTGAAATTAGAGAGCTGCTCCGTGAGCTCAAACGCATGGGAAAAACAATTATGATCTCCAGCCATATACTAAGCGAACTTGAAGAAATCTGTGATCACATTGGCATTATTGAGCAAGGCCGGCTGGTATTTAGCGGCACGATGGAGGAAATTCGACAGCGAATGGGTGTTCAAAGTAAAGTCCGTGTGCAGGTAGCTAATAATCAGCAGCGTGCGATTGAACTGCTCTCAGCCCTGCCCGAGGTCCAGGATGTTCAATCCACAGGGAGGTATATCGCCGTCACCCTTGACAAGGACCAAAATACCGACGGCATTATTGCTCGCGTACTGGTGAACGGTGACATAGATATTGTGTCACTCGAACCTCAGCAGGTCAAACTTGATGAGGCATTTCTCCAGTTAACCAAAGGTATCGTTCATTAATACAAAAGGTAAGCTGAGCAATCGTTACTGTAAGCAGTAAGGGCCGATCTAAAGCTAAGGATTGTATATGGCTGTGGCATTGATCAGTTCGTTTTCAAGATTCATCAATCCGTCCTGGTTAACCGGTCCAATCTTTGACAAGGAGCTGCGCGTTTCCAGTCGCAGACGCCGAAATTATGTCCTCCGTTCTGTTTATCTGTTAGTACTGATCATTCTTGTAGCTGCCGCCTGGTTTACTGCTCTTTTAAGGGGCTCTGGAACGTCAGTCGCCTGGCAAGTTTCACGTATGGCTGAAGTTGGCAGGAGCCTTGTTCTGATGATAACATGGTTTCAATTCTTGACCGCTCAGGTTCTTGCTGCGGTTATGCTCAGCAATTCGATTAGTGATGAAATTCGCCGAGGCACAATGGATGTTCTGATGACCACGCCAATCAACTGTGTTCAGATCGTTCTGGGAAAGCTGTTGAGCAAACTGTTTCAGTTGATTCTGATGCTGGCTGTAAGTCTGCCTTTATTGGCCGTCATTAGAGTTTTCGGCGGAATCCAGTGGGATTATGTCGTCTCTTCTTTGAGCATTACCCTCGCCGCCACTGTTTTTGTCGGATCGTTGAGCATGTTCTTGTCTACAAAGTTTCGCCGTTCTTATCTTGTCATTCTGATTATGACGACCTTCTTAGTCGTTGCTTATCTACTCATGATTCCGTTATCTTTCTTTCGCAATTCAAGCAGCGTCCTGATGAGCGTTATACTGCATATCAATCCTTTTGCAGCGATGCTTCAGGTTACTTCAGCCGCCTTCCCGGGTTCCCGCATGGGCACCACATTTTTTTCTTTGCCGTTACATTGTCTGTTAATGGGGGGCGCTTCAATGTTCATACTTTTTGCATCAGCATTCAGGATGCGAAGACATGCGCTCGATTCCTTTTTAGGAACTAACGCCGGAAGAAAATTACCCATATGGAAGAGAAACTTCATGTCCTCAGCTTTTAAAAGCAAAAGCTCTTTTTCGGCGACCTCTCCCATCAGGCCGGTCACCGGCTCGCCAATCTTCTGGAAGGAACTGTCAAGACCATTTTCCAAGTCTCTCAGATCAAATGCAATAGTACTCGGCATTTTGTTACTCCTCTTATTCATATTTTATTACCTGGGTTATTTATTCAATGCGTTTTCCGCAGCCACCCCCGTCGCAATGGTATTCTACAGCATGTTCACAAGCGGCCTTTGGATGATCGCTACTATTCGCACAGCCGCCATGGCGGCAACCAGCATCACAAAGGAAAAGGAGGCACGAACTTTGCCCCTCCTTCTTGGTACCTTGCTCGAGCCAAAGCAGATTATTCACGGAAAAGCTTTGGCCGCTTTATGGCGAAACGCACCTGCATGGCTCATCCTGGCTTTGGGCACACCCGTCTTTTACATTCTGATGACTACTCGTCAAAAAACAACAGGTATTAGTAGTCTGGATTTCTACTATTATTCTTACATCATCTTTGGACTGCTTGGGATTGTAGCAAATGTAATATTTCTGATTGGCCTCGGGATGTATTTTAGCACGCGTCTGAAATCGAGTACTGCCGCATTAATGGCTACCATTGGCTCATTGCTTGGTTTTTATGTTATACGTCGATTTATGTTTATGTTTCTCTTTGCTATCCTGGGCGTGATGATGACGGGAAATATACAAGTTGCACTTATATTAAACCAGATTGTTAGTATAGTTTTCAATGCAGTAATCGGCATGGTACTTCTCTGGCGGGCAAAGTACAGATTGAGGCGGGATATCTTCTGATTCATTTATGAATATTGGCTTGAGTAAATCTGTTCGCTACATTCTAAAACCTTCCTGGCTGACCGGACCTATTTTCGATAAAGAGCTGCGGGTCTCCAGCCGTAGAAGAAGAAATTACGTTCTTCGGTCCGCGTACTTAGCCATTTTAACCGTTTTTGTTGTCTTAGTCTGGCACACCATGGTCAGATTCCAGGGGGCCGCAGCATATCGAATTTCCCAAATGTCCGTAGCCGGCCTGGCCATAATTACAACCATAATCATGTTCCAGTTTGTTGCCACTCAATTGATTGCAGTTGTCATGCTCAGCACTTCTATTAGCGACGAAATCTACAATCGCACTCTTGGTGTGCTCATGACCACACCCATCAATAGTTTTCAGATCGTCATGGGCAAGCTCTTCAGTAAACTCCTGCAGATAATATTGCTTTTAGCCATCAGCTTGCCACTACTGGCTACTGTGCGTGTCTTTGGCGGTGTGCCTTGGAATTACGTTATTTCAAGTGTTTGTATTACGCTCACAGCTGTCATCTTTGCCGGCGTACTGAGCCTGTACTTTTCGATCAGTGCTCGACGCGCCTATGTGGTCATTCTCAAGACCCTTTTTACTCTCGGTATTATTTATCTGTTCATTCCAATCATGGTGGTTTTGGTGTCCCAGAGTTTCGTTCCCACTATCCGCCAGCCACTTATGCTCTTTTCCATCGTGATGCTTCCCAACCCCTTCGTGGTCATGCAGTTCAACACTGCGGCAATGATGTCTCCAGGAGCAGTGGGGATTATGCCTATCCCGTTATCATGGCCCATTCATTGTGTGGTTATGCTCGGCGCTTCTGTCTTCTTGCTTGCCTGGTCGATGAGGATTGTGCGCAGGGTTGCTCTGCGTCAGGCTACCGGCCAACTTGACCTGGCTACCAAAAACCGAAAAAAGAAAAAGCTGTCACTGAAAACGACAAAATCAGAAGGGCAGTCCGGCCTTATAAGGCGTGTAAAAGGTTCACCCGTGGTTTGGAAGGAACTCAGGGCTCCAATCATTCAAGGTAGCAGGAAGAAAAACATCATTGGTCTTGCGATTACTATAATTGCTCTGCTGATAACCTATGCTGTAAATATGAAGGAAAAACTCCTGGATGAAGATTTTACACATATTGCATACACTTTGGTTTTTGTTATTATCGGTTTGATTACTAATATAGTTCTTTCAGCCACTACTATCACCACCGAAAAGGAAACACGTTCATGGCCAATTTTGTTGGCCACCTCTATGAGTGATTGGCAGATTCTTATAGGAAAGGCTGTAGGTGTATTCCGCCGATGTCTTCCCATCTGGCTTTTACTGGCCGGCCATCTTATTCTTTTCATTACAGTAAGATACATTCACCCAATCGCTGTGGTGCATTTGGCTATACTCGTCACCTGGATTGTGGTGTTTCTCTCCGGCTCGGGCCTCTATTTCAGCGCCCGTCTGAAACGTACTACCTCAGCGGTGGTCGCTAATTTTGCCTTGGCCCTGACCCTATGGGCGGTTATTCCACTACTGCTCGGATTGGTAGCGACAATCACCTACGAAAGCGATATCCTGGAGGCATATATATTGACCAATCCCGTGGTGCAGACCGTTGTTATTATGGATGGAGCCGGCGGCAGTCATAATGCAACGAGGAATCTTTCCCGTCTTAATTATGAATGGCCAAGTCCAAGTGGCAGTAATTGGAACAGTATCCGGTCTACAACAAGCATCCTGTTTATTACGATGCTAATCTATATGTCTATGGGATTGTTGTTTGCATGGCGGGCGAAGTGCCGATTCCGGCGAAATATATTTTAGTTCCTCTTTTTAAGATTATGACAACAGCGTTGATAAATTTTGTTTCAAAATTTCTAAGCTTGTCCTGGTTGACCGGTCCTATTTTCGATAAAGAGCTGCGAGTCTCAAGCCGTAGAAGGAGAAATTACGTTCTTCGGTTCACCTACCTTGTACTGTTGACCACTTTCCTGGTTTTCGTCTGGCTCGAGGAGGTAAGGTATCTTGGTTCTGCGGTATATCGAATATCGCGAATGGCCAGAGCTGGACAGACCATTACCTTTTTCATTGTTTGGTTTCAGTTTTGTGCTACCCAGCTTATTGCCATTATTATGCTCAGCACTTCTATCAGTGACGAAATCGACAATTGCACACTTGGACTACTCATGACCACTCCTATTAACAGCTTTCAGATCGTCATGGGCAAACTCTTCAGTAAGCTCCTGCAGATAATATTGCTTTTAGCCATCAGTCTGCCATTACTGGCTATTGTTCGTATCTTTGGTGGTGTGCCTTGGGATTATATTATCTCCAGCCTTTGCATAACGCTGGCAGCTCTTATTTTTGTTAGTTCGCTCAGTATGTTTTTCTCTATTTATTTCCGAAAGGCCTATGTTGTTATTATTGTGACTATCCTGTCTCTTGGGCTGCTTTTCGCTTTGCTGCCGTTTTTGTGCTTTATGATGTTTAAAGATATGATGTCAGACGATGATAAACTCATCTCTATAATCTTTCAAGCAAATCCTTATGGTATCATGATGTTTAATACTATGGTCATGGATAATCCACGCAATCTTGGCACGATATTTTTTTCCTGGCCTTTGCATTGTGCTATTATGCTGGTAAGCTCCGGGGTGTTATTGTTGGTGTCTATAATTAAGGTTCGTAAAGTTGCCCTGTGTCAGGCTACGGGCCAGCTCGACAGGTTCTTTCGAAAAAAGCCAACCAATGGGGCTATTGAATCCAGGCCAAATACCTCTGCAATTAGGCCGGTAGGCAAACTTGCTTTTCTGTGGAAGGAACTGAGAAGCCCCTTGTTCGGGCGAAGCAAAACCACTGCTATTCTTGTGATTTCCATACCCCTGATTCTGCTCTTATTAACATACGTCCTTATAGCCAACGAAAACGTCTTAGACGATCAAGATGTGCAAGCGTCATATCTGGCAATTCTTGGATGTATAGGGATGTTGTTTGCTATCGTTCTCCCGGCTACGTGTATTACATCAGAGAAGGAATCCCGCTGCTGGCCTTTGATCCTAACTACCACATTAAGTGATTGGCAAATACTATTGGGCAAAATCATTGGTTCATTGCGCCGCTGTGCGCCCGCCTGGTTTCTGATGTTCGGGCATTTGATTGTGTTTACACTCATCGGATTCATTCATCCTATTGCGCTGATACATATTCCTGTTTTGGTGGCATGGATAATTGTATTTTTTCTTGGAACAGGTGTTTACTTTAGTTCTCGTTTCAAACACACAACTACGGCAGTTATCATGAATTTCACTTTCGCTGCGGTAATTTGGGGCCTTGTGCCTCTGCTGATGCTCCTTTATGCTGCAATGACACGCACAAGTGATAATTATGTTGAGAGATATATGAATATTAATCCTCTATTCCAGGGTGCTGTGGTCCTGGACGGAACTTGTGGTAGAAGACGTGCGCTAAGAAGTGTTACAAAATTGCGCTATCACTGGGCCCGAGGAAATGAAAATGCTTTGGAATCAACCGGTTTTTTACTAAGTTCTATGCTTGGATATATGCTAATCGGCTCTTTATTTGCATGGCGGGCGAAGTGCCGATTCCGGCGAAATATATTTTGACCTTTCTTTGAGACACAACTTATGGCTCGAGTTTTATTGGAAAATGTTAGTAAGGTTTTTGATAAACAAGTTACCGCAGTCTCTGATTTTAGGTTGGAAGTAGCTGATAGTGAGTTCATGGTAATTGTCGGGCCCAGTGGCTCCGGCAAAACCACGATTTTAAGGATGATTGCCGGACTGGAAAAAGTCACCTCTGGAAATATCTATATCGGGGATACTTTGGTTAATGATGTTCCTCCAAGAAATCGTGATATCGCTATGGTGTTCCAAAATTATGCTTTGTACCCGCACATGAACGTCTATGAGAACATTGCATTTGGGCTCAAAATGCGGAAGTTCTCAAAGGAAGAAATCAATAGACGGGTTAAAAAGGTCTCTGTTCTGTTAGGCATAGAGCACTTGTTTACTCGAAAACCAAAAGCCCTCTCCGGCGGGCAGCGTCAGCGAGTCGCTGTTGGTCGCGCTATTGTTCGCAGTCCAAAAGTATTCCTGTTCGACGAACCTTTAAGCAATCTCGATACCGGATTACGTGGGGCCACTCGGGCGGAACTAAAAGCCTTGCACCACAAATTACAGATTACCTCTATCTATGTCACTCACGACCAAACCGAAGCCATGACCTTGGGGGACCGTATCTGCGTTACGTATAATGGCATAATTCAGCAAACAGCTTCTCCAATAGAGATATATGAACGGCCGATTAATAAGTTTGTCGCAGGTTTTTTTGGTACACCATCCATGAATTTCTTTGCCGGACGGGTGAAGTTTCAAGGCGATATTCCATGCTTTGTGACAGGTAACGATACCATAACTTTACCCCGGCGATTGAGAACTATTTTAGCTGATTATTCTGACAAGGAAATGGTAATGGGTATAAGGCCGGAAGACCTCTCTCTTTGCCAGTTCTCCAATCAAGCTGGCAATGTGATTAGTGCAACTGTTGACATCATTGAACCACTGGGAAGCCGTGCGGACATTTACCTGACCAACAATACAGGTATCAAATTCATCACCAAAGCAGATCCTCACATCGAGATCAACGTACACGAAGAGGTAAAAGTGCATATTGACTCCGAAAGGATTCACATTTTTGAGCCTGGAGAAGCTGGTAAGAATATTACATTATCTGATGGTACATTAAACTGATGCAGTGTTCGGACCATATAATTCACAAAGATCAGAAGATTTTGGGCGACTGTCTTCCTATTCACTTCTGAGCGTATGTCAGCTCCCCGGCCACCTAAAATATCGAGCTTTTACGCCCATGATTCAATACGGATTGTCGTTCAGACGAACCAAAACAAACTTCAAACACAAACTGTCTCAAAACTCAAAGAATCTCCGTAGCCGATCACAACACTAACATTATCTCAATTTCACCGTAGCCTGCTTTCACCACCTTCACTATCAGTTGAGGTGGTGAAAAGAAAGGCTAAGGTAATTCGAATCTTCCCGGTGGTGGATACCAGTGTTGCTGGCTTATTCTGTTGTTCTTGGGCGAGGACTGTTTCTGTGTGTGACAGGTGCAGTCTGGTAACTAAGGATTGGGGGCGTCGACAAGTGCCGCCGAGGGGCAGGTAGTTGAAACGACCGGTATGGGCCGGAAGTCGGGGTGGTCTTTGTATTTTAGGTTTCTTCGGCCGAAGTAACTGCCGTAGTAGGCGGCGTTCGAGTCTACCCAGGTTACCAGTTTTATGAATTCCGTGCGGGAGAGTTTTACGCCTTCGTGGCCCTGGCGGATGAGGTCGACGAGTTTGCTTTTGTGGGAGCCGAGTGAGTAGGGCGGCAGAGGGGCTGCTTCACCGGTTTTGGGATCGTTTTCCCGCCAGACTTTTACGAGGTTTTTCTTGAGGATCTCCTCGTATGAACGGCTGAAGAGGGTAGTGAGTTCGCCGGAGAGGTTGAGGTCGCCTTGAGTCTTTTCGGCGTTATGGCAGCTTAGGCAGTGTCTGTCGAGGATCGGCTGGACGTCGGTGGGGTAGTAGATGGCTCTGGGGGCGGTTTCGCCAGGCTGGGGTGCGAGCCGGTCGGCCGGGCGGGTCAGTGCCAGGACCTTCTTGCGGGGCGGGGCCCAGCGTCTTTGTTCATGGCAGCCTATGCAGGAGCGGGTCTCGCCGGGCCTGAGATTGATGAAGGTCCGCATCCGCTGGACCTCCATGAAGTTCTCATCGAGGGCCTGGAAGAACAGGTTTTTGTCCGCAGGGACGGTGAAATGGGCCGAGCCGTCGATATCGACGGGGACTATGCCGTGCAGGCGTTTGATGTGCAGATGTGTGTTCATGCTGACGACGGCGTGCTGCTGATAGGCCGAGTCGCCGTCCCAGAAGCGTCTGGCCTCCCAGGGTCTGGCGAGGGTCTCAAGGACGCGGAGATACTTGATCGTGCCGCGGGGTACGGATTCGATGCCTTTGTAGACATCGGCCATGACGATTGTCGCGCTGCTGTTGGGCGGTGACAGTAGCGATGGGATACAGGGCGGGCGTTTACGCCGCTGCAGGAGGATGGGGTGCCAGCAGGAGATTTCGTCGTCCTGATAGATGAGCACGCGGTTGCCGAATTCGTCGAGAAGATAGATTCCGTATGCGGAAGAGTCGTTGTATGGGCGGTCGGGATTGCAGCTTACGAGGAAGAACTTCTCGTCGAGGGGGTGGGCGTCGGTGTAGAGGGGGCCGACGTTGTCTCTGATCCATCGGCCTTTTCTTTTGTGGAAGAATCCGTACTCGGTGCGGATGTCGATGTCGGGCGTGATGTAGGTCATTGGCTGCCGAGTGCGGATGGGGTAGTTGATGTCGAGGCGGATTACGGTACCGACGCCGGCGGGCATGTGTGGGGTGCCGATGACCACGAAGAGGTTGTTCGTGCCCGGAACGGCTCGACCGTGGAGCATCGTATCGGGGAAGGTTATGTCGTTGCCGAATATCTCAACCGAGCCGGTGCCGTCGGGTCTCATCGCCCAGAGGCATTTGACGACGACGTCGGCCTTGTCGACGTATTCCCAGCGTGTGTAGAGGATGCGGCCGTCGTTCATTACGCTTGGTGATGTTTCGCTGACCGGGCTTTGGGAGAGTACCTGAATGTCGGAGCCGTCGCCGTTGGCGCGGTACAGGGTGGTTGTCGTAAGGATGTCGGGGCCGTCACAGAGGATCCCGCGCTGGCAGCGTGTGGAGATGAAGCAAATACCGCCGTTGGGCAGGAAGCAGGGGTGCATGTCGTCGGTGTGGTGCTGATACCTTTCGCCGGTTCCACCGAGGAAGGAGTTGTCGTACTTCTCTATGCGCTGAGCTTCATCCGCAGGTGGGAAGGTAAGTTGTCGCAGAGCTTTGCCGTCAATGCCCACCTCATAGATGCGGAAGCCCTCACCGATTTTCCTTTTCCAATCGAAGATTACGCGTTGTGCGTCGAAGTCCAGATCGAATCGGCCGAAGATACCTTTGGCCATCGCAGGGGCAAGTTCGCGAACTCGGCCCGTCCTGAGGTCAAGTTGGCAGATATTGCCGCCGAAATCGTGACAGCCGTCGATGAAGTCGGTGTAGTAGTGGCTCGATTGGTATGTGTATCGCTTGATGAACAGCAGTTTGCCGCAGTTCAGCAGGGGATTGTCCTGGACGAGGGCTTCGTGTTGCAGTCGCTCAATGCGATTTTTCAGCTCAAGGACGGCTATCTCGTCTTCAGAGTCTTTCAGTGCTTGGGCGATGGCCTCGATCTGCTGAAGATGCTGGTCTGCGCATGAATATTCGTCGCCGAATTTGTGGCTCAGGTACTGGACTGCGCGACGTAGAGATTCGATGCTTGTCCCCATGTGTGATTCGACTGGCAGGCCTGTCTGAGTTGGAAAGCCGGTTCCTGTGGGTGGTTTTCTGCTCGGGGAGATGTGGAGAATCTTGAGGTGCGGCATGAAACCTTCGGTGGTTATGCGTGTAGTGTTTCGGCCTTTGTGTAGTTTGAAGGGGCCATATGTCGCCCAGACCAGATCGCTCGGCATGAATCCGCCGGTAACGCTGCCGAGCACTTCACCGGATACGGCGGCAGCGTTTACCTTCATGCGACAGGATCGATTTTCGCCCGAGCAGTACAGGAAATGGATGTAGAACGAGCCGCCCTGTACGTCGAAGGCCCATTCCATGAAGCCGCCTCGGCCTACGCATAGCGTCAGGTCAGCGAATTGGGGATACTCGGGCGAGATGTTCTGCGAGCAGGCCGAAAGTTGCTTTGCCGGTATTGTGACCTCGTCGGCGACGGCTCCGACAGTCAAGAGGATCGTAAGTATCAGGATTGCGGCTGATTTGAGTTTTTCGGCTGAATGAACGATGCCGGGCCTCAAACATCCACAGAACTTACAACACGAACATTGTATCAGTTGACATTTCCCATTTACTTTCACAAACGTTACTCCTACACGCTGTTACACGCTATTTTACCTGAATGATATCCTCCATGTCAATGCCCTTTGTGGTTCACAGGGATCAGAATCGGCGAATCGGCCATGAATCGAACATTTTGGTACTTTCTCGATGTAACTGAGCTCGGATTTCTCATTACCTGCCCTGATTTCCCCAACACAGCCGGTCATCCTGGAGTTACGCAGTTAATTCATCTGGCGGACTTGGTTAAATCGAAGTAAAATACGGATCAGGGACTGAGGACGGATGAAGAGTATGAATATTATTAATCGGTTGGGAATAGAAGCAAAAGCAGTAGAGAGACAAAGCCAAAGAAGTAATTGATCCGTATTCTTGTATCTACTTGAAGGAGAAAGATTTTTATGCGTTCCAAAAAAGATACGTTTATGCATAACGTAATTGCAATTGTATATGATTTCGACGGCACTTTGACTCCTCAACCAATGCAGGAATATACAATCCTGCCGGAAATCGGCATAACAAAGGGCAGGCAGTTTTGGAAGGCGGTAGAGAAGGAAGCGTTTAAGACAGGTGGTGAGGATATAGTTACTTATATGCGCCTGATGATTGAGATGTCCAATCGCAAACGCTTTCCTGTTACGACCAAAGTATTGAAATCACTTGCAAAAAATATCAATTACTACCCCGGAGTAAAGACATTTTTCAAGAGGATAAGTGATTATGTTGAAACTCAATTCGATGATATAAATGTTGTGCTGCGTCATTACATAATTTCCGCCGGTTTGAAAGAAATAATATCAGGAGCAAGTATAGCTAAGTATTTTTACAGGATTTTTGCATCGGAATATTATTACAATGAATACGGCCAGGCTGTTTTCCCCAAAGTCATAGTCAACGATACTTTGAAAACACAGTTTATCTTTAGAATTAATAAAGGAAAAGAATCTCTGCACGAGAACATCAACTTGTATATGCCTGCAGAACAACGGCCCATTCCTTTTCAAAACATTTTATACATAGGCGATGGATTAACAGATGTTCCATGTATGACTGTTATCAGAAAAAATGGCGGGTACGCTATAGCCGTATTTAAACCGGGCGATTCTAAAGGCCTGAAAACCTGCAAAAAGCTGCTCAGAGCCGAAAGAGTGAATTTCATTGCCGGGGCGGATTATACAAACCAAAAAGAGCTTGATAGATTAGTCAAATTATTACTAAATAATATTGTCGAAGGAATTCGCTACAATAAAGAGACCTTCAATCAATCAAAGAAATACTTTTCCTGAGAGAAAAAGTGTCGGGAAAAACTCCAGACGGCGGCTTCGTATATAGTGGCCCGTGCCCCTTGATCCCAGCGATGTGCGACGAGTATCGAGTATCAGGCATCGACTACCACGCATCCTGATTGCCTAATCTGAAATTCTAACACACCCACTCACTACTGCTCCATACTGACGACTTTTTCGGCCATCATAGACCTTAGCGACCCGCCTTTGAGCCTGACGACAAGGCGTTGCTCCGACTCGTCAATAATGCTGCCCTTTATCTTACTGCCGTCTGTTAGTTTCAACTCTGTCAATTCCTGCCGCTCCTGCCCGGCCGTATCGGCAAACTCCAGGGCAAGAAGTTCTGTTACGCCATCGATCACTTCCATCAAACTGTCACGCAATGCGACTTCGTCTTTCTGCCATTGCTCGACTGCATCGTTGCCGTGGCCGAACTCTTTATATTCTCCGCCAGCCTGGCCTTCGAAGCTCAGCTTGTTTTTCCATAAGACCTTATTGCCCGCCACCCGAACCAGCTCGCCCTCAATTTGGGCTACGCTTCGTGCTTCGCTTTTGAAAAGACCGCACGAAATCTTCAGACGCAGAACATACTCATGGTCCCTCTTTTTAGGCAAAAGCTCCAAAATATTAAAATTCCGGAAATTCGACCAGACAAGTATGCCATCGTTTTCATGTACAATCTTTATCTGTTCGACCCTCAAGCCATTTTCTTCGACCGCTTCTTTGAGATTATCCTGGAATCTTTCGCAGAAATAGTCCACCTTCAGCGCCGGCTTTAACTTCTTCCGATAAAGCTTATTATTTCTCTCATTGACAACCTGTGCCACACTGTAAGTGATTGGGCCCGGACCGCCAACCCACCAGAAGATAAAATCCCCCGACTCCGAGACTTTAACAATCGGCTCTTTAACGACGTTACAATGAACAACCAACCCGGCGCCCGGCTTGAGCTGCTCACGGTCAAGGATTTTAGCCTGGTAACTACATCCACAAAGGCCCGATATCAGTACTATACAGGCCAAAAACCGAATTTTATACTGATAGCTATCTGTCCTGTTCATGACTTAATCCATCCCCATTAACTACTTCTATAATCCCCATTTAGGGCAAAAACATACCCACAAAGTATACCTCAATAATCTTATCGCCCTGATAAAGCCGCAGCTTAACAAAGAACTCATAAAACACGCCAACTAAACCCCGGGAATTCAGTATCCCAGCCCCCCTACTGCTCGGCTGAAGTGCGAAAAAGAGCCGACTTTTAGCGTTTCCTTCTCACCATCACCACTCCCAGACGTTACCCGACATATCATATAAGCCGTAGCCATTGGACGCGAAACTGCCGACCACAGAGGTATACGGATAAATCCCGTCATTCCAGGTAAGATGATGACTTCGAGTCGGACTGATGGCCACGGGTGCGTTGGATAATAGGAGCCTGACAAAATAATCCCTCTTATTGCATTTCCAATAATAGCGGATTGTATCGAGTTACTCAGGACTCGTAAAGTACTGCGAATAATATTTTTGTGCGTTGGGTTTTTGACGAAGATCAATCCCTCGGTTCGAACCGTTGAGATAGGGGTCATTGCATATCCTTTTGGTGATATTTTCCACAGATTTATACTGTGAAAGCATCAATGCCTCGTATTCTTCTGCACAGAAAACAAATTTGTAAACTATATCTGCCCTGTCTTTAAGAGAACATATATTGACATATTGACCTGATACATAATGGTATTGTTTTACCCCCGCTGCACAGACAGCAAGACAAATTAAGGGATACACAAGATACCTCAAGTGCTTCCATGGAAATGAACGATTTTGATTAATTCGGTCGTATTGAACTACTAATACCATGATAGCACCAATGAAGAAGACATCAGAATAAATCAGATAGAAGAACATATAATATCTTAATGAGCTAATCAGGCACATAATAAAGCCAAACAGAAGTGCAGTTATTGCTAACGGTTCAGGAAATCTCCTGCTGAGGCTTATAACCAGAATTACAAGGGCAATCAACAAAATAAAATGGTATGAAGTTGTCATATAGTAATTACAAAATTTCTTAAAGTCTGAATATACAGCAGGTAAGCCGTCTTTAGCTCGTGAGCTAAAAGTTTGAGTTGTTTCAAATGGGTCAAAAACTTTTTTGTAGGTCATGACTTTCCAGTAACGACCGCGATTATCGGTATCACGGTTGAAATTCAAACAGTAAAATGAAACATGAAAGGCCAACAGAAAACCTATAAGCAAAAATCTGGTTTTCGTTATAGCAGCCAACGTTGTGTTATTTTGAAGTTTTGGTTGGCGTGCAATAATTTCTCCTGCGATGATGACCGAAAGAAAAAGCATAAACAACATAGGATATGAAAACCTGATTGCATTATATATTTCATATAAGAGAAAGGCATAAAGTGCCATACGATATAGTTTAGTTATTTGTGAGGATTGAGAGCGGGGCATCTTGTTTTTGTGAAGAATGCTAAACAATGAACAAATGATTATAAATACTACGGCAGGACTAACGTGGACTTTCGACAGAACGGCAAGACCCAGGAAAAGACCTGAGATAAACCTGCACAGATTGCTTAAAACAACATTATTCGTATTATACATATGTTCTATTGCTATAACAAGAATCGATAACAAAATAAACAAAACAGATGCAAGCTCGCTTCTAATAATAAGGGAATGGGTGAATATTCCTCCCGAGAACAGCAGTAGAAATACACCAAGAACAAAAAATCCATACTGACGCGTCAGTACCCAAAATATCCCTCCGAAAATTAAGCCGCATAACACGCATAAAGATATGCTTATCAATCTACTCTTGTAAAACAATTCGGGTAATAACGTTAAAGGGTCATCAGATTGCTGTAATTGGTCGAAATTGGAAACTGAGATCAGACCAACAAGATCTAAAAATTGAAGTGTATTACTATAAATAATAAATGTTCCGTGGGAAGGGTGGTCCAAATAGCATGGCCTTTTACCCGAATTGATTCTAATGGATTCAATTAAAAGGGTCCCATCCTGGTCAGGATTAGCAAACCATATCTCGGATTTGTTTCTAAAGATGCTTGTGGCTGAAAAAATAATAATAGAAGTAAGTAGCAGGAGAGTCAGAATACATAATTTAACAGCTTTTTTTATAAATATCAATTTGAAATTGCCCATATACACTTCACTAAAACACTCCTGTACACTTCAAGTACTACAGTACCAAAATTCCATTTCATTGTCACCAATTTCCCGGTAGATTCAGCATCTAATGTCACAAAAAACAACCTTTTCATTTGCCCCTCCTTTCTAAAAAAGATTTACTGTTTCCTTCTCACCAGCACCGCACCAGACCGGGTAACTTCAATGGCTACATAACAAGTTAAGAGTCTCTAACAAAATGAATCGTTGTACCGAAAGCGAGCGTTTTTTCGTCCTGCAAGGAAGGTGAAACAGGCAATGCCAAAGCATTGTCGATGCAGCCTGACGCCGTCAGGACGAAAAACAAGCCGCTTGAATACAGAGTCATTTTGTTATAGGCTCTAAGTATTATACAGAGAATTGCTCATTTGATTTGCTTGATTTCAAAAGCGTTGAGGATCGCCTTGTGACCTTCCCTTCCCCTTCTTGCCGGATCAGGGTAGTTGTTGTTACCGCCGTTGATGACGACCAAAACGTCGTTGCTGCCATCGTTCCGGAACTGGATGACCGAAGTGCTGACCTCAGCATCAGAGGTGACGCTGGTGACCTTGACGCCTTTGACTTCCTTGAGCGATGTGACGCCCTTGCCCGTACCCAGGCCCATACTCCAACCTCGATAGCCGGACAACGCCTTGGCAGGCAGCGGCATAGCACAGATGCCGGTCATGGGCGGCATCCGTGACGTCTGATCCAAACAGTTGCGGGTGCTTTGCTTCCCTGGTTCCCAATGGTTGTGATAGCAAGTCACTTTATATTCACCGGCCGGTAGGCCGTTAATGCGCATGAGGATATCTCCGCGATTTTCTCCGCCCCAGTCAACGTTGCCGAACCAGCCATTGGCGATTGGATCACCCTTCGGCTTACCCTTGGGTCGCCCACCACCACCAAGATTGTCACGACACAAGCCGTAAACGTGAAAGCCGCCGTTTCCGCTACCACCGCAATCAATCAAGACGTGGATGCCTGAACCGGCCAAGCCAGCCGTTTTCGGAGGCATGCCACCGCCCGAACCGTCTTCCCAGACTGCGTCGTGCATATACATATCAGCCCAGCGTGTCGCCACAAAGGGTATCCAGCCCGGCTTCATTGTACCGGGAACGGGGGTTGGATCTTTCTCACTCTTTGGCAAGGCAAGGTCCACTTTCAACGCGATCTTCCATTTGGCCCCCGGAAGGAAATCTTTGTAGGATTCGCAACCTGTCACGCCGATTATAAACAGACTCAATCCATGCAACAGAAGGATTGGCAGCAGCACTTTCCTCATAAGAATCTCCATACTGTTTGTCTTCAGCAAAAACGAGACAAAACAACCTTTCATTTAGGACGATTTCAACTACGGGTGTCATTGTACTGTTGTTTTCTTTCCTTTCAAGAACTGTTCTGCGTTTCAACTCAATTCGCTTTGCCAGGATCATCTCACGGCGCCCATGGTACACATCATCAGGGATCCCGTCCCCAATAGCCTCGTGATACCCCCGTCTGTTAAACAATTCCCCGAACGGGGTAATCGCAGCTAAAATTAGGCATTGTACAGAGAACTACGATAGTATGTACAAAACAGGCCGAAAGAGAACAAGTTACGAAATGCCGCCCTTGATAACGCTCCAAAAAACGGAGTGGGTATAAGCATAGGCAATAGTAGAAACTTTCAGCAAAAACATCATCTTAGATTTCTGTTCTCATTTCAACGGCCAGCCCGCTGGGCAGTAGCAGAGCCATTCTTCAACAAAGACTCCCAAATCAAGCCAGTTGACCTCATTATCCAAGTCCTCGTACAGGTCAGCCGGCAGTCCGGTTCCTGTTAACCACCATTGTCCAGCGAATCTTGCAAAGTGCTCGAAGTTAACAAAGCATAAAGGCCCGCCCGGCAAAAAGCCGCCTAACAGCTCGTAGTCTCCACCGGCCGAGTACGCAGCATCAGGCTGACCAATTGTGCTGAGAAGTTCATATGGCCCACCGCTGCTCCTGCCACCGCCGCCGTCGACAGTATACCAGCTTAGCTCATATTGGCCAAAAGACGAGGAACAAATTAATCCAAGGACCAACAGCGTTACCAAAATCACCTGCTTGTTTAATACAGTTTGACTAAGAACCTTCATTATTGCACCTCCTTATTTATGGCGAACTGACGCCCGTTCAACCTTTCTTCCAAAATCTCAAGTCTTTTTCTCAATAGCTCATTTTCAGCCTTAAGCTCCTTGATGGCCTCGATGGTCACGGCTTCGAGTCCCTCGAGAGTCACCTGCTTGCGCCCCTGATTATCCTCGCTCACCCACTGCGGAAACACCTCTTCAACTTCCTGGGCCACCAGGCCAATGTGAGTGCCCTCGCTGGCATTAAGATCCCTGGCATCCTTCCATGTGAAGGTCCGGCCTTGCAGCCGGGTCAGCCGGTCCAGCGCTCCCTCGAGTGGCTTGATATTCTTCTTGAGCCTCCGATCAGAAATACTGGTCCAGTAAATCCCAGTGGTTTTGGCGGCGCTGCCAACTACATGCAGCTTGTAACTGGGATTCGTCGTCCCGATACCGACGTTACCACTGAAGTACGATTTACTATTGGTACCATCTGCATATATAGCGTAGTTATTAGTTGCACCGCTTGCACTAAAACGACCAGCATAATGGCCTGTACCACCTGCTCCGTTTGCCAGGACATTAACACCATAGGCGACGCCTGAGCTACTACTATTTATAATTTGGGCGGACATTAATTCCGAGCTATTCAGGACATCCAGCTTTGCTGTCGGTGAAGTCGTTCCGATGCCAAGGTTGCCGTTATTAGCAAGCGTCATTGTTGTCGAACCACTTGTGATCCAATCAAAGTTCGCGGAAGTTTTGTTATTAAAAAATCTCCATTTACCGGGATAACTGGCGTTGCTTGAACCCCATACAATCATTCCCGCATCGGAAGTGTTTGTGCCAAAATATAGACGTTCGGTACCAGTGTTATTGAGATTATGTATCTTCATGCTTACTTCACCGGTTGTATTACCCTCTATGTGAAGCTTAGAAGACGGAGCTGTTGTCCCGATGCCGACATTGCCGCCGTTCTGAATTAAGAACCTATTGCCAACAGTGGTGTTACGCTGTCCTATTCTAAAGTCGCCTTCAAAAGCCCCAGCCAGCCAGTTATCGCTCGCTCCGCCACTGGTCTCATCAAAGTAAATAGCCGCATCAGCGTCTGAGATTTTGATACCGCCGAGAACATGCAGCTTTTGCTCAGGAGTAAACGTCCCGATGCCGACCGAGCCATCAAGAAAAGCATCACCTGTAACACGCATATCACCGTTTTCATTTACGAACCACAGGTTACTGCCCGTGCCGTTAAAAAGCTCGAAGAACGAAAAAATGGACGGGCTATTTTCGGAGTCAATCGTAAACTCAATATCAAGGGGGCTCTCGATAGCAAGCATGGAAGGGTGTCCTTTAAGGGAAGCAGCCCTGATTTGCCCGGTTACGTCAAGGGGCGAACCTGGGCTTGTGTTGCCGATGCCGACATTGCCGGTGCTATCTACAAATATCCCGCGTGTTTGAAGGGCATAGGGTGTAGGAGAAATCTCATGCCTGGGACTTAGAGTAACATAATCGCCGGCATCGATGCTATCACCTGGTCGTACTAAAATCTCCAGCCAGCGAGCATCCCCGCTAAACACACTGCTACCGAAATCCAATTCCGCCGTAAAATACCCGCTGATTACATCGAGGTCGTTTGCTTCAATTATACTTCCCTGCTGTGTTCCTGCGACATTTGCGTCGAACAGCTTGAATTGGAAGTCATACAGGCCGTCCGCGGCGCTGTTGGCGTCGATAAGCCTTCCCTGATAAGTCCAGGCCGTACCCATTGGTGCTGCCTCAGTAAATCCAACCAGCCAGGTCATCAAACCCAGAGCCAAAATTGTCAGCATTTTTGTACTTTTCATTGTTTTACCCTTTCTAAAATGGTTGATATTTCACAGTTCACAATGTTTGCACCTATACCTGTTCGTGAAATGAAACGAAATCTGTCTTATAGTGTCACATTTATCACCCAACCTCACATACGTGTTTACGTCAATCTATATCGTAACCATTTATAGCTAAAAGTCAAGGAGAAAAAGTGGATGATACAGGAAGCCCATTCCTGCTCACCGGGTAGCTCCTATGGCTGTTCCAGCGTTTTATCTTTAAGATATGGCTATCTGACGGGATCGGCGATTCTAAAAGCGTTACGCGGCGTGGGTAGGCATGTGAGCGAAGCCTATCGGTCTTATATCATCGCCTGGTTCCTATGTTTATATGGGGGGTAAGATTCCTGAAAAGATAAAGAGTATTAACTTTGGAAGGGACTTATAGGTTTGGGCACTCATCAAATGTACATTCAGGACAAGGTTCTACATCTTCACAGACCTGATGAATTGCCCGTTTTGTATCAGCATTAAGTGCAGATTCTGAAAACTCAATCCCCAGTTTAATCCTGTTATCTTGCTCGTCGGGCACCATATATCTAACCTGGCCAGTTACTTCAGTTTGAATTTCAGTTTCACTTGAAGAAATATCCAGTTGCAGCTTTACCCTCTGATTTGTGCGTAACCGTTCCCAGCAATCAGCATCCACTATAATCTGCGCTCCGGCTTCACAGATGTTACCTAAACAACCTTGCCAATACTGCTCTGGAGTCTCATTCCGGCCATCTCCTGCCCTTTGTTGGGTCCAGATTGTGACTTTAGCATCCAGTGATTTAGGAATTAGCCAACGATTTCTCAGCCTTCGTTCTTTCTGCTGAACAGATGGTTTGTTATCTGTCATATGTTTGCTCCTTTGCAAGATAAGTTCCGTAAAAGACCTGCTATTCTGTGCTATCGGCAAAATGCACCCACCACTTTTAGTACGTTATAAGAATATGATGAAATATGACTTCAGAAACTGACAAAACCTTACTTTTTATTGTTTAGGAGGGGATGATCCCGAAGGCCGGGGGGTACTAATCGTCGGCAACTCTACAGGTGTTGTGCAGGCAGGAGAGCCAGTGTGGGAGAAGCTGTGAGGGAGGCTATTCTTGATATGGCAGGTGGATAAAAATGCGGGGCCAGCCTTGAAGCCCAGAATCCAGCCCAGCACACATAAGCTGTTATCCTGTATTTGATTTTCATGCAGTCAAATCTCTATTTAATGAAACGAATACACAGCGGATAGCGGTAGTGGAAACCGTTGTTGGCCTTAATTGCTGCAATCACTAAAAAGACGATGTCGAAAATTATAACTGCCGGTAGCAAGAGAGTTCCAATACAGGCGAAGAAAAGAAGACCCGCAACAAGTTCATAAATCAATATCGAAATCTGAAAGTTCACGGCCTCTTTCCCCTGCTCATTAACAAATGGATGTTCATCTTTCTTAATCTGCCAGATAATTAAAGGAGCGATGATGCCCCCAACAACGGGCAGGATCGGCAGTAACGCTGCCAGCCCACCAAGGTGACAAAACATTGCCCACATACGGGCGTCCTTGTTTACTTCCTTACTTATTACTTGTTCTGCTTGAAAGTTTACAGGCTGCTCAGTATTTGGGGCCGGTTCCGGACTCACTGGTGGTTCGCTACTTGTCGCAGGTTCTGCGTTTACGGGCTGCTCGACGCTGGGTTCGCTACTTGGAGTTTCCGGATTTTGTGGGTTTTCGTTTATTTCTGTCATAAAGTAACTCCCTAAACAGGTTGTTTAATTCAGGAAACCATAGGCAAGTTTGGGACGATTTGGTTCTTCGGCCATGTCAACATTTCCTTTCGTCGTAATATTGGCTGTTTCCACCTATAACATGGGAGAAACGGCTGAAAGGTTACAAGAAATTTTTATTTTTTTGCCCGGAAGGGCCTGATAAGACAAAAAGGGCTGCGGAGCAAGGCCCCGACGCTTAAAGGGCTGGTAACAGAGCACCACAGACTCCTCATGGACATTAGAGGGCTGTTTAAGCCTGCGTCTTTTGCGTAAAAGCAGCGTACCCAGGGCGAGGAGTAAGAGGGTGGCGGATTCAGGGAAATCTTAAAAAACTTTATGCCTTACGAAGATGAATGGCTGATGCATTGAAAAGGTGTATTATCAGGTTCGCCAGCTCCTATTCTTCAGAAAACTGAACATCTCTACAATTTATCAATTTTTTAGCTTTTCGAGGGATTCTTTTCTCGTATCAGAAACTTGGTCAAGTCCTCTCGACGAAACGAAACAAGAATCCATATAAAAACAGAGACAATGAGACCAAAAGTCAAATTACGCACAAATACATCGATGGCAAGAAGGAAGACACGATTCCAAAATGGGTTCAACACAAACAGGGAAAGTGATTCTTTGTTGAAACCATAGAGTATCCACATCCCGAGTATCAAAACGATAAAACAGTGTATCAAAAAAAATCCCCCAAACAGTGCTCGTCCTTTGCGTCTCCAAGAAAGAGGGGTGGCCAGAATTAAAGCAGTCAGAAAAGCTGTAAAGATAAAACCATAACGCCGGCTGTTATAAGGTATGTTACCGACAGCAACCATCTTTCCATCCCGACCTATATGGTCACGATTGTAAAAGATAATATTTATGTCATTTCCTGGATCACTTTGTTGACGGAAGCGGACAATACCCTTGGCTCCGAATGACTTAAACAGAAAAGCCGAGCCTGCTTTGTAAGATTTTGAGTAAGCGGCTTTCAATCCTGGCCAGGGAGCCATCAACAGCAGGTAGACAAATACGAACAGGCATAAGAATCTTATAACCTGTTTAGGTTGAATTAATTTGAAAAGCACTGTTTCAGTATTTGACTTTATGTTGCCCATTTAAGCCAGAGAATCCAAAATAGAATAGCAAAAAGTATGAACAGGGTTTGCCACACTTCAATATGCATAGTCATAAAGGCCCTGGGGAAGTAAACACCAACCGAAAACAGACTGACAACCCTTACGAAATTGAGAATCGCCAGAAGGAGCGTGCCTGCGATAATACCCTGAATCTTTCTTGAAAAATGTGCTGGAAACGCCATAACAGCGCAAACAAATAAAGCAATTGGTTCAATTCCATCACATCCCGGATCGACACGGACGGCAAAACCTGACGACGAGATAGAAGTTCCTATGACCGTTATATCCTGGCCGAGAAATGACAATATGGCGCCTGATACTTTGGCATTGAAGGGAAGACAAAAAAGTAAAAAGTCTCTTTTGTAAAATGGCGTGAAAACAACAAACACATAAAACAGGCCCATCAGAACACCAAGAACGGTCAAGAACACAAAGACGGGGTGCCGGGAGAACCATCCTGGTGTAACTTTAACTACAGGTTTCTTATCTTGTCTCCGGGCCTTTCTTCTACGATTGGCAACCGGTAACTGTTTGGCTCGCTGCCTTCTCTTCCGATTCATCGGCGTTGACACCATTAAGTTTTTCCTTCGTTGATGGGAATCAGTAAAGACCCTACTTGTTGCCCAACACATTTGCTTTCAAAGCTTTTTTACAGCCCAATAGCGCCCGTTGGTAGCTATGCCGGTATGAGTAGTCGCCGCCTAATCACAATCGCCCCGGCAGTCAACAACAGCAGCGCCATCATCAACAGCCCCCAATTGGAGACCGTGGGGACCGAAGTTAGAGGTGGGGGGATTGTATCTATGGTTGATGTATCGAAGTCGGCCTCACCTGTCATCATATCAACTGTGCCGGAGTAATCTCCCAGGGTTTCGATAGGACGTCCCGCAGGAAATAGGTCATTGGTTATTTGACCCTTGGCAGGAAAATAGAACTCGCCCGTGGTGCGGTTCAGCACCCCAAGGCTTGTGCCGGGACCAATAAACTCAAAGAGATTAACGCCCGTTGACTGTCCATTAGGCAACACAACCGAAGGCGCTATTATGGCTCCATCGACTACCTCTATTTGATCAATGTTCGCGTCGCCGGTCGGTATCAACCGCATCGTTACCTCCCCCGAAAACGATGTTACATTTACTGTTCCGCCACCGAAGCGCGGCGGTAAAAAAGCGTACGAACCCGTTGGTCCGGGGGAAATCACGAACGTCATTGTCGCTGGAGCCGAAGGAATGGAATTAGGCGCCTCTGGGTATGGGACCGAATGGCCATCTGTGACGTCCTCCGCATAGTTTGCATCGTTCGGCAAGCAGAAACAGTGTGGGACGGGGATTGAGTGTTCCTGATGTGTCACACATGTCCCAGGGTAGGGCGTGTCGTCATAGGTAATCGTGCAAGCCGCGCCAGGATTATCGCAGGTTTTCCATAAGAGCGGTTTGGACCACGCACAGGTCCCCGGATTGCTTTTATGCCCCATCGCCGGCTGTGTCGCAAAAACACAAAGATACGCCGTTATCACAAGCCCTGCACAGACAAGCTTTTTTGACTTAATCATCACACTCCTCCTTGCAAAAAATAAACTATAATCAAACTATAAACATTCTGCACAATACATAAATCACTATAGTACAACCTGGCATAAAATAATCCCCTTGATATTCATATTTGGTCCTCTCCCATATACTCGTTATTTCATATACTGCGAAAAGCAACAGACGCTGCGCGATCCGCTGTGAACTCTTATTCGTTTATGCTTTTTCAGTATTGTGCTTTGGTGCGTCATTTGGTATGCCATATCCGCTCTTGCAAAATACTCAATTCTTAATAATAGCCCCTGCCCGTGAGAAGAAGTAGCAACAAGATGCGGGCAGGGGCATTTCAAATATTTCAATGAAGCCGCTTTTCGCTCTTTGGCTCTGCCGCCCAAAACGTCACGCTGCCGGGATCGACACACATACGCTCTGCATCATTAGTGTCATCGTAACAAGCCGGCCGACTGTAAACAGACTGCCGCAGGAGTGCTAAAAGCCCATGCTGGGTATTCTTACCTGTTCGACTATCAGTGAGTTCTGATTCTATCATCGTCGTCAATCCGAGGACTTCATCCAACTCTCGATACGCTAATAAACCTGCATCACTGGTTACCTTGGCTTCATGAGATTCGACCTTCAGTTTTCGGTCAAAATCGAGCCTGAGAGCATCCTTGCTTCTTTCACCCATTGGGGTCTCCAAATCAGAACAGCCAAAACCGGCGTCAATGGTCTCCATAAGCTCTATGCCATCAAAATTCAGTTCGTTTGTCACGGTTTACCTGGGAAATGCGGGAACAGATATCTATTTTGTGAAACATTGGCAAAGTCTCTCAGATTAAACCAGAGTATCATTTACGCACTATATAAGACCATATCAGTCATATTGCAAACTGTCAACATAAAATTTCAAAAATTATTTATGATTTCCCATATGATTTGTTCATTGAAACCAACTCTACTTTTGTGAAACAGGGCTTCAAGAGTCCGAGGTGGTTATCGACCACGGCAGGCATGATGAGTAATTGTTCGAATGTCTGGGCATGTGATCCGCAGGACGAATGCCGTCAATACTAAAGACGTCGTCAGGTACTATTGGTAAGAAGTGATAGCTCAAGTTTACGCATGGCGTGTCTTAACAAAGATTGTCAAGTTGCAGTGCCATGGGCCGAAGAGTTAGCGCTTCGCGCTGGAAACTGCGACCGCCCTGACCTTGCAGGCATCCCTGAACCGAACTCGGATAAGTTGTTGCAACCTAAGCGGTCAAATTCACCTTTTTTTTCGCTTCTTTCGTCTGTTCAGCTTGTACATGAGGTAGGGTAGATGGGGTAGTGCGACCATCAGATCTCGCCAACTGAAAATCCCAATCCGCCTGATTTTATCAACAATGTGGCGGATCTGCCGGAGATCGTAAAACTGAGACCGAATCTGGTTCCGGATTCGCTTTAGCTCCTCGCGCCCATAGCGGTCCGAATACACGGGACCGCCGAAATCTTCGTAGTAGTAGCCCGGAGTTGCTTCAACTATTTCTTTCAGAGGAGAGAATTTCTCGACACGGAGTTTCTGGAAAGTGATGGAATCCAGCTTGATCTCTTTCGCGAACTTGGGTATGTAGAGCATCTCTTCTTCCGTTTCGCCGATATTGCCGTAGATGAAGTACCCATGTAGGAAGAAGTCATACTGCGTCAGGATCGCAAACGCATCCCGGACCTGCTGTTGGGTGATGCCTTTGTCAAGCTGCTTCAAGATTCGGTCATGAGGCGACTCGATCCCGATCAAAAAGACTCTGAAGCCCGCCTTCTCAGCCTTATCGAGGACCCTGGGATGCTTGGCCATGTCAATCCGGGCCTGAACGGCGAAGATCTTCTTTATCTTGTTCTCGATAATCATATCGCAAAGCTGCTCGCTCCGCTTGGGATTAGTGAAGAAGTTGTCATCGCTGAGCAGTACAAAATCGGCCTTGACGGTCTTTAATTCTTCAATTACCGATTCGAGCGGCCGCTCGGTGTAGCTCCTCTTTTGTCCCAGCGGATTGAGACTGAAGGTGCAAAACTTGCATTTGAACGGGCATCCCCTTGTCGTCAGTATCGTGTCGAACGTAGTACTGCTGAGTCGCACACCGAGCTGGATCCAGTAGCAATCGTGCTTTCTGAGCGACCGGTCGGGAAACGGAATGCTCGCGATGTCGGGCAGAGGATGGTTTTCGTTGTGGATGATTTCTCCGTTGTTCAGGTAAGAAAGTCCACGGATATCCTTGCACGGGACACCGGTGACGATCTGTTTGATGATATCTTCGCCCTCACCTCGCACGATCATGTCGATATTCGGACAACGCTCAAACAGGTATTCGACTTCCAGCGTTGCTTTGTAGCCGCCAACAATGGTGCAGACCTCAGGCGGCAACTGGGACATGTAATCACAGATTTTCCTGAACTGAGAATCCCATCCGACGCTGATGCACAGCAGATCGATCTGGCTGCTGATAAACTCGCTGAGCACCTTCGGATCCTGATAGGCCCGTTCATATCTAAGGTCAAGAAGTGTTACCTTGCCGACCAGGTCTTTCATGCTTGCGACGATGTACTCGAGGCCGGTCGGAGGGAACATTCCCATAGTTGGCGTGGAATGGCCGAAATAAGGGTACAAAGCTAACACATGCTCGTATTTCTTCATTGGCAGATTATGCCAAGAATAAACCCAGGATGCAAGCGAATCTTTTATGACCGATCAATATTACTCCATCGATGAAAGTATCACAATTGAATATTTCTCATGGCCACCAAACAAGGAAAAAGTGCAAAATAGAGGTTGTTTAACTGTTTTTTGGGCAGTCAAGAAGTCTTAATTATAACCATTGCTATTTATTTTGCCAGCTTTAGACGTTTCAGGATGTCGCTGATATGTGTACCGTGCCGCGGAACGCCTGTTCTTCTCGGCAAACCTTCTTTGTTAAGGATAGTTGCTATTTGGTAGAACCCAAGGCGCTTTTTACCTTTTGGCTTCGTTACCCACTTATCATGGGAGTAATTAGGATCCAGTACGATGGGCTTGTATTGTGCGGCGGTGGGCTTATGGGCAATTTTGCACTTGACGGGCGGTGGTGAATATTTTATTTTACATGCCGTTGTCGCATTTTTGAACCTAAGCGTAAAGCAGACTGGCAAGCGACAAAATATGAAGAGAAAACCTTGGCCGAAGTGGCGGAACAGGCAGACGCGCGGGATTCAAAATCCCGTCCTGGCAACAGGGTGAGGGTTCGACTCCCTCCTTCGGCATTTCTTCTGACCCCCAAATTCGAATTTGCATAAACCGCATCAAATGAGAGGAAAATGAATATGGCAAAGCATATCGGAATAGCGGCGTGCAGCTCAGAAGGAGCGTCTCTGTGCTATCGCACTATTTGTACAGAAGCAGGACCGCGAATGGGAGAACATTGCCATCCAGAAATAACCATGCACACATACCCGCTTTCACAATATATGGTGCATATCCGAAGTGGAAACTGGGAAAAAGTGGGTGAGCTTATGGTACAGTCAGCTAAGATAATCGCAGAAGCTGGGGCTGAGTTTGTAATCTGTCCGGATAATACGATCCATCAGGCGTTCGAACTGGTAGTATCCAAATCGCCAATTCCGTGGGTGCATATCGCAGAAGTGGTTGCAGAAGCAGCCAGGGAAAGACAATTTACGAATCTCGGCATCTTAGGTACGAAATATCTTATGACAGGGCCAGTGTATCCAGACGTGCTTAAGAAGTTCGATATAAAGTACCAGATACCTCCAAAACAACAGCGAGAGCAGATCAATAACATAATATTCGGCGAACTTGTTAATGGTGTGCTTCGTGAAGAATCGCGGCTCTATTTCCATGATGTTATATGTGAGTTTCAACAAAACGGCTGTGACGCCGTGGTTCTCGGATGTACTGAGATTCCTTTAATAATAGAGCCAAACGACTGTAGGGCGGCAACACTGGATTCGACGCGGCTGCTTGGGCGAGCAGCTTTGAAAAAGGCGCTGGCGGATGGTGAATAGTTAATTGGTGATTGGTGAGGCCGGGGAAGGAAATTAAAGATTAAAATGTACCCCCTTCGAATATAAGGCATTCTAAACAAGGGGGCAAGCAAATCGAAGGGTAAAGGGTAAGATTAGGGCGTAAAATTGAAATTGGTAGATTGTAGTTCGTAGTTTTTAGAATCGAATTGGTGGATTTTGGTTTATAAAATTTGTGAGATTTTTTCTATTTTTTTTCCTTGACGTACAGCCGTTTGTATGGTATATAATTGGCTGCTTGCACTGATGGAGTAAAGCTCTGAAGGGAGTAAATAGGTTGGAGTCTCTCAAAGTAATAAATCCGTGTTTCTTTTGTATTAACAATGGGCACCGCTGTCTCCTACTTCCTCCTCCAACAGGCCGAAAGGCCTAAAAACGCACAAACAGCGGTGCCCTTTTTTATTGTATCAACAATTTTTAAAAGGAGAGATTATGAAAAGTAAATCAATTCTTGTGTTGGTAGTTTTCGTTCTGGTGGTTGCTCCTGCGGTCGCCGGTATCTGGACACAGGTAATTCCTGAATACCGGGCTACAGCGGAAGTGCGAGTTCGGCCTATTATACCGTATCTGGTCTTCCGGACAGAGGATAGCGGAATGATTCCCTTATATGATTCGTTCGTGAACACCCAGGTCTCCATTATGAGGAGTTTGACAGTCCTTCAACGTGTGTTGGACCAGCAGGAAGTCCAGGAAGCACAGTGGTACAAGAAGCCTCGGAAATCGCTTATGCAGCGGCTGCTCGGAAACCCATCTGCCCCCCCTATAGAAAGGCTCAGGGATGACCTTTCCGTCCGGCATCGAAAAGAAACCGAGATAATTGACGTCACCTTTATGGACTCCAGCGCCAAAAATGCTAAGATTATTGTGGATACTGTTTTGGACCAGTATATAAGATATATTGGGGAAAAGTCTGATGCGACTAAGGACAAGCTCTACCGCCAACTGGTAGACCAGTACAAATCTTTGGACAACGAAATCAAGGGGCGGGGACAGATCACTGCCGAGCTTAGCAGATCGCTCGGCACGGGAACTCCGCAGGAACTTGTCTCCGGAAAGAGGATTCATCTGGATGAGACACGAGCCCGTCTTAGCAAACTGCGACAGAGTATTGCTATATCGGAATGGGAGCGGAAGGAATTGAAAGACTTGATGAAGCAGGCCATTACCGATGACAGCAATGATGTACCGGGTGCTTCCACTGGCAGGACGGAAAAGCATCCAAAATACTATGAGGATGCGGAATGGCGGGCGCTGGATAGGAACGTGAGAACCATTCACCACAAAATTGCTACCAGTGAGTTTGATCCCAACGATCCGGAAATCATTCGGGCAACAAAAGACATGAAGTTCGCAAAGGAATTGCTTCAATTGCGAGAGGTGCAACTGGACAAGCAATGGCGCGACCGACTGAAAAATACGGCCGGAGTACTAATCGCAACTATCGTTAAAAGTGGTCTAAGTTACGAAGAAGCATTGATATACAGGGAGCATCAACTCGCCCGGGCAAAACAAGAGGAGAAGCTTTTGCTTGCACAGTTAGAGAAACAGCAGGTAGAATTTCAAAGGCTTTTTGAAAGCGTCCAATTACTCGAGAAGGAGAACAGCGCATTGATGCACAAGCGTGAGTTGTTCGCCGCGGTTCGGCAGCGTCTGGACCAGAAGAATATGGAACGCAACGTCCCCGGTTCAATGGAGGTATTGACGCGGGCCTCCGTTTCCTCCAAGCCTTACAAGGACCGTCGAATTGTGTTCACTGCCATGACGCTGGTTATCGGCAGCATCGGCGTGGGTATGGTTGGCTGGCTGTACAGACGGAAAAAGCTGTAGATTACTGCTCGGCCTCGACGCGGTGATGTTAAAAAGGAAACGATAACAATTTTTAAGGAGAAAAAATGAGAAGGAAATCATTTCTTTGTTAGTGACGGTTTTTTCTATTTTCCTTGACTGTCAGCGATCAAATATTCATAAACTTGAGTTATGAAGATTATTGAAAAGATATCTAATCACTTTGATTTTGTTATTCTAACAAGCTTTTCGGTTCTATTTGTCCCTTTTGTTGGATTAAGCTCTACCATTGATCCTGTGCTGACACCCCGATTTATAGCGTGGTGTGTTATAGTGTTTATACTCTTGGTTTCTTTTTTCGTACAACTCTGTGCAAATTCAGACAAGATAGATTATAGAATTTTAAGACGATCGATATTCCCTGTATTTCTTGGTTATCTTTTATTCTCCCTGATTTCTTTAACAAAAGCGTTGAATATTACAGAAGGTATTTATGAGATACTTAAGATTATGGTGTCTATTGTATATTTATTTCTTGCAACAATTATATTAAGCAAAAATAGAAACTATATCCCAATTCTGATTAAGACAATAATTGTTGCAGCTACAGCCTTGTCCCTAATTGGGTTCTATGAATATGTTATATTTGGTTTTGGCAAGTCTGAACTTTATCCTATAACCGGAACGATGGCTCAGAGAAACCTGTTTTCTTCAGCCCTTTTTCTAATGTTGCCTTTTTGTCTGTATTCTGTTCTGGGTTTTCATAATTACTGGAAATTTATAGGTTCGGTCTCAATAATTCCAATATTAACTTTGATTCTTTTAAATCAGACTCGCTCTGTTTGGGTAGGCCTATTTGTCTCAGTCTGCATAACAACTTTTACGATTGTGTTTCTTTTTAAGTTTAGAAAATTAGAGATTCCCAAAGCACTTTTTCTCAGAAGAATTTTGTATATTGCAACTGCCTTAATCATCAGTTGTGTACTTTTCGGTTATCTACATTTAAAATCAAGCTCCAGAGATTCTCTCGCTGACAGAGCTGGCTCTATTTTGTCTCCAAAGGACTCACGAAACACTACACGCATAGCAATGTGGCGAAAAACAATCGAACCCATTAAAGATAATATTTTTCTTGGTATTGGTGCTGGAAATTGGAAGATTGTTCTTCCATCTTACAACCTTGAAGGTCTGCCGTCGGATATGTTCAAAACCACTTTCTTCGTACGCCCCGAAAATGACTATTTATGGGTGCTATCTGAAATCGGGATATTAGGCTTTGTTTGCTATTTGTCAATTTTTGTAATAGTGATTATTTATGTTTTCAATATTTTGACAAAAGATTCAAGTACAGATGACAAGCTACTTTCGATTCTCATATTCTTTGGGGTAATTGGATATATGGTGATTTCTTTTTTTGCCTTCCCTAAAGAAAGAATATTTCATTCAATCTTTCTGATATTAATGATGGCGATTGTCGTATCAAAGTATAATCAACCGCTTAAAAATAAGAAAAATGTATCTTGGCAAACGACGTTAATTCTTGCGGTCCCTTGTCTTCTATTATTGCTTATTGCGATTGTTATTGGATATAACCGTTTAAGAGCAGAGTTTTACACAAAGAGAGCTTTTGCTGCAAGGGAAGCACAGAACTGGCCGATGGTTATCTCAGAAATTGATAAAGGGTATTCGGCATTTGCTACTCTGGATCCTATGTCAACTCCATTAAAGTGGTACAGAGGAGAGGCAAATTATTTATTGAACAAAATACCGCAGGCTCTTGAAGATTTTAAGAAAGCCCATAAAGCTCATCCATATCATATTCACGTATTAAATAACCTTGCCACCTGTTATGAAATAGAGGGCGACCATGATCAAGCAATCTTTTACTACAAAAAAGCCCTTAACATCTTCCCTGAATTTGAGGAAGCCTTAATTAATTTAGGCGCAACATATTATAACGCCGACAGATACGAAGAAGCATATCGAACCCTACTGCTTTGCGATCCAAATACAAAGGATTCCAGATTGGAAAAGTATCTAAATGCTGTGAAGGAAAAACTCAAATAAAAAATGTCTTTTTTCAAAATTATATTGACAAAATTTAAAGCTTTCGATAGTATTTCGCCGAAGATTAAATATTAACAATGGAGTTTTTTTGCCATGAGGACGATTGTCAAATCTTTTCTGTTGGTAGTCATGTTGTTCGCTACATCCACACCACTAATTGCGCAATCTCTTATATCGATTGACCCTGACAATGCCCTTGAGGGCGAAAGTCTGGGTGTAGGGATTTCCGGTCAGAATACTAATTTTGACCAGGCCAGCACTATATCGATCTGGTTTTCACAGGGAAGTTCAACTATTTATGCGTATGGTTATTTCCCTGTCAACGACACTTATATGACAGCATGGTTTGACCTTCCAAGTGGTGCGATAGGGCTGCATGACCTGAACGTCTACAATAATATCGATGGCACGTTGACACTTGATAATAGCTTTACGATTAATTCATTTAATCCACCCGAACTTATTGCTATCAGCCCTAACAGTGTCCAGCAGGGCCAAGTTTTGAGGGTTGCTATTTCCGGCCAGTACACTCATTTTAACTTTCAGCAGGGTAGCAATACGAATGTTTGGTTCTCGCAGGGAAGTCCGACTTGTACTTGTACTAACTTTTGGATTATTAGCGACACATTGTTATTTGCAGAGTTTGATTGCAAAGGGGCAAGTCTGGGACTACGAGATTTAAATGTTTACAATGATATCGATGGCACGTTAACGCTTTACGATAGTTTTACGATTACTCCATATAATCCGACGCTCACTTCCATAACTCCTGGCGGAGCTTATCAAGGCCAGAAATTATCTGTGCGGATTTCCGGCCAGAACACCCGTTTTGGTTTTACACAAGGCAGTGGGGCGCTTGTCTGGCTTTCTCAGGGAAATTCACTAATAGTTTCAAGACAAGCTAATGCGATTGGAGAAAAAATCGGTCATCCAGGAAGCGGTATAACAGTAGCAGATTTTGATATTCCCGCAGATGCCAATACCGGTATGTGGGATGTGCATACCTTTAGTGATATTGATGGGCAATTAACGCTTACAGATGGCTTTATGATTGTTCAACCCGGCGACTGGACAAGTGACGGCGTGGTAAACTTCCTTGATCTGGCTGTTTTGGGCAATAACTGGCTCGAAGGTGCAGGCCCATAGTTGGCTTCACGGCCTTATGGGTGATGTGCAGGTCTATGACAAGAATTTATCTACTGCTGAAATTCAACAACTTTATCAGGATGTGGCTAATTGAACCTGGATGCGGTGATGGTGAGAAAAAGACAGTCACACTGCGTTGAAACCACAACAAACTAAGGCCCTGAGCTAATTCGGGGCCTTTTTAGTGCGCAGGAATGTAAATAGCCACTGCCTGTGGGTGAAGGTTGTAGGAAGGCAGAGGCAGGAGAAGTCTAAAAACATATCCTAATCCTTCTGTATATTATACGAGTCAAGACAGGTGTGTGTTCTGATGGGGTAACGTGTAAAACCCCCTTAATCCCCGCTAGTGCCCATTACTTCTATTTTTTTAAAACTCCGAATTTTTGTGAATTACTCACAATGACCAGGATAGTAGCCACCACTGCCATAACGGCCATAGTCCCCGTAGCCTAAATCGCAGCCTGCATCGTAGTAGAAGATGCCGCGGGTGTAGGGATAAGGACTGTAATAGTTCTCGTAACAGCCACCGGCGAAAAGTAAGGCGACTAAAAAAAAGATGGTTAGCCCCTTGCAGTGCTTGTTATTTACCATATCTCCGTTTGCCATAATTTTACCTTGTCTTTAGATATAACTTATAGTTTTTCGATTTTCACAATTTCTACAATCTTCCCCCACCTAGCAATGGCTACTCTGTGGCGTGCTGTCTGTGCTATCTCCTTGACCTGGAACCTTACACGCAAGCCATCTTTTGCATATTCAGCCGACAAATTTACAGGGTTATAGTGCTCACCACAGTCTGAAACAATTCCAAAAAATCCACCTTCAAAATCCAGATATCGAATCGTCCCTGCCATCATATGCATAAGCTTTGGATTTGCTCTAAGATAATCTTTGCTAAACAGCTTAATCTGACGTTCAACTTCAGTCTCAACTATACTTCTCATTTTGTGAACATCAATCACCTCTGTCATTTCTACCTCTCGAATCCTCATGTCAACCGGCCAGGTCGGAACCATTATTCTTAGCCTGTTACTTCTTACAAGTTCCGCGAGTTGGTAAAGTTCTGTCTTGACCTGCACAATAACTTCAGATATTAGTGTCCTTTCCCAGGTATTGACTGTAATTACTAACTCTGCGATTTCCGGATTTTGTGATGGGCTTTCAACGACCCGTATCCTGGCTCTCCTCAAAGCGTGTTTTGCCTGTACTTGTAAATCGTCCACTATTAATGGATTGCGTCTGAGTGTATCCATTTCAAACGCCGAAAGAAGAAGATGCTCAACTCTAACATTGACACCTTTCAAGCCCTCCAATGTGTAAATCTCATGGTTATATTCCTGCTCTTGAAATGAGTCGACACCGGCTGGAACACCGAGAGACAGCAAGACAAAACATAAGATTATCCCTAAAACCAAAGGCCAATACTTTTTCGTTTTCATAACATCTCCTTTAATCAGACTTGTTACCCGCTTATTTTTGATAAAGCTATACACACCTGGTAATCATTACCTTTTATTTACCTTCATATAGATAAGGCACCTTCCGACACAAAAGGTAACATGATTTTCGAAGTTTCCTGAGTTCTCACAAAAGGGGCAAGTTTGGACGTTTTAATCCGAATCCCTCGGATTAAGTTCTCTGGCTGAGTTTTTCTGTTCGGAGGCCGAAAAAACAGCGTCTTTCGGGGTACTTTAAAATCACCCATATCTGAGGCCGTCCGACAACCGCACCTTTCCCAGAGTGCCCTCAGTGGGGTGCTTGTGCAGAAAAGCCGGTAAAAAGCTTGTGTTTTTAAGACAGTTTTGATATGGTACGGGAGAGGACACTCAGCGGCGTTGTTGAGCAAAGAAATACTGTATTATATGGGAAATCTCGGATAAAATGTCTTTACAGCATACTGTGATCAAGAAGGAGAAGTCATGGAAACAAAACGAACCGCTCTTAGAGCTGTGCTGCTGCTGATCGCGGCGACCGCCTGCGCTCCAATGTCGGGCGCCGCTGTTATTGGCGCCAGTGCCGATTGGCCCCAACATCACGGTCCCGGCAGGACGAACATATCCCAGGATAAGGGCCTCTTGAAAAAATGGCCCCAGGGCGGGCCTGACAAACTCTGGACCTATTCGCAATGCGGCAGAGGGTTTTCGGGAGTGACGATTGCCGATGGGATGATCTTCACGGCGGGCGATGTCGAGCTCCAGGAGTTTGTCATCGCGCTCGATATGGACGGCAAACTCGTATGGAAGCAGCCCAACGGCGATGCATGGGGTCGGCCCAGCCCGGGCTCACGCGCGACGCCCACCTACAGCGACGGGGCCGTATATCACATGAACCCTACCGGAAGATTAGCGGCATACAAGGCCAAATCGGGCGAACCAATTTGGGTCGTGGACCTCAAAGACAAATTCGATGCGAAGTACGGCATCTGGGCCTTGGCCGAGAATGTTATTATCGAAGGCGACAAGCTCATATGCATGCCTGGCGGACCGAAAGGCCGCGTCGTCGCCCTGGATAAGCGGACTGGAAAGACGATATGGATCAATACGGAGATCGAGCACTTCGCCGCTTACTGCTCCGGCCTTGTCGTCAACCACGGCGGCGTCCGCCAGTTGATCACAATGACACAAAAATCGGTTGTCGGTGTCAATATTGAGACCGGCAAGCTGCTTTGGTCGGCGCCTTTTGTTCCCCGCTCACCCCAAAATTCGCTGACGCCCGTTTTCAAAGACGGCTATGTATTCGTCGCAGCCGGACACTCGTCGGGAGGCAGGCTGATAAAACTTGATCTATCTGCGCGTTCGGCCGAGACGGTATGGCATCGCGAAGACCTCGACGACTGCCACAGCGGCGCGCTCCTCATAGACGGCAGGCTCTACGGCACGGCATGCCGCCAGGGCGGAAGGCACTTCTACTGTGTGGACTTCCTTACAGGCAGGAATATCAAGGTCGATAAGACGATGGGCAAGACGTGTATCACCTTCGCCGACTCAATGATCTACGCCCTGAACTTCCAGGGTACGATGCGCCTGATGGCCGTCACCCCTGACGGCTTCGAGCTGGTCAGCCGATTCGAACTCAAAAGGAAGCAGGTCAACTCATACCTTGCACATCCGGTCGTCTGCGACGGAAGGCTGTACATCAGGTGTCACAATGACCTCCACGCCTACAACGTCCGCGCGAATTGAACGGGATTAGATAAAAGTTCTATCTTGACACATCGGAAGCAAGAATGACAAACACTCAATCGAAACCACGGAGCCTGATTCAGCGTCCAAGAAGGCTGAGACGGAACGCTTACTTATTTCTCTTTGCATTTGCTGTTGGCGGTATAGCTGCGTTCGGATCCGAATCTGCAGATATTAAACTCACAGTCGAGCAGCTTACCTCCGGTACGAAACATCACTTCTTTGGCTATATAGGTCAATGCCAGACGATCCCATGGAACGCCAGCGGCAGATATGTGCTGGGCCTTGAAATCGACAGAATAGATCGTTTGCCCACTCCCGAAGAGTTTGCTACAGTGATCCTTGTTGATACCCATAATGATAACAAGATTATTAGGTTAGATAAATGCCACGCGTGGAATCCACAGCAAGGGACAATGTTCTATTGGAACCCATTGAAACCTGAAACACAGTTCTTCTTTAACGACCGAGATGTCAAGACGGGCAAAGTGTTTACCGTACTGTACGACATTGAAAAGAAAAAACGCGCTTGCGAATACAAATTCGATGACACACCTATCGGTAACGGTGGCGTCGCCGCAGACGGTTCAGCCTTTCTTGCCATAAATTACGGTCGCTTGGCGCGACTGCGATTAGTGACTGGTTACCCGGAAGCATTGGATTGGTCCAAAGACGAAGTCGCACCGGAAAATGACGGTATCTTCATCGTGGATATTAAAACCGGTAAGAAGCAATTGCTCGTTTCTTACCGTCAACTCGAAAAGGAGTTAAAAAAACGCAAACCAGAATTAGATCACACAGGGTTGTTCATCAACCACACGCTTTGGAACCGAGACAGCAATCGTGTTTACTTCTTCGTACGAGGCGGATGGAGTAAAAAAATGCGCAAGAAAGGCGACAAAGTCAATACGCCATGTTCGATCAAAGCCGACGGCACAGGGCTAACCCTGCACGAGCAATTTATCGGCGGGCATCCTGAATGGGACGAGAACAATATTCTCATCGGCCGAGAAGGGGATAAGCAAATTTACTATGACCTGGAAAAGAAAAAGATCGTTGGACAAATGGGTACACCCAAGATGTTTCCCAAACCAGAGGGCGATATTTCGCTTTCTCCCAGCGGCGAGTGGTTTGTCAACGGCTACGGGGACAAAAAGACAAATAAAAACTATTACGCCGTATATCGGCGCAGTGACGGTGCCTTTGTTCGCAGTAAGGGGATTGATAAAGGCGCATACAGCGGCGATATTCGCATCGACGGCGCCCCGCGTTGGAACCGCACCAACGATGCGATCCTTATACCCGGCCTTGCTAAAAATAAAACCCGGCAGATGTTTATCCTTCACGTGAACACTCCCGAGAAATAGCCAGCGGTTAAGGCGTTTCAAGGAAATTGTCGGTCAACTCGCAACCCCGGAGATCATCCCCAAACCGGGAGGAGATATTACCGAGGACGGAACGCGCCAGATGTTCATCATTCGACTCGGACAGAACGCTCCTGACGATTATAAATGAAAAGCAAGCGATTGCAGGCCGGCGGTGTCGAAATCAAATTCTTGATTTTTCAAGGTGAACTTTGTAAGATTGTTGATGTCGTATGGAGAAAATTATTTTTTTTTAAGAGTTTATCTGTGAAATTTCAGAGACATAACTTAACGACAAAGGCCGGTATCTATGCGGTTATTATCCTTTTGTTCAACTTGACAGCGAACGGCCAGCAAGGAAAGTTCAACTGGAATCAATTTCGCGGCCCCAATGGACAGGGAGTGGCGGAAGCGGACAGCATTGCTGTTCATTTCAGTCCGGACTCGAACGTTCTGTGGAAAACCGTCATCGGCGCGGGACAGTCGTCTCCGGTTATTTGGAACGACCGTATCTTTCTGTCGGCCTATGAATCGGCCAATAGAAAGGAACTTGTTACGTTATCCATTGACCGTGAAGACGGCAAAATCCTGTGGCGTCAGGTTATCCAGGCCGAAACGAAGGTAAGGTTCCATCCGATGAACAGCCCTGCATCGGCCAGCCCGGCTGCGGACGAAAAGCATGTTTACGTTTATTTCGGGACCTACGGGCTGGTCTGTTATGACCACGCGGGGAAGAAGGTCTGGCAACGTAAAATCAAGCCCCCGAAAAGCCTGTATGGGCCGGCGACCTCACCGATATTGTATGAAGACAAAGTAATCCTGGTCCTGGACGATAATAGCGGCACATCCCGACTGCTTGCGGTGAATCGTGACACGGGCGAGACGGCCTGGGAGCAGCCGAGATCATTGTACAGGGCAGGCTGGTCAACACCCATGATCTGGCGTCATGGCGATACCAAAGAGCTTGTCGTTCTTGGTTTCAAACGGCTGACTTCCTACAACCCCTCCAACAGCGAAGAGATATGGTGGGCCGGTGGATTTTCACAGGAGACAGTCGGTGTCCCGGTAACCGGAGAAGGGCTGCTCTTTGTAAGCGACGCGGCCATGGCTGGACGCGGGGAAGAAAAATGGGACGCCGATCTAACCTGGAAGATCACAGTCGAGCGGTTCGACAAGAATCACGACAATCAAATACAGCGCGACGAAATGACCAAAGGCTTTACTATCCCGCTGCGACCGGAGTTGGCAACAGATAATCCCGGTTACGGCTTGCCCATTTTCAACATGGACCACCTGCTGAAATACATAGACAAAGACAAGGACCAGGTCATTAGCCAGACCGATTGGATGCAAACCATGTCGGGCTTTTCCATGGATAGCCGACCAAACCTTCTGGCTATTCGCCCGGGAGCGACAAAAGACGCCCGCCCATCGCACGTAGTATGGGAAATTCATCGAGGTACTCCTGAAACTCCATCAATACTCTATTGCCGGGGAAAACTCTACCTCATACGGAGCGGGGGACTGTTAACCTGCATTGAGGCCTCGACCGGCAAAGAAATCTTCCGGGAAAGAATCGGGGCACCGGGTCAATATGTCGCTTCACCCATTGCTGCCGGCGACAAACTTATCCTTGCGTCGGCGCGCGGCGTCGTCACAGTAATCCAGGTCGATGACAAACTGAAGATTCTGGCGAGGAACAATTTCGGGGAAAAGATTTTTGCCACTCCGGCGATTGCCGAAAACAAAATATATTTGCGGACAACCGGTCATTTGTACGCCCTGGGCAAGTGAAACGCATGGGGGAAAAGAATTAATCGCAAATGGTGGATATGCGGAGCGGAGCGTACGGGGACAGAGTCTGACTGAGCGGCCATGATCTACACGCAAGTGTTGAACCGAGGGCCTCACCGAATCATGAGCCCCGCAGACGCCATTTGAATGACGCCAACGTCGGGGTGTTATCCTTACACTCTGAGAGGTCAGGAGTTTTATACGGAAACCATATATACATAGTCAGGATGCCATTACGGCAAAAGAAAGCAGGTATCACGATGCGTAGAATTATTGTCTTGATTTACGGGGTAGTTGCTTATGTAATTTTTTTCGTATCTTTCCTATACGCGATCGGCTTTGTCGGCAATGTGGTTGTTTCGGAATCAATTGATTCCGGCACAGAAGTGCCTTTTGGTCAGGCCCTGCTCATCAACGCCATTCTACTTGGTCTGTTCGCTATCCAGCACAGTGTTATGGCACGACAGGGATTCAAAAAGTGGTTGACCAGGATTGTTCCAGAACCTGCTGAACGCAGCACCTATGTGCTGTTTGCCAGTCTCTTGCTGGTTCTACTTTTCCACCAATGGCGACCGATGTTGGGTATGGTTTGGAATGTCGAGAATCCTGTTGGTTATTTGGTTCTATCAGGTCTTTTCTGGATTGGCTGGCTGACGGTACTTGTTTCTGCTTTCCTGATTGATCATTTTGAACTTTTTGGATTACGGCAGGTTTACCTATATCTACGAGGCAGGGAATGTATCCCCTTAGAATTCAAGACACCATCATTTTATAAATTCGTTCGCCATCCGATCTATTTGGGCTTCATAATTGCCTTTTGGGCAACGCCACAAATGACCATAGGTCATCTTGTATTCGCTATCGCAACGACAGGCTATATTTTCATAGGTATCCTGCTGGAGGAAAAGGATCTGATGCGCCAATATGGGGAAACCTATAAGGAGTACAAAAAACAAGTGCCAATGCTTCTACCACTACCAAGAAAACGACCGTCCTAATAAATGGTTCAAGCCGACTTCGCTTCGCATGCGGCTTACCCAAGGCGTTATGCAATAAACCTAAAGTGCTATCAATCCTGATTCTAAATTACCTAAATATAGGGGATTTTTGCATAACAAACCCGTTTATTCGCTCAATTTCGGCATTTTTCACATTGAGTCAATATTTTGCACTTTTTTCTTGTTTGTTGGCCATGAGAAACATATAATTGCGATACTTCACTGATGGAGAAAACATTGATGGGAGACAATAAGTTGCAGTCGATAGTCTTGGTAAAAGGCACCGCTTGCTACTTCTTCTGACAGAAAAATGGGGGCCTTAAAATCGCTGGCGATAGCGGTGCTGCTTTTGGGGATTGGAGAACAATAAAAGTTTTGATGGGGGGACGTATGGAAACTAAACAAGTAGAAAACAGTCAAATACAAGAAATCATGAAAGATATGGCATGCGAAAAGGACTTCGAGTGTTACAAATCAGGATTCGAGAACCTCAGCAAAATAGGGATTGTTGGTGATGCCATATTGATTGAGTGTTTAGAAGAAAGGGCAAAAACCTGCAAGTTTGGACTTCCTTTTGGAATGGGGTACATCTGTAAATGTCCACTTCGGAATTACATTGCCAAGCACTTTAAGAAATAAAATCCCACCACCCTCTTAGTGCTCGGCTTTTGTTCGGTGATGGTGAGAAGGAAGCGTACTTAAGCCAGCCTTCAGAATTTTCCAGCGCAGCTATCCAAAGGGACTTCTCATACCTTAGATTTTAGTTGTTTAGCATGTTTGATTGCCGCTATTTTCACTTTAGCTTATCGGCCAAGGCTGAGCCAAATTCACGTGCAAGTTTGCTGGCACTGTATCGGTCCCTATTATCGTAAGAAGCCGACAACAAGACTTGTCCGTTGCGGTCTTTAGCCACGACAGATACGCTTTCAATAGCCTGAGTCGACGTAGATGATCTACCGAAAAAGGATCCGCTTGATGTGGCTCTTGCGGTCATAAAAGCCGCTCCGGTGATTAAAACCGTTGCTGTGTCAAAGTCACACAGTTCGATTTTTTTCCTCATGAACTCTTTTTCAATAATGTTTTTGATGACTTTTCCCACATTCGGATTGTCGCTTTCGATTGAAGAGAGATAGACACACTTGTGATCAAGCTTTTTCAAGCCGGGATTGGTTACGATATCAGAATTACAACCTGTAGATACACCTATCACCAATAGTCCAATAAGCCAACATAGTCTTTTCATGATTTTGCTCCTTAAGTATTTTCCCTATTAATAGTATTACAGATTCTCGTGAAAGCCGATATAGATAATTTCGACCAGTTCAAAGAAATACTTTGCTTTTTTCGGTGTTTTTCTGCTCCTGCGCAAGATTAGTGGTTTTGGCACTATCTGCACAAGCGCATTGGTAATGAGATTCCCCTAAACATGGCTTAATCAGCCTCCTGGTTTCGCTCATACACAGTCCTATACATGTGTAACACCCGTAGAAAGGCCGAACTGGTCTTGCAGGGTAGTCAGATAACATCGGCCCTTATTCGATGCATTTGGTGCCGAACAAAAAAACCGCCTTGCCCGTACAAAATAGTAGAAAAGATTACAATGCTCTCTTCGGCCTTTGCCACTCCTTTCTTTTTCTCCTTTGCGGGCAGGGGCCTTGGGTTTTTACAATATCAAGGGCTGTTCTAACTTAGGGAGTGTTCATTTGTTGCCTGGGAGAAACCCGGCAAGAGTGCCCTATCAGGGCCGTTCTTTTGAGGCCCGTTTTTTATATTGTGGAAACTACGGGTTTTTGGCTGAAAGGCAATTTTGGCCAGTTTTTTCCCTTGCTTTGCAATTGGAAAAGTCTATAATTTATTTATTATTACTTGAGTGGGACGGAGCCCGGGGGATATATTAATCACTCTTGGATAGGGAGAGAGATATGGAAACTACACAAGTAGAAAACGGTCAAATACAAGAAATCATGAAAGATATGGCATGCGAAAAAGATTTCGATTGTTACAAATCAGGATTCGAGAACCTCAGCAAAATAGAGATTGTCGGTGATGCCATATTGATTGAGTGTTTAGAAGAAAGGGCAAAAACCTGCAAGTTTGGACTCCCTTTTGGAATGGGGTATATCTGTAAATGTCCCCTTAGGAATTACATTGCCAAGCACTATAAGATATAAAATCCGACGACACTCTTGCTGCAGGGCCGGGGTGCTATGACTGTGAGAAGGAAACACTAAAAATGAAAAAGTATGTTTATCTAATTTTATGCTGTTCAATAGCAGGCTGTACGTCAGTAGCACAGTTAGATCAAAAATTAGGGCAGCAATGGATTGGGAAAGACCTGAACAGTTTAATTGCTTCAGCAGGGTCTCCAGACCAGGTATTGGACGATGGCCTTGGGGGGCAAATCTATTCCTATGTTAAAATCACATCTTATACACTGCCTTTTAGAAAAAATATGGAGCCAGTCACTTATACATCCAACGAAGGGTGGCACTATCGCGGAGTAAACAAAGCCGATTCTTATCCATTGCAAACTTTTATGAAAGGAAGAAAAGCTATGTTTTGGATAAATTCCACAGGAGAAATTTATAGGGTTTCCATTGTCCGATGAGGCTTGAACACCTGTAGAATCCTGCGCCGGTCACGCTCTTACTGCTCGGTTTGGATGTGGTGATTGCGAGGAAGAATATACCACCCCCACTGCCTGTTATTTATAAATCTTTTAATAGATTAAATTCAGGAGTGTCCGCTAATCCGCGGGAAAGTGACTTATAAGAGTGCCATTTCTCATAAGGCTATTGATTATATATTCGGCTGCCATACCGTCTTATTTACCGATATCACAATCGGCACCTGTTCATGGGCAGTCCTTGAGGTAATGGTTCATCCCGGCACAGCGGTTTTTTGTGTTGTACAAACATACACTTACAAAGGAAGAGGCGAGAGTTTCAATAATTATATGTTTTTTGCTTATTTGATATTTTCTGCGCGCTGACAATATCAAAATCATAATTCTGCTCCAACCATTTCTCTACAGGGCCAGGTAAAGCAAAAGCATGGGGCCTTACGAGTTACTCGGGTGGATTTGTTCGTAGTTTATCCGAAGCTTCTCTATACCACATTGAAAACCTGGCAGGATAATTGTCATCAATCATGACTTCCACTAATATCTTGTTTTTTCTGCCAAAATTGTTCGTGAGATCATTTCCATGAACTACTGTCGGGATCGAAATGTCGAGGGCCCCGATGCTTTCAAGTACTCTTGACTTAACACCACCCATAATCATGTTGGCCATTTCGCCCAAAGCATCAGCAATATCCTTTGGCTGTATCTCCTCCTCAGATTCGGTCCCAAGCATATTTATTGCGATTGCCTTGGTACAGGGCATACCACTACAGATGGAGAGACACCCTTCGAGCGCACCTTTAAAAGTAATCGATGCCAACAAGGAATCTCCATCTATATTTTGTTTCGGCTCAGAGGCTTTTTCCACTGACATAAAAGCCATTGTCTCGAAAATCTCTGTTGCACTTTCCAAGATTATATCACTGAAACATATTTCATTGATCATTGTTGTCTCCTACGTATGGTGAAATTCGGCGGTTTAACATTCAAAGGCGTCATCAGCTTACAGTCTGAGCTTTCTGTACATTCTCGGATTCGTCCGACTCTGAAACCTCTTCTCGTTGCTCTTTGTTGGCTTCATAGTACTCAATTGCCTCCCGGACGGCTGGTTTGAACTCTTCCTCGAGCTTCCATGGCTTGGTGATGTACTTGTAAATCTCACCTTGATTGATCGCGGTTAGAAGAGTCGTTATCTGCGTATATCCCGATAGGACCATTCTAACTACGTGGGGATACTTCTCTTTGACTATTCTAAGAAGCTCCAGTCCACCCATCTCGGGCATGCGCATATCCGTAACAAGTACGTGCACTTGCTCGCTCTCAAAGATTTCCAGCGCCTTTTTCCCGCTATCGGCAAAAAGGGTGTTGTACGGCTCGTCAATGAGTCCTCTTTTGAGCGAACGGAGGAGTTTCTCCTCATCGTCCACAAATAATACTGTCCTCTTTTCCATTAGTCTCTATCTCCTATTTATTGTTTTGAGTTTTCTTTCTTAACCTGAAGTTTCATTGTAAGTTGTGCAAACTGAATGGCATTTTTTACTCCACTCATATCAACGTTTGTCTCTGGCCGAAATTAACATCTTAACGGCGTAACGAAAATCTACTTTCTCAAGATCTGGTTCTTCCGCCATTTTTTCAATGAAGTTCAGCAAGCTTTCACGTTCGCTGTGGAGGTCAAAGAACTCTATGGCTTGACGAACAATCGTCTTGAGCTCTTCATTGAGTTTCCACGGTTTGGTGATATATCTGAAAATCTCTCCCTGGTTGATCGCATGCAGCAAAGTATCTTTGTCAGAATATCCCGATAAAACCAACCGAATAACGTTAGGGTACTTGTTCTTGACAGTTTTGAGAAGCTCATGTCCGTCCATCCCAGGCATGCGAATATCAGTTATGATTACATGCACTTGCTTCTTTTTGAGGATATCAAGCGCCAGCTTCCCACTATTGACAAAAAGAGTTTTATACGGTTCGCCAACAAATACCCTTTTAAGAGACCTAAGGATTTTTTCCTCATCGTCTACAAATAAAACAGTTCTCTTTTCCATCTTTTTCTATCTCCTATCTGCTTTTCCGTATTTTTGTCGCCAATCAGAAAGTGTCATCACTGATCTTTCAAAACCGGATGACACTTCATACTCCACTCATATAAATGCCTTTTGCGCTTCTCGATTAACATGTTAATCAGGCGAAGATTTATTTCATCAGGCTCTTTTCCAACTACCAATTGTTCAAAGAAGGTCATCAACATCTCTCGTTCACTATGGAGGTCGTAATATTCTATTGCCTGCCGAATGGTTGTTTTGAGATTTCCGTCAGATTTCCACGGTTTAGTGATGAATCTTAAAACCTCACCATTGTTAATGGCATTGAGGATATTGTCCGCCTCGGAACACCCGGAGAGGACCAGCCTGATAATATGAGGAAACTCTTCTTTGACGATTTTAAGAAGTTCGAGTCCGTCCATCTCAGGCATGCGAATATCTGAGACAATCACATGAGCTTCGTGTTGCTGGAGGATTTCAAGAGCCTCTTTGCCACTGTTGGCGAAAAGAGTTTCATATGGTTCATCCATAAGACTCCTTTTTAAAGACCTTAGGATTTTTTCCTCATCGTCTACAAACAATACTGTTCTTTTTTCCATCGTTTTTTATCTCCTTTTTTTCGTTTCGTTCTTTCACAGCGATTGGCAGTTTTATAGTGAATTTCGTTCCCTTATCGACGGTACTTTCGGCAAGAAGTTTACCATCGTGCTTGTGTACGATGATGTCATACGAGACGCTCAACCCCAAACCTGTGCCCTCACCGGCAGACTTGGTGGTAAAGAAGGGATCGAAAATCTTTGACAGCGTATCAGGATCAATACCAGGTCCGTCATCGGATATTTCGCATATTACTTCACTGTCGGCAGCATACGTCTTTATAGTGATAGCCCCCATACCCTCTCTCTGGCGGGAATTAATTGCCTGGACCGCATTAACGAGGATATTGAGTAATACCTGGTTTATCTGGTCGGAGTGGCAGAGAATCCTGGGCAGTTCGGAAAACTCTGTCTTAACGTCGGCATCATACTTAATTTCATTTTGGGCCACGATGAGAGTGGCCTTGATGCCCTCGTTGAGGTCGTATTTCTCAAGACTTCCAGACCTGTCGATTCTTGAGAAATCTCTGAGGGTCTGGATGATATCGGTAACTCTATCCAGACCCTCTTTCGAATCATCAAACAGCTCCTGGATATCTTCAAGGACAAAGTCTATTTTCATATCTTCGCGAGATTTGCCTATGGCAGTGGCTTTGTTGAGCAGCTCAGATTTTCCTAAAGTGTCAATTTCATTGGTCAGTTCGCCATACATTCCAAGCAGTTTTTTGATTTTGTCCACGTAACTTTCCAGCGTCTGGAAATTGCTGGCGACAAAGCCTATCGGTGTGTTCATTTCATGTGCAACACCGGCGGCGAGTTGGCCAATAGATGCCAGCTTTTCGCTTTGTACCATTTGAGACTGCATTTCTTTGAGTCCGTGATTAGCATTTTCGAGTTCTTCGTAAGTGGATCTTAACGTATCTTCGGCTTGCTTACGCTCGGCGATTTCTTTATTGAGATTGTCTATTGAGGTAGTGGACCCTTTCAAATCGCTGGTCATCATATCAAAAGCCCTTGCGAGCTGGCCAATTTCGTCTTTTGTATCTGTTCCTACTTTATAATCCAGATTGCCCTCGCCTATTATCTCAGTTCCTTTGTGGAGCTTATGAATCGGAGCCGTTATAATCCTTGAAAGCAGGGAGCCGACCGTCCATATGACGGCCGGGATAGTACAGAATATAATAATGAAGATAAGTTTCATCACAGCCAGAGGCGCCAATGCCTCTTTTTCATCAATTTCGGCCAAAAGAGACCACTGCATCTCCGGTATATCTTCATGTGCCCCCAAGACCATTACACCTCTATAATCCTGGAAAATATCTACCGACCCATGTCCAGTATGAGTTTGGGGATATTTAGCTACACTCATTCTACAATTTTCAGTATCGACCTTTTGCTTTAAGAAGGTATCCTCTTTAAATCTTGAAGGTGTTATCATATAGCCGTATTTATTTACAATATAGATCTCCCCTGTCTTGCCCAGGCCGGTTCTGTCAGTGGTTATCTCATTTAGGTAAGTCATTCTGATCTCGCCAACAAGTATTCCTAAAAGCTCTTTTGTATAATCATCTCTGATAGGTGCGGAGATAGAATATTCAGGTTCCTCTGATTCAGAATAGTGGGCATCTCTTATATAAACCTCATCCTTTCCTCCCAAGAAATGAGCCTCGCCTGATTCATCAGCACCGATATGTCTTTCATCAGTAGAGGCAATAATCTTTCCATCCGGATTCAGGATAAATAGTTCGTAAGCTTCTTTCTCTGCTTTGGCAAAATCTCTCAATATTAAATCCAAGTTTTGCAGAGATTCTTTAGAATCTGGGCCATTGTGGATAATTTTCTTAACGGTATCTTCTATCAGGTTTGATTCAGTCAATATCTCCAGTCTGGCTTTAACTCCTTCCAGGTGTGTCTCAATATGGTTGGCCCTTGACTGGGCGGTTGTGCTTAGATGGGCATATATAGCTTTTTCCAGATTGGTTTTCGCTATCGTGTAGAAAGTGAACGATGCAATACCCACAAGAATCACTACCACGATGGAAAATGAAAGGTTTATCTTATTGGCTATCTTCATAAAGCCCCTCAAGTAATGTTCTGTTTATCGCCTTGGCGGCGTTTGGTTTTCTGGGTATTCTTCCGTTGGTAAATTTAATCTCGGAGATAACATTAAAGGTGGTGAACCATTGATTGGCTTCCTTTTCTTTAATTTGCTCTTCATAACCAAACCACTTAAGGCCTGTGATTTGTTCTCTATACTCCTCGGGCGTTACATCGTAATATTTGGCAATAATTTCGCTCGCCTCAACAGGATGTTCTCTGCAATATTTGAGGGCCTTAAACCATGCTCTCATCAGGCCCTTAACAAGTCCTGGATTGTCTTTCACTAAGTCATCTCTCACGTTGAGGGTATCTATTATTATCTCCGGTTCTTCTCTTGTAGAAATCAAGATATGTCCGCCTGGCCTTTGGGTCGCTTTTGACAGCCATGGCTCCCAAGTCACTGCGGCATCTACCTCGCCCTCTAAGAAAGCCAGCCAGGCGCCGTCAGGCTTTCTGGGAACGATCGTTATATCATCAAGCGACAGTCCCTTTTTATGAAATAAGTACGAAATAAAAGTCTCACCAACGTCGTCTCTTGCGAAGGCTACTTTCTTGCCTTTCAAATCTTCTACTGTTTTTATATCTTCTGTCGCGACTATACCATCACTTCCCATAGAACGGTCTATCTCCAAAACAGCTACTATCGGCGTATCCTGTGACCTCTTTGAAATTAACAGGTCAATTGTCCCCGCCTCACAATCAAGCATACCCTGCTTAAAAGCGTCGCGTCTGGCTGAATCCAATTGCTCGTCCAAAAAGACCATGTCTATCCCTTCTTCTTCAAAAAGTCCTCTCTCTTGAGCAAGATAAAGAGGTCCGTACCCTACCCATTGCTGAAAAGCAATGTTGACTCTTTCAAGCTGGGCTTCTTCCGGACGCTTCTGACAACCACAAAAAAGTAAGATCACCAGGATCAAACAAGAAAACCAGGTTTTTTGTTTATCAATACCCCTCTGCATATGTTTATATGTGGTCATAGGCATACGAAACCAATGCTCCTCAACAAATAGCTGGTAAAGAGAGATAAATATGTTTTCCCGGCTACGATTTTTCATTTCATAAGTCCTCTAATTCAGGAACCTGCTCTTGCTCAGACTGCTCCTTCATCATCAACACTATTCAAACAGCTTTCTTCGTGCTTCATTTTTTCCTTGTCTTGCGTTTTAGTCTGCTCGATCGGAAGCTTAATCGTGAATTTTGTTCCCTTGCCCACTGTGCTTTCGGCGAGAAGTTGACCGTTGTGCTTGTTGGCAATAATATCGTAGGAGACACTCAGGCCCAGCCCCGTACCCTTGCCGGCCGGCTTTGTTGTAAAGAAGGCGTCAAAAACCTTTGGCAGCTTGTCAGGGTCAATACCAGGTCCGTCATCGGATATTTCGCAGATTACTTCACTATCCGCAGCGTACATTTTTATTGTGATAGTACCCATGCCTTCTCTTTCCTGAGATTTGATTGCCTGAGCAGCATTGACGAGGATGTTGAGGAATACCTGGTTTATCTGGCCAGAGTTGCACATGACTGGGGGCACTTCCGAAAGCTCGGTCTTGACATTAGCATCATATTTTATTTCATTCTTTGCCACGGCCAGAGTGGTCTCAATACCGGTATTGAGGTCATATTCCTCAAACTCTTCGGGATGGCCGACCCTTGAAAAGTCTTTCAGGTTCTTGACGACATTCGTGACTCTTTCCAGGCCTTCCTTCGAATCATCAAACAGATCCCCGATATCTTCAAGGATGAAGTCTATTTTCATATCTTTGCGAGATTTATCTATGGCAGCCACCTTGTTGAGCAACTCGGTCTTTCCCAAAATCTCAATTTTGCCAATGAGGTCATGATACATTTCAAGAAGGTTCTTGAATTTCTCTATATAGCCTTCCAGCGTCTGGAAATTGCTTGCAACAAAACCCACCGGTGTGTTTATCTCATGGGCAACGCCGGAGGCTAATAAGCCAATGGCAGCCAGCTTCTCACTTTGCACAATCTGCGACTGCACCTCTTTGAGTTCACGGTTGGCATTTTCGAGTTCTTTGTAAGCGAGCTTTGCTGTTTTCTCGGCCTTTTTGCGCTCAGTTATGTCTTCTCCTGAACTGAGTATTGCCTCAATCCCACCTTTATCGTCATATAACACTTTATTATGCCACGCGATGATTCTCTGATCGCCACTTTTGGTTAAAATCTGATTCTCCCAATATTCGAATTGTTTGGTTTTCCCATTCAGCAATGCTGAAATAACTTCTCTTACTTCATCCCTGGCTTGCTCAGGCACGAAACTGTCACACCAGTCTTTACCAATAGCATCCTTTTCTTTGCATTCCAGGACATCACACCCTCTTTTATTTATGAGTCTGAGCCTTTGCTGGTTATCTAAGACTGTCAGCATTACTCCTGCAACATCAAGGTATTTCTGGATCTTATCCCTTTCGTGCTGTAAAGCTTGCGCTGTCTGCTTGTGCTCGACGATTTCGCGCTGCAGTAAGTCGTTTGCCGCCGCCAATTCGGCGGTGCGCTCCTGTACCCGTTTTTCCATTCCGCTGTGGGCTTGCCGCAATTGTCTTTCTGTCCGGTGCAGTTCAGCAATCCGGTTTGTAAGGTCTGTCACATCTTCCACGGCAAAAACTGCGTGGAAATCATCTCCATCAGGAGATGGTATGGCAATAACAGTTGTATGCTGGATTCTTGGCTCGCCGTTGGGCAAGAACAGGCCAAAAATGTTACCATGTAGCTGATAAGAGAAAATGGTCGGTGCACCAGTATCAAATACACTGGCGATACGTTCACGGTATCTTGCTTCTTTGAAGAGGGAAAAATAACTTGTAAAATCACCACCCAATATATCGTTTTTTCCAATGCCGGTCCAGTCTTCAATGCAGTTGTTCCAAGACAAGATCGTATAGTCTCTGTTTATAATCCACATCCCAACAGGGATATGGTCCAGCACCTCAAGCTGGTTGTCTTAAACATCAACCGTATTCACCGCTTTTTGCCCTCATAACTTGTCTCAAGTTTCTCAAGGAGTTTGTCAAAAGACCCCATCTCGAAAAACAGTATGATACTCCCCTCCACCTCGAGCTTTTCTACCACAAAATGAGTCTGAACAACCACCACTCTGGTATCAGGCACGATCGGGTGCACGGGCAGCAGACTATTGAAGTTTCCTTCGGTATAGCTTGGGACCGAATATCTGAGTTTGAAGCCAAGAAGATTACTAATAGTTCCCATTACAGCATTCAGTACGATATTACCGACTTCTGAAAGAGTGCCCGCGCGGATTGAATCCATATCGATAGTGTCTGCTTCTTCGCCGGTTAATGCGATTACAAATTTGGAAGCACTTTCGGCCGGGAAAACCAGTTCCGCTACTCCGATGACGTCGCCCTTGAACGGTAGATTGATACAGGAAAGACGTTCATTGCCACACTTACATAACTCGGTCTCAAGCTCATCCGAGGACAATATTTTCAAAGAGGGAACCTCCAAGCGAATATGTGAGCAGAGCATAGTGTTAAGCAGATCAGCAACTCTGCCAACACCAATATTAATCATCTCTTTTAGAACCTCAATCTTGTCAGCTGCACATTTCATAATAAGCTCCCTATTTCGAACACAAAACACCCTGGATGACTTCGATCAATTCATTCTCCTGAACCGGTTTCTTGAGAAAAGCAGCCGCTCCATGCTCCATACATTCAGTTTGTGTGGATTCCTGGATGTCTGCGGAAAGAACGATAACCGGAATATCAAGTCCTTTGTCCTTAAGTATGTTGAGTACCTCAAGGCCGTCCATTTCCGGCATCAAAAGGTCTAATACTATGCCGTCAGGCTCATGTTTTTCCGCCAGTTCAACGCCATGATGTCCACTTTCAGCTTCCAAGACTTCATTGCCCTGCGCTTTTAAGGCTTTTGAGGTCATTCGACGAGCGAACGCCGAATCATCTATTACCAGAATACAAGCCATAATCATTCTCCTTTTGATATATCAACCTTGTAATAGCCTCGATAATGTTATCAACTTATCCCGTAGTCCTTCTGAACCTTCATAACTTTTAACAGACCGAGTTTGGCTATTTCATCGAGCAGCTTGTCACCCATATTGCTTTTCAGAACATAGGCTTCGCAGCCCTCTTTGAAAGACTTAAATACGTGATCTGACCCGCCTTCGGAGGTGGTCACAATCACTTTTGCACCGTCTAAACCCATAACATTACAGCTTTTTTCAAGTTTGCGAACGGCCTTTAGAGTCTGATGTCCGTTCATCTCCGGCATGTTAATGTCAAGAGTTATAAGTTCGAATGGTTCGTTGTTGTTCAGTGATTTTTCGTAAATAATCAAGCCTTCTTTTCCATTACAAGCGAAAGAACAATCAAAGAAATCCTGCAATAACATTTTTAACCTGTCCCTGCAAACGATGTCATCGTCTACGACAAGGGCTTTAAGTTTCGGCCTGTCTTTTTCCTGCTCGACTTTTTTATCCTTCTCGGCAGCAATATCCACATTGGACAGATGCTTTATCACAGCTTCTATCCAATCCTTAACCTTCAGGAGTACATCAGGCAAATCCCCTTTTTTGTACAATTGGTCCACTGCCGATTCCATCTCATGGCAAAGATCGTGCACATCCAACATACCGCACATACCGGAATCGCCCTTGATCGAATGTAAAATTCTCCGAATTTCTGAAAGGTCTTCCTCTTCATTATCTTTGGATTCGAGTGACATAGCTGCTTTTTCCAGCCTGGACAGCAGAGAATCGACCTCCTCTTTATATGTCACCCAAATATCTTCGACTATGTCTTCGATTGTTATCGACTTAGGGTCCGGCAACTCACCATTTACCCAGACAGCTTTAAATTTTGTATCTTCAGTAGTCATTTTTTATTCTTCCTGTTATCCAATCCACTGTTAAGCACTAATCATCGCTTATATTTGAAGCTTTTATCGGTACATACACTCACCACTGTTCATGGTCCGTTTATCGGCAGAAAAGGTTGGTGAAATAACGAAAAAATCCTGCTGTTCCGCCGTTTTATCATGCTCTGGGGAGCTATTTCGACATTTTGTTTAATCCCGAATATTCCATATAACATTTTATATTTCTGCTCAACATTTTCGGCGTGTGCAAAAACAAATTTTCATACCATACCTTTTCAAATGATTATTGTTTATTGATCAATGATGAGGGTTCAGGAGGGAAGTATAAAAATCAAATATAAAAAAACAAAAATACAAATCTAAAATTGAATTTTCAAAAGTGATTCGGAGTCTTGAGATGTATGACAATCCGCCGAGAGCGGCGGGACTACAGAAATATTTGAAAAGAACGAATAATCTACGGATGCGAAGAGTTATGGAAGTAAGACTGCGTTCCCTTTGCTTCGATAGCCTTTCCGATTCTCCTAAGCGCGGTGACGTAAGCGGCGGTCCGCATGGGTATGCCTTTCTCTTCTCTGAGTTTATAGACGGTATTGAACTGACGTGCCATAATCTCATGAAGCCGATTAATGACCTTTTCAAGGGACCAATAATAACCGGCCTTGTTCTGTACCCATTCAAAATAACTGACTGTAACTCCTCCTGCATTTGCCAGAATATCAGGTATGATTAATTTTCCGTTTTCGTTCAATATCAAGTCTGCCGCAGGAGTAGTGGGACCATTTGCAATTTCAACGATAATCGGAGCCTTAATTCTTTCGGCGTTAACATCGGTAATCTGATTCTCCAGGGCGGCTGGTATCAAGATGTCAACATCCAACTCAAGAAGCTGCTGGTTTGTGATGCGGTCGGCCTCAACCATTTCACATAGAGTCTCCTTACAGTAAACGGCTTTTACCTGGCGAATCTCGTTCTTGAACCGAATCAGGCTCGGGACATCAAAACCTTCTGCTTTATAGATTCCGCCGTGAGAATCACTTACGGCGACTACCCTATAGCTATCCTGATGCAAAAGGCGAGCGACGCTTTGCCCGGCATTGCCAAATCCCTGAACGGCTACAGTTGTGTTCGAAGGCTCGAACTTCAGGATTCTCTCAAGCTCCTTTATGCAGTAGTAGGCACCACGACCTGTAGCGTCGTAGCGACCCAGACTGCCGCCCAGCTCTATAGGTTTTCCTGTAATGACCGAGGAGGTATGCTGGCGTTTTATCTTTGAATACTCATCCATCATCCAGCCCATGATTCTGGCATTTGTATAGACATCAGGAGCGGGTATGTCAGTTTCAGGGCCAATAAAGTCAGCAATTGTGCGAATGAAACCGCGGCTTAGCCTCTCCAACTCCAATCGTGACAATTCTTTTGGATTTACAGTGATACCTCCTTTAGCTCCACCAAACGGTATTCCCACAACCGCACACTTGAAAGTCATCCAAAAAGCCAGAGTCTTGATCTGCTCAATGGTGACATCGGGATGGTAGCGAATTCCTCCTTTTGTGGGGCCCCTTGTGTCATCATGCCTGACACGATAACCATTAAAGAGCTTTAGAGATCCATCATCCATGCGGAGAGGAACCGAGACGTGCAAAACGGCCTTTGGTTGTTTTAGCCTCTCAATGACTTCCCGGTCAATATCGGCATATTGAAAGGCCTTTTCCAAACGACCTACGGCATCATGGAAAAGTCTATTATCTTCAATCATTGTCACCTTATTTCTCCTGAACAGAATACTCCAATTCACAGCCATAAGAGATTTTCTACATTATCATACTACTGTTTGATGCAGGGAGCAAGGGCATGTTGGATTCTCGATACCGGATTTTCGACGCTTGATTCTCGATGCCGGATACTTGATGCTTGCAAATGGTGAGTCCGTCAGGCGGAGGCCGGATCTTCGATGGTGAATGTTTACCTGGTAATCGGCAGAGAGTATATTTCGTGAATTGGGCTTAAAATTCGCTGAAAAACGTATATTCTACCCTCAAAATACGTAGTTTCCACAATAGATTCGATTCGGCGTTTTATGGTATTATAAAGTGGACAGCAGAATGCTCGCAAGAGAGGTAACAAGGCTCTTATTTGTACTATGCATCGTACCTTTCGGAGGAGAGGTTTGCCGGTTCCGGAAACCAAACGGGACAAGGCGATGTATACAAGAACTTGCAATTGGCGGCTTAGAATTGATCTTCAATTCTAAGCCGGGCCAAATAAAGGGAAGTTCGAATGAGGACCAAGAGGGGATACAGCCTTGTTACTCCAATTCTGTAACGAGCAACGGGGCGGTAATGACATTTTCTTATTGCGGTGACGCAACAGGTACTGATAAAAGAAACGTCAATAACAATTGTCGGGTAAACAAATCCGCAATTGGTTGGGGGATTTTCATATAGCGTTATTAGAAATCAGCCTTAAGAGTTTTCCTTCAGTATCAAGTTTTAGTTTGTCACGTCTTAGTACCTTCAGTGCATCCCTAATTTTCTTCTTGTCGCCCCGCTGCAGTATCTGTCCGGCTTTTTTGTGATTGATAAGCCTGGCTAAAACATCCGTCAATTCCCTGGGCAAACCATAGTGGTCCAGCCCTATTGTTTGCAGCAACCATCTGCCACAATCGCGCACTTTTTCCGGTGGCAGTATAACCGCTCCTCCAATATCGTATGCTCTATTCAATTCTACCTTCACTCCCTTTGTGCCCAAATCGATTGCAGAGAATTTGTAGCCGTCTTCGTACCGAAACGCTGAGAATCCGACATGCATCTGATTTAATGATCTTTCAGGATCATTCCCAATTCGCAGACTTCGACTTTCCATAAAAACAACCCTTCCAAGTTCCCCCTCGGTATAAGATTATGTTTCAGCAATAATCCTTCCATGAAAACTGTACGCGAGATACCCAGGGTAATTACCCTTTCCATCACTGGATTTTACTATTAAGTAAGACGCCTACATCAGGCAAAATATTTCAAAAAAGGCCGATAAAGTATCTAAAAAAGGCAAATGTATTGGAAATTAATATGAAATTGGCTCAATAAAGCGGAAAATCCGATAAAATACCCAAAATCCCATAGCCCCTACGACAGTGGTGGATTATGTGGAATTTGCGGATTGTATTGATTGTGATGGAAAGTTCGATTTTGATCACCACCAATTTTTTTAACAGCGGATATCTCAAGGAGAACGGATAAATTCGAATCACGAAATCCGAAATTCAAAAACAGAATGTTACTAATGAGATTCTTCGCTTGTCGGCAATGACAAAAGCTTTCCGGTGCAAGGACAAAAAAGGAACGCCGATAGAGGGGGTGATAAGTAAATCTCATTTTCAGCAGAGTAACGGTTTAAACTTATTTTAGCCGGCTACGAAGGGTGAGAGTTCACGGAGACGGTTTATGATGGGCGGCATTTTTTCGATGGTGTAATCGACCTCGGCTTCGGTGTTGTACCTGCTTAGGCTGAAGCGGATTGAGCCGTGGGCGGAAGTGAAGGGTACACCCATCGCGCGTAAGACGTGGGAGGGTTCGAGTGAGCCGGATGTGCAGGCGGAACCGCTGCTTGCGCAGATGCCGAATTTATCGAGCATGAGCAGAATGGCTTCGCCCTCGACGTATTCGAAGCTGATGTTACTAGTATTTGGGAGTCTGTTTTCCCTGTCGCCATTGACGCGGGAGCCGGGGCACTTTTTCAATAGCGCATCTTCAAGCTTATCACGGAGGTATTTGACTTTGCTGTTTTCTTCTTCGAGGTTTTGTGCGGCTAATTCACATGCTTTTCCGAGTCCGACGATACCGGGTACATTTTCTGTTCCGGCCCGTTTGCCCGCTTCCTGATGGCCACCGACCATAAACGGGGTGAGCCTTGTTCCCTTCCTGACGTAGAGTATGCCAACCCCTTTTGGGCCGTGGAGCTTGTGGGCGGAGAGACTGAGTAAATCAATGTTGCTTTTGGAGAGGTTCAGGGGGATCTTTCCGATGACCTGTACGGCGTCTGTGTGGAATACGATTCCTTTGCCGGTGACCAGCTCGGCGATTTTGTCGATAGGGAATATGACGCCTGTCTCATTGTTTGCGTACATTATCGTAACAAGGGCAGTATCATCGTCGAGCAGCTCTTCCAACTCGGCCAAGTCGAGGCGACCCTCTTTGTCCACAGCCAGCTCTACAACAGTGTATCCGTGATTTTCCAAGTCCCTGCATGCGGCCAGTACAGCGGGGTGCTCAACCCTTGTAGTAATGACCTTGCGCTTGTTCGGTGCGGCAGCTAATGTGCCTTTGATAGAAGTGTTATCGCTTTCGGTGCCGCCACTTGTAAATATAATCTCGGCAGGCTCACAACCAAGTAAGTGGGCCGCCTGCTGGCGTGCCTGGCGTATTTTTCGGCCCATCTGTCCGCCGAACGTGTGCATACTCGAAGGATTTCCATAAAGCTGACAGAACAGAGGCTTCATTTCCTCCAGGACCTCTTCGGCGACCTTTGTAGTAGCATTATTATCGAAATATACCGTATCCATCCTATTGATTCCTGTATAGTATTAGGGTCCAAACCTGCGGTAAAACCGCAGTTTCCAAATCCCCAGTAAAACTGAGGGCTAAATATGCGTCGCCGTGCCGGCGACGGCCAAACAATACCTGAATTATCCTCTATGGTTGTGCGGCTGCTGCGTAGAGTCTTTGTCTTCTTCGACAAACAGTGTATCCAAAACGAATTCTCTTAGCTTGGCTTCGACGAGGTCTTTCATAGTGTACTCAGCGAGCATACATTGTGAACACATTCCACGGAATGCAACGATGACCTTATCCCCTTCAACATCTATTAGTTCGATATTTCCTCCGTGTGCTCGTAGTGCGGGTCGAATCTGCTCATTAACCGTCTGCTGGATTAACTGAATCTTTTGAATGTTTGTGAGCCTGGCGGCTGGCCGAGGGGCGGGGGCAGCTATTTCTTCTATTTTATCGCCCTGTATTTCTTCAATTATCTTTTCTATTTCACCCTGGCAACCGCCGCAACCGCCGCCGGCCTTGCAGTAATTTGTCACCTGTTCTACGGTAGTAAGATTATTTTCCCGTATGACTCTGTTTATTTCATTTTCGGTGACGCCAAAACAATTGCAGATCACGCGGCCTTCCAACTCGTGTTTTTTCTTACCGCCGGTACGGTAGTTTTCGATTGCGGCTTCAAGGGCTTCTCTTCCCATAACCGAGCAGTGCATCTTCTGCTCGGGCAAACCGCCGAGATAATCTGCAATATCCTTGTTGGTTATTTTAGCGGCTTCGTCCAAGGTTTTTCCTTTTATCATCTCGGTGAGAACGGAAGAAGTCGCGATAGCACTTGCGCATCCGAAGGTTTTGAACTGCGCGTCCATGATTCTACCGTTCTGATCGAGCTTGAATGTGAGCTTCAAGGCATCGCCGCAGGCTAGTGAGCCAACCTCTCCGACGCCATCGGGATTTTCCACTTCGCCGACATTTCGCGGATTGAAAAAATGGTCTTTGAGTTCGTCAGTGTATTCCCACATAATCAGTTTTGAGTTTTTAGATTCAAAACCTGCGGTAAAACCGCAGGCTAAATATAGATTACTCGCAATGACACTGGTCAATTCAACCTTAAAAGAGCGCTTGACTTCAGGGCCTGGTCGACGTCGGCTATTATATCATCTATGTGCTCAGTACCAACCGAGATACGAATATAATCATCTGTTACACCTGCGGCGATCTGCTCAGCTTCGGACAATTGCTGATGCGTGGTGCCGGCGTGGTGGATTACCAGAGTTTTGCTGTCGCCAATATTGGCAAGGTGAGAGGCTAATTTAACGCTGTTAATAAACTTAACGCCTGCCTCTCTGCCGCCCATGCTTTCAATATAAATCAGGCGGGTATAGATATTGCCAAACTCTTTGAGGGCAAAGAGGTCCGTTGCGTGGCCGATATCCTTAAATACATAGCTGGTGGTTTGATAAATAGGCACAGCACGACTGAGCGTGTCTGAATCCACGGTCTGGCCAGCGTGTAATGCAAGTGTTTCCAAATGATATTGAGTCTCTTCTGTCACGCCTTTACAGCTCCCATCGTAACCTCAGCAGCCCTTTTTCCGGACAACAACATTCCTCCGAATGTCGGCCCCATCCTCGGCAGGCCAAAGGTGGTTGCAACGGCCATTCCGGTTACAATCAAACCCGGGTACACCTGGCCAGTATGCTCAATAACCGCGTCCTCAGATTCTTCGATCCACATAGGACCGAATCCCTTTATTTCGACGAGCCCCCTCTTTTCAAGGGAATTAACGACCACTGCATCGTGTCCTGTAGCATCGACGACAAGCTTCGATTCAATAGCAACCGGGTCCACACAGGTGATTGCCCTTGGAAGCGCAGAGACAGGTGTCCAGTTGATGACCACGCCACAAACACGTTCGTTTTTAATTACGACATCATCGAACTTAGTCATGTTCAAGACCTTTACGCCGGCATCACATGCCGAAGCAATCAATTTGGAACAAGCGTGGGGTCCATCAGCAACATAGAGTCCATCGTCAACCTTTTTGTACGGCGCCCCGATCTCATCGAGAATTGTCTGAGCGGGCTCCCTGATTGTCAGCTTGTTCATGAGAAAGCCCCCGATCCAGAATCCACCACCGAGATAGTTGTTGCACTCGATGAGGAGAGTTTTTTGCCCATTTTTGGCAAACTCTCTCGCAGCGATGATTCCGCTGGGTCCTGCACCGATAATGATCACATCGCTCTCGATGTAATCATCAAATTCCCTGGCAAATTCAGAAACGATCGCCCTGGTAACCTGTTTTTCTGAAACTTTTGATAAAATCATAACTATCACCTCTTTCTCAAACATAACGGATTAGATTGCCACGCCAACCTTCGGTTGGCTCGCAATGACAAAAGAAAGCCTGCCGGGCAGACCTTACAATAACAACAATTATTTTACAGGTAAAATTTCTACCATCATATCAAGGGCCTTTTTGGCTTTTATTCTTACGTCCTTCGGGACGGTAACTTTGTATTGCAAATCCTGCAACGACCAGAGCACTTTTTCCAAAGTAATTCGTTTCATATTAGGACAAACCGCCCTTTCTGTCGCGGGAATAAATTCAGCCCCGGGATTTTGCTTTTTCAAGGTATGAATAATTCCTGTCTCTGTAGCTATAATAAATCGTTTTGCCCTGCTATTGGCGGCATATCGGAGCATCTGACCAGTACTGAGCAACTGGTCTGAAACAGCTTTTACGGGGTCTGTACATTCGGGATGTGCCAGAACAACAGCATCCGGGAATTTTTCCTTTGCAGCTTTGATGTCCTCTTCGGTAATAATGACATGTACGTGGCAATAACCGGGCCAAAGGATGAGGTCTCTTCCGGTTCTTTCGATGACAAACCGGCCGAGATTCTGATCGGGGACAAAGATAACGGGGCTTTCCTTCGGTAAAGAGTCTACAATTTCAACAGCATTTGCACTGGTGCAGCAATAATCGCTCTGGGCCTTGACCCTGGCCGTACTGTTTACATAACAGACCACCAGAGCATCCGGATGCTTTTGTTTCAAATCCAGTAGCTGTTCTGCGGTTATCATATCAGCCATCGGACAGCCAGCGTACTTGTCGGGTAAAAGCACGGTCTTTTCCGGGGAGAGGATAGCGGCAGTTTCAGCCATAAACAGCACACCACAAAAAACTATTACATCAGCATCGGTTTCGGCTGCCTTTATGCTCAGTCCCAAAGAGTCACCGGTAAAATCGGCGAGGTCCTGAATGTCGGCTGTCTGATAGTTGTGGGCAAGAATGACAGCGTTATGCTCTTGTTTTAGCTGTTCGATTTTTTCTATGAGCTTATCGTTCATGGTAAGCTGTTCTACCCCTCACTTATGTTCTACTCCCTCACTTACGTTTGGGGCTCTGTTGTTTGATTTTTTTCTTTTTGTGTTTTGTGTAAACGAGGTCCGGATGTGGGCTTGTAACGGTAACACCCGGCGGAACGGACTCCTTTATCCAGACATTTCCTCCGATTACGGCCCTTTTTCCGATGACTATATCGCCCAGAATCGTGGCTTCTGCATATATTGTTACATTGTCCTCTATTGTTGGGTGTCTTTTTCCACCCTTTATTATCCTTCCCCTTTCATCCTTGGGGAAACTCAGGGCACCAAGTGTGGCGCCCTGATAGATCTTGACATTATCGCCTATGACTGTAGTTTCGCCTATTACGACGCCGGTACCGTGGTCGATAAAAAAGTTTTTTCCAACTGTTGCCCCGGAGTGTATATCGATACCGGTTTTTGCGTGGGCACATTCGGTCATTATTCTTGGAATCAAAGGGACCTGCTTTAGATACAATTCGTGTGCGATACGATATGTAGCAATTGCAATGATACAAGGATAGCTAATGACAATTTCCTCGTACGACTTTGCAGCGGGGTCTCCGTCGAAAGCAGCACCGACGTCACCTTTTAGCTGTTCCCTGATTTTGGGCAGTCGAGTCAATAAATACTGTGTGACGCTTTCGGCCATTGTTCTGCAGTCGCAGTCTTTACATTTCTTTATTCTGCACTGATATTGAAATGCTCGTTCTACCTGCTCAAAGAGTTCGGTTGCAATCTGCCAGAGAATATCCCCGACGATGAAAGTGATATTCGACTTTGTAACAGTCCTTTTGCCGGTATATCCGGGGAAGAGCACTTCAAAGAGTAAATCAATGATGTCGAGAATTTTACTCCGCACGGGCAGATTCGAGGCATCGATAAAATTTATGCCGGAATCCCCCTCATATGTGAGCGCAATTTTGCTAACGAGATTTTCGATTTTTTTGTTGGTCAACTTTTTCTTTCTCACAGCCAAAACCTCTCGGAAAGGGACAAGCCTTCTGTTACTACTCAAACAATTCAGTGGATATATACCTTTCTCCGGTATCCGGTACAATAACAACTATTGTCTTGCCTTTATTTTCGGTCCTCTGTGCAATTTTTATTGCGGCCCACATTGCAGCTCCTGAGCTTATTCCCGCCAATATTCCCTCTTTCAGGGCCAATTGTCGTGTCGTTTCCATAGCGTCATCATTGGAGACCAGTACAATTTCATCAATTATATCGGTATTCAAAACCTGCGGTACAAATCCTGCGCCGATACCCTGTATTTTGTGTGGTCCGGGCTGACCTCCTGAAAGTATTGGGGAACTTTTGGGCTCGACGGCGACTACTTTCAGGTCCTTATTGCGTTTTTTTAAGACTTCTCCGCATCCTGTCAAGGTCCCGCCGGTTCCGACGCCTGAGACTAAAATGTCAATCTTACCATCAGTATCAGAGAAGATTTCTTCAGCGGTGGTTTCTCTGTGTATTTGCGGATTTGCCGGGTTGTTAAACTGCTGCGGCATAAAGGCATTTTTGTTTTCTGCGACGTACTGTTCTGCTTTTTCCACGGCCCCCACCATACCCAACTCTGCGGGGGTGAGTATAATTTCTGCGCCAAACAACTGCAGGAGTTTCCTTCTTTCGGTGCTCATGGATTCCGGCATAGTAAGCACCAATTTGTATCCCTTTGCAGCGCAAATGAAGGCAAGTCCAATTCCGGTATTTCCGCTGGTCGGTTCAATTATAACCGTATCCTTTTTTATCAGTCCTTCTTTCTCGGCGGCTTGTATCATTGACAGTGAGATCCTGTCCTTAACACTTCCACAGGGATTGTAGGATTCAAGCTTAGCCAGAATGGTTGCCTGGTCCGGGCCAAGCTTATTGATTTTTACCAGCGGGGTGTTTCCAACTACAGCAGTGATGTTTTCGAATATAGCACTCATAATTCCTCACCTATAATCCGTTTATATTTGATAAACTGACATTTTTATTATCTTTTGCCCTATCAACCAAGTCCTGCAGAGTTATTGATTGCAGTACATTTTCAATTGCCTTCTGTATCTGTTCCCAGACCTGCCTTGGAACACAATCAGCAGCACGTTGACAGTAATTCTCATCTTCAACGCAATCGACAGTAGCAACATGTCCTTCCAAGCAATCGAAAACATCGCTAATTTTAACCTGATTTGGAGGTTTGGCAAGCAAATAGCCACCTTTAGCACCTTTAACACCTCAAATACTTCTGACAAAACCAGCCGATCTGAGTATTGCCATTAATTGTTCTAGATATTTGACGGATATATCCTGGTGCTGTGCAATGATTCTAAGCTGTAGAGGGCGGTTACCATTGTTCTGCTCCAGTTCTAATACTGCTCTTATTCCGTATCTGGTCCGAGTCGAAAGCTTAATAACAAGCCTTTTATTCCTACTATATTAATAGAATATTACACAAAATATTTGATTTTTGTTGTGAAAAATATAAAAATATTACCAGAAAAAGTGAGATAATATCGGTAAATTCCCCATTATCTGCAAACCCGAGAGGTTCTATCCCATTGATCAACCCCGAAAAAATATGTCCTGGAACCGACTCATTAATCAATTTTCTTGACATCCTGCGCGACAATCACTAAAATTAGATGGTTTTACATTCAAGCTATAACTAAAAAGGAAGCTGCGAATGGCCAAGGGAACGAAGAAAAAAGTGGCCTTTATTTCCTCATTCCCACCAAGAAAATGCGGAATTGCGACTTTTACATCTGACCTTATCAAGAATACCGGGGCCGGAGCCAAAGGTCAGTTTGAGCCGTTGGTGGTTGCTGTACGTTCTGACAGCAAGCTAAAATACAATGACCCCGTAAAATTTGAAATCCGGCAAGAAGTAAAAAGTGACTATATCTGCGCGGCAGACTATATCAATTTCAGCCATGTAGACCTTGTTTCTGTTCAGCATGAATTTGGTTTGTTCGGCGGCGAAGCCGGCTCTTATCTTAGCCTACTGCTGAACAGACTGAAAGCTCCGATAATAACAACGCTTCATACGCTGCTTGACGACCCGAGCCCGGTTTATCATAAGTCATTAGTTGACGTCTGCAGAGCCTCTTACAAAGTAATCACTATGAACGAACGCGGGCTGACTATGCTTCGTGAGATTTATGGTATTTCCGGTAAAAATGTAGACCTGATCGCTCACGGCATACCGGATTTGCCCTTTGTTGACAGTAACTACTACAAGCATAAATTCGGCATGGAAAGCCGTAGAACCATTTTGACATTCGGTCTGCTTAGCAAGAACAAAGGAATCGAAGTAATGCTTAAGGCGATGCCGGCGATCGTGGAGGCTGATCCATCGATACTGTATATAGTTCTTGGAATGACGCATCCATCGGTATTGAAACACGACGGCGAATCATATAGATTCGGCCTTCAGCAAATGGTCAAAGAATTAGGGCTTCAGGAACACGTAATCTTTCACAACAGGTTCGTTAATGACGAAGAGCTTCATAACTTTCTATGCGCAGCCGACATTTACGTAACGACCTACCTAAACAAAGAACAATTGACGAGCGGCACGTTATCCTTTGCGGTCGGTACAGGCAAAGCGGTTGTTTCGACGCCCTATTGGGCCGCCATGGAACTATTAACAGACGGCCGAGGTAAACTGGTTCAATTCGGTGACTCTGCCCAAATAGCTGAGGCAATAATACAAATACTTCAGAAAGACTCGCTTTTTTATTCCCTGCGAAGACGAGCTTACGAATACGGGAGATCTCGTACCTGGCCTAAAATCGGACAGGCCTACTGGAAATTATTTAGTGACAAGCGCCTGTCAATCCACATTACGGCCAAGACGCCACTATCAGCGGCGGAAACTATATCAAATATTGAAGTTCCGGAGCCATCTTTAGACCATCTGAAGAAGCTGACGGACGACACAGGTCTGTTTCAACACGCCAAATTTACCATTCCGAATCGCGAATATGGGTACTGCACAGATGATAACGCAAGAGCTGTAATCGCAATGACTAAATACTACGCCCAATATCCCGAGTCAAAAGCCCTTGAGCTTTTCGATATATATCTTTCTTTTATCCTTCATTCACAAAACAGCGACGGCACAGTGAAAAACTTTATGAATTTTGACAGAAGCTGGCAAAAAGATGAACCTGTCAATGATGCATTAGGTAGAGTTTTGTGGGCATTTGGTACGGCAATGGCGGCACTTCCGAGCCTGTCATATTTATCAGTTATCAAAGACAGCTTCGACAAGTCTGTAAGACATGTTCAGAGACAGTACCCTCGCGGCATGGCTTATTCGATACTTGGTATGTCGGATTATCTCAAGCAGTTCCCCGGTGCCAGTGACATCAAGCGTCAATTGGACATGGCGGCAGACGAGTTGGTGGTCCAGTACGAAGAAAACAGTTTGCCGGATTGGCAGTGGTTTGAGGACACACTGACTTATGACAACGCGATTCTGCCTTATGCCCTGTTCGTTGCCAGCCTTGCTTTTGGGAACCCCAAATACCTCGAAGTAGCAGAAAAGACGTGCGAATTTCTGCTTGCCAATACCTTCGACGGCAGAAACTTTGGCTTTATCGGCTGCAAAGGATGGTATGAACACGGTCATCCCAGGGCCACGTTTGACCAGCAGCCCATAGAAGCGTTAAGTACGATTATGATGCTGCGGGCCGCTTATGAGGCTACTCTAAACGACAGATTCTTAACACTTCAAAGGAAAGCGTTTGACTGGTTCCTCGGCGCAAACGATTTGTATATTCCAGTTTACAACTTTCGAACGAAAGGTTGTCACGACGGTCTTACACAGGACGGTGTCAATCTGAATCAGGGTGCAGAAAGCACGTTGAGCTTTCTGTTGAGCTTGTTGGCAGTAGTCGAAAGTTACGCCTTAATCGACAAGGTCAAAAGCAATAAAAGCGTTCCTTCCCAACCAGCCAAGGTCGTAGAGCAAACCATCAACAAACCGACGCCTATACAAAGTATACCTGTTAAGGGCAAATCCAAAAGAAGGCAGGTCGAAGAACTCACCTGATATCATATCCCCGGATTTTGCAGGTACGCGAAAACTATAGCCGGGACAGTCAAGTATGCACTGTTCTATATTGCAGAAGAAACTAGTGCTCTGTCTCGGATAATCTGATGCTACACAGATCTTTTTGTCGATATATCCAAAAACGGTATTTTGACAAGGAGGCTGTTATGGCAAATGAAGCAAAATATATTGTTGAATTGACAAGTGAAGAAAGA
>VRUL01000085.1 GCA_019456145.1 Planctomycetota bacterium
GCGCCTCGCGCAGGTTGGTGCCGAGGTCGGCCATGCCGGGATCGTCTGCCCTGCGGGCTGGAACCTCCATAGGAAATCTCACAAGTTCTCGGGTAGCTTTCTGCTTCCCCATGCCGCCTGCCGCCGACAACGGCAAGAAGGGGGCTGACCCCGGCCCCTACGCAAGCGAGCCGAAATCGGCCCCCCACACGCACCCGCTAGGAGTGCTTCATGATCAGCACGCTCTGGAAGACGTGCGCCGTCTCGGTGATCTTCATCGTTTCTCACCTCCCTCCATCGTCAGCCCCAGCGGGATTCGCCGGGGAGGGAGGTCTACGCTATAGAAATATCGAGCGTCAGCGATTTACCTGTTCGACAGGAAATTCCCTGACGGGGGAGACGTATGCTCTGCGACTACTGACTACCCGGAATCGGCACGAGCGAAAGGGGCAGACGAGATGGTAGGTAAGACAGCAGCTGCACTTCGGCGCTTGGGCAAGGGTGGGCGAGGCGTCGAGGACTCGGTGAGCTATGCCCTAGCGCACCGCATCCGAATCGAAATTCTGGCAGCGCTGCATGAAAGCCCGGAGAGCGCCGACGGCCTGGCGAGGATCGTGAGGCGACCCCTCAGCACCGTCACCCACCACATCGAAGAACTGCTCAAGGGCGGGTCCATCGAAATTGCCAGAACTAAGAAGGTCGGCAACCTCGTCCAGCACTTCTACTGCATGGTCAAACTGCCGTACTACTCGGACGAGGACGTGGCGGCGATGACCCCCGAGGAGCGACAGGCGCTCGCCGGGCTGATCTTGCAAGCGTCGATGGTCGAGGCTATGGCGTCGCTGTGGGCCGGAAAGATGATGCGCGACCCCCGCGTCATGCTCGCCTGGAATCGAATCAACCTGGACGAGCGCGGCCGCGACGACCTGGCCGACGAGCAGGCCCGGTCGTGGTGCCGCCAGCATGAGATCGAGGCCGAGTCCACCAACCGCCGGGCCAAGACAGGCGAGCCGGGCGTCACCTACATCATCGCCTCGTTCGGCTACGAACGGAGCCGCACATCGGCACCTGATCCCCGGCCGTCAGGTAAAGACTGACCGACAGGTGAAAATCGTTCGAGAAATTGGTACAGACTCGCCCGTTCCTATCTGTAACTGTTCACTATTCAGAATAGAACCGATTGCTTGAAC
>VRUL01000030.1 GCA_019456145.1 Planctomycetota bacterium
GCTGAATTCATCGATCTGCTGGTAAGTCCGCTGCCCTCGAGCTGGGTTCTCGGCAATATTGGTACTAACAGTGCCGAACAGTTGTATGTGGCCCTCAGTGACGGCATCAATACTGCGGTGGTCGAGCACAATGATGTCAATGCAGCGACTCTGACGAGCTGGCAGGAGTGGAATATAGATCTGGCGGCGTTCAGCGGTGTGAACCTGAACAATGTCCAGAAGGTCTATATCGGCTTAGGTGACAGGGGCACCCCGGTACAGGGTGGTTCAGGCGCCCTTTACATTGATGATCTTCGTTCCTGTCCGCCCAGATGTGTTGCTGCGTTTGGAAAACCGCAAGCTGATATTGCCCAGCCTTATGACTGCCTTGTTAACGAGGCGGACATTATGGTTCTGTCAAACGACTACCTGCTAAGGGACCGGCTGATAACGACGTCGGCGCCGAGTGATACGAATCTGGCGGCACACTATCAGTTTGAAAACAACTTGCTTGACTCCAGCGTGCACGGCAACAACGGTGACCCATGTAACACCATCGGCTACGAGGTCGACCCTGCCAGGGGCAATGTTTTGAGCCTTCCTGGCGGCAGCAATAACTTTGCCGATATGCATGGCGTAGGTATTGACGGCAATGTTCCGAGAACAATTGCCTGCTGGGCCAAGGCCGACCACATGAACATCCCCGACTGGACCCTTATTTTCGGTTTCACCGGGAATGCCGATGAAAGCGGTGGAAATGGCAGTCACTTCAATATCGGCAGCCTTGGCGGGCCCGGCGGTATCGGCGCCCACACCTGGGGCTGGGAAGAGACGATATTCCCAGATGAGGACACTTTGGATTGGCGCCATTACACAATGACGTACGATGGATCAACGATTCTGTACTACGGTGACGGTGTCCTGATGGATACTGATCCCGCCAAATCCAACGTGCAGAATCTGGTCCACGCCGACCGTGTCCATGTTGGCAGCCGTATTACGCAGGCCAGCTCATTCCCCGGCAAGGTGGATGAAGCCCGTATCTACAGTGTTGTTTTGACAGAGCCGGAGGTAGCTTACCTTGCTACTGATGGTGCAGCAACGCTGCATGTACCGATTGTCTCGGATGCTGACCTGTACCAGGGTGAGGCACAAGGCAGCCAGTGGATTAACCTCAGGGACTACAGTGTCATATCAGATCAATACCTTGATGAGCTACTGTGGCCGTAATGAGTATTAACATTTGTTAGCCCTTTGATTTTGCATTAGTTCGGGGCCTGTACTGATTGATTCGGTATAGGCCCCGATTGTTTTTTGAGCAGTAAAATATGAAAAAACTCGAAGATTAAGCTCCGTAGAGCAACGGCAGAAGGCGAAAGATAAACTATTGGAAGTAAGTGTTGGGTTGGGCAAAAAGGGCGTATGAGGTACGTATTAGGCTGAAAGTATAGAGTGATGGCAAAGGGCAAGATAGGTCAAGTCATCATAAACTTGAAACTTATGAACTATCCCCGGAAGGACTCGAACCTTCAACCTCTGGCTCCGGAGGCCAACGCTCTATCCAATTGAGCTACGGGGACGAAAATTTATTCTGTCTCTATTATCCCAAAACAGCTAACAAGTCAAGAACATAACCGCCTGTATTAGCTGGTCTTTACGGTTTTATTGGAATTTTAACCATACGGATTTTAGCTCGATATGTTATAATAATATAAGACCCGGATAGAAAGGGTGATAATCGAATGTTAGTTAATAATGTCTTTTTGCGTGTTAAAACGGCTTTAGTCCTGCTGCTTCTGACTGTTGTCTGCCGGGTTGCTGTCGGCGCCGACCGAACAGGCTGGAAACGGCAGGACGTCGATTTGCGTATGACAGGTGGCTCCCGCATCAAGGCCATCTGCTATCCTCAGGATAAACCGCCGCCACTGCTTGGTAAAAGAGTTCGTCACCGCTCCAAACGTGTGCGCAAAAAGATTCTCTCTGCCGAAGCAGCCTCGCAACTGGCACCTCTTGGCCGGGAATCTACTGCACCTGTTTATGCAAACGTTATCGAATCACCTCCCATAGACGGCTTCGTTCCATGGATTGCTGTTTCACTTACCGACGCGCGTCTTGGCGATGATGATTTCTATGCTTACGACATCAACTACCTTGTTGGCAACTATCTCACTACTTATCCTCAACTCGACTTCGCCATTGGTATCTATGACACCGGTGCCACAGCTTCGATTATGGGCCATGCCAACGCTGACCGGGCAGGCGTTTTCGATAACAACCTCGATGGGCCTTTCACTGTCGAACTCATCGGTGCGGCCGGTTCTATCGAGGCTATAGTCAGCCTGCCGCTCGGTCTGTTCATCGATGGACTCAGCGCTATCGACCCATATCCATACGACCCCAACGGAATACTCGACATGTCCTCGATGGTTGGCGAATATAACACCTCTATCCTCCTCGGCCAGACCCCTCTACCAGGTGCACCCGACCTGCCCACAGCCATCGGCTCACCGATGGCGGTCTATTACGCAGCTCATTTCCAGGTCGACAAGCAAATAACCGTTACACACAACAGCGAAGAATACACTGGTCCAACAATAACCTTTTATCCATGGGATGACCCCTGCATACCAACCTATTCCAACAGAGTCACTCTTGAATTACGTCCCCCCGGCGGAGTGGTTGCTTACTTTCCTTACATCGACTTCGGAACCCTTGAATTCGTTCCAATGACTCCTTCGGTGATCATGGGTAATGATATGCAAGGCTTGTTCTTTTTTCCCGAAGTGGACCTGGCCGAGCCTAACTTTAGCGCAACCGAACAGGATGAATTCATGCTGGACGCCGGTGCTCAGGTTACGGTGATTAGTTCAACCCTGGCGGCCCGGCTGGGCCTGAACCCCGCAAACCCGGATTTCGAAGTAGAGATTACTGATGTCACCGGAGAAACAACCAATTTGCCCGGTTTCTACCTCGATTCTATCGAAATCCCCGCCATTGGCCAATGGCTCAGCTTTACAAACGTACCTGTTATCATGCTGGATGTCGCCTCGGTCGAAGGAGGCTTTCTGGATGGCATAATCGGAATGAATCTTTTCAACGAGTACAACTTTGTATTAAATGGTGGGGGGATGAACTTACAAACACCGCCTTACATCGAATTCGAGCCCATACCATATCACATCCCTGCCGACATCGCACCCCTTGGGGGCGACGGCAAGGTTAATTCTCTGGACCTGGCCGACTTCGCAAAGGCTTACCTGGCCACACCAACCTCGCTAAATTGGAATTCAAAAGCCGACATGGTCAGCGACGCCATAATAGACTGCTACGATTTCACTATACTTGGTGAATATTGGGGCCAGGAGTTAGCTCCTTAATCAAGCTATAATTTCTACATTCGCAAAGCGGGCATTTATTTGACATATCCGCAGTTTATCAATATGATTGGTCAATTACTTTGCAGAGACTGTCCATGAGAATTCTAATTGACCTCGTATATTTGCTGGCCGTCGCAGCTTACAGCCCCATCCTTATATATCGGGCCATCAGGTACAATCGCTACCGGGCCGGCTGGAATCAGCGGTTTGGTATAATCAATCGTAAGTTTCCTGAAAAAAAATGCATCTGGCTCCACGCCGTAAGCGTCGGTGAAGTCAACGCGGCCAAAACCATCATCGAAGAGCTTCAAAATACTTTTCCTGATTTTGAAATCGTTATCAGCACGACCACCGACACCGGCTTTGCCCGTGCAACCAACATATTTGGCGAAAAATTCAAAGTCTTTTACTTCCCTCTCGATTTCTCATGGATAATGCTCCGTGCATTCGGCAAGATTCGTCCGTCAATATGTCTGCTGATGGAACAGGAAGTCTGGCCCAATTTCGTTCATTTCGCACAGCAGTCAAATATACCCGTCGTCGTAGTCAACGGCCGAATAAGCGACAAAGCTTTCGCCCGATGCAAAAAGCTAAAGCTGATTTCCAGAATAATATACCGAAAAGTAACTCTCATTCTTGCCCAGACCCAAGAGTACGCTCAGCGTTTCATTTCAATAGGCGCACCTGAAGATAAGGTAATCGTTACCGGCTCACTAAAATACGACACTGCGCAAATTACCGACAAAGTCGAAGGCACAGATGCCCTTGCTGCCCAACTTAATATCACAGGTGAAAGATTATGGGTTGCAGGCGCGACCGGCCCGGGCGAGGAAAAAATCATCCTCGATGTCTTCACAAATCTAACTACTCAGCAGCAATTCAAAGACCTTCGGCTGGTAATAGTGCCAAGAAAACCGGAAAGATTTGACGAAGTAGCTCAGCTCATCAAAGATGCCGGCTTCGATTTTGTCCGCTACAGCGATATCAAAAACAGCGACGCCAAGTGTCCTGATAAAACACCCGTAATTCTTGGCGATACAATGGGTGACCTGCGAAAATTTTATTCCCTTGCGACTATCATTTTTGTTGGCCGGACCCTTGTTCCAATGGGCGGCTCCGATATGATTGAAGCAGCGGCACTTGGCAAACCCACTTTGTTTGGCCCGCACGCCTTCAATTTCAGACAGACCGTAGACGCACTTCTCAAAGATGAGGGCGCCGTTATGGTAAAAGATGAACAGGACTTGCTTCAAGCAATGCAAAAATGCCTTAGCGACCCGGACTTTACCCGAAAAATCGCCCAAAACGGCCAGGAAGTAATCAAAAAAAACCAGGGAGCAACCAAAAAAACCATCAACCAAATCACAAAACTACTGACAACCGCCTGAAATATGCACACGCCAGACATCGTTTGCACGTTCAAGTTTTTCTGTATCACGCAAATGAATTGATTCTACTAAACTTTTGTCGACATATTGTCCGATAATTAACCTATAAACAATACTATTGCGAACAAGTTTCTCTGCGGAAAAAACGCCAAAAATCAAGGAGGTCAAAAATGAGAAAGGAATCCGCTTTCATATGGATAGCCCTACTGACAGCGTCGATACCGAGTCCAGCAGCCGCAGCTATCCGATACAACGTAACCGACCTCGGTACCCTGCCCGGCTACGAAAGTTCCCGCGCCTGGTCAATTAATAACAAAGGCCAGATTGTTGGAGAAGCGTTTAACAGTAGCCCTCTTTACAATAATCGCGCCGTGCTATTCGATCCCAACAGAGACGGGAATAATATCGACCTCGGAACACTCGGTGGAGAAAACAGTTGGGCCGCTTCAATCAACAATAATGGACAAATTGTGGGTGGGGCTGATTTCATTGACTTTCAACAAAGTCCACAGCCGACCATATTTGACTCAAAGGGTGGAGGAAATAATATTGGATTGGGCAAGAAGGGCCCCGCATGGTCAATAAACGACCATGGTCAGATTGTTGGAGGAGCTGTGAACAGTTTTGGATATGAGCGAGCAATACTATTCCACCTGAATGATGTAAATAACCATACTGAACTCGGCACACTGAATGGATTTAATCATTCGAACGCTTATTCAATCAACAACATCGGCCAGATTGTGGGATTTGCCTTTATAGAACCCTATACAAGAAAATTCCGTGCAGTGCGGTTTGATCCTTCCGGTCAAGGCAACAATATCGACCTCGGCACACTCGGCGGAGAGTATAGTGCGGCTATATCGATCAACGATTATGGCCGGATTGTAGGACGTGCCGACACTGCTACCGGGTCTTGCCATGCAGTACTGTTTGACCCCAACGGCATAGGTAACAATGTGGACCTGGGCACATTGGATGGTTGTAACTTTCTTGTGGCTACTTCAATAAATAACAGTGGGCAAATTGTGGGACAGGCTTCAAAAGACGCCTCTTCAGGATTTCGTGCGGTAATGTTTGATCCCACAGGCAATGGTAACAATGTCGACCTTAACGACCTAATAGATCCAACCCGGGGCTATAGCCTCAGTAATGCGATTCGTATAAACGATAATGGCTGGATAGTATGTTGGGGCGGAAATTCCAGCTTTTATTACACAACATTACTACTCACACCAGTGCCCGCCGGACCGGCCGATTTTCAACTGGATGGAACTGTAAACCTGGAAGATTATGCCATCCTTACCGCCGCCTGGCGAAGCACACCCGCCGACGACAACTGGAATCCATTCTGTGATATTTCAGACCCCAAAGACAACATTATAGACGAACGCGATTTGGCTGTTCTCGCCGGCAATTATCTCGTAAATCCACCGTAGAATAAGCCGAATCACATTATCCGAATTGGAGCCTAAAATGAAAAAAACATATCTCTGCTCCTTAGTGACTTTTCTGTTGTCCGTTATTGCAAGTCCAGCCGCCGCAGCCATCCGATACAATGTAACCGACCTTGGCACCCTGCCCGGCTACGAAAGTTCCCGCGCCTTGTCAATCAATAACAACGGGCAAATCGTGGGCTGGGCTACAGATATGGGGTATCCTGAAGTGTCGCGAGCGATATTATTCGATTCCACAGGCAAGGGTAATAACGTAGACTTTGGAACATTAGGTGGTTTGAGGAGCTACGCATTGGCGATAAACAATAGAGGCCAAATCGTTGGAGCCGCGGATTCGAATGATCCCGACCTAAGCAGGCAGCCCTGGCACCCGACAATATTCGACCCCTGTGGCCCGGCAAATAATATTAAACTCGGCAATAATGGCCGTGCCTGGTCAATAAATGACTACGGCCAAATTGTAGGAGACATGCTGAACACGTCTGGATTCGGACGAGCCACAATTTTTGATGTGAATGATCCAAACAACAACACTTTACTTGGTACAATTGACGGATTTGACAATTCCGTCGCTCGCTCGATAAACAACATCGGGCAGATTGTTGGTCATGCTGACAACTTTCCACTGCCGGGCGAGCGTGCCATGCTTTTTGACCACACCGGTGCAGGCAATCACGTTGACCTTGGTACACTGGGTGGGCAATACAGTGCAGCGGTTTCAATTAATGATAAAGGTCAAATCGTCGGAGCTGCCTCTACCACCTCCGGCTATGAACACGCGGCGATATTCGATCCTAATGGCCCCGGAAACAATATAGACTTAGGTACATTACCAGCCTGCAACTATTCCGTAGCCGTGAGTATCAACAATCAGGGCCAGATCATCGGTTGGGCCTCGCTCGAAAAAATGGTTGGACCCAGCTATGCTGTAATGTTTAAATCCAACGGCAACGTCAACAATATCAATCTTAACGATAGAATAGACCCAAACCTTGGTTGGAGTTTATCCGGCGCAACGTGTATAAACAATAATGGATGGATTGTCGGCTGGGGTGCGAATCCGGACGGATTTAGAAGAGCATTTCTGCTCACACCTGCAACGCCGGGTGATTCGGAACCTGACCGGGACGTGGACCTGGAAGATTATGCCATCCTCGCCGCCGCCTGGCGAAGCACACCCGCTGACGACAACTGGAATCCCTTCTGTGATATTTCAGAACTCAAAGACAACCTTATAGACGAACGCGACCTCGCTGTCTTTTCCTCGAATTGGCTCGCACAGCAATAGAACAAGAAACTTTGCAAATAATTTTATATCTTTTGTATATAAATGGGAAACACAATATGAGAAAAAGCAAATCAAATCTAACGGGCGGTAAGTCTAAAGGACATCCTTTATCTATAGTCACTTTGCTGTACCTGTTATTTATATCCAATCCAACACAAGCTATGGTTCGCTATATCGCCATCGATTTAGGCACCGTACCTGGGTTCTCCGGGGCATATGCCCACTCAATAAACAACCATGGCCAAATTGTTGGTGATGTAGGTGGTGTCACTTCGCACGCAGTACTGTTCGATCCCACCGGCCAGGGCAACAATATCGACCTCGGCACACTCGGCGGAGAGGATAGCTTGGCTGCGTCAATAAATGACAACGGCAAAATCGTGGGCGCAGTTTACAATGCGTTGAATGTTTCTTACGCCGTTCTGTTTGATGCCACAGGAGATGGCAATAACATTGCGTTGGATGTAAATAGCTCTGCAACTTCAATCAATAAAGAAGGCCAAATTGTTGGTGCAAAGTACTACATAGAGGACGGTAACGTCCTTATCCGAGCGGCCATATTTGACCTCGAGGGTGAAGGTAATACCATGTTTTTAAGCCAATTAAGCGGTTACAGAGAATCAGGAGCATTTTGTATTAATAATAGAGGACAGATTGTTGGAGTATCGGCTAATGACTGGTTTAGCTTCGCGGATTATCGCGCTACATTATTTGATCCAAATGGCGTGAATAACATCGACTTAGGTACTTTAGGAGGAGCGAACAGCTCAGCCTTATCAATAAATGATAGCAACCAAATTGTAGGATCTGCCGAAGATGCTAACGGACACATGTTAGCGACATTATTTGACCCAACAGGTGAAGGTAATAATGTTAATCTGGGTACCGTTGAAGGCTACGATATAAAGTCGTATGCTCATTCAATCAACAACAAAGGGCAGATTGTAGGTAGATGTGAAACTGGTGGGTTTTTGCCTGTCGCAGTATTATTTGATCCTACCGGAGCAGGTAATAATATCGACCTAAATAATCTAATTAATCCTGCCCTCGAATTTACTCTGTTACGGGCAAATTGTATAAACGATAACGGTTGGATTGTGGGCAAATTCAAGCGTCCAGGAAAAGTTAGCCGTGCATTTCTGCTCACACCTGCAACGCCGGGTGATTCGGAACCTGACCGGGACGTGGACCTGGAAGATTATGCCGTCCTCACCGCCGCCTGGCGAAGCACACCTGCCGACGACAACTGGAATCCATTTTGTGATATTTCAGAACCGGAAGATGGTTCAATAAACGAAAGTGACCTTGCGGTATTCGCTGTCAACTATCTTATGCAATCGCCATAATTAGTAGATCTGGCTGCTTAAAGAACAAACTTCTTGCAATTACCCTCTCAGCTTCTTTGCCACTGCTTTAATGTGCCCCGGTCCGGTTTAGCAGCCGCCGCCGATGATGGTGACGCCTGCTGGGTGTATTTTTTCAGCCGCCTATTGTTAACCGAATATATTTTTCCTTCTTCGCAGTTCTGTGAAAATTTCCGCATAAGTAGCATGCGGCATATTAAGAGCCGCCTTTATTTCAGGTTTGTTTGCATTAAGGAAAACATTGGTTATTTTTTCCTGCAATATAGTAGATGGAACGGTTGGTAAGCCTTGTCTCTGGATTTTCTTAATCTCGTCAAGGCGGGACTTTACGTCGGGGTTGTCCGGCTCGATAGTCAGTGCGAATTCATAATTTTCCGCAGTATAATCATGGCCGGGATAGAGTAGTGTATCATTTGGTAAGGCTGTGAGTTTTTGTAGTGATTGCCACAAGGTTCTCGCATCACATTCAATAGGCCTGCCGCAGCCTCCGACGAACAATGTGTCCCCTGTAAATAATAAACCGCTGTGTTTTTCGGATGGCTGCACGTAATAACAGACTGAGTCCCGAGTGTGACCGGGCGTAGCGATGACTTGAACGTTCATATTGCCGAGACGAAGTATCCCGGTTTTATCTTCGCTAACGACCTTGCAGCCGGTCTTCTCTTTGAGGGCCTCTACACCTGCAGTGTGGTCGAAATGTCGGTGCGTGATTAGCACGTCAGTCAGGTTAAGTCCGTGTTTTTCCAATGCTTTGAGGACAGCTTTAGCTTCGCCCGGGTCGACCGCAAAAGCATTGTTCCGGTCATAACAGTAGAGGTAAATATAGTTATCACCGAGAGCGGATATTGTGATTACTGGCTCCATAGATTTTCCATTTTGAAGTCTTACGAACAAATTTTAGAGTTGAAGCGGCTGTGAGTCAAGCAGGAGTTATTCAACAATGCCTCAGCAGGGCAGCAAGGCCACAAAAAGCCAAACAGGGCGGCATATCGAGTCACGGACACCACTCCAAAGTTTCGCCAGAGTAATATCTGGGTGCAATTTATTTGCGGTGAACCACGATGTATCGGCCTGCAGAACTGCGGCGGGGCGTTCGGTAGTGTCGTCCTGCGATTACCTCAAGCCGTTTTTTGGCAGATAAAATATCCCCGGCCCTACGCCATCATCGGGGTACGGCACGCTGCCATCGGAAGTTAAAGAGACCCTCATCGGCACTACTTCTGAACTCTTGAAACTTCCCACATGCCCGTCGGTGTAACCGGCATGCAGCAACACATCGATGGTATTTAGATAAACCCTCTCGGATTCCAGAGAATACCAGTAAGACGAGAGAAGCCAGGTTTCGGCCATGGCAGATGCCCCATTGAATTTTTCACAGCTTCCATAGGCTTTTGGACTTTGCCAGCAATTATAGCCAAAATAGTCTGTTACGAGCAATTTGCCTTCCCCCGGACCGCCGGCATGACTTTGCGGACCTCTAAATATGCCTTTGCGTCCCCCTAAGAAGCCGATATAGTTCCAGTAGAAGCAATACGTCCCACCTACCGGGTCGAACGGAAAGGACGTATCCGGATTGTCCCAATCATCGCCGGCATCCCACGACTGCTGGAGGTATTTATATTTCGTGGGCGCATTCGTGCAAAACACGGTGCTCGCATCAGGAATATAGCTGCGCAAATATTCGCTCATCGCACGATACATTCCCGGCGTGCGTGTCCTGTTGCCCGTCAGCTTCCGTGGGTCGGACCAGTTCCAGAGTTTCCCGAACCCTACGGTAGCCACCGATTCGGGATATTGCCCATCGTTGTCCCCGGCAAACATGGTTACCCCATTGACAATCTCCCGCTGGTTTCTCATCCCCAGCATAGTCCGTGCCTTCTGCCGTACCTTTCCCAGGACCGGCAGCAACATCCCCATCAGCACTGAGATGATGCCAATCACCACCAAAAGCTCAATTAGGGTAAACCCCTGTCTCTCGCGGCTATCCCTGCCCAAATTGTAACCTTTGAATCCGATAGGTTTCTCCCGCACAATTTATCAACCTATTTTCAGGTTCCCGCAACTATCTATCTCCTGTTGCGGAAACAGTATTTGTCATTCCCGCGGAAGCGGGAATCCAGCTTTTTCGCTCTGGACCCCTGCTTTCGCAGGGGTGACATCGTCAGTTTTTGTTTTTCGCAACAGATACTATCTAAAGCCATTCTATAATACTGCTTTCGCAATCAGTTATCAATGTATTTTTCAAAGCTTTAACCACTTATTCTCTATCACCAATCCGGTCCGTACTCCGCGGCGGACCGCTCTTTCTATTGAGCCCAGCCTAATTCGGCTAACCAATCATTCAATAGAATCGCGATGTCCACAAAATTAAACCTGCCGTTTCGGTCGACATCACCCTTGATTGGCCATTCGTTCATACTCGCGTAAGCCGTGTTTCCATAAGCGCCCATATTGATTCTGCCGCCATTAGGCATCCGCTCTTCCGAAGGATCAACATTGGGATCGCCGCCATCAACACTGGGGCTTGTGACCTTGTCGAGGACCCACACATCGTGCGCCGGCCAATACCTGCCACGCTCCGAAAGAAGATGATAATCGCCGCCGTTTGCATCGACAAATCCCGGCTCAATGCTGATGTTACCTTCGCCTTCACCTCCCTCTTCGATGCAACTGTACTTAGCCTGGAGCGGGACCGGGTCTCTGAACAGGTCGCCATATTTATTATCCCAGAAGATACAGTTGCTGATATCCGGGTCGGAGCCGTTGAAGGCCGAGATGCCGAAGTCGTTATTTACTATCGTAAGGTTTCTAAGTAAAGGACTACTGCCGTTTATAAGATAGATTCCATATTGACTGTTCCTGATAACAAAGTTGCTCAATACTGTATCGGGCCCTTCGGCCGAGAAAAATGAGAACGCATACCCATAATTGGTCTCTACCACCGCTGCATCGGCGGCGCTTTTGACCGTTATCGCATCGCCCCAGAAGCCGATTTCCTCGTTATAAACGCCCGGCCAGACTAAAACCGTATCGCAACGTTGCGCCACATTAATCCCCCGCTGGATGGTCGCAAAGGCCGTCCCCCGAGTCAATCCGTCATTGGTATTATCACCATTAACGCCATCGATGTGATAGGTCGTTGGCGGCTCACTTACGAGACGAAAGCCGATGCTGTTGCTTCTATACGATGGCACCATGCGGCCGTAGCGGTATGCGGACTGACAGAATTCCGAGCGTCCCTCCCAGTAGCCTCCGAGGATAAAATAATCTGACGTCCATTCCCAGAAATTGCCGCTCATATCGTAACAGCCATAATAGCTTTTGGCATCGTTCCTGCCGTCACTGCCGTTGTACGAGCCCACGGGCATTGGCCCACCTATGCAGCCTAAGTAATTGCTCCATGAGCAATCAATACTGTCTCTATGAAATCCATAGGTATAATAATGCTGCTCTACCGGATCCCAGGCCGCTGCTTTTTCCCATTCCTGCTCGGTAGGTAGACGGTATATCACGCCCTCAAGGTTACTCCGCCAAACAGCAAATGCCTCGGCATCGGACAACTTTACGTAGCTAATCGGATAATTTTCTTTGCCTGCTTGTACTGAGTAATAATAATTGCCTGGGTCACCATACCGGTCGATTTCCATACTTGAAATCCAGTGATCTCCAGCAGGATCTGCATTGTTAAGGAACTGACAATAAAGCTGATTTGTAACCTCGTACTTATCAATAAGGAAAGAATCAACGAAAATCCAGTCGTTAGGATCGCTGACGTTCTGATAGGGAAACCAGCCACCCGGAATGGAAACCATACAGGGAGGCTCTGGCTTGACTACTGCTTGCATCGGTTGGCGCTCGTCAGTATTAGGGTCGCGTCTCTCAAAAAACAAAATGCCAGCTTCTTCTGCCATACATGATAAGCTTTCATCTAATGGAGTGTTAACATTCGGTCCGAGATTGGTTATATTTGTCCATATCTTTAAATCCTCGTCCCAGGTAGCACTATATAAGTCATGACCTCCATATCCACCCAGGGAATTATTATCTGAACTAAAAACAAGTAAGGTACTATCGCGAGAGATCCATGGGCCTCCTTCTGCCCACTCAGAAGTGTTTATAGATTCAACCGGAACTGCTGGTGAGAATTTGTCGTTTACGTCATCATACGTCGAGGACCAGATATCGAAATAGAAATGTGTTGTATAAAGAAACTTTCCATTGAAATAGGTGTCGGATGCAAGAGGATCCAAATTGGGATCGGTCTTTGGTGGCAGGGTCCATCCATTCGGAGTCCACCACGATCGGCATACACCAGAATACCCTTCAGCACCATAAAACATCGTCATTCCATCAGGACTCAGAGAGGCAATCCCGGTCCCAGTTGGGAAGCCGCCGGGTGGATCGGTCAGTAATTCCTGTGGCGATGTCCATTGCTGCATGTTTGGATCCCAGGTAGAACTTTTAATACGCCAATACGGGTCCCAAACCTGAAGCAACATATACGTGGCATCAGGAGTAACATAATTGAAAACTACCCACCGAGTAGGTGAAAAGCCCGGCACGGGTTCGGCTACATCGAATTCCAGGCCATGGCAGATATTTTGCGCTCCTATAAACAGATATATAAACACAATTAAAGTTATCCAAAAAAACAGTCTTTTTTTCATTTTTTCTGTTTTCATCGTTAGCTCCTTTTTTTAATCAATTATTACTTATCAATTCCAAAAGCCACAACATCCCTCTGCTTTTCTCTGGCATACTCGCTTTGCCGGCTGGCGGTGCAAACTCACTGCCGATACTGTCAATTTCCTGGAGGTAATCAAACTGTAATTGCCCCCCGGCTTCCCCTGCAAACGCAATCGACTCAACAACGTCTTTTTCCATATCAATTGTATATACAATCTGCCCGTCTTTGGGCTTTAAGACCACTTCGGCCTTGCCGCTGGGCTTGTCGTATTTTGTCTCGAACCATATTTGCTTTTGGGCGGCATTCCGCCTTACCGTATCTATCGTGTGCAGCCCCATCCACGGCCGAGAAAGCCCGGCAAAGCAGGCCTGGCTTACAATATTTTCACCCACCTTCAATACCACCCAGGGCCAATGCCTTCTATTTGCCGCGTATACAAATGGTATCCTTCCCATGCCCCGGGCTTCTTTGCCATTAATTTGGCCTGTTATTTTGAAATAGGTCCAGCCTCGCTTGTGCATTGGGTCGCGTCTATCTATAGTTGGCGTGCCCTTGGGCCAGTCACTTTGAAAATAATCTTCGTCCATTACGTTGTAGTGACGGGTTATCCAGTTGTTTCTCTGGCCTGCCCTGGAGCTGGCGATTACCAGCAAGCCGCCGCCCTTACCGGCAACGTATTCCATCTCTACGGACCTGCCTTCAACCCGGGAAAGAAAATCCGTCAATTCGGGGCCATCCGTAGGCAGCCGCCACACGCTCAGGTCGCTGTGCCAGCAGCGATGGTTTCTTATGGAGATGGTATCTTTGTGATTGTAGTAGTTGGCAAATTCATCCTGGAGCCATTTTCGGCCCGATTGTGTTATCTGCTGCATCATCACCGCTCGGCCCGCGCCTTCAGGGAAAAAATACCAATACTCCCCGACTGCCTGGTTCGCCTGGCCGGTGACCTGTGAACTTGTTGCCGGCTTGTTCTCGGTAATGTCCGTTGTTCCATTAAGCGCCGAAGTTGTCACCATAGTCCCCACGGCCAACACGCCGGCCGTTGTCAGTGATACAACAAGTGCCTTACTGCTCACCGCCGCTGCCAGCCCCGCCGCCAAACCCACCTTGGTAGTAGCGGCCGTTACAGACACGCCGGCCGCCGCCGCATCGCTGGTAGCTGTTACCTTCCCGAACAGGACCAAAGCCATCAGCAGCGAGCCCTTGCCGAACCCGGAGCGGGCAAGCTGTTTTTTCAGAGATTTTTTCGCCCGGTAGAACAGCATTTGAGCGGCAAACTCACTACACCCTATCGTCTTTGCAATCTCGGCATACGCCATCTCGTCATAGCAGCGCATGTTGATAACGGCCCTGTGCTCAGGCTTTAACTTCTGCATTGCCGCAAGAACGATTTCCTTTAATTCCTGGCCGACCACGTTTGCTATTGCAGTCTGCCTGTCACGCTGGAGATCCCCGAGACCCGCAACCGGCTTAGACACGGTTCTTCGCTTGTTTTCCGCCCGGCGATGAATGAGTACTTTGTTAAGGGCTATCTTGAACAGCCAGGGCCAAAACCGGTCGGCTTCTTTTAATTCATTTAATACCTCAAGCATTTTCAGTATACTCTCCTGTACAATATCCTGTGTCAGCGCATCTGACAGCGTATAACGGTAAACATATGCGTAGAGACGCTCCCTTACTGCCTCAGCGAGGCGATTTAGACACTCCTTGTCACCAAGCTGAGCTTGTGTCACCAACTGGACATAATCGAGATTCTTTTCCATTTAAAACTACTGTACATATAGATGCACAGGGAGCCAAAAACTAACGGTTTTTTTTGCATTTTTCTCGAAATTTTACAGATTATACCAAAATTTCACCAAATTTGTCCCCGTCACGCCCCTCTTGGCCCGCAACCTGCAAAATCAGCTTGAAAACGCATCTTTTAGCGAATCACCGGACTGCCAGGTAACGGATATGTACCTTATTAAGTGACAGAGAACCGGAACTTGTGACATCCCCCGGCAGTCACAACGGATTAGGAATAAAGAATTGGATTAACCCCGGCCGGGCCCTGGTGATATTGTATGGCCTGCTAAGTTATGATATAAGTATACATAAGCTTTATCACGAAACATGTATTTAGAGCTTATAGTAAAATGACTCTGTATTCAAGCGGCTTGTTTTTCGTCCTGACGCCGTCAGGCTGCATCGACAATGCTTTGGCATTGCCTGTTTCGCCTTCCTTGCAGGACAAAAAAACGCTCGCTTTCGGTACAACGATTCATTTTATTAGAGACTCTTAATTATCAGGGCAGGAAACAATGTACTATTTACAACGATATTCCGTAAATCATGTAAAATCAATTGGCAGACGCCTCTACTATCTTGCCTTGGTGCTATTGGTTACAAGCATATCGTTTTCACAAACGAATAATGACGCTGCCTTCCCATTAATACTGCCGGGCCTCGAATACGTTCATCAACGAATCGGTACAGGGCCGTTGTCGATTCACCGAATAAAAATTGATCGCTCACAATCACAGTTCGCATTCACATCATCGCTTGCCAAAAAGAGTATCTACGGCTTGGAGCCGCTTAGCCGACAAATCCAGGCCCTTGATCCGCTTATTGGCAGGCCACTGGCCGCAGTTAACGGCGACTTTTTTAGAATCAGAACAGGCCTATATCAGGGTGACCCACTGGGTCTGCAAATAGTCCGGGGCGAACTTGTCAGTTCGCCCAAAAACACATGTTTCTGGATCGACCCAAAGGGAAAACCTCGCATCGCATACGTGCAACCTTCCTTTCGTGCGACCTGGCGCAATGGTACAAGTGTTAATTTCGATATCAATCAGGAGTGTGTCCAGGATGGGGCAGTCCTTTACACGCCTTCCATGGGTTTTTCGACACGTACCAAAAACGCTATTGAGCTTGTTCTGGAAAAATGCGATGATTCGGGATGGCTACCCATAAAACCCGGACAAACGTGCAATGGACGTATTCTTTCGATAAACCATGAAGCGAATTCCGTCATTCCAAATGACAAATTGGTCCTGTCTATCGGACCTGCCCTCGCGAATAAAATCAAAAGCACCGAGCCCGGAATGGTCCTTTCATTGTCGTTTAAAACATCCCCCGCTCTGACTGGTGTCGATTTCGCAATCGGTGGAGGCCCGGTACTTATCAAGGATGCAAAGGTGAGACAATTCACCGGTTACCAGCCACGTCACCCACGGACCGCGATCGGCTGGAACGATAAGCATTTCTTCCTGCTCGTAGTCGACGGGCGTCAAAAAGATTTGTCAATCGGTATGACTTTTCCGGAACTGGCGGAGTTTATGCTCAAGCTCGGATGCACCGAGGCAATGAACCTCGATGGCGGCGGATCGTCCACCTTCTGGCTCGACGGACAAATCATGAACAGCCCCTCAGACGGACGTCAAAGATGGATTGCCAACGGCCTTATCCTTTTACAAAAAAAGCAAAATGACAAACAGAAGGATTAACCAGGGCCGTCGATTTGCAACAGCGATGTACGTATAGGTTACTTTCACGCTCCGGCAACCATCATAAGTCCTTATTGATAGTCGCTTGGCAGACACCAAATTCCGGTGCCAATATAGGTTTGTACTAATGCCTTGATCGCTGCCTTGATATGCCCCGGCAATTCCGACCCAACAGCCATGATTTGCAGTAGGGGGGCAGGGGGCCTCATTGAACCCTTTTTTTGGATTTGATATTACTTTTTTCGGGACTCCTTGACTTTGTGCTTTACTTAAGTTTTGATTACAATTAAATTTACTCAGGGACACGTTGTAGCTTGATGGGCTAATGGCTTCGGCTCGTGCTGGTTCGACTCCAGTCCCGGGTATTTATCGTATGCAAGTGTGAACGGAATCGCTGTTGGCCGGGGATAGAAATGACGGATTTGCAAGAGCTGGAAATAACGGCCCAGGAGCCAAAGGAACCTCTGGCGAGCCGGGTGGTGTCGATTGATGCACTGCGCGGTTTCGACATGTTCTGGATCATCGGCGGCTGGTACATCTTCAACGGCCTTCACAAGGCACTGGACAATCCCACGACCGCCTTTATAAAGAACCAGCTCACCCACGTCGAGTGGGAGGGTTTTGTGTTTGAAGACCTGATTATGCCGTTGTTTTTGTTCATCGTCGGTGTCGTTATGCCGTTTTCGTTCAGCAATCGCCTCAGGCGCGGCGACAGCAAGCGGAAACTCTACAGACACGTTGTACAGCGGAGCGTGATTCTCTTTGTCCTGGGCATGATCGCCCAGGGCAACCTGCTGGACCTCGACCCGTCTAAACTGAAGATTTACTGCAACACGCTGCAGGCCATCGCGACAGGCTATTTGATCTCAGCGGTAATCATCCTTAACCTCCGTCTAAACTGGCAGATTATAGTCACGGCGGTTCTCCTGCTCCTGTTCTGGGCCTTGATGGCACTGGTACCTGTCCCCGGACAGGGCGCGGGCGTACTGGAGCCTGACGCAAACCTCGCACTCTACATCGACCATATCATTCTCCGCCAATTTGACGACGGCCTCAACTACACGTGGATACTAAGCGGCATGACATTCGCCTGCACGGTCATGCTGGGAGCTATGGCCGGGCACCTGCTGCGAACCGAGCTTTCCGGCTCGCGTAAGGTTCGTATACTTGTTTTTCTGGGCATTGGTACTCTGGTGCTTGGTGCGCTGTGGGGCGGTTGGTTCTTTGGCGTGGGCAAGTTCTGTGCCGGTCCGTTCCCCATCATAAAACGACTCTGGACCAGTTCGTTCGTACTTTTCTCGGCAGGTCTGAGCTATCTGCTGTTGGCAGTATTCTATCTTGTGATAGACGTATGGGGCTTTAAAAAGTGGGCCTATGGTTTTGTGGTCATCGGTTCCAATGCCATCTTTGTATATATGTTGACCCACCTGGTCAACTTCCGAGCCATTACAGGGGTCTTCGTAGACGGCCTGGATAAATTCGTCGGCCCGTGGAATGATTTCATACACGCAGTCGCTGGGTTCGCCCTGGTCTGTCTCATCCTCTTCTGGATGTATCGCAAGAAGTCATTCATTAAAGTGTGAAAATGGGGAATCTGAAATAAGGGGATTCGGGGCCAAGATAACAAAGTCTTCATTTAATCCCTGCTTTATCGCTTTCCCCCAATCTCCTCCTCAAGGCAGGGGTTTTTTATTAAATCACCTTTGTAATCGGCCATTGATTATTTACTATTTTCTACCTGGATTCTTTTCCAATTGTTGCTTTTCAATAATCAATTAATCAGGCCAGCCCTAATCGTTCGGCCTCGGTGTAGAGGTCGTAGCGTTTCATCTTTTTAAATAGTGTTGTGCGGTTTATCTGAAGTGCCTTAGCGGTTTCCTGTCTATTCCAGTGATTGGATTCAAGTGCCTGGCGAATAAGGTTTTTTTCCGGTTCAGCTAACGCCTCTTTCAAGCTTGCCGGCTTATATGTCTTTTGCTGCTGGTCTTGTTCTTGTTTGATTGCATTGGGCAAATCGTCCGGGCCGATGAATTTGTTTTTGCTTAGCAAAACCGCCCGCTCAATTACGTTTTCGAGCTCGCGAATGTTGCCCGGCCAGGGGTAACGCTCTAAATATTCCATCGCCTCATCTGTAATACCGAGCTTTTGCTTATTGTGCTGGGAACAGTACGTCTGTAAAAAGTGCTTTGCCAGCAGCCAGACGTCGCCTACTCTGTCACATAATGGCGGTAGTTTTATCGTTACTACGTTTATCCGGTAATACAAATCTTCTCGGAATCTTCCTTGCTTTATTTCTTCCTGCAGGTTGCGATTTGAAGCAGTTATGATTCGCGTATCAACGGTTTTGGTCTTATTACTTCCGACCGGCTCAAATTGTCTGTCCTCCAGAACCCGCAGAAGTTTGACTTGCAGAGCCGGTGAGGCATTGGAAATCTCATCGAGAAAAATCGTGCCACTATGTGCGGCCATAAATTTGCCTTCCTTGTTTTTTACAGCGCCGGTGAAAGAACCCTTAACATGGCCGAATAGTTCACTTTCAAGCAGTGTCTCTGGAAGTGCACCGCAGCTTACCTCCACAAACGGTTTATTGCGTCGACTGGAACGATGGTGTATCGCTTTTGCCAACATACTTTTACCGGTGCCCGACGGGCCGGCCATCAGTATTGTGGTGTTGCTATCGGCAACAGCTTCCACGAGGTCGAAAATCTTCGCCATTTTGTAGTCGTGGCTGATTATGTTTTCCAGACTGTATTTCTGTTCGAGTTGCAATCGCAGACTCTCGTTTTCACTGATGAGCGAATGTTGTTTGATGGCCCTTTCGACTGCCATCCGCAATTCGTCATCTGCGATCGGCTTGGTAAGGTAATCGTATGCGCCTTGTTTAATCGCCTTGACAGCACTCTCAATGGTGCCATAGCCGGTTATCACAAGCGTTACGGTCCGAGGATATTCTTTTCTGACTATATCTAATAATTCCAGGCCATCGCCGTCGGGCAAATTAACGTCAGTTATAACCAGAGAATAACTTTGCTTTTCCAGCTCGGCCAAGGCACCTTTCAATGTTTCAGCGCCGTTAGTTTGGAATCCTTCGAGTGACAAAAATTCACACAAAGAATCCAATATGATTCTGTCATCGTCTATAACAAGGATATTCTTTTCTCTCATCGAGATATCCTCACTTGCTTTTATGGCTTTTCTTATGTTCTATCTGCCATCGGCAAATGCACAGTGAATATACTGCCTCCTCCATGAGCGTTTTCAGCGGTTATTCGGCCTTGGCACCTTTCGGTTATGTCCTTACATATTGCTAATCCCAATCCTGTCCCTTTGTCTTTTGTCGTGAAGAATGGTTCGAATATAGCATCGGCGTACTCTTTAGGAAAACCTGTTCCGGTGTCACGAAATTCCACCACGGCGGTATTATCCGCTGCCAGTCGGGTTGAGATGCTTAGCTGCCCGCCAGCCGGCATTGCTTCCAGTGCATTCTTTATAAGGTTAAAGAACACCTGAAACAGATTTCCATTTCTGATTTGTGGTATGTTGCGGCTATAGTTTCGTAATATCCGAATATTGCAAGCTCCTGCTCTTGGATCCATTGTTCTTACGGCATCTTCAATAATCTGCTCTAATTCAACATATTCCAATGATGTGTAAGTTCTGCGAGAGAATTCCAACAACTCGCTTACGATATGAACCATTCTCATAAGTCCCTGCCGGCACTGAGTGAGGTACTCTTTGGGTTTTTCGAGTTTTTTCTGCTCAATAATTCTCATGGTAAGATTAATATACCGCAGTATCCCATCCATAGGATTATTTAACTCATGGGCTACTTTCGAAGCGAGTTTGCCAACAGTAGCCAGCCTTTCAGCGTTTGCCAACTGTCTCTGGATATCGACCTTTTCGGTTATGTCTTCGATTATAACAGCGCCGCCGAGGCTTCTTGCTGTTTTAGCTTTCTTTAGCGACGTGCAAAGGATTTGCAGCAATTTTGTTTTGCCGTTCAATTTATAATGTACACTGTCGAATTCGCGTGTTTTCCCCGTTGACATGATTGATTTTAACTGCTTCGTCCAGTCGAATCCCGGCACGCCGGGACTGTCTGTACCTTTGGCCAATGATTCGTCAATGAAGTCACCTAACTTGATTAACTTCGATGCCTGGGAATTGGCCTCGATAATCTTCAAATCCGAATCGAAAGCAATAACTCCTATCGGTAGGGACTGAACGATTGATTCACCAAGCAGCCCAAATATTAAATGGTCATTTCTAATGTCCGTTTTTGCTCGATCGCCGCTCCTGGTTGGCTTTTTTGACCGTTGTTTCCGATGAACTGGCATATCTTAAATAATAACTCTTTTTTTCCACAATGTCAAGCATGTATGTTGCAAAAAAACAACATGTCTGTTCTTTTTTCGGAATGAAAGGGCTGTTTATTTAGCAAGAAACGTAACATTTTGTAGAATAAGTACCTTAGCAGCTATTTCCAACGCCGATATTCGACCTTTAGCCATTGAAATCAATGTTCAGCGTTGCAATTTGTCAACATTCTAATGTTGCCTTTGTCAACTCTATCGTGTCCTGACGACACTACCCCGGCTAATTTTGCTCAACCCTATATCCACTAAGCACTTATAAAAGTAAAAATAGGGTATTTATTTATACATTTTTTGGAATGGATTTTGCGGCACTATATCTAAACTTAAACCTTATGTACTCATGAAGGTTAATTGACAACAGTTATGCATGGAGGCATATGATGGTTAGCACCGAAAAGCGAAAGTACAAAAGGTTGCCAATAAAGCTTGATTTATCGTACCGTAATGTTGATTCGGCTGCAAAGGAACCCCATACCGGCTGCACAGTGAATGTAAGTCCCGGCGGTTTGTATTTTGAGACTGCCGCTGACGCATTTAAGACGGGCAGCTTATTAAAAGTCGAATTGTCAATACCTCCGACAGCAGGTCTGCTTGAATCCGGGGGCAGCATCTCAGGCCTCGGTAAGGTTTTGAGAACTCATATTATCAGCGGTTCTCGCACCGACACAGAACTGCCTTCTGTCAGGTCTGGCATAGCGCTGGAATTCTGTCGGCCCCTGAAATTTTGCACGTAAAAGTTACTTTTTTGGCCAGGTGCCCTTAAAGACTTCCTCAGCCGGTCCGGTCATATAGACACAGTTATCATCTTCGCACCAGTTCAAATCCAGGTCGCCCCCAGGTAAATGTGCGGTGCATATCCGTTGGCCTCGGCCGGTAAGCACTGACGCCACGCAGACAGCGCAGGCACCGCTCCCGCAGGCCATCGTTATTCCGCTGCCTCGCTCCCACGTCCGCATTGTAAACTCCGTCGGGGTATCAACCTGGACAAAATGTACATTGATCCGATTTGGAAAGATGCTGTGGCCTTCAATTATCGGACCAAATTTTCCAAGATCAACTGCTGAAAGGTCATTGCAGAAAAAGACGGCGTGTGGATTGCCCATTGACACGCACGTCATTACAAAAGCCCGGCTTTGAAACATCATTGGCTGTTCGATAACTTCTTTGACGGGCAAATCAACTGGAATATCTTTGGCTGACAGAGTGGGCTGGCCCATATCTACGCAGACCTCCTGTACCTGATCACTGTCATCTGTTATAAGTCCAACGGTTAAAACGCCCTTTGCGGTTTCTATATTCAATGAAGCAGGGCAGGGGGGCTGACCGGGTACTGAAACCTCACCGCCGGCATCGGCAAGTTTGTGCTCGTAGACATATTTTGCCACGCAGCGGATACCATTTCCGCACATTTCAGCTTCCGACCCGTCTGCATTAAAGATACGCATCCGCACATCGGCTGTTTGTGACCGTTCTATGAGAATCAATCCATCAGAACCAATACCGCGATGCCGGTCGCTGATGATCGGAGCCAACGTTGCCGGATCAACAACTTTTTCCTTGAAGCAATTGACATAAACATAGTCATTGCCAAGACCGTGCATTTTTGTAAATCTCATTGTTTTTTCCTTGTATGAAAACCACTTTAGTATACTCATGTGGGTGGCGCAAAACAATCATGTTTGTTGAATTTAATAAAAAAGGGATGATACAGATAAGTGCCCGGTTATGCAAGCCTACAGCGTTTACGTACTAAACTGAGGTTTAAATGGCAAATTCCTTTTTTCTGGTGTTCAATTGGGCTTTTAGACGTTGTACAATAGAAGAGTGCATCTGCGAAACGCGTGACTCAGAGAGGTCCAGTGTTGTGCCGATTTCCTTCATCGTCATCTCTTCGTAGTAATACAAGACAACAATCAGGCGTTCTGCCCGTGTAAGACCTTTGGTAAGCAAATTTTTGAGGTCTCGCTTTTGAGCCTCGATGGGAGGGGCGTCGCTTTTTTTGTCTTTGATTATGTCTATTTCGCGAATATCTTTTTCGCTGTCCCCTTCGCCGTATTGTGTGTTCAATGACACCACGTTTACCGCACTGGCATCCCGCCTAAGCCTGTTAAACTCATCCATGTTCATATTCAGTTTTTCAGCGGTTTCTTTAATAGTGGGCTTTCGGCCCAGAGATACCTCGAGTGACTGTGTGGCCCTGGCAAGTTGGTGTGCACGAGTACGGACTAATCGTGGTACCCAATCCATACTCCGCAACTCATCAAGAATAGAACCTTTTATACGGGGCAGGCAATATGTCCCAAACTTTACGCCTCTTTCAGGATCAAAGGCTTGGATAGCGTCCATCAAGCCAAAGATACCGGCACTGATGAGGTCGTCCAATTCGACTTTACTGGGCAATTTGCTGTGTACTCTCTCGGCGGCATATTTTACCAGGTGCCTGTAATGCTCCATGAGTCGATTTCGGAAATACTCACCATGAGCTTTATGGAACTGTTCCCATATTTGGTCAATATTTAGTTCCTGGTTGTTTTCCATTGGATTCCTCCGTGAAAAGGTCCATGCTTTGCAGGTACCAAGATTCTAATCGCTTTTGCAGAGCCAATCTTTACGTCCCATAAAAATCACAATCGTTACATGTCGCCTAGCTCTCTACAAATACAACAACTCTACTCTTTTATCGTCTTTTTGGCCGATAACTTAAGAAGAACCAGTCAACAAGTTTTTTAAAAATCACAAGTCATTAGTTCTCGTGTAAATACTATTGCTTGACCTCTCTATTTCGCTGCTTAGCCCATTGTCGATGGGCATCGGTTCTGTCCATAAAACAGTTAATCTTTTGTTATTTTTCAATGCCATATGCTAATTAACAACTGAAGTCATATTTTGCCTTTGCCTCAGCAATTCTGCTGCTACCCTTTGATTGAGTGCATTTTCCAAGAGCTTATTTTTTTGCAATTCGATATATTCATCTCGGTTTTCTTCTAGGAGTTTTTGGGCATATTTATCGACTAATGGTTTAACTTTGAAGCTGCCGCTGATTCCGAATTGGATATTTTCGGTGTCGTGGAGAATAAGCCGCCGGTTTGCGATATGTTCGTCGATTGCGCTATCGAGCAGGTCGGAAAACTCGTCGGCCACCAAATCTTTAGGTATAAACCCAGGACTGCCGATATTGGTTATGTTTTGAGCAAGGATTTTGTGACGGGTCCGTGTGAACTCGATTATCTTAACGAGCAAATCAGTGATATTATCTGTTATCAATGATGCTATATTCATAATCACTCCTTATTTGAAAAAGCTCGCCATCCTTCGAAAGATACAGCAACTCGGCACTTTTTTCTCAGGAAACAATAAGAGTGGGGAAAAGCGGGAGAGATAGCTTCTGATTGGTAAAACCGTATTTTTCATCCCTGATGCTTTCATGTCTTCCTTGATTTCTTGCAGCATCCAGTCTGTCTTAGAATCGCTGCAACCGTAAAAAGCAAAACTGTTTCTACTTTTGCCTCTTTCTATTTTAGTTATCTTCAGATTCTCAAGAGGCGTTCTCAGCGATCCTTGCAGCCTCTTGTTCTTTATTTAAAATATGTCTTATTTCCGAGAGGGTTTTTGTTTTCCTAAGTTCAATGATTTTCGACAGTCTTTCAAATACAGACTCGTCGTAGAGTCGATGTCCACCCTCTGTCCATTGTGTCTCACGAATAAGTCCCATTATCGTATAGTTATGGATAGTTTGCCGGGAAAAGGGGGTATAGCGAACTAACTCACCGATTCGATAGAGCTTGACAGGTATTTGTAACATGCGACTCTTAACTTCTGCCTGCATCGCAAAATCCTTTTATATTCAAGTCTTTAAAGTACTTATGGATATTCTTATAGCCATATTACTTGTCTCAAGTTGGTTAAATGAGTTTTACATTTTGTAAAATGTAAAACCCCTTTTATCGGATGTCAACTATTTTCTGATTTTTTTGGAAAAATTTTATCTTTTTTTTCGCCTACCGCAACGCTTTAACGAGCACTTTTGGACGAGGGCCTTATGCAGGAATCTCCGATTTTTCTGCTCAAGTTTCTGATGTGTTTTCTCCAGCATCGTTGACTATGTGTTTTTTGTAACAGATTTAGATTCATTTTTGGCCTTTAACTGGTGTTTTTCCCAAATACCACTACTAAAATGTCCGATAGAGAGATAAGTGAATCCATAATATCACCTGAAACTGTGTGGATAGAACAAAATTGTATCTCTATTGATTGAACCATGCGACGAAGCAATAAAAGTACTGAGAATACTGTTAACCGTGCTGATGGCAATATTTCCCTGGTTGAGCAGTTGACCCCATTGGCTCGGCAGATAAACTGTCTTGACATCGGGCGGATAACGGATATTTGTATGAAGCACATTCCGAATCTGGTCGGCGCAAGACTTGCTTCACTGTACATTCTTGATGAGACAAGCAATATTTTACACCTGCATAAGCATAATCACCCATTTCTTATAAACAAAATAGTCTCGCTGAATCAGAATCCACCATCCCTTATGGTCATGGCTGTAAGAAGTAAAGAGCTAATATTAGTAGGTGACATAGACACCCACAAAAAGCCCATAATTAAAAAATCACAACGCTCTTTTTCTGAGAATTATAAGACCAACAATTGTGTTATTGCTCCTCTTATTTGCCAGGATAGAATAGTTGGCGTACTCAATCTGGCAGACAAGATAGAAAGCAATGGCTTTGATTCCGAAGATATTGCACTGATAGAGCTGTTTAGCCAGTTGGTCGGTGCGTCAATTGGTAACATAAAGCTGTTTGAGAAGATACAGCACCAGGCCACAACGGACGGCCTGACCGGTCTTGCGAACCATAAGACCTTTTACGAAATCCTTGAAAAGGAGCTGTGGAGATCACGCCGATACGGCGGACAAATTTCGCTGATTATGATTGATATTGACAATCTCAAGAAGATAAATGACACCCATGGACACCGTGCCGGAGACAAAGTCATTCGAGAGATTAGCCAAAAGATAAGAGAATGTATCCGGCAAATCGACACGGCAGCACGATACGGCGGAGATGAATTTGCGGTCATTTTACCTAATACTTCACTAGCCGATGCCATTGTTGTTGCCATGCGTATGGTCGATACGGTTGCGCATTCGCCGACAACCTGGAAAAAGGAACAGATAGCACTATCAATTAGTGTAGGCCTTGGTCAATATGATGCTGATACCAATCCAGAGGATATTACAAGCAGTTCTGACCGGGCATTGTATACAGCCAAGCAGGCTGGTAAAAATACAGTAAGAATCTTCGAGCCTTCCGAAAAATTTAACCTGTAACACTTCTATAAAAAATGTCCTCATTTAAGGAAAATGGGGGATTCATATCTCTTCTCTCCGCTCGCGGCCCGCTACTGGAAACCAAAGACTCAAGTTTGACGAAAGAAGACAGAAGGTTGAGGACAGAAGACTAATAAGAACCTTCGGCTGCGCCAGGGACATGGTTTTGAATGTTCAGTTCATGGGCATATATTTTATCGTTCTCAGGGGTATATGATATTCTCTATACATCCCATGACTACTGCAAAAAAGTATTGACAGTATCGGACGATTTTGATAAGCTTTAGGTATAAATCACGATTGCCGGAATCATAAGGCAATTATATAGGAAAGGGTGAAAAACAGCCAGGGAGGAGGTTAACCAACGAGAATAATGGCTTTTTAGCTATTATTTGCGTTAAACCTATGTATTTTGAAGGGACTTCGTTTAACAGGATTCAAGAGGAGACCCGAAAATCAATAAAATTATTGTTTTAGTTCTAATAACTGTCGTGCTAACGGCTTGGGATAGAGAAGCGGGAGGAGATCCTGCACGTAAAATCTTGTTTGTAGAACCTACACCTGCTGACGGCACTGAAGTTCCGGATACATCCGTAGAGATACAAGCTTTAATAACAGTGGCTGACTTGCGTGAGGTGAAATTCGATTGGAAAGTTACGACTTATACACTCTACGATGATTCACTTGTCTTGATGTTCAACTTTGATAATATTGCGGCTTTAGGAGAGGATTATACGGCCGGTGGTTTAGTTAAAGACATCTCAGGTGCCGGCAATGATGGTTATTTATATAGCAGCCCCGGTGTTCCGCAGTGGATTCCAAATGGTAAATATGGAGGCGCTTTTGATTTCACCGGTAATGGTATAAATAGTGGTCAGAGCATTCTTGTTTACCACTCAGATTCTTTGAATCCGAGTTCAGGTGATTTTGCCATAGTGGTATGGATATTCACCAGAGACGACTATGATGGAGATGTTTTAAGAAAAGGCTCTACGAACACCGCCGGCACATGGTATAAGCTCGAACACGCTCCATCTTCCGACAATAATAGACTGTCATTAAACTTCAACACAGACGGCACAGATGCCACTGTGAATTCAACAAAAGCGTATAACGATAATCAATGGCATTTTGTCGTTGCTCAAAGGAGAGGTAATAGGGCTGAGCTCTGGATTGACGGCGCCAAAGACGGAAGTAAATCTATATCAGGCAACATCTCAAATACCGCAAATCTGGCGGTAGGAAGCAAGGACACCCAAAATGACGACTTCATTAACTCGGCCTTAGATGAAGTCAGGATTTATATGAGGTCCTTCGGCGCCGATGAGATAACAGAACTTTATTACTCGAACCTGTCCAGATACGATATAGACAAGTGGGATTTGTATGTTAATCAATCCAACTTAACCAACGGGACATATACATACCAGGCATCTGCTTTGCAAGGAAGAAAAATCAGGTCGACTGAACAACGATACATTACGGTTGTACGACAGTGTCCCTATCTTGGTAATGCAAATCCCGTTGTCAACCTTGTAGATTTCTCTATGCTCGCATATGAGTGGCAGCAATGGGGCCCGGAGCTGCAAAGCGACCTTAATGGAGACCAGATCGTGGATATTCAGGATTTAGCAATAGCGTTGCTATACTGGCTCAGCGATTGCAATCAACTCTAAGAGTCTCTAAAATTTAACTATCAGAGGGTAGGGTGTGATATTTCGCACCACTTTCCCTCCTTGCTCCTTGCTCCTTACTCCTTGCTACTTTTTCTTTCCCTTTTCATTTCTTTTATGCTATTCTGTCCCCGCAACTTGATAAAGAAACCGGGACGTTATCGCAGTTAATAAGGCAGGAGAAAGCGCACCAAGTAATACCGTGATAACGGTTGTGTAAAATAAATCTCAGGATACGCGAATGATAGAATGGTTCAAGAATTTAAGTGAAGGCTGGCAAATTGCTATATTTGGAGCAGGAGTGACGTTTATTGGTGGGTTAATTGGGTTATTCAAATGGCTTTGGCATAAGAAGGGCCGCACAACTGAAAAATCCCCTTATCCCGATATACCACTCCCTCCCGATGGCATTATTCACAACCTCCCCTATGGTTCGATAGGCAAGTTACTCAAGGGCCGTACAAAGCACCTGCAGAGACTACACAAGCAGCTTGCCGCAGCTCATACTACCGTCATCACACAACCGGCCGCCATTCACGGCCTGGGCGGTGTCGGCAAGACGCGCCTGGCTGTTGAGTATGCGATACATGTCCTCAATACCAATACCTATGCCGCTGTCTTCTTCGTTACGGCTGATTCAGTCTTCTCACTCAATGCCAATCTTGCCGCACTGGCCGGACCGTCTTTACTGAATCTGCCCGAATTCAATCAGTCGGACCAGTCTCTTATCGTCGAGGCCGTTATCAGGGCCCTTTCTCATCGAGATGATTGTCTCCTCATTCTGGACAACGTTGATGATGATGCCGCGCGCCGGCATATCTTCGAGGAACTCCTCGTCCAACTGACCGGGCCCCATATCCTCATAACCTCGCGACTGTCTGACTGGCCCCCCGACATCACGGACCTGTCCGTCGCCGAACTCAAAACAAAAGAAGCAGCCTCATACCTTCGGTCAAGGACACAAGGAAAACGCAGCGCAACAAAGAACGACAACGCCTCATCCGAAAAGCTCGCAGAAGCCCTTGATGGCTTGCCCGTTGCCCTCGAACAAGCCGCCGCCTATATCAATCACAGGCGCATCACTTTCGATAAGTACCTGCAGGAATTCAATGAGTCTCGCAGCAAGACCCTTGCCCGATACGAGAATCTGGTCAACTACGATTCGCCCGTTCTCTTTACCTGGAGTTCCACACAGGCCCGGCTCGACCCTGTTGCGCACGGCATCCTCAGGCTGGCCTCGTTCCTTGCCCCCGACCCGATCCCTACCGCTCTCTTCGAATCCCAACCCGATTCGCTGGCCCGTTTAACAGACCTCTTGAAGCAGGAGCAATTATATCAGGAAATCCAGCCCCGCGATTGCCAGTTGAATATCCACGATTCACTCGCCGAACTGGCGGGCTGGTCTATGATCAATCTCACCGCCGACAGCTTTATCGTCCACCGCATCGTCCAGGATTCCGTACGTTTGACAATACCCTCCGACGTGCAGAAAGAATGGACCGAATCGGCCCTTAACATTGTCAACGATTACTTCCCCGCCAAGCCGCCACCTGATGATGTGCGAAGCTGGCCCTTGTGGACTACCCTCGAGCCCCATGTCGACTGTATCATAGAGAGAGCGTTGCCCTTCAATATCCCGGAACCTACTAGCAGGCTCATGAATGAACTTGGAATGTACTTGAAAGAACGTGTCCGCTTTAACGAGGCTGAAGACCTTTATCGCCGGTCTCTGGCATCGAATGAAGAACTACTTGGCCCCGACCACCCCACTGTTGCATCGTGCCTCAACAATCTGGCGGCGTTGTATAAGGACACCAATCGTCTTAAAGAGGCAGAGCCACTTATGCAGCGTGCCCTCAAGATTGCTGAAGCGGCCTTAGGCTCTGAGCACACGAAAGTCGCCACCCGCCTTAACAATCTGGCGGCGTTGTATCAGGACACCAATCGCCTTAAAGAGGCAGAGCCCCTGATGCAGCGTGCCCTCAAGATAGATGAAGCGTCCTTAGGCAAAGACCATCCCACAGTCGCCATCCGCCTTAACAACCTGGCGATGTTGTATAAGGCCACCAGTCGCCTTAAAGAGGCAGAGCCTATGTATAAACGGGCGCTGGAGATATGGGAAAAATCATTGGGGAAGAAGCATCCACAGGTAGCAACATTCCTTAACAACTTAGCGCAGTTGTATCAGGCCACTAATCGCCAAAGAGGCAGAGCCCCTGATGCAGCGTGCCCTGAAGATAGATGAAGCGTCCCTGGGCAAAGACCATCCCGATGTCGCCGTAGACCTTAACAACCTGGCGCTGCTGTATCAGGCCACTAATCGCCTTAAAGAGGCAGAGCCCCTGATGCAGCGTGCGCTGAAGATAGATGAAGCGTCCTTAGGCTCTGAGCACCCCAAAGTCGCCATTCGCCTTAACAACCTGGCTCAGTTGTATAGGGCCACCAATCGCCTTAAAGAGGCAGAGCCACTGATGGCCCATGCCCTGAAGATAGATGAAGCGTCATTTGGCAATGACCATCCCGATGTCGCCATAGACCTGAACAACTTGGCGCTGTTGTATAAGGCCACCAATCTCCTTAAAGAGGCAGAGCCCCTGATGGAGCGGCACTTGGTGATTTTTCTAAATTTCACCCGCCGTACCGGCCACCCGCACCCGCATCTGGAGGATGCGATAGAAAATTATACCGCCCTGCTAATGCAGATGGGCCACAGTAAAGACCAGGTCGCTGCCCGACTGAAGCGCCTGGCCCCGGAAATGTCTGAGCAGGCGGACGGGCAGGCTGAAAAAGATGAACAAGAGTAATTGCTGCGAAATTTCGCCCCGCCCACATGTGGCGGAAGAAAAAAACACTTTTTTATAAAATTGTTTGATTTCTATTGAACATTCCGGCCATGTTTGGTATAATACAAACAGATTGAGTATTTAGAATGTAAAATTGAGCAATCAGAAGTCTGTAGTCTTGAATCTTGAGTCTATAGTCTTAATCCATGGCAGATTAGCGGAGAACCGCACGAGTAGTCCCGTACCATTTAGGCGTTAGCCTGAGCAAAATTGGTTCGGGGCACGCCAAAAATAATCGTTAGTGAATACTCAATAATCAATAGAAAAACGTCAATAATCAATCAAAAAGGTGTGTTTATGACTAATAAAGAAACTTTTTGTGCATTTTTGTGGCTATATTATTCGTGTTCTTCGTGTTCTTCGTGGTGAAAAAATCCGTGAAAGTGAACAAGTACGAATTCTTACGTACGAAATTATAAGCAAAATTATGCAAAACGAACCCAATTTGCGAAAAAGTCAAATGAACGTAAATAAAGTATTAACAAAGGATTATAAAAAAAGGACACTTGGTGAACATGGGAAAAACGAACCCAAAACGAACCCAAACAAACCCAATTAAAGCCAATATAATGCCAAAACAAACCCAATACGAACCCAAACAAACCCAATTTCAAAGGCAAAAAAATCAGGCCAAAAGAGAAGCCGGAAGTAAGAAGGTAAAATTGAGAATTATTGAGATTGCCTGTAACGCATTTTTAATTTTAAGGGGAGATTATCTTGATGATGTTATATGAGAAAGATTATCGGCGCCATTCGGCCTTACGGACCATTAATGGCGGCATGTGCTGGGGATTAAGCCTTCGGCGGGTGGGATTGGCGCAGCTTCTATTACTCGGATACCAGCGAATAGTAAACAACTCGATTTTCAAAGGCAATCTGATCTTTTTCAATTTTTCAAACATCGCCATCCTCTTTTTTGAGCCCTTGAGAATTAAAATGGGTAGGCTGCCCCATAGCAAGTTCACCCTCCTCCTATCGACAAATTTGGGCAGCAACTTTTGGGAATTGTCTAAAACAAAGGCCCATAACTAAACAGGCAAGTATAGTCTTTGAACTCTGGAACATCCCGGCAGCGTCAGTGCCTATGCCGGATGAAATAGTTGTCAAATGCGTTGGCTGGATTAACGCAACAATCCGATTGGCCGTAAGCCAAGACAGCCTTTGCAAACCTGTGAAGTCGTAAATGAGCGTGATTGTTTTTATAAGCGGATTAGGCTGGCGCCGTGAGCATTACCTGATGTCCCGCCATGAGAACGGATGTCCACCGATTTCACGTACCTCAGCTCGGTTGATAAGCCATCTTTTGTCTTGCTCTTTTTGCAGGTCCAATTCTATTTTCAGTGTCACAAACGGCCGATATTCTCTGAAAACCCAGCTTTCTTTTTCAAAATGAATTATAACCGTCAAGATCACTGATGCCTTGGGTGGTAATATTTCTATATTCAAACCCATCTTGTTATTTTTCCTCACAAGCGGCTCCGACAGCAGACGCCGGCAGTGATTCATCAAGTCCTCTTTGGCATTATGAAATGAATCGCTGTAATCCGCAGAAATAAGCGCCTCGATTGCGTCACAGTTCTCTTGTTCGGTGGCTTTTCTGACTGTGACGATTAGCGAGTTGATTTTTTCCAAATCGCTTTTGACCAGCGAGTCCAGGCCGAAAGCGGTCCCGATAAGGATAATTGGCAGAAACCATTGCCACCGGCGGCGTTGGTAGGTCTGAATGATATGGATTATCTGTAGGGTAAGCAGGGCAGCGATAGCCAGGCCCAGGATTGCCTGAATAATAATAGTAAGTGTTTTGCTGATTTTAAACAAGCTTGCTTCGACCAGCAGACCCAGGGTAAAAATAGCAACCGCCAGGAAGATTACGAGATGGGATTGCCACCAGAGGCGGCTGTCACCGTGGATAAAAAGCAGTGTGAACCAGACAATAATGCCTGCGATCAACAGTGTCCATGGCTGTTCAAAAATATTGAACATTTCGGTGGGAGGTGTTCCTACTTGTACTTGCCTGATACATAGCCTTGCTGCATAAATAACAAATCGGGGCTGCCGGGATGGCACGCACTGAAATCCTGATTCTCATTCATTACAATTGTGCGGTCGTCCCGCCATCTGATCTTTTCTGCGTGGCCGTCAGCAAAGCCTAAGTTGCTTCTATCATTATGCCATCCTGCCAACGGGTCTATCCAGCAATCCCCCGTAGCGGGCATGATCCAGGAACCCATATTCCATCCCCTGTCATCAGTTTCCTCCACAAACACATACTTGGTGCCAGGGCTCCTTATCTCCTCAAACACTTCGGCCACCAAGTCTGGCCTTGTCTTACCACCGCCACTATATGCAGGTTCTCCATTCATACCGCCGGCGACCGAATAGCTGTCATGAGCTCGCTGCTCAGGTATGTCTATTCTTACATCAGAGGGGCAGTGAAATACATCCACAGTCTTAAGATAAGGAAAGATGTGACCCGTTCTTATACCTCTTAGCTTGTCATCAAGGACGCCGGGGGGATTGTTGCTGGTATAGTTACCGGCCGCATCGTGTGGAGGGTTGATCCAAAATCCATCTGGATATCTGTTCTTATCATTGTAATTTCCGTCTCTGGCCCTATGACCGCCCATCAATTCACCGTCATTGTCTACTGTGTACATAAACCACCCTATCGCCAGGCTCCTTAAATTGTTCACGCATATGAGGCCGGTGGCCTGGTCCTGCGCCAGCCTCAGAGCGGGCATAAGAAGTGCCATAAGTATCGCGATGATTGCGATTACAACCAACAGTTCAACAAGTGTAAAAGCTCTTTTTTTCATGGCAGTCCTGCCTTTCCGGTCAGCGGCCCAAAGTCCCCGGTAGAAAAGTGCGAATGTCCCAAATGCTGATTAATTGTTACTACCGGGACTCACTGCGAAGTCATAACATGTGCAAACGAGGCCACTGTTTGCTTAATTTTGGTTGTTCCCAGTATTTTTAGACTATTACAACTATAATTATATTAGGCCGGGCCGGGTATGTCAAGCGTTAAAAGCGTTAAAATCCTCTTTTTTTCGATACAATTCCGCCGACGAGGTTAGATTTCCAACTCTTTTTTGACTTCTGCGATTTTCTCGATAGCAAAATCCAGATCTTCCTGGTTGTGGGCTGCGGATATCTGAGTGCGAATTCGCGCAGCTCCTTTGGGAACAACAGGATAGGAGAATCCTATCACGTACACGCCTTTTTCCAGGAGTTTTTCTGCCATTTTTTGAGCAAGTACAGCATCTCCAAGCATAATCGGCACGATTGGATGTTCGCCGGGGAGGACGTCTAATCCGAGTTTGGCAATTTGTTCTCTAAAATAGCGGGTGTTGTTATGGAGCTTATCTCTCAAATCAGTTGAAGCCGAGAGGATATCGAGCACTTTCAGCGATGTGGCGACTATGGCTGGTGCCAGCGTATTGGAAAAAAGGTAGGGGCGGGACCGCTGACGGAGTATCTCAATAATTTCTTTTCTTCCGCTGGTGTACCCGCCACTTGCGCCACCGAGGGCCTTGCCCAATGTGCCGGTGATAATATCGACGCGCCCCATTACATCACGGTATTCGTGAGTGCCCCTGCCGCGCCGGCCGAGGACGCCGACTGCATGTGAGTCGTCGACCATCACAAGGGCGTCATATTTTTCTGCAAGCTCGCAAATCTCGTTTAATTTTGCGATGGTTCCATCCATTGAAAAGACCCCATCGCTGGCAATCAGCCGGAAGCGTGCCGACCGGGCCTGTTTCAATTTGTCCTCCAGGTCCTGCATATTGGAGTTTTCAAACCTCAGTCGTTGGGCTTTGCAGAGGCGTATGCCGTCGATAACGCTGGCGTGGTTAAGATTGTCGCTTATGACCGCATCGTCTGCTGTGAGCAGGGTCTCGAATAAACCTGTGTTGGCGTCAAAGCAGGAGCAATAAAGGATGGTATCTGCGGTACCAAGAAATTCGGAGATTTTTTCTTCCAACTGTTTGTGTATCTGCTGTGTACCGCAAATAAAGCGGACCGAGGACAGGCCGTATCCCCATTTGGCGTAGCTTTCCTGTGCGGCCCGAATAATTTCAGGGTGGTCGGCGAGTCCCAGATAGTTGTTGGCACACAAATTAAGGACTTTTTGACCGCCCTGAACCGTAATCATAGCCTGCTGTGGACTGATTATGATTCTTTCGGCCTTATAGAGGCCGTTGTCCCTTATTTGTTTAAGCTCGGCGGATATATGGGATTTCATAGCTCCAAACATATCCTGTCCCCTAAAATTGCTACATGCTGATTATTATTTCTCCGCCCAATCCAAAATGATCTTCCCCGATTTTCCGGAGGCCATAACTTCAAAGGCCCTGGCATATTCGGTATAGTGAAACTGGTGAGTGATAAGCGGGGCGATATCTAAGCCGCTTCGAATGAGCATAGTCGCCTTATACCAGGTTTCGTACATTTGTCTTCCGTAAATCCCCTTAATAGTAAGACCATTGAAAACGACATAGTCCCAGTTGATAGAGGTTTCCGGCATTATTCCCAACAAGGCGATTTTACCTCCATGGCACATGTTTGCCAGCATACTTTTGAATGCGTCGGGACTGCCTGACATTTCAAGACCGACATCGAAACCCTCTTTCATACCGAGTTTCCTGATGGCGTCTTCGATTTTTTCATTTCCGGCATCCAATGTCAGTGTAGGCCCCATTTTTTTGGCTAATTCGAGACGATATGGATTTACGTCGGTAATCACGACGTAGCGAGCGCCGACGTGTTTGGCTACAGCCACCGCCATACAGCCGATAGGCCCGGCGCCGGTTATCAGTACATCTTCTCCAACCAGGTCATAAGAGAGAGTTGTGTGCACCGCATTGCCAAAAGGATCAAAGCAGGTAAGTACGTCCGTTGGTATATCAGAGTCACAATACCATACGTTTGTGACCGGTAAGGCTAAATATTCGGCGAAAGCGCCGTCCCGATTTACACCGATGCCTTTCGGGTCCCGACAAAGATGTCTTCTCCCTGCCAGGCAGTTCCTGCATCGTCCGCAGACGACATGCCCTTCACCGCTGACAAGATCTCCCGGCTCAAAGTCATTTACATTACCGCCTATTTTCTCAACAATGCCGACGAACTCGTGACCTATAATCATGGGTGGCTTTATCGTCTTTTGGGCCCAGGCGTCCCAGTTATAAATATGAATATCAGTGCCGCAAATTGAGGTCTTGTGAATCTTTACGAGTACATCATTGATACCGATCTGAGGTTCCGATACATCTTCCAAATGGATTCCACGTTCCGGATTCTTCTTAAGCAGCGCTTTCATAGCTTTAATTCTCCCGTACAATCATGCAGTATACCGATGTTATAATCCTTCGGCCAGCTCAGGCCGCTTTTGATTCGAATAGAGAGCTGCTTACCATTTTACCTGTTGAAGCTGGCTTGTTTTCTTGTGGTCTGTCATATCATGGGCCAGAGACGTTACTGTTATAAAGCCAAGTTCCAGAGACGTTGTGTCCGTGGGTTCGTCATCAAGACGGTGGCGATTGCCGGTCAATTGAAAAACGGTCTGTCCCTGTTCGTTTTTTTGCTGGATGTAATATTCGTCAAATCCTTTGCTTGATTGCGGCACAACTTTTACGCCTTTGGGCTCACCTTTTGATAATTGCGGTATATTGACATTTATGACATCACCATTTTTGAGTGGCATGAGCTTTTTGAGGATTCCGGCACAGTGTTCGGCCGCCTTTTCGAAATCTCCCGGTACGCGGAGGGCCTCAACACAAAGACTCATTGCCACGGCCGGTATTTTTAAGAAGGCGCCTTCCATCGCAGCGGCGACGGTGCCGGAGTAATAAACGTTTATTCCTGCATTTGCTCCATTGTTTATGCCGGCAACAAGCAGGTCTATCGGGCCATCGTGCAGTTGCATAACGGCCAGCTTAACGCAATCGGCAGGTGAGCCCTGAACGCTAAAACCGACGAATTGGCCGTTAATATCGACCTTATTGCACACTAATGGCTGAGCGTATGTAATGCTGTGGCTGGCGCCTGAACGGCTGTCTGCAGGTGCTACAACGACCACATCACCCATTTTGACGAGTTCTTTATACATTGCCGCCAGGCCCGGGGCAAAAATTCCATCATCATTTGTCAACAATATTTGCATCAGTCGTACCGAGTATTTGAGATATCGTTTTACGTTAATCGGCGTTAGAATCGCCTTAACAAATGGGCATTGTAATCGCCCGCAGGCTCCATGTCAATTGACAGCTTTGGGGCATCATGTATAATACTGAGCCATGGAGAAATATTTACCAGACAAAGAGTGTGTAGTGATGAGCAGGGATGAGGTTCGTGCCGTTGACCAGTGGGCGATTAATACGCTGGGAATACCGGGTGTGGTTTTGATGGAAAACGCCGGTCGCAGTTGTGCCGAACTGATTAAAGAACAACTGGCCGGCGTTGCAAAGCCGAAGGTCTGTATATTCTGCGGAACTGGAAACAACGGTGGTGACGGATACGTAATCGCAAGGCACCTTTTGAACAGCGGCTATGAAGTCAACGTGGTGGTATGCGGTGACCGCAGCAAAATCAAAGGCGACGCAAAGACAAACCTTGATATTTTAGAGCGGATGGGCCAGCCTATCGGGCAGTTAGATCCCAAGAGCGGCGATATTCACGGTCATGTTAAGGCTTTTGCGGCCGATGCTGATATGCTCGTCGACGGTCTTTTCGGCACCGGATTGAACGGGCAACTCAGTGATGAGTACAAACAATTGATTGAGAGCATAAATGGTGAGAATTGCCCTATCCTGGCAGTGGACATTCCATCGGGTCTGGATTGCGATACGGGTGAGCCGCTCGGTGCAGCTATCAGGGCAAATTATACGGTAACTTTCGTTGCGGTGAAGAAAGGTTTTACATCCGCAGGCGCAGTAAGCCAATATACCGGCGATATCTTTGTCGCCTCGATTGGTTTTGAACCAGGCGTTGATACGTCAAATTAAAATGCACCGGCTGTGCCTGACCGTGTTTTGTAGCCGATGAAAAACAGGAATCTTTCGTAGTTAAATACAGGGATCAACAAGGCCTTTGCCTGGTTCTGAACATCCACGTAATGAGTACGTTTTTGACGTGAAGCCTCGTATCTTTCCGTCGCCATCGGGTCCATTTCCAATTCAGTAACACTCGGCCTTATGAGAATGCTCGGCGGTTTGCCAAGAACAAGGAAGTCTGTCTCGATGGAAATGGCATTGGCCACTTTGCCGCCCCATTTCCCAACAAGTGTTTTTATTCTATCGGCAGCGTCATTTTCAATCTTTCCATCGTTATCAAGGTCGAAGTCGCCTTCTATCGCAAATACGTTTGTTTTGTCACTATCCCAAATTAGATTTGCAACAATATCATCCAGTATGATTGGCCTTTTTATTTCCGACTTTATAATTTGTGCCGTCGAGATGTTCTTATCGACACTGAACACTTCGATTTCGGCCTTTCCCTTGCCGTCCTTTGGTATAGGCATGTTTTTGTCGTAAACCGTAAAGGTTAAGCCAGGATAAACACGGTCTTCCCTTCCAATATTCAGATGTACGACTTTGATCGGGTTATCGACCAATATTATTTTGCCGTCGTTTTTATGGGCCACTACCTCACTGTCCAGAAGCGGTACAATCTTGCGAAGCTCGTCCTGAAGGTTCTTCATTTTATCCTGTGTCATATCCAGTTGTGCCTGAATTTGGAGCTTCTCCTGGTGTTCCTGGTCATAATTAGCTCTTTGTTCATTCATTTGGGTCATGAGAGCCTGAACACTCTCCTCAGAGGTCTTATTCACCAGGGTTTCAAGGTCGTTGTAGTCTTTCTTAATCTGGTCGACATGCTGGCGATATTCATCTTTCTCAGCTAACCACGTTCGTTCATTATTGTAGGTTTCAATCATTGCATCATTAAAATCTCTTCGCAGGTCGGTAAGCTGTTCATCTGTGGTTTGCAGAGCTTCTATTGTATTGTCCAGTTGTGTTTTCAGCTTCTGGATTATCTGGATGAGTCCGGTCGTATTGGGGTCAATGCTTGCAGGGTCAATATGTGCCTGAGCCAGCGTTAATGTATCTTTGAAGTCTCTGTTGGCGGTGTTCACTTTGACTTCGGCAGAGGTGTCCTCGGGTAAACCTCCAATGATCAAGTATATCACTTTGTCGAGGTAGCCGACCATCGTAGCGAGCCTGCTCTTGCGGGACTGTTTTGCTCCCACTATCGTTCCTATTCTTTGAAGTTCCGAGGGGGTTACTATCTCTCCAAGGTCTCTTTGTGCCTTTTCCGCTATTGTCCTCTGGTCTTCGAACTTGACGTAGTAGATCACTGCAACGGTAGTTCCGGCAATGAAGAGGAAAACAAAGAGTATTAGTGTGTACAGCATAGCATCGCTTTGCTGTCTTTTAGCTGGTGACATAATCAACCTCCTAAGAAATTTGTCCAGAGTTCAGCGAATAGTTTTTCGTATCTTATAGCCATTATAGCCCGTAAATCCCTATAAGTCAAGTAAAAACAACCTTTTGCGCTAAGACGTATTATATATCGGACGGTAGAGAGCTTACTTTAGTCAAAATTTGTCCAAAAGTGGGGGTAATAGGCTGATTTGGCGTATTGTATATTTGGCAGCAGAATCTGGTTCCTGCGACGATTCTATATGCAGTCGTGCAGAGCGGATTATCTGAATCGTTGTAAATCCAAGCCTGTTTGGTGCGATAAAATCCTTTACCAGGTTGTCAGCAACGTAGACCATAGTGTTCGGCTTTGCATTTAAGGTATCAATCAGTTTTTCAAAGCCCGCTGGTGACGGCTTCCAGAATTCTCTGCCGAGCTGTTCGGTATAGATGATACACTTAAAATATTTTTCGATTCCCAGTGCCTGCACTTTTAGTTGTTGCGAAGGTAAAAAACCGTCTGTCAGTAAAGCTAACGTGAATTTAGGGCTAAGTTCAGAGAGGACTTCCCGGGATTCCCGAGGCAGTATTATTTTTGGGACGTGGTTGCGATAGACCTTTATTAGCTGCCGGATAAACTTGTCGTCATAGCCTATGCCGAGTTCGTCCAGGGTTGAATTAAATGTCCTTGTGTGATTGCCGGCAGTGAACTGCTTCCAGAATGCACCAAAAAGGCGGTCAGCAGGCGGCATTTCAGGCAAATTAGCAAGAAACTCAGACACGGATGCCAAGCCGCTCCTGCAGTACTCGACTTCATCATAAAGCGTGTCGTCTAAATCAAAAACTACGGTCGTTATCATAGTCATTTACTATTTACTATTGACTATTTACCATTTTCGATATTCAATTGTCAATAGTCAAGATTCAATGAAAGGCCAAGCTATGAAATTTTTGCAAATCATGCGTCCCCTGCACTGGACCAAGAATGTGTTTGTATTTGCAGCCCTGATATTCGGGAAAAAACTCATTGGTCCGATTGATGAAGTGCTTCCGGCTGTTTTTAGTGCCATTGGCGGTTTTTTCTGCTTTTCGCTGGCTGCATCCGCCATATATATCTTCAACGATATAATTGACCGCGAAACAGATAGCCTCCATCCTGAAAAATCGCAAAGACCCATAGCAGCAGGAACTGTAACCGTTGGTTCCGCTCAGGCTGTCTCTGTCCTGTGTGCCGTAGCAGCAATTCTTGGAAGTTATCTGCTTGGCAGCAAGTTTGTAATTATCATTCTCATATATATTGGGCTGATGGTTCTTTATTCGCTCTTGCTCAAGAGAGTGATGATTCTGGACTGTGTAGTCATATCGGTCGGTTTTTGCCTGCGTGCTATTGCTGGTGCTGTTGTGGTGGGAGTATTTATCTCGCCGTGGCTGATTATTTGCACTTTTGCTTTGTGCCTGTTTCTTGCTTTTAGCAAACGTCGCAGTGAAATAGCCCAGCTTGGCGAAAACAGCGAGGCGTATCGCAAGACCTTGGCCGGCTATACACCTGAACTGCTGGCCCATATGCTCGATGTAACCAGCGGTCTGGCAATTGTATGTTTCCTGCTCTATGCAATGGATACAAGGACCCTTGACATTTTCGGCACTAACAACCTTGTCTATACAACGCCGATGGTTTTGTACTGTGTATTCCGGTTCAGTGCGCTGATACAAAAGGGCAAATATTCCGGCCCCGTACAGCTTATGCTCTCAGACCGGCCATTTCAGTTTGGCTTTGTGCTCTGGGTTTTAGCGTGTATTGGAATTATTTACGCCGATAAGCTCGGCATCAGTTTTGGCGGCATTTAGGCTTATTGATTAAACTCGTATCTTGTGTACGTGAGGCATATCTCTATAAACGGGATACAGACTGCGAACTATGGCTGAACAAAGATTACAGAAGGTCCTGGCGGCGGCTGGTGTTGATTCGCGTAGAAAATGCGAAGAGTTGATACTCATCGGCTCTGTTCGCGTAAACCGAAAAGTGGTGGATAAGCTGCCGGTATTTGTCGATCCTGCAAAGGACATCATAACGGTAGATGGTAAGAAAATCCAAGCCGCTCAGAAGGTATATTTTCTTTTGAATAAGCCCAGGGGGGTGATTTGCACAAGCCGTGACCCACAGGGTAGAAAAAAAGCGATAGACATCATCCATGCCAGCCAACGTATCTTTTGTGTTGGCAGACTCGATATCGATACCTCCGGATTGATTATCCTCACTAACGACAGCGAACTGGCAAACAGATTAACACATCCGAGATATGGATTGGCTAAAACCTATGTTATCAGGGTCAAGGGCCAAATCTCCGGCGAGGCGGCGGAAAAGTTGAAAAAAGGAATTTGGCTGGCGGAAAGCAAGACCGGCAGGGCATCAGTTAAAATATTAAAACACAGCTATAAAGAATCATTGATTGAGATTTCTATTCGACAAGGCCTTAACCGGCAGATTCGCAGAATGTTGGCAAGAGTGGGCCTGCCGGTAAAATCGCTTAAGAGAATACGGATTGGGAAACTCACTCCCCGAGGCCTTGGTGTCGGCAAGTTCAGAACGCTGACCAAAGCTGAAGTGGCATACCTGAAGAAAACCACTGCCGGCAAATCAGATGCTAAGAGTCTCTAACAAAATGAATCGTTGTACCGAAAGCGAGCGTTTTTTTGTCCTGCAAGGAAGGCGAAACAGGCAATGCCAAAGCATTGTCGATGCAGCCTGACGCCGTCAGGACGAAAAACAAGCCGCTTGAATACAGAGTCATTTTGTTATAGGCTCTAAGTAAACGACGATGAAATATCGAAGGTATCCTTAAAAAGAAGCATTCTCCTAAACCAAAAAGCTATTGAAGAGAACCAATAAATGCGTGCCAAAGGTGGGAAAAACAATAAAAAGTTTCCATCAAATATCAAGAAAAGCATCAGACGGCGCAAGCCTGTGACCCACTCGCGTACCGAGAAAAGAATCGTTTCCACTTCTATGGGCAAAGAAAAGCAAAAGGACGAAGAAAAGCCGTCACCGAATCCGATAACCGGCTGGCGTCTCTGGCTATTTCGGATTATTGCTCTTACTGTTATTCCAGCTTTACTGTTTTTATTTCTGGAACTGGGCTTGCGGATAGTCGGTTACGGTTTTCCTTCGGCTGCGACATTAAAATGTGAAGTCAATGGCAGAAAGTCTTATTGTGACAATATCAAATTTGGCTGGCGTTTCTTTCCGCGAAACATTGCCCGAGAATTTGACCCGTTCAATTTTACTGCAGAAAAGCCGGACGATACTTATCGGATTTTTGTGCTCGGTGCTTCCGCTGCCAAGGGTGAACCGGATTCTGCATTTTGTTTTGGACGATTTCTGGAGGTAATCCTGCAGGATACTTACCCGGGGATAAATTTTGAAGTTATTACCACAGCAATGGCAGCGATAAATTCCCATGTGGTCGCAGAAATTGCCGGTGATTGTGCCCGTCACCAGGCCGATTTATTTATCGTATACCTCGGTAACAATGAAGTCATTGGGCCATACGGAGCCGGAACAGTCTTTAGCCCGATTTCGGGCAGCATGTCTCTGATCCGTATGGGCATCGCGATTAAAGCCACGAGGTTGGGACAGTTGCTGACAAATCTGTTAGGATCAAGAGGCCCCGGAAAGAACATCCCAAAAGTTTGGGGTGGTCTGGAAATGTTTCTCGAAAAGCAAGTGCAGGCCGGAGATGAGCGTTTGGAGACCGTATACCGGCATTTTGAAAGAAACCTGAGAGATATTAGCCGTTTTGCCCGCAAAGGCCGAGCAAAGATAATCTTCTGTACCGTAGGCAGTAATTTGAAAGACTCCCCTCCGTTTGCTTCATTACATCAGCCGTCTCTGACCGCAACGGACAAGAAAAAGTGGGACGAGATTTACAAGCAGGGGGTGGCATACGAGGCGGACGGCAAATACGACGAGGCGGCGGCACGCTACTTGGATGCCGCTGAGATTGATGACTGCTACGCCGACCTTCAGTTTAGGTTAGGCAGATGTTATTGGGAGGCGGGTGAGTATAACAGGGCACGCCAAAGATACATTCGGGCACGTGAACTTGATACACTTCGATTCCGTGCTGATAATCGAATCAATGAGACTATTCGCGCCGTAGCCGGCGATAAGGTCGCCAAAGGTATTCACCTTGTTGATGCGGCCAAGGCATTTGAGAAGAACAGTCCTCATGAGGCCACTGGCCAGGAGCTGTTTTATGAGCATGTACATTTGAATTTCAAAGGTAATTATCTTCTGGCCAAAACGATTTTCGAGCAAGTGGAAGAAATTTTACCTGGCCATATAAAACGGCACAGGGACAATGAACGTCCATTGTTGACCGAAGCGCAGTGCGCCCAACATCTTGCCTACACCGATTGGGACCGATACACAATTACAGATAAGGTTCTCAATGGCTTTATCAAAAAAGCACCGTTTACCAACCAACTCTACCACGAGGAACTGGTCAATCTAATGGAGCAAACGGTCACATCTCTTAAAGACAATTTAACCGCGGATGCCCTTGAGGAAGTAGCTGCACTGTATCGGCGTGCGATTCAAGAAGACAGCGAGGATTGGTACTTTCATTATAAATATGGCAAATTATTAGCAGAAGACATAAAAGACTACCAGGCGGCGGCTGAACAGTATCGCTTGGTACAGGATTATTTTCCACATTCCTATACAGGGTACAACGCACTGGGCTCTGTATTGCGCGGACTCGGCGACCTTGATGGAGCTATTGACCAGCATCTCAAGACAATACAAATCAATCCCACTTCTGCCGAGGCACATCGCCATTTAGGATGGGCATACAAGCAGCAGGGCAAAGTGGATAAGGCCGTAAAACATTACTCTCAATCGCTACGGATATTGCCAACAGATGCTAATGTACGTTTCAGCTTAGGATTGATATATCAAAGCCAGAAAAGGCTCGATAAGGCCATTGAACAGTATCGCCAGGCCCTGCAAATCAAGCCGGATCATGCAAAGGCTTATAACAATCTGGCAATAGCGCTGTACCAGCAAGGTAAGTTCAACGAGGCGGTCCAAACATATCGCAAGGGACTGCTTCTTGTACCTAATTCCCTTGATTTGCACTATAACCTGGCGGTTCTTCTGAAAAAACAGGGACGAAGAGATGAGGCGATCGAAGAATTTCGTGCCGCTTTACGGATAGATCCGAATTCTGCCAAGACACGCAAAGCGCTAAAAGCCATATTGTAACGCGACCGCCAAAGCACAAAAGCACCGTAAAGCAAGTGACTCATGAACTATATTAGAAAAGCGGATAAATAAACGGTGCTATAGCCGTGCCGCCCAACAACACGAGCAAGCCCAACAGAAGCAGTATAATCAGTATAGGCAGGAGCCACCACTTTTTATTGTGTTTGAGGAAAAACCAAAACTCTGCGAGCAGAGAGGTGCGTTCTTCTTTGGCAAGTTCGCTGAATTCACTGGCTTTTTTCTGTTGAGAATGTTTAGACATCCGTAATCTCCAATTTTGTCAGAACTGGTGGAAATAGCGGTCAAGGCTGTCTGGCGGTCGTCGGATGACCCAGTAACTGTCTGTGCTGGAATCAAACTTACGGCCAAGCACATCACGGCCCATCAAGCGAAAGAGGAGCCCAAGCGGCGTCAGCAGCAAAAAGTAAAATATCGCCATCAATGTGAAGCTGACCACCAGACCAATCGGCATTGTCACCAGTATTAAACAAAGATAAATTAACCTCGTTACTTTGAAGGAAATCATGCTGCTTAAAAAAATAATAAGACCAATGACAAAGATTAATACCGCCCATTGAATCCCAAGCCCCTTAAGCACATAAAGCAATAACGGGATAAGAACCGAAGCAATCAGGGAAATTATACCAAACTTACGCAGCTCTTTGTGATTGGGATTCCAGTTTATTTCAATTAGTGACATCTAAGCCTGTCTCCATAACTTCTGCGGTTTAATCCAGCTCGAATTTGGCTTTATATTCGTCTATTTCGTGCTGTTTGGCTTGCGGCTGTTCTTCTTTGTAAAGCAACTGGTTTTCCATTACTAAAACATCCATATTCGTTGCCATAAAGCATCGGTAGGCGTGCTCCGGGGAGCAGACAATGGGTTCACCGCGTATGTTAAAACTCGTGTTGATAATCATCGGACAGCCGGTCTTGGCCTTAAACAAACTCATCAGACGATGCAGTTTCGGATGGCGCTGCGAGTCGACAGTCTGGATGCGAGCCGAGTAATCCACATGCGTAATAGCCGGCACGACACTGCGTTTGGCCTTTAATTTATCCAGTCCCTGCAGCGACTTAATCGGAACATCCGGCTGCAGGCGTTTTTCTTTTCGAACGTAAGCAACCAACAGCATATACGGGCTGTCTTCTTCGTTGCGCATCTCAAAATAATCATTCACATCTTCCCGCAGAACGCATGGCGCGAAGGGGCGAAAAGATTCGCGAAACTTGATCTTGAGGTTCATTACCGATTGCATTTTTTCACTTCGTGCATCGCCGATTATGCTGCGGTTTCCAAGTGCACGCGGCCCAAACTCCATGCGTCCCTGGAACCAGCCGATTACTTTTTCCTGGTCGATCAAATTTACTACCTTATCAATCCATTGCTGCTGGTTCGTATAAGAGTGATACTTGGCATTAACCGAGTCAAGGAACCGGCGGATTTGCTCGTCGCTATAAGAGGGCCCGAGCAGGGACGCCTGTTGTTTATCGAGGGCATCAACCTTACGCTTTTTGTCCAGCAGTTGGTACCATACAAACAGGGCTGCTCCCAGCGCGCAGCCGGCGTCTCCGGCTGCGGGCTGAATCCAGATGTTATCGAAAGGCCCTTCCCGCAGGATACGGCCATTACCAACGCAGTTCAGAGCTACACCGCCGGCCAGTACTAAATTCTTCATTCCGGTTTGACGATGGACGTGTTTAGCGGCACGGAGCATAATTTCTTCGGTAACAGCCTGTATCGATGCGGCTATGTCCATCTCACGCTGGGTCAGCGGTGCTTCGGACTTCCGTGGCGGCCCGTCGAACAGCTTTTCGAATTTGGAGCCGGTCATTACGGTTTTGTGACAATAAGGCAGGTACGACATATCCAAACGAAATGAACCGTCTTCCTTCAGGTCGAGTAGTTTGTCTATAATAAGATCATAGTATTTCGGCTCGCCGTAGGGAGCAAGTCCCATCATTTTGTATTCGCCGGAGTTAACACGAAAGCCGGTAAAGTAAGTAAAAGCCGAATATAGCAGCCCAAGTGAATGAGGAAACTGCATCACGTGCGTCAGTTCGATCTTGTTGCCGCGGCCCAAGCCGAAGCTGCCGGTCGCCCATTCGCCAACCCCGTCCATAGTAAGAATGGCAGCCTCCTCGAAAGGGGAGGGAAAAAAGGCACTGGCGGCATGGGATTCGTGGTGTTCGGTGAAGACATAACGGCCCTTGTAGCTGTTGCCGAGAGCTTTATCTATTTCCCGTGGCAGATGCAGCTTTTGTCGCAGCCACAAAGGCATACCCATCAGGAATTGTCTAAAGCCGCGGGGGGCATAACCTATATATGTTTCGAGCAGTCTTTCGAATTTCTGGAGTGGCTTTTCATAGAAAACAACGTAATCGAGCTGCTCAGTCGTGAGCTCGCCGGCTTCGAGGCAATACTCTACCGCATCTGACGGGAATCGGCTGTCGTGCTTCTTTCGAGTGAATCGCTCCTCCTGAGCGGCGGCGATAATTTCGCCATCACGGACAAGCGCCGCTGCGCTGTCGTGATAGAAAGCCGATATTCCCAGAATATTCATAAACTTTTTCCGTTAAAACCAGAAACTGCGAACCAAATTATAAACTATATCGGCCAAAACACAAGGAGGCGTGCAACATCAGGCGTAATGGTAAAACAAAGGGATGTTCAAGTTGTGCAAAGGATTCTGTAACGACAAAGATCAACATTTAGCCCGCTATACCCAATATGTCAATTCTCGGTGCCGCCTTGTTTTCTCTTATCAGAAGGGTTCAGGGATTTTTTCCGGTAAATTTTGGCTTTGGACTTGCATTTCTCCGGAAAAACCGTAATATGTGTCGAATTGTCAATGTTTAGCTCGTAAATCGTTGTTTGTCGAGCGAAAGATGAACAACGTGATATGAAATTAGGAGTATGCTGGATGTCGAGATTATGTCATTTTACCGGTAAACGAACGGTGGCCGGCAGGAGTATAGCCCGGCGTGGTAAGGCCAAGCGGCTTGGTGGGGTCGGCAGAAAAGTAACCGGCATTACCAAGAGAAAGTTTAAGCCGAATATACAAAGGGTCCGGGCGGTTATTGACGGCAAGGTTTGCAGAATCAAGGTCTCTGCCAAGGCTATTCGGATGGGACTTATTCAAAAGCCGGCCAAGCGAGATTACAAGCCCGCCGAAAAAGTAAGTGACTAACAAAACCTTTTGTGGATAGAAACCATCAATGGCGAGGCGGGCTACGCCTCGCTTTTTATTTAGGCAGGAAAACATTTGACCAGGAAAATTGACCAGGCCCAGGTTAAAAAGGTCGCCAAACTATCCCGCCTGGAATTAACTGACGCAGAAATTGAGGAATTTACGGGCCAGTTGAGCGCCATTCTTGAGTACGTGGAAAAAATGAACGAGCTGGACACCACCGGCGTTGAACCTCTGGCACATTGTCTGCCAATCAGCAATGTTTTTCGCGAAGATTCGGTCAAAGAGTCACTCGGAACTGAAAAGACACTGGCCAATGCGCCACAGCGGGACGAAGATTTTTTCAAGGTGCCGAAAATACTGGATGATAGTTCCGGGGCATGAAAGTCCCTGCGAAGCAGATTAGGAGGTCTTTAGTAATGACAGCGATTCGATCAGCATGTTTTGTGTTTGTAGCTATGATTTTGGCGGGTTGTGGACAAACGGGAAAAATTAAGGTGTCATCTAATCCGGTTCTGGCGTCGGGGCAGCATTCTCAGGTGTTTGAAAAGACTATAACCAAGGATTTAAACTGTAAGTATTTGCTGTTTTTGCCGGAAGGTTTAAGTAAAAAAAAGCAGGGCTGGCCTTTGATTCTGTTTCTGCACGGTGCCGGCGAACGAGGAGATGACCTAAATCAAGTAAGAAAACACGGTCCGCCAAAGATAGTGGAAAAACAAAAAGATTTTCCCTTTATTGTCGTGTCCCCACAGTGTCCCAAAGACGACTGGTGGACAGATAAGGTTGAGGTACTGATCAATCTGTTGGATGATATCGTGGCCAGGTATAATGTTGACACCGAGCGAATCTATCTGACGGGTCTTAGTATGGGTGGTTACGGCTCATGGGCACTGGCTTCTGATTATCCCGAGCGTTTTGCCGCCGTCGCACCGATTTGCGGTGGTGGTAATCGCATTATGGCATTCAGACTAAAAGACGTGCCTGTTTGGGCCTTTCACGGGGCAAAAGATTCTGTTGTTCCATTACAACAATCTAAGGAGATGGTCGCTGCGATTAAAGCACGCGGCGGCAATGCCAAATTGACAGTTTATCCCGATGCCGGCCATGACTCCTGGACAGAGGCATACAACAACAAGGAGCTGTACGATTGGTTCCTTGGGCATCGAAAAACCGGGAAGGCGAAATGACAGGTGATTTGCGGCGATGGAAAACCTAAGTGCCATACAATTGCGTGACAAGATAGCCGCTGGCCGGATAAGCAGCGTTGAAGCAACCGAGGCGATTTTCAAAAAGATCGAACAGTGGGAGCCGGTCATTGGCGCTTATATCAGCACTTGCCGCGATAGCGCGCTGAAAAAGGCGGCAGAAGTTGATAAGCGGATAACCGCCGGCCGGAATGTAGGGGAGTTGGCGGGCGTGCCGGTGGCAGTAAAAGACGTTATGTGCACAACTTTTGGGGCAACTACCTGCGCTTCGAAGATATTGGAGAATTTCCACGCACCTTATAATGCCACCGTAGTTGAAAAACTCCTCTCGGCTGATGCGGTAATAGTGGGCAAGACTAATATGGATGAGTTTGCCATGGGTTCGAGCACGGAGAATTCCGGCTTTAAGCAGACCGTGAATCCGTGGGACCACAGCCGGGTACCGGGCGGAAGCAGTGGCGGTTCGGCCGCCGCGGTGGTGGGGGGGCTGTGTTTTGCCGCGCTTGGTTCGGATACGGGCGGCTCAATTCGCCAGCCTGCCGGTTTCTGTGGAGTTGTCGGGCTAAAGCCAACATACGGCAGGGTCTCGCGGTTTGGGCTTGTGGCCTACGGTTCGAGCTTAGACCAAATCGGGCCGATAACCCGCACGGTAGCTGATTCGGCGTTATTGATGAATGTTATAGCCGGCCACGACCCCGCCGACAGCACAAGTGTAGACCAGGCGAATGCTCCTGTGTGTAACTATCTCGAAAAACTCGATGAGCCGATAGAAAATCTCAAAATAGCGATTGTGCCTGAATTCAACCAGGGCGCTGACGAGCAGGTACGAAAGGCTCTGGCTGATGCCGTAGATATTTATAAAGGGCTTGGTGCCGAAGTCATAGAGATAAATATGCCTCATCTGGATTATGCCATTGCCGCTTACTATGTAATAGCTACCGCCGAGGCTTCGAGTAATTTGGCCCGGTACGACGGTGTGCATTACGGCCATCGCACCGATAACGCTACCGATTACATAGAGGTCTACTCGAAATCCCGAGCTGAGGCGTTTGGCAAAGAAGTCAAAATACGAATAATGCTCGGAACTTATGCACTCTCGAGCGGTTATTATGATGCTTATTATTTGAAAGCGCTAAAGGTCAGAAATTTGATACGGGGCGATTTTACCGACGCATTTGAAAAGTGCGATTGTATTATGATGCCGGTTTCACCTACGCCCGCTTTCAAAATTGGCGAAAAAATTGACGACCCGCTGAAAATGTACCTTTCGGATATTTATACGATAGCCGCTAATCTGGCGGGTATCCCGGGCATTAGCATTCCTTGTGGATTCGACGATAATGTCCTGCCAATCGGCCTGCAAATTCTTTCACCGGCTTTTACCGAAGAAAAGCTTTTGCGGATAGCACAAATGTACGAAAAGCAAACTGACTGGCATACAAAACAACCAGCCGTTACGAATTGAGAGCTCAAATGAGCAGTGAAGTACAGTACAAAGTTGTTGTAGGTTTAGAGATACACGTACACCTTAGTACAAAGAGCAAGATGTTTTGCAGTTGTGCGGTGGAGTTCGGCCAAAGGCCTAACAGCAGGGTATGTCCGGTCTGCCTTGGTATGCCCGGTGTCCTGCCGGTGATGAACAAACAGGCACTGGAATATGCGGTTCTGGTGGCGCTGGCCCTTAATTGTGAAATAGCCGGTTTTACAAAGTGGGACAGAAAGAGCTATTACTATCCCGATTTACCGAAGAATTACCAGATAAGCCAGTACGATTTACCGCTCAGTACTAACGGCTTTATTGAAATACCGCTTGAGAAAGGGCAGACGAAAAGGATTGGGATTATCAGGGTGCACCTGGAAGAGGACGCAGGCAAAAATCTGCACCCTGCGGGAAATTATTCACAGGTCGATTTGAACAGGGCCGGGACACCGCTGATGGAAATTGTTACTGAGCCCGATATGAATAGCTCTGCCCAAGTGCGGGCTTTGGCAGTGGAGTTGCAGCGAATGGTCAGATACCTCGGCGTTTCCGAAGCTGATATGCAGAAAGGCCAAATGCGTTTTGAGCCGAATGTCAATCTGATTATCACCAAAGACGGCGCCGAATATAAAACGCCCATAGCTGAAATCAAAAACCTCAACAGCTTCCGCGCATTGGAAAAAAGCGTCGACTATGAGACTCAAAGACAGCTCGATGAATTTCTCCAAACCGGTATAACGATGGAAACCGGCAGCAAATCCACCCGTGGATGGGATGACCAAAGACAGGTAACCGTCCTGCAACGAGAAAAGGAAGAGGCCCATGATTACAGATACTTTCCCGACCCTGACCTTGTCCCCGTCGAATTGAAAGAGCAATGGCTCGATGATATCCGGGCCGGTTTGTGTGAGCTTCCGATTAAAAAACAAATGCGTTATGTCGACCAATATAAGTTAAGTGATTACGATGCGGGCGTGTTGACAGCAGATCGCTCAAACGCCGAGTTTTTTGAGCAGGCGATAGGTGCTGGAGTCGATCCCAAACGAGTTTGCAATCTGATTACGCAGGTCGGATTGAAATTAGCCAACGAAGCGGGATGCAGTCTTGTCGAACTGGGCCTGGCTGCCGAAAATGTGGCTGAACTGGCAAAAATGATTGATGCCGGCCAAGTCAGCGCAACTGCTGGAAATACTATAATGCGGGAAATGGTAAAGACCGGCAAAAATCCGCACGTTTTAGCAGAAGAGCTCAACCTGATTCAAAAAAGCGACGCGGGTGAATTGGAGACAATAGTAGACCAGGTGCTTGCCGAAAATCCTAAAGCGGTTGAAGAAGTAAAAAGTGGCGGCAAAAAAAGCAAGAAGGCCCGGGGCTTTCTACTGGGCCAGGTTATGCAAAAAACAAAAGGACAGGCAAATCCGAAAGTCGTTTCCCAAATCCTCGCCGGCAAACTCGGCTGAGCGATTCATCGAAAATAAAGGTGAAAAGAATGAAGATAGAAAAAAGCAGCAATGTCAGTAAATGTTCAGTAGAGATGGACGGTGCGAAAGACGTCGAAGTAAGATGGCTTATTTCAAAAGAAGACGGGGCCCAAAATTTTGCGATGCGGATGTTCGAATTACAGCCGGGCGGCCATACACCGCTCCATACACACCCCCATGAACATGAAGTCTTTGCGCTCGAAGGGCAGGGTGCTTTTGTTTATGAGGGCGCCGAACATCAGTTTGGCCCCGAACATGTAATATTCGTACCCGGCGGCAAGGAACACCAATTCAAAAATACCGGAAATTCTGTTATGAGAATGCTTTGCCTCATTCCGGCATCGGCGGTATAGAGTCTCGGCTGGTTAAAACGGCGATAAAAGCTTACCTTTTTATATAGCCCACAGTCCTGTGCTGGGGGGATTTTTTGCACTTTTTGTTTGACATGTCCCCAAACTTATGATAACGTAGTTATTTAGCAAATCAAAGGGCTTTTCTTTGCTGTTTTGTGAGAGTTTGGGCCGTGTTTTTTGATGAAAATCGGCTCAAAAATGAGATGTTGGGGGAAGGAGATAGTTGGAATGAATGGGACGGGGATTTCAAACCTTTTAGGGAAAATCACTGTATTATTAATCATCTGCTGTTGTGGTTTACCGGCCCAGGCCAAATATGGCGGCGGTACGGGAGAACCTAATGATCCATACCAGATACGGGATGCAAACCATATGCAGGCCATTGGGGTTAATGCTAATGACTGGGCCAAGTCCTTTAAGCTGATGGCGGATGTCGATTTGGGACAGTTTACGGGGATGGAATTTAATATCATTGGTCCCGATTTTAAAAATCCTTTCGAAGGTATTTTTGATGGGAACGGCCATACAATTGCAAATTTCACCTATGAATCTAATGATACGGACTACATAGGTCTATTCGGGTGTATAAGAGGGCCTCGTACGGAGATTAAGAATCTGGGACTGATTGATCCTAATGTGAATGCGGGAACAGGCGATTCTGTTGGTTCGCTTGCCGGCCTGCTATACGGAAGCATCACCGGCTGTTACGTTGATGGCGGCAGCGTTTCGGGAGATCGAAGCGTTGGTGGTCTGCTGGGAAAGAGTAACGCCGCAATAAACAACTGCTATGCAAACTGCGACGTTTCGGGAAATAATAACGTTGGTGGCCTGGTGGGATACGATTTTTGGGGCACAATCACCAACTGTTATTCGATCGGCAGCGTCGAGGGTACTAACAACTCCGGAGGTCTTGTGGGGGGATACAGTATCGGAAAGATTATGACTTCTTTCTGGAATATTGAGACCAGCGGTCAGACAACAAGTGCAGGTGGAAGGGGAAAGACTACAGCCGAAATGCAAACAGCAAGCACCTTCGTCGGCTGGGGGTGCAGTCCTGTCTGGACTATTAATGAAGGGATTGACTATCCGAGACTTTTTTGGGAGGGCAGGCCCGGCGAACTTATAACCAATCCATACCCACCATACGGGGGAGGCACTGGTCAGCCGAACGACCCATACCTGATTTATACGGCACAACAGCTTAATAACATCGGCTTAATTCTGTGCGATTGGGACAAACACTTTAAGCTAATGGCAGATATCGACCTGAGCAGCTACACTGGAACAGAGTTCAATATCATTGGAAGAGCCCGCTATCAATGTCTACCACCGCCTATAGGGACTTGTCAGCTTGTTACTACTCCTTTTACCGGCGTATTTGACGGCAACGGACATACGATTTCCAATTTCACTTATGAATTCATTGATAACGAATTCACAGGACTTTTTGGATGTGTTGGTGGAGAGAATGCACAGATAAAAAATCTTGGCCTCAGAGATGTTGATATCGATGTGTATCACGACAGTGGCTATAACTATATATATTACGGTGATACTGGTTCCCTCATTGGACTATTATTATTCGATGGAACGGTTATTGGTTGCTCAATAGATGGCAGTGTTTCAGGATTCTGGTGGTATGTGGGTGGGATGGTGGGATTGAATGAACGCGGAACAATCAGTCGCTGTTTCTCAACGTGTAGCGTTACGGGCCGGCTTTGCGGCGGATTGGTGGGAATCAATTATGGAACAATCTCCAACTGCTATTCCGCCGGTAGTGTTTCGGGCGACAATTTCGGCGGACTGGTGGCATACAATAGCGGTAATGTTACAGATTCATTCTGGGATGTCAATACCAGCGGGCAGGCCTATAGCGCTGGCGGAGTAGGAAAAACAACAGTTGAAATGCAAACTAAGAGCACTTTTACAGACGCCGGATGGGATTTCGTGGGCGAGATAGTTAACGGGCCAAATGATATATGGGACATCTGCGAGGGGACGAATTATCCGAAATTTGTATGGCAGATACCGCCCGGCGATTTTGTATGTCCCGATGGTGTAAATTTCTTCGATTATTCGTTTTTTGCAGGTCACTGGGCCGGGGAAAACTGCGGTGCATCTAATGATTGCGATGGTACAGACCTTGACCTGTTAGGAACAGTCGAGAAAAATGACCTTAGAATTTTTGTTGATAATTGGCTGAGAGGCTTTTGACAACTGAGCCTCAGAAAAGTGGATGCAAGAGCAATAGCGGCGCAGGAAGGGCATTTTAGAATGTAAAATTGGTGGCCCAAAAAAAACTCTTTTTTTGTAAAAAAGTATGATTATTATTGAACATTATGGGGGAGTTTGGTATAATTATAATCGCCATAAAAACGGCAGGTATTTAGCGGAGAACCGCAAGTCTTAGTATCAGCAGATACACGCCAAAAGTAATCGTTAGTGAATACTCAATAATCAATGGAAAATCGTCAATAATCAATCAAAAAGGTGTATTTATGACTAATAAACACTTATTTCGCCACCTAAAAATAAAAGTCTGCCCGAAGGGCCTCCGCAGTTTTGCATTTTCCACTTTAAACTTTAAATTCTCCTCTACATTTGTAGAGAAGCCTTTACAAATCAGCCCTGTTTATATGCAAAACGAACCCAATTTGCCGAAAGCCCAAATGAACGTATATAAAGTATTAACAAAGGATTATGAAAATAAATGCGATTGGACACTTGGTCAAAACGAACCCAAAACGAACCCAATTTATCACGGCGTAGTTTGTCTCGCTCGTATTTTGTCCTATGAAACGTCGTTTACTAATAATAGCGTTGACATTTGTCCGGAATTCTCTTATTCTATCTGTCTCTCGATGCCTGCTGAATCTGGTATCGCCAATTTTTTAAGATACGAAACTGCATTTGTTGAAAAGGAGATAAATGATGGAAAATAAACAAGTTAACAGACGAAAATTTATGCGTGATAGCGCTGTGGCCGCAGCGGGTCTGGCAGTCGGCCTCGGTACTATAAGAGCCGGGAATGCCCATGCTGAGTCGGCCGCAAGGAAGACGCCCAGCTATAATCCCGATATGGAGTATCGCCGTCTGGGTAAGACCGGGCTTTGGGTCTCAGCCGTGTGCCTTGGCGGGCACTGGAAACGCGTCAACGTAATGAATCAGGACTTCGCCAAAAATCGCCGCGATGTCGTCACCCGATGTATGGAAGTTGGCATCAACTATATCGACGCCTGCTGGGACAACGAGGTCAGGGCGTACAGCAAAGCCCTGAAAGGGCGACGCGACAAGATGTTTATGGCTCTCTCTCACGGTGCCAAGGAGACACGCAACGATAAATATCGTACTGCGAAGAAGCTCCTGGGAAGCCTCGACGAGCTGCTGAAGGATTCGAAACAGGAGTACACTGATTTGTGGCGCATCACCTGTCACGAACCGGGCGGCAGGCACTCGTTCAATACATCCTGCGAGATGGTCGAAGCGCTTGAAAAAGCGAAAAAGCAGGGTAAGGCCCGTTTCATAGGTTTCTCATCGCACGACCGGCGTTGGATTAAGTTCATGATTGAATACTTCCCTCAGATTGAAGTGGTCCTCTTCCCTTACACGGCCAAGAGCAAGATTGCACCCAAAGACAGCCTTTTTCCTGCACTTAAGAAATTGGATATAGGTGCACTCGGCATCAAGCCTTTTGCCAGCAACTCGCTATTTAAGGGCAGCAGCGCTCCGGGCGATCCTCATGCCCAGGAAGACGACCGGCGGGCGAGGCTCGCAATCCGGTACATTCTATGCAACGAAGCTCTCACAGCACCGATACCTGGCCTCATAAGCCCGCACCAGGTGGACAATATGGCCAAAGCTGTAAAGGAGCGCCGAAAACTGGATGTCGCTGAGGCACAAGAGCTTAAGGAGAGCATGGAACAGGCCTGGGCCAACCTGCCGGCAAACTACCAGTGGCTCAAGAACTGGGAATACGTATAATAACAAGCGAAAGCCGAGAAGCTTTAAAGATAATAGTAAGGCCAATACAGACCGGACAAACTCTATATGAAAGGGATTTTTGTGAGTAAGTTTAGGAATTGTTTGTCGATATTCGTGTTGGCAGCGATAGTTGTTGCGATAGTGGCCTGTGATCAGCAAGTCAAGGAGAAACAGGAGCAGCCGCTGCTGCTCGAAGAAAAACCTCTATTGCTTGAGGATCCGCCGCTGTTGCTTGAGGATGAGCCGGCCGGGCCTGTAGCTGATAACAGCCGTTGTCACGTTTGTCATATAAACTACGAGGACGAGGTCCTGGCCGTTACACACGCACGGGCCAACATCAGTTGCGAGCACTGCCATGGTGCCTCCGATGCCCATTGTGGTGACGAAGATAACATTACACCGCCTGATATTATGTATCCTGCGGCGAAGATCGGGGCATTCTGCATGCACTGTCACACTATGGAAAAGATTGATATCGCAGTGCACAAAGAAGTTCTGTCAAAAATTGAATCTAAAGAAGTAATCTGCACTAATTGCCACGGAGAGCACCGTCTGGGCTATCGCACGCGAAAATGGGACAAGACGACCGGCAAGCTGATAGAGGATGACAAGGTGCGCATGACCGATAAGCCCAATGAATAGCTGATTGTTATTTAGTAGCTCAACTGCCAATAATGCATTGTCCAAATGACCCACAAAAACGTTTTGTGCAATGCCGAACACCCGGATTAATTTTAGTTACTGGGTGTGGCTGATTATTGTTTGGTAGCTCAACCGTCAATAATGCATTGTCCGAATGGCTCATAAAAAACCTTTCTGCAATGCCGAACATCCGGATTAATTTTCATTAACAGGTGTGAATAAAAAAATGGGCAAGTCTAAAGACTTGCCCATTTCGTAACTAAACCAACCTGTTAGCACCGGCCTAATATTAGGTACACTGTCTTTGCAGTAAACTCACAGTGCCAGGGCTCAGCAGACAAATCGCTGCTGTCGCCGGATTAGCAGCCGAGGCTCTAACCAGATGAGTCTTGGTCTGCCTGAGCTTAAAACACTCCTTCTAACCACTCTCCGGCTAACCACCCAAGGTCATTGCCGTCAACATCGCAGTCACCGTCAGTGTCGCCCCGCAAATTGCACAGCGGATCACAGACATCGCCGATCCCGTTGCCGTTGCTGTCTTTCTGGTCAGGATTAAACTTCTTGGGACAGTTATCACAGGCATCTCCGAAGCGGTCTTCGTCGACATCTTCCTGCCCCGGATTGCGCTTGTCCTTGCAGTTGTCATCGACGTCGGGAACGCCGTCATTGTCGCTGTCAGTGAAATCGACTTCTACGTCCATCTCACCCAGAAGGTTACCTTGCGCATCGAAGGACACCACCCTTAGTTTTACACGAGGTGCGTCCGGTTCGTTTTGCATAACGCGCAGGATTCCCCAAACGGCACATTCCTGGTTATCGACAACAGCTCCCAAGCAGGTGTCACTGGTTTCGCCTGCGACCTCAAGCTCAGCGAACCAATTTTTCGTATCCGAATTCTCCAGGCACAGAGTGATGTTCTGTGCTCCAAACTTGTCATGGCCAAGGCGGAACGGGAACTCAACGATTCCATTCAGGTTAAGCGGAGCAGGGGGGCTGCAACTGTAGCTGGCAGTGACGCCTATGATGTTGACATTGACGTTACGGTCATTGTTGCCGGCATTGGTGTCACAGGCAGCGTGGACGATGCCCCAGAAGCAACTATGCTTACTCAGCGGCAGATTGTCCGAAACGCCGGGAGTCCATGTCCGTGAGAAACTCCGTGACGCACCGGATGCCAGAGGACCAAGGGTGTTGGCTACCGGTCCTGCTCCAATCGGTAAACGTTGTACCGGTTGGCTGGGCCCGAAGTACCAGCGTTCCCAGTCCACCGAAAAATTATTAACTGTTGTGCCACCGACGTTCATCACCGTTACAGTAATGGTCACTGGCTGGTAACATTGCACCGTGCCGCTGGATGTCGACCAAGTAACAGAAGTCACCGCAAGGTCGCAGGCGGGAGGCGGAGCCGAGAAGATGGGACCTAAGTCCATCAAACCGGCGCCCCAGATGGCATCCCAGCCCGGCGCGCCAAAGTCCTGGGCGTTGCTCATTAGAAGACTCTTGACCGCAGCGGGAGTAATAGCGGGATTTCTCTCAATAATCAGAGCGGCGGCGCCTGCGACCATGGGAGCTGCCGCAGAAGTCCCGCCAAAGCCGATATAACCGGTGCTACTGTCAAAGGATGGGGCTGCAATGGCGAAAGTAGTGGTGCCGCCGACACAGGGGGG
>VRUL01000031.1 GCA_019456145.1 Planctomycetota bacterium
TCCGGCTCGCTACGCTCGCCTCCACCCAGCCACATGCGGTGGTTAACACCAATTTACAGAAAAGATTTTACACTACCTAAGGTCAATTATCCTTAATTTGCCCCTTAGGGGTCAAATAATCATTTAAAAGCATCTCTCGTAAAATCTGCCTGCCCCGTGAGATAGCGAAGCGTTATCTAATGGGGCGTTCTTTAAGCCCACAATTTACCAATCCACCCCTCACCCGTCCACTACAAAAAGCCGTTTACCCCGCCTGCCCGAATCCGCGTCTAATTTTTCTTTGTGCCTTTTCGCGGCTAATTTTTTGCTAAAAAAGCTCGATTTTCATTGAACATTTTGGGGATCTCTGGTATAATTACAATCGCCATAGAAATGGCAGTTCAGCGGAGAACCGCACGAATCGGGCAAGTCGCCCAAGTCAAATATCAATAATCAGTAAGAAAGGGCTCTATTCATGCACAAGCTTTTTGAGATTCCCTATATTACTCTATTTCTTTGTGCATTTTGTGCATTTTTGTGGCTTAAAAATCCGCGAAATCTGCGTAATCCGTGGTTAATCAACTATTTACCTGCCTATCAGGCACCCTTTTCCCCTCCTTACTCCTTACTTCTTGCTCCTTACTCCTTATTTTTACGTGCCTTCGGCATCTTTACAACTGTAGAGAGCGCTTTACAAATCAGCCCTGTTTTTATGCAAAACGAACCCAATTTCCGAAAAAGTCAAATGAACGTAAATAAGGTATTAACAAAGGATTATGTAAATAAGACACTTGGTGAACACGGGAAAAACGAACCCAAAACGAACCCAAACGAACCCAATCAAAGCCAATAAAATGCCAAAGCAAACCCAATACGAACCCAAACAAACCCAATTTATCGCGGCGTAGCCTCTGTCGAAGCCGGATCAAAGCCAATTTCAAAGGCAAAAAAGCCATCTATGCTTCTTTCAACAATGATATTGGCTTCCGCCATAATTTTTTCGGAATTCGGCGTTTTGGTATTGACCACCGGCCCAAAATTGCGTAGATTGCCCGTTTTATATCTCCCGCTAATCTTAAACAGGTTATTTGAAGGAATTAGTTAAATGCCGAAACAGAAAACCCATAAGGGTTTGAGTAAAAGAGTCAAAATTACCGCGTCCGGCAAGGTCAAACGAAAGCGATCTTGCGGCAGCCACCTTATGAGCACCAAAAACGCTAAACGGCGAAGGCGCATACGCGGTTCCGCTCTCGTGACCGGTGCGCTCGGTAAATCAATCAAAACAATGCTCAACAAATAGAGACAAATAAATGAAACCCTTTTAACAATAAGGGGAAAGCAGGTCAGTAACAATGCCAAGAGTTAGAAAAGGCGCGGCAAGACATCAGGCAAAGAAACGAATTCTCAAAGCGGCAAAAGGCTATCGCGGCGCCGGGGGTCGCCTCTATCGCCAGGCAAAAGAAGCAGTCGTGCGGGCAGCCGTCAACGCTCGCGTTGACCGCAAACGCAGAAAACGCGACTTCCGAGGCCTGTGGATTATACGCCTGAGTGCAGCCTGCCGACAGCGAGGCATAAGATACAGCGAGTTTATCAACGGCTGTAAAAAAGCAAACATCGGATTGAACCGAAAAATGATGAGCGAAATCGCTGTTACCGACCCAAAGGATTTTGATGCTATCGTTGAGACTGCCATGGCCGCAGAAACACCAGCCCGTAGCTCGTAACTCGTGCCCTGTTAATCGAACCCCGATATACGACATACGATATTCGAGAGATGCTTGAGCAATTCGAAAAAGTCGGTAAAGATGCGCTTGCAGAGTTGGAGGAAGTAACCGACCTGACGGCTCTGGAAGATTACCGCATAAAATATCTGGGTCGAAAAGGCCAAATCATACAGATGCTCAGCCAAATAGGCAAGCTTCCCCCTGAACAAAAACCCAGGGCCGGGCAGCTTGCAAATAAAACCAAAAAAGAGGTTGCCGCGGCATTTGAACTGCTAAAAAAGACTTTGCTGCAATCGCAGGAGCAAACGGGCGAGTTGATTGACATTACTCTGCCGGGCATACCCGTCGACATTGGCAAAACCCACGTTATCATGCAAACCTTAAGTGAGCTGCTCGAAATCTTTGGCAGAATGGGTTTCGCTGTGGCCTATGGCCCGGAAGTCGAAGACGAGTGGCACAATTTTGAAGCACTGAATATTAACGCCGACCACCCGGCAAGGGACCCATTTGACTGTTTTTATATAGATGATAACACTCTGTTACGCAGCCATACATCCCCTGTTCAAATCCGCGTTATGGAGACCACCAAACCGCCAATTCGAATCATCGCACCGGGGCGGGTTTATAGGCCGGACACCGTCGATGCAACGCATATGTATATGTTCCATCAGCTCGAAGCGCTCGTTGTCGATGAGGACGTCAGTATGGTGGATATGAAAACCGCCATTGAGCAGTTTATCCACGCGTTTTTTGGCCCGGACACAAAATGGCGGTTTCGACCGAGCTTTTTCCCTTTCACCGAGCCAAGTGCCGAAGTTGATTTGTTGTTAGCCGATAAAAGCGGAAAAGAAAACTGGGTAGAAATGGGTGGCTGCGGTATGGTTGACCCGAACGTTTTTGATGCTGTTGGAATAGACAACGAAAAATATACCGGCTGGGCATTCGGATTCGGGGTAGAACGGCTTGCTATGCGAAAGTATGGTATTACTGATATTCGACTACTTTTTGAAAACGACCTGCGATTCCTGGAGCAGTTTTGAGTAAATAGACGGGTAATTGGTAATTATCTAACCATTTAACCGGTTGGTACCATTTAAACAAACATGGGAGATGAATATGGATTTAAGAGGTATTATCCTTGCCGGCGGGACAGGATCGCGGCTTATGCCGCTGACCAAAGTCACAAATAAACATCTGCTGCCCATCGGGCAAAAACCTATGATTTATTACCCCATTGAGAAACTGACCTCGATTGGTATCCAGGAAATACTGATTGTAACCGGCATCGAGCACATGGGCGATGTCGTTAGCCTGCTCGGCTCCGGGAAGCAGTTTGGATGTCGATTCACATACAAAGTTCAGGATGAAGCAGGCGGAATTGCACAGGCATTGGGACTGGCTGAGAATTTCGCACAGCGAAAGCCCGTCGTAGTCATCCTCGGTGATAATATCTTTGAAGCCAATCTGAAAGACTATGCCGATAGGTTTATCTCCCAGAAAATCGGCGCAAGGGTACTGCTCAAGCAGGTGCAGAATCCTCAGCGATTCGGTGTTGCGCAGGTATCCGGTGACAAAATCATCGGTATCGAAGAAAAGCCGAAAAAACCAAAGTCGGATTATGCCATAATCGGTTTATATTTTTATGACCCCTCAGTCTTTGATATTATACGAGCGCTCAAACCATCTGCTCGTGGGGAGTTTGAAATCACTGACGTTAACAATGCCTATATTGCACAGGATCGGTTGGCTTATGATATTCTCGAAGGCTGGTGGACGGATGCCGGGACATTCGAATCACTCGATAGAGCCAATGAATTGGTTATAAAGGAACCTCCGCAATGACAGAAGGGATATTAGTAGGGATATCTGTATAAAATGAATGCTAAAGAAACGAAACTGCCGGGAGTACTCATATTGGAGCCGGATGTGTTCTCTGACGAGAGAGGATTCTTTTTAGAGACCTGGAACAGCAAGCATTACGAGAACGCCGGTATCCAGGTTCCCTTTGTGCAGGACAATGTCTCATTTTCAAGGAAAGGTGTTTTACGCGGCTTACATTTTCAATACCCTCAATCACAAGGTAAATTGGTTCAGGTTTTATCAGGCCGGGTTGTGGATGTTGCTGTCGATATTTGCTTAGGTTCTCCGGCTTTTGGTCAGTGGATCAGTGAGGTACTTTCTGATTCTAACCACAGGCAGATGTATATTCCACCTGGTTTTGCTCATGGGTATTGTGTTACAAGTGAGACGGCAGTTTTTTCATACAAGTGCACCGATTTCTATAATCCGGCGACTGAAACTGGCATCATCTGGAATGACCCCGATCTTGATATCGACTGGCCGATAAAGCAGCCCGTCTTATCGACCAAGGATGCAAACTATCCCAGCCTTAAAGACCTTCCACCTGACAAATTACCGCATTTCCAGGGGTTCTGATGGTAGCTAATGATACAAGGATTGCCATTTTGGGCGGCAAGGGAATGCTTGGCACGGACCTGGCCGGTATCTGCAAACAGCAAGGCTTTGATGTTAAGGTATTCGATTTACCGGAATTTGACATAACCAATTCCCAACAGCTAAAACAAGCTGTCGGTGCTGCGGAGGTAATCGTAAACTGCGCAGCTTATACGAATGTCGATGGCGCCGAGAGCGAAACTGATCTGGCATATTTGGTCAATGCTGCAGCGGTAGGGCGGCTCGGTGATATCGCAAAAGATGCGGATAAATGGGTCTTGCACATTAGTACCGATTTTATTTTTGATGGTCGGTTGAATACACCCTATGTCGAGACCGATGCTCCTAATCCTATTAACGAATATGGCAAAACCAAGTTGGCAGGGGAGCAGTTGCTTGGCGAAAGCGGCTGCAGGCATTGTATAATCCGCCTTGAGTGGACTTACGGCTTTGCTGGTAACAACTTCGTAACCAAAATAATCCGTCGGGCAAAAACTGACAAAACATTGAAGGTTGTAGACGACCAGGTAGGTTCACCAACAGCCACAACCGAAGTCGCCAAAGTAATTTGTAGATTGCTGCAAAAGAAGCCGGAGAGCATTTATCATTTTGCAAGTGCCGGTTATGTAAGCCGTTACCAAATGGCAGAGTTTATATTTGACAAGCTCTCGATAGATGTTAATCTGGTGCCTTGCAAAACCAGTGATTTCGTCAGTGACGCTGCAAGGCCCTTAAATAGCCGTTTCGATTGCAGCAAAATCAAGAATTTGCTTGATGAGCAAATCAAGCCTTGGCAGGACCCGTTAGAACGTTTTTTGAGGCAGTTATGAACAGGCTTCTCGTTACAGGTGGTGCAGGATTTATAGGAAGCAATTTCGTTCGGATGGTACTTTCTGAGCATCCGGATTATTTCATCGTCAATCTCGATAAGCTGACCTACGCCGGCAATCTTGATAATCTCACAGGCTTTCTGGACCATCCCAACCACAAATTTATCAAAGGCGATATTTGTGATGGACCCCTAATCGTAAAAATCGTTGACGAGTACCAGATAGATACGATTATTAATTTTGCTGCCGAGAGCCACGTGGACCGTTCAATAGCTGAGCCGAAGATTTTTATCGAAACCAATATCACCGGCACATCAACATTGCTGGAAGTGGCCCGCGATAAAAAGTTGGGACGGTTCATTCAAATTTCGACCGATGAGGTGTACGGTTCGCTCGGTTCGCAGGGCAAGTTCAGCGAAGATACCCCGCTAAGTCCCAATTCGCCGTATTCAGCCAGCAAAGCCGCCGCAGACCAATTAGTGGCGGCATTCGGCCATACCTGGGGCGTAAAATACAATATCACCAGATGTTCAAACAACTATGGGCCATACCAGTTCCCGGAGAAATTGATCCCGCTGATGATTAACAATGCCCTCAATGATAAAGAATTACCTGTTTATGGTGACGGCTTGTACGTGCGGGATTGGCTGTATGTATATGACCATTGCACAGCTTTATGGCAGGTGTTGCAGAAAGCACCGCCCGGCGAAACTTATAACATAGGCGGCTGTAACGAAAAAGCAAATCTGGATGTCATTGACCTGATACTAAAGCGACTGGACAAACCAAAATCTCTGATTAGGCATGTTACGGACAGGCCGGGACACGACAGGAGATATGCCATCGATGCAGGAAGGATAATCAACGAGCTTAACTGGCGCCCATCGGTTAGCTTTGAGGAGGGTATGGAAAAAACCATAGACTGGTATGTACAAAATCAAGAATGGCTTGCCAACATTGTCTCCGGTGAGTACCAGAAGTATTATGAGTCGATGTACGGAAATCGATAAGCAAACAACAAGGAAATTCAATCGATGTCAGAGCTTGTCAAAGGTAGGGCAACAATATGCATACCGAATTATAAAACATTAGACTTCACCAGGCTTTGCTTGCGCAGCATTCGCAATTTCACTAAATATCCGTACGAGGTTATTGTTGTTGACAACGACTCGCGGGATGAATCTCTGGACTATCTAAAAGGCCTGAGCTGGATTCGTTTGATTGAGCAACAGGGTGGAGATGAACTAACAGGCAGCTACGCAGAAGGTTTGGCACAGGATATTGGCCTGGAAAAATGCAATACCGAATTTTACATCGTGATGCACTCCGATACCTTTGTTAAGAAAGACAACTGGCTTACCGAGCTGATTGGCTACTTCGGCGACGATGGAAGTGTCAGTTGTGTTGGTTCGGACAAAATCGAATTGACACCGAGATGGCGCGTTCTATTCAAAAAAGCAACTGATTTCAAAGCCTTAAAACGCAAAATCCTTCGGGACCGGCAAGCCATGCGCAGGTTCCGCTATCACAATCGCACAATATGTTGTATTTATCGAACGGACATCTTACGCCGGATGCAGCTCTCCTTTCTGATGGATAGAGAAAAAGGCCTGACCGCAGGCCAAAAGCTTTACTTTGAACTGGTTGATAATGGTTACAAGACAGTGGAGCTGCCGCCCTCGATAATGCGCCAATACGTTATACATCTTGCTCATGCTACTCAGGTGGTCAATCCGCAGGAATTTGCTCTCCGAAAAAAGTCTATAAAAAAATGTAATCGAATTATTGACAAAGTTCTGTCTCTGGAGATAATTAAGGACATACTCAAGGACGAGTCACTGGATAGTTAAGAACTCATTGAGCATGTTTGGTCAGACAAGGAGGTTGTTAGTATGCAAAGTATTGCTGAATCTATGGAGAGTATTGACGAATCGGTAAAAAAGTTACTATCCGGCCATGGAAAGGATATTCCCCTGTTCAAGGTCTTTATGCCCGAAAGCGTTATGGAGCCTTTGCGTAAGGTTCTGCTGAGCGGCTATGTAGGTGAAGGGCCGAGGGTTGCTGAGTTTGAACGGCAGCTCGCGCCGTGGTTCAACAACGATAACATCCTGGCATTGAATAACGGGACCGCTTCACTGCAATTAGCGCTTCGACTGGCAAATGTGGGACACGGTGATGAAGTTATCTCAACCGCTATGACCTGCACTGCAACAAACGAGCCGATCATGGCTATGGGAGCAAAGATTGTATGGGCTGACATTAACCCCTGGACGGGAAATATCGACCCGGAAGATGTCGCCAGAAAAATCACACCTAAAACAAAGGCCATCATGTGTGTTCACTGGGGCGGCTACCCCTGTGACCTCGATGAATTGAACGCTATCGCCGCTGAGCACGGGATAAAGCTGATTGAAGATGCTTGTCACGCTTTTAGTTCAACCTATCATGGCAAACCAATTGGTTCTCACTCTGACTTCGCTTGTTTTTCTTTTCAGGCGATCAAGCAGATGACAACTGTCGATGGTGGTGCCCTGGTTTGTAAATCCAACGCTGATTGTGAACGGGGCAGATTGCTCAGATGGTACGGCATCGACCGTACGTCCAAACGAAAGGACCTGCGTTGTGAAGCGGACATAGTCGAATATGGCTACAAGTTCCACATGAACGACATGACGGCGGTAATTGGACTTGAGCAACTCAAGTACGTAGCTGAAAATATCGAAAAACATCAGGCTCACGCCGCACGGTATAACGAAGCTTTTAAGAACCTCAAGGCTGTACGGCCTCTCAGATACGAAGATGAACGTACCAGCGTTTATTGGCTTTATACTGTAAGAGTCAAAAACCGTCAAAAATTCATGGAGCATATGAAAGAGGCAAGTGTGACTGTCTCCCAGGTCCATGCGAGAAATGACTCCCACAGAATGTTCAAAGATTTCATGACGGACCTGCCGGGCGTCGATGAATTTACCTCTGAGCAGGTTTCCATCCCGGTAGGATGGTGGGTGACAGAAGAGGATTTGGCACATGTTATCAACGCTGTTGAAGAATATGACCGCTATTGGTGTACGAGGATTCAGGAGACAAAGAAACCGCCTCGAAAACTTGAGAAGAAAACAGCGTGCCAGCCCAATTGATAACTTTCGTTAATCCTGGCAATCTTTCGACGCCAAATGCCAGTGAGACAGTAATCTTATCTGGAGTAATTTGAAGCTTGCTCGCTGACGATTCTCTTGATGACTAACGTGGCTCAGACAGATGATTTGAAAGATATCTGTGGAGATTTGTTTTGAAAAAGGACAAGATTAACTTAGCTTTGTTGTGGTCACACTATGATGGTGGAGTTACTTCTGTAAACGACCTTGTTCTGGGCCTGGATAAGGAACGTTTTAACGCAATATTTATTTATCTAACCGGATATGGCGTTGAAACCAACTTTATAGAAGAAGCAGGTTATGATGTTTTCTATTTGTCAAATATGGAGAGGATCAGGGGATTTCGTTTGTCAATTTTGTATAGGCTGATTAGAATTCTTAAAGAGCGTAATATCGAAATACTTCATTGTCATGCCCACAAGTGCAGCTCCTATGGTGCTAATGCGGCAACGTTCACGAAAACTCCTGTGGTTTTGTCACACGTACACGGATTAAGCAGAACCAGAAATTTCAAAAGGAGGCTCGCAAATTTCCTGTTATTTAGAAAGTTCACCAGAATCATCGCCGTTGCAAAGAGCGTCAAGGAAGATGTCTTGCGAAGTAATTGGTCCGTATCGACTGAAAAAATCTCTGTCCTGGAGAATTCCATTGACTATAAGCGTTTTGCTGATGTATCAACATCGAAAGAGGATGCCAAGGGGATGCTGGGATTTTCCTCAGATGCGTTTGTCTTCGGTACGGTCGGCAGACTATCTCGCAATAAAGGACAGATTTATCTTATTAAAGCGTTCGTAAAAGCAAAACAAATGATACCCTCGGCCAATTTGATATTCGTAGGGGAAGGTCCTTTACGTCAGGATTTGGAAAAAGATGCCGCAAAAATGGGTGTATTTGATTCCATTCACTTTCTGGGCCGCAGAGACGATATTGAAAAAATATACAAAGCGATAGACGTTTTTGTTTTGCCTTCGATTGGTTCTGAGGGTATGCCGAGGGTTATCCTGGAAGCTATGGCTGCCGGTGTTCCGTGTGTCGGCACAAAGATTGGAGGGACGCCCGAGGTAATATGTAATAATGATATTGGTTATGTCGTTGAATCAAGAGATTCAGAAGCCCTTGCGCAGGCAATGACAAAGCTTGCAAAAATGACCCCCAAAAAGCAGCAAAAGCTTATTGATAATGCAAAACAAAGAATTTACAGTCATTACTCTCATGATGTCGTCATAAGAAAACTTGAAAACATATACGAGACCGAGCTAACGGATTATTATGAAAGTGATAAAAGGCAAAAGAGTAACGTATGATTCTGACGAAGAGTTTTACGCTCATCAGGCGCGTCGTTCAAAGCCCTATGATCATAATCTACTTGTAAGAAGATTCATTTCAGAGGCACTTCGATTTTGTATGTTAGGAGGAAAACTGAACCATACTAATCTGCCTATTGAAAGAGCTGCCCCGAATTTTGCGCCTGATATTAGAATCCTGGACGTTGGATGCGGAGATGGCTGGTCTCTTAAGTATTTAAAAAGAGGTTGTACTGATGGTTTTACCCTTTTTCCGCCGAAGAAAAGATTTTCCAACACCTGTGGCATTGAGCTGATTCATAAAGTCGTTGAGTATGCTCAAAAAAAGGGACGCAATGTCATCCAGGGAGATATTCGCTATCTTGCTTTAGAGGAAAACGCCTTCGATTTAATTTACACTAGGCATTGCCTTGAACATCTCGACGACCCGCTGGAGGCCCTTAAGAATATAACCAAAATCCTAAAGCCAGGCGGGACTTTGTTTGCGATAGTACCCAAGGAAAGCAAAGACCTCAATCTACAAAAGTCAGTACATTCGCACCAATTTCGTGATGATAATGAACTTACTCATTTGGTTACAACCGCTGGTTTGACAGTCACCCAAAGTTTCCGCCGCAATGAATATACCTACCGAAAGCGAAAATATTGGTATAAAATATCAGCACGATTGCGATGTTGGGGGCCGGAACTTTGGGTTTTTGCCACAAAACCGTAGACTATTAGTTTGCCAAGGCTTCATCAAATGTGCGATATTATCAGGATACACAATAATAGGCTTGAACAATGAATTTACTCGTCCTGACAAATAATCCCCGCCGATTGAGTTTTAGACGGCACATTGGGATTCACTCGAAGATTTTGTGCTATAATTACATCGGCAGGATGACTTCTTTTCCTGATTAGGGATTGATACAAGTGCGAAAAAAGCTGCAAAAATTGCGAAGAAAATTAAAGATAAAACTTTCGTATTTTAAGAGATCGCTGGTAAAACCAGCCATTCCGAAAAATAGTGATGGTAAGGTTTTGGTACATATCGGCTGTGGGAAAACGAATAGTCCTGAATTTATAAACGTTGACGCTCGACCATTAGCACATGTTCACATCGTCACGGACGATATCACTTCTCTTCCGGAATTCAGCACCGGAACTGTTGATTTGGTATAAATGTGCCACATATTAGAACACATAATAAGAAATGACCTTAAGGAAGTTCTGTTAGAAATGAAAAGAGTGCTCAAAGAAGGCGGCATCTTAAGGCTTTCTGTTCCTGATCTTGATAAATTAATAGAAGTCTATAATGTTTCAGGTAAGGACATAAATGCGATTTCCCATCAATTGATGGGGGGCCAGGATCACCGGTACAATATTCACTATTCGGTCTTTAATAATAAGCGGTTGTCGGAATTGCTCAAAGAAGTTGGATTTCAAAAGGTCGTTTCGTGGGACCCTGATAATTGCCAGTATCATAATTTTAAAGACAGGGCCTCTCGTAAAATGAAGGTGAACGGCAAAGAATGCATGATTAGTTTAAATTTAGAAGCTGTCAAATGATTCTTCCTGTGTAAATGAAGTTACTTATAATTACAAATAACCTGCGTCGGGCGAGCTTCAGGCAGCGAATTGGGACTTACCTGGATTTTTTTCGTGATAATGGCATAAATTGTGAGGTTGCCAAACTACCGGCCGGTCCTTTAGCACGCCGAAAGCTGTTTAAGCAAGCAACAGATTTTGACGGTGTTTTCCTCCATAAAAAAAAATTGAATTTCTTCGATGCAATATGGCTCCACAGGTACAGTAAAAAAATAATATATAATTTTGATGACGCGATAATGTATAGCGATAAAACTCCTGGCCGTAACAGCTGGTCACACTTCATACCTTTTCGCAGAACCGTCAAACTTGCCGATATGGTCATCACCGGCAATTCCTACCTTGCCGAACATACCAGAAAGTTCAATCGCAATGTTAAGGTCCTGCCCATTGGTCTAAGAGTTAATGACTATAAACTTGATTGTCCAGCCAAAAGTGACAATAAAATCCGTCTCGTTTGGATAGGGAGCAAAAGCACTTTGGAGTACCTGGCGGAATTAAAGCCTGCTCTTGAGGAAGTAGGCTCCTGTATTGACAACGTAGTGCTAAGAATAGTCTGTGACGACTTCTTTGACTTGCGAAACATGCCGGTAGAAAAGCGTTTGTGGTCTAAGGATACTCGAGGAGTTGATTTAGCCACGAGCGATATTGGGCTTGCGCCGCTGCCTGACAATCGATTTACCAGGGGTAAATGCAGCTTCAAGGTCCTGGAATATTCTTCCGCAGGTCTGCCTGTTATTGCCTCGCCAATAGGAACAAACGCCGAGTATGTCAAAAACGGCGCCACTGGTTTTCTTGTGACAGATACTCGTCAATGGATCGACAGAATTACTGAACTGATTAAGAATCCGAGTTTAAGGAAAAGAATGGGCCGGCAAGGCCGGGCACATGCAGAAAAGTTTGATGTAAGCGTGATAGGAAAACAACTCATCGGCTTGATTAGCAAATGCCTGCAGGAGGTCTGATTAGTAAAATATCAGCAAATTAGAAACCGTTACATCGACAATTGTAAGCATTCGTTGCGGCATCGAAATATAGTGGTTATAATTAAGTTTTCTACTAATATTATGATGCTGCCTTTGACGCCAGTGTTTTGATAACGGTATTTTAGGAAAGAGAAAATATGGCAAATCGCTTGAGTTCGTTTGTTAAAAGAAAACTTCTTGGGAAAAATCAAAACCTGGTGTCTCTAAACGATCCTTATGGAGTCATGGCGCAGCTCTTGAAGGGCTGCGAGGTAACAGGAATTATTGATGCAGGCGCCAGCGATGGCCGTATTTCAAAAAGGCTGCTCCGAGAGTTTCCGTCTGCACATATCTATGCTTTTGAGCCTAACTGTCTTTATACCGAAACACTTCAGCGGTTCGCAAAAGAAGAACCGAGATTTCTCCCCCAGTTTCTGGCATTATCTGACCATGAGGGTCATGCTGATCTTCATGTGACTGAATCTCCGGGAAGCACATCCCTTTTTGCTCCGGGAAGTCGCCTCAAAGAAATAGACCGCCAGGGTTCATCTGTAAAAAGTATGGAAAAAGTCGAAATTGTTACAATTGATGAATGGGCAAAACGTAATGGCGACCCCTCTATCCAGTTGATGAAATTTGACATCCAGGCCGCCGAACTTAGAGCACTTCGTGGTGCTGTTCGCCTCCTTCAGAGTTCAACACTAATTGTGTATACAGAAATATGCTTCAATCCTGTGTACACGGAAGGTGCGATTTATAGTGAGATTGATTTGTTTCTTCGTGAATATGGATTTGTATTATACGATATGTTTAAACCTAAATATCATCCCAATGGATTGATTCTCTGGGGAAATGCTATTTTTTTACACGGTGAACGGCTCGGCATCTGAAGTCACGAATATTATTTGTTCTTGTTCCCGGATAAATACACTACATGCCCTAATGTCTTAAAAAGTACTCGTTTTGGTTCTTTTGTCGATGCGGAAAGCTTATTTTAAAGCCAGCCTTTATCACGAAACCGTTGATTTGTTTTTGCGACTACTCTTTGTGCCCAATCCTTATAACAACACTGTACACAGGGATTTATGCTGAGATAAGCCTTGAAAAATCTCATCCGGTCGGTTTTAGTAACGCAGTCTGAAATCAGGATATTCGCTTGCACGAGGTTTTTCAGCCGAAGCCGCGCTGGTAATCTCCGGAATTTTCTTGTCCGTTCATTATCGATGAAAAATAAATGCCAGTCGTTTTTCCCCCACCTTACCAACACATTGCCCAATCGCAAATCACCGTGAAAAATATCCGCAGCGTGCATTCTACCTACGGTTTGCCCGAATGCTCGTATCATCTCACGTTTGTCTTGTGATTGCTCCCTGGTGAGGTTTTCCAGGCTCTCAGGAATAAGTTGATTAATTTGCTTTGTGCCCTCGGCCTCGAAAGTTACTAAAAAATTTCCCCTGTCAAGAAAGCTGGATTTGTGTTCGCCCATTGCCACAATAACGGGGGCTTCAAATCCATTTTTTTCCAACATCAGTGTCGCCTCGAAAGCCCGCTTGGCACGGCTGGGGCGCACAAGATGTTTAATAAAATCCCAGGTTGACCTGTAAAGATATTGCTTAAAATAAATCCATCTCTCCCTGCCGTTAAAACTGGCGCTGAATTTATATACACGGGAATAATGTGAGGAGCGGACAGGTGTCAATTGGTAGCGTTCGCGCAGCGTTTTTTCGCCGGCTGATAAAGCCTGTTCAAGGTTGTCATTGCGAAAAATTTTGTTGATAAATAACGTACAGTTATGCCGTCGTATTTTGTCAAAACCACTGCCCAAAATGTTAGCGCCCCAGAATAGTGATGCCCAATTTATCGGCGAGCTTTATTGTGTCGGGTTTGTCGATAATTATCGTTTTGCCAGCCTCTACAACCAGGCATTTGCCGCCGTTTTCAGATAAACTTCTAATAGTATCAGTTCCTACACACGGCACATCGAATCGCATATCCTGCCCCGGTTTCGAGCTTTTGATAAGGGTCCAGCCCCCCGATTTACAAAACTGTCCGGCCCGTTTAATCATCTCGGCCGTTCCTTCTATTGCCTCGACTGCGAGTACCTCTTTTTCTTTCACTGCGATTGCCTGGCCTATGTCCAACTCGCCGAGTTTTTTTACTATCGGCCAGCCGAACTCAATGTCACCATCGACCGATGGGCGCAGTTGTGCTTTGGTCATCACACCTTCTGTAGCCATATGTTCCTTGCAGTACATAGTTGAGTTCTCCAATACTATCCCCCCAGTCGCCAGCTCGTCGGCAATGGCACACAAAAGCGAATCCGTTAGTTTGTTTTTGCCGTGCAGACGCCAGTAATATATCCTAAATGCCCGCCAATCGGGCAGATACCGCAGAATTCGCCAGGACGTAAATAGTTGCGATTTGGCAACCTGCCCAACTAAAATCGTTTGACGTACACTGTGCTTTCTTAGCTTCCGTATCCAAGCCCCCGGTCGGGCAACCGCAACTCTGTAAAACACATCGACTTCGTCGGCCAGACTGCGACCCCCGTTGCCTGCTATACCGACACAAACTACTCTTAACCCTGCCTGTTTGGCGCCGGCAGCGACAAGGAAGGGTAACCTCCCATCACCTGCAATCAAGCCAAGTACATCTGGCGCCTTGTGACTCGTGTCTTGTATCTCATTCAAGGAAACATCCTGTTTGGAAATCGATATTCTTTGTTCGGCATTTGATATTTGTCTCTAATAACACGTCCCTGGTATTTCGAGCCCGGGGCACAGGTCACGATTCAACATCCTGCTCGGCCGGCTCTTGAGGTTCTTCGATTGCTGAGATAATTTGTTCAATCTGATTTTCGAGCCTGCGTATACTTTGCCGCATCTCAGGCAGATACTCTATCATGCTGTACGCTCGCTTGCCCTGGTTTACCTCGATAGCAGGTGCACCCAGCACCACTTTACCATCTGAAATGTTATTAATAACACCAGCCTGGGCTGCAATTGTAACGTTGTTTCCTATATTGATATGCCCGACAATGCCGACTTGGCCCCCGACTACGCAGTGATGTCCAAGCGTCGTGGAGCCCGCAATACCTACTTGGGCTACAAGCAAACTATGTGCACCGATTTTTGTGCCGTGTCCTACTGTAACCAGGTCTCCCAGCTTGCTGCCCTGACCTATAACAGTATCGCCGAGTGTGCCTCGTTCGACTCCACAGCAGGCACCGATTTCAACATCGTCTTCGATAATCACAGTGCCGGTCTGAGGTATCTTATGATGCATACCCTTGTGGCTGGCATAGCCGAAGCCGTCTTCACCAATTGTCGAGTTGGCGTTTATAATAGCACGATTACCTATTTGGCACCCATCATAAATGGTAACATTGGGGTATATTATGTTGTCGTTACCAATTTGCACTCCCTGCCCAATGTAGACACCGGGATAAAATATGCAGCCGTCCCCGATTTTTGCATCATCGTCAATCGTCACAAAATCATGGATATGACAGTCTGCACCGACCTTGGCAGTATCCGAAATTGAAGACTGCGGGCTTATGCCTACTTTTTTGTGTTTTCGATGGCCGTGCAGCAGCACCATAATCTGCATAAACGCATAGTAAGGATCCTCGGCTACCAAAAGAGGCACGGGCGTACTGGCAGTCTCTTTGCCGACAATTACGGCGCTTGCCTTGGTTGTCCGCAGTTGCTTTTCGTATTTGATGTTTGCCAGAAAGCTAATGTCGCCTTCACCTGCACGGCCAAGGGTTGATGCAGACTTAATTGCGATGTCGGGATCGCCGCAAACCCGCCCACCTACATATTCAGCTAATTCAGCCAAAGTTTTTTCTTGCATAAAAGATCCTGAACAAAATTAAAAGGTTAAAATTAAAAAATCTTGAAATTATGCTGCATTTTGTTTTTGGGTTCGTAAATACCCCAGAAAAAAGCATTATAGCATAAAAGCTGAAGTGGTCAACTATTCAATCCTTACTAAAGCAAATCAACCGTTTTTGCCATTATCGAGTGGCCACAAGCACACTTTTTGCGTCGGGGGAATCTATAAAACTGCCATAACTTAAAACCGGCGATAGATATCACGCCGTCAAAACATCCAGAACCTTCTGCTGTAGTGCCGCGGAGGGCTTGTCGGCAAAATCCGTTCTATCGCTTGCAATCACTGTTACAGTCGGCCCAATAGGTTTATAGACAGCAGGATTGGTCGGGCCAAAAACAACTAACGTCATGACACCCATTCCCGCAGCCAGATGTGTAATCCCGCTGTCATTGCCGATGAAACCATCCGAACAGCTCAAAACGCACATAACCTGCGTTAAAGACAAATCCGTCAGGGATCTTGCAACACTGCTTATATCCTTAATCATCGCATTGCTGAACCTCTCGATCTCAGCAGGCCCCAGCAAAAATACTACTTCGACACTTTGTGAACGAAGCTCTTTGGCTACAGCCAGGAAATTATCCAGATGCCAGCATTTGTGCAATCCGCCGCTGCCCGGCTGAATAACTACCAGTTTTTCGCAAGAGTCAACGTATATTTCTTTCAAGAGTTCTCTACCCTTGTTTATGTCTGCTTCGGTTGCTTTTATTAAACAAGTACAGGGCTGGAGTTGTCGAGCCTGCAAAGGCAGACCACTCTGGTCGACGAATTGCTGCGTGTAAAAGTCGGTCAAATGGGCAGAGTAGTCTCCCGGCGGCTTCATCGATAATGTTATAACTTCTGCGCTGTGGCTGCAATTGGCGGTGAAAATCAGGTTCTGTTCAAAGTTGCTGTTCGGCTCGCCCAGAAATGTCACAATCCAGGCATAGTCGGCAAAAGCGCTTATCAAAGAGTCGCCGTCCGGAAGGTCAAAGACGCTCGTTTCAACAAACAAACGATGTAAATCCATTGTATCTATAGAGCGAATGCTGTCAACGCACGTTCTACCCGGCAAAATGCCAATATATTCAGTGTGCCCGAGGATATCAATTCCACCCAGTTGTAGAGAATCTTTCATAAATTCAGCTAATGGCAGGGTTAATATACAATCGCCAATAGCACCCGGCTGCAATATTACCCCTCGCAGGGCTGCCCGTGCGGCCTGGTCACTCTTTTCTTTGAGCAAGCTCAAAATGTCATCGTTTCTCTGCATATCTAAAAGCACATCGCAAGCCTAAGACCACACTTATTAGTCGGCGGCCTTGTCAATCCATCCCCCGCCAACGATAATATACACAGTTAATGCAGCAATATCAATAATATCAATGATTTTGATGAAACACCTTTCCGGAGCCGATTTTATACTTCTAAAACGCGGAATCGACCTGTTTGAGGGTAGCAGTCACTTGCTCTTCACATCCGATGCCTATCTTGAGGATTTCGACACGTGCTTAATCCGCAGAGCGATATCATCTGTGTACTTGGGCGAAAGCAGCGTTCGATTGCCGCCGGGGTGCCGAAATTCTTCCTTTTTATCAACTTTTCCCGTTTTAGTGTTTACCCATTCTGCCTTATACGCTCCCCTGGACAGCGCCAATACCAACTCTGACTGGTTGCCGCCGTTAATGTAAATGGCGTAGCTTTGGCCCGGCTGGACAAGGGCGCGGGCGGTTGCTTTGTTGGGTATTCCGGCTTTGATGATTGAATTGTCCGGCTTCATGCGGATGAAGTCGAAGCTATTAATGAAATCCTTGAGAATCTCCAACTGCTTTCGAAACTTTGGCCCTCCGCCGCCTGGGGCATTGATACTCGCCGTGCCGTCTTCAGAACCGACTGTGAAAGAGTAATCCAGATTATTATACACTGCGCCGCCGGCAATGATGAAATCCCACCCTTCGAGCCGGTATGCTTTGGGCTCGCTGCCGGCAAAGCCTGTCTCATCGTCCCCGATGACTTTGTTCAAGCCATAATTCTCCTTTACGGCTGTGGGTGGTTTGGCGTAGTGGAAGTTGAAAATCGACACCAGAGGATTTGGCTTGGTTATTTTCCTGGACTTATTCGCGATATTCTGGGCGATCAGATGTTTTGCTTTGAAGTTCGCTTCTGCCTTGGTAATTGTCTTGGCGATATAGGCTTGCCACTCCAGCGTCACACCGCCGAAGTATGGCTCGTTGCAGATTTCATAATAGACGTTGTCGAATTCCTTTAGCTCCTTGACGATTTTGTATGCCAATGCGGCCTGCACAGCCAATAGCTTTTTATCTCGGAGTGTATAAACCTCGGTGCGTTTCATGTTGCCTATGCCGTTCACGTTATTGGCGGTGTTCATAGGACTCAGTTTCCACATACCGTCTTCATAAAATGGACAAAAAAGTACTAATTCGACCACAACGTTGCGTTTGCTTGCCTCGGCAACGAAGTCGCGGAGGCGTTTGAAGTACGCCCGGTCCCACTTTTTCAGGTCAAACTTATTACCGCCATTGGCATAGCCTGGTGTATTGCTCCGGGCCCAAGGGCATATCAGATAACCTTTCGCGGGGGCCAGCGTGTTGTTCTTAATCTTAAAAGCGCCGACCGGTTCGCAGTATGCGCCGCTGAATGTACGCGTCAGGTTAAATCCATGCGAGGTAAGCGTCTTGAGGTACGTCCTGTAATCGAAAGTCCGGTTAAGGACTGCTCCGTAATGCTCACCGGAGGTTATCAAGACAGTGGGCTTACCACGCCACAGAAAATAGTGGCCGTTCTCCGGATGCAGTCGTATTGGCTTGATAGTCTTGCCAGCCTGTCCCCCGTAGCTTATCAGGCCCAGGGCCATGACCAAAATTGCTAACTTTTCTGTCCTTTTCATTGTTCCAGCCTTTCAAGAAAGTTTAATATTTTTAATGCGCATTGCGCGCAGTGATACCACTGGATAATGTTTTGCGGAATTGTTCTAATAGAAAGGCATTTTTCTGTCATTTCATCCTCCGGTAAGCCTATTTACAACAATCCAATTATATGTTTTTGCAGGGCACTGTCAATAAAATTCCTGAAATGTCCTGGTTCTGAAATTGGGGGATGTGGTGATCGGCTTTGAGAATCCGGAGGCTCGCCGCTTAATCGAGATGCGAGAGACGAAAAGGCCATTCCTACCTTTTTGTATCATTTCGCCGCATGTTGGGCTTAACAATCGAGGTCTGCCCTTTGAAATTGACCGTAAAAAAGACCAGATTAACCGATAATTCTATTTGACCTATTTTGCCTGGACGATACAATTATTACAAATAGGCAGGGGAAGAATATGATATTAGGTATTACTGGTCAAATAGTTAAACCGGTGGTGGGTGGGATTTTCGGGGGGATTCTCTTCGCAAGCCAGCCAGGTAATAGCTGCAGGGAGTTTTTGCATACTGAGTCCGGGTATCTTCGCTTATATCCTGAAGGTTCACAGGATATTTATTCTTAAGCAAAGACGGGCTTATTAGCGGATTTGATGGAAGATGAAGCGTTGTTTAATTTCGACAAAAATCAACAAGTTATCGATGTCCAGATAGGCCAGGTCAAAGCGGGCAGGGGGAAGATAATATTGCAATCGAAGGCGATTGGCTCCTGCATTGCTATTGTTGCTTACGATGCTGTCAAAAAGATTGGGGCGTTGGCACATGTTATGCTGCCCGGTATCGCCCCTGCCAGGAAAGCGGCCGAGAAAACGAAATATGCAGCTAATGCCATTGATGCCATAGTCAGCAGGATGAGCGAGCTGGATTCAAAAAAAGACGACATCGAAGTAGTTCTGGTCGGCGGCGGAAACATTCTCCAGAGAGAAGATGATACTATCTGCAATGCCAATATCGAATCGACTCTGGAACTGCTGGCTGAAAAAGGCCTGAAGGTAACAGCCCAGGCTGTTGGAGGAATAAGCAGAAGAAGCGTATCTCTCAATGTGGAGCGTGGAATTGTATCCTATACCGAAGGTGACAGCAGCGAAAAATTGCTGTGGAAACATAAAAGCCAATCATTAATAAAATAATATTAGCAAGGCTGTTGAAGTATTAAAGGTGAAGGTCATCATGTTCAAACAAAAAGATATGAGAAGCACTAAAAGCGAAGTTATGAAAACTAAATATGTGGTTATTGGTCTTTCCGTTGTTTTTGGATTGGCTGTCTGGGTGATTGATGCTGCTCTGGATAGCTTCTTTTTTTACGAGGGGACTTTCTGGGAATTGCTGATTGCTGATATACCCAAGCATGAGATTTACATTCGTTTGATTATTTTGGCGTTTTTTATTGTATTTGGAATACTCATGGCTGAAGACATTGCCCGGCGTAAGCGTGCAGAAGAGCAGCTTAGAGCCGCAAACCAGCAGTTACAGGCGAGCGAGCAGCAACTTAGAGCGGCCAACCAGCAATTACAGGCGAGTGAGCAGCAATTAAAAGCAGCTAATCAACAGCTACGTGCAGGTGAAGAGGAGCTGCGCAAGCTGACCCACGATATGGGAGAAAGAATAAAAGAGCTCAATTGTCTCTATGGGCTATCCCTGCTTATCGAACAGCGTGATATAGCGTTGGAGGAGATTTTTCAGGGCTTGTTGGAACTAATACCGCCCGGCTGGCATTATCCAGAGATTACGTGTGCTCGAGTTATCTTTGAGGGCCGGGAGTTTAAGACGGCTAACTTCAAGAAAACAATATGGGAGCAGTCGGCAGATATTAAAGTATCTGGCAGGAAAGTTGGGGCGATAGAAATTTATTACCTGAAAGAATGCCCTATACTGGATGAAGGGCCGTTTCTTAAAGAGGAACGTAATCTCATTGACGGTATCAGCCGTGCACTGGACGAGGCAATCCTATACAAGCAAGCCGAGGAAGCAAGGCGAGCGGCCAACCAGCAATTGCAGGCGAGTGGGCAGCAGCTTCGAGCGGCCAACCAGCAATTAAGCGCCAATGGACAACAGCTTCGAGCGGCCAACCAGCAATTACAGGCGAGTGAGCAGCAGCTTAGAGCGGCCAATCAGCAATTAAAGGCGAGTGAGCAGCAGCTTAGAGCGGCCAACCAGCAATTAAACGCCAGTGGGCAGCAGCTTCGAGCGGCCAACCAGCAATTACAGGCCGAAGTCGCTGAACGCATGCGGGACGAAGATATAATTAAAGAGTCACTTAAAGAAAAAGAGGTATTGCTAAAAGAGATCCACCATCGCGTTAAGAATAATTTGCAGGTAATTTCCAGTATTCTGAATCTTCAGTCCAAATACATCGAGGATGAAGGAGCGAAGAAGGTGTTCAGGGACGGCCAGAGCCGTGTCAGGTCGATGGCACTGGTACACGAAAAATTGTGCGAAGCCGAGGATTTAGCTAAAATTGATTTTACTGAATATATACGCAGCATGACAGGTGATTTATTTCGGCTCCACGGAATAAGCCAGGCCATTAGTTCGAAGATAGATGTCAAAGATGTTTTTCTGGATATCAATACGGCAATTCCCTGTGGTTTGATAATCAATGAACTTGTTTCAAATGCTCTGAAATATGCCTTTCCAGACGAAAGAGAGGGCGAAATATGCATAGGACTTTATCCGGACAAGGACGGCAGATTTTCATTGGTTATTAAGGATAATGGCATTGGTTTCCCAAAAGATTTGGACTTTAGAAAAACTGAGTCGTTAGGTATGCAGTTGGTAATTATGTTAGTAGAACAAATTGGGGGTACAATAGAGCTTGAAAGAAAAGAGGGAGCGGTATTTACAATTACTTTCGAAGAGCTAAAATCCGGGGATGGGGAGGTAATCAAATGACAAGTGCAAAGATATTGGTTGTAGAAGATGAAAGCATCACCGCCAAAGATATACAAGAGACACTGAAAGGTCAGGGATATGATGTTCCTGCTGTTGTTTTATCCGGGGAAGAAGCTGTTCAAAAAGCAGAGTCTATAAGGCCGGATTTAGTATTGATGGATATAATGTTAAAAGGGAATGTGGATGGTATAGAGGCTGCCGAGCAAATCCGCAGCCGTTTCGATATTCCCGTGGTGTACCTCACTGCTTATGCAGATAATGAAATAATAGAGCGGGCAAGAATAACAGAGCCGTTCGGTTACATAATCAAACCATTCCAGACCAGAGAATTACGCACCAACATTGAGATAGCTCTGTACAGGCATAAGGCCGAGAAAGCCGTGCGGCGCAGTAAACAGCAGTGGGAAAACACTTTCAATGCTATGTCCGACTGGGTTGTGTTGACAGACCTGAATGGCCGAATACTGCGCACGAACCGCACAGGAGAGGATTTTACAGGCATATCCTTAACCGAGATAGTTGGCCAATCCTGCTGCAAGTTGGTCCATGGCTCAGACGAGCACATTCCCGGCTGTCCGTTACCAGAGATGCTTGAGACTCACCGGCAAGCAATCGAAGAGATCCAGGTTCCAGGTACGGACCGCTGGCTGATGGTAACAGTGGACCCGGTAACGGATAGTAAAGACAACATTGTAGGTGCGGTTCACATCACGCGTGACATCACCGAGCGAAAGAAGGCAGAAAAGGCCATTCGGGACAGCGAGGAAAGATACAAGTATCTTTTCGAACAGTCTCCCCTCGGTATTGGATTGGCTACTCCTGATGGTAAGGTTCTTCGTGTCAACAAAACAATGGAGGTCATTACCGGATACTTCGAGGCCGAGCTTAAAAAGATTAACCTTGTTGACCTGTATGAGAATCCCCAAGACAGGAAGAAGTTGTTTGAAACCATTGATCGATACGGCTGTGCGGTTGATTACCCGGCCCGGCTGAAACGCAAAGACGGGATTCCATTCGATGCCCTTCTAAATATGTCACGAGTTCATCTTGACGGCCAGGAGTTGTTTCAAACGATATGTATGGACATCACCGAGCGCAAGCGGACGGAGACGAAGCTGATGAAAAGCGAGGCAAAATATCGTACGTTAGTCGAACAAATCCCTTCTGTTACCTATATAGCGTCGGCTGATGGATTCAGCTCCACCCTCTTTATCAGCCCACAAATTGAAGAAATACTTGGATTTGAAACCACACAATGGCTGCAACAACCTGACTTTTGGGTCAACCAAATACATCCGGATGACCGTCACCGAGTCCTGACCGAGCTAAAAGCAAGTTGCACAAATAACGAGAAATTCGAATCAGAGTACCGCATGACTGCAAAAGACGGACGCATCGTATGGATACATGACAAAGCTGCTATAGTGGAAGATGACTCCGGCAAACCTCTCTTCTTGCAGGGGATTATGTCGGACATCACCGCCCGTAAGCAGATAGAGAAAGAGTTGCAGGCACTTGTGGAGAGCACCGTGGGAACCACAGGACAAGACTGTTTCGACAAAACGGTCAGCATATTATGCGAATGGCTTGAAGTGGACTGCGCTGTCATTGGACAAATTATAAATGGAACCGACATTAAGGTGTTGTCGATGCAACTTGACGGAGAAAAGATTTACGACTACACCTACGGTTTGAAAGGGACCCCTTGCGAGAATGTCGTAGAGAAGGGATACTGTGTCTATCCGGAAAGGGTCCTTATGGCGTTTCCCGACGATGAGGATCTCGCCAAGCTTAAGGTTCAGGGATATGTAGGAACGCCGCTGCGGGACAAGAACGGAAACCCAATCGGAGTTCTTTGCGCTATATCTCGGCGGAAATTGAATTTGCCGGAGCGAACAGAGGATGTGATGAATATAATCGCAAAAAGAAATGCCTCAGAGATTGAGCGCAAGCGGACGGAGGATGCGCTGCAACGAGAGAAAGACTTTGCCGAGAGCCTGATCAGTACGACCCAGGCCATCGTGCTGCTGCTTGATAGTCAGGGCCGAATCGTTCTATTTAATCCATATATGGAGCAGATTTCCGGTTATCGGCTTGAAGAAGTAAAGGGTAAGGACTGGTTTACAACATTTTTACCTGAGCGTGACCGAGAGCGTATCCGAGGTCTGTTTTTGAAGGCAAAGAGTGGAATTCAAACGCGCGGTAACATCAACCCAATCATTACGAAAGACGGAAGGGAGCTTGAGATTGAGTGGTACGACAAGCTTCTCAAGGACGCTGATGGAAACGTTGTTGGCCTGCTTTCTACAGGACAAGATATCACTGAGCGCAAGCGGACGGAGGAGGCGCTTCGGGAAAGTGAGGAGCAATATAAAGAGCTTGTTGAAAGCAATCCACACGGTATTCAGAAGATAGATACACGAGGAGTTATTACATTCAGCAACTGTGCCTATAAGGAAATGCTCGGTTATACTGAGGAAGAACTATCAGGGAAAAGCATTTTGGACTTATTAGAGCCTGAGTCGAGGCGTGACGAACTGCGTGAGTATTTATCCATACTGGTCAGGGAACAACCGGAACCGACCGTCTATTTGCAGAAAAATCGGACAAAAGATGGGCGGGTGATAGATATGGAGGTTAACTGGAATTACGAACGGGATAACCAGGGGCACGTAGTTGGATTTACATCTGTTATAACAGACATCACGGAGCGCAAGCAGGCAGAAGAGGCGCTGCGGGAGAGCGAGGAGAAATACAGGCAGCTCGTCTCAACAACAACAGATGCGGTCATGCTCTTTGATGCTGAGACAAGGAATATCTTAGATGTTAATAAGGCATGCGAGGAACTCTACGGTTACAGCAGGGAAGAATTTCTTAATCTGAGGCAGAACGACGTTACAGCCGAGTTGGAAAAAACCGAAGAATCGATCCAACAAGTTGCAAATGGACATTTGAAGAGAATCCCCTTTCGTTACCACAGGAAAAAGGACGGCACGATATTTCCGGTGGAGATATCCGGGAGCATATTCGAGGTGGCAGGCCGCAAAGTCCTGTGCGGTGTGATACGAGACATCACGGAGCGCAAGCGGGCGGAAGAAGCACTGAAAGCTTCAGAGGAGCGGTTGAAGATATTATTTGAGTCGGCGCCTGACGGCATTTTCTTAAATGACCTGGAAGGAAGATTTGTGGACGGTAATAAAGCTGCTGAGGAACTGGTAGGCTATAAGAGAGAGGAATTGGTCGGAAAGAATTTCGCTGAGGCAGGACTGCTTTCTGAAGAGCATGTTCCAGGTGCGTTAGAAAATCTGAGAAGGATTTCAAGTGGGCAGCCGACCGGACCTGATGAATATACGCTGATTAGAAAAGATGGCGGCCAGGTTGAGGTTGAGATAAGGGCCTACCCCGTAACGATAGAACATAAAACGTTGTCGCTTGGGATTGCTCGAGACATCGCAGAGCGCAAGCGGGCTGAAGAAAGTCTCCAGAGAGAATCCCATATGCGCAATACCCTCCTTGATAAACTTCCATGCATTGCCATGATCCTTAAAAAAGGGACCAGGGAAATTTTAGTCTCCAATGAAGCGGCAAGAAAGGTCGGTGCGGTTCCCGGAAAGAAATGCTACGAAACATGCGCCGAACGTGATGACCACTGCCCGTTTTGTCTTGCACCTGAAGTCTGGGCCACTGACGAGCCGAGGCAATTGGAAGTCGAATATAGAGGTAAATATTATATAGGTATATGGGTTCCGTTAACTGAAGATACGTATGTTCATTATATTTTTGACGTCACGGAGGGTAAGAAGTCACAGGAGGATTTGAGGCGGATCGAATGGCTTCTGGGTGAAAGGGAAAAGCTCAAGCCTGAAAAAGAACCTCATGTACAGCCTTATGGAGACCTTGTTGAAATTAACTCGTGCAGGGTGCTGGCTGATACTGTTGGCCAGGATATTCTTGCTGACATTGTGGGAAACTACCTTGAGTTGTTAGACACTTCGGCAGCAATCTACGAAGAGAATGGTGATTATGCTTTAGGCATTTTTACATCGGGTTGGTGCCGTACACTCGATCAGGCCTCACGCAGCCTTTGCTCTACCGATGATAACAAGGAGGCGTTGGAAAGCGGTAAGTGGCTCTGTCACGAGTCGTGCTGGACAGATGTCTCAAAACACTCAATCGAGAAGGGCGAACCGGTTGATATCGAATGTAATGGCGGCTTACATATCTGTGCTGTCCCGGTTTGGGCTGGAGGGAAAATAGTCGGCTCTATGAATTTTGGATATGGTGACCCCCCGCAAGACCCCAAAAAACTACAGGAAATCGCAAAGAGATATAACATTAGTGCGGACGAACTTCAAAAGCAGGCCGAAGCATACAAGTCAAGGCCTGTTTTCATAATCGATCTTGCAAAGAAACGTTTGTCGACTTCAGCCAGGTTGATCGGAACTATTATCGAGCGCAAGCGGACGGAGGAGGCGCTGCGGGAGAGCGAGGAGAAATACAGGCAGCTAGTCTCAACAACAACAGATGCGGTCATGCTCTTTGATGCTTCAACAAGGAATATCATAGATGTTAATAAGGCCTGTGAAGAGCTGTACGGTTACAACAGAGAGGAATTTCTCGTGCTAAAACTGAAGGACATTACGGCTGAGTTAGAAAAATCCGAAGAATCGATCCGACAAGTTGTCAATGGAGAGCTGAAAAGAATCCCCCTTCGCTACCATAGGAAAAAGGATGGCACGATATTTCCAGTGGAGATATCCGGTAGCGTGTTTGATGTGGCAGGCCGCGAAGTCCTCTGCGGCGTGATACGAGACATTACCCAGCGCGAGCAGACAGAGAAAAAGGTCCTTGAGTACCAAAATGAGCTTCGCTCTATGGTATCCGAATTGTCGTTGGCCGAAGAACGTGAAAGAAGATATATTGCATCAGGACTGCATGATGACATAATTCAGCCTTTGGCCTTCTTAGGTATTAAGCTGGATATACTTAAAAAGTCCATTAAGAAGGACATCTACGTTGATTCTTTTAGGGAGATACTGACAACAGTCAACGACCTTATTAGCTCTGCGCGGACTTTAACGTTTGACCTGAGTTCTCCTGTTCTGTACGAATTGGGGTTTGAGGCGGCAATAGAGGAATGGCTAACCGAAAATATGGAGGAAAAGCATGGAATCGCGACTACATTCGAAGATGATGGCCAGATTAAACCTTTGGATGATGATATGCGCGGCTCCCTGTTCAAGGCCGTAAAGGAACTTTTGGTTAATGTGATTAAACACGCAAAAGCAAGCAGCGTGAAGGTTTCAGTTGCCAGGGAGGATGATAAGATAAAAATCTATGTGGAAGATGACGGTGTAGGTTTTGATTCTCTCAACAAAAGGACCAGGCCTTCCAAATCTTCCGGTTACGGTCTTTTTAGTATACGTGAGCGGTTGAATTATCTCAGAGGTAGTTTTAATATTGACTCGAAACCGGGCCACGGGACTCGAGTTAGTTTAGTGGCGCCATTAAAACAAGGGAGTTAGAAGGGAAAAGAGGTAAACAATGAGCATAAAGATAGTAGTAGTGGATGACCATGGAATAGTGCGGGACGGGCTTCGCTTGTTGATTGAACAACAGGATGATATGGAGATGATTGACGAGGCAGTTGATGGACTGGAGGCCGTGGGGTTTGTGCGGCAGCTTAAACCTGATGTGGTACTTATGGATGTCAGTATGCCCGGACTAAACGGCATTGAGGCGGCTCGGCAAATAGTAAAGGAAAATCCCGGTGTCAAAGTTTTAGCGCTATCGGGATACTCTAATAAACGTTTTGTGACTGATATGCTCAAGGCAGGTGCCTCGGGATATGTCCTTAAGGAAAACTTGAGCAGCGAATTGATCCGGGCTATTTATGCGATTGCAGCCGGTCAACGGTATTTATGCCCAAAGGTAGCATCGATTGTTGTCGATGATTTGATACATGCCGGCACACATGAGTCTTATAAGCCGTTGCTGGACAGGTTAACAGGGAAGGAACGCGAGCTGCTTCAAATGTTAGCCGAAGGCAAATCAACTAAGGGAGCAGCGAAGATACTTCACGTCAGCATCAAGACAGTTGATGCCAGGCGCCGCGACATAATGAAAAAAGTCAACATCTATAATATAGCGGAGCTAACGAAAATGGCTATTCGTGAGGGGCTGACATCTATTGAATTCTAACTTGCTGAGCAAAAGTGCAAGGTTTTCAGGTTGTATATCAGCCTTTTTGTAAGTAATATGTCCGGTTCCATAGGGGGGCCAAGAAAAACCACCCGCATTACAAGGGTATGCCTGGTTTAATCTAAGTAATTCCTAATGACATACTGGTATTATCCTATGTTATATATAGGCTCAGGCTGTATATAGTCTCGCAAAATACATGTGTTTAGTTTCCTGCTATGCAGTCGATTATTAGATAAAAGGGACACCCTGTGAGTCAGCGGCTTGTTATGGAGAATGAGTCGCTGACTGATTTTGGCGATAAAAAGCTCGAATTTTCCTTGAAATTTCAAGGTTGAACAAGGGGCCCGAACGGAAGAAATCGTTATGACCTATCCGGAATTAAGGCCGGGAATGGGAACAAATTCACTTTTTATAGATTTTTGAAAGGATTTTCCAGCTAATCAGATTTAAATACTTCTGAAGGAAATAATGGGAACAATCATGGGGATAAAAATACTGATTGCAGACGATCATAAGATTGTGCGTGAAGCCATCGGTGCTCTGTTGAACAATGAGCTTGGGATGGAAGTTACTGGTGAGGCCGAAGATGGTAGAACTGCGGTACAACTCGCTCGGGATTTACAACCAAATGTTGTTATCATGGACATCGAAATGCCCAACCTAAATGGTATTGAGGCCACTCGCCAAATAATTAACGAGCTGCCCGGCGTCAAGGTGATAGCTTTAACAGAACGCTCAGACAGGCGTTCAGTGCTCGAAATGCTTAAAGCGGGGGCATCGGGTTATGTGCCGAAGCAATGTCCATTCCAGGAGCTTGTCTGCGCTATACGTAACGTTGTTTCAAACCAGACTTACCTCAGTCCGCAGGTAAGTGGAACAGTTGTTGAAGGGTATATAAACGGCGTGTCGAGACATGATGACTCGGTCTACTCAGTATTAACGCCCAGGGAACGCGAAGTGCTCCAATTAATCGCCGAGGGAAAGTCAACGAAAGTAACCGCAAAAGAATTATATGTTAGTACAAAAACTATTGAATGGCACCGCAGCCAACTTATGAAGAAATTAGGCGTACAAAGTGTGGCCGAACTCGTTAAGTATGCCATAAGTGAGGGATTGACTTGTGCTTATGCCTAACATGGCTTAAAGCAACAAAATACTGCTGTCTTCAGCAACTTACAAACACCTGTACCTGCTGTAACTTCCATTCGAGCATGAAAATCGAAAACAGGTATTGCTATGATGTTTTTTCGATTTTAACAAGAATGGGATTTGTTATGTTCTTGCTCTAATCCACAACAACCGATTTCAGTTTACCGATAAACTATGAAAAAGAAGCGCAGGTTTTCAGTCGTACCAGGAAAATTTGTACTCGTTGGTGGGATATTAATACTCCTCGGAGCTTGCTTTTTTTCTTATTTATATTGTGACAAGATCTACTTTGCTCTTTACCCCAAAAAATCTACATTTACAAAGCTGAAAAAGATAAGATCGAAGAAAAAAGAGCAGGTTATTCATTACCTCAATCAACAAAAAATAGTCGGAAGCCAAATCCCTGAAAATAAAGCCGTTGTTAAGTACTTTAAAGAATTATTATCACTGTACAAACAGAAAGCATATCTTGGCACTAAATATAATCAGATAGAGAGAAAACTCGAAGAGTTATTCGTTGTGAAGTTGGGTGAATTTTACGATCTACTATTTGTAAGCAATGATGGGAGTATATTTTTTACAATAAAAAAGGAGGGGGATTTCTTAGCCAATATATATGAAAGACGTTTTGACAATATCTGGCTATATAAGAAAATAAGAGAAAAAACAGCAAACAATGTTGGACATGATATTGTGTTTGTTGACTTCGATTACTATCCGGTATCGGGTGAACCTGCTTCCTTTTTCATCGCTCCAATTACTGAAAATAATCGAACACTTGGTTATATTATATTGCAATTGGCGATTAACCACATCAACTACATTTTAACAAACAGGACATCACTGGGAAGGACGGGTGAAGTCTATCTGGTTAATGAGAAGCAATTGATGATTACACAATCACGCTTTATCGATGACAGTACCATATTGAATAAGGTAATTGACACAGAAGCTGTCAGGAATGCATTAGAAGAAACGGAAGGTAGTAAGATTATTGTCGATTATCGTGGAAAAAGAGTTTTTAGTTCTTATGAAAAGTTCGATTGTGAAGGAACGCAATGGATTATTATCGCAGAAATCGATGAAGATGAAGTTGTAACGGAGTTTTATCTTGCCTGGGAAGACAAACTATTTAAAAAGTCTCTTAAATACTTGGAGCAATACTCTTTTCACGAAAGTCAACAGACTATTCCCGAACATTTGGTTGATACCAGGGACCAAATTAAAGTCGATGTCAAAGAAATCATGAAGAGTAAGAATCAGGAAATTCTTTATACCAGAGGAGTTGCAACCTGTACCGCATTAACAGTATCTTTTCCGGGGAAATTCGGTTATTTGGCTCATATTACCCCTACAGATGAAGTTTACGAGGATATTGATCGGACGACGAAAATATTCTTGAGGGAGAAACAAACAAATTTTGTTGATACGTTAATGAGGAACATCAACAGGTTCGATGTGACTCAATATGAAAAATCTTATTTAAGGTTTGGCGTATTTTCAACTAAAAATTGGAGTTTTAAAAGCATATTACGCAAACTTATTGAAAATGGAATTGATATATCTCAAATCAAGATTCTTCATAAAAATGAATATAACCTTGTTCATATAATTTTCGACTATGATAAGGATCAGATTTGGAGCCAGTGGAAAGGTGAATATACTCAGACACCATACATGGAACATTGCAAACAGGTTCCTAATTTTGGGGAGGTTATCAAAAAGGTAAGTCGTTACGAGAGGTGATGAGAATAACACATGAAGAAGCCGCAAATATTAAAACAATAACATATCCATAGAAGTGCGATTTGAAGAACTCATTACTTATACCACTATTTCATGGCAGGAGAAATGTAAATAAGTAGTAGAAGCAGTAAGAAATCTCTTTGCGACATCAAAATCGTTGAATTACTTCAGCGGCATGTACGCTTTTGGCCCCCATAATCTCTGGAAAACTTATTCGCAAGACGTCTGTCGGTTTGCCTTCAGAGGTTACGTCTCGGGCTGGTATTTGGGAGAATGATTTAGATTTGAGAATAGAATCATAGACGATTGGTTTTACGGTATTTTCCAATCTGGCCGAGTATGGAATGTATTGGGACAGGGCAATTACGATCAACTCATCCTTTGGAGAAATCCAGAAGTGTGTGCTGGCCATACCTCCCCAGCCGTATTCTCCTTTAGGATATTTCCCATCCTTTAACCTAACAGAAAAGCCCAGACCGAATCCTCCATCGTTATTTCTTCTTACAGCATCTGGAAGCTGATTCTTTGTCATCATTTCCACCGTGTCGGGGCGCAGGAGCCGTTTGCCGTCCAGTTGTCCTTTATTGAGCAGCATTTGACAGAATCGCATGTAATCTCGTGCCGTGGAAACCAATCCCCCTCCTCCCGACAGTATTGATGGTTTTTTAAGATATCTACTCTCGGATGGTTCATCAATAACCCTCAGTCCGCCGGTTGGCTTCGGGCCGTAGCAGGCAGCAAAGCGTTCAGTTTTTTTGGCCGGTACGCGAAAGGCAGTATCTTTCATTTTCAAAGGCTTAAATATCCTTTTCTTAAAGAATTTGTCCAGTGATTGCCCTGAGACCTCTTGTACCAGATAGCCAAGCACATCTGTCGATACACTGTAATGCCACTTTGTTCCCGGTTGATAGAGGAGGGGGATTTTACTTAGTTTGTTTATCATATCTTGGAGAGAACTGTCCCAAGCAGAGACGTTCCTGGCCATATACATTTTGTCAACAGGTGTATTTCCAAAGAAACCGTAGGTCAGCCCCGAAGTATGCCGAAACAAATCACGAATGCTCATCTGACGCACCTGGTTGGAATGGTTGCCGGATTCGGCATATACTTTTAGCGACTTGAATTCCGGAATATATTTGGACACCGGGTCATCTAACTTCAGCTTGCCCTCCTCATAAAGCATCATGGCAGCTACACTCGTAATGGATTTAGACATGGAGTAAATACGAAATATCGTATCCGGCTGCATGGGTTTCTTTGCCTTTTGGTCCATCATGCCGAAGGTTTCGAACAGAGCGATTTTTCCCTTTCGGGCCACGATAACACTTGCCCCTGCTATTTTCTTATTGTCTACAAGAGCTTGTACGGCAGGTTTGATCTGAGCCAGCTTCTCTGAGGACATTCCGACATCTTCCGGGGAAGTGACGGGCAGTTCCCTGGCAAGCCCGGCGTATGGGAGAATCACAGAAAGCGTAAGGACGATTAGTATCTGCCATGTGGTTTTCATAGGAAAGCTCCTGTCGTATATCAACTTTCTATAGGTTACCATATCCTGTCCGGTCAATACAAGAAGGGTGAGTGGAGACCACCCACCCCTTGTATCGATACTTCTGGGCCTCATTGGTTAAGGTTTTTATCTTTCCAGTATTTGGTTCCGGCAACCGTCGCTTGAAGGGCCAAACCCGATTCTGTCATAGAGTAAGCCTCTATGTCTGAACCGAGAACTCCTTCACCGCTCAATTCTCCCCCGGTTTCGCCTGCTTTTGCCGCAGCGTCGGCGTGACCGCCAAACTCCCAGCCACTCGCGATGAATTTATTAAGGGTTTCACGGGATTTAAAAATCAACACTTGTCGATAGTCTTTAACACCTAATCCAAGGCCGATGCCACCCAAAGCCATTTTCATATAGGTCCGTCGTCTGGTAGAGTTATCAACAACAACACCATATCCACCACCGGCACTGACAAAGATTAAATTCACATTGGCATTGGCAAAAACACCATAACCGGCGGCTTTTTTGATTTTGTCTTTCGTAGAAGGTTGTTCTTTGTAGAGCCTTTGAAGAGTTTCTGTTTCCATATTACCAACAAGTTGTTGTCTTTCTGTTATTGAGAGCTTCGAACTTGGGCCACAGCCAGGGACCAGAGCAAGTATTGCGATGGCCGACAATAGATAAAAGATTGTTTTTTTCATTTTTTAAGTCTCCATAATAAAGTTAACATTGGTTATTTCTTGTCTGCTACAAGAACCTTTGTGTATTCATAATTACCCATCGGATTGAAATTACTCTAACTCCTTGATCTTCATGTTACGAAAAAAGATAGGTGCCCCGGCATGTTTACCCTGCAGGCCGATGTTGCCATGAGTAGGCAGTTCAGCAAAAGGCGTGCTCAGCCATGAAGGAATATCGGTCCCATCAGGATTTTTTGTAGCACTTGTCCACAGGGCCATGTTCATTTCAGTGACCATCAGGCTGTTGAGCATGACATAGATCATCTTATCTTTGCAGGTGATGGTGAAACGGTTCCATTGGCCGGGTTTGTTCACCATGCTCTTCGAGGCCGGCAGATGACCAAAAATGGCCCCGCAATGCCATGTGCTGGGACTCTTTGCCCATTTTTCTGAAAAATCATCCGCTATTTGTATCTCTACGGAATTTGGAATCCAATTCTGCATGTTGTTACAATAGACTATCACACCACTGTTTGTGCCGTCTGCTGTCTTGAATTCCAGGTCAATAATAAAATTGTCATAATCTTTTTTGGTCCAAATCGCCTGGTCTTCGCTGGCGGTAAGAACGCCATCCTCAAACGTCCAGACTCCTTTAGGATAAGTAGCGTTGGATAAATCGGCGGCAAACAGGTCCTGCCATTGACTAACGTTCGGATGAGCTTTGGGCGGGACAGAAGTTTTCTCGTTGCAGGATTGCATGAGTATAACACAACTAACCATTGTCAATACAACTGTCTTCTTCACTTTTGCTCCTTTCTTAAATAGGTTTTGCTTTCATTTGCACTAACTTGAAAATTGTATGTTTACATTCTCCATATTTCTTTGGTTCTATTTTGTCTATTCCGGTTATTTCGTAGGTCATTATTCGAAAAGTGGCGGCATAAGTCAAGGGTGAGACTGAATTGGCGAGGTTTGGGAGGGCGAATTGGGTTTGATCCGGCTTCGCCAGAGGCTACGCCGCGATAAATTGGGTTCGTTTTGGGTTCGTTTTCACCAAGTGTCCAATCGCATTTATTCTTATAATGCCTTGTTAATACTTTACTTACGTTCATTTGACTTTTTCGGAAATTGGGTTCGTTTTGCATAATAAGGTCACAAATGGTTGATAGCCTGGGCTGGATAGGCTGCTTGCGTAGCTTGCAGTTGGTAGTTCGTTGTTCATAGCCATGCATCTGAAATCCTAAACTCTAAGCTCTAAATTCTAAACAAATCCAAATTACCTAAATTAAAATGTTCAAAACGATTCCCTGTCTACGACTTACAGGGATTCGTATTTGTGTATCTGCTGATACTACGACGTGCGGTTCTCCGCTAAATACCTGCCCTTTTTAGGGCTATTGTAATTATACCAAACTTCCCTGGAATGTTCAATAATAATCGAACTATTTTAGTAAAAATTTTACCTTGTTGCTGGATGCGAGGGATTAGGGGCAAGGACATATAAATAATTAAAGATTATTGATGATTGATTATTTGGTGAATTTAGGAGTAAGATAAGCGGCAAGAAATGGCCGGGCCAAGCCGACCCGGCGCGTTTGCGACCTTCGTTAAAGGAGGATTATCATTTGACTTGTTCATAGCCGGTCAGGATGAAAAACTTAGCAACCGTTCATAAGGACGAAATCTTTGAGTTTCTCAGGTATTATTATTCAACTTTCTTACTCGGAGCGTCAGAGACTTTCTTGAGAACATAATATGCAGGTTTTCTATGGCGAATTGTATAATCGCCGCTTTTCCATTCAAAGAACATGTAGGTCGAATCCTCGATATCCTTAAGGGTGTATTTGCCGGCAGTTTTGTCACCTGAATGGAATACAAGCCCTTTTGTCCATGTCCACCAGGGCTTAAACGTTTCGCCATTCGGCATGAAGCTAAGCTCTTTGAGATATAGCCGGCCTCCACTGCCTTTCCATTGTTTCTCGCCGGCCGTGAACTGTTCTGTCTCACTGACAAAATCTACGCTCCTCCATGTTCCGATGACTTGTGGATCATTAACAAACGGCCAATCGATTTTGTCAACAATACGGCCCTGCTCGTTTATAGTACCGGTCGGAGGGATATATGCTTTTTTGCCTGCCGTTTGCTCATGTTTAACTGTTTCTGATGAGGCTTTCCTGGGAACATAAGAAAAGGTGTTCGTCATTATTCTTAAATCCTTATAGTCAACAAGATCATCTTTATGAGAATCTGCCGGGAGGATTTGGCCGGTCTTTTGCCTGTTATTTGAAGGTATCGCATAATCTTTTAAGTTGATAAAACCGTCGTTATTAAGAGCGGACGGAGTAGTAGTAAATTCCCAGACATCGCCCGTGTGATAATAACCAGTCCCAGGCGGGGGGGAGCGCCAGACCTGGTCAACACGCCAGTAATACGTGGTATTTAATGCAAGAGAAGTCACTGCTATGTTTGGTTCCAATACAGAAGCCAGAAATTCCGGCGGTGGAGTGAAGATATCGTAAAGGGCATTTTTCACATCTTCCCAACTGGTTCCCATGTAAACATCATGCTCATACACCTCGATACCCGGCTGCCAGGAAAGGAGCACATCGGTTTCTACCAATGTGGCCTCATTAGGCGGATTTGGGAAAGTAGCCTTGAAGTCCTGAATAGTAAACTCCCAGATTTCTCCCGGGAACGTATTGCCAAGAGCATCGGTCTCATCGACAGTCCAGTAGTACTTCGTTCCTCGAACAAGACTGTCGGTATAAGGATCGCCGTCAATAATACCCTCAGGTACACCAACCCAATACCGGTTGGGTATCGGTGGATACGGCGGTTGGCCGAGATTCGCGTCCTGAGTGCGGTTGTACACATCGAGAAAATCGTCGCTGAAGTAGCCGGTGTGGGTGACCGCGGTCGGGCCCGGGATGAAATCAAGCGGCGTATATATATTGTACGGATAAAAATCGCCGGGAATCACAGCACCATCAGCAGGGAAGTTAGGCTCGGCCGATCCGGATATAGTAGTAAATTCCCAGACATCGCCTATGTAATAATAAGAAGCATCACAGGGCGGTGGACAGCGACCCCAAACTTCATCAACCCGCCAGTAGTACTTGACTCCATGTGCCAGACCTGTAACTAATATGTTCGGTTCCGACCGCGTGGCCAGAAATTCCGGCGGTCGAGGGTAGGTGTAACGAACATTGTTCACATTTTCCCAACTGGTGCCCATGTAAATATCGTGCTCAGCGGCGCCGTAACCCGGCAGCCAGGAAAGGAGCACATCCGTTTCTACCAATGTGGCCTCATTAGGCGGATTGGGTTCAGTAGCCTTGAAGTCCTGAATGGTAAACTCCCAGATATTACCCGGGAACGTATTGCCAAGAGCATCGGTCTGGTCGACAGTCCAGTAGTACTTTTGGCCTCGAACAAGAGTGTCGGTATAAGGATCGCCGGGAACCAAACCCGGAGGCAGAGCAACAACATAACGATGCTCCCAACCGGGCTCTTCTGCGAATGGCGGTGTTCCGAGGTTCGCGTCCTGAGTGCGGTTGTACACGTCGAGAACATCGTCGCTGAAGTAGCCGGTGTGGGTGACCGCGGTCGGGCCCGGGATGAATGAAAGAAACATATATATATGTGTGTACGACGAATTTGGAGGATAAAGATCGCCGGGAATTAAAGCACCATCCAAAGGGGAGTTAGGCATGGCCACTCCGAAGTTGCGGCAGTAAGGATCATACGGATTAGCACAATCAAGCCAGTATAGGACAAAACCTGCCAGGTCATTTATATCGGTACCACCAAGAATGTTCCAGCCGGCAGCGATAATAGTAAAATCACCGAAGTCTGCGTAACAATCACCGTTCCAGTCGCCTAAAACGTTAGACATGCAGCGATATATGCGAAATGAATTGTCGCTTGTATCACGGGCGTTCGGTTCACCAGCGTCAGTGATTCGAATCAGGCACTGGTTGGAAAAAATTAGTGGGGTCAGCCAATCATAAGAGCATGTATTAGAGATAGGATTGGAGTCTACTGGAATCCAGCTATTTCCATCGTTGATGGAATAATCTAATAGATAATTGCCGCCGCAGCCCTCACTTCTGGAATCCTCCCACCTGATTGTATATGTAGAGCCTCCGAGCAAACGTTCGTTGCCGTTAGGATTTAGTATAGTAAGCGCTTGATTTGTGGCATCGACTTGAAAATTGATGTGGACACTTCCGTATGAGGAGGGAATTGCCAAAAACAAAATGATGAAGATAATAAAGTACAGTTTTTTCAAATCTCAGTCCTCCTTAAAAAAGCTGAAATTCCAGTAAAACGTATTATAACAACCTTTTGCTGAAAATCAAGACAAATTTACCCCGATGAGATAACGCTGTGCTATCTCACATTTAGTCGTTAGTCTATAGTATTTCCATTACCTGGTAGGAGCAAGAACACTTGCCCTGCTTGACAACATCACAATGTGTGGTAGAGTGGGTGGGAGTTTTAATGCAGTTCTTACCATATTTTTTATTGGATTTATTAGATAAGGCTCAGCGGCATATCTGAGCTAAAACATGCAACTTTACATACGGAGTCACAGAACATGAAGAAAGGAAATATTTTCCTCTTATCAACGATATTTATCGCCATTTTCAGCAGCACTGTTATCGCCGCACCTGCGAAAACTTGCCCGGCCAACGGTAAGTTGAAGATATTTATCCTGTCAGGCCAGTCAAATATGGTTGGTTTCGGTCAGCTCGAAGGCGAGACGGGGACGATGGAGGCGTATGCTAAAAGCAATCCCAAAGATTACGGCCACCTTGTTGATAAGAGTGGCAAGCATGTTGTTCGTGATGATGTCTGGATCGTGAATCTGTCCTATAAGGGCAAGGAACAAATGGGCTGGCTTACCACTGGTTATGGAGCAAGCCCCGACCATATCGGCCCCGAATATGGTTTCGGCTTTGTTGTTGGTGACTATTTTGAAGACCCGGTGCTGCTTATTAAATCAGCATGGGGCGGCAGGTCACTGTATAAGAATTTTTTATCTCCAAGCTCGGCAGACTATCCAGCACCCAAGGCAGACGGCGATACAGGATTTCAATACTCAGAAATCCTCAGGCATGTAAAAGAAATTACAGGTAACTTGAAAAAATACTATCCCAGTTATTCTGGCAAGGGATATGAAATAGTCGGCTTTGGATGGCACCAGGGCTGGAATGACCGCATCAATCAAAATGCTGTAGATGTTTACGAAAAAAATATGGAGAACTTTATAAAGGACATCAGAAAGGACCTCGCTCTTGAAAAACTGCCGTTTGTAATCGCCAATACAGGTATGGGCGGATGGGACATTCCACCCACAGCCAGATACAAGAAGAAGGTCGAGAAATTGATGGCTACCCAGCTTGCTCTTGGTGACCCTGAGAAATATCCTGAATTCAAAGGCAATGTAAGCGGCGTTGAAACACGCGATTTCCAGAGGACGCGGGAAGAATCCCCTTCACGCCAGGATTATCATTGGTATCGCAATTGGGAAACCTTCTATCTTATAGGTAAAGGAATGGGAGACTCTATGGTTGACCTTGTGTCCCGCAATCCGATGGTCCAATCCCTCCCAACCTCCCAATAGGTGATCTGTTATAACTGCTTTGCCAACAGGAGAAAGAATCCTGCCCTGCTTGACAACATCACAATCTGTGGTAGAGTGGTTGGAGATTGGGCATTCGAAATCAATGAGTGTTCAGAAGACGTGCGTTTTCAAACAGGTGTAACTGTGACCAAACACAACAAGTATAATCTTGCTGCCTTTTATCTGCTATTTGCCCTGCTGTGCCTGCCATGCTTAGCTAAGGAATACCATATTGACTCGCAGAAGCAATTCGACGCTCTTAGTACTACTGTTTTTCTTCCAGGAGATACCATCCTGTTCAAGCGGGGAGTGCAATTTAACGGGATGTTCGCACCTTCCGGCAATGGCACAGAGCAGGCTCCCATCAGAATTGATGTCTATGGGTATGGGGAAAGACCCAGAATCAACAGTCATGGCAAGCACATCGCCGGAGTGTTTCTGCAAGACCCATCTTACTGGGAAGTCAATGGTCTGGAAATCACGAATACTGATGGAACTGATAAAGACCAGGGAGAGTTATTCGGTATTTATGTTTTAGTAAAAGGAGCGGAGGGGACATACAAACATATATACATCAACGATTGCTACATACACGATATTAATGGGAAAGTAGCCGGGAAAGGACGCGGAGGAATCCATATCCATGTAAAGTACCTTAAATCCACGATAATCCATGACCTTCGCATCACGAACAACCGAATTGTCCGAGTCGGGGGTGTGGGCATTGGAAACGCCTCCTCCTGTGGGCGTATCGAGTTTCGCAAACATGACACGGTCTCCCACTATCTGTGGACCAAGGTTTACGTGGCCGGGAATTTCATAGACCATACCGGACGCAATAACGTCATTGCACGCGTCAGCAAAGACGCAGTTTATGAATACAACACATTGGCCAATAGCAGCCGATATGATACGGGACACAGCATTTTCTGTTTTAATACCGATGGGATCAGGATCCAGTACAACGAAGCGTATGGGAATGTGGGGGATGACGGGAGGGATCGAGGCGGTTTTGATGCCGATTACAACTGCGTGAATACCTTTATTCAATACAACTATAGCCATGACAATATGTGGTTCTGCGGCATCATGAAGAGACGAAACCGTAACGTGGTCATACGTTACAACGTCAGCCAGAACGACAAAGAGGGTATATACTTTTATGGGTTTGAGACGGACCGAGAGGCCAGAAACATTCACATCTACAACAACACCCATTTTGTAGGCAAGGGCTTTGATGTCAGCGTATTTCCCGAAGGAAGAACTCCCATTAACACACTCTTCGAAAACAACATATTCTTCTTCGAAGGACGGGGGAAATGGGGCAGGAACGCCGACGGGATTAATACATCATTTCGGAATAATCTCTACTTCAACATTCGGCCCCATAAGTCGGACACCAGTCACATAGCCGCCAATCCCATGCTTGTCCAGCCCGGCATTGCAGGGGCTGATATTGATTTGAAGACGATGGATGCCCTACGTGGATATCGACTTAAGCCTGGTTCTCCATGCATAGACACAGGTGTCACCATCAATAATCATGGAGGAAAAGACCTTCTCGGCACTAAGGTGATGATTAGAAAAATGGACGTCGGTGCATTTGAGCGAGATTGAAGAATAAACAACTGTATAACAAGCGTATTCACATGGACTCGCTATACTTACGCCGGTGGCTACCCTTATGCCCCAGCACTTCACTGTCATAGACTATTGTCTTGACTCATATGCCTGGCAACAAAACTCCGACTCTCCCTGCTGTTCAGCCCTTAATGGGTCCTTTTAGCCGATGCCTTAGTTCGTACTTCTGCCAGTAATCTTCGCATTTCCTGTCGCTGGGGCCGATACGTGGGATTTTCAGCTAAATTTGTATATTCAGACGGATCACTTTTCAGATCATAAAGCTCACATTTCTCTTCATCGGGCCATTCTGCATATCTCCATCTTTTCGTACGGATCGAACGACCCAGTTGATTACCACGACTGACAACTGTATATACCGCGGGTTTGCCCTGGCTCAAAGGATTTTTTAAAAGCGGAAGAAAACTTCTTCCCTGAATATTTTCAGGTGCATTTAGACCACTCAATTCTGCCAGGGTAGGATACATATCTATCAATTCCACAAGACCGTCGGTCGTTTGGCCTGCGGAAGTCTGATTCGGGACACGCATAATCAGAGGTACACGTGCACACTCTTCAAACAGCGTCACTTTGCCCCACATGAAATGTTCACCCAGGTGATATCCATGATCAGAGGTTAAAATGATAATAGTGTTATCCCATAAACCATTTTGTTTTAAAGCATCGAATAACAGGTTGATCTGGGCATCAATAAAAGAGATACACGCATGATAAGCCTGTGTGTATGTACGCCGTAAATTATCATTTTCCCGGCCCAACTCAAATCCGAATGCTTTAAAACGTTTCGACATAGCTATCTCCGGGATATCATCCCAGTCATTTTCCGGTGTCGTGGAAAACTTGAGTTTGTCCTTTGGATATAGATCAAAATACTTCCTCGGTGCCCAGAACGGCACATGTGGTTTATGGATACCACATGCAATAAAAAAAGGCTTGTTACCGAACGAATTCGTGTTCAACCACTCAGCGACCTGGCGGACATTCTTGCCATCCTTGTGCTGGGCATCTGTCATATCTGTCGGGCCGTAGCCCGGTGGAGACTGTCCGGCTGCCCGACGTCGAAGTGCTCTTTGTTTAGCACGCCAGAGTTTGAGATTTTTTGCTTTATCGATCGGTCCAGACTGGGTTTCGAAATCTTTTTGGGCTTTGGCAAGGACCGGGTTATATTCATTATTAAATTTATGATATTCATTCCAGGCACGCTCGCCATGGTCCAGACGACCATGAAAAACCTTGCCAACGCCTCCGGTCCAATAGCCATTTTGTTTAAACAACTCCGGCAATGATGGTATATCCGGACATGTATGGCGGATGTCAGTAGTATTATTTAACACACCCGTAGACTCCGGATAAAGCCCGCTTAAAAATGAAGCTCTTGAAGGTCCACAGACCGGGTATTGGCAATACGCCCTTCGAAACGTTAATCCCTGTCGGGCCAAACGATCCATCGCGGGAGTGAGAATATTTGAATACCCGGAAGTACTGACGTGAGTGTTTAGATCATCGCATACAATAAACATGACATTGGGCCTGGTCTTTTTTTGGTTTTCTTTGCCCCATGCGATGTTGCCGACCATGGCTGCAGTTAATCCAGCACCCATAACTTTTAAGAAATCGCGACGATTGTATCTTCTCATATTACCTGGCTCCAACCTTGTTTAAGCGGGCATTTCCCATTTAAACGCTTAAAAAAAAATAATTATTTCCGTATGATATCAGTAAGCTCCATACTATCAGAATTCAATTCATTTGTCACGGTTTACCTGGGAAATGTCGGATAAACATCCTTTCTTTGCCCAGAAAATTTTAGAGTGTTGGAATTCCTTGTTAGGAGTAATAGTAGGGATAGTTTTGCCTTGCTTGACAACATCCTAATCTGTGGTAGAGTGGTTGGTAGACTTGAAAATACCTGTTGTTTGGCTTGTGTATATTCTTATTACTGAGAGCAGGGTAGAATAATGGACAGATATGTAGAAGACTTTTGGCGAAAACTATCTGACTGCAAAGCGGTCATAATCGCAATATCTCTTATAATGTCTTTCTCAGCAGCCTGTGGGTCACCAATAAGAATCTATGATCTTCGTTACACTTTGAAGATCGACACAGGCAATCCTGAGCAGGTCCGAATGGCGTGGGACCATTGTCATTTGGCGGCTGCTCTGCAGGGTCTTGTCAATCGGGATGAGCCATCGCTTTATATCAGATTTGTCGACTCCCAGCGGCGCAGAAAAAATGTTGATGACTACTGGTTTGAACAACTCACCGAGCCGGGCCAATGGCTGCACGGCCGAGAGAGAGAAACCGTAACGGATATCGCAGAGCTTGTCCGAATCTACCGCAAGCAAATTAGCGGTGTAGTTGTTTATGACCCGGCTGTGGCGGCTACGAGCAATGTGGCGTCGATGGTGGCAGGCGCCGATGGACTTTTGCCAATTCGCTATGATAACTCGGCCGAGAGTCTGTACACGCGTATAGTTGCCGGCGGCCTGAAACTGCCGGTCAAATGCAGATTGGTCAATCCGGACGGCAGTTCAATATTTACGGGCAAGGGTCGAATTCCAGGCACCAACCAGGTATCCACGGGTTCTGCAAAGTGTGATGCGTACCTGTGGGCAAAGAAACGATATATGGATACTGGCAAGTGTGACGGTTCCTATGGTGCATATTATATTGACCAGTACTGGATCCGGAAGCCGCGTAACACGGTATTAAACCACCACTGTCTGACAAACCATGATTTTTTTATCAGCAAAAAGGCTTTCTTCTTCGATCTCCACGTATGGGACGATGAAGTCCCCGTCGATGACCCGGCACAGAAGATGGGAACAGACCTTGAGATGTTAAAGACGATGTTGCTAAGCGCCTACAATCATGGTGGAAAAGAGAATATGATTCATATAGGCGGCTTTGTTCCGTGGGCTTACAAGTACACCAGCCATCGCGGAGCCGGCGGCAGGCACGACCCGGTACCGACGGAGTGGGAATATGGCAAAGTCATCAGTGCTTATAACGGCTTTATGGACGCCGATGCAATAAGTTACGGGGCAATGGCGAACGCTTCATTCTTCGCACATTTTCCATTGAAAACAAAATATCCACAGCACTGGGTGACTCGTGACCAGCTTCGCAGCCGGGGATACCTTACCAGTGACGGCCGGGTCAATTTTGACGATCGGGAGTTTCTGATTTTCTACGTTGGTGATTATGATTGTGCTGCGTGGGTATATCAGCGGACAATGGATATCTGGGACGACCCGGCACGGGGAAAGATACCGATGATGTGGTGTATCAGCCCTGTGCTCGACCGCAGGGCACCGATGGCGATGGATTATATGCGCAGAACCGCTACGAAAAATGATTATTTCGCCTCGGCTGACAACGGCGCCGGCTACTGCGAGCCCGGAATGCTCCAGGAGCCGCGCGGCATATCAAATTTGCCGAGCGGTTTAGATGCGTGGGCCCGGCATTGCAAAAAATACTATGACCGGTGGGGCCTGAGCATCACAGGCTTTATCATCTATGGCAACGGACCTCCATTGAACCGGGCCGGCCTGGATTGTTATGCTTCCTTCAGCCCCAATGGCATCATCCCTACTGCCGGGCCTGCTACCCGGCTGTATAAAAATATGCCGATTATGAGATTTGATCACGATGTCAACGAAGGTAATCCTCGCGATGCGGCAGGCCACGTGCTCTCACGCATTGCTGCGCGTAGGCGAGAGGGGCATCCTCCTTTTCACTGGTTTCGAAATATTCTTAAGGCTCCTGCCTGGTACGTGAAGACCTATGACCAAATCAGAAATGCAAACCCAAAGATTGAGCTGCTTGATGCCCCGACATTTTTTGAGTTGTACCGCATCTATCTGGAGAACCACGATTAAATGTGGTTCTCCAGCATTTGATACAAAAAAACTATTGATGATGAGACCTGTAAGACTGATTTCTCTAATTGTGTAATAGAATCTGTATGGAGTAACGGCAGCTTCTTGTTCTTGCTCTATAGTTGACGCTCAAATATCAGCTCGAAGTATTTTGCGACTCCATAGGCACCGATGCCGGGGGCAAAGACTTGAACCAGTCGCCACCCTTGTTGGGCATGTTCAGTCACGACTTGCTGATATTGCTGTATGGCTGAGCGTTTGACGCCAAGCCAGCCTTTACCAAGGCGAACGAATTTGTATTCAAACTTCTGGTCCATATCCAAATACTCCATTAGCACTAAATAAGGGACAAAGCCTAATTCTTTTAATAATAATGACGCACGAACAAATAAAATATTCACAGTTTCTTCAAAATTCACTCTGGAATTTACCATATAGTATGTTTTTATTGGTAGTTTGTATATACTACAAATTGTGGGGATAGGTTTTGTCTATATTTTGATAGGTTTTAGTTTTAACTAATTCCTATGTAGTTATTTTTCTAATCATCAGACAATTTTCAATTCGGACTATTTCAATATTTCCTACTCTTTGGGACAAACGAAGAACCCACACTACCCAGGACTGATCCTTCCAGATATATGAGAAATCCAAGTTTAAGTTAAGTCCAGATTCATTAATTCCGAAAATAGTAAAGGACAAATATTTATTGGCAACACATTTATGTTTTTTAAGGGACCTATAGTATGGCAAAAATCAGTGATATTATGAAAAGCCAAGTGGTTACTGTTGAAAGAGGCACCCCGGTCATGGAAGCCATACAGATATTAGTCAAGCATAATTTCACAGGTTTACCAGTAGTCGATACAGATAATCAAGTCATAGGTGTCATCTCGGAAAAAGATATACTCTCGCTGGCCATTCGTGCACGAGAACAGTCATGCAGTGCTGAGCAAAAAGATATGCGAGTTGAAGATTTCATGACAAAGGATACCGTTACAATTGAAGCCACTGAATCTCTAACCGCCCTTTGCTCCTGTCTTATGAAGAATAAGTTCCGAAGATTACCTGTCGTTTTAAATAACAAGTTAGTGGGCATTGTCACCAGAAGAGATGTAATCTCATATATATTGAATATTCAGGCTTGACTTTTAATAGTTTTGCTGCTTCTCTGAGTGACTGTGATTTGTTTTATTTTTAATAGCTTCTTTTGATAGTTTCTGTAGTTTCTTAATATTCTTCTTTCCCCAAAAATTTAGATTATAGAAATATCATGTTAGTAGTAATAGGGGGATAGTTTTGCCTTTTCCTTATTGAGAACTACACCTCCCCTCACAATTGTCCAGGATTTAATATAAATCTAAAAACTATCGGGGAGAAGAACTGTGAGACTGATTCTGAATTTGCCTATTATATGTATCAATTTTTATTACTATCTTTTACGGATATGATTAAAGCTACAACCAACCGAATAAAAAATGAACTAAAGAAAAGCATTGGTAAAGATATCGCCACAAAAAGTGCTAAAGTTTCTAAAGAAAAAGGGGTAGCTTTCCAATTCACAAACTTTAGTTGTGGATTCCTGTTTTCACATCAATGACAGTAGTCAGCTAATCGACATTTCAATTTATAACTGGCATTACGTTTCGGTGGTTTCAAGTTTGAGCTGTGGTGGTTTGACAAGTATTGTCATTATCGCAGCGAGTATCAGCAGTACCGAAGCGCCGTAATAGGCGATCGCAAAAGTTTGATGTTTGACATACATTGCACCAGCTAGTTTTGCCAACATAAAACCGCCGACGCCCCAGGCGGTAAATACCAGCCCGTAGTTTACACCAAAGTTCCTTAAGCCGTAATAGTCCTTTGTAATGGATGGGAACAGCGCCAGGTTTGCTCCGTAGTTTGCTCCGATTAACGCCGAGATAATCGCCATTGCAGGTATCGTCCCAAGGGCGTTTTCACCAGAAGCTCTTGAGAGCAAAAATATTAAAACGGCCTGAAGCACAAAACAAGTAAACATCATCGCCTTGCGACCAATCTTATCGCTGAGCATGCCGGCCGCTATACGTCCGCCGCCATTACCGACAGCAAGTACTGCTACAAGTACAAACCCGAGGGAGATATCTATTTTGGGTTGAGCTGCGATTGTCGCAAGCTTTGAGATAATCATAAGCCCGGCACCGGCACCACAGGCATACATAAACCAAAGCATGTAGAATTGAACGGTGCCCAGCATCTCCTTCGGCGTATAGTCTTCTTTTTTGCTTGAGGGTGCTGGTTTTCCTTCAGCTATAGCTTTTTCTCTGGCCATAGCTTTTCTTTTCAGGCGGCCCACATCACCGTATTCCATTATAAACTGGAGGACCTTATGGGGCGATTTTAGCAATTGGGCCAGGCTAACAACGACAACCAAAAAACCGATCCCCAATATCAGAATCGCTTTTCTAAAATCGAAAGTAATAATCAGCCATCTCGATAGTGGCGCGGCGTAGACAGAAGCCAGACCGAAACCTGAAACCACAATACCTGCGATAAGTCCCGTTTTGGCAGGTGGAAACCACCCTACCGCCGATGGTGTCACCGAGGCGTAGCCGAATCCGATGCCTGCACCGGCAAGTACGCCAAAGCCAATGACGAAGACCATAAGGGATGTTGTCATGCTGGCAATTAAGAATCCGAGTCCGACTAAGATACCTCCTATTGTGGCTACAATGCGTGGGCCAATTTTGTCCTGCAATCTGCCGGCAGGGACCATAATAAGTGAAAATACCAGGCAGGCAATCATATAGGGGAGCGATTTGTCGTCCTCGTTCCAGCCCCAGTCATCAGGCACATTCTTGCTTATAACGCTCCATGTATACAGAATACCCAGAGCGAGATTAATGCCCATTCCCGCAAACGTAACACGCCATCCATAATTTTTGAATTCAGGTTGCCCGGCAGTAATCTCTTCACTCATTAACAGGACCTTTTATTAAAATAGTTTTCCTGTTCAAAACTACATACTCCCCTCACAATTGTCCAGGATTTAATCTAATCTAAAAACTATTGATGATGAGACTGTAGGGCTGATTTCTCGGTTTATTAATAAAATGTAGGGGGACAGTTTTGCCCTGCTTGACAACATCACAATCTGTGGTAGAGTAGTTATGAGTTGTGATGGAATTCAATAGATATTGGGCTTGAATTGTAGAGCAGTACTTCAAAATAGTGTCAAAGCACGCAGTAGCACCTTTTATGAAGTTAAATGAGAAATCCCGGTTTTAGAGTGAACTCACATTTCGAAAGACAACAACATGAATCTTCTTTTTTTTCTTATCGAAAGATATTTCTTCTGGATAGTTCTTGCTGTTCTACTAATGATGGTAATCTACAGAATAGGTTTCCAAATCCCTGTTCCCTGCTTCAACGAAGAAGCCCTAAAAAGGATAATGCCAAACTAACTCCAAAAAACGCTTCAGGGGAAGTTTTGCCCTGCCTGGCAACATCATAATCTGTGGTATAGTGGTTGGGAGTTTTGGTAATGTAAGTCATATCGCAAGAATATTGGAGCGAAAGAGGTGTTCACATGGACGAATACGTAGAGGTCTTTGCTGCAAGCGATATTACGTTTGCATATCTGATGAAAGCAAATCTTGAGACCGCAGGAATCCCAGTTCAGATCACCAACGAGCATCTACAAGGGGCTTATTGTCTTGATGGCATGGTTCCATGTGTGCTCGTTCCGGCTACCTATGTAGAGCAAGCCAAGCGGATTATTGAAGAGATCCAACAGTCTTCACAGAATGACCAGAATGACGATGAGCAAGAACAGTAGGGCAATGCCTCACAATTTTCAGCATTTAATATAATAAAAACTATTGATGAGGAGACCTGTGGAACTGATTTTTTGTTTTTATACTAAAATTTAAAATGTAGGGGGACGGTTTTGCCCTGCTTGACAACATTACAATCTGTGGTAGACTGGTTGGGAGTTATGATATACCTCTGAGCAAACATGGACACAGGAGCGCCTACATGGCACATGGCCCCATTAGCGTTATCGCGTTTTTTATGTATTTGACGGTATCGTCCGGATCTCCTTTGGTTCAGACAATTGTCCCTACCTCAGAACATTCCGGGCAATCGTGGCGATATGTATTTGAAAAGCCTTCTGATAACTGGTTTGAAAGTGACTTTGACGACTCTTCGTGGAATCATGGTTTGGGAGGCTTTGGGAAATATGAGACTCCTAACGCAATCATCGGCACAGATTGGAAGACCTCCGATATATGGATCCGACGCACTTTCACACTGTCTGATTTGCCGAAGAATCCGTCTTTGCGAATTCACCATGATGAAGATGCACAGATTTATCTCAATGGTTTTTTGATTGCGGAGGTCAGAGGCTACTCAACTAACTATGTCACTGTCGAGATGGATGAAAGCGCCGTTAAGAATCTGCGAACAGGAAGCAACGTCCTTGCCGTTCACTGTCATCAGACCTGGGGAGGTCAGTGTATCGACGTTTGAATCGAGTCGGTGATTCGCTGGAAGCAGTCACGGGCCTGGAATTGGTACCGAAGGCATAGATGGCTGTGTGGATTCAACTACATTCCATCCAATGCCATCAGCTACACGGAAATGTGGATGGGCTATTCGTTCGATCCCAACCGGATTAACGCTGAGTTAGCTCTTGCAGAGCGCACCGGCTTTAACTGTCTGCGGGTGGTTTTACCTTATATTGTATGGGAGCATGAGCCAAAGCTCTTCAAGCAGCGCCTGTCGAAATTCCTTAGTCTCTGCGAAAAGCATAAAATAAAGGTTATGTTTACACTCTTTGACGACTGTGTTTTTGGCTCAATTTCCAATCCTGTCTTCGCCAGACAACCGGCAGTAGTTAAGGGATGGTACGCAAACGGATGGACACCCAGCCCCGGTCATCGAATGGTCAGAGATCGCACTCAGTGGCCCAGGCTTGAATCATACGTCCGGGACATCATAGGAACTTTCAAGAATGACCAACGCGTGTTGTGCTGGGATCTATATAATGAGCCGACAAACGGGGGGGTAGGTGACGTTTCCATCGGTCTTGTCGAAGAGGTTTTTAGATGGGCGCGCCGGGTCGATCCTGCACAGCCTTTGACCATCGCAATATGGAATTCAAATGCAGGATTAAATAATGTTGTAGGTAGATATTCCGACATAATTACTTTTCACAATTATGGAAATGCCAAAGCTCTTCTGGCTCATATAGAAAGCCTCAAGCGATACAATCGGCCGATTATCTGCACCGAGTGGCTTAACCGTTCGAGAGGATCACTGGTTAAAAGCTGTCTCCCGGTGTTTCAAAGCCACAATGTAGGTTGCATGCATTGGGGATTGGTCAATGGCAAGACACAGACCCACCTTCCATGGGGACATCGGCCCGGTGATCCCGAGCCGAAATTATGGCAACACGACCTATATCGTCCTGATTTCACACCCTACGACAGTAATGAACTGGACTTGTTCCATGACTTGATAAAGGAGAACAGAAAATGAACTTGTTTGTGTCCACGTTACGGTTATGTATAATTTTGTGTGTTGCCATTTCGCCTAATGCAAATGCAGGCAGCGATGACATCGATCAGATGATTCGACAACATCGCATGGGTGAATTGACCATCAAGGCCAAACCCCGAATCAGTGTGCAGGTTGAACAGATCAGACATGAATTCTGGTTTGGTGCAGCGATCTCGTCATCAGCATTTAGCGGTAGACTCAATTCCGAGGATGAACGCCGGTACAGGGAAGTATTCCTGTCGAACTTTAATGCCGCAGTTACTGAAAATGCTCTGAAGTGGCATGCAATGGAACCTCGAAAAGGGCGTGTGGATTATACCGTTGTTGATGCAATCCTTAAATGGACCGATGAGAATGATATCCCATTACGGGGGCACAATCTTTTCTGGGGCATTCCCGGACGAGTTCAGAGTTGGCAAAAGCAAATGGACGACAAAGAGCTCAGGGAGGCCCTGAGAATCCGGGCAACTACAATCGCCCGCCGTTATAAAGGCAGGTTTGCTGAATATGACCTCAATAATGAGATGATACACGGCAACTATTACGCTGACCGCCTTGGGCCGGGTATCACAAAGCAGATGGCTGCCTGGGTCAAGCAGGTCGATCCCAATGCGCGCCTGTATCTAAATGACTATGATATTCTCACGGGCAACAAGCTTGATGATTACATCAAACACATACGTGGTCTTCTTAATGAAGAAGCTTCCATTGACGGTGTTGGAGTACAGGGACATCTGCACGGTGATTCATTCGATCCGGATGCACTCGGTCATGCACTCGACAAACTTGCCGCCGAAGGTTTACCAGTCTGCATAACCGAGTTCAATTTTCCGGGCCAACGTTCCGGCGTTTATCGACGCCGGGGCGTGAAGCTCACGGACGACCAGGAAAAAGCCAAGGCAAAAGCAATAACGGAGTATTACCGTATTTGCTTCGCCCATCCCGCTGTCAAGGGTATCCTGATGTGGGGCTTCTGGGAACGCGCGAATTGGATTCCTCAATCCTCACTTTATCTGCGTGATTGGACACCTACTCCGTCGGCCAAAGCCTATCGTGACCTGGTTTTTAACCAATGGTGGACAAAGTGGCAAGGCAAGACGGATAAAGATGGTTACTGTCGCCTGCAGGTATTCTATGGAAAACATCGCGTCACGGTTGATGGGCAAGAAAAAACCGTTAATCTCAAGAAAACCTCAGGAGCAGAAACCGTTTCATTTAAATAGTCGTATGTTCTGATGTCTGTATCTGTGATGAGACTGTGGCTAAACAGATCAATCTGATTTACTAAGCCAAAGTACCCGGCATTCCCCTTCCGGTGCATCGAAGGATATCTTACTATCATCAATAATTTTACGTGTGTCTGCCGGAATCAGATTACCATTTCGAGGATTGAATAATTTGGCGGTGAAAGACGCTTTTTGAGCTTTCGACATGTCTAATTCAATACGTCCTCCTTTAAGTGCAAACACCAGATAATTCTCTCCTTCATCGGCCAAACACCAGTTGCTGTCTCTATTGTGCAGAACAATATCTGTGGGACGCATTTTCGCAAGTGCTTTCGACAGATAAGTCCTGATGAAGTTATAAGTCGGCAGGATGATTGCGGCTTCCTCTGGTGCGATGTAGCTATCGGGTGGATCCCAGGGTTTCTTAGGAGGTTTGCTGTCAGGATACTGCATCCCTGCAATAATCATGGAACCTCCTCCCATCAAAAACGCCCACGTCTTTTCGAGTTCGACCATGTGATGTTGAATGATTGCCTTATTTGGATACCGCAATCTATACTCTCTGATCTGACGGTATAGGGACTGTGGTGTGGTTCTCCTGGAAATATTGCCCGTATAACGGGCGGGAATCTGTTTACCTCCCTTTGGAGCATATAATGTCCCATCACCGTTGTATCACCAATAGCTCAAACAGAGAGTTGAAATCCCCGGGCCTCTTTCCGGATCTTCAAGAATGGCATCCATGACATCCTTTGTCGCGGCAAGCCCGATTTTAACAGTCTTGCCCTTTGCCTGTTCCCATTCCTTGATTGTGTCCATCCAGAACTGTACAAATGAGAGAGGGCCTGTGTATTCCTGGCTGATTAGATAAATGACATTGGTGTAATCTCCCAGTTCGTCCAGACACTTATGGATGTAGAGACGGTGGAGTTCTCTTCGTGTTTTATCATTGATATCGTAAAATGAATTTGCCGCCGGTATTGTATCGGGCATCCCGGTATCCTGTACACAGTTTACAGGACGCCACGGAAAGTCAACGTAATGAGCGGGATTCTCTAACAGTGCGTGCTGCATATAAAAATTGTGCAAGAGAACAGTTCCCTTTGAGTCACAGTGCCGGGCAAATTCTTTTAATCGGTCGAAATACCGGTTATTAAAGTCCGTGAGATCATATTTTGACAATCCATCCCATGCCTTCCCCTTATCGCTTCGTGCCCAGGGCTGTTCCAAATAAGGTGATTGGGCATTTCCATCTGTACGTTTGATTGTGTCATGATTGTCGCGTCGGCGATCATACCACAGTCCATAGTTGTGTTCGAATCCCGGGTAGCCATACTGAAGCATTGCATCTGTCAGCCTGGAAAGGTCCTCCGTGAGGCTTGGTCCCACTTGGCCGGGTGCGTTGCGGCAGATGGCCGTACGAACTTTGTAATTATGAATCCACCCTGTGTTTTTGCGGTATCCTCCCCACCATCCATTGTGTTGCGCACATCCCCATATGACTTCTCGGCCATGGACAAGCCATCCATTCTGTACGCTTAAGCCCTCTACTGCTCCAGCTACTTCAGTAATGAACATGATCACACTGGGAAACAGCATGAACAGCATACTCGTTTTTAGAATATTCTTTGTTGATCTTATAGTGATATACTCTCTGCCTGTAAGAAGTCTTGTTAATAAAGGACTGCGAGCGGAGGGAGTCGAACCCACACGTCCCTAAGGACACAAGGACCTAAACCTACTCGATAAGCCACTTTATGGGTTTTTAACACCGTTATTGAGGGTAGTCAAGTCAGAAATAGTCAGAAACTACCATAGCTCGGAGTTGATTTTCACCGGATTTTCACCGGAAGTAGTATGACACTCACCTTATTTCAAAGAGTTCTGAATGGTTACAAACTATCAAGTAATTGGTTCTTGTTGGAGAGGTGCTTGGGTAGGGGGGAGTAGCCTGGGCAAGTAGTTTTGAAACTTCTCATAGATTTTATTTGGCTATTAAAAATGACTATCTCGACAAGGCTCGACAGGCAAATGTGGGGTTGGGATTGAAGTTGGTGGAGTGGGAGTAGGGAGAACTACACACACCCCTCAGAATCCCCCAGGATTAAATATTACTTATAAACTATTGATATGAGGCCTGTGGGGCTAATTTTTGGTTTTCTTTATTAGAATCTAAATGGGACAACAGGACAGCCTCTCAGATTGTGGGCAGTAACCATCAGGTACTTGCATTAATTTACTACACCCTTTGGGTCACAAGTATTTTCGGCATCTTCACCCATTTCCTCCGGAGCATAGGCATAATTTGAAATGCATATTTTATCAAGATTGGCGCCATTTTCGCGATAGGCTATGGTAAGGGTGTGTTCACCAGCTGTCAGCACATAACTGGTTATTCTTACCCATTCCCATCCGCTTGTACCTAAATTATTAGCCATCGCAAAAGATCCATCGTCCATTTTTATCCAGTATGAATCGTCATCAGCGGTTGGACAATCTAATCGCCCAAATATGTAATAGGTTGTATCTTTATCCGCAGTAAAAGTAATATTAAATTGATCATCACTATCGGTAGGCGCTGCCGCAACGCTCTCTGAAAACGTCGTGCGAACCTCCTACACTATTTACTAACAAAGCACTTACGAAAAGCAGCCAAAGTGACTTGGCGCAATACTTGGCGCATGTTACCGGAGAACACCCCGAATTAGTGAAACTTATTAAGGCTTGGCCTCAACTGCCAGTGAATATAAAAGCTGCAATCAAAGCCTTGATCCAAACCTATTAAGCCGGAGTAAAGGTAAATGAGAGATATTAGAGGATTGAACCAATCAAATCAAATTTTAGACTTGACCGACCTGGCTTCATAGAGGATTCAATGTCCGAGTGAAAAATTATTTGGCCATTCCGTAACCTTTTGAGAAACAGTTATTTATGCTCTTATCATCTTGGATATCGTTGCGCATGTCTCCATTTTGACACCGTTTTGCACATTTTCAAGCCTATTTTTTCGCTTGATTCGCACCCCCATCATTACGATACACTGGATGTTATGAGGAAGGTATGGACTTACAAAAGAAAAGGAACAAAGGGCTGGTGGGTCGGCTGGTATGAAAGTGGCAAGCGCAAAGCAAAGGCTTTACCTACTAAAGCTCTGGCCGAACACTATCACCAGATAAAATACACTCAGTTGAACTCCGATGTGTTTACCGGGACCATCACCGTAGACTGGCAGCAGATGCGAAATGAGTACGAGCACAGCAAAAAAGTCGCAGGCATTACAGAGGATTCACTCTATGAAGTAGCTCTTACGTTGCGAAACTTTGAACGACTTGTTGGAAAATGTAACTCGAAACAGATTACGCAAAACGCAATTGACCACTTCATACTCGAGAGAGGTCAGGAAGTCAAACGTTCGACGCTTAACAAGGACATCAGGAACCTGAAGGCATTCATTCATTGGTGCAGGAAGAATAGATATGCAAATGGAGAAATAGAGATCAGGCAGGTGAAGGAAGACGAAAGACCTGTAAAATCTCTGACTAACACTCAAATAAAGAAATTGCTATCAGCATCCAAACCATATCAAAAGATAAAGATGAGGATCCTATTGGCTTTGGGCACAGGCTTAAGACGCGGTGACATCGAATCATTAAGAGTTACTGATATCCGTCCAACTTCTTGATAACCTCCGGGTGTAAATGCTCATAAAGCTCCATACCAAGACGAAATTTCAAGGATTTGATCCCCAGCACCTCCTCGATTTCTGAGTGGGAGAGGGTTTCTAGCCCGCATTATCCAGCACCACATACAATAGCTCATTGCTGGGATATCTTTGCCGCAACCACTTGAGAAATTTCAAAAAGCTTATCCAATTCTTGTGTGTGACAAGTATTCCCACCAGCGTATCGCGTTCCATATCATAGGCGCCAATATACCCAATTTTGTTGTTATTCTTTACCGATATCATAAGTAAGGCCCGGATTTTTGGGTCTTAATTTTTATAATTCGTTGTTAAATATGTGCTTACAAACGATTTTTGTGATAAATTACCGGGATATCTATTGAAGACGTCACAAAAAGTATTATATTATTTGTGACAGATTGAGGTGTTTTGTGAATAAGATTAGAGAACAGATAGCGACTGAAACATATTTTTGACACCGCTTTTGCGGATCAAATGTTCCTAAAGATTTGTGAAAGCTTAGTAGTTCCACCGTTGTTTACTTTGTTGCGTTCTGCTATTTTATCCGCCCCCAAGGGGCAGGCGAACGAACGGGAAATTTCAACTGGGAGCACTGTAAAAGGAAAAAGCAGAAATACGAGCTACGAGTTAGCTAACCTCAAAGATCATCCCTTCAAGGCTTTTAGGAATTCATCTACGGTAAGACCGGCCCGTGCAATAGATTTGGACTTCTTATGCAACTTCAACGCCTGTGTTAATAATTTCAGATAAAATGCTGGCTTTATCATAGTTGTTATATTCATCCCAGAAGATGCACTTGGGCTCAATGGACGCATCAATATCGAAGGCGGAGTGGAATAATTTGGCGGTAATCTCGATACGCTTTGAATGATCAGCTTCATCAATAACAACCGCTACATCAATGTCGCTGTGTTCATTTGCCGAACCTTTCGCGTATGATCCGTAAAGAAAAACCTTCTTTACTGGGAACAGCTTTTCCACTGATTTATAGAATCTCAATACCTTTTCACGGATTATAGCCTGGTCTTGATCCATTTAAAGATTTCCTCTGTTGATTCCAAGATACTTTTTGCTTTTGCCTCTGTGAATTGCCTTGTTAACTCTTCGATGTCCTCTGTGTACCGAGACTCGATATAGTACGAATTTAACTCTTCAATCGCCCCATCATCTCATCACCCATTTCGCTCTTGAAGGTTAATTCCTTGATAAGTCGAAGAAGATTGTGAGTGTAGGTCGGTGTGGAGGCGAGGTACTTCACATAGCAGGCCTTCAGTATCTTTTCTATGGCCTGTTGACACATAAACGCAACATGGAGATAACGTTTAGTTTGAAGCATGGCCTTTGCTGTCGCTAAATCATACTCTGCAAGCGAAAACCAATTTTGTTCTATTTTTTTACTCATTACTGTTACTGATGGCAAATCTCATATTCCATAATCAATCGATTATTTATTGTTGGTTGCTGCTTGTCAATAGTCATCAGTCAGATTCCCAAGTTTCTCAAATGTTTTCACAACCTCTCCGGGCCTCAAGACCGGCACGGGTGGCATTAGACGGCAACCTCGACCTGGCGGGTACTCACAGTAAGAGGCATGCCCTTCTCCTCTCTCACCTCCAAACATTCCTTGATTGCCTGGCGAATATTACTCTCTGCTTCCGACTTGGTCTTACCCTGACTGACACAGCCGGGGATAGATGGACATTCCGCAATAAACACGCCATCTTCGTCCTGGAACAAGGTGATAACAAATTTCATATTGCTATCCTCAGTTTTTCTGTACTTTGCTATATCAGCGAAAATGTTTTGATTCTACTATTACTGGAACAATTATAACAAATCGCTTTAAAACATTCAATCCAACTATCCTCAAACTTCGGGGTTTTCTCCTAAGCTTTTCTACAACAAATCCTTGTGAAGCCAAAAGCAGGTATTTATTGCTTCAGTCTGGCCTGCCAACAAACGGTATAAAAGAAAGTCAGGTTTGTCAGGTAACGGTTGACTCAGGTAACCTAACCGCAGTCTGGCCGGCGATCCCCACAGCGAATGGAAAGGCCAGAGCGGCGGCTGCGTTGTTTCCTATAGTTGCGGCGAATATGGTTGTCATGAGATACACTCCCACAAGTATGGTTTGCTTGCAAGTAATTCTCTTGTAAACTGTTGGGATTTTGGTACTATACCCCAAAACAGTGATCCGAAGGGTATTATTGGGAATATTCATCATGGCCGTTTTGAAGCTAAAAAAAACCAATGAGAGTCAGGAAATCGAATTTGAGTTGGATTATTTGACATCGTTGACCACTCGGCAGCGGTTTCAAATGATGTTGCAGAAGAGCCGTGAAATGGCATTATTACTGAAACGAAATGGATGTCGATGATCTACTCAAGTCGTTAAAAGAACATAAAGTCCGATTTGTGGTCATCGGGGCGACAGCGTTTCCTGTTCATGGATATTCACGGGCAACGCTCGATATAGATCTGTTTATCGAGCCCAGCGAAGCCAATGCCAGGCGGACACACGAGGCGCTGAAGTCATTTGGATATGATGTCTCTGGTATAACGCTCGATGATCCTCCTTACCAAAAAGGTGCTGATACGACAATATTTAATTGAAACGGACATACCTTCCTGACATATGTCAGTATATTCAATCCGTTTGTCAAAGGTGTCAGTTTTGATCGTATTTGGACGAACAGGGTAAAGGCCAAGTTCGGCGATGTTTTTGTCTGGTTTGCATATCTTGACGACTTGATCAAGATGAAACAGGCGGCGGGACGGTCGAAGGATGCCGAGGACCTCAAGTTCCTTCGCAGATTAAAACAGAAAAAACGTAACCGTTAGCTGCTACGGCAATGAAACCCACGTAATCCTGTAATCCCATTCGGCCCTGTCTGAAAGACAACTCTTAGCCTTTAGCTCTTGGCTGACCGCTGACTTCTACCGTGTCAACTTGTGCCTGGGGTATCCGTGTCTTTTCTGCCTTTTTGTGGCCAACAAAATAGAGAAAGTGTGCCGAAGGTATCAATTCAGACCGAGATACGAGCGACGAATTAAATCCATAATATTTGGAGGGTTTTGCAATGAAAAAAGCATTGATAACCGGTATCACCGGGCAGGATGGGAGCTATCTGGCAGACCTTTCTGTGTCTAAAAATTAGTTGTATCTGCGGCTGGCTTTGGAGATATAATAGAAGCTTCTTGAAGGGTTGGAGTTAAGTCGTATACTGTTAAATTATGGCGGATATACAAAATCAAATACTGGCGAAAATGTCGCCGGAAAAGAAATTGGTAGTAGCGATGCAGCTTTATTACTCAGCCAGGGAGCTTAAAGCAGCAGGTGTGAGGGCTGACAATCCCGACTGGGATGAGAAACAAGTTCAGCAGGCGGTGCGAGAGGCGTTTCTTTATGCCCGAAGCTAAGTAACTCAGAGATCAGGCCCAGCAGCATTAAAGAACGGCGCGAAGAAATTGCTGTGATGTTGATAGGTTTTTGTGGATTAGCTGGCCCCTGCCGGAGGGAAACAGGGGCTGCTTTAGCCTTGAAGCCAAAAAACTGTCGTTGGCTGTCGGTTTGGGTGCGGTGTTGAGAAAAAGACGCTGAAACGCACTCAAGAACTGATTATTATTTTCCTTGATTTGCAGGTTAGACCGCATATAATAGTCCTGTTTTTAGTCAATTCCAAAGGATTGGAAGGAGAGTAGGGTATACTTCTCTTTGGTTTTATGTAGTTCTTTCAGCAGAATCCCTACATTATAGTAATTAGTATTTTCTTGGAGGGTACAGAAAAATGGTCTGTGAAGATGACCTCGAAAGAGTCTACGAGAAAGGCTACATTCAAGGAGCGAATGCAGCATATGGAAAGGGTCGCAGGGACGGAAACAAAGAAGGCTATGAGAGAGGGCGCCGTGAAGCCTATAAGAAGGGGTGGAGTGTAGGCTATAAGAAGGGGTATGAAACTGCACGCGAAAAGATATTAACCAGCCCAGAGAATCTCACGGGATAGCTCTCAGAAGGATTTTGTGCTCGTAGAATGGTTTGATGTAATCCATACAGCCTCTTTTCTCGGAAATCGCCCCTCACAGGATTGTGTTATCCCATCAGCGCAACTGCGTGAATATGAATATTTGTACCTTACAGCGTGAAATCGGCCGGTTTGAGTTTACAAAATCACGTCCGTGCGATTTAGATTTGGGCTAATTTGGGATTATGTATTTCAATCACCGAATCGAGCGTCTCTGTGTTTGTCAGATTCTTTTTGATGTAAAGACTTTTGGTTTTTGCCAGGGCATTTGATGATTCAACGTTCCTGAGGAAATCAACAAGCTG
>VRUL01000032.1 GCA_019456145.1 Planctomycetota bacterium
ATTGCGACTTATGTCCACAACAAAACAAAGGCGTATAGCAACTATTGCGACACAGCCTGTGCGCTTGAGGCTGCCACCCATCTGTGCAAAATTCGCGAAGCGCAATGATTCAAAACAATCGGTCTGAGTTCCTCACAGCTCCTTTATGAAGATGTTTTTAAATTGGAGCAGAGACGGCGGACTGACCCATTTGCCGTTACGCTTGCCACCATGATGCTGGAAAGCTATGGGGCCGGTCTTAGCGATTCCCGGCAGTTGAGCGTTTTTTATGACTGTTTTGCCATTGAGGACGACAGTTACCCGGTCGCCCCGCATCGTTATCTCAAAGCGGTTCCACTGTCCGACAGGCTTGTCGGCCTGTGTTCGAGGGGTGACGCCTGCGCGGATATGCGGCGGCTGGCGGCCGTCGGTCCTGTAACCGTAAAACTCGCCGGACCCGATAGGCCAACACCAGATGTTCACCTGGTTCTTACCAGCCCCACGCAGGAAAACCCCGGAATCCGAATCAGGAAAGGGCATCCTTATTTCCCTACCCTTAACGTCGCGTGCGTGTGTGCCATCGGGAAGGACATAGGGAACACCAGGATTGATATATGGAGTTTCCTTGATCCTCCAGTCGACCCTGAGTATGAAATCGCCGAAGTTATCTACGCCCCAAAGGTTCTTATCACCTTTGGCCTGGCTTTGCGCATCGTAGTCTATGACCCCATCAATGACTTTCCAGTGTCCGCCGTCGCCTTCGGGTACCTTCCAGCCTGAAAAGTCCCGACCATTAAACAGCGATCTAAAACCTGTGGGCGCCACGTTGTCGAGACCCCCTGCCGGGTTTGCAGAAGAGCGCGCCCGGGGAGCGGCGTTCATTGAAAGGACCATATTTAGAACCATTACCACAATAATTAACAATGTTACAAACCTTCGTGAATTCATTTTTGCCTCCTACAATCATTTTCCAAACAATTTGAACAGTCCTGATATCGAACCAAACTGAACAATAGTATAACAACATTATGCGCATCTGAACAGCCAAAAGCTAAAGGTAATAACTTGAGGTCAGAATGGAGCATCTTCAGTTATCCTTTCGAGGAGTTATCAGATTTTCTCTGGCAAATTCAGCGGCTGCCTCAATTAACAATTCATCGCCGTGGGCTATTGCATATTCTAACGATATTTCATCTTTTTTGGCAGAAATTGCATCAACGATACCGAGGCTTTGATATTCTTCGCTGCTTAGATTTACACTTCCTGCCAGTACCCCAACCGGAACCCCGGCCTGGCCTGCTATCTTAGTTACACCTTTGACGACTTTGCCGTGCAAAGACTGGCTATCGAAACGCCCTTCGCCGGTTATGACCCATTGTGATGTCGCGATTTGTTGGGCCAGGTCGGTGCACTCTATTATCGTATCAATGCCCGATACCAGTTTGGCGTTCATAAATGCCACGGCACCAGCGGCCAAGCCTCCGGCGGCACCGGCTCCGGGTATATCAATATCTTTGCCAAGACTGCTGCCGACCAGTGTGCAAAGATGATCCAGGCCTTTTTCAAGATGCCCGACCATCTGAGGTGTGGCTCCTTTTTGAGGGCCGTAAACCCTTGCCGCTCCCTGCGGACCGCAAAGCGGGTTCTGGACGTCACAAAGAACTTCAACGACAGGCAGACCGAGTTCGGGAGGCGGTAGTATTTTTTGTATACGTGACAGGTTACCGCCGCCGAGAGCGATAGCATCACCTTTTTTATCAAGAAACCGCCAGCCCAAAGCCATAGCCGCCCCTACTCCACCATCGACAGTAGCGCTTCCACCTACGGCCAGGAATATTTTCTCAGGATTTTTCTGTGCCGCGGCCTTTATAAGCTCCCCGGTCCCGTAGGTAGTGGTCTCTAATGGATTGCGTTGAGACTCGGTTAGAAGCGGCAATCCGCTCGCTGAGGCCATCTCCACCAGCGCGCTGCGGTAATTAGCAAACCAGGCATATCCCGCCTTGACAGTCATGTTCGGCAAAGGACCAGTGACGTTTTTTTCTACCCAGCGACCATCTTTTGCACTGATCAGGGCTTTTGCCGTACCTTCACCGCCATCTGCCATCGGCCTTATAATAATTTCCGCAGCCGGGAGGACGGAGAGCAAACCTTTTTTGACCGCTTCACATGCGAGCCGGGCAGTAAGAGAGCCTTTAAAAGAATCCATCGCGACAACAATTTTCACCTGCAATCCTTTCACAAAATCACCAATATAAAGAAACTTTGGATAGTATAGCTAATATTTTTCTTAGCCGTCATTATTTGCCTTGTTTTTTTCGTATCGCTGGCCGGCAGAGGACAAAGAACCGAGGGCAGAGATCTGACATCGGGATGCCTGTGCACCCGTTTGGGAGTAGGTGAAATTGGCTTTGATTGGGTTCGTTTGGGTTCGTTTTCACTAAGTGTCCAATTGGATTTATTTTCATATTCCTTTGTTAATACTTTATTTACGTTCATTTGTCCATCCGGCAAATTGGGTTCGTTTTGCATAATAAAGGTAATAATTGGTTGGCAATTTGGGCTGGATAGGCGGCTTGCGTAGTTTGTAGTTGGTTGTTCGTTGTTCATAGTTCGTAGCTCGTAAAAGAAAATGCATAGATTAAAATGTAAAATGCAAAACTGTGGAGGCCCTTCGGGCGGACTTTTATTTGTAGGCGGATAAGACGGTTATTGTTAGCCATAAATACCTCAAAATGTTCAAAACTTTGGCTTTTCTTGACAAATAATGGTTTTTTGCGTGTATCTGCTGATACGAGGACGTGCCCTTCCGGGCTTTTCGTGCGGTTCTCCGCTATATCGGCGCCTACTGGCGCATTATGTTTGCCGGTAGGTAAACATGGAGGTATTTTAACAGACCTCCTAACAAAAGTAAACAAAAAAATAAATAATTCACCGCGGATTAGCAGGGATTTAACCAGTTTTATTTTACTGGGATACTTTTGGTTTTTTCTGCTCTTTTTCTCCTATAACTTTAGCGACAGGTCTTTCGTTTTCATTCGACCAATATAAATATGTCATTTTCCCGGGATGCTTTTGATTGGGATGCTTTTTGTTTTCCTTCTTTGGCTTCTTACCGTATATGTACCACCATGTGGGTAGACAATACCTTGAGAATATAAAAAATATTATAAACACAACTACAATAGCTCCCCATTTCCCCCAAAAGGAAATTACCGTAACTGCTGCAAAGAAAAGCCCTAAGAATATCCATTTGTGATATTTCGATTTCATACTCATCCACTGAAGGAGCTTACCCGCTCATTTCATCCCACCATTTTAACGATTGCCGCTGGGTCGTCCAGAATTACTTAATGTTTTTGCTCGTCTTAATATGATAATTAACAATAAGCCGTTTAAGAATATTATTGGGCCGATACGTTTATAAGGTCCTTTTCTTCCATTTAGGTAATCATAATCATTTCCCTTGTGTAAATATTTATCATTTCGGAGAAAACGCAACCGCGAGGGCAAATGAAAGAAAAACCATTACCGCTCCCATGATAGCGAATAAGAAAGAGTTTCTTACTATGACCTTCAACCGAAGAACCTCCGGATCTCCCAGATACTCTTTGCCAAATAAAAACTTCATTCCCCTTATACTATTTGCATAGCCGGGTCCAAAATCGAGTATCGAGGTAAGCTCCTTCCACTTTTCGGTATGATTTTTAAGGAGATATCTCATCAGTTTGTGTTGATAAACAAATAACCTTACCACTGATACAACAAAACCCACGGTAAAAAATAAAAAAGTGCTATAAGAAAAATATTTCATATCTTTCCTTTCCTTGCCTGATCCATCAGACTACATCACAATGCAAAGGTTACCCGCTTATTTCATCCCACCATTATATCGAATGCTTATGTCAACAACCAACATTTTTACTCTGAAATTACGGCATTTATATAGGTAGGCCCGAGCGGTCAAGGTCTGCATAAAAAACTGAGATTGGCAGAAAAGCGTGACACTTAAAGTCATGTTCTGGTGCGGATTTTCAAAAAAGCGGCTTTGAAAGAGTAAATTCTTGATTGTTCGAGGTGATTCTGGCAAGATTATTGATGTCGCAGGGAGAAAAATGAGTTTTGTGAACGTTAAATTAGGAAATGTCACTTGAGACTACATTTTCAAGCAAAAACGACGAATGGACAAACTGCCGGGAGAAAATACTGTAAACACCGAGGCTTTGTATAGGAGAAACGAAATGACGAAAGTTTTACACAAAACTTTATGGCTTTTCTTTGCGGCGATAATACTTGTAACCTGTGTAACGTGTACCTGGCAGCGAAGCACTGGTTTGTCCGGACCTTTGGGTAAAGCGGTGGTTGGCTTTAATCGTGGTGCCGCATTGCTCGAGCAGTACAGGTATTTTGAAGCGGCAAAGGCCTTTGAAAAGGTGTTAAAATATGAGCCGGATTGGAATGCCGCCCGGTTTAACCTGGGTCTGGCCTACTTCAATATGCTGGAAGACCCCGGCGCGATAGCCTATCTCAAAAAAGCTAAAGATACGTTTGAAACCGTATTAGAGTCAGATCCTAACCACCTGCATGCCCGATTTTGCCTGGGACTATACCACCAGCACCTTGGTGAAAACGAAAAGGCGCTCGAATATTTTCGGGCAGTGTATGAAGGCGACAGCGAAGATCCATACGTGTTGTACAAATACGCCGAGACCCTTCTTGGCCTTGGCTTTAGGGAAGAAGGCACCAGGATACTTGAAAAAGTCGTTGCTATCGACCCAGGCTTTATTTCCGCAGTGTACAGGCTCGCGGGCCAGTATCAGCGTACGAAAAAGTACGATAAAGCAAAGCTTCTTTTTGCCCGTTTTTTAGAACTTAAAAAAACAGAACTGACCGGCGGGACATTCACTATCATGAAAGCGTACGGAACAGTGGGTAAATACTATATGGCGCTTGGTATGGACAATCTCCCGTTACCGTCAGCCCAAATCCCTATGACAACGCGTGTTCTTTTTTCCCCGAAACTAAAGCCTCTAAAGACAGAAACTTCAGCCTGGAAATACGCCGGGGGGACCGTAGCCCTTCCGGGAATTGCGTGCGGCGATGTGGATGGCGATGGAGATATTGATCTTTGCATTACCGCGTTCGGTGCGGCCGGGGACGTAAGGCTATGGCGCAACGACGGTGCCGGTGGATTTTCACACTATGCAACTTTGGCGCAACGAGGTATCAGTCCCTGCTTCGGGGATGTGGACAACGATGGTGATCTTGACCTCTGGCTCGGGTGCGCCGGGGCGGACCTCTATTTTGAAAATGATGGGAAAGGGAATTTTAGAAAAAGTGAAGTCTCTGGGATTGCGGAGGGGGATTTGGTTACTTCATGCGCGCGGCTTCTTGATATTGACAGCGACGGTGATTTGGATTTTCTGGCATTTCACCTTGCACACGGTTCAGTTCCTGCTACGCGAACGCTCGGACCTGCCGCTAATAACATCTATAATAACAACAGGGACGGTTCGTTTACAGACATTGCCGAAAAGCTTGGACTGAGGCTTGAGAAAACTCTGGTTTCTGCGGTGGTGTATGATGATTTTGATAATGACCGTGATTTGGATTTGGTGGTCTTTTCCGCAGATGGCGGAGGGTCGATTGGATGGGTGAACGACCGCGCCTGGAAATATCGGATACTCGACGTCGAAACAACAGGTCTTTCGGTCGAAGGGGTTCTGTGTGCCACTTCCGGCGACCCGGACAAGGATGGGGACCGGGATCTTCTGATTTTTACCGATACAGGACTGCACCTTTTTATGAATCAGGGTGGGTTCAGATTCGAGCGTCACGAGGGCTTTGCAAATCACTGCGGCCGACTCGGTGGAACCGGTGGACAGTTTGCGGATATGGATAATGACGGTGATCTGGATATTGTGATTGCCGACGCGTTCAGGCGTGACGGCAGCCGGGGTCCTGCACTTATTATTAACGATTGGCCTCGAGACCGTTTCATCAACGCACTGGATATTGATCCCGGTAATCTTTTTTCGGCCATCACTTTCAAGGGTAACGCCAGTTGTGTGGCGGCGGATTTTACAGGTAACGGAAGATGCGATGTTCTTTTGGCTCCCATCGGCGAAAAACCTTTCCTGGTGGAAAACGTAACTCCGGGCGGGCATTGGATTGAAATCGACCTTCGTGGAACCCGTGAACAGGACAAGAAATCCCGCTCGAACAACTCGGCCATTGGTGCTCGCGTGGAGATTAAAACCGGTAACATTTTCCAGCAATACATGGTTGGGGCGCCCTCAGGACAGGTGGCTATGCCTCCGTATCGGATTCATGCCGGGTTAGGGAAATATACCAAAGTTGACTGGCTGCGCATAATGTGGCCGGATGCCGTTCTTCAGGCGGAACTGGAAATTCCTGCCAATCAGGTGATGACGATTGCCGAGCTGCAGCGAAAGACCTCTTCCTGCCCACATCTTTTCGCATGGGACGGTTCGCATTTCGAGTTCGTATCCGATTTTGGTGGTATGGGCGGAATCGGGTACCTGGCGGCACCAGATGTTTATAGCAAGCCCGACCCCACGGAGTATTTGCCCGTTTGGAATCTTAAACCACGTGACGGTGAATACGTCCTGCAGGTGCTGGAACCCATCGAAGAAGTTGTCTATTTTGACGAAGCCAAATTAATCGCGGTTGACCATCCGGTTGAAACGGAAGTTTATCCCCACGAGATGATGGCCGTTGGTGCTCCGCCTCCACCTTTTGAGCTTTTTTGCCTCAAAGACCCGATAGAAGCGGTTCGCGCTGTTGACCATCGCGGAGTCGATGTAACCGAAAAAATACGCGCGGTTGACCGGCTTTATGCCGGCGCAACTGAGCCCGACTCCCGTTTCACAGGATTTGCTAAAGATCATTTTGTAGAGCTTGACTTCGGCGACCGCCTTGATACAGTATCGCCTCAATCACGGCTGGTGTTGTTCCTTCACGGTTCGGTTGAGTACTCTTACTCTTCAACAAATTTCGCTGCGAGCCAGGCGGGGCTGCGCCTCCGCGCTCCCAGCATCGGCGTCTTTCGAGATGGCGCGTGGGTCGAGCTTTTCGGCGAGGTCGGATACCCAGCGGGTATCCGGCATACGATGACTCTCGATGTGACTGGAAAGATACTGCCCAGCGATAAGCGAATTCGCATCTCCAGTAATATGGAACTGTACTGGGACCGGATATTCATGGCACCTATACTTAAAGACGCGGGGCTAAGGGTGCAGGAATTATCGGTGAAAAGCGCGGATCTCCATTACCTGGGTTATCCACGGCAATACTCTCCTGATGGGCGGCATCCGAACCTTTACGATTATGGCAGTATTGACAGAGCTGTAGCCTGGAAGATCATGGAGGGCAGCTATACCCGTTATGGTGAGGTGGCAGAACTTCTGGAAAAGGCGGACGACTGCTATGTCATTATGGGTCGGGGAGAAGAGGTCACACTGCGTTTTCCCGCGGACGGCTTGGCGCCAGTGCCAGCGGGATATCGTCGTTCGTTTATTCTCAAAACCGACAGCTTCTGCAAAGACATGGACCTTTACTCGGCATATCCCGATACCGTTGAACCACTTCCCTTTCACTTGATGACTAACTATCCGTATGGTGCGGAAGAAAAGTATCCTGATGATAAAAAGCGACGGGAATACAGGAAGCGGTTTAACACCCGGCGGGTAGGCGGGTTTGGGAACTAAACGGAGTTTCCGAAAGAACCTTCGGCACCTGACTGAAAAAGCGTTAGAGGAAATCATCTTGTATCAGAACGACTTTTTTGGTATAATTCAAAGATGGCAAGCTACTATATGGCATGTTTACACCAAGTGCCACAACTTTCAAATTATATTCGATGGTAAAACATAAAAAAAGAAGAAAACGGAAAACAAAGAATTCCAGTCGTTCACAGCCCCCTGCTTCGGTTACTAAGAAAAGGCCTAAGTGGGTCCTCGCCCCGGCGGCAGTCGTATGTGTCGGCATCGCCTGTTTCTTCCTGTTGAAGTCCTGGTCCGGCTCGGATAGTTCTTTGCTTACACAAGAAGAGAAAATTGCCGTGCTGAAAACCGAAGAAATGGAATTGGCTCAGCAACTTTTGAGAGATTTTCCCGGAAACGATGCTACGGTCTCTTTTGTCGGCAGTGTCTACGGACAGCATGGCAACAACACCGAGGCCGTCAAATTCTTGAATAAAGCGCTGGAACTGAATCCGAATCGCCCCGATGTGTACGATGCTCTGGGTTGGGTAGCCTTCACGAAAGGAGCATATGAGGAGTCAATTACCCACTGGAAAAAAGCCCTGGAGATCGATGCGAAGCTGCCCGGTCTGCGCAGCTCTATCGCCTTTTCACTGATGGCGCTCGACAGAGGCTCGGAAGCTATCGAACAACTCGAGAAAAATATTCAGATCTTCCCCAAATCTGTCTACAGTCATTTCCTGCTTGGCCAGGCATATTTACAGCAAAAGGACTATGAGAACGCCAAAAAACATTACCAGATAGCGATAGAACTCGATCAAAACTATGTGAACGCATATTATGGGTTATTTACAGCTTGTACGCGTTTAAAGCAACAGGCCAAAGCCCGTGAGTACATGGCTGTCTTCAAGAAACTAAAGGCCGAGGAAATGAAGTTTCAGAAAGCACGTGACGGGGCCTACAATGATATGGTAACGATGCGACAAACGGTGGCTGAAAACCATATCAAAGCCGCACAGATTTACCGGGCCCAGGGTCAGTCCGACAGGGCAGAAGAACTGCTGGAAAAGGCGATAAAACTTGATCCCGGTAATGTGAAATACAAGCAGTTCTATCAAAGTATTAAAAACAGGAAATAATATGGTTAAACTCAGTCGTGTTCAAGAATCCTGGCAGCATGTCGGACAGCGGTTTGCGCTGGTGTTGGTGTTCTTGTGTGTCCTTTCCCAAATGTGTGCCGGGGCTTCAATAGTGCTTCGTGACGTCACCAAAAAGACCGGAATTACTTTCAAGCATACGGATGGCAGTAGCGGGAGCCACTACATAATGGAGACGGTGAGTGCGGGATTGGCGCTTTTTGACTATGATAGTGATGGGGACACAGACATCTATTTTCTAAATGGGGCGGCGCTAAAAGGGAAGAAGTTTAAGACTACGCCAAGAAATGCGCTTTATCGCAACGAAGGCGGTTGGAGGTTTACCGACGTTACAGAAAAAGCCGGTGTTGGCGGCAAAGAGTATGGCTTAGGCGTTGCTGTTGGTGATTATGATAATGATGGTGATTTGGATTTCTACACGAATAACTACGGTCCGAATGTTTTGTATCAGAACAACGGTGACGGTACTTTCACTGATGTGACAAAGCGGGCAGGCGTAGCCAATGGCTTCAAAGTCGGCGCCGGCGCCTGTTTCCTCGATGCAGACAAAGATGGGGATTTAGATCTTTACGTTTCAAATTACCTGGACTTTTCTTATGACAAACATGTCCCCATTTCACGAAGAGGTTTTCCTGTTTACGCAACTCCGCGCTACTATTTACCAATACCTGATGATTTTTACCGCAACAATGGTGATGGTACGTTTACTAATGTTACTGAAAGCTCGGGTGTGGGGCAGCACGCCGGATGGGGCATGGGGACGGTGTGTGCTGATTATGATAACGACGGCGATACGGACGTTTTTGTCGCGAACGATATAGCAAAGAACTTTCTATTTAGAAATGACGGAACCGGAAAGTTTGAAGAAGTGGGGCTCATGGCAGGCTATGCTTATGACCTCCATGGTGATCAGCAGGGGAATATGGGAGTGGATTGCGGCGATTATGATAATGATGGCTTGTTTGACTTCTATGTGACCAGTTACGAGGACCAGTTGGCAACATTATACAGGAATCTTGGTGATGGTATGTTCGAAGATGTAACAATGCTGACCGGTGCCGGAGCAGGAACGCTGCCTCAGGTGACGTGGGGCACCAGCTTCGTTGATTTCGATAATGACGGCGATCGTGACATCTACATCGCATGCGGCCACCTGCAGGACAACGTCGAGCTATACGATGATACGAAAGCGTATTTAGCGCGCAACATACTCCTTATGAACACCGGTCATGGTAAGTTCGTCGATATTTCAGACAAAGGCGGCGACGGCATGAAGGTAAAGTTGAGCAGCCGGGGCGCGGCCTTTGATGATTTGGATAACGATGGCGATATTGACGTGGTGATATTAAACTCCCGCAGGGAGCCTACCATTTTGAGAAACGACTCGCCCTCTAAAGGACATTGGCTGCAAATTCGTTTGCGGGGAGTGAGGACTAACCGGGATGGAGTAGGTGCACAAGTCAAAGTAGTAGCCGGAGATTTAACTCTTATAGATGAAGTTCATAGCGGTCGAGGGTATCAGAGTCATTACGGGATGCGTCTTCACTTTGGGTTGGGAAACCGTAAGAAGGTGGATCGTATCGAAGTACGATGGATCGGCGGCCGGATGGATGTCTTCAAGGACGTTACAGCAAACCGGCTTATAACACTCACCGAAGGTAACTCGAAAATCGAACCGAAATAAAAATGGGCACCTTTTTAAGCGCCGGTTGGAAAACGGCACTGCAAATGGATAACGGAGGCGTCTTGTATCAGAGCGATTATTTTGGTACAATTGAAAAAATGCAGGTTACTATAGTATCCTTGTACACGGGGTGTGAAAGCTCAAAGGCTGTATTCGATGGCAAAACATAAAAAAAGAAGAAAACGGAAAGCAAAGAATTCGGGACGTTCACAACCATCCGACTCGCCTGCCGTGAAATCCACTAAATGGCCGCTTAAATGGCCGCTTAAATGGCCGCTCATCTTTAGCATAATCGCATGTGTGGCAATTGCAGGTTTCTGGAGCATTAAATCTTTCCTGCGCAGTGACGAAAAAATACAAAAAGAACCACCCACGATTTTGACCGAACAGTCAGAGCCTCCAACGGTACCATCGAAACTAACTCCGGAACAGGAAATCAGCGCTTTGATGAAAGAGGAGTTGGAACTGGCCGAACAAATGATCAGGGATTTTCCCGGTAGCGAGGTTCCTTTAGTGTTAATGGGCAATATGTACAGAAACCTTGGTAATTCTGTCGAAGCGGTGAAATACTGGGAAAAAGCGTTGGATAAAAACCCTGAACGTCCCGACGTATATAATGCTATGGGATGGATAGCCATTGAAAAAGGGGAATACGAGCAGGCGATCACGTTCTGGAGGGAAGCCCTGCGGATTGATCCCAAAATGTCGGCCGTGCATAATAGTATCGCCCAGGCACTTATGGCTTTGGGTAAATACAGGGAAGTTGTCGAAGAGGCAGAGGAGGAACTAAAGAATTCACCTGAGTCCTATTTTAGTTATTATCTGCTCGGGCAGGGATATTTGAAACAGAATGAGTATGAAAAGGCAAAGAAATATTACGAAAAAGCCATAGGGCTTCAGCCCGATCATATGAACGCATATTATGGGCTTTTTACAGTATGCTCGAGGTTAAAGCTGCAAGTCGAGGCCAAGGAATATATGGCTACGTTTAGGAAATTGAAGGCTAAAGACAGTAAGGCCTTGAGGGAAGGCAATAAGGCCTTTGATGATCTCGTTGAGATAAGAAAAGGTGTGGCTGAAGCATACGGGGACGCTGATAAACTCTATTGGGAAAAAAGGAATTTAGAAAAAGCTGAGAAACTCCTGCAAAGGGCTGTAACACTGGACCCGAATAACACTGAATACCTCATGAAGCTGGGATCCCTGTTTCAGGGGAGTAACCGGTTGCCGGATGCACTTGGAATGTTCGAAAAAGCCAGGGAAATAGAGCCGGATAACATGATTAACTACATAAATATAGGTGTTGCTTCAATGCAATTAAAACAGTTTGCTAACGCGGAGAAGGTCTTTCAAAAAGTAATTACGCTTGCTCCGAAGATTTCCGATGGATATCGTGAGCTGGCACATTTGTATTTAATAACGGGAACAAGACTTCCCGAAGCCATGAAGCTTGCGAAAGAGGCGATAGCATTGGATGAAATAGCAGCGAATTATTTCATATTAAGTTGGGCTTATGACAAGAACGGAGATGTTTCCAACGCACTTTCGGCCCTGAAGCGGGCTATAGAATTGGATCCGGATAATCCACAATACCGGCGGATGCATGAGTTAATTCAGAATAGGGGTTCACGTGGTGGTTCTTAGAGGCAGTCGAGAATGTCGGAAAGGTATCAGGCAGTGGTGGATGATGCCGGTGTTATTATGTGCCTTTTACAATGTGTGCGACGGCGGTCCTGTTGTGCTTCGCAATATCACCAAAGAAACAGGAATTACTTTCAGACACACCGACGGGGGATCCGGCGAACGTTACGCAGTGGAGCCGTTCAGTGCAGGTTTGGCGCTTTTTGATTATGATAATGACGGGAATATTGACATTTATTTTCTCAATGGTGCGCCGCTGAAGGGAACAAAGTTTGACATATCACCGAAGAATGCACTTTATCGCAATGAAGGGAATTGGAAATTTACCGATGTAACAAAAAAGGCAGGTGTAGGTGACACAGGCTTTGGATTAGGCGTTACGATCGGCGATTATGATAATGATGGGGATCCGGATATTTACCTGAATAATTACGGACCAAACGTACTGTATCGCAATAACGGTAACGGCACCTTTACCGATGTGACAGAAAAAGCGGGTGTAGGTTGTGGGTTTAAAATGGGTGCGGGCACCTGTTTTCTTGACATGGATAAGGACGGCGACCTGGACCTTTACGTTTCAAATTATTTTGATTTTACTTATGAAAAACATACCACCCATACAGTTCACGGTATACCAGTGTACGTAGGTCCCGGTTTTTATCCGGACATACCCGATATTATATATCGTAACAACGGCGACGGCACCTTCACCGATGCCAGCAAGGCTTCAGGAGTGGCAGGACACGTCGGGCCGGGCATGGGGATGGTGTGTAGTGACTACGATAACGATGGGGACACAGATATTTTTGTAGCCAATGATATGAAAGGGAATTTCCTTTTTGAAAATGACGGCACAGGAAAATTTGAAGATGTCGGGCTGTTTGCCGGGGTCGCATACGATCTCAATGGCGAACAGCATGGGAGTATGGGAGTGGACTCCGGCGACTATGACAACGATGGATGGCTTGATTTCCATGAAACGTCTTACCAAACCCAGTGGGCCACGCTCTACAGAAACCTGGGTGATGGCATATTCGAAGACGTAACTCCCGTAACCGGCGCCGGAACGGGAACTCTTCCCCTTGTGACGTGGGGCAACAGCATCGTAGATTTTGATAATGATGGATTTCGTGACATTTTCATCGCATGTGGTCACATACAGGATAATATCGAACGTTATGACGATACAGCTACGTATCTTGAACGAAACATACTACTAATGAACACCGGCGATGGAAAGTTCGTCGACATTTCAGACAAATCCGGTGACGGTATGAATGTAAAGTTGAGCAGCCGGGGCGCAGGCTTCGATGATTTGGATAACGATGGCGATATTGACGTTGTGATACTAAACTCCCGGCGGGAGCCTACGATTTTGAGAAACGATTCGCCATCTAAAGGACACTGGATTCAGGTACGTTTGCGAGGAACAAAAAGCAACCGGAGCGGAGTGGGAGCACATGTCAAGGTTGTTGCCGGTGATTTGACGCTCGTGGACGAGGTCCATAGCGGCCGAGGGTATCAGAGCCATTACGGCATGCGTCTTCACTTTGGATTAGGGAACCGTGAGAAGGTGGATCGTATCGAGGTACGATGGATCGGTGGCGGCGTCGACGTCCGGGAAAACCTTGCCGTGGACCGGCTATTGACAATAACCGAAGGAGACGGAAAAACCATAGGACGAACCATAGAATGAGAACATTAAACCGGATCAATTCGCGTGATGGATGTCAGCAAATGTTCAGTCGTCGAAGTGATTCGGAAATCATGTAGAGATTGTCTTCGATGAACATACATTACAAGTTTGGCAATAGCGAAAATCAAGAAACTGATTTGCCGCCGGTGGACTCCCGTTTTCCAGGGCGACTCAATGTGTGGTTTCTGCTCGTTGGGGCAATTGTGGGGGCGGGAATTATCATTTTTCTGGTCACTCAGAATTGGTGGAACTCGGACGAGAATCTCAAGAGCGAAATGCAGCGCTTACAAGAGTGGGAATCACAGGTTGGTTCGGCCCTGCCGAGAACCATCGAAGCCCTGAAGCAGGAGGAAATCGAGGTCACGAAACAGTTAACGGATAATTTTCCAAATCATGTCGAGCCGATAGCCCTGTTGGGAACGGTGTACAATAACCAGGGGAAAACGCAAGAGGCCGAGAAGTGTTGGCAAAGATGCTTGTCTCTGGATCCCGATTATGCTAACGCCTACGACAACATGGGCTGGATCGCCATGCGCCGGGCAGACTATGAAAAAGCCGTGGCTATGTGGCGCAAAGTGCTTCAGATCAAACCCAGGAAGCCCGGCGTTTATCAACTGATAGCCAACGGGTTGTTATGCCTGGGCAGGAGCAGCGAGGCAATCGCGGCGTTGAAAAAAGAGATTGAAATCAATCCTAAGCTATACCGTAGCTATTTTTTTCTCGGGCAGGAGTACTCGCATTTGAAGGAATACGAAAAGGCCAAGCAATATTACGAGGCGGCGATGAAGATCGAGCCAAGATTCGCGAATACTTATTTTGGACTGGCCACTGTGTGCGCGAGACTCGGGCAGAAGGATGAGTCAAGACAATATCGTGAGAAATTCAAGGAACTCAAAGCGCAGCAATACGAGCGCGAGAAGAATAGTAGTGAAGCGTTCGACGACATGGCGTCCATGAGTGAAAAAGTGTCTATGACAAACACGGAAATCGGCCGATTTTATCTGGAGCAGGGAAATTCGCTCCGAGCTGAACAGCTTTGGCAAAGGGCGGCAGCTCTTGATCCAAAGAACACCGATTGCCGTCGGGGCCTTACGGCGCTGTATGAGACTGCCAACCGTCTCGGGGAAGCCCTTGAGATATACGAGCAGCTCCGGAACATTGAACCGGACAACGCAATGAACTATGCTTTTATCGGCGCTTTGAACGCGCGATTGGAACGGTTCGACGCCGCTGAGGAGGCCATGAAGAAAGCCGTTCAACTGGCGCCGCATCGCTCCGAGGGAAACAGCATGCTGGCCCAGTTGTACCTGCACAGAAACAAGAACCTCGCCGAGGCCCGAAGACTTGCCCAAACGGCCGTAAAACTGGATCCGAGCACATGGAACTATCTGGTTCTGTCCGAGGCCTGTGATAAAAACGGCGACCTTGCGGGCGCTGTTTCAGCAATGGAGGCAGTCGTCAAAAAGGAGCCCTACAATATGGAATACAAAATGATGTTGAGGAGATTACAGGAGCGAAAATGACGTTATGACTTCAATGAATGCTTGTGAGATTTCATTTCGTATGCGGGAGGCGGTCGTGGTTTTGGCGTGTTTGTACTCCGTCTCGGCGGCACCGGCACGCGGCCCCATCGAACTTCGAGATATGACCGCCGAGACCGGAATTGTCTTTAAGCACACGGACGGAAGTTCCGGTCGGCGGTACATCATCGAAACCATCAGTGCGGGTTTGGCACTGTTCGACTACGATCAGGACGGGGACATTGACATCTATTTTCTCAACGGAGGTCCGCTGAAGGAAACCAAGGTCGGCGTGGTCCCAAAAAACGCACTCTATCGTAATGACGGCCGATGGAAGTTCACTAACGTAACTGAAATCGCCGGCGTCGGTGATACCGGATACGGCATAGGGGTAGCCGTTGCCGATTACGACAACGACGGAGACCAGGATATCTACCTGAACAACTACGGGCCGAACGTCATGTACCGAAACAACGGCGATGGAACGTTTACTGACATCACGCAGAAAACCGGGCTGGCTAACGGGAATAAGGTTGGGGCTGGAGCCTGCTTCTTCGATATGGACGCCGACGGCGACCTGGACCTTTACATCGCAAACTATCTCGAATTTTCCTACGATGCGCACGTCTCGGCCACAACCAGGGGCATTCCGGTGTATGTGAATCCCAGGAATTATCCCCCTGTTCCTGACGACCTGTATAGAAACAACGGCAACGGTACGTTCACCAATATTAGCGCAGCGGCGGGAGTGGCCGCGCACGCAGGCTGGGGAATGGGAACCGTTTGCAGTGATTATGACAACGACGGCGATACGGACTTGTTCGTCGCCAACGACGTGGCAGAAAACTTCCTGTTTCAAAATGACGGCACGGGAAAGTTTGAAGAAGTGGGCCTGATGGCCGGGATCGCATTCGACCTGTACGGAGATAGCCAGGGAAGCATGGGAGTAGACTGCGGGGACTATGACAACGACGGGCTGTTCGACTTTTATCTCACCACGTATCAGTCGCAACTGACCGCGCTGTACAGGAATTTGGGAGACGGCATCTTTGAAGACGTAAAACTCATCAACGGGGCGGCAGCCGGAACGCATCCCCAGGTAACCTGGGGAACCGGCTTTGTTGATTTCGATAACGATGGAAATCGTGACATCTTCATTGCATGTGGCCATCTGATGGATAACGCAGAATTGCTCGACGACACGGCGTCCTACCATGCTCGAAACATTCTCCTGATGAATACCGGCGATGGAAAATTCGTCAACATTTCAGACAAAGCCGGCGACGGTATGAAGGTAAAGTTGAGCAGCCGGGGGGCGGGCTTTGACGATTTGGATAACGATGGTGATATTGACGTGGTGATACTAAACTCCCGGCGGGAGCCTACCATTTTGAGAAACGATTCGCCGTCTAAAGGGCACTGGATTCAGGTACGCTTACGAGGAACAAAAAGCAATCGCGACGGAGTGGGAGCACGGGTCAAGGTTGTTGCCGGTGATCTGACGCTCGTGGACGAGGTCCATAGCGGTCGAGGGTATCAAAGCCATTACGGCACGCGTCTTCACTTTGGGCTGGGTAACCGTGAGAAGGTGGACCGTATCGAGGTGCGCTGGATCGGCGGTGGTGTCGATGTTTTTAAAGATACTGCGGTTGATAAGCTTTTGACAATCACTGAAGGAACCGGCCCAAGGCAATAATACGCACCGCACAACTCGGCCTGGCCGAAGAAAGGTAGATAATGAGTCCAATCGATCGATTCTACGCGGCTGCATGTCAGCTTGACATGCCCAATCCGACGCATCGTGACGAAATTTCCGGCCGAGTCGAGCGGATGCTGGAGATGATCGACCAGACGGTGATTGGATACGAACCGGTCTTTGACATACGACTCGTAGTGTTTCCGGAGTTTGCCCACGCGGCACCCATCTATCCCACCGTCGAAGAGTTGCTCGACAAACTGGCCGTACCAATACCAAACGAACACACCCAACGCTATCAAGAAAAAGCGAAACAGTTCGGCATCTACATCCAAACCGGTACATTTCTGGAGACAGACACCCGCTGGCCCGGTCATGTGTTTAATACGACTTGTCTGATTGGTCCGGACGGCATTGTCTCGAAGTACCGCAAAGTGCACACATGGACACCCTGGGAAGTTCATACCAGCCCGCACGATCTGGCGGACTACAATGAGCCGATGTTCCCCGTGGCCGATACTGAGATAGGTAAGATTGGCACGGCCATTTGCTACGATTGGCTTTTCCCGGAGGCAATTCGGCAACTGAGTCTCGGCGGGGCCGAGTTGCTCGTGCGTATCTCGGCCTATATGGACCCATGGGGAACGACCCTACCTCTGGATTGGTGGACGACCGTCAACCGTGTACGTGCGCTGGAGAACATGGCCTTTGTGGTCGCAGCCAACCAGGCTGCCAGCCTGCGAAACTATCCGCCTTTCAGTTGGCCCGGAGGCAGCATGATAGTCGACTACGATGGCCGAGTGCTTGCCCAGGCTGAGCCGGGTGCGGGAGAGAAAATCGTTGTCGGTCCAATTGATATGGCCTCGCTGCGTGCTGAACGGCAGCGCCGCCGCGGACATAATATGCTTGCCCATCTGCGAACCGAAGCCTACCCTGCCTACCGGCATCCAATCTACCCAGCCGGTGGCAACAACGATGGCACGATTACGGTCGAGAGCAACGAAGCGTCGCTTCGTCAGGCCCAGGAGGCCCTGAAGCGGGTATCACGCGGCCAGCCCTGATCGTACCAAGGCGGACAGTTCGATTGTTGCCTCCCAGCGTATCCCACTTGACTGGGCCCGTCACTCCTGCCCACGGCGAGAGTTCCCTAACGGCGTCACAAATTCGTGCTCGATTAAGCCCGGCCTTGCGTATGGCAACAATCAGAAGGTTGACGGTGTCATAGGTATGAGCGGCAAGGTAGTCAGGGCTGCTTCCAAAGCGGGAGGAAAATTCCTTCTCAAAACTTTCCGAATGCTTTCCTGGAATATAAAGCAGGGGAAATATCACACCTTCTGCCGCCTGGCCGGCTTCTTCGAGAAAACTGCTGCGTCCCATACATGGGCCCCCGAAGATGCATCCGGTAAAACATTTTTTACGAACGTCGGAAACCAGGCGTGCACTGTCCCTGGCACCGGCGATAACGACCAGGGCATGTGCTCTGGATTTGGTGATTTTTTCTACAAGCTCTGTGTGGTCTTGATTACCATGTTTAAATTCAAAGTGATAACTCGGCGATATTTCCTGCCGGATCAAGGATTTGTTGAGTTCAACAGTGAAAAGATGGGAATCATGATCAGTAGCCGATACAAGAAGAAAGGGCTTTCGCCCGACGTATAACGAGATAGCATTAACCAGAACCGGAGCCTGAATGTGGTCGCCGGGAAGACAGGAAAACATCCATGGCACATTGGCAAGATTCACTGTCTTATCTGTGCTTGCTGGACTGAGCAGAGTAAGACGAGCCTTTGCAACAACCTGCTCAGCAAGGTGGGTTGACGGCCCGTCGATTCCCCCAATGATGGCCCAGACTTTATCCACGTAGGCCATGCGAACTACCTTTGAGATGCCTGTTCCCCAGGGATTGTCCGACCAACCCGCAACCAGGCGAAATGGGATGCCATTGTATCCGCCTGCGCGATTGGCTTGTTCAATAGCCAGGCATGCAGCACGCCACATGTCACCAGCTTCCCTGTGGGAAGGCGTGTCGGGGCCGAAGTAACCTATCAATACTTCCCTAATATCAACGGGAGGACGTTTTTGGCGTCCGGGGCCTGAGTAGTTTGTTTGGTGCTTCCTGGCATCAAAAAAGACTTTGCCGGACGAAGGCTTCTCGGAGTGTTTGCCCCCCGCCCATACAACGAAAGACAGGGCCAATAGTATAGAGGCAGCGGTGAAGATTCTGTGCATAATTTGTTTACTCCATAGTGCGAAGCTTAATGTTTGAGCTGATTGCGGGGGGCCTGCTGACTCTATCACGCGGTGAAATGTAACCGCGAGGTATCTTAAGATCCTCTCTGGAGTAGAAGTTCCATTTGCCATTTTTTCGTTTTGCCAGGTACACATCACCAACGTCATCGTGACAGGCGCTTAGCATAATATCGCCCGTTACGCCCTTCCAGGGCGTACCTCTATATGCCAGCATATCGCGGATTTTGGCCCGGTTAAGACCTGCCACCTGTACAGCCCAAATAAGCATATTCATACCGTCGTAGGCGTGAGCAGCGAATGTTTCCGGTTCTTCCCCAAAACGCTTCCTGAAGGCCTTGCGGAACTCTGTAAGTCTCTTATTTTTACCCTTCGGATTCCATGGAGAGGGGCAGATAACACCTTCGGCATTTTTGCCGGCGATTTCAATGAATTCATCCGAAAGACAGCGGTCACAGGCTAAGTAGGGCTGCTTCATGCCCATATCACGCATCTGGTTTAGAATCCGTGCCCCTTCAATGGCGTCGCCCCAATGAATAATTGCATCGAGATTCTCTTTCCTGAGCCGCTCCAGTTGTAAAGAGAAATCGCGTGTCCCCAGATTATATGCCATTTCCAAAATAATTGGATTTCCAAGGCGTCGGCTTCCATCTTTGATTTCCCGGACGCCGAAGCGGCCGTAACGGCTACTTGCACGGATAATGCCGATGCGTTTGAGACCAAGCTTTCTATACAGGTAATCAACGAGAAGGTAACCTTGCTGCCGGTCGTCGCTGATACAGCGAAAAGCCCAGGGGATGTTCGTTTCGACAAATGTTGGGTCGGTGTCACCGCTGTTCATCATGGCAATTTCGGCCTTGAGCGCGACGCGGATGGCAATGTGGCTGTTAGCACCGTCAATGGTGCCGAGGATCGCCCAGGCTTTGTCCTTATATACCATATTGACGATTTCGTTACCAGAGGCACCCCAAAGCCCGTTATCGTTAGTGACGACAAGCTCAAAGGGGATATTCCGCTTAAAATATCCTCCCTTTGCATTGGCATGTTCGATGGCGAGCCTTGCGCCCTGCAGCATTTTAATGCCTAACGTTTCCTCATGACTCTTTCCGCCGGTTGCGACCGAAACGGTAGACATGATCGGGCCGATGAAGCCAAGCTTTACAGTCTCCAGGTCCTGCGGCTCGGGGAGTGCTCGACCGGGCCCGGTGTACTCTACCTGGATCAGGAAGTGCTCCTTAAACGGTTTGACATGTCGAAACGGCTCGACGTCCTGAGCAGTTTTGGCGTAGATATCATCGGCTGGCAGCCCCAGGTCGGGAACTTCATAGGCACTAACAGAGTTGATTTTCCGAAGGACATCGAGCGTTTCCGGATCAATCTGGACATGAGTTTCAATGCTCTTAGTTTTTCCTTCTTCCAGCTCAGCGCAAGATAAAGCACACAGCACAAGTACTGCCGAAAATAGAATCATATATCGTTTCATAGTGTTATCCTCCTCACCATTTTCAACAAACGTCGTCAAAAAGTGAGTGCTTTTATTATTTTTTACTTCATCTGTTTCCTATTCTATCGCTTTGGTTCTTACATCTCCTGCTTCGTGTACCGGTCTATCCTTTAATCCTTTGTAATATCCAGAACCGATTGCCCAGCCAATTCCCTTCGAGGTCCCTACCCATGTGTCATTGCCGTCAAATTCCACCCAAAGGGTGTAATTGTGAGGGATGCCCTTTGGCATGTCAATAGACTCAAGCACCTTTTGATTTCGACTGACAATCGCCTTGCCCCTGTGTGTTTTAGGGTCCATAGTGTATGTGACCCATGTATCAGACGGAAAATCGGCAAGCACACCTAAGCCCTTATCAGTCGCGAACCACCCCTCATTAGCGCTTCGGCCTTTGATGGCATTGCCGAAGTCGCTGGGCAATCCGGTCTCATGGGCATACATGCCCCGCCAGTAACGACCATCGTAGCGGCTCATGCCGAAGTATGTCGCAACCCATAAAATGCCGTCGATGTGACTGATACCAGTAGTTATTACGTGAACTATACCATCATCACGATAGAGGTCTATTTCCATTTCGCCGTCGGGGTCGAGATAGTGCTTCCAATTCTCCGTGGCCACGTCGAACTCGAGCACACCGCTGCCCCAGATGGCAAGGTAGACCTTTCCCGCGTCGTAGGAGGCGCCGTAGTTCCAGATCTCCTCCATCGGTGCGTTTTTTTCTGTGTATATCGTCCATTCTCCGGTAAGGGTGTTATACCTGCTGGCACCTGCGGTTGTGGCTACCCACACATTGTCGTTTTCAATCGCGATCCCATAGACCACATCGTTGACCAAGCCACTATTGAGCTGGTGCCAATGGTCGAATCGGCCTCCGCTGAAGCGTGCAAGACCACCCCCAAGCAATCCAATCCAAAGCTCCCCGGTCTTGGTGTTGATATCAAGTGCGGAGATTACCCGCCAGGGAAGGCCATCTTTTTCTCCCCAGCTTTTAATCTTTCCGGTTCGCTTGTCTATACAGGCCAGCCCGTTCTCGGTACCAACCCAGACCTTCGGACCATCGGCCTTAAGCGCGAAAACATGGTCGTTGGGAAGACCGTTCTTAACGGTAAAATGCTTCCATTCGGTGTAAACGTAAGGGAGCTTTCGAACAGTCGCAGAAGCAGAAGAGAAGGCAGGTAAGTCGCCCGGCAATTCCTTAGCCTCAACGAGTGCTGTTTTACCAGGCCAGAACACCGTTAATATTCCCAATGCGGCTATAAAGTATTTCATAATAATTCCTTTGCGTTATTCCGGGCAGCGCCGTAAGGCGTCCCCGAACGGACTACAATGTCTTGATGTATTCGATTAAATCATTGAGCTGGTCCTTGGTCATATCGTTCGTGACGCTGTGTTTGTCATCAGGATTATACCTTGTCCAGATTTCTTCCAGGGTCTGGGCAATTCCATTGTGCAGATAGGGGGCCGAGTCATAGATGTTGTTAAGGTGCGGCGTGTCAAAAACAGATCCCCGGTCAAACTGCTGCTTTGTCCCAATGTCGTGACGAAGCCGGTCGGTATAAAGCGGAGGAAAGTGACAGGTAACGCACCTGTTTTGTTTCGGGATGAGGCGACCGTCATTAGTCATGGTCCTTTCAAAAACCTTTTTTCCACGGCGTTGTGCGTCTGTAAGCTCGGCTCCCAAGGGACGGTAACGGTTGGGCGGCCGAGGAATTGTGCAGATATAATTCTCCAACGCCGAAAGTTCTTCAGGCGTAAATGGTTGAATTCGGGTAAAGAAAACTGCAAGCCGTGGTCCACACTGCCTTTGCAGGCTTGGATTTGTCCCTTCCCATTTGAACGGGGCCGTGTCGAGAATCCCTCGTAGTGTACGGTTATCCACAGGGCTGATTCCGATTCCATCAGGCTCGATATCGTAGGTGAGCCCATCAACGTGCCCGTCGGGATGGCATGAGTGACATGAAAACTGGCGATGGAAGGTGATATTGGCGCTGTGGAAAACGCGTTCGCCGAAGCGCACTTTCGTAATAACTTCAGGGCCTCCGAGGTCAACTGTTCCAACGGCCTGGAGTTTGTCGAGATCGATTACAGTCAACGAGTCATCCAGCGCATTTGCCGCGAAAGCGGTTTTCCCATCCGGGGTAATCAGGACACCTCGCGGGCTGTGTTCTACAGGTATATGCTTGATAACGAATTCCGTAGGTTTTCCAAGGTGATTGGGGAACACTTTCCGGCGTTCATGAGGTGAAGCGGCTTCGAGCATGGAGATAAGCTTTGGGACGTCCACAACGGCGATACGGTTTGAGCCGGAGCTTGTAACCAGTGCCAGGCGCCCGTCGGGCGTGATCGCCAGGTCAGCAGGGTCCGGAAAACTCATATTCGGCTCGTCAAGGAGCACTTGATCTACACGGCCGTCCTTCCACACAATACCAAGCCCGTTGGTGATTGTCCAGCCCTGCAGCAAACGGGTCATTGGGACCAGATTTTTTGTGCGGTTGAGGGTAATCAGAGCAAACTTTCCGCCTGGATGCCAGTCGATACCCTGCAGAAGGTTAGCTGCCGGGATTACAATACGGTCTTCAACGACAGCCCGATTTGTATCAATGACCGTGACTTCGGACGTCGACGGCATACGAAACTTGACAAACCGTGAGAGGCTATTGGTAACGTAGATAAGGGAACCGTCGGGAGAGGGTGACAATGACCAGGGGCTGCGGCTTGCGCTAAGACGTTTGAGTTCTTTTAAGGTAGTGGTGTCAATAACAGAAATACTATCCGCAGAGGTATTTAGGACATATAAATGCTTTCCGGAAGCATCCGCGAGCAAGCCGTGCGGTTCGTCGCCTACGGGAATAACAGCAATCACTTTACGGGAAGACACATCGATAACAGAGACGGTATCATCAAGACGATTACTTACATAAGCTTTGTCACCGTCAGGGCTGAAGGTAATGTCTGTCGGGTGGTGACCAACCGGTATTTCGGCGACTTTTTGCCGCTTCTGTACGTTGACGACGATGACGGTGTGAGATGCCTCACAGGTTACATAGAGTTCTTTACCATCCGGACTGATGGCCATGTTAAGCGGGGTTTTGTAACGAGGCTCTTGCGAGACTTCCGGCTGGATGATCGGGTGAGCGATTTTCTTAACAGCTTTCTCATAATCAAAAGGCTTGTTATGGGCATTTTCGTGGCAGCGCATGCAGACTTCTCGATTTACATCCTTTAGCCCGGCGGCCTTTGCCGCACGCGGGTCTCTCATAATCGCTTCGGATTGATAGTTGCTGCCGGCGCCGTGACAGGCCTCGCATCCAACACCTTCATACAAACTGTAAGAATCAAGGGCCCTGCCCGCAGGCTGATGGAAAGCAGTGGAGTGACACTTCAAACAGGCGGGGCTGGTCTGAGGACTTTGTCTGATACCCTCCTTTTTGGCAATTGCATAGGCCTTGTCAGTAGCGAGAACCGCGTATGCGCGGGCATGTCCGCTCATGCGCCATTTACTGAACTGATAGCCCATACCGGGGCCCTTGTGGCAGGCAGCGCAAGCGAGCACACCTGTATACCCGGGCTGGTCTTTTTGGGAGATAGGTACCTCCGGGAGTCCTGGCATTGTCCCATATTTCCAGTTCTTAGGAGTTGGGTGGGCAATCTCCTTTAAGGCTTTTGTCATATCGAGTTTGGGCAATTTGTGTATGGCAACGTGGGAACCCTTTACCTGGTGACAGCCCATGCAGTCCTGCACTGTGGGTATAATCAGGCCCTGCTTGACAGCAGCCTGGCGATCCATCATGACCTCTGCATCCATGTATTCACTTCCGGGGCCGTGGCATTTCTCGCATTGAACGCCGTCTTCTGTAAAGAATGTCAGGTCTTTTTCCCACTCTTCATCATGGGCACCGGTTGCGTGGCATCCCAGACACATCGGCGATTCCTGGGGTTCCTGGGGAATACCGCTTAATTCGGCGATTTTTTTCGATTCCGGATTGGCAAGGACCGCATAGGCTGTGGCGTGCTTGGAAGACAGCCATCGGCTGAACTGATGGCCCATATCTTTTCCCTGGTGGCAGGTGGCGCATACCTTCGCCCCCACGTATACGGGATGTCTGCGCCGGTCTTCTGAGGCCCAAAGAGAAGAAGCAGCCACTGTGATAATCAGAATGACATAAAGAAAATTACGCATGCTATCGTGACCCCTGGTATCAAGGTTTCTGGATTACTTTAAGAATCTGGTTTGCCTTTACGTTCGTAAGTTTTGTGGTTCGACTATCGGGCCAGCGAATTTCAACGGCATCGGCGACTGCGCGCTTCCCGAGACCGAAATGGCACCGCGGGTCTGCCTGTGAGAGATAGCCCGTAACGGGGATTAGGTCCTGTACCTGTGTGAGCGGGCCGGCAGTAACGGTAACGCGCACGCCAACCGCATCGGACTTGCCCCCGGCTAATTTGGCTTCGATGATAAGCCAGTTATTCCTGTTGCCACCATCGTTTCGCAAGAGCTTCGGTGTGTCGTTGAGGTTGACCACGAGAAGGTCAAGGTCACCGTCGTTGTCGTAATCGCCGTAAGTTGCGCCGCGTCCTACGTGTTTTTCTCTGAAGTAGGTCCCCGATTTATCTGCCACATCCACAAAATTCCCCGTACCGTCGTTTCGCATTAGCACATCCTCTTCGGTATATTCGTGGTGGGCGTTTCCATTTGCTACAAAAACATCAAGGTAGCCGTCACAGTCGTAATCAAATAAAATCCCGCCCCAACCGGTGTACTGGCCGCAGACCAGAGCAAGGTTGCTCGGTGCCGTACGATCTTCGAAATAATCTTTTTTGTTCATTAGAAGACAACCATATCCCATGTCTGGAATGTAAATATCAAGCCAACCGTCACGGTCAACATCACCAATCGCCGGTCCCATCGAAGAGACTCCCTGCCCGCCTTCGCCGAATGAAAGCCCCATAACGAGTCCTTTGCTTTCGAATGTGCCTTTGCCCGTGTTTCTAAAGTAGTAATTTTCCATTGCGTCATTAGCAACATAGATATCGGGAAATCCATCGTTATCCAGGTCCCCGCATGTGGCGCTCATGCCCCGTCCGTCCGGTCGAAATATGCCCGCTTTTTTGGTGACATCGGTAAAAGTTCCATCGCCGTTGTTACGGTACAGGGCATCCGGCCGACCGTTGTAACTAAGAGGGCCCGGATAGCCCGCTGCGGGATAGTATGACCGGAATTTACCGTCGTCGTATTCAAGATAGTTTACGACATAGACATCGAGATCTCCATCGTTATCATAATCAAACCATGGAGCTGAAAGGCTCCAGTTGGAATTCGCGAGCCCAGACGCCCTGGATATGTCGGTAAAAGTCCCATCGCCGTTGTTACGATAAAGAACATTAGGCCCGTAATTGAGCACATAAAGGTCCAGGTCGCCGTCCCGGTCAAAATCCGCCGCCGAACATCCTGCCCCGTAGTTTTTGTCACCGACACCGGCTTTTTCAGTAACATCAGTGAACGTTCCGTCACCATTGTTTCTATACAGGGTATTGGTAAGCTTTCCTCTTAAACGTCGGCCGCGATTATCGTTGACATTCTTAAGCCAACAGCCATTAACAAAATATATGTCAAGCCATCCGTCACCGTCATAGTCAAAGAACATCGCCCCGGCACCGGTGCCTTCGACGATGTTATTGAGTTCGTAATCCCCATAGCTGTGCTTGGCTTTAATACGGGCTTCTTTGGTGACATCAGTAAAAATCGGTAATGTTTCTGCAACACCATAACCGGCTGTAACGTAAAACATCAGCACAAATATCAAAGATTTTAATAAGTTCACTTTTCACTTCCTCCACTGTTTTGTTTATATCCTGGTAAATTATCCGGTCCCGGAATACCGTCCCAAAGTGCACCCATATCAATCCATTCCACAAAGGTCCGTCTTTGGTCTTCGGTCAGTGCGGGGGACTCATCCGGCGGCATCCGCGTGACCTTTTCCTGCGAAAACATATCATCCCACGGCCTTGAGGTGTTGCGCCCGAAGATGTGCCATATAAGAGGACTGGTCCGCGCCCTTCCCGGGTGAACATATTTTCCATATCCGGATTGGCGTGCCTCGACAAGGAGGCTTTCATAGCTGCCATTAAAATAGACCTTTCCTCCGGGATGGGCAACCAACGAGAGATCGCGCGTAAGGCCAGGGACAGAATCAGATTTGTCATGACAGCGGACACATTTTTTTGCGATGATCGGCATAATATCACGCCGGAAATCGACGGTGCGTCTGCGTTTGGGAGGTAAAGTGAGCTTGATTGGGGGGCGAGTAATGGCCTTGACTAAAGTATTTTCCGGAGTCAGCTCCCCATCCTCGTGACAACCGATGCAACCCCTGGGTTCATGGTTCCGGGCCCAAATCCAACTACAGCTTCGCAGAGCCATACCGTCGGCGTCAAGAGTTTGAAGCTCAATGGGAATGTTTGCCGGTATCTCAATATTGAAGGAGCCGTCCTGTTCCACATCGATTTCGCCAAGAATGCGTCTTTGCGCAAGTGGAGGGATTCCATTGTTCGGGCCCGTGATATCGTCTGCCGAGGAGATTCCTTCAAGGACGCGAAGTCTTTTTACGGTCCCGGCGGGCATCCATTGCGGCTTGTCAAGGTCAGAAATATAAACGTTTAAGCAGTAAAGTTTACCATTGGTGTCCTTTTCCGTGACCACGCTCGATCGCCCATCCGGTTCGGGACGGGGATATACCATCTTCGCCTGTATGTCGTGATAGCCTGGGCTGTCAAAAATCAATTCAAGTTCTCCTGTGGAAGGATCGAGCCGGTAAACACCGTGCGTATCCATACCATCCGGTGATCTTCGAGAGATAAGTACTTTGCCATCGGAAAGCGGTGAAGGAGAATGGAACAGACCGTCGGATTCGCGGGTTATTGGTCGATAAGAATGTAGCGGTCTTCGGAGTTGTACAGAACCAACGCTGCCTGCACCGTCCCAGGGAAGCCTGTCGGCTTCGATAAATACGGCTATGCCTTTTGTCGTGGGGCAAGGCATATGTTTTATCCGCTTGCCCTGGTCGGTGCAAAAAGCAGAATAATCCGTACCATCAATGCTGATTGCGAACAAGGAAACACGTCCGAGCAATCCTCGATTGAGCGTGGACCGCTGCCAGCTCGCAAAGAGCAGACGCCCATCGGGCATTATGGATGGATCCATATCACTGGATAGGTTGAAAGTCAGGCGGCGTACCTCCAATCCATCGAGCTTACAGGAATACAGGTTGGTAGCTGTCGTTGTGCCGTATTCGTTCACGGCCCCCTTTTCTGAACCGACAAATGTTAACTGGTACCATGGCTTCGGAGAAACAATCGTGTACAGCATTGCCTGATAGCCCGGGCTTCGGCAGGAGCTTTCCCCATTGGTAACCTGTCTGACACCTGAGCCATCTATTGCCATTTCAAAGATGGTCCAGTTGTCCGTCGGTTTTCTTTTTCCAGCAAAAAGAATGTGTGAGGAGTCGAATGAAATCTCAGGATCGCATGCGCTATGAAAGCTGTGACTCAGAACTTCTGTGGACAAATCCGGATACACCTTAACCAGGCGCGATCCATCACCGAAGTCCGCCCGCAAGAGCCCACCGGCTACGGGTCCTTGTTGTTCAAGCGCCGTTCCGGAAGGAAGCTGTGTGACAATAAGGGCATTTTCAATACGGCCGCGTGAAGGTAATGGTGATTTCGGGCTCTCTCCTGAAACTGTTGTAACAATTGTGCCTGATACAACGATAGAACAAAAGATAAGAAGATTTGCAAAGCGTGTCCAGCTATGTCCATGATGTAAAAAACAAACCTTGTTCACTCGGCCTCCTTCTGATCTAAAGCGGGTAAGCTGCTATTTCAGGCGTATTCCCCTGCTATTCCCAATTTCCATTAGAAAGGGAATCTTGTACATATACTATTTCGGTGATTTTCAAATAAAAAATTTGAATATAACGGCTTAATTATACAAAAAAAAGGGGAAACGACCAAGCAAAATCGCTACTTTAGGAAACAACCGGTATAGACACACCTGTGCCTCTATCCACTAAAAACCGTAATCCCCTGGATTTGAGCGGATTTTGTGGTGTATTTAAGTTCTTTTGTGATATATGGTTATATATATTAGGCAGCCCGTCAATATAACATCGGGAAATAAAATAACATACGATTCGTGCTTGAAACAACGTTTACACGCATAATATAGGACAGTTTTGAGTCGGATATCCAATGCTGTTTAGCGGCGGCTTTTCCAGCGGTCAATGGCCCTTTTGCCGGGGGGGCGAGGCTTAAAGAAATCGCTCTCTTTTAGTCTGTATTGTCTTATCATTCTGCGACAGTACTCGAGATTTCCCAGGTCTTTTCCGCCGTTGTTTGTGCCAAGGGCAAATTTAGCGCCGGCTTTTTTTGCCAGCTTTATAAATTCAGCACTCGGGATTTTATAGCGAGCATTAATCTCTATGGCGACGTCATTTCTGACGGCCGCTTCGATGACTTTCATCATTCGCTGCCTGGTCCACAAGTCATCGTATTCGTCGGCGATTTCTGCAGGCAGGAATGTCGGATTAACATAGATGTCGATAGGTTCATTATTCAGGATGCCCACAGTCTTCCGGACCAGCATGTCCATGAACTGCTGTTTATCGCCTATGTTCACTTCTTCCTTTATCCACAGCCGGGTTCTTCTGCCGCTGTCATCCGTGAAGGTCATGGCATCGGAGAAAACGTAATCAAATTTTGCTATCCATTCCGGGGAAAACAATCCCAACCACTCCCGCCCCTCGGCCTGCATGGCTACGTAGACGGATTTACCCTTGAGCTTTTCGAGATAATCTTTTAGTCCATTGTCGTCGGTGACGTTAAAGCCAAGGCCGCAATTCTGAGCGATGCCGAACTTGACGCCCCTTTTCTTCGACATCCTGAGGGCTTCTTCGAGAGTCAAGCCACCCTTTAAATGGACGTGATAATCAACGAGTGGAAAATCTATGACCGGAAGCGGCCTGACCCTGATATTCTTATAGTAGACGGTGCTGCCCGGGTCATGTCCCTGCAGGGCAAACGTACCGCTTGACAAGACGCGTTTTGAAAAACGCGAGGGTGGGCGGGGAGGGTCGTCCTCGGTCCAGTCGACTACTTTCTTATCGTCTATTTTGATAATGACGCGTTTGCCTTTTACGATTATGTGCTCGGTGAACCACACATCGTCACCTGCGGTCTTTTTGGTCACATTGCTCATCATATACAGACTGCCGGTTTTTTTCGGGTCTCTATTGTAAGTGTTGTTGACCTGTACCTCGAAGCCCTTATCAGGCCAGTTATTTTGCTGGAACTCGGTGTGAAAGTAGATGCCGCCGTTCGAGCCCGATTTAGTCATTACATCGACCTTCAACTCGAAATCGGTGAATATTGCATTTTCCACCGGCCCGACATAGAAAAGATGGCTGCGTTGTCCATTGGCAACAATCACACCGTCGTCAACGGTAAAGCTGGCCTTGTTCTCGCCGGCTTTCCAGTCGTTCAGCGTTCCGTCGAACAGCGAGATCCAACCTTGCTTGGATTCATTTCCAGATACCAGGCCGGAGCCGGCAGATAATATGAACAAGCAAAGAAAAATTATCTTCATTTTCATCTGACTTCCTTTCGCAGGTTTTCTGTATCTCCCAGCTAACTAAAAAAGGCGCCACAGGCACGCTTTGCACTAATTGAGCGAAGGCCCGCGCCCGTATTCCCATATTGACAATAAGCAATATGTGTCCCCATTGGGGGACAAGGCCCCCAAGTCTGTAATCTTAATTATATCGCAGTGCCGTTAGTAGTTGTCAACTGGATTTCTTTTGCTGTTTGGCAGCTGGTTTTCCTTTTTTCTTGCCAGCCTGGCGTTTGAAGTCCATAGTGAACCACGACTCATCATTAAGCTCACCGTTCTCGTCCAGGCCATAGAGAGCGATTTTCATTGTCTTAGCATCCACTTTCTTATAGACGGCAGCACTCTTTTGTACTTCTCCCTCAGCATTAACACGCTCAGTTTTCGAGACAAGGCTGCCATCCTCTCGTCCGGCCCATGTCGCCTTAGACCTGCCACCTCTGTTATCAACGCTCACCTGTGTGGCCTTTTCCTCGCTCTGCAAGTTGAAGATCATGCCGCGAGAAGCATACTCGCCCATCTTGAAATCGACGGCCAGAAGATGCCCGTCAAGCTCCCACTTGTACACTAACTGGATTGTTGTGCCATCATCGATTGTGGCAATCCATCGGCCGGCCAACCAGTCATAGCCGAATTCTTTCACAATGTCACGGAGGCTTTGCTGAGCTACTGCCGAGCCGCCCAAAATAATGAGGATGGCTGTCATTAAAAACACAGTTTTTGACAAGCCCACTTTTGCTGTTGTTCTTTCGTTCATTGCTTTTGCTCCTTTCAAAAGTTATTAAATATTTTGCACGACTCACATCGTGTGTAATGCTATCTGCCGGAAATTTGGCGGAGAGTTGATAGAAAGGCCCTTTCACATCACATCCGCCTCCTGCGCTTAGACAGCAAACGAAACCATAACAATTATAAAGACTTCAAGTTGAAAGTCAAAGGCAAACATAGCCTGCCCTTAATGCAGCAGCGGATTAACCTGAAATGGTTTGTTCAGACAAAGAGAAAGAGCTAAAAACAGGCTTAACCGATGTGGAAAACATGATATAAAAAATATATGTACTGAAAAAAAATTAGTCACAAGCCAGCATTCCACATTCATAAGAAACGAGCATTCTGAAACCCCTTTGGGGAGTCAAAACTTTTTTGGCACACTTGGATAGGGTTTTATCTCGAAAGGCTGTAGTTTATTCCCGGACGTAGTAATAGTATACCAATGAAGAGTAGTTTGCGGGCGTGTCGTTGTGATTCCCATGCTCGGTGGAAATCAAAATGGAGTTCTTAAAGTGAATCTTGCCCGGCCAAAAACGGTAGGCGGTTGTTGAGCCGTTTACCTGGCCAAACACATCAATCAGTCCCTCTGTCTTTGGCTGGCCGAAGAGAGGCAGCGAATAAGGATTAGTAAGCCAAAACGTAGACCAGCCACCCTGGTACTCGTCTTCATGCCCGGTGCCGTGGAAACGTGGTTTTTTCTCGCCATCGATGTAAATTCGCATGTCTCCCTCCCACCACCTCTTTCGGTCCGGCTTAACCGGTTCGACTGTCATGACCTGTCCCACAACCGCCCCACGGCCCCTGTAATCAAAAAGCTTATAGTCACTTTTTTCGGTGATTGGCCACGCTTTATTATACCTGGCTCCGAAATAACCTGTCACGCCGCCATCTTTGGCGGGCATAAATGTCTTCGTGTAACCGATTTCACAGAAAAACTCTCCGCCGGCGTCGTGACTCCTGTTCTGGAGGCTTATGCGAATCGCTTTTCGAAACGGCATCGGGAAATAGCAATAGTACGTACCCGACGTAGACATGCCGACGAAAAGGCTTCGCACATCCGCTTCACCCAAACCGGAGCCAAAGAATGGACCGATGGGCACATCAATACTCGGCGCCGACTCCCTGTCATAGGATATCCGCAAATGTATGTGATTCAGACTGTATTTGTTCGGTGCATAAAGCGGATTAATCCTGATGTATTGAATAGTCCCGCCTTGATCCACAGACAGCAAATTGGTCTCGGGTCTCCCTCCTCGGCCCGCAGTTCCCAGAACGATGGGCTTGCTGACAACCTCAATCTTCTCCGTGATGGCCTTGGGATTACTGCTGCAACGCTGGAATAGATTGATTAATCCCGAGTAGTTCTGCCCCTTGCGCCACGATTCGACCTTCACATTGCGATAGAGCTGATAGTACACATTGTAAAATCCGCACGTCTTCTCCGTAGAAATCTTCAATTTTTTCGCAAAAGGTATGGGAGCCGAACAGCTAAAACCTCCGCTCGAAATAAAGGAATGCGTCACCAGCGGATACACAAAAGGGCGATACTGACCACCAAAAAACTCTTTCGCCTGGCATTCGATGCGTGGCTTCTTTTCGCCGTCAAAGTAAAACTTTAGTTTGCCCCAATGCAAATCACGACCCGTTCCCGTGAACCAGAAGTTATAAACGCATCCAGGCCCGTCTTCCTCGAAGATAATGTGCTCCCCAGCCTCATCCACATAAAGCTGCGAGTACGTCCCCCGAAATCCATCGTCATTACCGCCCGTCCGGTCGTAGCTGGAAAGATAATATGATTCAACATTGGAATAGACGCAGGGCAACTCGGAAAGATTATCATAGAACCCAAGCCCAACCGGCTGGGCCTGGACAAAAGTGGTAACTACACTCACACATACAAGCCAAAAGAATATTCTGCTAACCATATTGTACCTCACTATTTCCATGTTTAATGGCCGGCCTCTTGAATATAGGGAATTGTTTGTGGTCCTTCGGGCAGAACACAAATAGAAGCGTCCCGGCCGTACTTAGTAAGTAACTCATTTACCGCAGCTTCAATGCTCTGACAGGGTTTTAGCAGAGCGCCGCTGATCTGTTCATCGCTCAAGTTATGGCTGTAGAAATATACGTCTGCGTTTCGGCAGATAAGGGCCTGGATTTGCGCCTGCCACATATCCTGTCTCAGGAAGCCGGGTGCGCGGACGGTTTCAAGCAGAGAGCCGATGCTGTCGGCCTCAAGCAGCAACTTGCCGTACTCGCCATGATCCGGTATGCCGTCCCAGCAATCGGCAGCGACGATTATGCTGCCCCCGTTTTTGACAATCTGGGAGGCCGCGCTCATACCCTTGACCGACTGGTACAAATTCAGGTCCAGCGGGTATCCGGAATTACTGGTGATTACGATGTCGAACGGCTCTTTCAGCCCGACCATCGCGCTATCCTTTACAAACGTACAGCCCAGGGCGTGCGCCTGTTCAAAATCGCCTGCGAACACTTTCGTGATTTGTTTATCTTTATTAAGCGTCACATTCAGTAGAAATGTTGGATTCGTGATAGAGGCCGCCTGGCGAATCTCCTCAGCCGCCGGGTTGCCGTCTGTAACGCCCCAGCTTGCCATAGGATTGTCCAAATTCTTCGGGCTGTGATTTCTAAGCACCGTCTCCAGCAGAGCCAGCCCCGGCATAACGGCTTTGCCACCGCCTGAAAATCCGGCGAAAAAATGCGGCTCAATGAAACCCGTGAGAATTCGTACATCGCATTTCAGGTAGTCCTTGTGTATCCATATATCGTTTCCGCCCGGGGTGGCCCCTACCAACGTATGAGAATCCCGGTCCCGACAGTCATTTTGTACAATCCGATATTTGTTCACGATTTCATCGCCCAGCATCCCTCGAAGCTCGGCTTCGGTGTTAGGTCTGTGTGTTCCGGTTGCATTGAACAGTATTATCCGGTTGTCAGGAACGTGGTCGAGATGATCCAGCATGACGGGTAAAATAATGTTGTATGGAGTTGCGCGTGTGATGTCATTGAATACGATGCCGACCTGGTCGGATGCCTTGACGAGCGCTTTTAACGGCTTTGATGCTATGGGCAGGCTCAGAGCATCGCTCACCGCTTGAGCTTGATTTGGAAGTCCCTCGACATACACGGGCTCGACAATCCGCACATTCAAGTCGTCCGATAGCGTTATGTCCAAACCTTCCTGACCGTACGCTAACTTAATCTTCATAGCTTTACTTTCCTATCTGCATATTCCTAATCATAGTGAGATCTCCGTCAATCGCTGCCGTCAAACGTGCCGCGGATGCACTCGACCCAATGGAGGGCCTTTACGTCGGCGCCATCGGCAAGTTGATGGCGACAACTGAAGCCGCAAGCCACGACGACCGTTCCCTCATCGCGGTTTCGAACGGCTGGGAACAGGCGATCTTCACCGATTTGCAGGGAGATCTCATAATGTTCTCTTTCGTAACCAAAGGAGCCGGCCATGCCGCAGCATCCTGAATCAATTTCGGATACGCAGATTCGCGGCACACGGTCGAGGAGATGCTTCATTGCAGTGGTGCCATAAAGCGATTTCTGATGGCAGTGGCCGTGGATGAGAATCTTGCTGAAAGGCGACTTGAATTCGCAGTTGAGACTGCCGTTGTGAACCTCCCCGGCCAGGAATTCATCTATCATCATCACATTTTCTTTTATGCGTCGGCCAAGCTGTTCATCATCAATGAGGTCGGGTAAATCGTCGGTCAAGGCCGAACAGCAGCCGGGCTCGCAAACCACAACTTTGAGTCCCTGCTGAATGTACTTATCCAGATTGAGAAGGGTTTTTCCGCCCTTAATCCTGGCATCCCGCAGAAAGCCATGGGAGATCTTTGGTCTCTGGCAGCAGCCGGCATTTGCTAAAATTACTTCATAACCGCACGATTCCAGCAATTCCACAGCAGATATGCCAACGTTCGTCTGGTGATAGTTCATGTAGGTATCATCAAAGAGCACAATCCTCTTAGTTGTACCCGCGGCCGGCGGATTTGGTTTGGGCCGCCGGGTGAACCACCTCGGAAAGGGCATGCCGGCATATTCAGGAAGTTTGCGACGGCTGTCCAAGCCGGCAACGAGTTCGAGCACCTTACGAAAGAGCCAGGCTTTTTGAAGAAAGTTGACAACCGGCGCTTTCCGGCCTGCCAACATTTTGGCCATCCGTGCAGAGTTGGCGATAAATTTTTCCCTTAATCCAACACCATGGGTATCATGATACCCTTGAAGAAATTCGCTTTTAAGCCGAGCCATATCTACATTGCTGGGGCATTCGGATTTGCAGCTTTTGCACGAAAGGCAGAGGTCCATGACCTCAAAGAGACGTTGGCTCGTCATTCCGTCCGGGCTGAGTTGCTCTGTCATAGCCAGACGCAGGGCATTTGCCCGGCCGCGGGTCGAATGTTCCTCGTCAAGCGTTGCCTGATAGCTGGGACACATGGTCCCCTCAAGCTTCTGACGGCAAGCGCCCACTCCTGTACACATTTCGACCGCAGCAGCGAAGCTGCCGTCCTCGCGGTAGTGATACTCGGTGGGCTCTGAGGGCGTTTTGTACTCGTTGCCATAGCGCAGATCCTGATCCATCGCTTTAGGATCGACGATGGGACCTGGATTCATCAGCCCAGCCGGGTCGAAGAGCCGCTTGATTTCTCTGAAAGCATCATATATTTGCGTCCCGAAAAACCTTTCGAGGAAAGGACTTCTTACGCGGCCGTCACCATGTTCACCGCTCCAGGCACCGCCGTACCTCTTCACTAATCCGAAGGCAAACTCAGCGACGGCTTTCATGTTGTCGATGTCTTTTTGGTCCTTTAGATCCAAAACCGGTCTGATGTGAATGGTCCCAACGCTGGCGTGACCGTACATCGTAACAGGAACACCACGTTTCCTACAGAAATTCAATATCTTATCGACGTATTCAGGCAGCACGTCAATCGGCACACAAGCGTCCTCAATAAAAGGAAGCGGTTTGCGCTCGCCTTTCATGCCCAGTATCAGCCCCAGGCCGTTTTTCCTGACCGTCCAGACCTTGGCCTGTTCGGTCGGCTCAGTTATCACAGGCCAGGCATATCCGCGCTTTTGGCTTTGCAGCTCTGCGGCGAGAGCCCGGCTTTTTTGCTCAGCCTCATCGGGCGTCCGGCCAAAGAACTCAACTATAAGAATAGCTCGCGGCTCGCCCTGGATAAAGCCGCACAGCGGCGCAAGACTGAGGTTCCCGTGGGCCCTGACTATCACATCAGCATCCAATATCTCAACGGCCGATGGTTTATGCTTTAATATCACCGCCAGCGCGCGAATCCCTTCGAGCAGCTCGGCGAAGTGAACAGTGCACAACGCTTTGCTCCTCGGCAGCGGCTCTAAGTTGAGCCTGGCTTCGAGAAACATGCCCAGTGTGCCTTCGCTTCCAACCAAAAGCCTGGAAAGGTTCCAGCGGTCGGTATTGATAAAAGAGTCCAGATTGTAGCCGTTGACCCGCCGCATTACTTTAGGGAATCGCTTTTCAATCTCGCTGCGGTTGCCCTCTATAATTGTTTTGAATCCACTGAGTATTTCTGCTTCGCGTGTGTTTGAGCCGGCGGAGTTAATCCGGCGGTCGTAATCCGACAGCGAGAACTCACCCAATTCCAGTATCGTTCCGTCCGACAGCAGAACCTTACAGGCCTGCACGTGATCGCACGTCTTGCCGTAAACGATACTTTTTGTTCCCGATGAGTTGTTTCCCATCATACCGCCGATAGTAGCCCGGCTGCTGGTGGCCGGGTCGGGTGCAAAGAAAAGACCATGCCGGGCCAGTTCGACGTTGAGCACATCAAGGACTATCCCCGGCTGGACCCTGACCCAGCGATCCTCGACGTTCAATTCGAGAATCTTATTCATATATTTGGAGAAATCGACAACCATAGACGGCCCGACTGCCTGGCCGCCCAGACTCGTACCGGCGCCGCGAGGCAGAATATTGACGTTATACTCAGCGGCCGTTTTCACCGCAGCAAGCACATCTGCCTCATCACGAGGCCATATCACAGCCACCGGTGTGATTTGATAAATGCTGGCGTCTGTGGCATAGAGGCCCCGAGTGACATCGTCAAAAGAGACTTCGCCGCCGATGCGATGACGAAGTGCCTGCTCAAAATCTTTAAGTCTTGTCTCTTTCACTTTGTCCCTTGAGATTCATCAGCGTTTTAGAATCCTTCGCAAAGCACCTAAAAGCATGTTAACATGGTTCTGCGTGCTGCTGCATCCCATAAGACCTATCCGCCAGAGCTTGCCGGCAAAATCCCCTAATCCACCACCGATTTCAATATTGAACTGATCAAGCAGTTGCCGCCGGACCGCCGCTTCGTCCACGCCTGCCGGGACCTTCACGGCATTCAGCATAGGCAGCCGATACTCGGGCGCGACCAAAAACTCAAAGCCCATCTCTTCCAGGCCGTCCCTAAGCAGCTCGTGGTTACGAAGGTGCCGCTCGAATCGTGCCTCCAGCCCCTCCTCGAATATCAGTCTAAGGGCCTCATACAGGGCATAGACCATAGAGATGGGTGCGGTATGGTGATAGGCCCGCTTGGCGCCGGCCCAGTATTTTCTCACCATGCTCAAATCCAGATACCAGCTCTGAACCTTCGTCTTTCTTTGGTCCATTACTTCCACGGCCCGCGGACCAAACGAAACGGGTGATAATCCGGGCGGAGCGCTGATGCATTTCTGCGTGCCGCTGTAAACCACATCGATCCCCCAGTCGTCCACCCGAACGTCCGTTCCGCCTAAAGACGTTACCGTATCGACCAGAAGCAATGCCCCGGCCTTGTGGGTTATCTCGCTTATCTCTTCCAGCGGCTGAAGAACTCCGGTTGAGGTCTCGGCGTGAACAATCGCCACAAGCCTGGGAATACATCCCTGGAGGGCCTGTTTCACCTGGGCCGGCTCTATGATTTGGCCCCAGGGAGCATCTACCCGGACAACCTTTGCGCCGCATCGCTCGACATTGTCGCACATCCGGTTGCCAAAGACACCATTGACGCATACCAGCGCCTCATCTCCCGGCTCCAGCAGGTTCACAAAACACGTCTCCATTCCTGCACTGCCGGTGGCCGAAACGGCAAAAGTGACGTCGTTTTGCGTGCGAAACAACTGCCGCAGCATCTCCATCACGCCATCCATTATCGTGATGAACTGCGGATCGAGATGGCCGATCAACGGCGTGGCCATGGCCTTCAACACCCGTGGATGAACATCGCTCGGGCCCGGCCCCATGAGGAAACGAGCTGTTGGATTCAATTCACCTTTTGCAGACATAATTCTCTCCTATCGAAAACTCGGAAGACCTGTTCGCCAAAATGCGTGCTTGAAAAGGTCTTCGCTATAATTTTTCCTCTTTTCCATAAGCAATAACGATTACGGCGACGGCGGCAATCAAGACGGCAATCACCGTCCCCAAATTAAACAGTCCGTTTTTGGAATACCATACGATGGAATAGCCCACTGCCCCGACAAGCAGAGCGTAATAAACAAATGGCAGCAATGTCCTTCGAATCACAAGCCCCTCCCTGCCTAACAATCCTACCACGGCTGAGGCGGCAACGACATTGTGAACACAAATCATGTTTCCGGCGGCCCCCCCTACCGCCTGGAGCGCAACAATCCATGTCGGATCGACACCGATACGTTGGCCGACATCAAACTGGAACAAAGAAAACATCATGTTGCTGATAGTGTTACTTCCGGCGACAAAAGCTCCAATCCCTCCGATAAAAGGAGAAAAGATAGGCCAGCAGCCCCCACCAGGCTGGCAACACCCTCGGCCATCGCTATGGGCATTTTGTCATAACCTGCCGCTCCGCCGTCCGAGTTGATGAACACCTGCACCATTGGGACGGTAAAAATAAGGGCAACCGAGGCTGCCAGAGCGGTTTTGATGGAATCCCACCAGGCCCGCTTGTAAGAAACCCAGTCAATTTTATGTAAAAACAATGTAATGACCGAGACCAGAATAAAAATAAATCCGGGCAGATAAAGTGGCTGTAATTTTGACGTAATTCCAGTCCCGAACAGATTCGGAAATGTCACTGTCCAGGATTTGACCCCTGCGGCCAACGGATTGACCAAGTCGACAAACGGCAGAGTTTTCAATCGGGTCACAAACAAAAGCAATACTACGAGCAGATAAGGCGACCATGCCTTGGCCAGGCTCATAGCTTTATCATTGTCCTCGTCAATACTGATTTCGATCTTGCCGCTCCACTCAGGATCCCAGTTCTCTTTCTTATCAAATTCCCAGTACTGGTCTTTGGGCGGCATCAGAAATCCTCGCCGAGCCGCAGTGGTCACGATGGCCAGGCCCACCAGGGAGCCGAACAGCGACGGGAACTCAGGCCCTAACGTATGGGCGACGATAACGTACGGTATCACCATCGCCAAACTGGCAAATATGGCGAACTTCCAAACGGCAAGTCCTTCGCGAAATGATTTGTTCTTGCCGAAGAACCCCGTGAGAAAACAAACGAGTATCAGAGGAATCAGCACCCCGGCCACGGCGTGCAGCAGGGCGACCCTCGCCCCGATCAGACTTAAGAAACTATCCCAATTGTGGCCTATCAATGCTACATGAGTTTGAACAGCCTCTTGCGAGATAAGGCCCCCATTTACGCCTATGAGGATAGGAGTTCCCGCCGCCCCAAAGGACACTGGTGTACTCTGAATAATCATTCCGGATACTACCGCGGCCATCGGGGGAAAACCCAGGCCGACCAGCAGCGGTACACAAATTGCCGCAGGTGTGCCGAACCCCGCCACAGCTTCCATAAGCGCACCGAACAGCCAGGCGATAATGATCACTTGAATCCTTCGGTCCGGCGTAATGTCAGCAAAACCCTTTCGAATGGCTTTTAGTCCACCGCTCTGCTGCAATGTGTTCAAGAGCAGGATCGCCCCGAAAATGATATAAAGTAAAGACCCCGCAATGACCAATCCTTTGATCGATGCAGCGGCGACTCTTACGCACGGTACCTTCCACACAAATAAAGCCAATGCCACGGCTACAAGATAGCAGACCGGCATCGCTCGACTCGCCGGCCAGCGCAACACAACAAGAAACAGTGCTACTGCTATAATGGGTAACAGTGAAAGAACCGTTAACATCCCGATTGACATTTTATCTATCTACCACTAAACCTCAAAATCATTAATCCGACAATTACCGGGGCCGATGGAACAACAAGCCACCAGACCAGGGCCGATTTAAGAGCCAGACGTACTTATTGCCGTTTCTTACACCCATGGCAATAACGCGATGAGCCGGACACGGGCTTACACATTTACCGGATTTCCCGTGCAGGGGCCTCCGAAATTCGAGCCGCCGAGCGTTTCAGTTATACGATACACAAGTCCCACGAAAGCGTCAAAGGCCATTTTCAGACTTTCCTGCCACATTCCCGGTTCAACAGGCATAGAGCAAAGAACATACTGACCACCGGCGATTTTCATTTCACAGCCAAAGGACTCTCAAATATCTCTATAAAGGCCCATATTTGCAACTGATGCGAATCACTCCTGATAATATGCAGGAAATCCAGATCAATATATTCTTGACCTTGATGCACCAACTTTGTACATTTGCTTGCGATAAACTCGGTTAAAATGGCGGCTTGAGTGGCCATTCACAAAGCTCGTCATAAGTTGTTTTGGAATGTTATGTACTTGGAGATTTGCTATGAATGCGATTTGGCTAATCGTTGCCGGTCTGGTTCTCTATTTCCTGGGTTACAAGTTTTACGCAAAGTACCTGTCTGAAAAAATCTTCAAACTTAATCCGAACGCGCCCGTCCCGTCCCACACCATGGAGGACGGGGCCGATTACGTTCCGACAAACAGGTATGTGCTTTTCGGCCATCATTTCGCCTCGATTGCAGGGGCCGCTCCCATCGTAGGGCCAGCTATTGCAGTGATCTGGGGCTGGTTGCCGGCCTTTCTGTGGGTGGTGCTCGGAGCCGTCCTGATGGGCTGCGTGCACGACTTAAGTGCGCTAGTGCTCTCGGTGAGACACAAAGCAAGGTCCATCGGAGATATTGCCGGAGATCTCATCGGTAAAAAGGCAATGACAGCCTATTTGATCATCATGTTCTTCGTAGTCATACTCTTAATGGCGATTTTTCTCCGCTTGATTGCCGGGCTGCTGACCGATTATCCCCAAGTCGTGTTTCCTGCCGTGGCCCTGGTTGTGATAGCTATTGGCATCGGGCTGCTCATGTATCGGACAAAGATAGGCCTGGGGCTGGCAAGTGCGGTCGGAATTATTCTGATGTTACTGTCCATTTGGTGGGGTACCGAACACCATTACAGCTTAATGGACCAGTTCGTTCTAAAATCACAAGGATACACCTGGATTATTCTGCTGGTCTTCTATAGCTTCATCGCCTCGGTGCTTCCCGTCTGGCTGCTGTTGCAGCCGCGGGACTACCTCGAGTCTTTCAAGCTGTATGCGGGCCTGATTCTGTTGTTTGTGGGGATTATGGTAACCGGACCGGTGATTGTGGCCCCAGCGGTCCGAATGGTCGTTCCCGGGGCGCCGCCCATCTGGCCGTTCCTGTTTGTCACCATCGCCTGCGGTGCCCTGACCGGATTTCATTCCATCGTGGCTTCCGGTACAACCTCCAAACAGATTGCCAACGAAAAAGACATCACGTTTGTGGGTTACGGCGCCATGGCCGGGGAATCGGCACTTGCCTTGTGTGCCGTGGTCGCGTGCACGGCAGGGTTCACCGCCGCCAACGGAATGACTGGTGCCCAGCGGTGGATGGCACATTACGGGAGCTGGGGAAGTGCGGCAAAGCTCAGCGCAAAACTGGGCGCGTTCATTGAAGGCTCCGGCTATTTTCTCTCCTCGCTCGGCATTCCCAAACAACTCGGCATCACCTTTATGGCCCTGATCATCGTCGCCTTTGCACTGACAACCCTTGATTCGGCATGCCGCCTGGGGCGCTATATCCTGGCGGAATTCGGCAGGCAGCATCGCATGTCTTTCCTCAAAAACGCATACATCGGTTCCGCTATTGCCGCAGGGGTCGCGTTTCTGCTCGCAGTGCTCCCAATCAAACCCGGTCAATCGGTGGGACAGCTCCTCTGGCCGTTGTTCGGAACCACTAACCAGCTTCTCGCGGCGCTTGTCTTTGCAACCGTGACCATCTATCTGGTAAAGAAAAAAAGGCCGCACTGGTTCATCAGTATCCCACTGGTGCTCGTGGCCATTACTACGATTTCCGCGATGATATGGAATATCCGGGCTTACATCATGAAAAGGAACTTTCCTCTGGCCGTAATCGGCAGCATCATTCTGTTGGCAGGTTTCGCCTTGATTGTCCTGTCATGCGGTTCTTACATACGTGCTAAGATAGAGGCGAAACAGGAACCCGAACCATCCCAGGCAAATTGAAAAACGATGCCTGTGATTCAAAATGCTCAGAGGTTCGTCCCCGCCTATATCGATGGGATTGGCACGGGTTATTAAGAGCTTGTCCGAATAACCGGGGCGTTATGAGGCCGAGCGAAAAGTTCGAGGCCAAGGCGGCAGGCCAAAAATGCTCGGAGGCGTGGTTTTCTCCACGTTGAGAACATTTTTGACTGACAACGCAGTCATCGGACTTTGCAGCCGGCCGCAATAGAGCCGGTTATTCGGATAGGCTCTAAACTATAAATAAGGTTTTATCGAATGCCTTTGAAGACCATAAAGAATTACATCAACGGCCGATGGGCCCAGGCACAAGACACATCATATATCGATGTAGAAAATCCCAGTACAGGCCAGGTCATAGCAAGAACGCCGCTGTCAACCAAAGAAGAAGCAAACCTCGCTATCGAGGCCGCGGCCGAAGCGTACGAGGACTGGAGCAAAACACCTGTTGCAAGACGCGTAAAACCGCTCTATAAGTTAGTGAGTTTGTTAGGGCAAAACGAGGAAAAGATTGCCCGGACATTAGTTGAGGAAATGGGCAAATCACTGCCAGATGCCAGGGCGGAACTCAAACGTACACTGGAGAATTGCGAGGTTGCCTGCGGGATGCCTATGCTTCAAATGGGCGATATCCTCACGGGATGCTCCTACGGTATTGACGGGGAAGTTCTTCGACTGCCGTTAGGTGTTTTTACAATGATAGCACCGTTTAACTTCCCCGCAATGGTGCCATTCTGGTTCCTTCCTTATGCTTTGGCGACGGGCAATACCTACGTTGTTAAGGCTTCGGAACAGGTGCCTTTGACGATGCAGTCGATTACTGAGCTTATCGACCGGATCGGCTTACCGCCGGGCGTATTCAACCTTATCAATGGAGACCGCGTGGTCGGCGAGGCCTTCCTCGAGCATCCAAAAGTGCAAGGCGTCTCGGTCGTTGGCAGAAGCGCAACATGCAGGATTATTGCTCAAAAATGCGCCCGGGCCAACAAGCGTTTTCAGGCCATGGGCGGAGCCAAGAATCATCTGGTAGTCATGCCCGACGCCAAAGTGGACCAGGTAATCCGCAACATGGTCACATCCTGTTACGGCTGTGCGGGCCAGAGATGTATGGCTGCTTCTGCAATCGTGCCCGTAGGCGAACAAATGTATAAGACCATCTGCAGGAAGTTTATTGAAGCTTCACGGGAAGTACTTGTGGCAAATCCTCTCGATCCAAACGTGGCCGACGAGCCGATGGTGATGGGCCCCGTCATATCGACCAACGCCAAAAAGTTCATTCTTGAAATGGTCGCAGCCGGCACCGAAGAAGGAGCGACACTGGCCCTCGATGGACGTGACATTGTTATACCTGGCTGTGAGAAAGGCTTCTTCATCGGACCAACCGTCTTTACCGACGTCAAACCCGGAATGAAAATCCACAACACCGAAATCTTTGGCCCGGTAGTCGTCATCCTAAAAGCCCAAACGCTTGATGAGGCGATAAAGATTATCAATGACCACCAGTACGGTAACGGAGCGTCGATTTATACACAAAATGGTCACTGGGCCCGCAGATTTAAGCTCGAAGTCAAATGCGGAATGATAGGCGTGAACGTCGGCATTCCCGCGCCGGTAGCCCAGCTACCGTTTGGTGGAATGAAGAACTCCCTGTTTTCCGCCACCAAGCCCCAGGGCAAAACGATAATAAACTTCTTTACCGAAGATAAGATAGTTACAGAACGTTACTGGCCGGAGAATTAAAGTCTTGTCCCGGTCAGGAGACCGGAATTCTCACAGGGATGGTTGCTCAGGTATAATCGAACTTTGCGGATTTTCTGCCGACGATTTCGGTTTATATCAGAGCAACATAGCACCAAATTCACACTTCCACTAATTCTGTTTCGACAAAGCCACGCTGACTTTCTGAAAATGGGACTTCTCTGGCCCCCTGTTTTGCGTTATAATCATGGGTATGAAGGACAGCAATATTAGTCGTCGTAATTTCCTCAGAGGTGCCGGTTTTGCCGCTTTGGGGGCAATAAGTTTTCCGTATATCGTTCAATCGTCGGCTTTGGGCAAAGCCGGTCATGTTGCTGCCAGCAACCGGACCACAATAGGCTGTATTGGTCTGGGCAATCAGGGCGGGTCACTGTTGCGGGGATTTATGGGCAAGTCTGATACTCAGATCATTGCTGTTTGTGACGTCCATACAACCAAGCGGCAAAGAACTCGCGAAACTGTGGAGAAATACTACACCAACAGGCAGAGCAAAGGTGCTTATAAGGGCTGTGCATCGTACAATGATTTTCGTAACCTGGTTACCCGGCCGGATATTGATGCGGTAGTAATCGCCCCGCCGGACCATTGGCATGTGCTTATATCACTGGCTGCCGCAAAAGCGGGCAAGGACATATATCTGGAAAAACCGATAGGTTTGAGTCTCGCCGAAGACCAGGCTCTCCGCGAGGTTGTGGTCCGCTACAACACAGTGTTTCAGTTCGGCACCCAACAGCGTTCGGACTTCAAGTTCCGCAGGGCCTGTGAGCTGGTTCGTAACGGGCGGATCGGAAAGCTCCATACCATCAACGTATGGTCTCCCAGCAGTGAAAGCGGCGGTTCCACAACGCCGGTGCCGGTGCCGCCGGAACTTGATTACAATATGTGGCTGGGCCCGGCCCCACGGGCACCCTATACAAAGGACCGCTGCTCCAACGTTAATCCTTTTTTCCCCAGTCCATTTAAGATCTGGCCCTTCATCTCCGACTACAGTTTGGGATGGATAGCCGGTTGGGGCATTCACCCGCTGGATATCGCTCTGTGGGGCGCCGAAAGTGAACTCACCGGAACGGTGGAAGTCGGAGGTACAGGTATTTTTCCTGCCGAAGGAGCGTGTGATACTGCTACGAACTGGGATGTTGTCCTTAAGTTTGCCTCAAGCGGGATAAGAATCAACTTCAAGGGTATCGGCGGCATAAACGGCCCGGCCCCGGCTAAATGGCGAAAACGCTATGGCAAAACCGGAGCACATGGAACAGTGTTCGAAGGAAATAAAGGTTGGGTCCATGTCAGGCGGGGACATATCGATGCGTCTCCGAAATCGCTGTTGAAGTCGGATATAAGCGTAAACGAAATTCAACTGTACAAAAGTAACGACCATATAAGGAATTTCCTGGATTGCGTCAAGAGCCGGGCCCGCACTATTTGCCCCATTGATACTGCTGTGCGGATTGATACGTTATGCCACCTGAGCAACATCGCCACGTTACTCGAACGCAGGTTAAAGTGGAACCTGGAAAAAGAACGTTTCGAAAATGACTCGACCGCCAGCCGCTTTCTCGTGCGCCCTATGCGAAGCCCATGGCATTTGTAAACTATGGTTGTGCAATTGCTGAAAAAAGTTATAATATCACTTAGTTAGTTACTGTTGCGGAAACGACATTTTGTCATTCCTGCGAAAGCAGGAATCCAGTTGTTAGGCCGTAGACCCCTGCTTTCTCAGGGGTGACACCGTGGTTTTTGCTTTCCGCAACAGATACTAGTCAGGAATAATGCCCACTTCAAAGGAAAGGAATGAAAAGTGAATCGAAAATCAGAAGTTACCAGTATAATGCTGCTTGCTGTGTGCTGTTTATTGTTGCAGACAAATGTTTCGAGTGCGGCCATATCTAAAGAACAAATGCGCAGAATAGAAAAGGCCGTACCGAAAAGAGCTGCCGCAAAGCCACGCAAACCGCGCAAAATGCTTGTTTTCACACGAGCCAAAGGGCTTGTGCACACCTCAATTCCCTACGCCACAAAGGCCATGGAACTCATGGGAGAAAAAACCGGAGCATTCAAAATCGTGGTCAGCAACGATATGTCTATCTTCAACCCTAAGAGTCTCAAGCCGTTTGACGCGATTTGCTTCAACAACTCAAACAGAATGGACTTCAGAGATCCCGCCATGCGCAAGAGTCTCATGGATTTTGTCAGAAGCGGCAAGGGCGTTGTGGGTATTCACGCGGCCACGACAAACTTTTCAAGCAAGAGACCCGTGGGCGGTGTGGATTGGCCCGAAGCGGCTGAGATGATAGGCGGTATCTTTGCCGGTCATAACTGGCGCTCCGGGCAAGGCCAATGGGCTGTAAAGATTGACGACCCGGCCCATCCGCTAAATGCTGCGTTCGGCGGCAAAGGCTTTAAGATTGCCGATGAGATTTATATGTACAAGAACTTCCAGAAAGACAGCGTGCGTGTACTGCTGAGTCTGGATTTCAGCGACCCCAAAACCGCCGGCGTCAAGAAAGAGCAAACCTATGTGCCTGTATCCTGGGTGCGCGACTGGGGCAAAGGACGAGTGTTCTACTGCTCTCTGGGGCACGACAATCATGTCTTTTGGAACCCAGCCGTACTGCGTCACTATCTCGACGGCATTCAGTTTGCCCTGGGCGACCTGCCCGCCGATACTACACCAAATTTGCAACAAGGCCCGGTTAGAAATCGCAGCAAGCAGGTAGTTATCAGGGAAGATTGGGGACACCTGACCTGGCTGGCAAGTAAGAAGATTGGCAATGTCCAGGGGCTGGTCATGGGACGAGTCACTATTAAGGCCGGCAAGTCCAATCCTCGCCACCGCCACCCGAAATCCGAAGAAGTGCTCTATCTATTGAGCGGGCGTTTGGAGCATACCATGGGTGATAAGACGTTTACACTCTCGGCAGGTGATACGATAACCATCGCCCCTGGTATTTATCATAACGCAACCTGTATCGGCGATGAAGATGCGGATATGATTGTTGTTTATTCCGAAGGTACACGCGTGTTTGAACCCGAGTAAAAACCCTGTCAGATAACGAGGATGGGATATTGAAAAACAACGTCAATTTAATTGCGGTTGTGGTCTTAGTTCTCCTGGCCCCAACTGCCACAATGTCAGGACCGCGAAATTCAGCGGCTGACGATAAAGTCATCCCGGCCAGGACCCAGTTCAGGTTCTTGCCAGGTTTCCAAACGAATCCCTACGATTTCCAGATTGCCGAGCAGATCGGGAAATTGAAATCACCGTCGGTCGATATTCGGGCAGGTGCCGCAGAAGCCCTTGGATTCCTTCGGGCTTACCGGGCTGCCGGTGCACTTATCGACGCTCTGCAAGATACCTCTGTGGACGTGAGACGGCAGGCAGCTATGGCATTAGCCTGGTGTGGGGAGCGAGAAGCAGTCGAGCCGCTGCTGACTGCGCTGGATGATCGAGATTGGGTCGTTCGACAGGCAGCGTGGGTGTCACTGACCAATCTTACAGGTATGGAGTGGCCCTTCGATGCGCTAGCCAAACCAGCTGTTAGAGAGAGGCAGATAAGGCTCTGGAGAAAATGGTGGTCGAAAGTACCGCCAGATCTTCCGCCGGATGATGTCATTGCCCTGGTAAAAGGAAATGATCGAGACCGACGCTTGCGCGGAATCCGTGCAATGGGATCACTGGGCGGTAAAGGGGCAAGTCAAGCGCTTTTGAAAGTAGTCCGTCCATATCTGACCACGAATTATCGCAAGCTGGAGTCCACGGAGAAGAACATAGTTCAGTGTGCTCTGCGTGGTCTCGGACGGCTCCGGGATCCTCAGACACTTTCGATACTTATAGATTTTCTCGATACCCAGGGCTGGGCCAGGTATTCCGCCGACGCGCTGGGTGACTTTGGTGATGCCCAGGCCGCCGGGCCGTTGATCGCAGCATATCCCGGATTTTCCCGAAATCTGCGAAACCGTTTGAAAAATCCCGATGTTTGTCCCGTCGACGACAGGTTTTCCGGCGACAATACTCAGGACAGGATGCACGAAACCCCTTATGCCATCGGGCTGGCCCTGGCCAGACTGCCACTGGAGGATTCGAATGATATAGCGGCTCTCAGGAAGATCACACCTTATCTTGTGGCCAATCTGCCGACAAGTTGGGATAGTGGTGTGTTCTATGAGATAGAAGCCGCCCAGTTGATAACGGCATACCTGCTTGAAAAAGCAGGGCTGCGGCAAAGCATTTGCGACATAGCGTTTGATGCGGCCAAACGGCTCAACCGTAAAGCATCGGCCATTACCGGCAAAGAGCAAACCCCGGAGGAAACGATTGCCAAATTGGCTTTGCGAATGTATGGAGACGTCCCGGACATTGCAACCTGGCTGCCTGCATTCTACCGCGGTCGGCAAGACGTTCGCAGACTTATCAGTCTGCTCGAGCACGATAACGGCTGGATACGAATTAACGCCGCCAAGGCACTAATGTTCATCGGCGACAAACGTGCGATTGAACCGGCAGCGAAGCTGCTCTCTGAATCCAGGACCGAAGCCGAGTGGGGGTATTCCGGGGCTTTGGAACACGCCGAGTACAATGACCCCGCCCCTCGCTGTCGGGAGGCATTTATCAGGCTGTTGGGTCGGCTCGGTGCAATCCATCATACCGATATGCTCGTGAACATTCTCGAGGATGTGCGCAATGTAGTAGACGTGCAGCACGCCTCCGCTTTGGCGCTGGATGAACTGGGTACACGCCAGGCTCTGGCAGCGCTGAAACGAGTTGAAGCCAATCATCCATTCCACAGCGTTCGTCTTGTTGCCCGGGAAGCGCTTTGTCGCAGAGGGCTGTTAAGAACTGCGCCTGTCGTCGACGAGCCGGCTTTGACAATAAATGAGCTGCCCTGGCTACCCGGCCAGCCGGACGCCGATATCGATGAACCCGAAGCGATAGTATTCATAAAAGGCAATAACAAGATGCGCAGCGATTACAATGGCCAGGCAGGTGTGGACCCGTGGCGTCAGGCCTACACTATCACCAACTCCGGGCCGGTAATGCGCGTCGGACGAAACCTCTATACTCTGCGCCCGGCCCGACCGGAGGGCACAGTCACACCTTTGACATGTTTCAAGGACGGTTTTGTCGCTGATTGTGAAGTTTCCTGGAACGGAAAGCGCGTGATTTTTTCGCGACGTCTAAATGACGAAGAACGAAACTATAATCAGGTCCCGTATCGTAAAGCCCATTTGAAAAATCCTGGTGAGCCACTGTGGGGTGGTAATGACGATCCCTGGTGGCACATCTGGGAGGTGAACGTTGACGGCACAGGATTACAGCAAATCACATTCGGCCCTTATCATGATGTGAATCCTGCATATCTACCCAACGGCCGCATAGTTTTTTCTTCCAGCAGGATAGGGCTTAGGGATGAATATCATGGCTTTCCCTGCATCGGACTGACGGTAATGAATACTGATGGCAGCGATATACATCCTATCAGTTTTAACCTTGGCGGCGACAGAGACCCTGCCGTGATGGAAGATGGTCGTATTGTTTTCAGCCGAATCGATTTGTTCTATTCCCGGTTAAAAACCGAGGTAGCAATCCACACCGTTCTTCCTGATGGGACCAGAAACGAGAGTCTCTATGGCCCTGAACGAAGGGCTTTCTGGATTGATGTTCACCAAAAATACTCAGCATGGACGCAGCGCCCTTCATATGGAGATGATACTGATAATAGAAACCGCGTTCTGCGTTTAAGCCAGCCGCAATCCTTCGGGCCCGGCCGCATAGTCTGTGCTTCGAGCGGGGGACTGGTAATTGCCGGACCGGGTCGATACAAGGAAGAAATGGTCGCCCATGACAGAAAGATGGCGGTGACATCTCCTTTCCCGATAGGCAAAGGCCGAATATTGTGTGCCGCCACAGCAAAGCAATTCAAAGTTAATGGTCGTGTCGTGACAGGGGGAACGAAGGAATTTGAACGCCTCAAAAAAGGCCCCGAGCTGTTCCGCAGCGCGGTCAATATTGATCTGGGATTATACATAATTGATGCGCGAAGCGGCCGGATGACCCTGCTCTACAATGACCCTGAAACCGCCGATTTCGAAGCGCGCCCAATAATGGCCCGCCCCAGGCCTGTTGTCTTAGCGGAAAATCGCCAGACACGCAGCCGGTCTTATACAACCAGACTGTTCTGCCACTCAGCACGGATATCTCGCCATGCGCGCGCAGCTAATCGAGGCAAACTGATCCGTATCATCGAAGGCCAACCCGTGGTCTCGCGTCATGAAACCCAACAAAACCGTCCAACGAATCGGTGGAAGAATCACGGCGGCACCCATGCCCGAGTTCTGGGTACGTTGCCACTGGCCGCCGATGGATCTTTCTTTATAGAAGTCCCCGCTGACCGACTACTGCATCTTCAGGTGCTTGACAGTGACAGATACGTCGTTGGGAATCAACTTTTCTGGATGTACGCCCGGCCCGGTGAAACCCGTAGCTGCATAGGCTGTCATGAGCAAAGGGACGGTACCCATCTTCCCAGTCACTTTTCACCCACCGCCAGGATCAAACCCGTGAAAGTCCTGCCCAGTGGTGATGAATTCTCCTATCGCGCCAAGGCCTGGCTCAAAGGCTCACTTCCCGATGAAGCTGAGGCACGCACTCGAACCGTCCGCGCCGTCAATTTGATTGGCAGGAACTAACACACCACCCTGAATGTAATGCGATATCCGGCTATAACAAAGCCAGAATAATTGGGAAACTGTATCTTCGACTGGTAAAAGTTAGTATGTACTGAGCGCACAGTTTTCCAATGACTTTGCAGATGAGGGAGAGGTAGGGTATTAGAGCAAATGAAATTATGTGTTCTTTGTAAGCATCAGTATTCTTATTTCGTGCCTGGCCAATGCTATTGCTTCACCCGAAGACCACTTGGAAATAACATCACCACTGTAGGTATCAACTACTACACCCTTTTTCTTATCATTTAACCGGGGGATGAACTGAATATCATTTTCCCCTTCGTTAAACAGTATGTAGAAGTCAGCACCGTTTTTAAGGACATGCCGTACTCGCAGGTCTTTCGTTTGTGGATTAATCTTAATATCCGGTTTTATTAGGCGGTTGATTTTTTTAATGAAAGCGATGTCATCGATATCATCGTGCCAATGAATAACACGACCCGCCTTTTCGAGGACATCGATCGCGCTTTGAGATTTTTGGGGAAGTTGGCCTTCTAAAATCAAACCCTTATAATGCATATTCTGTATGCGAATCCCCTCCCGGCTTACATCGGCATCTTCCCAGAGATGACGTGCTTCCAGGTAGTTAAAATCGCGCTGATTCTGATAGAATACCTTGGCCGGGCGCCAGGGCAGGTAATCATTTCTCCCGAGAATTGCTAATTCACATATATGTTTGCTATCGGTGTTTAACCAGCACAGCCGCCGGCTTGCCAACGCGAAAGGTTTGTAATCTTTCCACCACGGGCTGTTCGGTCCTACATCCGGCGGCCTTTCGTCCACCCGGGGACCACGTATAGAGTAATAAAATGCGTGGGGATACAAAAGGTTACATCCCCGCACAATCAGCCAATGGGTCAGCCATTTCATTTCTTCAAAAGTAAAGTTATGACCGTATGCGCCGCAGTACTCATTTGAGTTTCGCCGCCTTCCCAAATGAATCATTGCCGAAGAAGCACACTTGGCCTGTGTTGATTGCTGTCCCTCCAAAGCGGACTTTTTGCCGGGTTCGATATACCGCCACACGATATCCTGGCCGGGTATATGGAAATGCCGGAGGTGCCCAATATCATCAGGCCCCATTGGGTGTCCCGTTAAGGCGGTTCCATGGCCGCTGCACCAATTTGATATTTGCCTGTAAAATGTTTCTTCCAAACGCCCCTGGAGCGCGCGATTGTAATCCTGTCTGTGTTTTTTTGCCTCCGGCTCATCACGATACCAGAGAGTAGGCAAATATTCGGTGAAATCATAACCCAGGTGTCGATTAACATGCTCCAAAATCCCCTGGGTACCCGGGACAGCGCCTCGTTCACCCCGCTTTGCCAACAGGGAAGGTTCGTCTGTGAAGATAGCTTTTACTGTTTTGCCGAAGAAGGTTTTGAATTCGTCATAATAACGCTGATAAACGAGGCGGATGAAGCAGGCCACCGCCTCGGGATTGAGGATATCTGCTGCGGGAGGTTTGTTTTCGGGGACTTCTTTATGGTCCGACCTGCGGGGCGGGTTTTTCTGAAGAAAGTGCAGACCGCGGATGTGGGAGTAACCGGGTCGGATGGCCCTGTCAAAAATGACTACACTGTGACCATTCTTCTTTCGTTTTACTTCGGCGATCAGGTTTATTCCGTCGGCCGGTGCAGGTTTACCGGAATCATCAATCTGCAAGCCATATTTTGCAGTTCCCGGAGCTGTTTCATTTAGGTCTACACAAAACAGTCCCCGTGTTCGATACGCCTGATTCTCAGCCACTACCTGCCCGCTTGACGAACCACTTGGATACATTCCCTCGTCATAAAGAATGACCCACATATTTCTTTTTTTTGCCTGTTCGATGGTGTAACGCATGAAATAAATCATTTGCTCACTCATCCATCCGATGCTGCGGGGCAGTCCCGCGCGTGGATGAATGACAAATGCGTGCACTTCGTGGGCCTGAAAGTCCGCCAACTGGCGGTCTATTTCTTTTTCCGATAGATTGTCATTCCAGAACCAGAAGGGGCATAATGAAAATTCCCTCGGCGGATTCAGCCAGCCGTTGGGTGATTGGGTCTGCTTGTTATCAGCATAGGTTAAATCATGCAAACTACCGAGGCACAAAAGCCCAGCCGTCTGGCTACTTATCATTCTCAGAAAATTGCGACGATTCATTGTTATCAATTCTCAATAGCTTATCTATATTTTTCCTGCCTCACTTTTTGCAATCCCTCTTTACGCCGGCTTCTCTGCTTTTTCAACTTCTTTGTTTTTACGTTCGAGGGTGGGCACTGGAGGCAGAAAAAAAGAGCCTGCTGAAACTCGGTCCGGCAGGCTCAATAAAACATGCTATTGCCCTGTACGTCGTCTTCTGAATGTACGTACAACTTTTTTGCCTGTTACCTTGCGGGTGCCTCTTGACGAGGTTGACTCTCCGGTGAGTTTCGAATCCTGGATTTTTCCTTCGAAGCTCGATTCGAATTTGCGGTCGCCGAACTCTATAACGAGCTTGAAGCTGACCTTGCCGTCTTCGAAATTGATCTTCTTGATGGGAATGGAGCCATACAAACCGCTCATGTCCGAGTTGACAGTCAGTCTCTGTTTACGAGGGCCTCGCTCGGATGCGATTTCAAGATTCCAGTTGCCGATAAGGGGGGCACCTATCAGTTTTCCCTCTGCCTTAATCTCGCCTCTTTCTGACTTGAACTCTCCGCTAAGCGTATCCCCTCTGACGTTTCCTTCAAAGGTGGATTCGAACTGGCGGTCCCCAAATTTGCTCGTTCTCTTGAAGCTCAGGTTGCCCCGCTCGTACTTCAGGTCTGTGATTTCATGCTCGCCCCTTTGGCTTTTCCATTGACCTGTGAGGTTGCGTTCCTTATCAGCCTTGATCACAAGCGTTCCGGTTATCTGGCGATCACCGATCTTGAATTCCATTTTCCAGTTACCGACAGCCCTGGGCGTGCGGGGCTTGCGTGCACCCTCGAGTTTAGTCTCACCTCTGTCGCTGGACAGGGTCCCGGACAGCTTGCCCTCCTCGATTGTTCCCTTAAAGGTGGAGGTGGATTCGTTTTCGCCGAACCGAAAGACCTGAACGAAGCTGAGTTGATTTTCCTCAAACTTGACATCTTTCAATTCGTTCATTCCCCAGAAACTGATCCATTGGCCGGTCCGGTTGCCCTCGCTGTCCCTGGAAAATGACAGAATCGAGTTCACCTCTCGCTCACCGAACTTCATTTTGACCTGCCAGTCGCCGTAAAATCCGCCTCTACGAGACCGAGACGACCTACCCTCGACCTGTGCCGAGAGCATTAACAGAGCCACGATTGAAAAACACAGGACTGCCTTGCGAAATACTTGGTGTTTCATAATGTGTTCCTCCAAAAAAAGTTATTGTTTCGATGAACGTTTTGTAACTTATTGACTTTCCATTGTCAATTAAAATAAAACAAATAATTTCAACTATGAGAACTTTCTGATGAGTCAGGCGTTTAAATCTTATTGTCAATAGGGGGATTCCAGACCAGGAGCGAAGTCGCCGCAAGCCGGCAGAGAAGCAATTCATTGCGGTTTCCATTCCAAAACAGAAACCATTTGAGAGGACAAGTCACGGCCGCCATGGTGGACTTTCTGTAGAAAAAGGTGGAGAATATTTTCTCTCTGCCATAAAATCTTATCGTAGCCCGGCTCCCACATTTCCAGCGACCCTGTAGAGAGATCCACGATATGCCAGGTCTTTCGTTGAGGATCTTTGCTGATGGCTATGGATACAAGGTCGCCTCGCTCAGAATCTCGAAAGATAACATATACCTTGCCGTCGCTATCGGTCAAAATCTTTGGCCGTGACATGGGAAGGCGTCTGGTTCCGCCGCCCTTGAGTGCGAACGGTGTTTTACGCTGGCTGACCTGCCTGATGTGCCATTGTTTATCCTTATGATAGATAATATGATACTGTGGTGATTGTGCTCCTTCAGGTTTCCAGAAGGATGTAATCAAAGGACGGCCCTTTTCGTCAACCGTCATTGAAGTCTGATTAATCAAATCACTGTTCCGGGGTATACGGCAAACATACTCGGCATTATCCGCAGTGATTGGAAGCCGGTATTTCTCTGACGTGGTTTTTTCCCAGGTCTTTCCCTGATCAGGTGATCTGGCATAACAGATATCGTGATTTGATTCGACTCCCCCATGCTCACGCCAGCACCAGGAGATGTGCCACGTTCCGGTTTTGTCAACAACGGCCTGCCAATAGGCGTTACGTTGTCCCTGACCATGAATAAGCTGATGTTGCACTACAGACCACTTACTTGTTACTACGTCATAACGGTTTATCATAAGGTTCCCATTCCCGGAAGCACCGTCACGGTAAAGAAATAGCAGACCACCGTCAGCAAGGTTATAAAACTCAGGATAGGTTACACGGGTTTCATGTTGACCGGTCATTGGCATTTTAGTCGTAAGCTCCAGAGACCCCGGCGTGATGCTCCTGCAATATCGCAAAGGATGCCCGTGATGGTCCCAGGACATATGAAGTATCCCCTTGCCGTCAACGGCGATGCTGATACTGTTGTGAGCATCGGAGACATTCCCTTTATAGCGTGTTTTTCGAATGTCCCATTTGATCTCTGCAAGCTTACGTTTGGCTAAAATAACAGAGCTGTCCTCACCATAGAAAGCAATGTACTGTTCATTACCGAAAGTGGTTAAGGGATGTTGCCTGAATATCACTGCGTTTACTTCACTTTTGGCCCAACCCTTTGCGACAGGTACAATACGCATATTTGCCGCACGCGCTTTTCCGGAAATCATAAATAAACTTAACAGCAATATAGTTGAAAACCAATTTCTCATTTTGACTTGTCCGATCCGGAAACGTATTGGTACAGTTGTGCGTACGTACAGGGCTTGAGCCCCAGGCCTCTAACATGACTAAAGGTCATCTCCAGCATTTTCATATCCGGATCGTACTTCCCCAGCGACCATGGATGCCATATCAGAGAGACGAAAGGTTTGTTTGTCTGAAACGCTTTATCCAGAAAAACCTTGTTCACTTCAAATTCATCCTTTGGCGTTTTGCAGAAACTATCCGGTATCGCTTCAGGAAAAGGCGGAGGCCAAAGCGTCAATCTTCTCGGTCCCCACCGGTTGTGGTTTTTGAGCAGATTCTCATGCCAGCCGTGGCCGGGCAGTTCCCATATGCCGGGGAAACCTTCGTCATTGTAGTTGAACGGCTCACGCAGCAGGGCCGGCATCGAATAGTCGGGTCCCCATAGAAGACTGCTGACATACTTAAAGCCCGCTTTCCGAATCAGTTCTAACACTTCTTTTTCACCCCTGAAGGCATTGTCAAACCCGCAACCAGGCCGCAAACCAAGGCAGTCCCGCTCGAAGACTCTCTCAATAGCCTCTTTTCCCTTGAAGATTTCCTTTCGTCTCTCGTCCATCGAAACAGCCCGTCCGCAAAAAACATTGTCACGCAGCATCTGATGTGTATAGGTGTGCGAGGCAATTTCAAAAAGCGGGTCGTCTAAGAGCTTGCGATACTCGACCGGATTGGCATCCAGGACCTTACCCAGAATGAAGAAGGTTGCCGGCATCTTAAATCGCTTGTGGACCTCGACAATCTTACGACATGCCGAAAGACACGACGGCGACTCAGTATCATAGGCCGCGATATAACGAGTTTCTGTTTGCCTGGTATTCTCACCTTTCGTCAGGTCGGGCAGGACGGCTGCTCCGATACCGCCTGCAACCGTCCTCCTGACAAAGTCTCTTCTGGAAATTCTACGCATCCGGCTCACCTTCCTTTCATACACTATAGCGAGATGTAATCATATAAATCCTGTGATGATATTTTTTGTGCCCTCATCCATATCCATGCCGCCCGATCCTCTCCATCAACTTCTCAATAGAAAGCTCCTTCCTCAGCTTAAATTATAATATTTGATCTTATTCGAATTTCAACAAATTCAATCCGGTAGATTCATCAGGCTTCCTCCTGGCCTCTATCTGGTCAATTTCGATAATCGTAACTTCCAGAATCAAAAATGTGCTTGCCCCCCCGCGAGGACAACCAACCATCACCTGGTCTTCTTTTCCCATAGCGGTATGGATGTGAAGCTTAGGCTCCTTATCATCCCAGTAAATCGTCCCAACACCAAGAACTTCCCCAGGTCCCACGAACGGCTGGAAATTGCCGACGATCTTTGGTTTTTCCTGTTTTGGCCCGACAACAACATTGGCTTCCCTGAATCCCCCGGTTATAAATACAGCTGCCGCTTTGATGTCCTCCTTAAGAGCTATTGACTCGATAGATTTATAGATATCTTCGCCTTCGAAGAGGCGGGCGGCGATAATCCTGCCCGGTTTTCCAACCTTATACTCCATGAGAAAGCCTCCAATTTCCTTCTAACAAGACCTCATCGTTTGTCATAATACGCGTTATAAGAGTCTCTAAGAAAATGAATCGTTGTACCGAAAGCGAGCGTTTTTTTGTCCCGCAAGGAAGGCGAAACAGGCAATGCCAAAGCATTGTCGATGCAGCCTGACGCCGTCAGGACGAAAAACAAGCCGCTT
>VRUL01000033.1 GCA_019456145.1 Planctomycetota bacterium
GTCACGAGCAACGAGCGACGAGTGACGGGCGTGAGGCATCGAGCAATGAGAATCGAGTACCGAGTACTGAACCACCAACCTTGCAGATTTTATATGTCCAGGTTCGGCCATCATGAAAGTTTTTACCGTGGGCCTTGTTTTTGATGATCCAGAACTGTAGGTGTCGGAGTATTACAGCGGCGTTGATGCCGTATTTTTGAGCCGTTAAAATGTCAAAAGAATGTTCCATGTAAGGCTTCCCTGCCTGCAGGGGGCACTCCATTGATAATTATTAACGTCCTAATAAGGGTATTTGCCGACAGCGCCTTCGCACGGAAATATGTCCCAACGCGTTGCAATAATGAGTGTAAAGATGACCGCCACGATGAGTGCGAGGGGCAAAAGTAAAACAGCCTTTAAGATTTTCATGTCAATCCTTTCAAATCAAAAATAGCGGGGGCAGGAGTCGAACCTACATCTCTGTGTGGGGTTAACCGGCACAGCGCTCTACCCGTTAAGCTACTCCGCTGTAAAGCTGGACCTTCAGCGTCAAAGTCCAGCTTCGGAGGAGGGTGATGACTGTCGTCAATGGTATGAATTCGGCCATCACAGGCAAATAACAGGGTTAGGAGCACAAAAGTTCGTGCTACGAGGGTGCCCCGACCCTGAAAGCGTAGAATACGGAGGTTGATATTTTTGTGGCGATGGTGTATAGTATGCGACGTTAAATTTGGCTATGGCCGAACCGTTTGACTTAGTTATTTGGCTTCTACGCTTATCTGGGGGTCAAGAGGTCGCTGGTTCAAGTCCAGTCGCCCCGAGTACTGGATAACAAGATAAATTAACGGCCTGCGAAGTTGCGATGCAGCTTCTGTTTTGTGTGTGCAAAATCTAAACCCGGACAAGCGCCATCACAATAGGGGCCAAAGAAGAAATAAGCTCCTGGGCCGTCAGGGCAAACCAAATTAACACACTTATACCTGAAGAACCGGCTATGGACAGCAAAAGTTCGCGGTAAGATTTGCCCTGGGCCATACAGGTTTATCGAAGGGAATCAAACTTATATGACAGTAGAGGAATTTAATATTAACCGAATATTTCTAACATTTTAAGGTTAGGAGAAATGGCAAAACCAAACAGAGTTTATGACAGCATCGTCGATTTAATTGCGAATCCGGATAATCCGACACCAATGGTAAAAATGAGTGAAAAGATTAATCCGAACAGGGATTTTTCGATTTATCTGAAATTAGAGAGATATAATCCCTTTGGTTCCATCAAAGACAGGATTGCTTTGTCGATGTTAAAAGGAATAGAATTCGAGAATGGCCAGTGTTTGGTTGAGCCCTCGTCCGGCAATACCGGTATTGCGTTGGCAGCCCTTGCAAATGCAAAAGGGATTCCTGTAGAAATTGCAGTTCCCGAAAGAATACCAGAAGAAAAAAAGACAATATTGAGGTTGTTAGGAGTAGAAACCCTGTGGGAAGCAGATGATCATTTGTGCCCACTATTCCCTGATGAAGGAGCAAGAGGCCTGGTGAGCGCAATGTTAAAAAGTAAAGGCGGGGAAAAATATGTAAGTCCAAATCAATATGAAAATGAATTAAATGTTCTGGCACATTATGAAACGACTGGGCCGGAGATTTGGGAGCAGACCGAGGGGAAAATCGATTACTTTTTTGCCGGTTTCGGTACATGCGGGACCATAACAGGGGTGGGCAGATACTTAAAAGAAAAAAAACCTTCGGTAAAAATAATAGGGATAGAGCCGGCAATAACAGAACATAACCTGCCGGGCATGAAAAGGATCTCCGACCTTACAGAAGTCTTAGTGCCCAAAATTCTGGACAAATCATTAATAGATGATATCGTTGCCGTTGAGGATGATGACGCTTACCAGACAGGAATTCGTCTGGCCAGAAAAGAGGGTATTCTTGTGGGTCCCACAACAGGGGCGATCTTATATGCATCGCTCGAATATGCAAAAAATAGTCAAGGTCTGGCGGTTGTCATTTCCCCGGACGACGCTTTCAAGTATATCAGTTTTTACCAGCCGTATGTAAAGGAACATGGAAAACCTTAATGGCGGTTGAGAAATGGGACATCAAGCTGTGGCCGCCGAGTTTTTCACCCTGGTCGCCTAAACAGGCGCCTTCGAAACAAATAGCGGTGCTAATGAGCGGCGGGGTCGACAGCAGTGTCACGGCGCACCTGCTCAAGGAAGACGGCTGGGAGGTATTGGGTATTACAATGAAAATACCCATATCGTGCGATACAAACGGCCGTCGCTGCTGTGGAGCGGACGCAGCGTTTGTCTGCAAAGAATTAGATATACCTCATTATTTCATCGATGTTACCAGGGCTTTCGAAGAGCTTATCATAAAACGTTTCCGTCAATCCTATGCCAAAGGGCAAACTCCCAATCCATGCGTTGACTGCAACAGCCTGCTGAAATTTTCGTTGGTTTGGGATTTTTTAGAACAAACACCGGGTATCAGGTATCTTGCGACGGGCCATTACGCGCGTGTTGTCAAAACCGGCAACGAGGCCCATCTTGGGCGGGCAAAGGACAAGGCCAAGGACCAAAGCTATTTTCTGTATGGTATCAGAAAAGAGAAGCTTCCGTACTTTGTTCTTCCATTGGGTGAGTTGACAAAAGAACGTGTGCGCGCAATCGCCGCCCAACAGTATCTGAGCGTCGCTGAAAAGGGTGAAAGTATGGAATTGTGTTTTGCCGGCGAAGGCGATTATCGCACAGCGCTGGCCGATGAGGAAGTCAACCAGCAAGGTGATATTACAGATATGCAGGGCAATAAGATAGGCACGCATAAAGGTATATCAAATTATACTCTCGGGCAAAGAAAGGGTATTGGTTTTGCCGGCGGTAAGCCTCTTTATGTGGGCAAAATAGATGCTCAGGCCAATACCATCGCATTAGGGGCCAGAGAAGAAATAAGCTCCTGCGTTATCAAGGCAGACCAAATAAATGTCCTTATTCCGGATGAACTTGCCGCTGGGGAGCGATTTTTCGGCAAGATTCGCTCTTATGGCGACCCCCGGTCCTGCAGGATTGTTGATGTGGATGAGGTTACAATGACGGTTGAGTTCGATGAGCCTCAATTCGCACCGTGCCCCGGCCAAAAACTTGTGCTCTATGACAGTGGCGATAATATCGTCACAGGCGGTACAATAGTGTCATCCGTAAAATCAGTAAGAACAACGGGATGATTGGGGTTGTACGAAACTAAAAAGCCTTACATTTCAATAACTTCCACTGGGGATTAAGAGCTTATCCGAAAACCAGCTCTATTGCAGCCGGCTGCAAAGTCCGATGACTGCGTTGTCGGGTCAAAATCGTCCTCAACGTAGCTTTGGCTACGCCTGCGGCGATTTTGTCCCTGCCGCCTTGGCCTCGAACTTTTCGCTCGGCCTCATAACGACCCGGTTATTCGGATAGGCTCTAAGTGTGCACTGTAATGCGTCTCCCCCCCCCCCAATTAAAACGATTGGAGAGGCTAAATCGTTCCAGGTAGTTACGCATCTTTTTGTGGATCATACCTGCAGGCAAAAACCAGATTATTTTCGGTTTTGATATCCAGCGGAGAGCTGTTTCAAGGCAGTTTTGGTGAAAGTGGCCCTGCGACCAAAAAAAATCTGCCTGAAAATCACAACTCATGGAACGATATGGTATGTGAAATTCGTTTAAATAATAAAGATGAGTAGTTTTTTAAGGAGGCTATACCATGAAAATAGCAGTTGCATCAGAACACCCAACTCTTGACGGCGACGTGGAAGCTCAGTTCCACCGCAGTAAATACCTATTGATTATCGAACCTAAGACGATGGAATACAAAGCGATGAAGAATCCACTTTTAGTACTTAGCGGTCCTGCTACAGGGAAGCTGTTCGCGCAGGAACTATTGGAAGAAAATGTTGAGATAGTCCTGGCAAGCAATTGCAGTTCCAACATATTTAAGTTCGTGGGTAGTGCCGGGATTCGGATAATCCTTGGAATGAGCGGTCCTGTTCGCCGCGTGGTCGAGCAGTTCAAAGAAATGTGCCTGGCTGATACCTCTGTACTTCCTTTTGAAGCTCCACAGGATTAAAGCAGGTTATCGGTCGGTTTTGGCGAGCGGTTGACTTTCCAGGCGTATGTTGGTATTTTATCAGAACTGTGGCTGATAAAAATGAGTTTGAAACAATAGCTATACCTTATCTGGATTCGGTATTCAGGGAGGCGGTCGCCTTATGCCAAGACCGCAAGAAGGCAGAGGATTTGGCCCAGGCGACGTTTTTAAAGGCTTTTGAGCGATTTGAGTCATTCGAAAAGGGAAGCAATTGTAAGGCGTGGCTGTTGACTATTCTTCGGAATAAATGGGTCGACCAGTTGCGGCATAAAAACGTTGTCGGTGAGGTTTTGGCGATTGAGGAAGAGATGATCGCCGAGCCACAACGAAACGGGGAAACGGGGTGGTCAGACTGTCAGGATTTGTTAGAGAGTTTTTCGGACGAGCAGGTTATACATGCATTGAAAGAGCTTCCCTATGAACAACGATTATCGCTGTTTTTGATTGATGTGGAGCAGCTCAGCCAGAAAGATGTGGCGGAGATTATGGACGTGGCGGTAGGAACCGTTAAGAGCCGGACGAGCAGAGCACGGGCAATATTGAAAAAGACACTTTTATCCTATGCAAAAGATATGGGATTTATAAGAGGTGAGAGATGAGTCACCTTACCGATGAACAATTAGAAGAGGTAATCAGGGGTGGTCCGCTAAAGGCGGGGCTGGAACACCTTGAGCATTGCGCTGAGTGTAAAGGGCGGTTAGCTGAAAAAGAGGCATTGGCCGGTCGGCTGCGTTCCGCTTTTGCGACAATCAAGCCCGGAGAAGGACTCACCGAGCGAATTCGTCAGCAGCTAAATGTTGGTCCGAGGCCCTTGGAGCATGCACATACAATAGGTTTCTTTAACATTCGTTCGCACCGGCGAGAATGGTCTGCGATAGCTGCTGCAGCGGCGGTGCTGATTATTGGGATACCGCTTATTTTTTATCTGGGAAAACCCTCGTCTGCGGCCGCGGCACAAGCGGCGTTAGTGAAGATTCACGAAAATAATCTTTCGGTAAAGCATGAATTCTACAGTGAAAATGACCCGGAAAAACTGGCTGAGTACTTTAAGGGCAAGCTGGGCTTTAGTCCCAGTATGCCGCGTCCCGGACGTGGACTTGCTCTGCGAGGTTGCTGTGTAGCTCATTTTCGCGGCGAGATAGTGGGCAGTTACGTTGTGGATACGCCAGAGGGCGTGATGTCGATTGTGGTTGTGACGGACCAGCCTGAATCTCTGGGAATGGGGGGCAAGTTCGAACGTGGGGACTGGATTTTCTGGAAAAGTTACTTCGCCAAGTGTGAAATGGTCACTGTTCGGCTTGGCGATTATTCGTATTGTGCCGTGGGGGAGATATCACACAAGTATCTTACAGAACTTCTTGTTCGATTGCTGCCTGAATCACAGCCCTAAAAAAACTCACAAAATCCTTTTTTTGGGGAACGTTATACTCTATTGGTTCGTTAAATAATAATATCAGAGCATGCTTCAGTCGAACGCTATGCCGAGCCCTAAAATAAGAGAAAGTAAGAGAAACGAGTGCGTACAATAGATTTTATCACAAAAGAAAGTCTTCGAAGACCGAGAAAGTCAATAACAGGTGTGCTGTTCATACTCTTGGGAATTAGTATCTTTGTTGCCTGCCAGACAATAAACAAGGCACTGCATGATAGAGTCAAGGAACAGCTTTTGAGATTCGGTGCGAATATAATCGTTCAACCAAAGGGACAACCCTTTGATCTGTACTCCGGTACTACAAAGGGTGGGATCCTTCTGCCTGAAGACTATGTCGATAAGATAGAATCTATAGACCACAAAACAATGCTTATTGCGGTCTCCCCCAAGCTGTATGAACGCTTTGAAGTTAGAGGAAAAAGCTTGTTGGTAGTGGGTATCAAGCCTGATGAAAGAAAAGCCAAACCCTGGTGGATGATAGGAAATAACGTAGTAACTGATGAATTTCCAGAGGACAACCAAATCCTGCTTGGTCATTATGCCGCCACTTCTTTGGGGCAGGGAGTATCTGAAATAAAATTGGATAATGAGGTTTTTAAAGTGAGTGGCGTGTTGGATGAGACGGGTTCTCCCGATGATTTCATGGCGTTTGTTCCACTTGCCACGTTGCAAAAACTTGTCAAAAAAGTGGGGATGGTAAATCTGATAGAGGTCTCAACAAGCTGTATCGCCTGTAAAGCAATGAATATATATGACGTCACCAAAGAGATAGACAAAACACTACCGCCTGATGCAAAAGTCTTGGCGGTAAAACAAATTGCTGAAGCTCAGATGGGTACACTCAAGAAGATAATGGGATTTACGATGATAATTTATTTAGTAGTATTAGGTCTTTGTGCATTTCTTCTGATAAATTATATGTCAGGCGCGGTGGATGATAGACAGCGTGAAATTGGGATGTTATTGGCGATGGGGATGGATCCGCGAAGGATTCAGGTTATTTTCGTGTCGAAAATATTAGTCTTTGCAGTGATAGGAGGCTCGCTGGGGTATATTGTAGGCAGTGCGATTTCAATCTTCCTGGGACCACTAATTGCTGAGACAAGAGTTTTGCCTATTCCTCGTCTTTTGTTAGTTTCCTTTGCCATTGCATTCGGCCTCGGCGTAATATCCAGTATTGTGCCGGCCAGGAGGATATCAAGACTTGACCCGGTTGAAGCATTAAGGGAGGTATAAACACTGATTGAAGTAAAGTCAATAACCAAGTCATATGAAGATATAACCCCTCTTCAAGATGCAAACTTTTGTATCGACGGAGGTGATTTTGTCTCAGTTATCGGGCCGAGTGGTAGCGGTAAAACCACACTTCTAAATGTAATGGCAGGACTGCTGACCCCAACAGAGGGCCAGGTTGTAGTTGATGAAGTATCACTTTATGAATTGAACCAGCGCAACCGGGTCGCTTTTAGAAGAAGGAACTTCGGATTTATATTCCAGTCATTTAATCTCATCTCCTATTTTACTGCGGTCGAAAATGTGGAGGTGCCGCTATACCTGGCCGGCGAAAAGAAGAAAAGACAAAGATACGTGGCCCAGGAACTATTGGCCAGAGTCGGACTGGAAGATAAAGGCGATCGATTCCCAAGTCAGCTTAGTATAGGAGAACAGCAAAGGGTTGTCATCGCAAGGACTTTAGCGAATAGCCCGAGGATTATATTTGCTGATGAGCCTACAGGTAATCTGGATGGAAAAGCCGGTAAGGTGATAATGAATTATATGAAAGAGCTAAATGAATTGGGCGTGACCATACTGTTGGTTACACATGATTTGGAAATGGCGAATTTTGCCAAAAGGAAGATAGAACTTGCCGATGGGAGGTTGTTGCTATGAAGAATAAAAAGATTCCGACCCTTATTTTCAGGGTCTTTCCCATTCTGGTTTTGGGTGTAGCTTTTCTTTATATCGCATTTGCTGTAGTAACACCGTTAATAGGGATAGGCTTAAGCACAACTACTATAGCTGAAGCGAAGGAATCGAAGAAAAACGCTAAGAAAGAACAGACAGCGCCACAAGAGAAAAAACTAAAGACAGGCCCAATGAACTTGGGTAAGTTCTTTGGGCAGGTTACTTATGACCAGGAGAAGGGGTATTACTTTCTTGAGCTGCGAGGAGCACGTTTTCCCTTTAAGAGTTCCCCTATAGAAGCCCAGGAAGTACTACTGGAGGCACCGGGGAAGAAGGATTTGGAGAAGAATACCTCACTTCTCTATGAGATATTAGGTAAAGAGGTTTTACACACTACAGTGCTTATAGATCCGAACGAGGAAGATGAGGTTATGCCGGCTGCTACCGACATAGCTCGTTATATACAAATTGCCAATCGAAGAAAATTCGCAGGTATCGCCTATACGAAACCCGGGGGTAAATTGAAACGATCTGTTGTAAGAGGCTCCCAAATTCAGGCTCTTAAGGACGCGACAGCCAAGACTCCGATAGTCCTGATAAAAGGGCCTAAAAGCGGTGCCAAGAAGACAAAAGTTTCGGTTATTGGCGATGGTAAAGTGATTGTTGAAGGAAAGACCTATGCGGATGTTTATAAAGCAGCAGACCTTATCTGTATAACACTTCTGAAGATGTTATGTGGCAGTTCGGATTGTCCTGACGCAGCCGCGTGTGCAACGGGAGGAAATTGTGGCTGCGGATAATAAAGGGAACGGCATAGGATATACCACCATCATTTCCACGCAAAAATGTCTTGCTTTAAGGGCTCGCTGCGGGTATAAAAACAGCGATGGAACATAATGTCTCTATACTCTGAATGAATGTAATTTTAGTTAGGTGAATCAAAACGCTTAGGTGTAAAATAATCATTAGTGCGAATGTAGCGGCAGTTTTTGTAGTTTTATTGATTTTGCCGACGTATGGTTTCGAGACGGTATTAGCAATAAGGAACAAGTTTTTAAGCACATTAATTTGAGAGGATGCAATAATATTGACATCAATTTTCGGGCAGATATACTTAAACCGGTACAATGAGATGAGATTTGTGGTCAAGTGGCTGACGTATTTACAAGGAGTTCATAAATGAAATCATTTGTACGGGTTTTTGGGATAGGAATAGTACTCTTTTTCGGACAATTTTTGTCGGCTAATGAGCAGCAAAGCGATGCCAACAGTCTGGTGAATCTTCAGGGTTATCTTCGATATGCCGCTCTGAATAATGCGGGCCTTAAAGCTGCTTTTGAACAGTGGAAAGCGGCCCTTGAACAAGTCCCTCAGGCCAGGGCCCTTCCGGACCCCAGATTCAACTACGGTTACTTCATTGAGGAGGTTGAGACCCGGGTTGGGCCGCAAAGCCAAAAAGTTGGGATAATGCAGGTATTTCCTTGGTTTGGAAAGATTGAGGCACGGACAGATGCTGCAGCGGCAAATGCCAAAGCTGCCAGGAAGAAGTATGAGGCGAGAAAACTGAAGTTGTTTTTCGAAGTTAAAGAGTCATTTTATGAATATGCGTATTTAGCAAGGGCGATTGAGATAGCGCGGGAAAATCTGGAACTGGTCACGGGTTTTGAAGAAGTTGCACGGATCAAATATGTGGCAGTGACCGCATCTCATCCGGATATCATACGTGCCCAGGTAGAGCTTGCGAAAATTGAAGACGTGCTCAAGAGCCTTGAGGATTTTAGAGAACCGATTGTGGCCATGCTCAATGCTGTCCTTAACCGGCGAGGCTTTGAAATGCTGCCGTGGCCCCGAAAAGAAGATTTCAGGAAAGCAGAAGTAAACCGGCCACAGATGATCGCGCTGCTGAGACAGAAGAATCCTGAACTTGGGGCACTGGATTTCAACGTGGAGGCGGCAAAGCACAGGGTTGAGCTGGCAAAGAAGAAATTCTGGCCGGATATCGGAGTTGGCCTCGATTGGATACAGACTGGTGGTGCCAGAGGAGCGGGGGTAAGCGATAGCGGAAAGGACCCGGTTATTCTTATGTTTTCTATGAACCTGCCTATCTGGCGGGACAGTTATAAAGCGGCCCACCGGCAGGCCAAGGCGAATGTAAGAAAAACGGCACAGCAGAAGAGGCAGACAGAAAACACGCTTATAGCTCGTGCCGAGGCAGTGCTGTACGACTTTGACGACAGCGACAGGAAGATAAAACTTTATGGCGATATTCTGGTACCCAGGGCAGAGGATTTGTTAGAGGCGTCCGAGACGGCCTATAAGGCCGGGACGGTAGATTTTTTGAGCTTGATAGATGCTCAACGAACACTGCTTGAGTTTCAGTTGCGATACGAAAGAGCGTTAACGAACAACCAGCAGAAATTAGCCAATCTGGAGATGCTGGTCGGCACGGAACTGCCGGTCCGGTAGGACAAATAAAAGATGTCCTTGAAGAATGCAGATAACACCATATAAGAAGGGTGTATTAGCCATGAAAAGTAATGGAAAGAAATTGTGGTTTCGGAGCAAAATAGCCAAGATTGTTCTGACAATAATCATAGCATTTGCAGGGGGGTATGTTTTTAGTTCACTTTTACAGCCTTCTCCTGCTGACCGAGAGCACAAACATCCCGGCGAAGATTCTGTTGCGCAAGAACAGACGTTGTGGACCTGTCCGATGCACCCACATATCCGCCTGCCGGAGCCCGGCAAGTGCCCGATTTGTTTTATGGATTTGGTTCCTTCGTCTTCCTCTGACAGCGATATTGGTGAAAGGCAAATTTCCTTTTCCGAGGCGGCTATTAAACTGATGGAGATTGAAACAACGCCGGTCGAGAGAAAGTTTGTTACGGCGGAAATCCGCATGGCCGGTAAGGTCGATTTCGATGAGACGCGAGTGAAGCACATTACCGCCTGGGTGCCCGGCAGAATCGACCGGCTTTATGTGGATTTTACCGGCACTGTCGTTAATAAGGGCGACCATATGGTTTACCTTTACAGTCCTGAACTTCTAAGCACTCAAGCGGAACTTCTGCAGGCTGTCAAGGCGGTTGAGAAGTTCAAGGCCGGAGGCTCTGAACTTATAAGACGCTCGATATTGGCCACACTGGAAGCTGCCAGGGATAAGTTGAGATTGCTCGGATTGGGTAAGGAGCAGATTGAGCAAATAGAAAAGACGAGAAAAGTGGTTGACCATCTTACAATTTATGCACCAATGGGTGGTGTGGTCATAGAGAAGCATCGCACTGAGGGGTCGTATGTTGATACCGGAACACAGATATACATGATTGCGGACCTTACCCATCTGTGGGTTAAGCTGGATGCTTACGAATCGGATATGATGTGGATAAGGTACGGGCAGGAGGTCGAATTCAGCACCGAGGCATATCCGGGGGACGTTTTCAAGGGCAGAATCAGTTTTGAAGATCCGGTGCTCAATGCGAAGACCAGAACAGTTAAATTGCGTGTAAACGTTGATAATCACGACGGCAAACTCAAGCCCGAAATGTTTGTTCGAGCAATTGTTCGCTCCAGGGTCGCCCAGGGGGGCAGGGTAATGGACCCCGAGATGTCAGGCAAGTGGATTTGTCCGATGCATCCGTCTGTAGTCAAAACAGAAGCTGGCAGTTGTAATATCTGCGGGATGGATTTGGTAACTACCGAATCGCTCGGCTATGTCAAAGTTGATACGCCTGAGGAAGCACCTTTGGTGATTCCTGCGTCGGCTCCTTTGATTACCGGAATCCGTGCTGTCGTTTATGTTCAAGTCCCGAACACAGAGGCACCGACTTATGAGGGCCGTGAAGTGGTCCTTGGTCCCAGAGCCGGGGATTATTACCTGGTTAAGGAGGGTCTTAACGAGGGTGAAGTTGTTGTAACCAATGGCAACTTCAAGATTGACTCGGCCCTTCAGATACAGGCCAAGCCCAGCATGATGAGCGCCAAGGACGTCACGGATGAGCATAAGCACAAGATTATCGAAGTCTCGGAAGAGTTTAAGCAGCAGTTTAGGCCTGTGATCGAGGATTACTTGGCTCTACAGAGGGCGCTTGCCGCCGATGACGTTAAAAAAGCCGTCGAGTCAGTCGAGCAAGCCTTGAAGTCACTTTCGGGAGTTGATATGGGTTTGCTGGGCGAGAAGGCACATAAAATATGGATGCAGAGCAGCGGCGCGATGGCGCAAGCCCTGAGAAGCGTCAAGAAAGAGGGAAATATCGAGCAGTTGCGAAAGACGTTTAAGAGCTTTTCGGATGAAGTAATAATCACGGTCAAGCAATTTGAGGTTTTCGGTCCGAACCCGCTGTACAGGTTTCATTGTCCGATGGCCTTTGATAACAAGGGTGCGGATTGGCTGCAGATTGACAAAGATACACGTAATCCTTATTTAGGGGCTTCTATGCTCAAATGTGGTCAAGTCATTGAAGTAATTGGTGACAAGACGAAATGAGGTTTTTTAGAAACTTATTTTTGAAGGAGTGAAAAAATGAAGATAAAAAGGAAAGGTTTAGTGACAGTATGTTTGTTTGCATGTGTTTTGGTGGTTGGAGTGATTTTGCTGCAGGGGTGCGAAGACTCCGGGACGTCCGGTGAAACACAGGAAACGGGTGATCAAAAATGGGTCTGTCCAATGCACCCTGACATCATTGCAGACAGGCCTGTTAAATGCTCCAGATGTGGGATGGATTTGGTTCCGCTGGAGACTGAACCGAAACCCGAGGCTAAGACGATGCCGGCCAAGAAAATTGTCGTAGCGGCGGTGCAAACGGTCTGCCCGATAATGGGCGGGGCTATCGACAAGAAAGTCTTCGTCGAATACAAAAGCAAGAAGGTTTATTTCTGCTGCCCCGGCTGCGAAGATAAGTTCGAGGAAGAGCCAGCAAAGTATGTAGCCAAGCTGCCCCAGTTCCAGGATTAAGGCCTGGCGAAAACGTGACGGCGCAGGCGTGCAGGTCAGCTTTGAGGATCTGAAGCTGTTTTTGGCCTGGTGGAGAAGTGAGCGTGCTGCACGAAATGAATGAAGATAGTTTAGTTCAGGTTTAGCGGATTAAGTTATGGATGGACCGATTGGTCAAAAACAATCACTGGTAGATAAGGTAATACGGTTTTGCCTTGAGAACAAGCTGGTAGTCGGGCTTTTAGTGATAATGTTCATCGTATGGGGCCTTTTGGTTGCTCCATTTGACTGGAACATTTGGGACCTGCCGAGAAATCCTGTACCTGTCGACGCCATACCTGACATCGGTGAGAACCAGCAAATAGTTTTTACCAAATGGATGGGACGTTCTCCCCAGGACGTCGAGGATCAGATAACGTATCCGTTGACTGTATCACTGCTTGGAATTCCCGGGGTAAAAACAATCCGCAGCCAGTCGATGTTTGGCTTTTCAAGTATTTACATAATATTTGAGGAAAAGATAGATTTTTACTGGTCCCGAAGCAGGGTGCTGGAGAAGCTGAGCAGTTTGCCGGCGGGTTCGCTGCCCACGGAGGTTCAGCCCGCTCTGGGGCCTGATGCAACTGCGCTGGGGCAAATCTTCTGGTATACGCTTGAAGGTCGAGACAAGCAGGGCAATCCTACCGGCGGATGGGATCTGGATGAGCTGCGGACCATCCAGGATTGGTATGTGCGCTATGCCCTGCTGTCGGCCGAGGGTATCAGCGAAGTAGCCTCGGTGGGAGGCTTTGTTAAAGAATACCAGATTGACGTTGACCCTGATGCGATGCGGGCCTACAAGGTGGGGCTGGATGATATATTCAAGGCTGTGAAGGCGTCTAATATCGATGTTGGCGCGCGAACGATAGAGATAAATAAAGTCGAGTATGTGATTCGCGGCCTGGGCTTTATCGAGGACCTCTCAGATATAGAAAGGTCTGTAATTAAGGTCAATGAGAATGTCCCGATCTACATTAAAGATGTAGCGAATGTGTCTTTCGGGCCCGCGCTTCGGCGAGGGGCGCTGGACAAGGGCGGAGCAGAGGCCGTCGGCGGGGTGGTGGTTGTACGCTACGGCTATAATCCTCTGCAAGCCATCAAAAATGTAAAAGACAAGATTGAGGAGATATCGCCGGGGCTTCACAAGAAGACGCTGCCTGACGGTACGGTTTCACAAGTTACAATCGTTCCCTTCTATGACCGCACGGGGCTTATTTACGAGACTTTAGGTACATTAAACACCGCTCTGACCGAGGAAATACTGGTTACAATCATCGTGGTTATCGTTTTAGTGGTGCATCTTAGAAGCTCTGTACTGATTAGCGGCCTGCTTCCATTAGCGGTACTGATGTGCTTTATCGCTATGAAGAACTTCGGTGTCGATGCAAATATTGTTGCTCTGTCGGGCATCGCAATAGCAATAGGCACTATGGTGGATATGGGGATAATCATTTGCGAAAATATTCTCAAGCACCTCGATGAAGCAGGGCCCGACGATGATAAGCTGGAGGTCGTTTACAAAGCAGCCAGCGAGGTTGGCGGTGCAGTCCTGACAGCGGTCTCAACTACCATTGTCAGCTTTTTGCCTGTCTTTACGATGACCGGGGCAGAAGGCAAGCTCTTTAAGCCCCTGGCGTTTACCAAGACCTTTGCGCTGATTTCCTCGGTGATAGTTGCTTTGACGATAATTCCGCCTGCCGCCCACATCCTCTTTACAAGAAAGGCCGCTCTTAAAAATCTCATGCGGTACATATTGGGTGGGTTATTAATTGCCGCCGCTATTTTGGCAGCTTTTTGGCTCGCCTGGTGGATAGGTGTTCTTATCGGCGCAATCGGGCTTTACCATCTCTCAAGAGACTACATCCCAAAGAAAATGAACAGTTTGCTGCCCCTGATTGCCAGTGCTGCGGCAGTAGCTCTGGTTGGCATAATACTTGCCAGACACTGGCTGCCGCTGGGCGCTGATAAAGGTATGGTGCGAAATCTGGTGTTTGTGGTGCTTTTAATCGGTGGGCTGCTTTCGTTCTTCCGGGTCTTCCAGAAGTTCTATCCACGCATTTTGGGCTGGTGCCTCAGGCATAAGCTAATATTTTTGTCGATACCGAGTGTATTAGTAGTTCTGGCTTTGATGGTGTGGCTTGGGTTTGGGAGTGTCTTTTTCTTTGTGCCGGAGAAGTTGAGGTCGAACAAATTGTGGTTTGCTGCGGTGCATAGCTTTCCCGGACTGGGTAAGGAATTTATGCCTCCTTTGGACGAGGGGTCATACCTGTTGATGCCTATAACTATGCCGCATGCTTCCATCGGAGAGTGCTTGGACGTATTACAAAAGCAGGATATAGCGCTGCAATCCATCCCCGAAGTCGATTCGGTAGTGGGAAAAATCGGCCGGGTCGAGTCGCCCCTTGACCCTGCACCAATATCAATGATCGAAACGGTTATCAATTACAAGCCGGAGTATATAATCAACAAAGATGGGCATCGTGTTCGCTTCCGGTATGATAAAAAGGCAGAGGATTTTGTTTATGACCAGAACGGCGAACTCATACCTGACCGTCGGGGCCGGACGTTCAGGCAGTGGCGAGAACATATTAAAAGTCCTGATGATATCTGGGACGAAATAGTCAAGGCCGCTGAGATTCCCGGCAGCACTAGCGCATCGAAGCTGCAGCCTATTAAAGCTCGAATAGTAATGTTACAAAGCGGTATGCGTGCCCCGATGGGTGTTAAGGTCAAAGGGCCTGACCTTGAAACCATTGATAAGGTAGGTCTTGAAATCGAGCGTTTTCTCAAAGAGGTTCCGAGCGTTAAGCCGGCTGCTGTAATAGCCGACCGGATCGTAGGCAAGCCGTACCTTGAGATTGATATAGACCGTGACGCCATTGCCAGGTATGGGATAATGATTCGGCAGGTACAGGACGTCATTGAAGTTGCGATAGGCGGCAGGCGCATTACTACAACGGTCGAGGGACGCGAGCGATTTGGCGTAAGGGTCAGATATGTGCGTGAATTGCGGGACCAGATCGAAACGCTGGGCAAGATTTTGGTTCCAGCAGCTGGTGGGGCGCAGATACCACTTATCCAATTGTCGGAGATTAAATATTTACGCGGTCCTCAAGCCATAAAGAGCGAGGACACATTTCTCATCGGCTATGTGCTCTTTGATATGAAGAAAGGCCATGCTGAAGTCAACGTCGTCGAAGAATGTCAGCGATATCTTAAATATCAAGAGCAAACATTTAGTAGTGCTTTTGAAGATGCATCCCAAAAAGCCGCAAAACAAGACCGCACCCTTACCGAGCAGGAAATCGACGCTCTGCCCGGACTAAACCTCAGAGGCACCAGTTATGTCTTTGCCGGCAGCTACGAAAATCAGATTCGAGCAGCCAAGACACTTTCGGTGGTCATACCATTGGCCCTTTTTATCATATTTTTGATTCTGTATTTTCAGTTTAAGTCCGTAATAACGAGCTTCCTCGTATTTACAGGAATAATTGTTGCGTGGTCGGGCGGATTCCTGATGATATGGCTGTACGGTCAGGAATGGTTCCTTGATTTTGGCGTATTCGGAGTAAATATGCGGGATCTGTTCGATGTTCATACGATTAATATGAGCGTTGCCATCTGGGTGGGTTTTCTCGCGCTGTTCGGGATAGCTTCGGACGACGGTGTTGTGATGTGTACGTACCTGGAGCAGACATTTCGTGGAAAGCGGATGGAGAGTAAAGATGAGGTGCATAAGGCCGTGATTGCCGCCGGCGCGCGGAGGATTCGACCGTGTCTTATGACAACGGCTACAACGGTACTGGCGCTTATTCCGGTGCTTACATCGACAGGGCGCGGCTCCGATATTATGGTGCCTATGGCGATACCGTCGTTTGGGGGGATGACGATTGAAATACTCACGATGCTCGTTGTGCCGGTCCTGTACTGTGCTATCAAGGAGCTTGGGGTCAAATCTTCTGCAAGAAGATAATCCGGCATTGTTAGGGGCGACCCCCTGTGGTCGCCTTGGGCAGGCTTGGGCCTGCCCCTACAGATTCGGGCATGTCTACCTGGCTTTCTGGAGGAGCTTGATTCGAATATTGCGGTACCAGACGTTGGCGCCGTGGTCCTGGAATCCGATATGTCCCCGACGTTTGAAATCCTTAAGAGGAGTGCTAAACTTGTTCTTTGAGCCGTCGGGTTCGGGATTTTTATGTGACTGTGTCCATCGGTTCAGGTCCATATCGATAATCTGCTCTCCGTTGAGGACGATGTTGATTTTGTTGTCCATTGCGGTGATGGTTACGTGGTTCCACTGTCCGTCCCTGGTCATTTCCCTGGTAGGGGCCAGGGCATCGTAAATCGCGCCACAGCTATGCTTAGTTGGTTTATTTACGCGCTTATACACCTGCATTTCGATCCCGGTCTGTACCGGATCCCCCGGGTCGTCGGTGCGGAAGAAGACGCCGCTGTTACCTTCGGTTTTGAATTCGAGGTCGAGGACGAAATCGCCGAAACGTTCCCTGGTCCAAATCATGCCGGCCCCGGGCTTTCGGACGAGCGCGCGGTTTTCGGCTACCCATTTTTCAGAAGGCTTGCCGCCGTCGGCGTTTTGGAAGCCGGTGAGGTCTTCGCCGTTGAAGAGATTCCGCCATCCTGCACCTGAGTTCAGCAAGACATCGATACGTGGGGTTTTGTGGTTGTAGGGCTTTAGCAGGATGTCGAGGTCGCCATCGCCGTCCAGGTCACCGAGCTTGCCCTCGTGAATGCCCTGGCCGTGTGAAGCAACCGTTTCCCTGAATTTTCCTTTTCCATCGCCATACCAGATATAAATTTTTGCATTGTCCCCGGCACCGGGATTACCCATTTCACCGATAAAGATGTCGAGGTTCCCATCACTGTCAACATCTCTTATCTCGCACGTATGGCCGTGAGTAACGTGACGGAGCTTATGAACTTTCCACTCATTGCCGTTCCATTGATACCACTTGGCATCTCCATTCATATCGCCCGGGCTAAAGACGACTTCGGGTCGGCCTCCTTTTACCAATTGGCCGACGGCGCATTGTGTGAACGCCATTTCACCATCGATAACGTTTTCCCTGTAATTTGTGCCGGAAGTGTGCTTAAACCATCGGCCTCCACCAACAATGTCAAGTTTGCCGTCCAGGTCGATATCGGCGGGGATTGTGGGGAAGCCTTCCCGTTCTCGCCCGGATGACCAGGAGTAAATCTTAGTGTATGGCCAGGGCTGGGTTAATTTGGGGTCTGACGGAATCTCAAAGAGAAGCAAACTTTTCGCTCCCTGGTTCCACGAGACCAACTCGGTGTCCCCATCGCCGTCGAAGTCTGCGAAAGTCTGGTCGTGATGCTTGCGAGCACCGGAGTTTTTAATAAAACGTCTTTTCCAGGGCTTTTTGAAATTCGGATATGGATTCTCCCACCACCAAACAGCATTGCCGCTGGCATCCTGACCGAAGACAATATCGAGGTCACCATCGCGGTCTATGTCGCAGAAATCGCCGCCCGCCTCTGGATTTAGCCGAGTGTTGTCAATGACGAATTTGTCCCACCCACGGCCGTTGTACTTGTACCACACCACCGACGGTGTTCTGGTCCGCTCGCCGATGACAAAGTCATCAATGCCATCCTTATCGATATCGAGGACGAGACAACATGTCTGCTGTTTACCCTCGCTGGGAGCGGGCATATCGCCGGTTGTGCTGCTTTTGCGCGTCCAGGTAACATCACCAACCACCGCGGCTGATCCAAAAGTAAGAATCAGCAGGAAAACTAATGCCATTTCAACTGTCTTATTTTTTGTGTTTTTCATAATCCGTATCCTCCGGAACAGGAATTTGTTTTAGTATGATGGCTTTATAATAAGGTGTAAGTTTACAAAAATCAATAAGTTTTTCGCAAATGGATTGCATCACCGCAGGCAATTCGGCCATAATTATTCAGACAAAGCCTGCTTCCTTGTTTAATGCCTGACTAATTACAGAATAGATCTGTTAATTTTTAAAACCCATATTTGAAATTAAACTGTGGAAGCAATAAACCGACAAAGTGTTCCGGAAACCTGCCTTGGTTTATCCTGTATATGCAGTTGAGGCTCCCCATGCCCGACTCGCATTATCAGGCAAGTCTGGTCTTCTTTCGGGTTAATTCACCGACCAGGTGCCGTCTGCGGCGAATGTTCCCTTACCCGGCGGACCTTCAGGATGACTGGAATTAACTTCAACAACACAACTCATCGGATCTGCAGTAACGTCTTTGAGTTTATAATCCTTTTGATAGAAATATGAACCGGTAAGGTCTGAGCTGCTGAAGCCTAATTCCCTATACAAAGACGGCTTACTGAGCTTACCTTTCAGTCTGTTGTAGTTGTAATCAGATCCGTTTTCTACTATAAAGGCCCGGACCGCAGTCCTGATAGTGCCGGCAGTTCGGTTCGCCTCCGACCATTTTGCCGCATCAATTCGGCCTCGCATTATCGGAATAGCCACCGCAGCCATGATGCCGACGATGAAGATTACGATCATCAGCTCAATCAGGGTCATACCTCTTCGTTGTTCTATCGTTACTCCTCCTGAATGGAGCTTTATAGTTGTACTTTGCCTGCTAACGCCGGCAGTATGCGTTTATCACACTCCTAATCGACTAAATTCGTTAGCTATATGAAAAAAAAGGCGATTTCTCTGATTTATCTAACTTAGCAGGTCAAAAGGACCAAAAAGATGTATCAAAGCCTGCCATTTTTTTACCGCTTTACTCATTAAAGTATGGCTGACTCAATACTATCGAGTGAGAATACCCGGCTATAGCTTGAATTTACTATTAGCTAAGGGTAAAATATCCTATGCGATATCCTGTAAACGGGTACATAATCTTTTACATATGTACTTTTTTATCACAGCGAATTTGGCACGGGCGGACGATTCATCGGCCGACCAGGACAACGAATATGAACCGTGTGCGTATTTGTAATGGAGGACTATAAATGGAAAGGCGTGATTTTATAAAAGCTGTCGGTTTTGGGGCAGCAAGTATGGCTTTATCCGGATGCACAAACGCCGCTCAACGGACGAGATCTGGAGCCAACAGGAAAAGGCCCAATATCGTTTATATCATAGCAGACGACCTCGGTTACGCAGAAGTAGGCTGTTATGGGCAGAAGAAGATTAAAACGCCCAATATCGATAAGCTGGCATCACAAGGGATGAAGTTTACACAGCACTACTCGGGCAACCCGGTGTGTGCGCCATCGCGCTGCGTTTTGATGACGGGAAAACACAGCGGCCATGCCCAGGTGCGCGGTAACAAGCAGGTGGGCGGCGCCGAAGGTTGGAAACTGGGGGCTACGACAGGCGGGCAGTGGCCGCTGAAGGCCGGCACTGTCACTGTGGCCAGGATTCTCAAAGAGGCAGGCTACAGGACCGGAGCATTCGGGAAATGGGGGCTCGGACGAGTCGGCACCACGGGAGATCCGAACAAGCAGGGCTTTGACCATTTCTTCGGGTATAACTGTCAACGTCAGGCACATACGTATTATCCCAACCACCTTTGGCGGGACGGCAAAGTAGAATGGCTCGAAGCAAACAAGGACGGCAAAGAAGGGGCCTATTCACACGACCTTATAGCGGATGAAGCGCTGAAGTTTGTCAAGGCCAACAAGGATAGACCCTTCTTTCTTTATGTCCCCTTTACGATACCCCATGTTGCGCTGCAGGTCCCTGAAGACTCATTAGCTCAATACAAAGGCAAATGGCCCGACCCGCCATACACGGGGGACAAAGGATATTTCCCTCACCCCAATCCCAGGGCGTGCTATGCCGGGATGGTGACACGGATGGACAGGGACGTCGGACGAATCATGTCTTTATTAAAAGAATTGAATCTTGAAGATAATACTATTTTTATGTTTACAAGCGATAATGGCCCAACCTTCAACGGAGGATCGGATTCTGCCTTTTTTGAAAGTGCCCATCCTCTGCGGGGCCTAAAAGGCTCGGTTTATGAAGGCGGGATACGTGTGCCGTTTATCGTTCGCTGGCCGGATAAGGTCAAGGCCGGCAGCACGAGTGAGCACATTTGTGCTTTCTGGGACTTTTTGCCGACCTGCTGTGAGCTTATAGGCGTTGACGCTCCGCGTGATATAGATGGTATTTCGATGCTGCCGAGCTTTTTGGGAAAGCCGGGGAAGCAGAAAAAGCATAAGTATTTATACTGGGAATTACGCGGCCGGCAGGGAGTGCGTATGGGGCGTTGGAAGGCGGTTCGCATAAATCCGAACAAAAAAATTCAACTGTACGACCTGGATAAAGATATCGGTGAAAAGAACGACATAGCTAACGCGCATCCTAAAATCAAAGCAAGAATGGCTGAACTTATGAGGACAGGCAGAACCGAATCCGACGTGTTCCCCATGCCCAAACCGAAATCCTAAACAACACAGGATACATCATGGAAATGGCTGATGCTTGGGGTACCTGTTTTGCCTTTGCAGCATCGGGGCTGTCTTAGGACAAAACTTATATTTCCCTCTCACTCTGTTCAAAAGAATCAACTTCTGGCGATTCCATGTATGGTATACCTTTAAAATATTTTTTTGCCTCCGTAGTGAAAAAAAGCAAATAAACGCTGATAATCGAAAATATAACACCTATAATTGTCGGCAGTCTTAATACTGATAAAACAAGACACGTGACTCTCGCCCAATTCTTTCCTACATATAAACAAATTGCTATGAATAACCAAAAGAAACCGATTATTAAAGAAAGATAGGCAAGTTTTATATTTTCTTCAACAAAAACAAAATAAATACTGCTTAACAAGACTATTGATCCAAATATCATTTCAGACTTTTCAGCAATTTTTACGGATTTAGGTGGTTTTTCTTTTAAGGTTTTATCTATTATCGCTTGTATTACGTCATTCAATATTCCAGCAACAATAACTCCACCTATCATTCCCAGTATCCAATTCATTATCTTTTTTCACTTCCTGACTGTAGGAACCAATATATGAGGGCCGGGCTCTGTTCTTCGGATTACATGATTTCACCAAACGGCTCATAAGTGTAGTACTTAACCACATTGGCTGAAGTATCTACCATCTCTCGTCTTTCATATATTATCATTTTAACAAGAAACATGCTTTTTTTATTGGCTGTTTCTCAGGATTTTTATTAGTTCGTCGTCCGTCAAAATAATCGGGTTGCCTTTCATGCTGCTGGACTTTTTGGCCTTTGTCACTACCGTTGGGAAGTCCTTTTCTTTTAATCCGAACTGGGCCAGCGGAGGCACGGTCAGGGCTTTGCAGAGATTTTGTATCCATTCGACACCATCTGCGGCTTGTGCCGAGACTTTGCCGGTCGAAATCCGGGCCACTTCATCATATCTGGCCAATGCCGGCGAGGAAGGTTCACGGCTCTGTAAGGCCCTGACATTAGCCTGGCAGACAAAGGGCAAAAGCCTTGCGCATATAACTCCGTGTGGCGCCGAAATCATACCGCCCAAAGGGCCTGCGAAACCATGGACCGCGCCCAGTTTAGCGTTAGCAAGGGCCAGGCCGCTAAAGAGAGACGCCAGTGCCATGTCCTCCCGGGCACCTGCGTCGCTGCCATCTTCGTAAGCCTTTTGCAGAGAACGCCCTGCCCGTTTGAGGCCCTGGAGACAGATACCGTCTGTCAGCGGGTTTGCTTTGTTTGAAACATAAGCTTCAATGAGCTGGGTGAGCGCGTCCAGGCCGGTGCTTGCGGTAATAGATCTCGGCATTGAATAAGTTAACGCAGGGTCAACCACAGCCAACCGAGGCAGCATCAAGGGGCTTCTAATGCTCACCTTGACTTGATGTTCGGGAATGGCCAACACCGCATTACAAGTGACCTCAGCGCCGGTTCCGGCTGTAGTTGGAACCGCAATGTAAGGTGCGGGATTGGTTGTAATCGGTTTGCCGAGGCCGATGACCTCCAAATAATCTTGCAGCCGGCCGGTATTAGTCAGCATAGCTGCAATCACTTTGCCCGTGTCAATAGCGCTTCCGCCGCCAATGCCAATAACCAAATCACTTTCGGCCTGTCGGGCCTGTTTTACAGCTTCTGTTACTATAGCGGCTGTCGGCTCTGCCGGGACGTTAAAGGTGACATACTCAATTTCGTGCTTGTTCAATTGCTCGAGCAGCGGCTCTGCGCGTTCGAGGCTGCGGCCTGTAACAACAAAAGCGCGTTTTCCCATCCCGGCCGCTTCGGGTGCAACTTCGTCGATCGACCCTGGGCCAAAAATGATACGCGTTGCGGTGGCAAATTCGAATCTCATAATTGCTCATACCTTGCTGCAACTAATCCCAGCCATGCTCACCGGGAAAGAGATTAGTGAACTTAATACTTGTGCGTGGTTCGGCCATCATATCAGCCACGCTATCGCGCCATTTCTGATAATGCACGGTTTCCTTGTGTTTAGCCGGGTCGTCGCTGGTGCGATAGACTTCAACCAGCACAAAGCGCGCAGGATCGTCCTGCTGCTGGATGATGTCAAATCGGGCAATACCCGGTTCCTGGACACTGTTGCGGGCATTTTCAAGTGTGGCGGCTTGAAAAGCTTCGACCTGATCGCCCTTAACATGGACGAAAACATGGACTATAAACATAATATCCTCCTTACAGGTTTCTATATTTCAAGGGGAATTTTACCAAATATATCGGGTATAGACAAATGATTCATTATCCGCAGACCCAATACCCATCTATCACCAGCTTAGAGAAGCAGCAGGCAAACTATGCTCCCCTGTCACGGGGACACCATCCCGCACTTAATCAGTGCAGTCTCACCCCTGACAGGTGCGGAACCGGAGCCCGGGAACAATCACCGATGAACCTTTCTACGCCCCCATTTTTTACGGGCGGTCTCTATCGATCTTAGAAAAGCTTCTTTGAAACTGGTCATTGAGAATTTTTCTATAACGGTTTCTCGGGCCTGGCGGCCTATCATTGTCGCCAAAACCTTATCTTCGAGCAGCATATTAGCATATTTTCGCAATTCAGCAGGATCGTCGCTGAGGAAACCACTTACGCCGTGTTGGATTGGCGAAGTGGGGTGACGATTGCCCAGAATCGGCATACCCGCAGCCATTGCCTCCAGGCTGGCTATGTCGTATCCGTCTTCAAGTTCCGGGCTTGCAGTATGGACGTAAAACCGGTGAGACTGCAGTGTCCTCTTGAGATGATCCCAACTATTAGCAGTTCTAAGATCCCGTATATTGGGATTGTACCCCACAAGACGTACGGGAATCCCATCAAATGCCTTTTCGTAAAGGTCCCATGACAAAATTGCCTTGCGGTTCTTAATAAAAGTGCAAACACGAAGACCGCGACCTGTCCGGCCGGAATAGGGCAGATAATCATCTGCATTAATACCTGAGGGTACAATGTCCTCAGTAAAATCCCACGATTTGCCCTTCAACTCGGAGATAGCCACTGCATGACCGCCAATGAACTTCAGGTATTTATGCAGCGTCTCTTTCATATTTTGCGGAGCAGCATCAGAATTTTCTTCCAGTGCCCGTCTCTCAAGCGTTGAGTGAATGACCATAATCCGCGGCTCCGGTCTTTGTTTAATATCATACAGGTCGGTAATGTCGTGGGTTATGATGCAGTAGTAACGGGTCTGTGACTGCTGGGCTTCGGGCAAAGTAATCAACCGTGAATCGGGCGGCAACGGGCGAATCCGCTCGTCCCATGTTTGAAGATATCGGCCCTTAAGTCCAACAATTATATCAAGGTTATATCCCAATACTCCAAGTTGATATACCCATGACTCATGACAATTAAATACAAGCAGCGTCCTTTTGTGAGCTTGTGCTTCTTGTTTCCGCATATATTGTCACGACTATATCTAAAGTCGTCCCAGATACTCCCCCATTTCTCCTGACAACCAATCCTGCACAGTATATACTCCCGGTCATCACCCCCCCTTTGCCCTCTGCGACAGCAGATAAAGGGACACCATCTTCTTGAACTATACATCCCTGGAGTAATCAGAGCAAGAATATTTCTTTTTTTTGTTTTCCGTGCGGTGTTTTTGATAGGTGCGATTCTTGAGTGTTTGACTATACGGCCTTAGCGGCCCCTGAGCAGTTTGAAAGCGTTTTGGCCTCCATTTATCAAATGAATCAGAGGTTGTGGCCTGTCAACACCTTCGACGAACGCAGGTCGCCCCGCCCAGGGCGTGACGCTCAAGACACCCGTCAAATCCATCCAGTGCTGCAGCCTGGCAACCGGCAAATCCCAGGTCATGTGGAAGTGATTGGCCGGCGGATACTGCTTATATTCCACCATACTTGCGTATTTCGGGACGACAAACGTATGCGGCCAGGTGGGAGTAGTCAGCTGGCACATAGCCTTGGCAAGCTCTTTGGGGACCTCGGTCGTGTGAGCCTGGTCCCATATAATAGAGAACAATCCGGTGATACTGCTGTACGCGCATCGAGCGGCGATACCTTCGATACCAGCCGGCGTCATAAACGTAACCGAATTGCCGCCGCCGGGGAAGTAGCCTTCATCGGCCAAAGGCATTCCAACGCCATCCATAATCTTTTTGACGGATGCTCCGGGCTCTGCCGCCCAATCAAATGCGGCACTGCCGGAATTGTCACCATCAACCAGACCGCTGTTTATCCAGTCCGCTTTCTTATCCAGTTTTTTAATGCCGATTTTTTTGGCGAGCCGCTTGATTTCCCACGCTTCCCATACCTTTCTAAAATCCATAAACAAAGGTGGATTTCCACCCGACAGATAGGTCATAAAGAGCATCGTCAGAAGTCCCTGCACGTCGGCTTCAGTGGCATAGGGCAGAGGGGCCTTGCGGCCGTTATGGTCAAACGTGCTGTTAAAGAACGATTCCATCACGTCGGCAACGGGCAGCGGAATGCCGCGAGGGTCGCTGCCCCATTCCAACTGGCTCATAAAGCCACCGCCGATTGCGTTTAGCTCTGCCATCAGGTCTCGAACAATTAAGTACATTGCCAAGCTCATATCGAATCGTTCGCTGTCGGCCTGGTCACGAAGCTCCAGTCGTTTGCCGACGTATCTGTTAATCCAGCCTCGAAGCGCCCTTAGCTCCTTTTGGTTGTAGGCTTTTTTGTTCAGCATATCAGCCAAAAGCTTCATATCCAAACGGGTGATTTCAAGGCCGAAGGTGTTTCTTGTCGGCAGCACGTGGGCCAGAGCCGTTTCCATTCCCATCGAGTCGTGGCCCAAAATCACAACCCTTCGGCCCCGCAGGGCCACGGCCGTTACCGCGGCATAGCACCAGTCAATAAGGTTCTTTGCGGTTTGGTCGGTCATCTTCGGATTCATCCCAGTATCCGGCCAGGTGCCGACATTTAAAGCAACCATTCGGCCATATTGGCTGATGGCGCCATTAAGGGCGTGGGCATAGACGACGCCGGGCTTGGGTCCACTATTGCCGCAGGTAATGTTTATGGGAGTATTGGGGCCGAATTGCTGAAGCAGCGAGATAGTAGTAAGCTGCGGGAAAGCCCAGGTATCCGGCACGCATACTAAAATATCAACACCGGCTTTGCGAAACTGTTGAGCGACAATGTCAGCTTGCGCTTCGCCGTCTATCAATACGGTAGAGTAAACCACCGGCACGGCTGTTTTATCAGGCAGTACTACAGAACCGCTTATACAATCAGCGGCCATCTTCGCTATGTTCTGACAACGGGTTCGACTGGCTTTATCGATGCGCGGGTCGCTGGTGGCAAAAACACCGATAACAGGAACTTTCGGGGTAGCTTTGCTTATACTCGGCAAACGCCTGGCTTCTCCTTGGGAGTCCTTGCGGACAACTTCCTTTGCCATTTCGGATACTCCTTCATATCATCTTTGAAATTCAGGATTCAAGACCAAATGTGGACGTATCTTCGAGCAGCTTCCTTACATAGTCCAGGAACTCTGCTGCGTATGCACCGTTGGTAACTTTGTGGTCTATCGACAGGACCATACTCATCAGCTTGCGAATCATAATATTGCCGCTCTCGGGCACACATGTTTCGCTAATCTTGCCGATGCCGAGAATACTGCACTGGCCGGGCACTACTATCGGGATAAAGGACTCTATTTCAAAAGCGCCAAGATTACTTACGGTGATACAGCCGCCCTCCAAATCCGCAGGAGCCAGTTTGTTGCTGCGGGCCTTTTCAATCAGGACCTTGCTGTCGCGTGCAATCTGCCTGACATCTTTTTTGTTCACGTCTTTGACAATCGGCGCAACCAGACCGCCCGGCACAGAAATCGCCAGACCGACACCGATGCTATCGGCCAACTGAACAGTCTCACCAGTTAACTGGCCTGTCATAATCGGGAATTTCTCCAATCCCATCGCGACCGCTCGCATAATAAAGTCATTGTAGGCGACCTTCACGTCACTGGTCTTGTTTAATTTGAATCGAAATTTCACCAGGTCGGTCACATCAGCTTTTACACTCAGGTAAAAGCAGGGTATTTCGTGTTTCGACTGCACCATTCTTTGGCCGGTTATCTTCTGAAGCCTGTTTAGTGGCAGTGTAGTGCCGAGTTTGGGTGATGGCTCTGTCTTTTGTACTGGTGCTGGTTTAGCGGGCTTCGAGGAGGCGGCTTCTTTGACATCCTGCTCGGTAATTCTGCCGACAGGCCCTGTTCCTTTAACTGCCGCAAGATTTACACCGAGCTGCTCGGCCAGTTTCTTTGCACGCGGTGAGGCCTTTACTCTCTCGAGTGGGGTGGCTTCGGCCGGCGGGGCTGTTGTTTCAGCAGCAGGAGCCGTGGGCGCAGGTTCAACTGCAGGAGCAGGTTCGGCGGCAGGGGCAGCGGTCTTTAGCGAGTCGACAAAGCTTTGCGGTACTTCTTCGTCTTTGTCACCAAATACCAGAAGCGGTGCGCCAACAGCCAGCGTCTGGTCGGCCTCAGCGAGAATATATTTTACAAAACCTTCCGCAGGCGATTCCATCTCGAGGGTTGCCTTGTCGGTTTCTATCTCAAAAATCACATCACCTTTCTTAACTTCGTCGCCGACCTTGACCAGACAATTAACGATAGTTCCCTCTTCCATCGTTTGGCCAAGCTGCGGTAGTCTGACTTCTTTTGCCATTTATAAATCCTCGTGAATTTTGTGATACGTATTTTTTACACAATTGCCTTAACAGCTTCGATGATTTTATCAACGCCCGGAATACTGGCTATCTCCAACGGCTCACTCATCGGCGGAGGAACATCGGCTGCCGCCAGATTTACCGGCGCCGAGTCGAGATAATCGAAGCCGTGGCTGCCGTCGCCGAATTCGTATTCCATAAACCGTCCGGTTATCTCCCTGCCTGCACCGCACGTGCAGAAGCCTTCGCTGACCGTAACCAGCCGCCCCGTCTTGCGAACAGATTCGGCTATTGTTTTTATATCGAGTGGCTTTAGCGTTCGTACATCGATTACCTCTGCGTCGATGCCGTGCTGCTCAGCTAACACCCCGGCGGCCTCCAGCGAGAACATCGCCATTCTGCTATAGCTGACGATAGTCGCGTCTTTGCCGGGCCTTTTGATGTCCGCGACGCCGAGCGGAATGATATAATCGCCTTCAGGCACAGGACCAAACTGGCCATAGGTCGCTTTATGCTCGATAAAGACCACGGGATTGTCGCTGCGGATAGCGGCTTTGAGCAGGCCCTTTGCGTCATAAGGCGTTGAGGGCATGACCACATAGAGTCCCGGAGTATGCATAAGCCATGCCTCGAGCGATTCGGAATGATGGGCGGCGATACATCTGCCGACTCCACCTTCGGTCCGCAGCACCATCGGGACTTTGGCCTTGCCGCCAAACATATAGCGATTATAGGCCCCGACGTGAACGAGCTGGTCCATCGCTATCGTAACAAAATCGACATACATAATCTCAGCCACCGGCCTTAGACCCCGAAGAGCGGCACCGACCGCTGCACCTGCAATGGCCGCTTCGGATATTGCTGTGTCAATGACTCTGTCGGTACCAAATTCGGCCGAGAGCCCGCGAGTTGCCTGATATGCTCCGCCGTAGAGGCCGACATCCTCACCTATTACGATAACGTTTTTATCTGTTCTCAACTCTTCCGCCTGAGCCGCCAGGACCGCCTGGCCGATAGTTATAACATCCATGCCGAACTGTGACTTCACAACAGCCTTGGCTTGCTCGGTTGATTCTTTTTTCGTCTTGCCGGTCGCCTGAGCCAGAGCAGTCTCAAATGCAGCGGTTGCTTCCATCACCTTCGCAGATGTGGCTTTCTCCGACTCGATAAGAGAAGCTTCGTAAGTTTCCTCGACATATACATCTTTGGCCAAATCCGCGGGGTCAGGCCAGGGACTGTCTATCCCGAATTTCGTAGCAGTTTCAATCGTATTAAAGGCCTTATCCTTAATCTGATCCAGTTGCTGATCTGTGCAAAGTGAATCAGCTAACAGTTTTTCCCTCAAAACAATAATTGGGTCGCGGTCGTGCCACGCCTTCTCCTCGGCTTTCGTACGGTAGGCACGTGGGTCACTTCGGCTGTGCCCATACCACCGGTAGGTTTTGGCCTCGATGATAGTCATCTGATTTTCGACTCTTGCCCATTTTACTGCCGAGTTCACAGCCAGATACACCGCTACAACGTCCTGTCCATCGACAATCATCGCCGGAATGTTATATGCGTAACATCGCTCTGCAATGTCAGTGATGTTGCTTGCTTTTCTGGTGCCTTCTATTTCACTGCCGGAAAATGGCACACTCATTCCGTACAGGTTATTTTCGATTATCGCCACTAGGGGTACCTTCAGCGTTGAGGCCATATTCATCGATTCGTGAAAACTGCCGCAGTTTGTCGAGCCATCGCCGAAGAATGAAAGGACAACCCTTCCGGTTTTTTTGTATTTCTCGGCTAAAGCCGCTCCGACTGCCGAGGGCTGATTGCCTCCGACGATTCCGGTTGAGCCGAGGTTGTTTTGTTTGTCCACTTCGGCAATGTGCATTGAGCCGCCCCTGCCCTTACAGTAGCCGGTCTCTCTGCCCATCAACTCTGCCATCATCCGGTTCCAGTGGTCCTGGCGATCCTGCTCAGTGTCAGCGTATTTGTTACCGATGGCCCCGCAATGGCCGTGGCCCCGGTGTGTCGAGCCGATCACATCGCCTTTCTCAATAGCAGCGATAGCACCGACGGCGACAGCTTCCTCGCCCGCATAAAGATGTGAGGCGCCTTTGATAATATTTTGGCCTAAAAGCTCGAAAACCTTCTCCTCGAAGAACCGAATCTCATATATCGTCCTTAGCCAGTTCTTAGCCTGTTCTAAAGTAATAATCCCGTCTTTTATAAGCTCATTCAATCCCGGAGGCGGCTTCTTTCGAGTGTCCTCAATGCAAAAATCCATACAGCAAATCTCCTCAAAAATAGTCTTATGTGGGCAAAAAAGCACTTCATTGCCACATCAACACCATGAAAACCCAGTAGTATAGCACATTCTAACCCAAAGAAGCAACTGAAAATCTCCCGCTGCATGAGGCTCATGAAAATAGTGGTTGGTTGGATGGTGGGCCAAAGACAGAGGAAATGAGGAAATCATTGAACTATTGCGCAAGCAAGAGACTAAGAAAAGATAAGCCTGTGCCTTGTGCCCGGAACCAGCTATCAACTCTTTTGGCAGTTTCAGCGTTTAGCCGTCTCCCCGCTTGTCAATTTCCTGCGAAATGCTTCGGCTTCCCAGTTATTAATGAAGTCTTGCTGACGTTTGGTCAAGGCAAGTATACCGCCGAATTTTTGTGCGTAGATACGAATCAGGACAGAACAGGCGGTAATTTCCGCGATGACCGGGGCCGTTTTTTTATCGGCGGCGACAAAAATCCCTAAACCCTTGACGATAAATGCCGCTGCCGGTTTTTGGCCTTTTTTGAGCAGAGAGGTTAGTCTGCGAGTGATTTTTTTAACGTCGCAGTTCTCTATCCACATTGCAGAGCCGTTGGCGTAAACAAGCTCATCCGGATTGAGAGCAGGTGTCGCTAACAGTTTATCCGCGTCTTTGCGGGCCATAAATGCAGCAACCGGCTCGGTCGTTGCAAAGTAGCTTACCGGGAAGTATTTGCCGGTGGCATCAAAAACCGCCTTGCGAATAGCTGATTTGGCGGCGGTGATGTCCTTTTCGGCAGGAGGTCCGGTCTTACGCAGCTTTGGTTTTCTTAACTTGCTGCTGCAGAGCTTTATAACTTTTCGAACTAAGCGTAATGCGGCCTCGGCAGTTTCAGCAGTGACGAAAAGCCCGTGTTTTTCCAGAATCATAACGGCGGGCTTTTTGCCGAATTGCTTTTGGTAGTTACCAACCAGGCGGGCGATTTTCTTTGCGAGCATAAAACCAGGGTCTGTGTAAGGGACCCAAAGGGGTGGAAAATTTTCTTTCTTAAAGAGCTTCTCAATTACTGCCCTTCCATTTTTCGCATTTACATAAGCAGCCACTACAAGAGGATGAAGATGAATCACGCACTTATCAAGAATAGCGTGCAGGTGCGCCTCAACCGACGGACGAGCGCTGCCGGATACGTTATCATCACAAGCGAGAAGCAAACGGTCCACTACCTCCGGCTCCCTCTTACCGGGCTCAAGTTTGGCCAATGACTTGTCCTCTATGACCGAAAGCACTAAGTCCAGGCGCACTCTACGCCAGCCTTTTTGCTTGGTCATATCTTTCAGGGCCGTACCGCTGGCCTTGATATACATATATTTACCATCTGCGGTTTTCACCGATGTATTGCCGCCTCCACCCTGAACAAGGGTGGTATCTTTGCCTGTAACATTCGAAATTTTTACTAAGTCGGCTAAAGCTTTATTCATTGTCGCATGTTCCTTTTGATTGAATACTATTTTTGATTTGCCTGTTTGGTATAGTCACAATATCAACTCAACCGGCCTCTTGAGAGTCGGCGCCGTTGTCTTTCCACATCCAGCCGGTTGCGGCGAAAAACCATACTATCGTAGCGACAAGCATGAGCCATTTGACCATATTCAATTCCAATTTGCCCGCAAGAAAGAGGATAGAAGGCAATGTTAAGGCAATCAGCGCCATAAGTGAAACAATCTGTAAGATAGAACGCATTGTAATTCTCCTGTTATTCAGCTGCGACGGGACGGAGTTTTTTCTGATAAATTTTACTCAAGACGATGTATAGCAGGGCGGCGACAAACCAGCCGGGCAGTGAAACGAAGAAAATCTGCACGCCTGCGAACTTCACCAGCACCCAGGCGATTGCCAGGGTCACGAACCAGGCCAGGCCGGCGGCCCAGTTGAAGGTCTTTCCACTCAGTTCGGCGTAGTAACTCTGTAAACCAAACTTGCGGATAATCCAGAAATCCACAAAAATAACCGCACCCATCGGCATAAGCACCAGGCCGTAAAGGGCGACAAAGTCCAGCAGCTTCATTGCGATAGCCGGGAACATGCCGGCGATTGTCGCAATAGCGCCGGTTATAAGCGTGACCTTAAAACGAGACGACTTCGGCGACAGGGCCTGGAAGGCCAGGCCCGCCCGGTAGATAGTCGGATTGGCAGTGGTCCAGCCGGCAATGATCACACACAAAAGCCCGACCAATCCCGCGGCCCGATATGCCAGCGGACCGGGTAATACATCCGTGTCGGCGGGATTCAGATGCAGTTGATAGGCATAGAGGATTGAAGCGCTGATCCAGGCCATAAAGTGTCCAACGTACATTCCCGCGCTGCTTGCGATAGCATACCAGCTCTTGCGGGCGAACCGGAAAACAGACAAATCGCTCATCCCGATGTGCATGGCCATGTTGCAGAACCAGGAAAAGAACATCACATGCCAGAAAGTGAACTTTACCTGCCCTTCCAGCGGCGCGCCTCCTTTCCAGATATGCGTATTCGCCAGAGTCCAGAAGTCACCCAGCGACTTCACCTCAGCCCCCGTTTCGTTAATGAATTGCCGCAGGCCGACAAATCCAAATGCCAGAAACACCAGGACCATCCACGGCGCAGCGATGTTTGCAAACTTCGCAACCGTCTTATAGCCATAGGCAGCAACAATTGCGATGAGCCCGCCGACAACAGCGACAGCCACAACCCAGCCGATACTGTTGGGGTACAGGTCATTGAGCCCCGGCATTTTGAACTTGAACCAGACTCCGACCGCTGTGGCTGAGACGGTCACCATGGCCCCGGCGAGAAAGCAGAACATCATGCCATTGGCAAGGTTGTAGAGGGTCACAAGCTTTCGGCCGCAGATCTTCTCTAAATGATAGTAGAGGGTCAAACGCCTGCGGGTGGCGATAGGTGCACAAAGTAACATCCAGCTAAAGACTGCCAGGGCATTGCCCAGAAGAAGACCTGCAACCAAATCAAAGGCGCTCACCCCGGCGGCCACAAACAACGGCCCAATCATTAACTCGGTCCCGGCGCAATGCTCGCCGGCGTACATCCCGATAAAGCTCTTGAAGCCAAGCAAGGCACTCTTCGGAACCGGTTCACGTTCGAATTCACTTCCGGTTTGTGATTGCTGCGGCTGCTTTTCTGTATTCATATCTGCTCCCTTACTGTTAACAGTGAATCTGCATACTCACTACCGGCGTTTGTTTAGAACATCCTTTTCGTATGCTTTTATCTCATCCAGCCATGCTTGAGCTGGTGGGACTTCCATTTTTGTGCAGTAGTAATCCCAGACCGCTCCGAAAGGCATTGTCTTCAGCTCTTCCAGCATTGCCAGCCGCGAGGTAAAGTCACCGCTTTGCTCGAACGCTCGCAGCATGTCTGTCGGCTCAAGCAGCGCAATCAAAAGGGCCTTGAGCATACAACGTGTCCCTATCACCCAGGCCGCCACCCGGTTAATGCTGGCGTCAAAAAAGTCGAGCCCGATGTGCACCCTTTCGAGGTAATCGCCTCGCACTAACTCTTCGGCAATGGCACGCAGCTCGTCCGAAAGGATAACGACGTGGTCGCTGTCCCAGCGGACGCCCCTGCTGACGTGAAGCAGTATTTCATCAAGAAAAGTCATTACCGATGATATCTTGTCAGAGACAACCTCCGTCGGATGAAAATGCCCGGTGTCCAGGCACAACAGAACGTTGTTGCGGATAGCATAACCGAGGTAAAATTCATGCGAGCCGACAACGTAACATTCCGAGCCGATGCCGAAAAGTTTACTTTCGACACAATCCAGGAGGCAGTTCTGGTCTATCGATTCGGCGAATATTTCATCGAGCGATTTTTTCAATCGCTCGCGTGGTCCCTTCCGGTCAACAGGAATGTCCTTGTACCCATCGGGAATCCATAGGTTTGTCACGCAGGGCGTCCTCAATTCCTTTCCTATTGCAGCGCCGATTTTTCTGCACGCTGTCCCGTGTTCCACCCAGAACCTGCGTATGTTTTCATCGGCATTTGACAAAGTAAAACCGCTATCAGCTTTAGGGTGTGAAAAGAAGGTCCCATTAAAATCCATCCCCAGCCCGTTGCCTTTTGCCCAGTCTATCCACGCTGCAAAATGCTCCGCTGTCAACTGGTTGCGATCTACTTTGCCAGCCGTCTCGGCGTACATTGCGTGCAGGTTCAGTCGGTGCTTACCCGGTATCAGGCTCATCGCTTTTTTGATATCCTCGCGCAGCTCATCGGGCGTTCGTGCCTTGCCGGGATAAGCGCCGGTAGCCAACATACCTCCACCACTTAATCCATCGCTTGTTTCGAAGCCGCCCACGTCGTCCCCCTGCCAGCAGTGTAGTGATATAGCTGTTTTGCTTAGGCGTTCTATTGCCTTTTCGGTGTCGGCGCCAAGCTCAGCATAACGCTGCCGTGCCGCCTCGTACGCTTTTTCAATACTCATCTTGTCTCAAATCCTAAATACAGGAAATAAAATCAAAAACTATAATTTAGAACGTGTAATTATCACTTGATTTCCAACGAATCCCTATCGGGCAGTTTGGGAAAAGCCGCATGGGGCTCACTTTGATACCAGAAAGCAACCGAAGACAGGTCATCTTTTAGAGGCAGATATCTTCCACCGCTCTGCCATCCTAATGCCTGCATTGTTACTTTCAGATCTTCTTCAAACCTTACGGGATCCATAATGTGCCAGCGGTACAAACCGAAACGCGGCTGCTTTTCAGACATTATCACCTGCGGCATACCGACATAAGGTGTGTTGAATTCCTGGTAGCCGCCGCCCTGTGGTTTCACAAAACCATAGGAACCGCAAAAGTAATCTTCGGTTCCGGTGCCGCAGATTGTCGGGAATTTCTTGTCCCCATCCATAAAGAATTTAATCTCACCTTCACCCCACCAGCCGGGACTGTTCGAGCCCCAGGTCATATACGTTCCCACATAGTGCCCCCAGCCTTTAATCCCGTCGACGATGACATAGTCTGTTTTATCAGGCAGTGGATTTGTTCTCCGAAATTGGGCATGAAAATAAGCTGCATCTTCCGGAACATCGGTCAGAGTATAGTCCACCTGGTAATACAGCGTCATGGCCTTATCGTCGATATTAGTCATCGTAATCCTGCATCGCTTCCGAAACGGCATTGCCCAATAACAGTTGAAGCCGCTCTTGGGATTAACACAAACAGCCAGCGAAGTTACCTTAATATACTGGCCCATGCCGCACGCGAAGAAGTCACCGGCGGGACACTCAACGGAGGGATTCTTCTCACCATCCCAGTAAATTCGCAGAATGTTCATACGATTATCTCCGGTCGGTGTCATCCAGATGTGCTGGATCGCGCCTGTGCCTTCGATATCGGCCATCACGAAGGTTTGGCCGGCTTTGATCCTGACCGAAGGGGAAACCTTCCAGCCCTGTCCTAACTCGCGGGCTGCATTGGCCCCGGTGCCTTTTGTTGCCATCCCTGCCTTGCCCTTCTCGCCGGTGAAGCTTTCCGGGCTGATAGACCGCGTCCGGGCGTGTGACAAGCGGGGCAGATTTCCCATGTTCATTTTCAAACCACTGAATCCAGATTTGCCCCCGGAGCACCCGGCAGCCAAAAAGACAGCCGACAAGAGCCCGCAGAAAAGCCAAATTTGCTTATTCGATTGTTGCCTCATTGCTATTTTGTTTTTCATAATCGATCCCTTTCCATTTCTTAATTCGTTGACTTGTTTTCCTTATGTTCTATGAATTTTGATACATTTCCAACAGTTTATCTTCTGCTTGCTTCGTCCACAATCCGTTATTCAAACACGCAGCCACCTCAGGCATTTTTTCACCCAGCTCTTCCAGCATCACCAGCCCAAGGTCTCTGCAAGCTGGATACACAACAATCTTTCCTGCTATGGACCTGTCCTCAACAGCCCGAATCCCCTCGGTTGCGCCTTCAAGCCCGCTAACTGCCGCAACGCTGACATTTGTATCAAGCCTTCCGGACTCGGCTTTTTCCAGCATTCGTTTCATATCATCCAGAGTCGAGCCGCTGGTCCCGATGAAATACAGCTTTTTCTCAATATAGGTATTCAGGTCAATCTTTCCTGTAACCGTGGCGGGAATGCCGGCAAAGATATTTATCAGGCCCCGCTCGGCAGCACTGTGCACCGAAGCAGCAACAAGATTTGGAACAGGCGCCATCAAAACAGTATAATCGAAATCTTCTGTAATTTCATCCTTTGTTGGATTGTACGGCTTATACTCAACGGCGTTCTTCTGAGCCAGAGGCCCGGCGATTTTCGTTAGTGTCTCCAGTCTCGAATCATCCAAATCCCCTGCGAAAACGCTGACGCCTTTAACACCCTGGCAGATGTTTCGAATCACGTGCATCGCACCCATGGGCCCACCTGCGCCGACGACATTAATCTTATCACCGGCCCGAATCTCATCGGTCTGTGGGATTACTTCCATGGAATCAGCCGGGTCCGAACCGGTGGTGCCCACTATCCGAATACCACCATAGTGAACCAGGCCCACCATCGTAACAACATCCCGTTCAAATTTGCCTCCACAAAGAGAAATATTCAACAATCCTCCTGTGGCAACCTTTGCAAACAGTGCTTCGACAGTACTCACATTAGAACCGAAGTAGATTACATCATCAAAACCGGTATCAGGAAGTTCCGTTATTTCCTCACATCTCTTAACGGGTACATCAAATTCTACGGCTGGAGACTCTGAAATCCACGTTATTTGAGCCGGCTTTCCGTAGCGACCAAATAAATTTCCAAAAGCATCCCCGCTCACTTTTACATCAGCTACGATAAGCATCCTGCCGGCTTTTTTTATGCCTGTGCGCTCCCCGGAAACATAGGCATCTTCAACGCAGGCCCAGGGCTCGACAAGAGCTATAGCTGATGCTGAAAGCTCTTCTGAAACGGGTATCAACATAGACTCACCTTCCGGCGAGGTTATGACCCTTTCATCCATCAGGACATATTCCTGCAGTGCCCCTTCGAAGTTATAGCCGAAGGCGCCGTTGGAGCTGGCAGTCCGAAGCCAGCGGTAATCTGTCTGGACGAGGAAGCGATCGCCGCCCTTAAAGTCTTCTACTCCGGGGCCGACGGCTTCGATTCTCACGACCGTTTCATGACCGGGCACTGTCGGTGCTTCGCAGGGGACATAGCCGGGTATCTCTTTTAGTATTTCAGGATCAATTCCAGCGACTAATTCGCTTTTCCGAACATGTGAAGAAAATTGCTTCAGTAATTTGAGGTCGGAAAAACAAAGCCCGACCACTTCCACCCTGCACAGAATCTGATACCGGCCGGGCCTGAAAACCTCTTTGGTTTTATTCAAAACAAGCTCGTCCGGACCAATCAATTGGACCGCATATTGAGTTTCAGGTAAATCTGCCATAATAGTGTGTGTCTCGTCTCTTGTACCCTGTTTTTAGCTCAAAGCTCACTTGCTGTCAGATATTTTATCTAATATTTCCTGAGCGGTTATGTCTTCGCTTAATCCGCCAAGTTTATCTTCGTACCGGGGCTCCAAAGAACTTCCAACAGTCTGGAAGAATTCATTTTTCTCCGCAACACTTTCAAAACTTTTCCTGGCCCATTCACTGGTATATCCCAGACCGCATTTTTGTTGAAGTACCGAATGGGCATAAATAATATGCGCACCTTTTAAAAATATCGGTACCAACGGCGATAGCTCCTCGGTATCGAAATCATCAACAAATTTCTGCCCCGGACTGTTCATTTCTGTCCCGACGACCACAGGTAAATGCAGCTTTTGGGCCAATTCCACTACTTGGTAAAGATTCTCTGTCTTTTCGTCCCCGACTCCGGTTCCATAATTTCTGTCCGGAATAATATTGATGGCCGCGGCACCCGTAGCCATACCCACTTCAAGGAGTTCTTCGATTACCTTTTCTCCTTCACTGGTACCGTCAAGCCACGTCATAACAGGGATGCCCCCGGCGGCAAGTACAAACCGATTGGTGTCAGCCATAAGCGGAAACGAACCTTTATCCGGCACCACATAACCGACACCGCCGCGTTTCATAGTCTTTGCTCGAATGGTATTGAGCAAATCCCGCCCTTGAGGTAGTTGGGATAATTCGACCTCGACCCCTAATTTCTCACTCCAAAACTTCTGCAGCGCATTATCATCATCAAAGGTCTCTCTGGCTTTGCGGGCGTATGCAAGACAGATATGCCGTTCGGTCGCATTTCCCGACGGTGTCAGGACAAGCACGTCCTGCTCATAATCCAGTTCCACCGGGCGCAGATGTTCATTTACTCGGCCCATCAAATCTCGATTCCTCTGCTGGGCGATTCTGCGCAAATTAAGCAAAAATTCTTCCTGTTCACCATCCAGCCTGGCACTGGGAAATCCTACGCCCATATGGTATGTAATACCCGGCTCACCGGGCGAAGTCATCACTCTATGCGAAAATTCCGGCACAAAAACCCGCGATTCCAGACCAGCGCAGCCTTTGAGGCCGAGCATCTTCGCTGCTTCAAGAAATTCTTCAAGAGCATCGAGCACATCAAAATCCACCACTCCGGCAACAGCCAGCCCCCGCTTACGGGCGAGCCAGGCAAACTTACTCGGCGAATAGCCATACGTGTTGTAAGAGAAGAAGGTATGACAATGCATGTTCACATCTGAACCAGGCGCCGGCAGCATTATCTCGCCGGCCTCGACCTTTTCACATAGTACCGATAGAGCTTCTTTCCTTTCGGCCGAATCAAAACTATCGAGCTTTTGCTCAAGCCCTTCAATCAATCTTGTACCTCGTATTTCGCGGCTCGTGACTGGCCCTTTGTGTTTTGCGGCCCGGTTCCCGGGGCATCTGTCACGAGTAACGAATTTTATATTGTTCTTCCCAGAGTGAAGCTTCCCGGGGCTCATACTCTTTTAGCTCAAACGAATTGCGGACAATCTTCCTCAACTCGGCTAATGTTTTAATCTGTCCTGCCGCCTTGGCCTGTATCAAGAGATTGCCGCTCGCTGTCGCCTCTATCGGCCCGGCGATTACCTTCTTGCCGATTGCATTGGCCGTAAACTCACAAAGAAGTTCATTTTGTATCCCGCCTCCGACAATATGCAAACAATCAATTTCCTGGCCTGTGACATCTTCGATCCTTTCCATCACTACGCGATACTTAAGCGCAAGACTTTCCAGAATCGTCCTTATCATCTGTCCCTTATCATCGATTGGTTTTTGACCTGTTTCAGCAAGATAACTATTTATTCTTTCAGGCATGTCACCTGGCGCAAGAAATCCGCTGTAATCAACCTCAATATGTCGAGCAAACGGTTCGGCTTTTTGAGCCATTTCAGTCATTTCGGGATAAGACAGCTCGACGCCCTCGCGCTGCCATTGCCTCCTACATTCCTGAATCAGCCATAGTCCCATTATGTTCTTCAAAAGCCGAATCGTATTTTCAACTCCACCTTCATTGGTGAACTCATATTGAAAAGTCTTATCGTTGACAATTGCCTCAGGAACTTCAACGCCCATCAAAGACCACGTCCCTGACGATAAATACGCCCAGTTATTATTTTCCCCAGCCGGGACAGCCGCAACCGCCGAGGCCGTATCGTGCGAGCCGGTTGCAATAACAGGAATCCGGCCACAGCCAAGCTCCTCTGCGATTTGTTTGGTCAATCGGCCTATAACGGTGCCTGTGCTGACGATATCCGGCATAACCTCAATCGGAAGAGAAAGCTCATCGAAAATCGCCTTCGACCATTGACCCGTTTTCATGTCCATCATTTGTGAGGTGCTTGCCAGGCTGTATTCGCCAAAAGCTTCGCCGCACAAATAGTACGAAAACAAATCGCCAATAAAGATTAGTTTTTTGGTCCTGGCCAGGACATCTGAATTGCCTAAACGCATCGCAAGTACTTGATATAAGGAGTTTAACTGCATAAATTGTATGCCGGTGCTCTCATATATTTCGCGTTTTCCCATCAGCTCGAACGCTTTTTCCATCATTCCATTGGTTCGGCTGTCACGATAATGATAAGGTTTATCAACCAGTTTTCCGTCGGCATCCAGCAGCCCGAAATCAACACCCCAGCTATCGACGCCGATACCCGATACTCCACTGCCTGCCTGCTTTACAGCTTTTCCTATGCCGGTCTTTACCTCTGACAAAAGCCCCTCGAAATCCCACCGTAGCGTTCCGTTTTCTTCGATTGGGCCGTTGCTGAAACGATGGATTTCCTCAAGAGCAAGCTTCTCAGCCGAGATCGAACCAAGCATTACTCGGCCGCTCTCGGCACCGAGGTCAACCGCGATATATTTCTTCTCTTCGGCCATTAACAATTCCCTTTAATCTATTTCCCTGCTTTTTCGCTCATAATTACCGACAGATATTTATTTTCTGACAGTTCTAAAGAAACGGTTTTATAACCCAAATTCCTTGTTAGTGCAAATTGAAAATCCAGGCATGAATAGCTGCCCATCATATTTGTCGGCGCCGAAACCACCTTTGTATAACAGCAGGACTACCGGATGAAACAAAATTGATTTGGGAAATTTTACGACAATACGCAATGCGGATAGGGGTTTTGTGACCAGCATCGCCCGGCTGTCAACTGGTCTGAAGTGGTTGGGTTGTCTGGAAGCGTTTTTTGGCCTGGCCGATGAGATAAAAACTGCCGGTTATGCAAATCAGGTCTTCTTTGTCGACAGCGCTTTTTGCAAGTCGATATGCTTCACTGAGAGTTGTAGCCGACTGGCACATCTTGTTGCACATTTCCGTATACATATCTGCCAGGTCGTCCGGGGACATCGCCTTGGCCGAATTACTGCGGGTAAAAACAACCTTGTCAGCCCCATATCGCAATTCGTTAAGCATTCCTTCAACGTCCTTGTCACTGTTGCAGCCAAATATCACTACCATAGAATCGTATGGAATATTTTGACCTATTGCATGTATCAGGGCGCGGATACTTGCCGCATTGTGAGCAGCATCGATCATAATTCTCGGGTCATCACAAATCATCTCCATTCGGCCGGTCAGAGAGACGTCATTAAGTCCCTCACTTGACTTTAGGTCATCTGATTCGTAACCACTTGATTTGAGTTTATCCAGCATAGCCAGAGCCAGACCGCAGTTGATGGCCTGATGTTTGCCGTACATCGGCACTCGGAGGTGTTCGAATTTACTGGTTGGTGTCGTCAGACAGATTCTTGTATGCGGACCGTCCTCACGTGACGTTTCAAATCGCTGCGAAAAATCAATATCGCTGCCGGTTACGCTAAACGGCGCCTTCGCAGCAGTGGCAAACGATTTTAGAACATCCATTGCCTCCGGATCCTGCTCGACGGTAATAACCGGTACACCGTGCTTAAAAACACCGGCTTTCTCTTTGGCAATACTGCCAATCGTATCGCCGAGTTGATGTTGGTGGTCAATACTCAAACTGGTTATACCGACGACTTCGGGGCGAATAACATTAGTGCTGTCAAGCCTGCCGCCCATGCCGGTTTCAATCACGGCAATGTCGACATCCTGATCTACAAAATACATGAACGCCAGCGCAGTCATAATCTCAAAGAAACTCACCTGTTCAGTCTTGGCTATTTTCTCAACCGGAGCATAAATGCGATTCAGCAAGCCAAGCATTTCAGACTCGCTAATCATTTTTGAATCGACCATAATTCGCTCATGCAGGTGCAGCACGTGCGGCGAGGTGTATAATCCAACAGTATATTCGTTGGCTTCGAGCATCTTGCCCAGCATCGTGGCGGTCGAACCTTTACCTTTTGTGCCGGCTATATGAACTGTAGGGACTTTTTTATGAGGATTACTTACTAAAGACAGGAGCTTCTCCATCCTGGCAAGGTTAAACGTCGTGATGTTATATCGCAAACGTTTTTCCGTTTCGTAGTCAGTCCTCTCGTACAGGTATTTAAGAGCCTCTTTGTAGGTCCGAAAAGCCTTTTTGCTTTTGACTTTCGCTACCTTTAAAGGGCCCTTTTTCGTCTGTTTCTTCCCGATTCTTTTTGTTGATCTTGCCATAAACTATAAATTATAACCGAAGAAAGCACCCAAGTCAATACACAGAGGCCCGAAACGTTACAAATTACCGCTGACACCACCGAATAAAAGAATGTAACCTCTTGCTAACTAAGAAGTTACAAAAATTATACCTACTTTGCAGCATTATTTCCCTAAACCTGTTTTTACACTACCATACCGGAAAGCAATATTGCCTTTTCTGATCAAAATGTGCTTTCTAAGGCCGATTTGCAATCCGATACAGTCTTTGCCCCCGATTGGCTAAAAAGTATTTTGCACTCGGTTTTACCAGCGGTTTCTTACACCCCCAACTTTTACTACTGTTAATTTAACTCTCTCCTGTCCCATCGATAACGGGTATTCTTACAGACTCCAGAGAAAGGAATGCTCCCAGATTTTCAACCGCTTCCATAAATTTATTATAATCCGCCGGTTTAATCATATAAAAACTGCATCCCATTTCGTAGTACCGGTCAACCTCGCTTGCCTGGTCCGTGGTCGTTAGAATAATTACCGGAATCTTTTTCAGTTCCTCGTCCTCTTTAATCTTCGCAAGAACCTCTTGCCCATCAACCCTGGGCATCCGAATATCAAGCAGCAACAAATAACATCCCCTTTCATCACGTTTCGCCGTATTGTCCCTGTTTAACAGAAAATCCAGTAACTCCTGACCATCCCTGAAATGCAGAATATCATTCTCGACACAACTGCGCCAAAGATTTCTCTTTACAAGCTTAACGTGTCCCGGGTCATCTTCGGCGATAAGGATAACCGCCTCCTTGTTCATTTTACAACACCTTTCTACTTCGGCATTCCATCAATCTGCGGTACCTCAACAACAGAAAGAAGCAAACCCACTTTCCGAACAGCTTCTGCAAAATCCTGATATTCCACCGGCTTGACAATATAAACACTACACCCAAGTTTATGACAGCGATCTATCGTACGCGGATCATCTGTTGTCGTTAACATAACCACAGGAATCTTCTTTAATTCCGGATCGTTCTTGACTTTCTCGAGAACTTCCATTCCGTCTATCTTCGGCATGCGGATATCCAGCAACAAAATATACTCCTTGTCGTGCTCACGTTTAGGCCCGTCGCCCTTTACGAAAAGAAAATCGAGCGTCTCCTGGCCATCAGCAAATCTGAGTATCTCGTTACACACACCGGCACGCTGCAAACTTCTCTTTATCAACTCAAAATGCCCCTCGTCATCTTCTGCAATAAGGATAACACCCTCTTTGTTCATGCTTTTCCTTTCCTGTCAACTCCTTCATTGTTATCAATCAAAAGCTCGGCAAAGAAACCAGGAATTTGCTCCCTTTTCCAAGCTCCGATTCAACCCATACCTTTCCATTATGCCTGTCGAGGATGCGCCTGACAATAGTTAATCCAAGTCCTTCTCCACTTTTATTGCCAGGTTCGAGCCGGTGGAATATCTGAAATATCTTACCCTGATGCTCGGGAGCAATACCGATTCCGTTATCCTCAATGCAATAAATACTATGACCATTATCAATTTTACCGTATATATGTATCACCCCCGGCCGGGATTCGTCAAGATATTTAAATGCGTTATCCAAAATATTAGAAAAAATCTGGTTTATCTGTGAAGCATCACCAAGGCAGGGCGGCATTAATTCTAAATCCACCGTTGCACCTGCTTCCTTTAACTGGTATTCCATGTTTTTGGTGACATCAGTGAACATTGCGTTCATATCTAAACGCTCAATATTAACCGCTGCCTGGCCCAGACGAGAAAGTCTCAACAGACCTGACAGCAGCGAATCCATCTTTTTCGCACTGGTCAAAATGAAACCTAACGCTTCAGGAACATCCTTATTAAAAGCCGTACGCACTTCTTCGCTCATATCCGCAGCGTTTATCTTCTCTTTAAGGGCCAAATGTATCAGGTCGCAACTGAGGGATAACTCACTGCTAAAACCCTGAATATTAACGAGCGGCGACCGCAAATCGTGCGAGGTAACGTACAAAATCGACTCAAGCTCTTTGTTCTTCAATGCCAAAGTCTGCATGAGCCTTTCGCGGTCTTCTTCTGCCAACTTGCGGGCCGTGATATCTCGGCTAATGCCCACAATGCCCACAATCTTTCCGCGACTGTCCCGTAAAGGGACCTTTGTTGTAGAATACCACTTACGGTTCCCTGCGGCATCTACAGCCGGCTCTTCCCGGCTGACCAACGACTGGCCCGACGAGATGACCTTCTGACCATCGGCAGAATATCGCTCTGCAAGTTCCTTCGGATAGAAGTCAAAATCCGTCTTTCCAAGCAGCTTGTCCGGTGTACCCGCCCCCATTAAACGTGCGACCGCAACATTGCCTACTACGAACCGCATCTCGGTATCTTTGACATAGATATTATCCGGCATGTTGTCTATCAGTGTCCGCAGCAGATTGTGTTCTTCTGCCAGTGACTCCTCCGCCAGCTTACGCTTGGTGATATTCTGTATGGTTGAGCGAATGCCCCTGATGTGCCCGGCCTTGTCACGCAGAAGCCGAACTCCAACAATCACTGCAATTGTAGTTCCATCTTTTCGCACAAGCGAGCGCTCGAAGACCTGTCCGGGCGATATCTCACCAGCGAGTTTGTCAGCAACCGTTTCCCGCGACTTATCTTTCTCGGCCGAAAATTCCCACACAGGCTTGCCGAGCATCTCTTCAGCGGTATAGCCGAGCATTTCGAGTTCCGTGCGGTTCACTCGCGTAATCCGCCCCTGGGTATCCAGTTCATGGTAGCCGATAGGTGCGTTATCGAACAGTTCTTCAAACCGTGCTTCTCTTTCTCGAAGTTTCTGTTCCACGAGTTCCGCCAGAAAGGCGTAGACGACAAACGCCCACCACATTGGAATCAATGTTCCAATGACGCCCTCTGCCCTGTCCAAAGCTCTGGTTATCCCGAACCACTCGATGAACAAACACAAGCCATAAGACAAAGTAAATACCAGAAGCCCCGTGAACACTAATTTGGTTTTGAGTTCAAAAGCCCGCTTCCAACCTCTCAGCAGAACAATCAGCCCAACCGCCGAAGCCAAAAAAGTGACAAGGTCAAAAGCTACTACAGAGTGCATCACAAAGCCTCCTTTCTGTTGCCAAATACCTTCCAACACCACACGGCCACGAATACCGAGCCAACAGCGTAGCACGCGTGCTCCACGTAATTCAGAAGCTCTTCCCAAAAGAAACCTTCCAGCACAGTCAGAATCCAGCTTACCAGAAGCAAGTAGAAACCCATAATAAGGATGTTCGACGCCGGAAGGTCTTTCAGTCGTGGTCGACTTCCCAGGATAAATATCAAAACCCCCACGCCAATCAGAAGCATAACAACTTCATTTTCGAATATCTCATATACCATTTCGATATCTCCTTGTGGTTTATTGTTCTTTCGCAAAAAAGAAGCGACTAATTGCACACCGCTTCGTTGGTTGGCAAAGCCAGCGGGCGGGGCCTTTATTCACCCCCTTCCGGTAACTTAGAGTCTCTAACAAAATGAATCGTTGTACCGAAAGCGAGCGTTTTTTTGTCCTGCAAGGAAGGCGAAACAGGCAATGCCAAAGCATTGTCGATGCAGCCTGACGCAGTCAGGACGAAAAACAAGCCGCTTGAATACAGAGTCATTTTGTTATAGGCTCTTATAAACACGGCGGAAAAACAGCCTTATGCTTTTCCCTGCCCCCGCTCACTGCCGGTGGGGGGCCTGCCCGTTTGACGTTTTTCCATAAGTCATTGTAGCAAGGGAAGATGTAGAAGGCAAGAAAATTTCCAGCCCCCTTCTGCATAGTATTGCCCGTCGGGTGAGTGGTGGTTATTTAACCAATTAACAAATTACCATTTAACTCCGAACCTGGACTTCGGAGTGTCTTTCGGGAAATCCGCAGTCAGTAATAAGCTGTGGATGTTTTTTTGTTGACGCCTGACGGTTATTAGATAAACTCCAGTTAATATTTTCGTTTTTATGGCAACTTAAGGAGATAGCGATGGCAAAATCGCAGCAACATTCCGCCGACATCGAAAAATGGCTCAAATTAATCAGGCTCGATAGTGTCGGCCCAACTACTTTCGGAAAACTTATAAAACATTTCGGCTCAGTGGATCGTGCCTTAGGTGCTTCGGTCAGTGAGTTGGCCAAAGTAGATGGAGTAGGTTTCAAAACTGGTGAACAAATTGCCGCAACGCGTAACAAATTCGACACAACCGCTGAACTGGAATTGGCTCAGAAGCTTGGCGTCTGGATAATCCACCTTGATGATAAGCGTTATCCGTGCGTATTGAAGCAGATTTACGACCCTCCGCCGGTCCTTTACATTAAGGGCAGCTTGACTCGACAGGATAGTTTGTGCATTTCAATAGTCGGTTCCCGGCGTTGCAGTCTGTATGGTCAGGAGCAGTCTTCTCGATTTGCTCATTTTTTAAGCTCAGCCGGCTTTACTATTTGTTCCGGGATGGCCCGCGGCATAGATACCGCGGCACATCAAGGTGCGCTGTCAGCCAATGGACGCACAATTGCAGTACAAGGCTGCGGCCTGGCGAATATCTACCCGCCGGAGAACAAGAAGCTATTTGAAATGATAGCTGAATCCGGCGCCTGCATCAGCGAATTGCCGCTTCGGTACGAGCCGCTGTCGGAGAACTTCCCGCCCCGCAACAGAATAATAGCAGGACTGTCACTGGGGACGATTGTTGTCGAGGCCGGCCAGCGTTCAGGAGCCTTGATTACCGCCCGGGCAGCACTGGAAAATAATCGTGAGGTGATGGCCGTACCGGGCAAAATTGATTCGCCGCTGAGTAAAGGTCCTCATCAGCTAATAAAACAGGGGGCAAAGCTAATCGAATCCGTTGAAGATATCATGGAAGCTCTCGGCTATATCGGCCAACAACTGAAAAGCCATGTAGCCGCAGCGACGATAAAAGCCTCTGGGAAAGCCGAGGCACCCTTATTTGACACAAGCCAACTGAATCTAAGCGGTTCTGAAAAAACGATTTACGATTATCTAAGCAAAGAGCCGTCGCACATAGACCAGCTAATAGCAGAGACCGATGTAGCACCAGGCAATATAAACGCCGGCTTGATATCCCTTCGACTCAAAGGACTCATAAAGCAACTGCCCGGTAATCTGTTTCTGAAACATTAGTTTTTCTTTTTTTGCTGAAATCGTCTTTCTTGCTCTTTTTTCCTTATCGATTTTGTCATTCCCGCGTAGGGGCGACCCCATGTGGCCGCCCGAATATGTATCGTCATTCTGAGCGAAGTGAAGAATCTCAAAAAATTAATCAATAATCAATCATCATTAATCATTTATATTGAGTGCCTGTAAGCCACCCCGGCAATCTCACTCCCTGTCATCCCGAGCGCAGTCGAGGGATCTATTAAAAAATGTCATTGCGAGGAGCGAAGCGACGCGGCAATCTCCTGATGTCATTCCCGCGAAAGCGGGAATCCATTTTTGATTTCTACATTGTATTTTTGCTTTTTGCATTTTGATATTTGATTTGTCTACATTCCTTGTTCGATATTCAACACCTAATTCCCTAATCCCCTAATCCTCTAATTCACTAAAAAAATCTTTCCCTTTTCAATTCTTTTGTGCTATCTTACACGTCTTAAGAGTCTTGGTCTACTTACTGTTCCTCTGATTACAACATCCTTGATTACAATTTCTCCCGGCTTTTTCTCAATCTCATCTAAACTGTAAAATTGCTCGGCGGTCCCGTTCGCCCAAAAACTCAACTTGTATGTATAATCAGGCGGTAGATCAGCAGGTATTAGGATTTCATATAATCCTTGTGCGTTTGAGCTTACTTGTCCGAACTCTTCCCCGTCGTTTTTGTATCTTTTATCATACGGTATAACCTTGATAGTCGCTTGGGTCGGTACACCTTCCTTATCAATGACTTTCCCGGATATTCGTATTGCGGGCTTCAGAATAATCTCGACATCTTTTTCATACCCGCTCTTCGGTTTATAAGAAGCAGCAAGCTTGCGTCGTCTATGGATTATGATCAAGCAAACTGGACCCGTAGCACCACTATGCCGCATATCCATAGGAGCATACAATATACTGAACTTTCCATTCCCTATAGTACGGGAGTGATATCCCTCCATATCGAACGGGATCATTTCCAGCAGCGCTCCTCCTGCAGGTCTGCCGTTCGGATCAAATACCGTTCCATCAATACCATCTTTATGTTTACGGTTTATCTCGATATGCAGTGCATGAGTCTGCCCTGCCTTTACTTCGACCTGCATGTTGATTTGCTCATATTCGTAATTCTTACCCCCCCAGATACGAGAAAGAGTGTATTCCCCGGCCGGTAAAACTATGTAGGCCAGGCCATCTATATTAGTGGGTACGCCTGCCCGGAAAATAATATCTTCACCTTGAAATGCAATCCCTGCACCAGCCACCGGGCTGCGGGTATCCGAGTCCGTGACAAGAACCTCGATAAGGCCATTACCTCCAAATGGACCTTTCGGTTTTTCAGCAACCGGTTTTTTAGGTGTCATGACGATTCGCATGTTTTCAGTCCCGGCCTCTACCTGAGTATCAAAATCATGGAACTCATAAGCGCCCGGGAAGCAGCCAGGGGACCATTCGGATTCTACGCTAAATTTAAGTTTTCCCTGGCTTAAATCCTCAAATGCAAATTTGCCGTCAGGACCTGTCTCGAAAGGTTCGAAGTGGGCGTTTGGACCGGTTTGTACCGCGCTACTGCTAAAGTCTACAACGTCTGTAAAGCTAACTTTCGCTTTGGCCATGGGCCTTCCCAGCGTGTCAACCACTATACCGGAAAGTGAAAGACCCGCATCTTTAAGAACAAAATCTCTGATTTCAACTTCTGTGGTGCCGGGCTCAACGGCGATCGGCATATTCTCCCCTCTTTTCTCATGAGAACGCCGGTTTCGCTTCCAATTTTCGATATATCCGGAACTACCTTTCCCTGTATAGACTTTCACTATGGATTGGCCAAAACCATCGGCAGCCGCGGTTATTATGTAAGGACCACTCGTATGTCTTGAACCTAACATATCATGGGGCAGTGCTCTTAGCCTGTAAATACCATCGCTGTCGGTAACGAAGTCATCCTCATTGCCCATTTCAAATGGTTTCTGGACATTGGCAGGCAGAAGCAGAACAAGACATGGATACACAACCGCGCCTTTAATGGGTTGACCGGTGGTATCAACCACCCGACCAACAATATCAAACGCGTCAGATAAAACTATCCTGATAAGCCCGCTGCTTCTCGCATAGAAGTTAAGAAACTTTGCCCTGTTATTTTCTGTATCCTGCGCATAGATATAAAATTCATTATGCACACCGTACCTTCCCAAATTTTCCCTGCCAAAAGCCGCAACGACAGCTTCCTCATAATTCTCTTTGACGATCTTAGATTGCCCAGCTTCATCAGTTTGTCCCAGGTGGACATTTCCCGGTAACATATAGATATCTACACCTGAAACAGGTTTCTTCTCGGCATCGGTAACAACAAGCAGGATTCCTTTTGATTCTGCAGTAATATCAAATTTAAATTCACGTTCTTCCCGTTCACCCGGCTGGATTATCACAGGTACAGGCTTGCTAAGAAGCTCTTTGCCATATTTGGAAATTCGCTCGATAGCATATCTACCAGCCGGCCGTCTGAAGAAAGCAATGCCTTCCTCGCCAGTTTGTGCAGAAAGACGCTCTCCTGTTTTCTCGTTTCTCAGGATAACATCAGCATCAGTAACGGGCTTGCCGGTTCCTTTCTTGCTGATTTTGATATTCAGAGTCCCCGTTTTGTACACCTGTAAGTCTACATTATTTACCATCTGTCCTTTAGTAACGATGATTTCCCGGCCTACCGTCTCGTAGGGATATGCGTAATCAAAGAGGTACTTGCCCGGCGAACAGTACATTGAATAACATCCCTCCTCGTTTGTAACAGTAGTTACAGACGGAAGCACCAACCTCTTATCCGGAACCTGAGGCTCGAAACTAATCTCAAGTTCCTTCACAGGCAAGCCTGTATCCTTATCTATAACCCGACCGGTAAATCCGGAATTTATTTCCATTTTCAAGACAATATCGGGCGCACCTGCTTCAAACTTACCTTGATCCGTTCTGCCGCCTCTGTAATCCCATGTGAACTTATCAAGGTAACCTTCAGCAAATGCGTACAACTCAACAAATGCTTCTATAGGAATATGGTCAAACATAAAAATTCCGTCTCTATCGGCAATACTTGTTGAAAGGTCTGTCGAGCTCAGAAGGCCTATGAGCTGACCATCCTCCCATTCTCTTATAATCGGATAAATATGTACCTCGGCACCATTCAAAGCAAACCCCCTGTCATCTACTACCTTACCTGACACCGTAGCGGATTTGCTGAGAACAATGGCCTTGTCCTTGCCGACTTCCAGTGAACGGAAATATTGTGCCCCAAGAGAAAAACCATCCTTTTGCGCCACAATAAATAACCTGTCAAAACTCGGGCCTCCGCCTCTATAAGGGCGTTTCATAGTGATCGTGAATATTCCATTCTCATTTGTCATTGTCGTTTCTAAAACTTTACATTCAAAAGGAAGGAACCGCACTTTCCCGGAATCGTTGGCGCCATACAATACCACTCGGGCATCACGTATGGGCTGTCCTGACTTATCAATCACTTGTCCCGAGCGCGTCGTATCTATGGTTCTTTCATTGTCAGACAGGATTTTATCCGTCACAGAAATTAATTTCCTGTCAGGGGCTCCATCATCCGGGTGAAACCAGAGTTCAAATCCTGCATTAAAAGACTGCTCAAACTGGCTTGCACGAATATAGAGTTGACATTTATGTAAGAACAACGTAGTGGGATTTTTCGAGAAGCCGATATATTCTTTCAGGGGCGAACCTATGAGTCTTTGGGACAAATATTTCTTCGTGTCGGCATTGAATACCCTTAAATAAACGTGTCCCTGCTGCCCCGGATTTACCCAGGCCTGTCCACGATAAGCACCACGGTCCCATTTCAATTCAAGTGTGGGCTTGCCCTTCTTTACATATCCAGGCGGTATCAGTTTCGATGCATATCCCACCTTGTTAATTTCATCTTCTGCCGCTCTTACTTCTTTTAAAAATTCTTTCAACAATTGAAGTGCATTACGGGTCTTTTTGCGCTGCTCGTGCCAGGTCTGCTCGAATACTTCGAACCAAAGGCCCGGCTGGCCTATTGCCACATACGATTCTATGCCCTGGTCGGACGCTTTCAGTTTGATGTTCATCTGAACCTCAAGCGGACCAACCTTCATGACATGACCTTCTTTTGCCCAGACAGCATGATAGCCGAACGGTTCCTCCTCAAATCGGAACAGGTATTTCATCTGCTGCCAGTTCCTCTCATTCATTGGCGCAGCCCTGTCCTCGTCATCGATAGGAAACCAAATATCCTCTGATTTTGAATACTCGTCAAGAAAACCCATTTCCAAAGCGTCCTCCGGAGCGTTCCATAGGCCGTTTTGTTTTACTCTCCGGTGGCAAACCATCCTTTGTCCCTCTATAAAGACTTTCCATTCCGGCGAGGCCTGAAGATGGCGTAATAAAATTTGGGTCTTATCCTCCGCGAAATATTTCAAGTCCGGCAAATCAATATTGACCAGGGTATTTTTCGGCGTCTGCTCTGTGGCCGGATACTTCCTTGCTTCTTCCATAGCTTTTTTCAAATCATCGACTTGCCCATAACGCACTACCTGCTTCCAGTATTTTGGCTCATCCGCTAATCGGGCAAGAAACTGAATGGACTCGCCATCCAACTTTGACAATGCAGCTTCCATCATTGCACCTTGAGCAGGCAGACGTCCCTTTACATTTCCGCTTTTGATTTGTTCTGCCAGAACCGCCTCATCCAGCATATAGATGGACAAAGTACCTTCCTCAAGTGAATACCTTTGAAGCACACCCTTGACCGTGGTTTTTGGCATTTGAAGCATCTGCTGCAAAGTCAATTCGTCAACGTCCTCACCCATCTCGGACGCGGCCTTGCTCATAGCAGTTTTCATGTCTTCATAATACTGCTGAAGATCAAACATCAGGAACTTGTATTTTCCCGCTGTCAAGGTTTTTGCACGAATGCCGACCTGAGGCATGTCCTGAGGCATAAAAAAAGCGGCACTGACCTCACAAACGTAGTGGTCGCCTGATTTCACAAAGGATAGATAGTTCTGCTCAGAACGAAACTCCACATCAAGCTGTTTCCAGTGACCTTCGAGGGCCGGGTCTATAATTCCCTTTTCCCAATACTCTCCGAAGTCCTCAACAGGAATGCATCCTTTAACCGCAAATAAAACGCCTAAAAAAAATAAGGTTCGTAGCAGTGTCTTTCTCATCTCCATTGTCTTGCCTTTCGAGGTAAGAATCTAACGGCAAATGCAACTTGAGAGCCGGTTCAAATGTAAAGCCTTCGACCTTAATATCCTACTTGAAGATTCAAATCCCGTCAATATAAAAAGTTCCGGCATAATACCCAATTATAGTGGATTTAGTAGCTTTGTCTTAAAATAGTTATATTTTTATTGAACATTCCAGGGAAGTTTGGTATAATACAAACAGATTGAGTATTTAGAATGTAAAATTGAGCAATCAGAAGTCTGTAGTCTTGAATCTTGAGTCTATAGTCTGAATTTAGCGGAGAACCGCACGAGTAATCCCGTACCATTTAGGCGTCAGCCCGAGCAAAATTGGTTCGGGGCACGCAAACACCTATTTTCTGGCAAAAAAGCCAGTGTTTTGAACATTGTATTTTTCGTAATTAGGAATTGTTTAGAATTTAGAGCTTAGGATTTAGGATTTGAAACTACCTATGCAAACTACAATCTACCCAAATCTCCTATACAGCCTATATTGCCAACCAATTATTACCTTAATTATGCAAAACGAACCCAATTTCCGAAAAAGTCAAATGAACGTAAATAAGGTATTAACAAAGGATTATGAAAATAAGACACTTAGCGAACACGGGAAGAACGAACCCAAAACGAACCCAATCAAAGCCAATACAAAGCCAATTAATGCCAATAAAATACCAAAACAAACCCAATACAAACCCAATACGAACCCAATACGAACCCAATCAAACCCAATTTCATCCAAAGCCGTCTCCAGCCCCTGGACCGGCTCCAATCATCTTATTATTGGCCAGGCTCAAGCTCGCACTGGTTTTCTTCCCCAGTCCACATCCAATTCGTGCATTGCAAAACGATGTTTTTGCCACCGGATCCAGCAGGAATCAATTAACATTCGCACTGTACATGGATGTGTTTAGCGGAATAGCTATTGACACCAATGCCTCATAAATGCTATAATTGGTATGATGTATTTGTGTGATTTTGGCTGTCCAGGATCAACGAATTGCAGGGGCCCCTGCTAAAGGTCGCAGAATGGGCACTCTCAAAGGTAAAACCGCGATTAACGGCCTAAAACATCGGTGAGGAAGGACATTAGGGATGCTCAAATATGCGAAAACCTCTTTGCTATCACTGATATTGATAGCAATTTTGTCTGGTTCGGTTGGTGCTCTGCCTCAACTCGTAGGCGATCTGGATGCAGACTATGTAGTTGGTTTCAAAGACCTGCGGATGTTTGCCTGGCAGTGGCTGGATCCGGCCTGTCTGGTCCTTGACTGCACCGCCGACATGGATGGCGTCGATGGGGTGAATATGGCCGACTTTTCACTGTTGGCAAAAAACTGGCAGGTAGTAGATCCCCACATAGTAATCAGCGAATTTATGGCGAGCAACACCAGCAATATACCCCTGCAAAACGGTGACCTGCTGGACGGAAACGGTGAGTCGTCCGACTGGATCGAGATTCACAATCCGACGGACACAGTTGTCAATCTTGATGGTTGGTATCTGACCGACAGTGACGCCAACCTGACCAAGTGGCAGTTTCCGAATGGCCTCCAGATTGGGCCCGCTGAGTTCCTGATTGTCTTTGCTTCGCAGAAGACGTATGAGGAAAACCCGCTTAATTATCCCTATCTTGACTCCGCCGGTTACTATCACACCAACTTTAATCTCGACCAGGGCGGTGAGTACCTTGCATTGGTGGCTGCCGATGGTATTACTATCGCCCACCAATACGTTCCGAAATACCCCCAGCAGTTGAGCAATATCTCGTATGGTCTGGCGCAGTACGCCACGAAACTCGTACAAACCGGTGCGACTGCTTCCTATCATGTGCCTACCAGCGGCGATACAGGTCTGGGAACTGGGTGGACTGATGTCGGTTTCAATGACTCAACTTGGGATACGGGACAGACCAGCATTGGGTTCGGTGATATCGGCGGCTCTACAGGCACAATCCTGCGCGAGTACTGGACGGGCATAACGGGTGAAAGCGTATCAGACCTGACCGGGAACTCAAATTATCCTGACAATCCATCCGGCAGCAGTGAGCCAACATTATTCGAAGCCCCGACGGGCTGGACGGACAACTACGGCACACGCATGCGCGGATTCCTCTATCCACCGGCCAGCGGCCTTTATACTTTCTGGATCGCAAGCGATGACAATAGCGAGCTGTGGCTGAGCACGGACGTTAATCCGGCGAACAAGTTGATGATTGCGTCGGTTCCGAGCTGGACAAATTCACGTGAATGGAACAAGTTTCCCAGCCAGCAGTCCACATCGATTACGCTGGATGGCGGGCAGAGGTACTACATTGAAGCGCTGCACAAGGAAGGTACCGGCGGTGACAACCTGGCTGTAACCTGGAGCTTCGGACAACCCATCGATGGCCAGTATCTCTCACCGTGGACCGGTAGTTGGGTTGCCACTGATGTGCGGGATGATATGTTCGGCGTCAATGCCTCGCTGTGGACACGCATCGAATTTAACATTGAAGAAGGAGGCGCTGGTCTCTTCGACTCGTTGACACTGCGAATGAAGTACGAGGACGGTTTCGTTGCGTATCTAAACGGCCAGTACATTGACAGGCGAAATGCGCCCGGCTCATTGTCCTGGAACTCAACAGCCCTTTCAGACCGTCCAAATGAGGATTCTTCGGTCTTCGAGGAGATTAACGTTACTGCCTATCTTGGCACGCTGCAAGACGGCAAGAACGTGCTGTCAATTCACGGGCTGAATGACAACAAGAATAATAGCGAGTTCCTGATTCTGCCCGAGCTGGTCGCTGCCAGGAACCGGATAGCCCCGGAATACTTCACGACGGCAACCCCGGGCACATTCAACATTGCCGGTGCAATGGGTGTTGTCTCAGATGTCTGGATCAACACCGAACGTACTTTCTACACCGGTCCACCTGATTGGCATATTGATGTGATTTTGTCTAACGGGACGAACGGCGCCGAGATTCGTTACACCCTCGACGGCTCGCGCCCCACAATAACCCACGGGCTGACTTATAATCCAATTACCGATCCGCCGATTGAAATCGATAAGACGACCGTCATCCGCGCCGTTGCGGTCAAGCCCGGCTGGCTGGATTCTGCGGTCGAGACAAACACCTACATCTTCCCCGAAGACGTGATAAAACAATCACCGCTGGGCCAACCACCCGGCCCTAACTGGCCCAGCTCTTCTGTCAATGGGCAGGTAATCAATTACGGTATGGATCCGTGTATTGTCAACAACCCCCTGTATGCAGGCCAGATGAAAAATGCGATCAAGGCCATTCCCACTATCTCGCTCGCGACAGACCTGGCTAACTTGTTCGATCCAACGATCGGCATTTACGTAAACGCACAGTCGGACGGCCGGGCATGGGAACGGCCTGTCTCGGTGGAGTTAATTCATCCTGACGGCAGCAAAGGCTTCCAGATTGATGCCGGCCTGAGAATACGCGGAGGCTACAGCCGAGGAAGTTGGAATCCCAAACACGCTTTCCGTCTGTTATTCCGCGCAGAATACGGCGATGCCAAGCTTAAATACCCGCTGTTCGGTGAAGAAGGTGCCGATGAATTCGACAATGTGGATTTGCGAACCAGCCAAAACTACAGTTGGGCCCACGGCGGCGGCGGCGGCAGGCACAACACCATTGTCCGCGAGGTCTTCTCTCGCGACATCCAGGGCGCGATGGGACATCCTTATACGCGCAGCCGATATTATCACCTATACATCAACGGCCATTACTGGGGTCTCTTCCAGACTCAGGAACGTGCCGAATCTTCACACGCCAAGTCATATCTCGGAGGCGACAAAGATGACTACGACATAGTGAAAACTCCCGGCATGCTGCCGACCGACGGTAATCGCGATGCCCTTGACCGGCTGTATGACCAGACAATGTTAGGTTTGGACGATTATAACAGGTACTACAGGGTACAGGGATTGAACCTCGATGGCACGCCCAACTCGAACTACGAAAGACTGCTTGATGTTGACAACGTTATCGACTTCATGATAATCGAATACTACACGGGCGACCGGGATGGCCCGGCCTCTCGATATACAGGCCGACCCAACAACACGTGGGGCACCTACAACCGAGTTAACCCGGATGGCTGGAAATGGTTCCACCACGATAATGAGCACTCGCTCGGTGCCGGTAGCGCCGAGTTGAATATGGTTTTACCGTTCTCCACGCGCGGCGCAAACAGGATGGAATTCAATCCCCACTGGCTGCACGAACAGCTTGCCAATATTAATCCCGAGTACCGTCTCCGCTTTGCCGATCACGTGTATAAACACTTCTTTAATGGCGGACTTTTGGAGGTAACCAGTGCTCGAAACCATATCCAGAACCGTGCCGACCAAATCAATATGGCGATTGTCGCTGAGTCCGCACGCTGGGGGGATAGCAGCTATTATCCCCCTCGAACTAAAAACAATGACTGGCTGCCTGAAATCGACCGTCTCTTGTATGACATCTTTGATCGCAGGCACTTGACACCTCGAGTAGAAGAAGTCATTGGCCAGTTCAGAAGCGTAAGTTGGTATCCTAACGTGGATCCGCCCACTTTCAACCAACACGGCGGCGAGGTCCCCGGCGGATTTGGCGTGACCATGAGTAATCCCAACGGGTCCGGCAACATTTATTATACGCTCAACGGCTCGGACCCACGCCAGCCCATAAGCGGAAACGCCGTCGGAACCAAATATAACAACCCGGTCACATTGAACAAAACCACCCACGTCAAGGCGCGCGTATTGGACGGCGGCACGTGGAGCGCACTGAACGAGGCGATATTCGCCGTCGGTCCGGTCGCTGATTACCTGCGCATCACCGA
>VRUL01000034.1:0-45000 GCA_019456145.1 Planctomycetota bacterium
ATGACCGACGGCTTTGGCTTCTCACTTTCCCGCAGGGTGCCGTCTGATTACGGCAATGACGTAGCCAATTGGAAAGCCGGCACGCCTTCACCCGGCGTTGTAAATCCATAGAATCCCGCCAAAAGGCAAACATGCCATCTGTTCAACGCTGGTGAAAAGGGCGGCAAAGCGAAAAGGGGATCTAACTTCGGACTGCCAATCTGTCCGGCACCGTTGTTATTATCGCCTGACTGCGTTATTTAAACGTTACCAATGTTTTTCTGCCCATTACTGTTCAGGTCCCTCCTATGGTATGTCACTTGGCTTTCTTGATTCAATTATGGAAAACGCATTAAGTTCTTTCTTTCAGCTTTTGCAAAACTAACATTGCACCCCGAAACGAAAGTAAGGAGGGACACCTATAAAGATCTCAAAGTCAGTAGGATATCCCGATCCGGACCATCAGGGTCTTCGAATCATCGAAAAGAAACCGGCTGTCAATATTCAATACATGGATATCTGGGAAATGAAATCCATGTGGGATACATAATATTAACGCTTTTTTATGATCGATGGCTATCCGGGCTGGTAGACCATTATAGCACCTTGGTCACGCCGGGTTTGGCGACAGGGTAATCACCCTGGGCGTCCGGCTTCACCGGCGCTTCAGAATCCATGGTGTACCGGTCCAAACCCGGAGCCAACTCCACATTTGAAGCAATAGCCTCTTCCCATTTAATCGTTTGGCCGGACTCAGCGGCCATGCGGCCAAGGATGCCAACCATAGCAGCATAGGCACAACGCTCAGCCTCATTGTAAGGCTTGTTCTCGCGAATCGCATCGAAAAGCAGATCATGCTCAACCTGGTAACCACTACCGCGCGGTCCTTTAAATTGCCAGATCACATTTGCTGGCGTCTGCTGGTGACCTTTGTAGATTCGGGGCTGGGGAACCCCTTCGCCGAGCACAGCCGAGCCCTTCGTACCATGGATCACGTCGCCGAAAAAGCCCCAGCAATTACCCATGTGCCGGCCTTGCGCGAACAGTCGCGTACCATCCGCAAAGGAGTATTCCACTGCATAGTGGTCAAACAACTGATCGGGCTTGGTACGGACCTGACGCCCTCCCTGACCCTGGGCCGATACAGGCCAGGCATCCTTGCACCAGCAGCACACATCAAGATTGTGAATCAGCCAGTCGAGAATGAAACTACCGTTTAGCCAGGTGAAGTTGCTGTAGTTCTGAATCTGGTGAGCCAGTTCATTCATGCCGGGCCGTCGCGGACTAAAGCCGACCGGTCCGTGCTCACGATATGCCCAACAGGTGATGATATCGCCGATGGCACCTTCATGCAGTTTGTGGACAGCCTCTTCCAGCGGTTTGTAGTGGCGGCTCATCAAGCCGCCGGCGATCTTAAGATTCTTCTTCGCGGCCTCTTTGCCGGCCTTGAGTACCCGGCGAATTCCAGGAGCATCAACGGCGAAAGACTTTTCCATAAAAACATGGCAGCCTTTGGCCACTGCGTATTCGAGGTGGATCGGCCGGAACGCCGGAGGCGTGGCCAGAAGCACGACCCCGCCAGGCGCGATAGCGTCAATAGCCTTCTTGTAAGCGTCCAAGCCGATGAACTGCCGGTCTTGTGGAACATTTACCTGCTTGGCGAACCGTCCGGAGAGACTCTTGTGGCTGCCCCTAACACGATTCTCGAAGACATCAGCTAAGGCGACCAGTTGAGTCGGCCCCTTGGTTGACAAGGCGTTGACGGCGGCTCCGGTACCACGCCCACCGCAACCAACCAGGGCAACCTTGATCTTGTTTTGCTCGGCAACATTGCCCCGTGCGGCAATGACGCTCGTCAGCGATACTCCGGCCAAAGCGCCGGTAGCCTGCTTGATGAACTCACGGCGGGAGTTGTATCTTTTCTGAGTATTACTTTGTTCGTTCATTGCATGATCCTTTCTCTTTTTCTTGTGAATGGTCGCATAGGATGGACTGCAGCGGATGCTAATTCCTTTGAAGGAAATATCATGTGGCAACAGCCAACTAAGCGAACCCACCTCGGATATCATACCATTGAAGATTCATGTAAGTCCAGTATTTGAAAAAACCATTGTATATTGACAATGTCCAATATTCAATATCTTTTTTTCTATATTTCTTCTTGTAGTAAAGAATTGGCTTGGCTTAGATACAATCTAAAAACTACTAACGATTATTATACGTTAAAATGCGAATGTTAAACCAATCTTCATTCCGCAATCTATTCATATATATTTTTCATCTGCCAGGCAACGAGCGATTTTAGTACGGCATTCCAGCCTTGGGGGCGCAGGGATACGCCCACGGTGTCTTTGCGGCTGGGATACACACGCATCGCGACGCATAGATTGAAACCATTACACAATTCTCACTTTTACCTGCATGCTGCGTATTGGCGCTGCCATATTTGCTAAGGCGGGAACGACAGAAACCAATTTAGGGACAATTCAGTTCATGCCACGTTACTCAAACCATAATTGGCGTTGAAGGAACGTCAACTGAGTTCAGCGGAGAGGCGTCAACTCGATATTCCTGAACATGATGGGAACGCCTTCGCTTTGCAGACCGATGTATCCCTTACTAATGTTTACGCCGGTCGCCTTGTTCTGGAGTTGGCCATTCACAGTCAGCTCCATAGTGTCACCTTTGCAGATGATCTCGTACTTATTCCAGCCGCCGGGTTCTTTCTCATTGGATTCATTCATGCGCGGCGTGTAGCTGATGGGACTGTCTTTGCCGGCCTTGTTTTCACTGAACTTGCAGCCCATTCCAATTAAATCGCCGGCGCGTGCGTGCATAAGCTGCGCTTCCATGCACAGGGGCCAGACTTTCTCTTCTCCGCTCATATGCAGTAGAACGCCGCTGTTGCCGGGCTTCTCAAGCCATCGCCATTCGAGGACGAGTTTGTAATCGCTATACTCCTGCCTGGTACGCAGAAAGCCTACGGGGTTTCCCGAACACCGAAGTTCGCCGTTCTGTACCTTCCATACGCTCTTGGGATCGGCATCTGAATCCTTCTGATACACATACCCGTCTTTGAGATCTTTCTTGTTGAACAGGGCAATGGCCTCGCTGCCTGCCGCAGCGCTTGTATCTTCCTGTTTGTAATCGCCCACGATTTTGACCGTGCCGAAGGGGAAGCATTTTTTTAGTGCCGATTTCAGGCTATTGGGAAGTTCATCTCCTTCCATCAACGTCGCCTCGGGATCGCCGATGCCAAGTGCTTTCGCCGTGTCACTGCCTGCTTCATACGTGGTGAGCATCACTTCACCATAGAGAAACTTGTCGAGCAGGATACGCCCGTTCAAAATACTTAACATGGGAGTGTCGCCATCTTCGTTTAACATAAACACAATAACGATATTTCTGGTGAAGAAACCGGGCCAATCATATTGCTTCTTTTCGGTAGAGAAGACATGCTTTATTATGGCGTCACCGTTTTCACTTCTTGTTTGTCCCTTAACCATCCCCTGCTCGTCAACGGACAGTTCGAATTGAAAATCGAGAACTTCAATTCCACCTTCGCTGATGAACGACCCGGTGCCTTTTCCTTCCCAGGTAAAGGGCGGTTCCACGTCCTGGGCCGTGCAGGGTATTCCCATCATCACGGCCGCAACAAATGCCAGTACAAGTGTTTTTGTCGAGTGTGTCATAATTTTCCTCCAAAACCTAAATGAATGTTGAATAAGCATTACTCATTTTAATGCCTATTATACCTATTACCGGTTTTTTAAGCAACTGATAGCTGGATCTCCAAACTGATTCATTGGATCGTAGCTGCCTGCAGGCGTCTCAAGTCGGCCAGGTCAGCTTCATTTTCGGTCTTATTTTGCATTGATGCAGGATTCTTGCGGTTTTGCCAGACCCAATGCTCGACGTGCCCGTCCGCAAAGGAAAAATCACAGCCCCGGCTGTGGCGATCGGTGGGCAGGTTTGACCAACTATCCGATGGTGGTGAATTAACAGTGAAACATGCGTCATCAATGCTCTCGGCGTGTTCGTCCAGGAAAACGAATAGTCTCACCGGTTTCCGAATCGCTGCGGTCTTGAACACCACTGGCGATCCGAATTGCGGTCCACCGAGATTGGAATTCATCGAATAACTCCGAGTGCGTTCCATACCGAGTTCCACTCCAGCGGGGGAGCGGACACGGGATGCGTCAGCCGGGCAGCGATAGAGCTTCATGGAGCGGTTATATTTGCCCGTGAAGAACACCCCATTCTCAATCCGTGTTGTGTCGGAGTCGTGAGGCGCACTGGAGTCGCCAATCCAGGAGTTTGGAGTGCTTCGCCAAACACCACTGGTCGGTGCGGCTATGTTAGAAGGCACTTTGTCTTCGTTGCTATCCACATAAAGCTGCCAACAAAGTTGCAGTTGCTTGAGATTGTTGCAACAGAAAATGCGGTATGCTTGCGCCCTGGCCTTGTTGAGGGCAGGTATTAAGATGCTCATCAAAAGAGAAATGATGGCGATGACCACCAGCAATTCGACGAGTGTGAACGCGCCGTGACGCCGCCGGTTAATCCGGTTTTCTCGCATTTCGCTTGCTTTGGTCGAATGTTTCATTGTTTTTCTTCAAAACCTGAATAAATGTTGAATCGACATTACTCATTTGAAGAGAGTAATTATACCAGTATTCATGTTTCTTAACCTACTTTTCATGACAGACTGCATCCTGTCAATAATTCTTGCCTAAGAGCTATGCATTCAGTGATCAAAAAGTTAATTCTACCCAATTAATAAGAGACTTACAATCACTCTTCCTGCTCAAATCATAAATCACAGAATCCGACATTTTCCATATAGACGCGCTGGCAACCACCACCGATGAACCGGCTTCACCGGTCGCCGCCCAGTCCCAGCACTACGACGTTGTCGAACCAGGCTTCAACGAGGTGCGCTCGAACGCCGATGGCGAACAGTTCCGATCCGTCTTGGTGTCCGGTCGTAAGCCAAATCTGGTTGCCCCAAACAACCGGAGAGGACCACCCCTTGCTGTGAATCGACGTTTTCCAACGCACATTTTTCGTTTCACTAAACTCCACTGGGAGATTTTTTGCCAGGCTCTTGCCGTCTCCATTTGGACCACGAAACTGATTCCAGTAGTCTTTATCTTCCACGTGGACCTTCTTCGTACCGGATACCTTTGTGGCGGCATCCTGAGCGGATGCGATGTCAAGAAGAAGTACGAGCATCGCGCATACCAGGACACATGCCTGCAACCTGTGTGAGTTCAATCGGTTTGTCTTACTTGATATCATTATTTTGAATCTCTTTGATGAAGAGATTGCGGTATTCAATGGGGCAGGGGTTCTCTTTGCCGAGGTTATCACCGTGCACAACGATATGCTTCTGAAGCCTGATAGGTGCCGCCTCCATGTTCATCATCCAGTCGTGGTACTCGAAGTTGTCAAGAATGACCTCTCCGTCATACTCGGCTGAGAAGGTCCGGCCTTTCATGGTCAGCTTGACTATATGCCAGATGCCGACTTCCGGATCGATGTGTCGGACATGAGGTTTCTCTTGCTCCTTGAGTCCCATTTTCTTTGCAACCTGTTTCGGTAGAAAATAGTAACTTTCCAGGTGTCCCATTCCGCCCCTGGATCTCAGGTTGAACTGCTCCATGTCTCCGAAGCCCGGGATTTCCGGAATCAGTCTGCGAAAGTTGATGCCGCTGTCCGAAATTGTCGGCATCCTGAAATCGAGCATTAATATGAAATCTCTGTAATGCTTCTTTGTTGACAGGCTGGCGCCCCAGTTTTTAATAAGCCCCGGTGACTTAAGTACGCCGTCTTCAATCGACCAGTATTCTTTGACCAGGGGCGGCGTATGCCAGCCGGTGAGGTCCCTGCCGTTGAAGAGCGCTGTAAAACCCTCCGGCGGAACGTTAAGTTCCGAAGTGTTGATTTCCTTGATGAACAGGTTGCGGTACTCAATCGGACAAGGATTTCTCTCGCCGGGCTTATCGCCGTCGGTGAAGCGATGCTTCTGAAACCGGATGGCATTGGGTTTCGTGCTCAGGATACCTTCCGGATATTCAAAGCGATCGAGAATGACCTGGCCATCATATTCAGCCGTCAGGTTCTTGCCGACCACGGTTAGCTTGACGGTATGCCAGAGGCCAATTTCCGGATCAATGTATTTGACGTGAGGAAGTTGTTCCTTTGTCAGTTTCATGTTCTCCGGCAGGAAATGGAAACTTTCCAACTGCCCCATGCCGCCTTTGGACCGGATGTTGAATTGTTCGGCGTCGCCAAACTTTCCAATCATCGCCGGAGCCAGGTTTCGAAAGTGGATCCCGCTATCGGATTTCGCCGGCATCCTGAAATCAGCCATCAGCACATAATCCCGATACTCTTTCTCTGTCACCAGATCCGCGCCCCACTGCTCGAGAAGACCGTGCGACTTGAGTACGCCGTCCTCAACAGACCACATTTCTTTGACCTTGGGATATACTCGCCAGCCGGTGAAGTCCTTGCCGTTGAAGAGGGCAGTGAAACCTTCAGGCGGTACGTTCAGTTTCTTCTGTTGGTCTGCTTTCCATTCCTTGATGCACATGTTGCGAACTGCTATCGGGCCGTAATCGCCCTGGATGATAATGGGGCCCTGCGGATACTGTTTGCGGTCCCAGTTTGTGCCGCAGGCGTATGGCACTTCCACATCCTCCTGGATTACCTGGCCATTGTGCACTACTTTTACGAATTTGGCGTGGGCCGTCTTGTTGCCCTCTTCGTCGAATCTGGCAGCATGAAAGATAATGTCCATCGTCTGCCACTGGCCCGGCGGTTTGGCGGCGTTGACCTTAGGGGGAGAGCCCTTGTCGATGTGATGGTAGGTAGGCTTGCTCTCGGCCCGCGGATATACCCCCCCGCAATGTCCCGCCGTTGGTTTCTTAACTCCGTAGCTGTCGAGAATCTGGATTTCATAGTTGCCATGAAATATCACGCCGGAGTTCGAGCCCTTGGCGACCATGAACTCCAGGTGGACTTCGACGTCACGGTAATCGCGCCGCTTAGTGACGAGGCTGGGGCACTTGCCTTCTTTGCCGTTTATCAGGACGCCAGTGCCAGCCTTACCGACCAATCGTCTTATGTTATCCGAGTTGAGCGCGGCATCTCCAGCTACGTCCCATTTGTCGCTATTATACCAGCCTGCAAAGTTGTCATCACCTGCTATAGCCGCCCTTTCGGACATCAACAACAGCCCCACAGCGAGTAACAGCAATACTATTGTTTGTATTGTGCAGTTTTTCTTATTCATCCTATTTGATTTCCTTTGCTCCATATTCCGACTACTTGCGTTGTACACGATACAGGTGTGTTTTAGTGCGAAGCAGCAGCGACTTGCCCGCTACCGCGGGAGATGCTCCCAAAAAACCGTCAAGCTCGTTGACCGCCAATTTGCGAAACTTCGGTCCGGGCTCTATAACAGTGGTCTTGCCTTCTTTGCTGGAAATGTATATCCGGCCATCAGCATACAGCAGCGAAGCGCCGTATTTACCGTCAAGACGCTCAGACCATACCGTCTTGCCGGTCTTCGCTTCCTTACATATCAGTACACCCCTATCGCTCAACGTATAAAGAAGATCGCCGACAAGCACGGGTGAGCTTTCGAGCGGGACGTCTTTGGTCATTTTCCAGACGACGTGCGTATCGGTCACGTCTCCAGCGCCGCCTTGACGCACGGCCCATAAGTGGGTGGCATTCGGGGAACCGCCGCAATTGATAAAGAACAGCCCGAGACCAGTCACAATTCGGGAGATGGTGTTGTCGTCGCGGTATATGACCCGCCATAGCTCCTTGCCGGTTTTCGGCTCATGGGCTGTCACAAGCATGGCGCCGTTGCTGACTAACTGAGCTTTGCCATTCACCTCAACGATCACCGGCGTGTGATAGGCCTTGCGGAGATATACCGGCTCAACATGGCCGTAAAGTTCCTGAGGCCGCTCGTAGCGCCAGACTGTATTCCCCGTCTTCGTGTCCAAAGCGGCAATGAACTGGACGTCCGTGCCCTCGAGGTGCACGATGAGCAAATCTTCAAACAGAACAGGCGAGGAAACCGGGCCCTGCATATGCTCGCAGTTCAAATCTGTCCGCCGCCACAGAACCTTGCCCGTTTTTGAATCTATAGCTGCTGTTCCGTGAGTGCCGTAGTGCACGTAGGCTCGGTCCTTTTCCACCACGGCCGAAGGCGTCGCATAAGAATTTTTTGCGTTAATTCGCTGGGGCTTCTTTGGATGAAAAACCTCAACGTCGTGGACGACTCGGCCGGTATTCAGATCGATGCAGACGGCGTAGAGAGTCCGACCGTCCTTTGTCGCCGTAGTTACCCAGACTTGATCGCCCCACACGACGGGCGTTGAGTAGCCAAGGTCATGTATGCGGGTCTTCCAGACGATGTTCTCCGATTCCGACCAGTTCAGTGGGAGATCGGTTGCATCACTTCGACCGTCACCGGTCGGTCCTCGCCAATCCGGCCAGTTCCCCTGGTCTCCTTGCTGCTTCGCCCATGTGTTATCAGCGGCCGCCGCGACGCATCCAATCAGCGGCAGCACAATAAACGCAAATGTTATTGTTTGCATCCTGCAGTCTGTCCTGTTGAACTTCATAATTGAATTTCCTTGCTACAGCGTCCAGCCTTTGCGGTATTTATCACGTCTGATGAATCGTTCCGCTTCCGTGTTGTTGGTGATCTTGAGGTTTTTCGCGTCCCATTGCAGTTTTTCGCCTGCACGATATGCGGCGATTCCGAGGATGACTGTCTCTGTGAGCGGGCCTGCATAGCTGAAGTTAGTGCCGGGCCTGAGTGGATCGTTGGCCTTGCATGCCTCTATCCAATCGTCCACATGGGAAGGCTTGCGCGGCATCTTAGGTCGTCTGACGCCTTCATACTTATCTTCCGGGAATAGCTTGAAATGGCCGTAGTCGGCTATCAGCATTCCTTTAGAGCCGACGAAAAGTGTCGCTTCCGGCCAGTCCGGCATATTGTGCTCTTTCTGCAACGGTGGACGCTTACCGGCGTTGCCGTCGTACCATGTCAGATGAACAGGCGGCAGGTCGCCTCTTGCGCCGAAGGTCCATTTGCTTATCATCCAGCCCGGTGCGCTTTCGGCGTGAGCGGGTTTCGCGCTGTGCGCCTCTGCCGTAAGCGGATATTTGAGATCAAGCGCCATGAACGGCAGGTCGATCATGTGGCAGCCCATATCGCCGAGCCTGCCGTTGCCGAAATCCCACCATGAGCGCCAGCCGTCCGGGTGGTAACAGGGGTGGTAAGGACGAACTGGAGCCGGGCCCAGCCAGAGGTCCCACTTCAGATGCTTCGGTACGGGAGGATTATACTTCGGCCGGTCGCCGGGGGGCCATGCCTTATCGCACCAGCAGTGGACTTCTTTGACCTGGCCAATGATTCCGTCCTTAATCATCTTTGATACGCTACGATAGTTGTAGCCGGTGTGAGCCGCATTTCCCATTTGCGTTGCCACACCTGTTTCTTTTGCTATTCTGGTTGCCAGCCGGATCTCAGTGATGTTCTGGCCAAGCGGCTTCTCGCAGTAGACGTGCTTGCCCATTTTCATGGCCATCACACTGGCTGGGATATGTACATGGTCGGGCGTAGCGACCACAACCGCATCGATGTTCTTGGTTTCCTTATCGAGCATTCTGCGGTAATCGCTGTATTTCTTTGCCTCGGAGAACATCTTAAAAGCCTCGGCCGCGTGTTTCGTGTCAACGTCGCAAATAGCGACAATATTCTCGCTCATGACATTCCTGACATCATCGAATCCTTTGCCGCCAACACCGATACAAACAATATTGAGCTTTTCGCTCGGCGGTGTCTTGCCGGGGCCGCCCAGCACATGCCGCGGAACAATCGTAAACGCAGTCACTGACGCTGCAGCACTTATAAACTCACGCCTTGTAATTCTTGATTTGCAGTTTGTTTTGTGGTTCTGCATATTCGAATTCCTTTTTTTGTGTAACCGTTCTTGACATTGGCAAACTCATACTCGGCCTTGTCCTCGGCGGCCCCTGCGGAAGGGGTTCCCAAGAAGACGGTTACAACTTGGGCCATCGCAAAAGAGGATGGAAAATACCGCGGGGCGTTCCGAGCAATGATAACATTCATCACAGAATCCTTCCCTCTGGATTTTCCAACATTTACCATATGATTTCTACCGGCTCCACCGCAGAGCCATTATGGCGCTAGTATAGCACCCTCCACACGAAATTCAAGTCAAAAACTGCATGCTCCGCGCTTGGAGCGGGTACATGAACTCACATCGGCTGCGTAGGATTGCGAACGTCAAGTGAAGAATCCGGGCTGAAGGGAGTGACAGTTAATCACTCCAGCAGGAGATTCGAACCGGCGTGTACAAGGCTGGTGTCAATGTGTTAAAAGCTGGAGTTGTGAGCGAACACCTATGAAGAGCTCAAAGTCAAATAATAAAAGCTCTGTTGCCACAATTTTTGTCGAGGTATCCGCGTTACGACATATCAGCTGACATTAATATATGACCTGGCAAAGGTGAATAGGTCTTTGAAACCGATTTTTTACTATATTTTTTTAAAAATCGCATTATTCGACAAAAATCTAATGTTTGATGCTTTCATAGCTCACAGAGTTTGTCATCTTTAGTGTCAAAGTGGAGACATGAATTTATCGAAGTAAACTGATGTTTTGCTATTCATGGGAAAGGTAATTTGATTCAAAATGCCCCCACTTATCACAGCAGGAATGTTATTGCTTTTTCCTTGTCAGAAAACTGTTAATTAAGGTAAAATGTCAGTTGTACGTTTTACAATAGCTAACTGTTGATAAACAAATAAGTAATTTATGGGAGAAGCACTTATTGAAATGATGTCTAATCCAACAAAACAACTTAACTATTTTGCGCAGTACCGGACAATGCGTTATCTAAAGTGGACATTGATGGTTGCAGTTGTGACATTGGTAGGCTCAAGCGGCGGGGATGTATCACAAACAGCCAAACAACAGGGCCTTGAAAAATCAGTGGTTATGATTCGAAGCGCCAGGCAGGACTTCAACTATACCACTCCCTGGAAGCAGACTGCCATGAGTCAAAGCATAGGCTCAGGATTAGTCATAGCAGGCAAAAGAATCCTTACTAACGCCCACAACGTCAGCAACTACAAATATCTTGAACTTAGAAAAGAGAATGTCGCGAAACGTTATCCGGGAAGGGTCGCGTTTATCGGCCATGATTGTGACCTTGCAATACTGACTGTCGATGACGAAAGCTTTTTTGATGACACAATCCCGCTCAAACTGGCAGGAATTCCAAAGGTAAATACAACGGTTTCGACATACGGTTTTCCGATAGGCGGTAGTCGGATTTCAGTCACCGAGGGAGTGGTTTCCCGCATAGAGATGGACATTTATGTCCACAGTGGAGCTGATTCGCACCTGGTCATACAAACTGACGCAGCCATCAACCCCGGCAACAGTGGTGGCCCGGTCATGCAAAATGGTAAAACAGTTGGAGTGGCCTTTCAGGGGCTGCGACAAGCTGAAAGTATCGGCTACTTAATTCCTACAACAGTCATCAGGCACTTTTTATCTGATATCCAAGATGGCAGGTATGACGGCTTCGGATCGTTAGGTGTCGGCCTGTTTCCTGGTCTGCACAACGTAAGTTACAAGGATTACCTCAAAGTTCCGCTACAAGCAGACGGCATAGTAGTAATTTCTACGATGATGCATAGTTCGGTCGAATCAATACTACGACCAGGAGATGTAATCACACAAATCGATGATTATAACATTGATAATGATGGTATGGTGCAGATATACGGTCTAACATTGTATCTGTCCGAGGTTGTTGAGACTAAGCAGATCGGCGAAACGGTAAAGCTGACTTTCTATCGCCAGAGCAAACAAATGAAAGAAACTGCAATGGTGGCATTGAATAGACCTATTCTCGAGTACGCACGCCAATATGAGCTCCCGCCGCGATATGTGTGCTTTGCCGGGCTGACATTTGTTCCGGTGACACGAAACTACCTGGAAACCTGGGGACGCGATTGGCTGACCGATATACCCTTCTATCTGCGATACATGTTCCACAATTCGACGCAGCTCAATACCGACAGGCAGCGTAAAGAGTACGTGGCTCTTGCCGAAATTATGCCCGATCAGGTCAACTCGTATGCCAGCGATTTTGAGGACAAGCCGGTTGAGAGTATAAACGGCACCGCAATCCACAGCCTTGATGACGTTTACAATGCCTTTAAGCAACCTATTGATGATTTTCACATCATAAAGTTTATGGGCAATGACCGCCCACTAACCATTGACGCACAAAAGGCCCAGCTCAGAAAGCAACAAATACTGAATAAATACCACATACCTGCCGAGACTCGCCTGGAGAAAAAGTTATGAGAAAACAAACGGTTCTCATATTCATTTTATTAGGCGTTGTTGTCACTTTTTGTCCGCACCTAAACGCTGGTGAGAATAGTCGAGTGGATATAACCGAAGCAATGAAGCAGTCCATCGTCTACTTAAAAACATCCTTTTACGGTTACGACCAAGGCCAGCCATGGGAGCACAAAAATCTCTCAGAAAATTGGGCATGTGCTTGCGCCGTTGGTGAATACGAAGTGCTTACGACAGCCTGGAACGTAGCAAATATAGCCTCCATAAAGGCCCTGAGATATGGTCAAAACGGCTTTGTTAATGCGAAAATCAAAATCATCGACTACGAAAGCAATCTTTGCCTGATCGAGCTCGATCGTAACTCAATTAGCAAGCCTTTGAATCCCCTTGTGTTCACTGAAGATTACCAGAAAGGGGCCGGGGTCAATCTCTACTGGCTTTCATCAGGTAACCATTTGTATAGCGGACGAGGTTACCTTGACCACACAAGGATTGAAAAGACAAATATTTCATATGAAAAACGCCTCCTTTATGTAGTTACCAACACATCCCACCGGACGAGTATAGGACAGGTTTACTGTGTCGGTTCAGAACCAATTGGCATAGCCTGCTGGTCAAACAATAACAAAGAGGCAAGACTTATCCCCGCAGAGATAATTAACAAGTTTTTAGCTGAAGTAGTTGATGGCAATTATGAGGGCTTCGGAGCAGTGGGCTTTGAAATTTCCAGGCTGCTTGATCCGGTTATGCGTTCTTTTCTGAAGATGCCCCCATCTCTCAAAACCGGCGTCTATGTAAGCGATGTTTATAACGTGGGCAGCGGCAGCGATGTCCTCAAAACCTCTGACGTTATATTAGCAATTGATCGCAACACTCTTAATTCCTATGGCCGATTCACGCACCCTAAATACGGGCGATTATTCTTCAATCACCTTATTACAAGCAAAGCAGTTGGCGATACTGTTGTGTTCGAACTTTGGCGCGATGGGGAAAAAATACAACTTCAATCTAAGGTTAAAAACTTCAAGGCCTCCGAAATGCTCGTGCCATATCACGAGTACGACCAACAACCGGAATATATTATTACAGGCGGATTCGTTCTACAAAAACTCACCCGTGAGTACCTGATCCAATGGGGCGACGATTGGGTCGGGAAAGTCTCGCCCCACCTGTATCATTATTATCGTGATCTTGCCTTTAAACCTACTGACGAACGCAAAGACATTGTGATATTAAGCTATGTCCTGCCGGCTAATATCAACCTCGGTTACAAAGACCTCAGACAAATAATCGTCAAAAAGTTCAATGGGATGACGATACGTTCCATAGCAGATATCCTGGTAGCACAGAAACTGAATCCGGACTCAAAATATGATGTGATCGAATTTGAACTGGACAATCCTGTGGTTGTCATTGACCGTAATCAATTGCCCGCAGCCAATATGCTCATCAGCAGGAACTACGGCATACGTAAACTTGTAAATATTAATCAGTAAGGTGATTCACGAAAATTCATCAGTCGCCTGATGTGAGTTGACAAACAGCGCGGACAAGGCAGGTCTGTCGGCGCCGTCGAATCTTGGTAAGGATATTATGATGGATTACCTCGCGGGAATTGACTTGGGATCAACGAGTCTCAAGGTGATTATATACGACCTTGAGGGCAACGCCGTATCCGGGGCCAACCGCCCCACCGAACGTTTCAATCCGTACCCTGAACATCCGGACTGGGCCATCTGGAAGCCGGAACAGATTTGGGGCGGCGTGTGTGAGTCGCTCAAAGAAGCAATCGGCCAAATCGATGAGCCTGCAGATATCAAAGGCGTCGCGGTGACAGGTATGGGTATGGACGGCGTGCCGATTGGCGCCGATGGCAACTGGCTGTATCCGTTCATAAGCTGGCACTGCCCGCGGACAGAACCGCAGTATCGCTGGTGGATGGAGCACATCGGACCCGAAAAGCAATTTGAAGTCGGTGGCAATCAGATTTGGGTTTTCAATACGGCCCTGCGATTGCTGTGGATGAAGGAGAATGAGCCGGAAATCCTGGCCAAAACGGACAAATGGCTTTTGATAGAGGATTTCATTAACTTCATGCTCTCCGGCAAGTACGGCACCGATCACAGTATGGCCTCGACCACGCTTCTCTTTGACCAGCGAAAACGTGTGTGGTCGGACGAATTAATTGAGATATCTGGGATTGACCGCAGCCTCCTTTGCGACCCACAACCCAGCGGTACGCCTCTGGGAAAGGTCCATGCCAAAGCAGCCGAAGCCACAGGACTCGCAGAGGGAACAACGGTTGTGTTGGGTGGACATGATTATTGTTGCGGCACGCTTCCTGTCGGAGCATTTCAGCCTGGTGTTGTGCTGGACGTCACGGGTACATGGGAAATTGTTGTTACTGCCCTCAGCGAGCCGGTACTGACGCCCGAAGTCAGGGAAATGGGCATACCCGTCCACTCACATGTGGCCTCGCCGGATATGTGGAGCATAATGGCAGCGGCTGTGGCAGCCGATATGTTGGAATGGTTCCGCCGAGAGTATGCCTTTGAGGAAAAGCAAAATGCCGAAAAAAACAGCGGCGACGAATGGGATCAACTGATGAAACTCGCCCAGGCGTCACCACCCGGTGCTAATGGTGTAATGTTCCTGCCGCACATGTCAGGAAGCCACTGTCCAGTTGTGGACCATCAGTCCATGGGGGCCTTCGTGGGGCTGCGCAATATCGTGACCAGAGGTGATATGCTCAGGGCGGTTATTGAGGGGCTGGATTATCAGTTCGTGCAGATAGTCCGGGGACTGGAGAAATCGCTCGGCACCAAACCTCAAAAGTTTGTAGCAATCGGCGGCGCTACCAAAAACCAGTTCTGGATGCAGAACAAGGCCGACATGATAGGTAAATCCATCGAGACGCCCGAAATCGAAGAGCCAACCCCTCTCGGCGCCGCAATCCTGGCAGGAATCGGTGTCGGCCTGTACGAAAACGTGCAGGATGCTTATGAGAAAGTGTACAAACCAGGTAAGGTTTATCAGCCGAACCTGGAATTGACGAAAAAATATCATAAGTGGTTTAAGACTTTCGAGGCGATTTATCCGTCGCTGAAGGACTTAAACGCCCGACTGCACGGTCAGCCGACGTAATCAGCGTCTGGCCGCTTCTACTCTTACTATCTTGCACCGACTATTTTAGTTTTACAACCGAGAGCGTATAAGGCTTGTCCCAGGTTGTGTTGACCACGCCTTCAAAGGGCCAGTCCATATTGGAAATAATGACCTCATCGCCGCGAAGGATGGCTTCGCAGGGCTGGTCGATTCCACCGTCGGCGCCGTCGGTGTCACCGTTCATGGCGATTGTTTCGACGGAACCGTCGGGGTAAACGATTTGTATGGCGTTATTGATCATATCTGCAACGAGAATTCTGTCCGTCTTGAGATCGCAAAACAGGCCGTCGGCACATTTCATCTTCGGATCTTTGGCGAAAATCGTATTGGACTTCACATTGTCCTGGTTGTCAAAGGCAATTTTGTGGATGGTCCCATCGGCGAAGTTGCCGCAATAGAGGTTGCCCTTTGAATCAAAGCAAAGACCATCGGCGCCGTAGCCGATAGTCTCGTGGAACGATTTAATCGTAGTAATCAAGTGCGGGTCATCCTTGAGCGGGGTTTTAAGCTCAATGCCTTCGGCGCCGATCTTGAAGCGGAAAATACCGCTGATTAAAGGCTTTGAATCCGGCACAAGGATCGTTTCACTTACATACACGTAATCACCTTTAATGGCTACTGCATTGGCAACATTCATGCCGGATACAACCGTGACCGCCTCCTGCGGCTTACCATCCTTGATGACAATGCGCATCACGCGCGACGTCTGCGGTGTTTCGGGGCTGAATTGGTTATCCGCATAGTACAGGTCGCCGGACGGCGCAAGGCAGATACCCATAGGGCCGGCTTTCCCGGTTTTGGGGTGTGGCGGTGCAACGAAGAACTTAGAAACTTTATTGTCGGCTGAGATCTTCATAATAAATGCGCCGGCATTAGGGTCATTGTAATTCGGCACGGACAGAACGAAGCTGCCGTCAGGCAGCAGAGCCATCCCATCCGGTGTATTACAGTAATCCGGCAGTTCGACAAGTAGCTCGGCCTTTCTCAAGCCCGATGCCCTTTTTACCTCACTTTTCCCGGTCGGCTCATCTTCCTTCTTGGTACAGCTTGTAACAAAAAGACCACAAAGTACAGCCAACACAATACTCGCCCTTACAAATTGTTTTTTTGACATGATCATTTCTCCCATAAAACCTGATTTAAGTTCAAATAACTCCTACCATTCTCTTGCGTTCGGTACCTAAGGCATCAGCCGCTATCATTGCATCCACGACTGCTTCCGACGTTATCTTGAAACAATGACTTCCACATAAGGACCCTTCACCGGCGCAAACATCGCCGATGCTCTTGAGCCGTTCGCGGGCGACGTCTTTAAGGCCGATGTCTTCGAATGTTACAGGCAGGCCAACGACAACTTCGAAGTCCACGGCTTCATACACTTCATCCATCGACACCGCCTTGTCTAAGCAGAGTTGGCTGATTACGCCAAAGCCCACTTCTTCACCATGCATGAGGCCGCGGCATTCGGGAAACGAAGGCAGGCAGTTGGCGATCATATGGGCCGTTGCCAGTCCCCCGCTTTCAAAGCCGAGACCCGAATGTAGGATATTGGCTTCAATTACCTTCTCTACCGACGGTGTCAACGCGCCCTTCTCGACCGCCCGTTTTGCTTCGACGCCATGCTCCAGCAGCGTTATGTAACCCAATTCCGCGATTGCCATAGCGGCCATCGTCGAGACACCACCAGCCAGGTTGCCGGCTCCGGTCTGAAGCGCAACCTTCGCTTCCACCCAGGTGGCCAGTGCATCGCCCATCCCGGCCACCAACGACTTGACCGGTGCCCGCGAGATCACGAGTGAATCCACCAGAACCAGGTCCGGATTGAAAGGCCAACAGTCGAAATGCGTACAATTCCCATCGTCGTCATACCATACACTTGCCGCACTAGTGGGCGAATCATTCGACGCGATGGTAGGACATGTAACAATCCGTATCCCGGTCTCAATCGCCGCGGCCTTTGCAGTATCCAACGTCTTTCCGCCCCCAACGCCCACTGCAATGTCGGCACCCGTCTCCTTGATGATTCCAACCACGCGATCCACCTCTTTGCGCGTGCAGTCACCCTGGAAACCAACATCGACCGGTTCAAGCCCCTCTCCGGCCAGGCTGTCCAGCAGCGTTTTTCCGACGATGCCCTTAACAGTCGCGTCCCAAAGGACTAACGGTTTTTTTCCAAGTATCTTGAAGTATTTGCCGGCCTCGGACAGAGCGTTTCTGCCCTGAACGTATTTCCTGGGGGCGATTAATATACTGTGCATAGTTTACCTCCTGAAATAACCAGGACAATATTCGATTCCAACCACAGATTCGTTCCCTTCGATTATAGGCGGGAACGTCAACCATTTCAATATATCTGTCTAATGTAGAGCCATCTTATGGCAAGCAGGATAGTATATCACTATTTCTTGCAATTTCAAGAATTCGTGCTAATCTCTTATCAGAATTATTTTCGAAATCGAACATGTGGCGTTTTGATGCTCTACGGGTCAGGACGCCGCAAATAGTAATGGGTTATGATTTGTTCCAGAACCATAGAGAAAGAGTATGATTTATGAATCTGAACTTGAAGGACAAAGTTGCGTTGGTGACCGGGGGCTCAGGGGGTTTGGGTAAAGCGACCTGTCTGTTTTTGGCTGCCGAAGGAGCAAAGGTAGTAGTCAACTATCGGCGCAGTGCCGAACGAGGCGATGTAGTTGTAAAGGAAATAAAAGAGAAGTTCGGCACCGAGGCGTTAGCGGTTTATGCCGATGTGGGAAAAGAGAGCGATGTCCTGGCCATGTTTGAAAAGATAGACGAGACATTCGGTCGAATCGACATTCTGATCAACAACGCCGCTTACTGCCCGACGTGCCAGGTCGCGGACATGACCGAGCAGATGTGGAACCATACGCTGCAGGTCAATCTGACAGGAACGTTCCTGTGTTCGCGGGAATTTGTCAAGCGTCTGCTGGATCGCCGACAGCCGGGCCGAATTGTGAATATCTCTTCGCAGGCTGCGTTTCGCGGTTCGACTACCGGTCACGCGCCGTATGATGCCAGCAAGGGCGGCATCGTCTCCTTTACGGTTTCGCTTGCGCGGGAGGTTGCAGAAAAAAACATCATGGTCAACTGCGTCGCGCCCGGCTTAATGCACACGGAAATAATGGACAAGGCGCTGCGAGCCAATAAACAGAAGTACATCGACCGGATTCCCATCCGTCGCATCGGCAGGCCCGAGGAGATTGCACGTGTGGTTGTCTTCCTGGCTTCTGACGGAAGCGACTACATGACCGGTGCCACCGTGGATGTCAGCGGGGGTCTTGCGATGCGGTAGTACCGCCATCTACTATACGCTCTGCACCTGTGCCCAGACACACAATACAGGTGCGCCTGCGCGTACTCAAAAAGGGAATCTGTCTGCTTGTGGCGTTTGTAATGTTGCTTGGTCCCGAGTCGTTCCACAGCCTCAGCCGGGCCGAGGTGCAGTACACTAACCTAAACACGGCAAGCTGGGCTAATGGTGATACTACTATCACCTATACCTATGATAACAACGGCTCAGTTGAGACCAAAACAACTGTTACCAGCAGCGTTATCAAAAAGGTCGTTACGTATCATTACAATCTTACCGGTCGGCAGGATAAAGTTACTACCGATGATCAGGCCGGCACAGAACACATCGTTGAATATATCTATAACGATGAAGGTATTCGCGTACAGGCTGATAGCTATGACCAGCCGGCTGGCGGCGGGGCCAAATCCAACGAAAAGACCGTAACCTAACTTAGTTGATTCTTACAATCACACCGGCTATGCGCAGGTATTGGAGGAGTGGGCTGTAGAAGGCAGTACGGCTGTGCTTACGTGCTATACGCTCAGCGACGATGTAATTGCGCAGAAAAATTTGTATTGGCAATGGGTCGTCTCGCAGTGGGAATTGCAGAGTACCGGCAATACTCAGTACCTGCTCTACGACGGACACGGCTCGACAAGACAGCTTGTCAGCGGCAGCGTAGGCAGTACAAGCATCGTCGATGACTTCAGCTACGATGCCTACGGCGTATTGTTACAGGATGAGACGGTAGCTTCACAACGTCCCGGTCATGTGTCCTCGCAGGCTACGAGCTTACTCTATACCGGCGAACAATTTGACAGCGATGCCCAGCAGTATTATAATCGTGCACGTTGGTATGATCCGTTAAACGGCAGATTTAACCGTACGGATCCGTTCTTTGGCAATTTACAAGATCCCCAGTCGTTGCATAAGTACCTCTATTGCCACGCTAATCCGGTAAACAATATTGATCCCAGTGGTAAATTTTACAGCGCATCAGATGTTACGGTAACAATGGGAATAAGAATAAGTATTCAAGTGCTGATTATTACTGTTGGTGCCATAATAGCATGGAAGAAGTTTGGTCCTAAAGGACATAAGCCGGATGCAAATCAGCAAAGACAAATTAATGCAGCAAATCTCGTAATACAAAATAATTTATTAAATAAGAGATTTATTCTCGATTCTGACCAAGAAATTGTTATAGATTATAAATATGTAGATTTCGACAAATATTATGTTGCGAATTTAGGTAATTCGTATGCGGGAGAACATAGACCATGGCCTTTTGAAAAGATAATACTCGACGAGAAGGTTTGGTTTGCGATGTCTCCCGAGCTAGGTGCTTGTACTATGGTACATGAACTATATCATTATTTTCATTGGGGCTTTGGAACAATAGAAGAGAAAGCGGCACATGAATTAGAAGCTCAGGTGTATATTGAACTCGGACTTCCGAGAAGTGGATCTTATTGGGATGACATTGTTGAGGCAAGCCAAAACTATGATTTTCCTTTACCTGAATAAAAATAGATGAAGATGAAATGTTAAGAACTTTATGACTATAAAGAGAAAAATTAAAGCATGTGATTATTGGATAGCGGAGATAACACTATTGTTAGCTTCCTTTATTATTCTTGCTGGCTTGTTGGTTAGACCCGATACAAAATATACTTCCGAAGATATTCTTCATACAATACTATTGTTTTTATGGAATATCTTTTTAATATTTTTATTTCTTCAATTTCCATTAACCTATTTGAAAAGGAAAACACGCTTGAGGTCGGGGCTTATATTTAATATACTTTCGATATTATTATGGTTAACTACAATGGTATTTCTTATTTATTTTACTTTTCTTTCCCCATTCTTACATAAATATACTCCAATTATCTTCTCTGTTGTTTCTATATCCTCATTAATGGTGGTAATAGCATTGTATCTTTTTTTCAAGAAAACAAGTGTCCCTACCTAAAACTCTATCTGTGCATAATATTTTAAAATCATTCAAGTAGAAGTTTTCTACTTACTTCTCTTTTTTTGCTCTTTGACAAGTAAATTAACAAAGACGGTCTATCTCTTACCACGGCTCGACCAGGCAGCTTGTCAGCGGCAGCGTAGGCAGTACAAGCATCGTCGATGACTTCAGCTACGATGGCTATGGCGTATTGTTACAGGATGAGACGGTAGCTTCACAATGTCCCGGTCATGTGTCCTCGCAGGCTACCAGCCTGTTGTATGCCGGCGAACATTTTGATACCGATTCGCAGAATTACTATCTACGTGTAAGATGGTATGATTCCCTCTCCGGCAGGGCCTCGATCATAGGGACAACACAGGCATCGATATCATCCCTTGCTCTATCGATAAGCTCCGGCTCGGAGGTCGCCAGCTCTTCAGGCAGTTCCCCCATCTTATTTTGAGCACGGTAATGGTCGACAATGGCATTTCGAGTTATTTGATATATCCAACCTCGTATTTTCTCGCTATCTTCCAGCGTGTCGATCGACGAATGTATTCGCAAAAATACTTCCTGCAGGATATCATCTGCGTTATTCGCATCCCCGACCCTGCTCCGGATAAAACCGCCCAGCCTCTCATGATATATCTTCAAGATTTCTTCGGTAGAATTCATAGCAACACCTGTTCATTTAAAACTGTTTTCTTTCAGATTCTTCACGCCATCTTAACACACTTGATGGCATTATATCACAACAGTTCATTCTCGGCAAAGACAGCTTCCACCCGGAGAACACAGCCGAATGCGAACATACATCTGATTGATTTTACCCCTTCCAGTTGATATACTGAACTTTCTCTATGATTGGCAAAAAGGTACATATTAAAAGCTTCGGGTGCCAGATGAATAAGCTGGACACGGCCCTGGTGACTTTTGCGCTTAAAGACGCGGGTTTTACTTTTACAGAAAGTGCCAGTGAAGCGGACGTTGTCTTGATAAATACCTGCTCGGTTCGCGAGCACGCCGAACAGCGGGTCATCTCACATCTTGGCCGTCTGCAGCATATCAAAAAGACTCGACCTGATATGGTAGTTGGTGTCATCGGCTGTATGGCACAACGCCTCGACAGGAAATTGCTCAAGCACGACGCCGTCGATATCATCTGCGGCCCTGCACAAATACCGCAAATAACCAAACTCATAACAGAAACACTGAAGTTAAAAAAAGAAATCGTGGCCGTAACGGAAAATATCCGCCAAAAAACCGACCAAAGACAGGCACAGGCACTCGAAGATTTCGAATCTGCTTATTCCGCCCGGGAAAAGAAAATACCAGGCCAAGCCTACGTTCGCGTGATGCGGGGCTGTGATAATTTTTGTTCATATTGTATTGTCCCATTCGTACGCGGCCCCGAAATTTCTCGACCGCCCAAAGCAATCATCGACCAAATCAGAAAACTCGCCGATACGGGTGTAAAACAGGTTACGCTGTTGGGCCAACGCGTAAATTCCTATAAATACAAAGCCGGCGACAAAACATATTGCCTGGCCGATTTGCTCCGGATGGCAAGCGACATCCAGGGCATTGAATGGATAAGGTTCGTCACCAGTTACCCTTCGGAGGAGTTCTTCGACGAGATTTTGCGGGCAATGGCTGATTTACCGAAAGTCTGCAATTACCTGCACATACCCGCGCAGAGCGGCTCAAACAAAATCCTCCGTGCCATGAATCGTCATTACACAACCGACCAATATCTTCACCTTTTGGCCAAAGCGCGGGATATTGTGCCTGCAATTGCAATTGCAGGCGATTTTATCGTAGGCTTCCCCGGAGAAACCCATGCCGATTTCGAAGCGACAGTCGACCTTGTCAAAAAGGCACGATACAAAAATTGTTTCATTTTCAAATACTCGCCCCGCCCCGATACAAAATCGGATAAGAAATTAGCCGATGACATTCCTCTTGAAGTAAAGAAGAACCGAAATACTGAGCTGCTGGCCGTTCAGGAAAAAATAAGCGGCGAGTTAAGCGCCGAGTATTTAGGCAAAGAGGTCAGAGTCCTCGTCGAGGGCCTGAGCAAAAAGCCGCATTTGGATTCCGAAAAAAGTGACGGCAATCCTCAACTCATCGGCCGAACAGCAACGGACTACATAGTCGTCTTTAACGCCCCGCCATCACTGGCTGGACAATTCGTAAAAGTAAAAATCACCAAAACCTCACCCCTGACCCTCTTCGGCCGGCTTATCTGATTATTGATCTTCCTGCGATTTTGCAAGTTTAACTAAACGGGCCAGAGAGTTTTCACATTTAAATGTTTCAAGCTTAGGTATATCTCTGAGAGCATCGTCTACTTTGGGAGCGAATCCCGATTTCGAAGGATAAATCTCACGGTAGGTTTTAGCTGCTCTCAGGACTCTGTGACGATAGTCCGTTATAGGTATAAGTGGCGTTTGAGCAACAGCGATAATGTTGTTATCGATCATTCCGTCCAGAGCTTTAATCGCGGCGTCGACTTCTCCGAGCCGTAGGTGGCACACCGGCCGTATTTGCATGGCCAGTTCAGTAGCACTCCGATCTACTGCTTTAGAGAAAATATGCCGATAATACGCATATGAGGACGTTACAACGCCCAACCAGTATCCTATGAAAAAGACCAGTAAAAATAGAACAATAAGCCCGATTTTACGTTTTCTTGACTTCACAATTTAATCTCCCATTTGTTTCTGACCTGCCGTTACTTCCCAAGCAAAACAGACGGCATCTGGACGACACAGAAATAGCCGAACACCAGAAAGGCGATTATCAATCCCACGGCGAATATCCTGCTTGGCTTAAGTACGCCGGCAGCTTCTTTAGATAGCATTTTCGGCATTATTAGAAAAAGCCCTATCGCCACTAAAAGCGCCTGCAGAGGCGTCAGCAAAAGACCCTCGAATATCGCCGATATCTTCACGAGAACCACGGGACTTTCCTCGAAGTAAAACACGATAACCATATTGGCACACAAAAAGAAAATCAGAAAGAAACGGAACTGCATCTTCCACGAGAGCTTCTTTGCAACACCGGGTATGCAGATTCGAAAAGAATCGGCCAATAGTCTCGGCCAGCCTGCCAATTGTCCGGTGTTAGTCGAAATTAGCGCAACGGTCCCTGCCAGGATAAAGAGAAATCCGCCGACAGGGCCCCATTTGTCAGAGAATACCTTCGAGAGCGTAAAGGCCACATCATTCCCTTCCGGCACAAGCTGCTGAGGTCCTAAAACACCTGCACCGGCAATGAAGAACGCCCCCGTAACTGTTATCCCTATGACCACCGCCAGGGATGAATCGACATAGAGCACTCGGCACCACCCCTTGATTTTCTCTGCCGCCGCGACGCTCATACTCTTTAGCGCCGAGACGTCCGCAGGTCTGCCGTACCCTCTCCCGGCCGCCGCTCCATACCCGGCCCCGAGCACCCAGTAAGTGTACCATACCTGGCTGGCAAACCCCCCTGCTCCCCAGCCCAGAAGAGGCAGGATCTCCTTCCACGGATTGTCACTGACCTTCTCCATTGACGAGGCCCATTTAGGCACTTCCGGCACGCTGAAGCTAAAGCTCCTGACCAATTCACCGATGCTCGGAAAAACGTAACAGGCGACGTAAAACACACCCAAAACGATGACCAGAACGAAAACGCTCATCACGATTTTCAATATATCGAAAGTCCCCGACCACGCCACACCCACCGCGAACAGCGAGACTATACACACACCCAGCTTCGGGTCGATGGCCGGCACCATACTATTGACAAACACACCGGCGGCCGTCGCCACTGCACCGATAGAGAAGATCGCACAGACAAATTGTATAACCACAATCACCCAGACAACCAGATTATTGGGCCCTATCCGCCCGAACATATCGATCATACCTTCTCCCGTGCACACCGTATAGCGCGCACCGCTGAGACCGATCCAGAACTTCAGGAATATACCTAACACGATGGCCCAGAGAACGCTCGTCCCTAAGATCGCGCCGGTCCGGGTAGCTAAGATGACTTCTCCGGAGCCTATATATTCGGCCGCCCATACAAACGACGGCCCCACCATCGCCAAAACCGCAAGCCCGACAGGCGGCTTTTTAATTACCATTTCATCCATAGGCCACAGATTAACGCAGATTATACCGTCTAAGTAAAGCCAAAATTTATACCCACGCAGAGCGCTTATCGTCAAACGCGGCGGTATATTTTTGCCTCTGATCCGCCACACTGATGGCGGACAAGAATTGGCTTTGTTTGGGTTCGTTTTGGGTTCGTTTTTATTAGTTCATTGTTCATAGTTAATTGTTCGTAGTTCTTTGTTAAAAGGAGGTTACGTTCATTTGGGCTTTTCCGAAATTGGGTTCGTTTTGCATAATTAAGGTAATAATTGGATGGCGAATTGGGCTGGATAGGCGGTTTGCGTAGTATGTAGTTGTTAGTTCGTAGATAATTAGTTCGTAGTTCATAGTTTGTAGTTGATAGTTATTCGCCATTCACGAAGCACCATTCACTAAAGATTAATTTAACTGGGCCGGCTGGCCCTAAGACCTTGCCACGCTGTGGCATAAGACATGCAATCTGAAATGTCTATTTTTCGTCGCCTGCTGGCGGTTTATGTTTGCCTATAGGCAAACATACAGGTATATTAACAGATATTCAAACATAAGTAAACAAAAAAATAACCAAAAATACACTTTTTTTAACCATTTATTTCACAGATTTCACGGAGTTTTAGGAGCGAAGGAACTATCGGGGTTAATCAATGAGGCGGCTGTATTTCAGCCGGGTAAGATCCTCGGCCACCTTTGGCTTGCGAAAAACGAACAAATGCTCGTGCATTATCAGGTAGAACTTATCCTTTTTGGCCTTCCACCTCCAACGCTCGGTAAATTTGCAATTGTGCTGGACCTTGACGATGTCCTCTTTTAACACAAACCCGACTTTTAAGAAACGGGCCATAACGTTAAAGGCCAACGGCACCATGTGTTTTCCTTTTCGTGTCTGGCCGATAAGGATAGCGCAGTATTTGTTCGGCTTCAATACCCGCAGCAATTCTTTGGCGATTATCTCAATTTCATCACAAAACTTCGGCAGGCTGCCGATATTCGACAAATCTTCCACAATATTGCCCTCAGAGTATTTGATAATATTCATATAAGGCGGATGAGTTAATATCAGGTCAAAAGAATCATCTTTGAGAAAAGACAAATCCCGCGCATCACCCACCTGGACCTTTTGCCTGCTGGCCGGCTGATGTTTGAATTTCAAAGCCTCTTCGGCTAACTTGACAGCCTCCGGATTGATATCCATCCCTAACGCATCTCGTGCCAATAGCTTTGCTTCGATAAGTGTGGTACCGGCCCCAACCATCGGGTCCAGGACCGAATCGCCCTGCTCGGAATACATCTCGATGATATTACGCGCTATCTGCGGCGCAAAATTACCCCGATACTTCGGATTATGCGTCGCCCAACTCCCACGCTCGGGAAATGACCAGACAGTAGTCCATTCCAGAGGTATCTCTGGTACGTCAAAGAATAAATTGGGCTGATTACTACCTATCACAAATCCCGGTTTTTAATCCTTGCATTATCAGCAAGCACATTTTTGCCGGGATCTTTGATCAGAAATTGGAATTGATCAACTACCTATAGGTAGCAATCTGAAAATATTATAATAATTTTTTTTGTCCTCCTAACCTGATCTATGACAGTACTTTAGGTTCATAAATCTTGCCTCGCATGGTACTTATAGTCCGTGGACACATGATCCGCGAGAACGTAAAGTTACTTTCAATGAAAAAGAAGCGTAAATCTAAGCGAGATGTTTACCTTAAAAAGGTCGGCCGGACCATTAGAGAAGCTCGAAAAGCGAAAGGAATGTCACAAGAATCCCTTGCATTTGCGTCTGGCTTAGACCGTTCGTATGTTGGTGGAGTCGAACGTGGAGAACGTAATATAGCGATTTTAAACTTAAAAAGGATTGCAGAAGCGTTGCAAGTTCCTGTTTCTTCACTGTTAAAAGGCTTGTAGGTTATGCCTTTGGGTGATTTTCTCGTGAATATTGATATGTAGATAGGAAATATTTATTGTTTAGGAGGCTGAAATGGCTCAGACACAGGACATTAAAGATTTCTTAGTTCTTGACACTGACACCATACGTCAAGGGATTAGAGACATAGATGAAAGCTATAATAATCCATGGGATATTCTGGCAGAACTTTGTCAGAATTCCATTGATGCAATTAGGAAAGAAAATCCGGATCAGGGCGAGATTTTCATAGAAATAAACTCACAGAAAAAAATAATAAAAATCAAGGATAATGGTGATGGTATAGATCCAGGAGAGATGCCAAGGCTCTTAAAACCTTTTGTGACTAACAAAAGAAGGCAAGATAGCTCTATAGGAGAAAAAGGAGTAGGTTTGACATTCGTTATGTTTTCCTGTGACAGATTCGTAATAAAATCAGGAAATAAAAATGGGTGTAGTCTTGGAGAAATAATTGGTGCAAATAGCTGGAAAAATAGTGAGGGAGATAAGACATTACCCTTGAAGCACACATTATTAAATGATTCTTTCCAAGGAACTGAAATCACTATGGAGGAAGTTCGGGAGCACTCTATTTTAAATCTCAAGTTTCCTCAATTGAAGTACATTCTTAGGACAAAGACTGCTATAGGAAATACAAAGAGCATCTGGGAAAAAGATATACAAGTTAAGGTACACCTAAGTTTCGTTGATCAGAATGGCCAAGAGTTCAACGAATCACTTCCATCGAAATATTGGTTAATCTTTGATGAATTAGACAAGAATTCTAAAATTGACTTGGATGAGTTTATTGCTTACTCAACTCATGCAGACCGCACAGATTACGAGAAACGGACTCGTCTTAAAGATAAAATTATTATGAAAAAAGGTGAAATAGAGCACCGCGACCAACGTATCATAAGGTATGTTTCTTGCTTTCTGCCTAAGCGTCGGCATTGGGATGACTTGTCAATTGAATCCAGACTTTGTACAAAGGAGAATATAGATGATGAAGATTGGTTGGATGAGTTCGGCTACTGTAAATTTGAGAGCGGGATTTTCTGTTCCGTAAAGGGCATGCCAACGGGTATCAAGATTGATCATCCGTCTACAGGGTACGCTGGATATTGGTCAAACATGTTTATACTCTTTGAAGATTCAAAATTCAAATTTGATATTGGAAGAAAGGCAATACATGGGTCTCAAACAAGAATTTATCGTAAGTATGCTAAAGAAATATTCAACGATTATCTTACCTATGTTTCTAAGTATGTTTCTGGAGATATCCAGACTGAAACAGATTGGAACAGGGACGACATATTTGCTGAGATAGAGTCCATGGTTAACTTAGAGATTGAAGGTGTAAAATTGCTTAAAACGCCGAAGGATCAAGAAGCAAGTGTTGCAGCTTTGTTTTTCGAGTGCATTGGTAATGGGAAAGTTAAGGATTTATTACCTCTATGCTCCGGCTATAGGGAAAAGTATGACTTATATGCATTGTGGGGTAATCGGAAGCTTGTAATGGAATTTAAGAGTAAACTTAAGAATATTGCACGTGATTTTAATTATGCACAAAAGATGTTCGACGAGATTGACTGTGTGGTGTGTTGGAATGTATCAGAAGATGATAAAGAAGCTTTCCGCAATTTTGGTATTGATCTTGAGGAAGTATCTCCCTCGATATTTGCTCATCGAGAAACTTTCCCAAATGCTACACATAGGCTTGTGTTATCTGGAATCGCGAACCCCCTTTACGTTATTGACCTAAAGAAATTACTGGAGGGTTGATGCTTATTGGTCGACTACCTAAGGATAGCAATCTTTTATAAAATGATTGTTTTTCGATGAATGATTTCGACTGGATATGACAATTTAACGTACAGGTATTTGACTTAAACGTCCTTCCACAATTTTCTATAGACACCTCCACCAAGGAATTCTACCAATCCTAAATCCCTTAGTTCCTGTAGCTGCTGCCTTATCTTGGCATCTATATTGCGATTTTCAGGGTGCAACTCCTGCAGGTGTTGTTTGTTTGCGTATACTTGATCTAATTTGAAGATATTAACGGGGATTTTCGAAACCACATTAAATGTATCCAACCGCCAGCCGGACAATGTATTAGCTATGGTTTTAACACCGCCGTCATATAAGTCATCTTCCGGTTCGTAAGGTTCCTTTGGGAATAAATCCTTTTCGGATTTCTCAAATTTGATTCTTTTCTCTTTTGGGACTTTTGCAAGAATATCTTCTGTCGTAGAAAGAATTTCCTCAGTGACTGTGGATGCTTTTTCTTCGTCTGAAAAGAGTTGCAGGAATTCGGATTTGAGTCTGCCGGCAATATCTGAATCGTCTATGAGAACACCGCACTCATAGTTGTTTTGCAGCCCACCAAGAGTCAAGTTCGCCGATGTGATGATAGCGCGCTCCGAGTCGAAAATATATGTTTTCGCGTGCAGTGTTGGATAGTTCCGTACTTTTATCTGGTTTTCGATAAAATATCTCAGAGCCGATATGTCGGACGATTGTCGATAAAAATTCGTTAGCTTATAACTTGTCAGCAATGATATTTTCGCTTCGGTTGGCTTATTGTCCAAAATCATTTTTGCCACGTTAGCTTTAATAAAAGGGCTTGCCAGTAGCTGTTCTTTTGATGTTTTAACAAGATCAAGAAATATATCGGTCGATGGATTAGTTATTATTTGAAGGTTCATTTTAATTGCCCCTAAAATAATCAATGAAAGAGCAGTTTAGCAGGAATCAAGTTACTTATCAATAACGGAAATATCCAGTAAAACCTTAATGCTAACGTTTAATGCTTTAGCGATTTTTTCGAGGTTTTTAAGGCCGATGTTCTTTTCTCCTCGTTCGATTTGACCAACATAAGCCCTGTGGAGTTCAGCTAAAGTAGCTAATTCCTCTTGGGATAGATCGCGTTCCTCACGAATTCTTCGTATGTTAAAGCCAACTTCCTCATTTATATTGCTTTTCATAAGTGAGAGTATTGTTGATCAGTGGGATTCTCATGTCTACGATACTATAAGTAGCATTTTGTGTGATAATGTATGGATTGATGCTTATTGGTCGACTACCTATAGGTAGCGAAATAAAATTAAAAGTAAAAAAGCAAAACGCAAAATTCGTCGCCCGTCGCTCGTATCTCGCTAAAGAGACAGGCGGGGCCAAAGGGTCGAAAATTGCTAACAAAAAAGGGTAGAGGTCGACAAAAGGCGGAAAAAACTTCCTAAACGCTGAAATTTTCCTAAAAGAGACGCCAATTGGCGAACCAGGTCAAATAATTCACAGTTTTTCGGTCCCTGCAAGTTCAGTATCAGGAAGAACTTATCAACCGGCCGGCCTCTTGGGCCCAATATAGGTACGGCAATTGCTATTTATTTAAACAACGCCCGATCACTGATAAAGTGATTATGCCCACCCGGGCTGAGACCCGAATGATGGGCATTTGCTGGATTTTTGGGAAAAGGATGATAAAAAGTTTAGTTTCCGCTAAAGTTTTGCGTTTTGGCAGCGATAAAAGATACAAGAGAACTTATTAGGTGATAAATAGTTATGGAGATCAATTATGCAGATTGATGGCGTAAATGCAGGGAATGGGCTGGCACTGGGCCTAACAAAAGTGCGTGCGAAAAACCAGGATGATCAGGGCGTGCCGGAGCCAACGAATATAACCGGTGAAAATACACCGGCCGTCCAGACGACCGACTCAACGACAGAAACCTCCGAGGAGATTCCCGGCGTTATACAAAATTTGATGGACGGACATTACAAAGGCGTCGCGGATGTGCGCCTTCGTATTAATTTCAATGAGGAAATCGAGGCCATTGAAGCTGCGCAGAGGCAGGCAATCGCTGACGAACAGTTGGCGCTGATATTAGAATCGATCACCGGCACCGTGGATGATGAACCCCCGCTTGAATCGGCAACTGCTCTGGTAGCAGAAAGCCAGGACCAGACCGACGAACCGGCTGTAACGGATTTAGTTGGTGTGGCCGAGCTTCAAGTGGCACTCGCTGATGATTTCAACGCTATCACGGAAAGTTATGCTGGTACTTCGACGTCATCAGATCAGTTGGCCGAGGATTTGTGGTCGGCATTTAATGATTTTGTAGGTTCAATGTTGGAATTGTATCCGCCGCCCGAGGAAGAGGCTCCAACGGAAGATCCAGAGCCTGTACCTCCGCCGGCGATCCCGTTGGAATCCGAACCGACAATCGCCACTGCGACTCTCCCGGAATACGAATACGTACCTACGACGGCGCTTGAAATGGAACTCAAAACCGCAACCTACGCCGAATCAGAACCCGTACCTCCGCCGGTACCTCCGCTGGAATCGGAATCGGAACTCTCCACTGCAACTTATGTCGAACCAGAGCCCGTACCCCCTCCGGCGCCTCCGCTGGAACCGGAGCTCACCACCGCGACTCTCCCGGAATACGAATACGTACCCCCAACGACACTTGAAATGGAACTCAAAACTGCGACTTTCATCGAATCAGAACCCGTACCTCCGCCTACGGAACCGGAACCTGAGCCGGAACCTACACCTGATATACAAGACTATCTTGTGGAGTTGGAAGCTTCCTTTTCCACAGCCATAGACGAGTTGATGGAAACCTTGAGTACGGTCTCCATACTGCCGGATTTATCAGAGCCTAGTGGAGACGGCTCGGCATACGAGAAGTTCCTGGCCATCTATAACGAAATGCAAAACGATGGCGGAGCAGGGACGGTGGATGCCATCGGATAGACCCTGAAAAAAAACGCATAAAGATCAACACACAATAGCCGGGACGCAGGTAAATTTGCCCCCGGTTTTTTTTACTTGACCATAACCCTGCTGCTGACCGAGCTGACCTTCTCCGCGAAAGGCAGACGCTGCGGCACAACATGCACCTGCGTTGTAAACTTATAAGGAACAGCGTCCCGGCTCTCGTAAACCATCTCCACGCAAAAGGCCGTCCAGCCCTTTTCCGGCTTCGCAACTTTAGCTACATACCTGCCGTTGTCCCGTGGCTCCAGCGGCGCGCTTTTCCATACGCGCCCGATGGTATCAACACGAAAGTCCCGCGTCTTTTTATTGCTGGCCTGCCACAGATTCACCTCTTTGAGCTTACCGCTTATAGGCTTGACGAGTATCCTGTCACCTTTAACTTTCCACGTAAACTCCGGCATCGGCGAATTCGCCAGTATGGACTTATGGAACAGCAAAAGGCTGGTCGCGGCGCTGAAATCCAGCCCGTGATCTGTATTGGGGATATATCGCAGGTATTTTCTGCCCGGCAAATCGTCAAAATAAAACTGAGCAGAATCAGGCAAAAAGAACTGGTCTCCCGTCGAGCTAATCAGAAACTTCGGCATCGTATAGCGGTCCCGATACTCGTACGGGTCTATAAGTTTTCTCATCGCCTCTCCTTTCGCCGTCAGGAGCCTGCCAAATATCTTCATCTCCTCGTAATCATGGATGGCAGGTGCATAGAATCCATACGCGCTAAAATGGTGTTCCATCGACTCCTTCATATTCAGCACGTCAATAACAGCGGGCGCTATTGCCGTGACGCGCTTATCAACCGCGGCCGTTAGCCACGTAGTCCAGCCTCGCTTCGACGCTCCGGAAACGACAAACTTTTTCACCTCTACCCCGCCGGCATCAGACGCAAGATACGTCTGCACGGTATCCATTGCCCGCACCGCGCTTTTAACCATCGGCAGCAGCAGCGGCCACGTTTCGTCACCCGTTGTCAGGCACTTATCAAACGTATAAGCGATAATCGCATCTTCATATCGGGGCCGACCGCCGTCGGGAAACGTCAATGGCTGGTTCGGCACCATCCGCAAATCCGCAACGACCGACCCGCTTCCGATTGCGATATTGACCATCATCATATCAGCTTTCTTCGGAGCGGCGTTATTGTTACTGCCCCCGTTTATCCAAAGCAATCCAATATCACTTTTGATCTTGTCAGGCTTAATTATCGTCAGCCAATGCTTCCAAAGCGTACGGTCAACCTCTTTCTTACTACGCCACGACTGCGATGTCATATCAATAACATAAGCCGTATACCCTTTCCCTTCGATGGTTTCGGCAAGGTTATACTTGTAGCTCGCATCCGGAGCTTTAACATAGTCATCCAGCGCCGTCGCCAAAACCAGTTGTGGTGCGGCAAAGACCAGCACCGCTAGCACTAAAAAATAACGGTTTGATTTCATAGATTACCCTTTCCTTGAATCCTGCGACAATAGAATCCTACCGGATATCGCAGCAAAAAGCAAGACCGAACAAACCGGCAAAAAATTCCTCGGCCATACTTACTGAATTTGATATGTTTTCGGTGCTCCGTCAGGCCCAATTGAGACTGTGAAGATGTCCTTTTCAGGATAGACACTGGCCTTGATATATTGACCTTGATCGGCGTTATCTTTTGGATTCGCGATGAATTCTCCGCCCGTGTTCCCCTTGTCCCCGTATTGAGTATTATAATGAATCTGATAAATCGCTTTCACCGACGGCAGCCCCTTTAGAACCCCGAACGTCCTCGGCTGGACCCCTTTTCTCGGTCCGTTCATCGCAACGCATACCGTCGGACTAAGCGCCGCCAGCAGCAAAGGATTATTACTTCGGTCAAGCCCGTGATGTGTAACCTGGTAAAGGTCAACCTTGCCGATACGGTTGACCGAATGAGCCAGGTGATGCTCAACGTTCAGCGTAATATCACCGCCGGCAAAAAACTTGAACTTGCCGTAGGTCAAAACCAACGCGATGCTCCCTGCATTGTTCGAAGTGTCCGCTCTGTCCATCTCGAATCCTTCGACCGCCGCATCGACGTCCCCATCAAAGCCCTCAACTCGTTTTTGAGACGCCACACAATGGATCCTGACAGCCCCCCTCTTTCCTTTCGTCACATTCTTCAACGGAATATCTTCACCTGCGCTCAGCAGTTTAGTCTTTCCTCCTGTGGCCTCCTCGTACAGCGGATTGAGCTGTTGGAACCTCTGGCGCTTACTGATATCTTTCGCCGGCGTGTCGTTGTCGATAAAGCGTTTGATTGGAATCCGTTTGGACAGCTCTAATATACCTCCGTAGTGGTCAACATCGAAATGCGTAGTGACCAGATAGTCGATTTTCGCGAGCCCCGCATCCTTGCACGCCTGATGTATCCTGTCGGCATCGCGGTGTTTCGGCTCCAGCGAACCTGTGTCGATAAGGACCGACTCGCCCGCCGGTGTCACTATCAGAGTCGATGCGCCCCCAACCATATCCAGAAAATAAATATCCAGTTTCCCGCCCTCTCCTGCCCCTTGATTCCCTGAGCCGGAACAACCGCTCACCGCTAATACTACCCCAATTCCCAGAAGTGCAAAAATGCGTTTCATACCATTGCTCCTTTAAAACAATACTGTCCCTGTTAGCTCCCCTACTGTGAGAATCCTACCAGAGTTATTACCTTCCGGGCAACAGAAAAATCAGCTTGCCTTCCAACGTATCTGTGACAATAATATTGCAAACAATCGCTCATTTGATAAGGAGCCCGGCAATATGGTCAATCGTACAAAAATCATCATTATTATGGTTTCGTGTTCCGCTCTTTATGCAGTTCAGGCCCGAGCTTTGGTTGCAACCCTTAACAACGACTTTTCCACCGGCAGCTTCAGATGGTTTGCCGGCCCCCCGGTGCTTGAGCCGATAGAGGTCGATGGCGAAAAATGGATTTCGGTAAAGGACCCCTCAATTGTCCGGTACAAGGGCAGGTGGCATCTGTTCTGCACGGTTCGCGGCCTAAAGCGAAGCCACGCGATTATCTATCTGACCTTTGAAAATTGGCCCCAGGCCAAAACAACCCCCCAGCAGGTCCTAAAATGCCATCCCGGCTACTTTTGTGCCCCGCACGTATTTTACTTCACGCCCCACAAGAAATGGTATCTTATATGCCAGGCCTCTGACGACACTTGGGAGCCAAAGTATCAGCCGGCTTTCTCCTCGACAACCGATATTACCTCCCCTGATTCGTGGAGCAGCCTGACACCCCTTTTCAAAACCAAACCGGCAAACATAAACGCATGGCTCGACTTCTGGGTCATCTGCGATGATGCAAAGGCGCACCTGTTCTTTACTTCCCTCAACGGAAAGATGTGGCGAGCAGAGACCACCTTAGCGCAGTTCCCAGCAGGATGGTCGACGCCCGTTCTCGCCCTCGAAGCCGACGTCTTCGAAGCCAGCCACACGTATCGCCTCAAAGGCTCGAACAAATACCTGACCCTGATTGAAGCTCAAAATGGTCATGGCTGGCGATACTACAAGGCTTATCTCGCCGACCGCCTCGACGGTGTCTGGACTCCCCTTGCTGCCGGCAAAGAAAAATCATTTGCATCGATGCTCAATGTCCGCCACCCCTCAGAACGCTGGACCGACGTAATAAGCCACGGCGAATTGCTCCGCGCAGGATACAATGAGAAACTGGAAGTCGACCCTGACAATCTGCGATTTCTCTTCCAGGGAGTCGCTGATCCTCAGCGGTTAAGAAAATCCTACGGCCGAATCCCATGGCGGTTAGGCATCCTCGAACCCGCCCCCAAAACTGCTGCCATTTCAGAAATACACCCCAAGCCTCCCCGCTGAACGCTCCAAACGCCTGCCCAACGGAAAATACTCACGCGTCCTGATGCACCGAATGCTCATCAATGTCCCCGAAGGATACGTTATTGACCACATAAACGGCTTAAGCCTCGACAATCGAAAAGCAAACCTCCGCCCCGCCACCATCGCACAGAACGCATGGAACTCAAAAAAGCGAAATCCCCGCTCTGGATATAAGGGCGTGTGGTTCGCTAAGGAAAAGGGCCTATGGCGGGCCGCTATCGTATGCAATCGAAAACGAATTCACCTCGGATACTACAAAAACAAAACCGACGCCGCAAAAGCATATGACAAAGCCGCAAAAAAATACCACGGAGAATTTGCTGTTCTCAACTTCCCTCCGTTCTCTGGCCGGGATTTTTCATACAATGACCCTAATCCCGGCTGAATGCCAGAATAGGATAGAAGATAAACGGCAAAAGTAACAGCCCTATCCCAAATAGAATGCTACGCCCGAAACGGTTCGCTACACCCATTGATATCATTATCCAAAGTACTATCTGTGCTATGAGGCCTACTGGAAGGGCACAAGAGCCAACTATAGGAATGGCAAGACTAACAACTGCTGTAATGGTGCCAGCGAAGCAAGCTCCAAGCCCTACCCAGCCGGATTTATCACCAACCTCGGCCAGTACCCACATATTATAGTAAGGAACTATCGCCGCCCAGCCCGGTTGTTCGGCTTTCTCAAATATAAACCACAACGAAATAAATTGAATCAGATAAATGATAAGCAGGAACACGATGATACCGCAAAAGCTTTTTGCAACCAAATCACCAATATCCTCTAAGTCGGGCAATTCGGACTTCGCCGCCATCTCCGATAATTCAAGAAAGCTTTGTGGCCCTATTACCTCCGTCTGGCCCAGTGTCCCTTCCGCCGCTATCCCGTCAACTCTGAATCCCATATCAACTTGGCGAACAGAAGCGATAAAGACCTGTATGCCTTCCTCGTAGCTCAGCTTATACAAAAGATAGTATTGATTTCCCGCAGGTCTCGCCTCGAAGTGTGCCGATACCATTTTCAATTCGACTCTCTCGCTCTTGCCTACCAGCTTCGCCAAACTCTCGATTTGCTCCTTACCGGTAGTCGCCTTCACTTCGGGACTAAGCTTTTCTATTGCTGTCTCGATATCCCCATCAGCCAGCAGCGCTATATATTCCTCGGTGAACTGCTGCACTTCATCAAAGTTGGCGTCAGCCTGAATTTCAGTAGTATCTAAACTGCTCATAAAGCTGCCAATAAAACTTTTCACGGCCACATATCCAATCACAACCACCACGATGCAAACAGCCACGATAACAATGGGAACCACCAGCTTGCTCTTCTTCCGTTCTTCTCCGCCCTCGGTCGAAAAAGACGGTCTTGTTGGGAATTGGCTTGCAGATGATTCTGCTCCACTCGCATCGCCGGGTCCCTCTAATGGGCTCAGTTGAAAAGGATCTTCGACTGCAGGCGCACTGGCCTCTAACTGAAGCAGATCATTCATGTCACCTAAATCAGCCGACCCGCCATCATCTGCAAAAGGCTGTTCTCCCACAACCCCGCCAGTCGCCAATTCTTCTGGCACTTGAGGTTGCACCGGCTTGCTTGGCCCTTGCGGAACTCGAAGACGATGTTTGCATTTCGCACACGCGACCACTTTGCCGGCATAATCCGGTGACAAACCAATCTTTTGCTGGCAGTTCGGGCACCGGAATTTGATAATACTCGTTTCACCCGAGCTTGCTACGCCCTCAGTTTGGGGGACTTGCAGAGGACTCTTGCACTTGGGACAGCGAACACGCTTGCCTGCATACCTGTCGTCGGCTTTTATCTTTTGACCGCAGTTACTGCAATTAAGCCGTATCATAAATGAAAGCCTCCTTTGTATAAACATTATAACGATTGAGAAGGATTTTGTCTATCAAATTGATTTCAGCCATAATCAAAAATACTCTCTCCCGGGATATCTGTTAATATTGTCAATAAGCATCTCTATATCAATCCCGTAATCAATTGCCGCATGGACCTCATCTGCTTGCCCTAAAGTTTCTTTGATTTTATTCTGCTCTCTTCTTATAGCGGCCATAATATCATCATAACTTTGGTTGTGCTATCGTTCAATAAATATATCACTTCGAAAAAAAGGGCACTAATATCATCCAACAGTTCAATCGGTCGTCAAGAGACCATTATTCCCTTGCTAATAGCCTTTGGATTTGCCTGTCCAGACTTGTTGTATAAGTGATGCAGATTGAATAGCTTATTATCCAGTCGAATCTCATCAGGTATTCACAGCACAGCAGAATCGCCGTGGCCGATAATGAGCTTAGTATAATTTCGCCGATAGTCGCATTTCGCCCGCTGATATACACCACGTCAAAATCTCTTTCTGTTAAAACGATACTTTCGAACTGATAAATCAATAGTCCACTATAAACTAAGTTCCAGATCCCAAAAAGGATCAACCATAAACTCCCGCCGCCGCGCACGATGTACCAGCCAATATAGATGCCCGTCCCCGAGCTAATGGTTACTGCAAAGAAAAGTATCAACACCTTTTCAAAGGAAGACTTAATCCTTTTGCTGAAAGCATGAAAAACACAAAGTGCCATGCCCAATCCAAAAGGCGCGAAAAAAAACAGTATACCCAAAGCAGCAGCCAAGCCGCTTGCGCCACACAAACGCCGGATAAAAGCATACATATCTTGACGCATGCCATCGTCGAGCATAAACAACAAAAGGAATGAGAAAGTCATTGAATAAAGAGCGCTCTCATTAAACCTTATATCGAAAAAACCCGGACTATCTTCAGGTATATCATCATCGAAGTATTCACGGCTCCCTTCTGTGGATTGCTCTTTAGCCTCTTTTGATTTGGAACTTGGATCAGTAGAAGATTGCTGACGCTTTTTTGAGCGCACGTGTTCACGTACCTTGATATATGTCGGTTCGGGAATAATCCATGCAGCGAAACAATTCGGGCACTTCATCTGTCCTCCGGCTTCCTTTTCAGAGGCTACCAACTTGCACCTGCACTTCTTGCACTCAAATCGTATCATAAACCGATTCCGCTTTTTGCTCGTATATCATTATAGGTGATATCGAGAATTAATTTCCGTCATAATCAAAAAAAAACTCTCCCGGGATAGGCCTTTTGTACAAAAGACAGTTCAATCCTTACTGCCAAATGCCTCTAATCCCAGAATCTTATTTACCTCCAATAATCAAAAGGCCCCTTCACAGCACAGATGTACACGAATTATTGTAATGTGCATAAGCCCGGAAAATCCGATTTAAAGGGTATAGGCTCAGATTCCTTCTGTTAAACTATCTTATTTGCGAACTGTCCGCTTGAATTATGTGTATAAATATATAAAATTGGAGATACAATTGCAAACGTAATGAGGTGCCAGAAGATGAAGATGAAGAATGGTTTTCCAAAAAGACAATGGCTGTTACTGATATTGCTTGTCCTCATTGCCGCTGGTAGTGGATTGACTCGTGTCTTCCTGTCGTTGCCCGTTGAGAATCCGGCTAATGACCGGCAAATCATATTTACGGGTAATATAATAGGTGCACTGCAAAGGATAGCAGACTTTTTCCTTGATGGAATTTTGTTTTCGAAGGAGAAAAAGATGTACAATAAGCTAACTCCCGAAGAAGAGCGCATTATCATTCACAAAGGAACAGAGCCGCCTTTCAGCGGCAAATATGATAAACATTTCGAAAAAGGCGCTTACACATGCAGGCGTTGTGGAGCCGAGCTTTTCGAATCGTCCTCGAAGTTTAAGTCTGAATGTGGCTGGCCCAGCTTTGACGACCAAATCGGACAGTCAGTCAAGCGTCTACCGGACGCCGATGGTGTACGCACTGAGATTCTCTGCGCAAAATGTGATGCGCATTTGGGCCATGTCTTTTTGGGTGAGAAATATACATCGAAGAACACTCGACATTGCGTAAATTCGGTCTCGATGGACTTTGTCCCGCCCCAAAAGCAGAAAAATCAAAAAGCAATATTCGCGTCTGGCTGTTTTTGGGGAACAGAATATCATTTTAAAAATGCCCCCGGCGTCATCTCGACCACTGTAGGCTATACCGGCGGCAAGCTCGACAATCCAACCTATAAACAGGTCTGTACAGACAGGACCGGCCACGCAGAGGCCGTCGAGGTCGTTTTTGACCCTGCTAAAACTACTTACCAGAAACTTGCCAAACTCTTCTTTGAAACCCATGACTTCACACAGCTAAACCGCCAGGGCCCCGATATAGGAATCCAGTATCGCTCTGCCATTTTCTTTCTTGACAAACAGCAGCAAAAGGTTGCTCAAAGACTGGTCGGGGAGCTAAAGAAAAAAGGCTTCGATGTAAAGACCCGGGTAGTTCCCGCAAAAATATTCTGGCCGGCTGAGCTATATCACCAGGACTATTACCAAAAGACCGGCAAGACCCCTTACTGCCACGTATATAAAAAGATTTTCTAAATCCATCACGCCGGGTGTTAATCTTCAAGTTCAGCATTATATTGCCTCTGACCCGCCACACTGATGGCGGACAAGAATTGGGTTTGAATTGGCTTTGATTGGGTTCGTTTTGGGTTCGTTATTCCCACTCCACCAAGTGTCCTTTTTATCATATTCCTTTGTTAATAAATCGGTTACGTTCATTTGACTTTTTCTGAAATTGGGTTCGTTTTCTCAAATAAGGTTATAATTGGCTGGCAATCTGGGCTGGATAGGCGGTTTGCGCAGCATGTAGCGTGGGAGAAAATAGCGTATAGCGTCCGCCAGAGGCGGATAAATATTGCGTATAGAACATATACAAAACACCTTTACGAATGATTAAAATTGGGTGGGCTGGCTGGCCCTATGTCCTTGCTGCGCAGCAGCTTACGACTTGCGGTTCTCCGCTTTCGGTACTAATAATCAAGCCACAGAGCACACAGAGAAGCCTTATGGCTAAAGACTACGAACCAACAATTAGAGACTAAACATGTCTACATGTTATAATTATACCAAACTATCCCGGAATGTTCAATGAAAATCGAACATTTTTTGAAAAATTCACAAGAAGTAGTGGAATAAAGGCGTCTGGGTCCCCGTATAAATGATTAATGATGAATGATTAATGATAATTTGTTTAAATAAGGCATCTGGGTCCCTGCCTACTGCATGCAGGGATTCGGATTCAGGGCTGGACGCTATTTTTTTTAGTTTTATTTTGATATTTGCCTTATTTTCCCCTCCATGCTATCATTCCCAAAAATCAGGCTAAAAAGGATATTTGGAGAATAGCTAAATGGCGAAGAAGAAGGTTAAAAGTGTTGAACCTGCAAGTAAGGATATAAAGCTGGATAGTATCGCACGTCTTAAAGAAATCTTCCCACAGATAGTAAAAGACGGACGAATTGACTTTGAAACCTTAAAGAAACTTCTCGGCGATGAATTTGACGTAGATAATGAACGATACGGTCTTAACTGGGCGGGAAAAACTGATTGCTTCAGACATATCAAGGAAACAACGACAGCAACATTAAAACCATGCCGTAAGGAATCAATAGATTTCGACAATACTGAAAATATCTTTATTGAAGGTGATAACCTTGAAGTTTTAAAAGTTCTGCAGAAAAATTATTACGGCAAAATAAAGATGATTTATATCGATCCTCCTTATAATACGGGTAATGACAGCTTTATCTATCCCGACCGGTTCAAAGAAGAAAAAGAAGATTATCAGCAGAGGGCAGGTATAAAGGACTATGAAGGTTTTTTAATAAAGGATGGTTTCTGGCGAAAGAACAGTAAAGACAGTGGACATTTTCATTCCAACTGGCTTTCAATGATGTATACGCGTCTTTTCATTGCAAAAAATCTCTTGAGTCCAGATGGTATTATGTTAGCAAGCATAGACGAAAATGAGGCATTTCACCTGAGATTACTTCTTGATGACATCTTTGGACCAAAATCTTATGCAGGTGAATTTGTCTGGAACACTCGTCATAGTCAACAACAGGGTTTAATAGCATCGTATCACGAGTATGTACTTGTTTATACAAAAATGGAAAAAAATTTATATCCAAATTTCAGCAACCCTGATGGTGGTATAATTATTGCCGGTGCTCTTAAGCGTATTTCTAAGGGAAATCCATCCAGTGATTTTGACTTCCCAAATGGAATTAGGTGTGAAGCAAAAGATGGCACTCGCTTCTCTGGAAAGTGGGGGGAAATAGAAACAGTTGAGTTGATAAATGGAAAATTTATTGTTGAAGATGGAAAAACTAAATATCCAATAACATTACGATCAGGCTGGACCCAACGTGACCAAATGGAAGCTTACTTTAGTAATTCTGGCCCAGTATATGACACTAAAGGCCAACTAGTTGAGGAATTTTTCTTCACTAGCACCGGAAAACTTAAATGTATTAAAAACAAATCAAAGATAACACCAAGTTCAATACTTGATGGCTTTGGAACCGTATCTAAAAGCACAAAGGAACTGACAAAGCTCATGGGTGGAGAGTTTTTTGAAAGACCTAAACCAGTAAACCTATTAGCTTACTTGATTGGATTGTGTACTGATCCAAATGACACTGTTTTTGACTTTTTTGCAGGATCGTGCACCACAGCTCACGCTGTATATGTAATTAACAACGAAACTAAATCCAACCGAAGATTTATTTGTGTTCAATTGCCTGAACCGTGCGACCGGGAAAATCAAACAGGCAAGAATGCTATCAAAGCCGGTTTCAAGACAATCTCTGATATTGGCAAAGAAAGAATCCGTAGATCAGCAAAGAAAATAAAAAAGGAATATGAAGGTAAGCTCGACTTTGATAAAAACAAACTTGATTTAGGATTTAAAGTATTCAAATTGGACCATAGCAATTTCAAACAGTGGCGAGAGAACATAAAGACTGCTGGTGAATTAAAAGAGCAGATTAAAATGTTCGTTGACAATACAAAAAAAGGTTCCGCTTCTGAAGATATGCTCTATGAAACAGTATTGAAAAACAGCAGATTCGATTTAAATGTAAAGGCCGATAAGAAAACCTTTGAGTCAATTGATTATTACAGCCTTGCTGACGGTGATGAGATTGTTTGCCTTGCGGATAAAATCACAAAGAAACTAGTTGATAGGATATTGAAGGAAAAACCAGAGAAGTTTACCTGTCTTGATATCGCTTTTAAGGGAAATGACCAGCTAAAGACTAACACTGCCTTACAAATGGAAGCGGAAAAAATAGAGTTTAAGATAATATGAAGCTACAATTTGACGCAAATCAGGAATATCAGTTAGAGGCAAAAAACTCTGCGGTTGATTTATTTTCCGGTCAACCTGCCGGAGCAAGTGATTTTGCCTTTGCAAAAGCCACGTCTGTAAGCGGTTCATTTTTAAGTGTAGTAGCTAATAATTTAATCCTTGATGAAGAAACAATATTAAATAATCTTCAGGACATTCAGAATAGAAATGGTATTGAAAAATCCGAAAAACTTAACGGTTTTCATTTTTCTTTGGAGATGGAGACGGGAACGGGAAAGACCTATGTCTATATAAGAACAATTCACGAACTATACAAAAAATACGGTTTTAAGAAGTTTATTATTGTTGTACCCAGCCTTGCGATAAAAGAAGGCGCTTTAAAGAACCTTCAGATAACAAAAGATCATTTCGAAATTATTTATAATATACGCCCTGATTTTTATCTATTTGATCCTAAGAAAAGAGGGCTTTCTCGAAACTTTGCAACGACAAATACTCTTCAGATTATGGTAATGAATATAGACCAGTTCGCAAGGGCAGGTAATATATTCTATCAGGAAAGTGACTGGGGAGTGCCGGCTGAGTTTATCAGTGCGACTAATCCCATTGTTATTGTCGATGAACCACAGAATATGGAAACAGAGATAAGAAGAGCCGCGATAGAAAATCTCAATTCATTATGTACGCTGAGATATTCGGCAACGCATACAGTAAAATATAATGAAGTATACCGGCTTGATCCCGTAACAGCTTATGACCTTGGCCTTGTAAAAAGAATTGAGGTTGACGGAATAACAGAGGCGGATAATTTCAACGAGGCTTTCATAGAGGTAAGGCGCATAAATCCTCAAAAAAATAGAATAATCGCAAAACTGCGAATAGCCGTTAAAACAAAAGCAGGCGTTATTAAAAAGGATGTAAATGTTAAAATTGGCGATGATCTTTACGAAAAATCAAACAGCAGGGCTTTATATAAAGACGGATTTATTTTAAGTGAGCTGGATAGAGATAGCGTCACTTTTACTAATGGTGTAACTCTTAATGTCGGCCAGAAGCAAGGTGGGCTCACTGATGAGATAATGAAATTCCAGTTAGAAAGTACAATTAAAAACCATTTTGATAAAGAGAAACGATTAAAGGAAAAGGGGATAAAAGTTTTAACCTTGTTCTTTATTGACCGTGTGGCAAATTACCGCAGTTACGAGAATGGAAGCGCTATTAAGGGTAAAATTGCCAAATGGTTTGAAGAGCTTTACGAAAAAATAAGAAAACAAGACAAGTATAAAGGATTGCTGAATTACAAGGCCGAGCAGGTGCATGATGGATATTTTGCACAGGATAAAAAGGGAAATTGGAAGGATTCAAGCGAAGGCCGAGACAGCAAGGACGACGATTCTGCTTATCACCTTATTATGCAGAATAAAGAAAAGTTATTGGATATCAACGAGCCGTTGCGTTTTATCTTTTCTCATTCGGCGCTGCGTGAAGGATGGGACAATCCAAACGTTTTCCAGATTTGTACTCTTAATGAGACACAATCGAATCTTAAAAAAAGACAGGAAATAGGCCGAGGTATGAGGCTTCCCGTTAATCAGGAAGGCAAAAGGATTTTTGATGAAAATATAAATGTTCTTACCGTTACTGCTAATGAACATTACGAAGATTTTGCGAGAACTTTGCAGTCTGAAATAGAGGATGAATGTGGTGTAAAATTCGATGGGGGAAGGATCAAAGACAAGCACAAAAGAAAACAAATAAAACTACAGAAGAATTTACAGCTTGATGAAAATTTCAAACTACTTTGGGATAAAATAAAAAATAAGACTCGATACAGCGTTGATTATGATACGGATGAATTGATAAGGCTTGCAAGTAAGAAAATAAAAAATATTAAAATAACAAAGCCCATGCTGATAAGAAGCAAGGCTGATATTACGATAGATAAAAAGGCGGTTAAGGCACAACTGACAGCCGAATCAAAAAAGGATTTATCTAAAGAGATAAACTTTATACCTGATATACTCTCTTATATCCAAAGCAAAACACGACTGACACGTGATACTATTTACAGGATATTGCTTGAGTCCGGAAAGATTGAGTTTGTTTTCATAAATCCGCAGCAGTTTATGGATAAAGTTTCTGCTGAGATTATCACTATTTTGCATGAGATGATGATTGATGGCATTAAATATGAAAAGAT
>VRUL01000034.1:50000-55879 GCA_019456145.1 Planctomycetota bacterium
TCGAGCGGCTGTGTATGTTGTATTAGCAACAGAAATCATTACAGGCGGTGTTAGCTGACCCGATTCTTTCCAATTTTCTGCTGTCTTTAACCAGTCAATCCCCAAAAGATAATACCCGTTTATCACCAAGTCGGGAAGCGGTTCTTGTGGCTCTGCCTTGCGGTTTATGTCATCTTTCACAGTTGAGTCTTGATAAATATGATAAAGTTTGGACTTAAAAGTTTGTGTATCCGGTAAGGCATCGTCTCTGACAACAACACGAGGTGTCTTTACCAAGCCGGACTCAATCGCATCGTTCAGACCGAAATCACTAATTACCCAGCCGAAAAGCGTTCCTTCGGAAGTCCGCTTACCGGATGGAGCAAAAGGAGTGGCTGAGAAATCAAAGCAGTTGAGAACACCACGTGCTTTATGGATTCTGTCAAGTCCACCTACCCAAATAGTTGCTTCTTCAGCACTATCCTTCATATCCCGCATTCGCTTATATTTCCCAACCGCTTCGACATTGACGCGCCAGGCGTGGTGGGCCTCATCATTTATCACAACTATATTTTTGGCCTTAGACATATCGCCCAATACTTCTCGTACATAGGCTTCATTGCTTTTAACACCGCGTTTGTCAACGCTTCGTTTTCTGGCAATCTGTTCTTCGGACTCCCAGCCTAACTTGTGCCAATTGAGAATGCGGACTTTGCCCTGACGTAATTTTTCAATTAAACCTGCTGGCACAACGCCGAACTCATCATAATAATTTCCCTTGCCGAAGGGCTGTAAAACTTTGAGCCGCTCTTTTACTGTAAGACCAGGTGCTATAGCCAAAATATACTTTGAGAATCTTCTATCCTGTGGATATATAACCTTATTAAGCACCTGCCACGCTATAAGCATCGCCATAACAACAGTCTTTCCGGAGCCGGTGGCCATCTTTGAGCATAGACGTACTAAGTCGCCATCTTTCGATATATCAATACCTACCTTTTCAGAAGCTGGTGCTTCAATAAGCCAGATAAGTGTTTCTATCGATTCGAGCTGGCAGTAAAAAAACGGATATTCACGTTGGTTTTTATCAAACCAGTGCTCTAAAAGGCGCTTTGTTATTCCGGTAATCCCTGCATACCCTTTTTCCCGCCAGGTTTTTACACGTGATCGGATTTGATTGACCAGCGGCAGTGATACAAAAATACCAGGATCATCAAAAGACTTTGAATCCGGCGTGGCAACCACATAACCGGCAGGACGGCGGCCTTCTCTTTTATCAAAGGTTCTTTTTTCCCGCTCGTAGAACCAGTGGTATTTCGGTTCCTCGTAAGGTGAATTGATTATCAGGTGGTCGATTTTGGCCTGTCCCATTAGGTAAGCTCCATAATGCGCAAGCTCTCAATGCCTCTGTCATCTATGATTTTTATAGCTATGCGTTTATTATCGCCAGCCACAAACGGCAGAGAAATAGTACCTCGATAAGCCTCTATAAGCTCCTCATCAATTTCGGCTTTCAAGTTCTTGGCTAATCTTGCCCAGCCTTCTTTTTCACCAGCCATCGGGAAAAAAACCTGTCGTGCATATATACTTCTGCCATCGTAGTCCGTATCGAGCATCCACATAGCAATCTTATCCGTTCCACCGGAGTCAATATTGCCTGTTCTCGTGTTGTAATAATCAAAGCCAAGCATTTCTACTTTGTACTTACCAGCATCTTCGCCTTTTGCGATTGTTTCGAGTTTTACATCAGGCTGGCCAATAAGCCAGAAGCTTTCATTGCTCGACCGCTTCTTTTTCAAATCATCAGTGAGCAGATCAGCGTTCATTTGAGCCTTTAACAGCGTAACTCCGGGCCAGTCAGTCTCATCAATATCTTTGGCTGCTTCCGGGTCAAACTGAAATGCTGCAAAGACAACAATTTTAGGAGTTGGGACCAGGTGCTGGGCTTCTTCAATCGCTAAGGCAACTTGTCTTTGCTCAAGCGGCTGATGTTCAGGGCCAAAAGAAATAACCACCCGCTCCGGTTTTTCGCTTTTGGTTTCGGCGTCTACATGAAGCCAGCGTACACCGCCCATCAGCTCTACACGCGAGAACTTAATCCTCTGGCCTGCTTTGCCTCGGATACCTGTTTTTAGAAGTTCGTCGCGCCACTCAGACTGGCGAAGTGTCTCACCAGAGCGGGCAATTGATTGATCGCTTTGGGGCTGTTCTTCAATCTCGTCCAGAGGTTTAACTGCCTGAGCCGGGACAGCCTCTACAGTAAATGGACCTGTTACCCTCGCTCTGGAATTATCAACATTTGGCTGATCGTAAAGCGTTTCCTCTGCCGGTGGTTCGTTATTTGCAATTGATTTGAGTGTAACGTGCGGGACGTTCTTGTATTTGAAGCCGCTGCCGACACCTTCGCTTTCGTGGGCAAGCTCATAATAACCGAAAAGGGCTGTCATTAAACGCTGCTTTGCAAGTGTAAGTGCCACACGGGAAGTATCGCAGGTAATCCAACGTCGCCCCCACTGCTCAGCTACATAAGCAGTCGTGCCGCTACCGCAGGTCGGGTCAAATACCAAGTCACCAGGGTCAGTGGTCATAAGGATACAGCGTTGAATAACTTTTTCTGTGGTTTGGACTACATATCTAATATCCATTTCCCCCCTTGTGTCCGTCCAAACATTTGATAAGGGTACAACTGGAAAATCATCGTAGTATCGTATGTAGCCAATTCTATTTTCTGTTGTACCAATTCGACCAGCTTTCACCAACCTCTCTAATCCGTCCGGGTATTTTGTTTTCCAATGTTCATTTGGTTTGGGATTCCAAGTTTTACCCTCGAACTCAAACGGTTGAGGTTCTTTAGAACTTCCTTGGCTTGTAAGTGCGTGTAAGCCAAAAAGCCGAACCGACCTTCGGATTAAATCAGGATTTTCTTTTTCTTCTTTAGTTATCGCTCTTGTTTTGCCGTCTGGTAATTCCAAATAAGGGTAATTACTTAAGCCACTTCTTGAAAGCTCTTTATCAATGAAGAGTTGGCGATATTTACATTCCGTCTTATTTTTAGCGTAAAATAATATTAAGTCAAAGACACCATCTAAGAGCGTAGATTGAAATCCACCAGTTTTTGTAAAACAAACAACTGCCACAAAATTATCACTGTCAAATATCTCGTCCATAAGGTTTCTAACAAGATGAAGGTTTTCATCGGAAATCTGAACGAAGCATGAGCCGGATTCCGTTAATAGTTCTTTTGCCAAAAGCAAACGGTCTCGCAAATATGTCAGATAAGAATGAATGCCAAGTTCCCATGTATCTCGGAAAGCTTTGACCATTTCTGGCTCAGCGGTCAAATCTTCATCTTTACCGTCCTTGACCTCACGCTTATTTACGAACGGCTGAAAGTTGCTGCCGTATTTAATACCGTAAGGCGGGTCGATATAGACCATCTGGACTTGACCGGCCAGACCTTCTTTTTCCAGCAGAGAGTTCATCACTAAAAGACTATCCCCTGCAATAAGTCGGTTAGACCAGTTGTGGGCGTGCTTGTAAAATTGTATCGCATCCCGCAGCGGTGGATTTTCTTCTGGAAACTGAAAAAACATTTGTGTTTGCTGGGGACCATTTCTTTTCCTGACAGCATCGATGATAGTTTTAGGGTCTATTCGCTCGTGAACGTGCAGAGAAACAGTTGGGACCTCAAAGGATGTATGCTCTGCTTTGCCTGCCCATTGCAGAGATGGGTCAAGATGCGGATCGTACTGATATTCTTTCTTTTTGCCTGTATCTTTGTCCGTATCAGGTGTAACCAGTCCCACAGGGGGGTTATTTAGCCGCTGTTTGTCTTTGTGGTTATATTGCTCGATAGGTTTCTTAGTCCGCTTCTTGCGTTTTGCCATGATTATCCCTAACGAAAATATTTTTGGAAAACCGCCATTTCGCTGTTTTCTCCATAGATTTTTTTTAGCCCGATTTTTGGGAATGATAGCATGGAGGGGAAAATAAGGCAAATATCAAAATAAAACTAAAAAAAATAACATCCAGCCCTGAATCCGAATCCCGAATCCCGAATCCTGAATCCCTGCATGCAGTAGGCAGGGATCCAGACGTCTTATTTAATCATTTGTTAGGCAGGGATCCAGACGTCTTATTTAAACTAATCACCTGACAAATCCTTCCTGCATGCAGTAGGCAGGGATCCAGACGTCTTATTTAATCATTAATCATTCATCATTTATATGTCAGGGACCCAGATGTTTTTTTTCTTCTCCCTTTTCCCTTCTCACTTTTTCCTTCCCCCGGCTGGAATCTCCACCCACCTGTAATCCATAATAATTTGCGCAACTTGTGCCTATGTAATCGGGTATCTGTAGTTAAAAATCTGTGAAATCTGTGCCTAATAAAGCACTTTTTGGTCGTCTTTTGTGCATTTTGTGCCTTTTCGTGGCAATAAATCACTATAAATCCGCTGTTAAAAATCGGTGTAATCTTTGGTTAAAAATCTGCGCAATCTGTGGTAAAAAAAGTTATATTTTTATTGAACATTCCGCTGGAGTTTGGTATAATACATACAGCCATAGAAATAGCAGAAGATGTAGGGCCAGCGGCCCACGAAAAGCCCAGCAGGGCACGACAAATTAGTCTATATTTGTAAGTTCGTATTTTTTAGCCATAATACTTCTCTGTGAGCTCTGTGGTCAATAAACAATGCCGGCCTTTGTTTTCGAAAAAGTGTGCGGTGGACACCCTCAACCGGCTATATACTAAATACGAGATACTAAATACTAATTTATTGCGGAGAACCGCACGAGTCGTCCCGCACAAAATAGGCTGCTGCCGTAATTTCGTGCTGGACACGCAAAAAAGCCATTATTTGGCAATAGCTATGAACTACGAACAAAGAACTATTAACTATCTACGAACAATGAACTACGAACTACCATCTACAAACTACGCAAACCGCCGTAACACCCCAAATTCCGCCGCCATCTCGAACAAACCGCCTATTTTGCCCAGATTGTCAACCAATTATAACCTTTTTATGCAAAACGAACCCAATTTCAGAAAAAGTCAAATGAACGTAAGTAAGGTATTAACAAAGGAATATGAAATAATGGACACTTGGTGGAGTGGGAAAAACGAACCCAAAACGAACCCAAACGAACCCAATTTAAGCCAATATAATGACAAAACAAACCCAATACAAAGCCAATTTATCGCGGCGTAGCCTCTGGCGAAGACGGAATAAAGCCAATTTCAAAGGCAAAAAAAACCTCAACGAACTATTAGACAGCTTATACCTATATCTTCGTAAAACTAAACATGGAGTTAATGGCGGATTGTATGCACCAGCACAAACATATTGAGAGGAAAGAAAACAGTAGTGGTTACAACCAGATATCAAAAAAAGTCCGGGCAAGCAACGAGCCTGCCCGGAATGAAAAAGTGAAACTATCAACAAAGTTATTTTTTGAACTCAGCAATCCTTCATTGTGACACTATTAACTTCGGCAGGATTAAAGTATAAATCAATGGCGGATGCTACGCATTCTCAGTTGCGGTTACTACGTACCTGTATGGATATGTTGGAAATAATAGGGATTATTGCAGCAAGCTGTAAAAAAGTCCAGGCAAGCGACGAGCCTGCCTGGAACGAAAAGAGGAGTTTCCGGGCTGGTGAAAATACCTGCCCGGAAAAATGTTTAAAAATCTTCGACTCAGTTGTTAACGGTTGAACTCTTCCAGATCATCACCAGTGCCTGTGCCGTCATCAAGTGGAATGGCCTTTTCCGCTTTAGTCTTTGCGGTAACTTTATTTGCTTTGGCCCTTTTCCTTGGTTTTTGATCGGAGCCACCGGCTATCTGGTGAAATGCCGTATCAGACTGGCCTATGCCATGATGCTGTGACAGCA
>VRUL01000035.1:0-25936 GCA_019456145.1 Planctomycetota bacterium
CGCTGTCTTAATTCTATAGGATATGTATTCATGCATACCATATCGGAAAACGGTACACGAAAACTTAAATTGCCTTAGCGAATATTTGGCAGACTTCCCATGTTTTTTTGACCGGCCAGCAACCTCCGTGCATATGTGACTGGATACCAATGACATCGTAAAGCGCTTTGCCCTGATCATCTACGAGCTTGGAAATCACTTTGTCGGGGTAGGCAGGATCGGTTCGGTAGTCGTTGATGAGCAGCGTCGCATTGGGATTGGCTTTGCGTGCGGCCTTGAATGCCTGGCGGACATATTCCCCGACTCCCATTTTGCGTATGGCCTCGGTCAACTTCGGAGCATTCTGTTTGGCGTTAGGCCGATCGTAATGCGTCGCTTCGTTGACGACGTCCCAGATGTCGATATCGTTTTTGAACAGGCCAACACAACGCTCGATTCGTTTGAGCTGGAGCTGCATGGCTGCTTCGGGTTCTTCGGGCAGCCATTTTTGCTCGCCCCAGTTCCAGGCGAGGGGATGGCCCTTGGTTGTTATGTTTTGGGCCTTGCACCAGCGGATAATTTCATCAGTGCGAGCATCATCGGGTTTTCCCTGCTGACGCTCGTAATTCCACCAGTAGAAAGGCAAGGTTGCGAAATTCAGCATCGCAGCGAAGTGCTTTTCATAGGCGGCATTGTCCTCGGGCGTTCTACACTTTTTTAACTTGAAGATATTGCACCCAAAGAGAAATTTGTGCTTAGTCTGGGCGATGTTAACTTCCAAAGAAGCATCCAGCGGCTTACCATCCGGTCCGAGAAGCCTCAAGGCCGCATTACCTTTGCGGTGCTTTTCAATGCGGGCGTCAGCCTTCTCGAGAATCTGGTCTGCGGTTTTGTCCGCGGCGGCAAGCAGGGATGGCGGCATTGTAAGCGAGGCGGCGCCCATACCTGCGGCTTTTAGAAAATCACGGCGATTCATAAAGTCCTCCTTTCGCAAAAATTTTGAAAACACCCTGCTAAATGCGGGCATTTTGTAGAAGTCTTCATACAAAGTATTGCTTGTGCATAATCAAAACCTACGGTAAAACCGCAGGCAAAATATCACTTTTAGACAAGGACTAAGATAAATTAACACTGTTTTATTTTTGTTTGACATGCCAGAAGACCTAGTCGCCTCCCTGCTTATCTATTCAGACTACCCGAGTTTGCTTATATCAATCGATTCTTTTATAGCTGGCAAATCCTTAGTAATAAATTTATTCCATCGATTTTCTATCTTTTTTTGTAATTCTTCTTTGTCAACATCTTCGTAATCTTTTGCTTTAAGAAAATCATTTTTATAAATTGTTTTCCATTTAGTTCCAATTTTACCACCTGCCTTATTAAAAAGCGTCTTGCTTTCAACTGCTATTTTATGAATGTTTTCCCTTGTTTCATTTGGGCCTGGTCCAATATAAAGATGTAGAGAAAGCTTTGTCGGCTCGTTATGAAAATCAAAAAACAACATTCGTTTACTTCGTCTGTAAGCTTCCAACAACTTAGGCACTTCATCCCACTGTTTTACCGCAAACCTTATTTCACCTTTAGTATAATGGTCCTTCACCAATTCATCATTTTCGTTAATGAGGTCTTCCAGTATCTTTCTTATCAGCGCTTGAATATCAGGGCGGCGTTCAAAAATCAAATCGAGCGCCTGCTGGTGTTTGGTGTAAATTTTTTGGCACAGTTCTGCAATTTCAGATTCGCTCACAATATGCCTCCTTAACATTTCTGTATAGTGTTTCATAACTGTAACAACATCAGTCCCCAGTATTGACGCTCGACTGTTGGCAAGATTCTCAACTAATTCACAAATCAAAGAATAATCAAGGCGCAGATAATTTTTGTCCGAAGGGTCGTCTCCATCTGGTGTCAGATACAAAAATATCTTTTTAAAGTTAGGATAGAGGTGCTCAATCTTTTCACGGTAGCGTTTCAGTTGGCCGGTGCTTTCCTTGCTGCTAATTTTGTTTTCGATAACAGTAACTAATTGGTTCATTTGATCTAATACAAAAATATCGATCCTTTCCCATTCTCGCAAAACCTCGGCTTGACTTAGATCCCATATATCTAAATCAATTTGTGTTATTGATAATTCATTGTTTTCTGAATAAGCAATTGCTTTTTGCAAAAGCCGTTTTAGAAAAACGTCCCCCAATCCATGGTTTTGAGTCGGATGGAGTAGAAAGGCTAAAAAATCTGAATGCCTTGATTCCTGTCGCACAGCACCGATTGCCTCAAAAACATTAAACTTTTCTATTCGGGCTTCCAACTCTTCAAGCAGATGGTCTAAAACCAAGTCTTCAAGCGCTTTCTTGTTTTGCTTGTCCGGCATAAAATTTCCCGATAATTCTATTGAACCTGCTAATGAGAGCAAGTTTATCCTGCTATTTGTCAACTCTTGAAAGACGAGCGTATTTTAACATCAGAGATTTTGTGCGTCCAGAGCTAAATTCGACCTCGACGATGCTGTTTTCACCCATATCAACGAAGTTTTTCACGATTCCACGGCCGAAAGTTTTGTGGTGAACCCGCTGGCCCTTTTTGAATTGAGAATTGATAATGTCGAATTGAGAATTTTGAGTTTCTGTGAGGTTAGTATTATCATCAAAATCTTGATCCTCATCAGTCTGCTCCGTGAAGGCCGGGCCGAGTTCGTAGAGAAACTGCGAAGGTATCGTTCGCAACTGCTGGCCTCGTATTGTTCGATATCTGGCATGACTTATGTGAAGCTGGGCTTTGGCACGTGTTATGCCGACGAAAAAGAGCCTGCGTTCTTCTTCGAGTTCATCCTGGTTTTCGTGAGTGTTACTTCTTTCGTGTGGCAATAAGCCATGCTCGACGCCGACAATGAAGACGTTCTCAAACTCAAGTCCCTTCGCGGCGTGCAGGGTCATCAGAGCAACACTGCCTCCGGAAGAATCATAGGCATCGGTATCACTGAAGAGTGAGATTTGCTGGAGATAATCGAGCAGTGAGGGCTGCTCTGCGTACTGGTCATATTGAGCGGCGGCATTTATCAGCTCGTTGACATTTTCGAGAGCGTTTTGGCCCTCGTCGCCTTGGCCTTGAAGGGAATTCTCCAGGCCGGATTCGACAAAAACGCGCTGGGCGAGCGGCATGACCTGGCCGGCGACATCTTTTTTGAAGTTTTCTATCATACTGACAAAGACGGCGAGCTTGGCTTTTGCGGCTTCGGAGAGAGATTCGATATGCTTTGTTTTCTTTAGGGCCTCGAAGAGGGAAATATTATTTTGGGCGGCATGGGCGCCGACTCGATCAATTGTAGTTTTCCCTATGCCGCGGGCAGGTGTGTTGATGATGCGCAATAACGCAATTTCATCATCAGGATTGACGAGGATTTTCAAGTATCCAAGCATGTCGCGGATTTCCTTTCTTCTGTAGAATTCCACGCCACGAACAATCTGGTATAGTATCTTATTGCGGATAAATGCCTCTTCAAGAACACGGCTCTGGGAATTAACACGATAGAATACAGCTATATCATTTAGAGAAACATCCTGGTCGGCTAACTGTTTCACCTGCCGGACAATGCCCTGGGCCTCATCTTTTTCATCCTCGAAAACACTTACCACAACGTCTTGGCCGGGCGGTCTTGTGGGGATGAGCTTCTTTTGCTTTCGAGATTTGTTGACCGCAATCAGACTATCTGCAACTTCGAGGATATTGGGTGTGCTGCGGAAATTTTCTTCGAGTTTGATAACGGTGGCATCTGACCAGTCATTTTCAAAGGCCAATATGTTGCGAATGTCGGCGCCGCGCCAGCGGTAGATGGACTGGTCAGGGTCGCCGGTTGCGCAAATATTGCTGTGCTCAGAGGCAAGGGCCTTGGCGATTATATACTGGGCGCGATTGGTGTCCTGATACTCGTCGATGAGCAGGAATTTGAAACGATTTGAAAGCTCGGTGCAAACATCCCGACAGTCCCGGAGCAAAAAAGCGGTTTTGGCAAGCAAGTCATCAAAATCCAGGGCGTTGTGCTCGGAAAGGATGTGCTGGTAGCGGTCATAAATTCGGGCCAAATTTTTAGTAAAATAATCGTCGGCCTGCGTTGTGAAAGCATCAACATCTATAAGATTGTTTTTGAGGCGGGTAGAAATTGCATCAAGCATTCTGGCAGGCGGGAAATTTGTCGTATCAAGCTCACAATCTTTGACGGCCTGTTTGATACATCTGGACTGGTCGGACGGGTCATAGATACTAAAGTTTGGTTTTATGCCGGCCTTCTCTGAATATCGGCGGAGGATTCTGACGCACAGAGAGTGGAAAGTGCTGATATGCGGGCCCGGAGGAGTGTCCAGAGCCGATGTCCTTTGGCGCATCTCCTCGGCAGCTTTGTTTGTAAAAGTTATTGCGCAAATACTGTGTGGGCTTACGCCGGAATCAATCAGAGCTGCGATTCGATATGTGATGACGCAGGTTTTTCCGCTGCCTGGGCCTGCGATGACAAGTAAGGGGCCTTCGACGTGAAAGATAGCTTTTCTCTGGGAAGCAGTTAGTGGGATTTTAAATTTTGAACTTTGACTTTTCAATTCTTACTCTGAGAAGTCCACAGCTTCTGCAGTCAACACCAAACGTTGTTTGCTAAACAGGGTGTCAGCCTTGTTGTGTTTGTTTCATTAATTTTTCTTCCTGCTGCATCAATTTCCTGAAGAGGTCGGGCCTTTCGATTTTTATACGTCCCAGCAGATTGCGTCTTAAATTAGGCGGATACTGCCAGTCATCCAGGAAATCGCGAAGCGCCAGGTATCTTAACACAGGGAACTCAGGCAAGTCAATCCTGGGCAAATCAGGAAATTTGGACAAATAATTCTTATAAACCTCTTCTGCCATTTTTTCTCTACCGAATGCCTCGTTGTCGTCGTGGACTGCATATCTGAAGTAACTTTCACGCAGAAGCATTTGAATAATTTCTCTTGCATTAAATATGCCGAGAGTTTTGAGTTCTTCGATGATTCTGTTTCTGACAAAGACAACAAGCGGTATTTGAAATTCTTTCAGAGGATAGAGCTGCCTTAATTGTTCGTAGATTTTTTGAGCCTGTCGCCGATGGGGGTCATCGACGTATGAGCCTGCCTGATAGAAAGAAAGCACAGCGTTTTTCAGCATATTTCGATGACTGTTCTGCATCGAGAGGTAGGTGCTTTTCTTTAGTTCTTTGTATTTTTCGAGGACTGCCAGTATCGCGTCGTTGTACGGCCCAAACATTCTCAAATCAGGACGCAGAAATATAGCGTGGGTCATGATCATGGTTGTTTGCTCACTGTCCGGAGTTTGCTGGGCGTCTTCCGTACTGCTTTGCACCGGCACGTCATATATGAATATTTTCCCATAGCGAAAGAGGTTCTGCAAACTATGAATAACAATACGGTCGGTATTGGTCTCATCCGGGGAATACTCCTTTTTGCCGGCGGCTTGCAGGCCTTTGACGGCCCAATAAATTGCGTGACTATCAGGGTGTCGCCAGTCCAAAGGCAAATGTTTGTTGGGTTCGTTCCAGTCGATTGGGCCATAGATTTGATTCAACTCGTGCATTAAGACCGTGTCAAGTTTCCAGGTATTACGCAGTTGATATGCCTTTGAGAAAATATCAAACTGTTGTAGTGCTTTTGTGCCTCTGAATTTATCTATGGTCTTAAAGGCGGCGGGGTTGAATCTGTCGGGGTTCTGCCTTAGAGATAAATAATTGCTCACAAGCTTGTCATCATCGGCAAAGGCTCTGTCAGCGGATTTCAGGGCTGTAATTAGCGGGACGATATTGGCATCTTTTATAATCTGCCGCCAGTGAGTGGGCGCCTCGGCCATAGCTCTGAAATGCTGATTGTTCGCCGGGCCGAGTAGCGGCTGCAACGCCAGAGCGAGCTGGAGCTTGTAATATTTGTGTGCATCGTCAGTTATGCCGCCTATTTTGTGCTGGAATGTTCTGGCAAGCTCGCGATAAAGTATTATGCTTTTCGGGTTTTTTTCAATGCCCTTGTCGCGAAGCAGTTCGTAGCCATTTTTGACCCATCGCCATCGTTGGTCCGGCTGTGTTGCAGGTATTGTGACGGAAATATTATAAGCCATATTCCAGGCCTGGAATTCCCAAACTGATGCGAATCGAGGCTGAAGGATGGTTATCCACTCTGCGAGCTGTTTTGCATCGAAGAATTGACCCTGTTCTTTTAGTTTGTCTGCGCGGATCCACAAGGCGTCTACAAGCAAGCCGCGAAAGGCGCCCGTTGCAATGGTTGCAAATGCCAGTGAAGGAGGAACATTTTCAGGCTTATCGAGGATCAGCCCCATGTCCTGGCGCTTAGCGTTTATATAATCAAGCTGCAAACCGCCGGTAATAAACAAGGCGACCGCAAGAACAATGCAAACAAACAAAATTATTGTGTCACGTAAATGCATTTCTTTATTCTTTTACCCTGCGAACATCGCCAATCTGACATCGAGCGGCGAGTATCTTTAGATTATAATTTTCGCAATTTCTCTGAAACTAAAAATCAACACGGCAAGGAGCAACAATAAAAACGTTTTGATACAAATCATTAGCCCTGCGACTTTGACCAATAAAACCCAGCTCAATAATCTGGCGGGGACCAGGAATTTTGAAGGATTAAACTTGTCAAACTGGGGCAAGAGCAAAATAATAGGCCTCAGAGTGTAAGAATATACCCAGGTTAAGTTCTCACCGAGATAGTCAAAGGACTCCAAACAGAAGCCGCTGAAAGTCGCAGTAACAAAAACGCAAAGACAAAACAATATGGCCACGGGAAATGAAAGAAAAGTCGAGGCTAACAGGCCTAATGATGCCAGGAAAATCAAACGAAACAACATTAAAAGAACTGCCCTTATGAAATTGGCGGTGAAGGTATCAGCTTTGTAAAGCACTTCCAGACCGTCAGGGGGAAAAATCACCGTTGTGTCATTTAGAGGGACATTGAGAAACCTGATGGCCAGGTAGCCGTCATCAGCGATTAAATTAGCAGGGACCTTTAACTCACGAAAAGTTCGAATGGGGTCCTTACGCATAAAAGAGGAAAATGCAGCGGGATACTGCCGACTGTCGCCGACGTCCCATCGGCTGTAGACCTGCTCATCCGGCGGATTTATCGAAACATCGTATTTGTACCTTATAAACAAAGTCTCGTTTGGATCCAGAACTTTAACGTTATTAAACTCCCAAACCAACTGCTGGCCGACGATGGCAGCTCGTTTATCAAGCTTTTTTTGTTTAGTCAGTTGTTTTTTAAGTTCAACCTCGGAGAGACCTGGAGGTAATTGGCCGCTTTTTTTACGCTCTTCGTAGGCTTCGAGTACCTCCTGGGTGACGTCGACTTCAGGGGGCACTAAGGAGGCGCGGGCGGTGAAAAACTCATTCTCGACCTGGAGAAGTTCGTGTTCTCCGGCATCGTAAATTTTTGGTGTGTAAACAGTAAAGGTGTATATTATAGCTGAAAACAGGGCCAGTAGAGCTGTGTTCAATAATATTACGCCGAGTAATTTACCCAAAAGAAGCTGAAAACGACGAATGGGCTTGGTAATAACCGTGTATATCTGCCTTTGCTTTATGTCGTTTGTTAACGTATAGATTGAGACTATGATCGTCAGCAGAGAGAGCAAAAGATTAGTGAGCGACAGGCTGTAGCTTACAAAGGTCTGGAGCCTGCCTTTCAGGGTCCCGTCACCTGTCATCGAAACACCCATGACAGGCAGCAGAACAATCAGCAGAATTATAAAAACAGCGGCAATTTTCATCCGCAAAGCCTGCCTTATTGTATTAGTGGCGACAGCCCATATATTACGCATCGCCTGAGTCTCCCTGTTTTAATTGACTGTTTTCTATTCGTTATTGACTATTGGTTTGAGTAAAATGGTAATAGGCCAAATGGTCACATAATTTCCATTCATCGGCTACCGGGAATCAATTGCCAATGGTTACTTACTATCGCTGTCCTCATTTTCGTTTTGAGGCGTTGAGCGGTTTGTTAGCCGGTCTAAAATGCTTTTTCTGATTTGCTCGGGCTCCGGTGTTTTTGATTTAACAGGTTGGGTTGTTACTTTTCTATCGCCAGCAACAGGTTTTGGCTCGGTAGGTTTGTCCGGCTTGGTTAATTTACGCAGCAGCTTGTCATCAGGTTTGGTTTCAGAAGTTTCAATCCGACTGTCGGTGGACTTCGTCGTCGGAGCCTCCGGGGGACTCTGACGCGATACCGGCGCCGAGACAAGTTTGTCGAGTACGTTTTCCTGGGTAGTCTCGGCGGCAAGAAAATCGCTGATTCCCGTGGTGCTCACCGCTCCGCTCGTGGGCCGGGCTTGCTGTTGGGCATCTACGACGGTTTTGATGAAAAAGGTTTCGAGCTTGTCCATTGGTGAGGTTACTTCGCATTCGGCGTGTTCGTCTTTAATCAGCAGCTTTATCTTCTCAATAGTATTTTCGCTTATGGTGTCTGTAGTAATCTGTATTTTATTTGTTCGGAGCAGAAGGTCTCTAACGTTACCTTCGGCCTGGATTTTGCCGCCGTAGAGGATTGAAATTCTATCGCATACATCTTCGACGTCGGCGAGCAAATGACTACAAAGCAGAATTGTCTTGCCCCGTTTCGCAAGCTCCATGACCAGGTCTTTTATCTGCCTGGTCCCGATAGGATCAAGCCCCGTGGTCGGCTCATCCAAAATAAGTAATTCCGGATCGTTTATCAGCGCCTGTGCCAGTCCGATTCTGCGAGCCATACCTTTTGAAAAGGTTCCGACAGGCCTGTTTGCAACGGCCTTTAGGCCAACCATGTCAAGCAGGGCTTCGATACGCATTTTCCGTACCTTTGGAGGCAGGCCGAATAATCTGCCGTAGAAGTCCAGTGTTTCGCGAGCGTTCAGATATCTGTAGAGATAGGATTCCTCAGGTAGAAAGCCAATCCGGGCGTTTATTTTCGGGTCTGCGCCGTAACCACCGAGCACAGCAACTCTTCCCTTTGTCGGAAAGAGTAAGCCAAGGAGTAATTTCAGGGTGGTTGTTTTTCCCGAGCCGTTAGGCCCTAAAAGGCCGAAGACTTCATTGTAACGAACCTGAAGATTCAGGTCATCGACAGCATAAACTTTGTCCCGACCCCACCAATCGGAAAAAACTTTGGTCAAAGAAAAAGTTTCAACAGCATATTCCATAATCTTGTATCTCGTATCTCATGAAGCGTATCCTGTATCCTTTCGCTTCACGTTTCACATTTCACGATTCAAGCATGTGGTTCGTGGCCGAGTTCCTCGCCAAAGCGGACAAGTCGAGCACTGTTAAGAACAACAATCAGTGAGCCGAGAAAATGCAGAACGGCAGCCATTTTCGGTGGAATGAAGAAGAAAAGCGAGACTCCCAGTACGATAAAAAGTATACCGAAGCCGAGATTTTGACGAATGACCGTTCTTGTAGTCCTTGAAAGCCGAATAAGGAAAGGCAGCCTTTTCAAGTCGTCACTCATAAGCGCAATCGAAGCGGAATTTATGGCGACATCGCTGCCGGCAGCGCCCATAGCGATACCCAAATCACCTGCCGCCAAAGCAGGAGCGTCATTTATCCCGTCGCCGACGACGATGACGATATGGCCGTCACTTTTGATTTGCTCGACAATCGAGAGTTTGTCCTGAGGCAGACAGTGGGCCTTGAAATCCGTACAACCTAACTCAGCAGCCACACGTTTGGCGACCTCATCTCTGTCGCCGGTGAGCATCGTCACTCTTTTTATACCGAGACCAAGTAAATCGTTTACGGCTTGCTGGGCCTCCGGTCTTGTTTTGTCCTGCAAACCGATCCAGCCGATGCACTTCGAATTCTTCGCTACGTAAAGTGTACTAAAGCCCTGCTCCTCGTGGAGCGCCGGGTCCGAAACGTTGCTTATATCTACTTTCTTTTCCTTCAGGAAAGTATCTCTTCCGACAATAATTGTGTCAGAATCGACGCGGGCGGTTACGCCTTTGCCGGGTGTTTCAAGAAAATCGTCCACTTCCGGTAAAGAGATGTTTGCCTCTTTTGCCACTTCCTGCAGGGCTCTGGCAGCGGGGTGTTTGCTCATCCGCTCGGCAGAGGCCGTGACGGTCAATAGTTCACCCGGTTCAATATTCTCGGCGGGCGTGAGTTTTGTTACATAGAGCCGGCCTGTCGTCAATGTGCCGGTTTTGTCAAATACCATAGCCGTGCATCTTGCTGCCAGTTCGAGGTCAGCAACATTCTTTATCAGAACACCCAGGCGGGCCGAGGCTGAAAGTGCCGCCACCATTGCCGTAGGAGTGGCTAAAATCAAGGCACAGGGACAGGAGATAATAAGTATAGTAATCGGATGGTTAATATCTCTGGTGAAAAACAAAACGATGGCGGCAATCATCAGGATAGTCGGCATATACCAGTTAATATAGCGGTCGATTATCCGCATAATCGGTATTTTTGTCTGCTCAGCCTGCATAATCAACGACTGGACCTTGCCGAGAGTGGTATCTTTGCCGGCTTTGGTCACGGTTATGTCCAATACGCCTGTAAGGTTGGTTGTGCCGGCGAAGACCTGCATACCGGGCACTTTATCAACCGGCAAAGATTCGCCTGTTATAGTTGCTTCATTGACAGAACTGAGCCCTTTGATCACTTCACCGTCGGCTGATATGTTGTCACCCGGACGGGCACGGATAGTATCGCCGGGCTTTAAGCTGCTGACGTTCACCTCACTCTCAGAGTCGTCCTTCTCGATGAGATTTGCCTTTGTCGGAGTCAGCTTAATCAGGGATTCAATCGAGGCACGAGCACCGAGAGCGGTCCGTGTTTCAATCAGTTCGCTCAAAAGCATAAAGAATGCAACCAGGCCGGCGGTGATATAATTTCCAGTTACAAAAGCGGCGATTACAGCTAAGGCCACCAGTTCGTCCATGTGCATTTCTTTTTTTATAAGGCTCTTTATGGCGTGTACAACGATAGGAGCACCGAGCAGTATGGCACCGGCCATGGCCAATATCTCAGCCTGAAAACTAATACTGCCAAAAAGATACCTGGAGCGAGCTATAAAGCTGCTCACAAGCAGCATAAATCCGGCCAACGTCCCCAGCAGAGCCATACTTACCTGAATCTGCTTGCTGTGAGTATGTTCGGCGGCAATATCTTCTTTAAAATGTAAATGTTTATGTGCCATATTCAGTGTATCTCGTTTCTCAGCTTACGATTGTTCTTCTTATCTTCGCCATTATTGTTTCTGAGATTTTGTCTTTATCACTTACTGCCTATCATGAGCCTGATTTCTTTGCCCCCGGGGCCTTCAGTAGGCTGAATCATAATTTTCTTATCTGCGTTATCGAGGACTTGTACAATTGCGTCACGATGGATTCTCTGAATAACCAGTTCGGGCCATTTGCGATATTCAGGGAGAATCTTGTGCAAATATTTGGCATCGGCTTCGGCGTTTTCCACAACCTTTGTGGCATAGGCCCTGGCTCGAGCGATTTTTGCCTGAGCAGCACCGGCCGCCTGCGACCATAACGACTCTTTTTCCTGCTCACTGCGGGTTTCATCATGCAGGGCTGCAAAGAGTTCACGAGCAACCGGACCGGCAGCTTCATTTAGAGTATTTTCGGCATAAGTTTTGGCCTTGCTGATTAACTCTTCTTTTTTATTACTTGCCGTTATGAAAGCCTGAAAAGCCTGGTCAACCTGTCGGGGCGGGTTTATGTCAGTAAGCTGGACAGAAACGACTTTTATACCGCTGTTAATTTCATGCGTAAGCTTTTGCTGCATCAACTTCGCGACATGGTTTGGAATTCGGTCCAGGCTCGAAAGCGCCTCGTCAATGCTGTAGTGGACCATTGCGGTTACAACGGCATCATCAAAAACGGCTTTTAACAGCGGATTTATGCTTTTTGTTATAGCATCAAAATAATCCTGTCCCGGTTTTACATCTTCGACATATATATTTTTGAAGAAACTTTCCGGATCAACAATCTGATAGGTCAACTGCCATTTGGAATGGACAATATTATAGTCATTACCGCCCATACCCCCGATAGCTGCGCTTAGTTTTCCACTGCGGGTAATGCAGTAACCGTCGCGGAGAGGATTTAGCGGTTCAGAAGGTGGTACCCGTCTTTTTGTCGTGGATAATAAATCCAGGCTTGTCTGAAAATACCAAAACGAGTTGATGGCTAAATTCACCTTTTTTTTAACGGGGATTTTCACGATTTTATGTATCGGATATGGGAGTATCAAATGCAGTCCCGGACCAAGGAGCCTTTTTTCACCTATACCGCGAATCTTTCCAAATCGCAGGACAATCGCCTCTTCGTCTGGGGCGACGGTTCTGAGGCCCGAGGCAAGAAACAGAATAACCAGCACAATCATAATTATTTTTAAGATAACAAAGCTGATTCTCAACGCCTCGGAGAGGGACTTGCCGGCGACATCAAGCTGGTTACCGTATAGTTTATTGTTTTTTGTCTTTTGTGTATCTTTATTCTGTTCTGTCATAGCGTTAAAGGCTGCAACTTAGAGAAAGTCATCATTTTGATTCGTTTGGGCTTCTAGGTACAATCGCCGGCATGCTCTTAAGCATACTGAAGGGATAGGCATCTGTGCTTAAAACAATAACGGAGTTTTTCTCCAGGGTTTTCTTTAGAGCTTCGATGTTCCGGAGAAAGATCGCAAACTCGGGGTCGGCTTCGAGCAATTTATAAGATTTTGCTGCCTGGGCGTCACCGTCGGCTTGTATTGCTTTTGCTCTTGCCTCGGCAGCTGCGAGCAACTCTATCTTTATTGAATTGGCGTCGGTCTTAATCCTGGTTGCCTCGGCATTTCCCTCGGCAATAGTCGCCAGGGTCTTTCGGTCTCTTTCTGCAATCATTCGGGCAAAGACATCTTTGCTGACATCTTCACTAATCTTGAGCTGTTTGATGCCGACGGTCTTGATTTCAATTCCGTACCTGTCTTTGATGTTCTGTTTAATGTTAAAGTCGTCGAGCATTTCCTTTTCAATATCTTCAAATATTATTTTTGACGGATCGCTGTTTACAAATTCCGAAAAGTAATGCTGACCGATTATTCTATTCTGGGTATCGCTAATCTGGCTTCGCAGCTTCTTTTCAGCTTCCGTAACACTACCGTGCTCATTGGCATTAAAGAATTGCAGTGGGTCGGCGATCTTCCAAACGACGAAAGTATTGACGATAATCGGAACAGCCCCTTTAGTTGTTGTCTCGCCGACAGGAGCTTCAACAAGTCTCATTCTCGAATCAAATTTATAAACCTGCTGTATCGGAACGGGCCATTTGCAATACCAGCCGGGTTCGGTTATCACCCGGACCGGATCGCCAAACTTCGTAACCAGTGCGGTTTCTGTCTCCCTGACCTGGAATGAAACCAGATAAAGCCCCATAATTACTACTATCAGGACAATAAAGATTGTAATAGTTAGATTTTTCATTATTTGCCGCTTTCTTTCAAAACAGGTACATCATATAAACTTGGTATGCGCTTTTCCGTTAGGTCGACTATGAAGATCTGAGTATCGTTCTGGTCTGCAACAACAAGATATTTTTTTATATCACTAAGAGCTTCTTCAAGGACCGCCATTTTAAGACGGTGTTTGTAAATTTCTTCTGAAGCCCTGTATGCCTTGAGCTGGCTGGCAAAACGCAGGCCTGTTGCCTGGGCAAGTGTCGCTACTTCAAATGCATGACTGTCAGCTTCCTCCAGTATTTTATAAATCTCGCCCCTTGCCTGTTCAAAAGCCTTGTCCAACTTGTCCAAATCGGCAGCTATCTCATTGGCTTGCTCTGGCCGGTTTTCCCTCTTTGCCTGCTGATATTCTCTTGCAAGGGCGTAAAGCCTGTCAGCTTCTTCTACAGAACCGACCAGGGTGGTTAAAGTTTTGTTGCGGTGGGCCTGGGCGTTAAGGATAAGTGCCTGTTTCTTTTGAATGGCGCCGACAACCTTTTGATAAGCGGATGCAACTTTGGGCGGGGGGTGAATGCCCTGTAAGCCTAAAAACACGATTTCTATACCGAGTTCGGCTTGATCTACCGCCTGCTGAATCCTGTTGGTTAGAATTTGCTTTGCCTCGGCACGACCGGCACCAAGGAGGCTCTGTCGGACGCCGGGGCCGGCTGTAACTTCGTCGTCGACTTCGATCTTCGCACTGGCGGCAAACTTGGTAAGCTCGCGATAGCAAATAGACTCAAGCAGTCTCACAGGTTCGTTATGTTTATAGATAAATGAATACAAATCCTTTACTCTGTATTGGACAGGGACCGCCGCAATCAGCAGACTAACAGGCACAGCCCCGGCAGCCGAGGCCCCGGAACTCTGCTTGCTGGCTACGATCAAACTGTATTCTTCCTCGTAATGGGTCTGCCCCCACAACAGTGGCTCAGGGTACGCCTGGTCGGCCTTGGGAACAAAGCCGATACTGATTTCCAAGATCCTCTTCATAGGATACTTATAGGCGATATCGATCGGCCAGGGCCATTTGAAAGCCAAGCCGGGCCCAACAATCCTGACGCTGCCGGAATCTTTTGCCGGATTGCCGAAATGCTCTATTATGGCCTGTTCGTTAGGGGCCACGACAATGATACAGCTTAATAAATACAGAGTGACCGCGGCAAACAGAACCAAAGGAGCTATTGCTTTTTCGAGCAATTTATAAAACCAGGTGTGGGAAACCTGGAAACCAAACTGATAATCGATGGCATCTGCGGCGCTTCGCAGTATTCCGCCGGGCTCATTTATAACACCCAGCAGTCTGCTGTCAAAAGCAGATCTGCTGTATTGGTCTTTTAGCCTCGGTCGATATATGTCCAGGACGACATTTAGAGCGGTTTCTACGCCAAGTACTACAAGCAGGGTAGGAATTACCCAGTCGATAATATTAATCACGACAAAAATCTTAAACTGCACAAGGGCCAGGCTAAGAGCCAGGAAAAAGGACAAAACGGCTATGCCAAGAAGGAAGCTGCCGCCGGCCCTTAAAGGCTTCCACCGAGGCTCGGCCGACATCCCCGTTGCATAGCGGGAAATCAGGAAGCTCACAAATGCTATGGCTGTCATACCAATCGCAACAAGCAGCGACTGCTCTGACCCGGCATCAGAATGGGCGGAATGAGCTTTCAATAAATATAGCCCGATAGCTGTCTGATAAACGGCAATAAGAATTGAAAAAATCGGAATGAACCACTTTTCGAGTATACCGAGACGGCGTTGGGCGACCGCAAATAAAGTGGCGTGTTCACCTTTGGCCTCAAAGATTGCGGCGTCTTTCTTGCCGGCAACAGCAGCCAGTTGGCTCATATCAAGCTTTTCTTGCTCGGAAAGGCTGCGTTGATGGAACTGAATAAAAAGGACAAACCAAACCAAAGCAGACGCAAGGATGAGCCAACTTAGGGCAGAAACCGCGAAGAATCCAAAGGCCCGGCCTACAAAAAAGGTGACGCCGAAAAAAAGGACGCTTAAAATCAGGGACGTCAAAGCTACATGTTCAGCGCGTTTGGACGATGTTGCCATACTTTTCTCTCAGTATTGTCCTTCGAACAAAAGAACCACAAATATAGTATTCATGCAATATGCATGCAAGCTCTTTACAAGTTAGAAGTTGTGTAATATAACAATAAGCGTCATATTAGTATAGAGACAATTGCGAAAAATTATCTTTTGAAGTCAGTCCCGGAGACTGACGGCCTTGGCACGCAAAGCTGATAAAATGGGCACTGAATGATATACAAACTATTTACAATAGCAAAAAACACTCTCATAGAGACCCTAAGGCAGCCCGTCTATGCCATAATTATCGTCGCCGCTCTGTTTCTGTTCTTCTTAAGCCCCTCGCTGACAATGTACACAATGAGCGAAGATAATAAGCTTTTGCGCGAGTTAGGCCTATCTACGCTGTTTTTAGCCAGCTTGTTCATAGCAATATTCTCAGCTTCGGGGGCTGTAGCCGAGGAAATCGAGAATAAAACGATAACGACTGTACTGAGCAAGCCGGTGCAACGTCCTATATTCATTATCGCTAAATTTCTGGGTGTCTCGGCTGCGGTGATTCTGGCACACTATATCTGTACTATTGCACTGCTTATGACAATTCGTCATGGGGTTCTCGAGTCGGCATCTGATACACGCGACTGGACGGTTCTGGGGACCGCAGGGATTGTCGTCGCCGCAGTATTTTTGCTAAGTACTTTTTTCAATTATGTTTACGACTGGAGATTTTCATCAACCGCGGTTGTATTAACCGGCATATTTGCCACATTTGGTATAGTGTTTTTGTCCTTTATCGACCGAAACTGGCAGTTTAATCCTGCTGATAACCGCCTGGACACTGTAGATATTTACGGATCGGTGTTGCTTCTGTTAGCTGCGATTATCATTGTGGCCCTGGCGGTGGCACTTTCTGCAAGATTTAACATAGTCGTGACCCTTTCGGCATGCATCGGGATTTTTTTACTAGGCCTGGTAAGCGATTATACTTTCGCCAGATTGGCCGAAAAACAGTTTTTGGGGGCCAAATTATTGGCCACAATAGGCCGATTTTTGGTCCCAAACCTCCAGATTTTCTGGATAAGCGACGCAATTTATGAAGACGGCAGCGTGATACCTGCAAAATATATCATAATAACCGCTTCTTATGCCCTGTGCTACACAACAGCGGTTTTGGCATTGGCCATCGCGCTGTTCCAAAGAAGGCAGGTAGGATGATTTGTCGTGCGTATTGCGTATTTTTCGCGCGAAACGCATCACGCATCACGCAATACGGTTTTTATGACCGCTATTTCATCGCATTTTTGCTGTTTTGAGCACGCGGCACAGTCACTCCAGACCTTCATAGGCAATGAATCCTTTTCAATTGTCTTAAAGCCCATTTTTTCAAAAAAGGCGGGATTGAGTGTAAGTGCGAAGATGCTTTGCAGGCCAAGCTGACGGGCCTGCTCGGTGGCAGCCTCTACGAGCATTTTGCCTACTCCCGTGTCTTTGTTTGCTTCCTCGACCGCCAGCGATTTTATTTCCGCCAGGTCCGACCAGATTATCTGCAAGGCACAGCAGCCGACCACTTTACCATCGACCTCGGCCACACAAAAAGCCTGTAAGTTCTCGTAAATGTCGGACAATGAACGAAACAGCATTATGTCGCGTTCGGCATATTGATTGATCAAAGCATTAATTGTTTTGGCATCGGCGATTTCTGCATTGCGAATATTCATAGATAAAAAGTATAGCCAATCACACAAGATTTTCCAATATCAATAAGTATCAAAAAACCGAAAAAAGGCTGGAAAAATGGTCGCGTATCACTACAATGGCCGAAAATATGAGATTTATACTTATCGACAAGATTGTTTCGTTAGACAGCGGCAAGGAAATAAAAGCCCTTAAGAACGTTTCATTGGCTGAAGAATACCTGGCAGACCATTTTCCCACGTTTCCGGTGCTGCCGGGCGTGCTGCTGCTGGAAGGATTAATAGAATCTGCATCCTGGCTGGTGCGGGAGGCGGAAAATTTTGCCCACAGTATGATATTGCTTGCAGAGGCAAGAAATGTAAAATATAAAAGCTTTCTGGCACCGGGCGGTCAGATAGAATATACAGTCCAGGTCAGGACAATCGAGGAAAACGTAAGCAGCTTTACCGGCATCGGCGCCTCGGACGATGAAAGAATCGTTGAGGCAAAGTTCGGCTTGAGGCACTTTAACCTTGCCGATGAAAATTCCGCGATGGCTGCGGTGGATGCCAAGGTTATCGAAAATATGAAACAGCGATGGAAGATATTGAGTAGTGGATAAATTTCTGCTTGGCACAGGAATGGCAATACGATATACGCAATACGAAATTGAGCATGGAGGTAAAAAATATGGCTAAGAGTCGGGACCAAATATTTGGAGAAGTTCAGGAAGTCCTGATTGATGCGCTGGGAGTCGATGATGATGAGGTTACAGATGGAGCGGCATTGATGGGAGATTTGGGAGCTGAAAGCATTGATTTTCTGGACATAGTATTTCGGTTAGAAAAGGTATTTGAAATAAAGATTCCGCGGGAAGAGTTATTTCCAGCCGAGAGTCTCATGAATAGTCCCGATTTTGTCAATAAAGGTAAATTGACCGAAACAGGATTGGCCGAGCTGAAAAATAAAATGCCGTACATTGAACTTGGCGATTTTGCGGACGATCCTGACATCAATAAATTAGGTGATTTGTTCACTGTCGGAACAATTGTAAGTTACCTTGATAGTAAGCTAAACGCTGTATAATGGCCAGACAATCGTGGGGATGCGATCGGCAGGTTGACCTTTGGCAAGCCTGCCGATAGTTTTAATGCGGGCGGGGCTCCCATTTTGCCATGTATTGTAAAATAAGGACCCGGCGAAGAATGCGCTGGATATGGATTGACAAATTTGTTGAGTTTCACAGCGGCCAGCGTGCTGTAGCTATCAAGAATGTAACGCTTGCCGAAGAGCATCTGCACGACCATTTTCCGGGCTTTCCCGTCATGCCGGAAAGCCTAATGATTGAAGCCATGGCGCAGACATCAGGGATACTCGTGGGCGAGGCCAAAAAATTCCAGGAAAAAGTCATCCTGGCAAAGATCAAAAAAGCCGTATTTTTTCACTACGTAAGGCCCGGCGACACACTAATATTAGATGCGAAAATTGAATCCATTGCTCCTGAAGCCGCAAGCACAAGCGGTAAAATAACATTGGGAAAGAAGTTAATCGCCGAGATAGATTTGATGTTCAGCCATATAGACCAGAACCTTGCGGGTAAGAAATTTCCAGAGGAAAACTTCGTATTCACCGACACGTTTGAATTGCTTATGCACGACGTGCTTTTGGGCAGTGCCAGTTCCAACTCGCCGGAATCGGAGCAAAACGGATGAAACCGGCTCGCGTAGTAATAACCGGTTTTGGCGCGATAACCCCTCTTGGCCTGACTGCCGGCGATTTGTGGAGCGGTCTTTGTGCCGGTAAGTGCGGGATAAGGCAAATTGATGCGTTCGACCCCGTGGGATTTAGCTGCAAACTGGCCGGTCAGGTCCCGGATTATAAAATACGAGAATATTTGCCGAAGAGCCGTCGCAAAAGTGTTAAATTGATGTCACGTGATATTGAGCTGGCGATTATTGCGGCAAATGAAGCTCTTCTCGGCAGCGGCCTTATTACAAAGGGTATCGACTCCGAAAAGGTTAATATCAACCCGGAGCGCGTTGCGATTAATCTGGGTGCAGGTCTTATAAGCTGTGATTTGGTCGAGCTGGCTCCTGCGGTGGCTGCAAGCGTTACGGATGGCAAGTTTGACATTCAAAAATGGGGTAAAGACGGCCTTGAGATGGTTACGCCTTTATGGCTGCTGAAATATCTGCCGAATATGCTCGCCTGCCATATAGGTATTATTCACGACATTCAGGGGCCCAGCAACACTATTACTTGCGCCGAAGCGTCTGCGCATTTAGCGATAGGCGAAGCAGCCCAGATTATCGCCCGCAGTGACAGTGACATTGCTCTGGCCGGAGGTGCTGAAGCAAAGGTCAACCCGATAGTTATGATTCGTCAATGCCTGCTTAAAAGAGCAATCAGCCAAGACCAAAACGACCCTGCTTCCGCGTGCAGGCCTTTCGATGCCGATGCCGGAGGTTCGGTTTTCGGTGAAGGGGCGGGGATGGTTGTATTGGAAAACTCCGAAAACGCCGAGGGCAGAGGTGCAAAAATTTACGCTGAGGTAGCCGGTATCGGGGCAAGCAACAATATTAATCCGTCGTACGAACGTCTTGAGCCTGACGCCAAAGGCACTCAAATAGCGATAGAAAAAGCATTGGCCGATGCACAGATAGGGCCGGAGGATTTGGACCTTATTATCCCGCACGGGACGGGACAACCCGGTGACGACCTGGCTGAGGCAACAGCGATTGAGGCTGCTCTTGGCCGGGCAGCAGCAAAGACACCCGTCTGGCCGACAAAAAGTATGCTCAGTAACACCGGGGCGGCGAGCGGGGCGATCGATGTTATCGCGGCGGTCTGTGCAATGACCGATGGCATGATACCCGCCGCGAAAAACTGCGACAAAAAAGCTGATGGTTGCAATTTGAACATTGTAAGGCAGACACAAGAAGCGAAGATCAATTACGCATTGTGCTGCAGTTATACATACGGCGGACAAACCGCCGCGGTGGTACTAAAAAAAGCAGATAGCAAATAAAAAAAAAGCGAAGTGATTGATAAAAAGACAAAGCAGCGTGTGGTAATAACCGGCATGGGCATCGTTTGTCCTTTAGGTCACGATGTGGAGACCGTATGGGCAGGCATGTTAGCGGGCAAAAGCGGGATGGCCAAAACCACCATCTTCGATGCTTCGACATTCCCTACTTCCTTCGATGCCGAGGTCAAAGATTATGACCTTGCAAAATATACAAAGCATCCGGAGCTGCACAAAGACAGCAACCGAGGCTCCGGTTTTGCTATTGGCGCAACGGCCCAGGCTTGCAGACAGGCGGGAATTGACATTGAAACGGACGCCCCTGCCGATGGGATAGAACGCAGCAGATTAGGTATTTACCTCGGAGCCGGTGAAGGCTCTGTCGATAATGATGTATTTTTTGCTGCGATAGTTGAAGGGTGGGACCCGGAGAAAAACGAAATGGACTGGGGGCGATGGGCCCAGGTGGCTTTTGGGCGGATGAGCGCGATGCGTGAACTCGAACAGGAGCCGAATATGCCGGCCGCCCATATCGCAATGCTTACAGGCGCTCGAGGGCCGACAAGAAGCTGTCTTACCGCATGTGCAGCCAGCACTCAATCCGTCGGCGAAGCGACAATGTTTATTCGCAGAGGCGACGCCGATGTAATGATTGCAGGCGGCGCGCATTCGATGATACATCTATTGGGTCTTACGGGCTTTAACCGTCTTACCGCGCTTTCGACAAGAAACGATAGTCCGGAGACGGCATCAAGGCCGTTTACAGCCGGTAGGGACGGCTTTGTCCTCGGCGAGGGGGCCGCGATCTTAATCCTCGAAAGTCTAAGCTCTGCAAAAAAAAGAGGAGTGAATATTCTTGCAGAAGTTATCGGATACGGCAGCAGTTCCGATGCATTCAGAGTGACCGACATGCACGAGGAAGGTAGAGGTGCGATCCAGGCAATAACTGCGGCACTTAACGATGCTGATATCAGCTACAAAGACATCGATTACATAAACGCCCACGGTACCAGTACAACCGAGAACGATTCGATAGAAACCAAGGCAATCAAAGCCGTTTTTAAAGAAGAGGCGAAAAATATTCCTGTCAGCAGTGTAAAGAGTATGTTTGGACACTTAATTGGGGCCGCCGGTGCCGCTGAACTGATTACGTGCGTTCTGGCGATGCGGGACAATATCGTTCCGCCTACGATGAACCTAAACGACCCTGACCCTCAGCTTGACCTTGATTATGTTCCGAATAAGGCAAGGAAATGTCAGGTGGATGTTGCTATGAACGAGTCTTTCGGATTCGGCGGACAAAATAATGTTGTCATCATCAAACGTTTCAGAGACAATTAAACTATGATAGACATAAAACAAATTCGCGAGAATCCTGAAAGGTTTAAGAAAGCCACCAAAGACAAAAACTTTGATGTGGATATTGATAAACTATTGGAAACAGACCAGCAACTGAGGGACGCCAAAAAACAACTTCAGGATATTGTCAGCGAGAAAAACCACATAGGCAAATCAATTCCAAAACTCTCCAACGATGAAAAACAGTCGGCATTAGCACAATTATCAGAATTGAAACAGCGTGAGGCTGAACACGATGAAAATATCAAGAAGCTACAGCCGGAGTTTGATGAGTTGATGCTGCTTGTGGCACAGCCGACCGATGAGGATGTACCATTGGGTAAAGACGACACCGAAAACGTTGAAATACGGAAAGAAGGCAAGGTAAGACAGTTCGATTTTGAGCCGAAAGATCACCTGCAATTGGGGCTGGCTCTGGATATTATAGATATCGAACGGGGCGTCAAATTATCCGGGTCCAGAAACTATATCTTAAAAGGAGATGGGGCACTGCTGCACTGGGCGGTTCTGCGGTTCGCAATGGATTATATGGTTGGCAAAGGATATGTCCCGTTCTCGGTGCCGATCCTTATGAAGGATGAGACGATGACGGGAACCGGTTTTTTCCCGGGCTCCGAAGACCAGACATACCAAATGGAAAAAGACCAGCTCAACCTGGCCGGAACCGCTGAGGTGCCGTTGACTGCATATCACATGCGTGAGATACTAAAGGCAGAAGAATTGCCGAAAAAATATGTGGCGATGTCAAGCTGTTTCAGGCGTGAAGCCGGCGCTGCGGGCAAAGATACTTACGGGCTTTACAGAATCCATCAGTTCGACAAGATTGAGCAGGTGGTTATTTGTGAAAACAGCGTCGAAGTTAGCAACAAGTTCCACGATGAGATCCTGGCCAACGCCGAGCACGTATGCCAGGCGCTGGAATTGCCATACCGTGTTGCCAACGTTTGTACCGGCGACCTGGGCAGGGGCCAGGTGAAGAAATTCGATATAGAAACCTGGATGCCTTCGCGAAACAACTATTGTGAAACACACAGCGCAAGTAAATTTTATGAGTTTCAGGCAAGAAGATTAAACCTTCGGTATAAAGACCCTTCGACCAGGAAAAACGTGTTTTGCCATACGCTCAATAACACTGTAATTGCAAGCCCTCGTATATTGATACCCATTCTCGAACTTTACCAGAACGCCGACGGCTCAATAACCATACCCGAAGTCCTCCGCCCATATATGAACGGCAAAGAAAAAATAGCGAATAAGGATCTGTAGCCACAAGTTATTAATCTCGCATTTATTTTTTTATTATATCATTATATTTAAGATATTTCATAATTTTTGGGCGGTAATATGATAACGTAGCCACAATGACACCAATTAAATATGCAATTAATAACCACTTTTTATCAATTTCATTCTCTGCCTTGCTTATTCCAGTTGTTATTTCCTTCTTTACATTTAAGTCCACGGCCTTTGCTTCAAGATTCCATCCTTTGAAAAACTCTGGAGACATTTCTGATTCATTAAAATCTGTTATATATGTGACAACACAAAAGAAATCTTTTGGATTTAAAACTCCAATTTCCCCAAGGGATATATTACTCTTTTTAGGATCTATCAATATTTTCTTATTTATCAGAAGCCTTGGTGAAGTGTTTGTTATTGTGGAGCTTACGACCACTAAATTCATTGGGTAGAATATAACAGGATCCTGCTCGAAATATTCAATTCCCTTTGTTCCCGTGTTTTCAACAATCCATGAAATCTTCATAATGTTCCGGATTGGTTTGCCTTCCCAGGTCATAGATAGAGGAAGATTGCTTTCCTTAATGTATCCCAATGTTGAATAATTATCTAGCTTAAAAGTAACTTCTACTCTTTCCTTTGTACTAAAATGCACAATAATAGTGACAATTAAAGGGAAGATTAACACAGTAAAAATGAAGTAAATAACTTTTATAATTATCTTTTTCTTATCAATACTCATATTTTATACATCCCTAATCATAATATTTTTAATTTTTATGAATCTCCCGTTCAGTGTGTTCAAAAAGTTCTAAATTATTTTTTATTTATAAATCCAGACTTTGTACATTTTTAGAATTACACTCCGGGCAATGGACCGTCCCGATTTCAACCAGCCTTCATCGAGTATATCGCCCCTTCGCCCGGTAAGCAAGCCCGTTTAGTTCACTTGGACATTTGAATTTGGATATTGTCTAAGATTTAGTGCTTAGTTGGTAGGCTGGGGCTTGCCCCACCATTGTTTATTCTGAGTCAATCAGTGGCAAATCCCTAATATTTTGAAAATTTTACTTTACATCTAACAATTCCCATCGTATAATATTTATCAAACTAAATATTGTTATATTGATACACTTAAAAGGCGGATAAAATGAACACTAATTTCAAAGCACTCATCAAAGCTGCTGGCAATAACTACCCAAACCGCCGTAACACCCTAAAATCCACCGGGCACCGAACAAACCGCCTATCCAGCCTAATTTACCAAAAATTTATGACCTTATTATGCAAAACGAACCCAATTTCCCGAATGATCAAATGAACGTAAATAAAGTATTAACAAAGGATTATGAAAATAAATCCAATTGGACACTTGGTGAAAACGAACCCAAAACGAACCCAAACAAAGCCAATTTCTCTGCCCCCAAACCTTGCCGATTTGGCCGGGCGGAGGTAAACTCAGAATAAATTTTGGGGTAATATAATGCGAAAAGCAACTTTATTCATCTTTGCCGTATTGCTCATATTCAGTGCGGTCACTCTCGGCCGCTCACAGACTTATGATGTAGTAATAACAGCAGGTCAGATATACGACGGCACCGGCCGAGCATCGTATGTTGCCAACATCGGAATTAAAGATGGTCATATCGCAGCTATCGGAAAGCTCGAACCGGATGCCGATGTGCTAATCGATGCACAAGGTCTCGCGGTTGCTCCGGGTTTTATTAACATGTTAAGCTGGGCGAATGAATCCCTTATACAAGATGGAAGGTCGCAAAGCGATATTCGTCAGGGAGTGACCCTTGAAGTCTTGGGCGAGGGATGGTCAATGGAGCCTTATCCTGGAAAATGGGATTCACTTGCAGGATACCTCGAATATCTTGTAAAAAAAGGAGTCTCGACCAACGTGGCCTCTTTTGTGGGCGCAACGAATGCTCGTGTTCATGCTGTTGGATATCAAGACCGCCCGGCAACTCGCAAAGAAATTGAGAAGATGTGCAAATTCGTAGACCGCGCGATGCGGGAAGGGGCCTTAGGTGTCAGTTCTGCGCTGATTTATGCCCCGGCTTTTTATGCAACTACCAATGAGTTAATAGCTCTTGCAGAAGTGGCCGGTAGATATGACGGAATGTATATTTCGCACATCCGAAGCGAGGGTAATAGCTTACTTGAAGCGCTGGATGAATTTATAACGATTGCGCGAAAAGCAAATGTTACCGCTGAACTGTATCACATGAAAGTGGCCGGAAAATCAAACTGGCATAAATATGATGCCATGATTGAAAAGATTGAAAAGGCACGGGCCGAAGGTCTTAAAATCACGGCTGATATGTATACCTATACCGCAGGCTTAACAGGCCTCAATGCCACAATGCCTCCCTGGGTTCAGGAGGGTGGGCACGATGCATGGATACAACGGCTCAAAGATCCGAAAATCAGGAAGAGGCTTGTCAAGGAGATGACTACGCCTACTAACCAATGGGAAAATTTCCTTCTTTTAGCAGGCAAACCGGAAAATGTTCTCTTAGTGGGATTCAAAAAAGAAAGGCTCAAACATCTTACCGGCAAAACGCTTGCAGAAGTTGCCGGGACCAGAGGAAAATCACCGGCGGAAACCGCGATAGACCTTGTCATTGAAGACTACAGCCGCGTTGAAACGGTCTACTTTTTAATGTCGGAAGAAAATGTAAAAAGGCAGATTAAGCTGCCCTGGGTCAGCTTTTGTTCAGATGCAGCGTCTTTGGCCCCGCAGGGAACATTCTTAAAATCAAACGTACATCCCCGTGCATACGGCAGCTTTGCCCGGCTTCTTGGCAAATATGTTCGCCGGGAAAAGCTCATTACGCTCACCGAGGCCGTCAGGCGTTTGACTTCACTGCCGGCGGATAATCTAAAACTCCGTCGGCGGGGAAAGCTCCAAAAAGGATATTATGCGGACATCGTCGTTTTCGACCCTGAAAAAATTATTGACCATGCGACGTTTGAAAAACCCCACCAGTATGCAACAGGTATGGTCCATGTGTTTGTAAATGGCACACAGGTGCTAAAGGATGGCGAGCATACCGGCGCAACACCCGGCCGAGTTGTCCGCGGGCCGGGTTGGAAAAAGTAAATCGCCAAAGATAAAG
>VRUL01000035.1:26036-54316 GCA_019456145.1 Planctomycetota bacterium
GATCGGGTTGGAAAAAGTAAAATGCCAAAGATTAAAGCACTGGGAGTTTTTGTTTGTAGTGTAAAAGGCACACAGGTACTAAAGGATGGCGAACATACCGGTGCAACACCCGGCCGAGTTGTCCGCGGGCCGGGTTGGAAAAAGTAAATCGCCAAAGATAAAGGATCGGGTTGGAAAAAGTAAAATGCCAAAGATTAAAGCACTGGGAGTTTTTGTTTGTAGTGTAAAAGGCACACAGGTGCTAAAGGATGACGAGCATACCGGCGCAACACCTGGCCGAGTTGTCCGCGGACCAGGTTGGAAAAAGTAAAATGCCAAAGATTAAAGGGCCGGGAGTTCTTGTTTGTAGTGTAAAAGGATCATTAGGGCCGATGTGGCAGATTATCTTGCCCGTGACGGCCAGCTTCGTCATTCATCAGTTTTACTAAATCCTTTTTAATATCTTCCGGCAGGTCGGATGGTTCATAACTTTCCAGTAATTTTTCCACTTCGCGATGCGCCCGCTGCTCGAGCGTTAAAGAACCTTCATCTTCCCATCGTGACCTCCTGGCACGGTCTATGACCGGGCCGGGAAAAAAGTGTTCCTTGGCAAGGTAGCGTCGAGTATGTTCGGAGATAAGCAGATGTCTTTCCGCAAGCAATTCCTGAAATATTCCCAGTGCCGGGAAGTCCTCTCTCGGTTCAATTCCGGCAATCATTCGAAAGACCATGCCGCAGATTTCGTTGTCCAAAATGAGTTTTTCAAGAGATAAACAGCTTTCAAAGTCGAGCATACCAGGCCCGGAAATATTGTTAATTCCCGATAGCCCAGCCAATGCGGCACCGATCCCACTTTCAAGACCTGCCTGGGTGTCGAGCTGTTTGGAGTCGCTCAAAGAGATGTATGCTTGGGTAGGCAGGTGGAGGTACTTGCCGATTTCATTATAGGCGCAGTCAATCATCATGGTTTCGATAGCACCCATGGGCGTGGTTTCGTGGCGGACATCAAAAACCGCTGGTGAGCCGCCATAGAGAATAGGAGTGCCGGGATTTGCTATCTGGCTGATGACAACACCGCTGAGAGTTTCAGCGGTATGCTGTACGAGTGTTCCGACAAGAGTGACCGGAGCCACGAACCCGGACAACGGCATGGCGATAAATTCTACAGGGATAAAATACCTGGCGCAATCCAGCAGGTTCTGCGAAGTGATATCGCTCCATTTCAAAGGAGAGGTGGGACAGCAGGAAAAGATGGTAAGAGGTTTTTCTTTGAGAGCATCTGACGATTGTCGAATAGCAAGCTGAAAATCTTTCATTACGTTAAATGATTCGATTGTAAAAGCGCCGGTAACAACGGGCTTCCTGCCGTAAAGAAGGCTGAGAAAGAGGCGATAGCTGTCGGAAATTCTTTCAGGTACATCTGCAGGTATCAAAGCGGTACTTGCCGAGGCGATATGAGTGAGTTGTTCAACTACTTTCACAAAGTTGACATAATCGGCGGTGACAGGCTTGCGCATTTTCTTTGCTTGCGGATCCAGGATGTTCAGAGCCGTTGAGCCGGGGGTAAAGTAGACGTTGCTACCGGAAAAATCGTTGGTCTGTTTTCCGTTGACATCGTAAAGCCCGAACGATTCGGGAGCGGCTTTCAGGGCCTTGTCAATGACCTCTTGAGTGAGGATTGCATGATGTTCTTTTATGTTAACCCGGCAGCCGCAGTCCGAGAGCATGGCCAGAACCGTTTGGTTGTGAATCTCGATTCCGAGCGTACACAGTATGTCAGTTGCTTCGGAAATGATCTTTTCGATAAGTTCGTCAGTCAGGAATCTAATAGTTGGTCTCATCGTAATGCTCTTTCAATAGTTTTTATCAGACATTTCCATATACCACACTTTAGCAACAATGCTAAGACCCTCAATTTCACTTTCATACCAAATCTTCCCCCTAAAGTCCTCAAAAAACCCCGAAGTTTGAGCTTCCATTTGTTTTTTAGGGCATGAAAAACGTGGTTTGGTGCAAATTTTCAATAAAATTGTCTCGGAAAAGAGGACTCATGACTTTTCAAGGTGATTTTGGTAAGATTATTGGCATTGTAATGAGAAAGTTATGTTGTTTAAGAGTTTATCTGGGAAATGTCGGATAAAGAGGTAATCTGGGTTAAAAAATCAATGAAAAACGGAGTAATGAAATGACACAAAAAGCGAAAATTTCTAACGGGGTGAACAAGGTGAACCTAGGAAAAACAGTCGTAAGAAACGCATCTTTTGCACTGCTGATGGTCGGCCTTGTCCTTGCGTGCTCCTGCTCCGGCGTTGTGGAAAAGAAGGACTCGGCGGCCGGTACGCGGGAGGGCTGGGACCTGCTGCCCGAGATTCTGAGCCGCATCGTTCCGCCCACTTTTCCGGACCGCGATTTCAATGTGACCGACTACGGCGCAGTGGGAGACGGCGTTACCGACTGCAATCCGGCCTTCAAGAAGGCCATCGCGGCCTGCACGAAGGCCGGCGGCGGACGCGTTGTCGTTCCGAAAGGCACATTTCTCACAAATGGTCCCATCCACCTGGACAACAACGTCAACCTGCACGTGACCAAAAACGCGAAGGTACTGTTCGGCACGAACTTTGACGACTATCTTCCGCATGTCAGGGTCAGGTGGGAAGGCACGGAATGCTACAATTATTCGCCTTTGGTCTATGCGTACAAAAAGACCAATATTGCCCTTACAGGAAAAGGCGCGCTCAATGGGCAGGCGGAATCGTCATGGGCCATGTGGAGCGGGAAAACCAAGCCTGGAACGACATCTAACGAGGAACTTCGCAAGATGAACCACGACGATGTCCCCGTGGAAGACATCAAGATTTATGCCAAGCCGACGTTTTTTGAACCGTTCGAGTGTACGAATGTTCTCATCGAAGACGTGACGATTCTGGATTATCCGTTCTGGTGCGTTCATCCGACGTACTGCACGAATGTAACGATTCGTAGACTTGTTGTCGACAGTCATAACTCGAACAACGACGGACTCGATCCTGATTCATGCACGGATGTACTGATGGAAGACTGCTGGCTGGACCAAAGCGACGACTGTCTTGCGATCAAGGCCGGTCGTGACAACAGCGCGTGGCGTAAAGGCCGGGCGTGCGAGAATATCGTTATACGCAACATGCCGTCGAACTTTGGCGGTATAGCTATCGGTAGCGAGATTGCCGGCGGTGTCCGCAACGTCTTCTTCTACGACTGCAAATATGAAAGCGGCAACGTGCTGTACTGTAAGTCGAACCTGGATAGGGGTGGATTCATTAAAAACATCTATATCAAGAACCTCGATATAGGTAAGGCCCGAATTCTGAGATTGAGAAACAACTATCACGGGTATCGAGGCGGCAACTACCCGACGGAAATCCGCAACATCAACATCCAGGACGTGCATATCGGAGCAGGGAACGACGAGACGATATCCTGTCAGGGAGTCGAGAAGGCGCCTGTTTTCGATGTCTTCATCAAGAACGTCACCATTGACACACTCGAGAAGGGGCCAATCATGCACATTCGAAATACTGAGAATATTGTGCTTGAGAACGTAGTTATCGCCGGTAAGCTTCAGCCCACTCACCCGCCGATGATGCCGCCTGAAGAAAAAGAGCTTGAAGGAACGGCGTCTATCGCTCCCAGTCGCAGCGGAAAGTGGAGCACCCCTTCCAACTGGGAGACCGGACGTGACGGGGCGCGCCTGAAATGGAGCGGCGAGACAGCCAATCGCCTGCCCGACGACAAGATAGACGAGCGGGTATTGATCGGAAAGAAGCGTGGTGTTACGCTGACGCTCGATCGCGATATCGATGGTGAGTTCGAGGTTCGGGTCTATGAGGATTCGACTTTTATCATTCCTGAGGGCTTTGCGTTCAAGATCAAGGGGCCGTTTATTGTCGACCGGACCAAGAGCGTTGCGCGGCAACTCGGCGGAGTTCTTGATGTCGCTAAAAACCTTGATATCGATACCACAACCGGCCAGTACATAATCACTGGCGGATCAATAAAGGTTGGCAATGCCTTGAGCCTCAATGAGGGGGCGTTCATCGTTGACGACAGCCGGGGTAAGATAAAATCGATAATCGCCGGAGGCGAGTACCGAGCGGACGATGGTGAAGGCGATACGACAACGAAGTTTATCGCCCACAAAGGCGGCGTGACGCCTGTACAGTGCAGGGACCTGCTGCTGGCTTCCTATATGGGCGAAAAGCTGATTGTCGATGTCTCAGCTTATGACTATGCTAAATATGGGGACCTTGTGCTCTTTTCCTACACCGGAACTCGGAAGGGCGAATTCGACGGCGGCCCGGAGAAACCTGCGGCCCAAGTTACTATTATCGGCGCCAAGGCCGATTTGGTTTACGATGACGCTGGAAAGAAAGTCAAGCTGACCAACTTTCGCCCGTGAGACGGTGAAGCCGGCTATTAATGGCAAAAAGAAATCGAAATAGAGGAGTTTTATGAAATCCCGATACGTTCTCTTTCTTGCAATGGCAATTATCCTTACTTTGCATTTGACAATTATGCACTCGCGGGCGGCGCTCGCTACTGAAGAACCGGCCGGTCTTGTCGGCCGTTGGGGGTTTGACGACGGTACCGGTAAAGACCTCTCTGGCAACGGGAACGACGCCGTGTTGGAAGGCGGGATCGTTTATTGGCTCGGTGGAGGGCAGGGGTGTATTCAATTTATGCCCGGGGCCAAGCCGATGCGTATTCCGGTATCCGAGGACTCGGCTCTTGCCATATCGAGTGGTACGATATGCTTCTGGCTGAACACTGTCACCAGTAGAAACACCCTTTTGAAATATGACAATCGCGCAGTTGAGATTAACGCTTATCGGGGCGATTTTCAGGTGCGTTTTGGTGGCGAAGAGGATTTCAGGTATTGGGACCTGGTCCTGGATTACGATTGGCCGAAGTATGATATGCGCGAGTTCGCCTTCTATGGGCATCCAAGGGCTTCGATCGACGATTCTCAATGGCATCTTTTCGCTGTAGCCTACGACGTTGAGGGCAAGAGGATCATCGGGTGGAAGGATGGCGAGCTTATCTCTGTGATCGATCTTTCGACGGTGGACATTGAACCTCTTCTGCGCAAAGGTCTGACGGAGATTTCCACCGGTGAAGGTCTTATCGGTTTCATTGACGATCTGCGCATCTACAACAAGGTGATGACCAATGCCGAAATGCGCGACATATACAACTCGACCAAATCGGTCTATGCAGGCCGGCGTGACACGATTCCTACAGATAAAGAAGTAGACACATACAAGTATCAGAAGAAGGACCATACTCTCTATCGGGCGTGGCTTCAATATCGTCGGCCCTCCAAGCGGCTCAGTGAAAACCTGTTCAAACGCATCGTCGCCGAAGGCGTGAACTCAACCGTTCGGACGGCGGCGGCGGAGTTGGCCAACGCCGTGAAGTCTATGTTTGATTTCAAACCCTCAGTTAGAACAAAGCCTGGCTCCGGTTCGAAAGTTGTGCTGGGAACAGCCAAGACCTCGAGCTGGATTCGCAAGCACGCCGACGAACTGGGACTGGATCGGATCAAAGAAGACGGATTCATCATCAAAGCGGTGGAAGAGGCCAGTGACACAACATTGGTCATTGCTGGAAAGGAACCGGCGGGCGTTATTTTTGGTGCATTCGACCTGATTCGCCGCATTCAGTTGGGACAGGATCCTGGCAAACTCGATGTGCTGGAGAATCCCAAGATTCGGCTTAGAATAGTCGGTCATTGGTCTTACTTCCGTGGATATTCTGGCGACAAATGGCGCGGTGGCGGTAGAAACGACTCGATCTATAGTTGGGAGGAACTGCGCACGGGTGATACGAAGCTGATCCGCGACTGGGTGCGTTTGATGGCGTCGGCCGGTTGGAACGCCATCTGCCCGAGCGAGATCAACTGGAGCTACCGCAACAATTTTCTCGAGCATCTTGATGAGGTAGAGATCCTGGCTGGCATCTGTCGGGATTACGGCATCAAGCTCTATTGGTGCCCGAGTTACCTGCTTGCGCTGGACAAAAAAACGGCTGACAAACTCTATTCCAGAGTCCCTGATTTCGGAGGGTACCTTCTGAAACTGGGCTCCGAAAAACAGAACGGCGATCCACGTCCCCAGATGGTCAACCGGATTGCTGATAACCTGAAGGCTTATGGAGGCCACGCCCTGGTGCGTGCATTCGTCTATGGCAACTATCGCTATACACGCAAACCCTATCGCAACCTCATACCTTACGATATCTTCGCCCCGGAAGACGGGAATTACCGGGACAACGTGATTTTGGTATCCAAGGGCAGTCCGTTAGACTGGGATTTCGCCGCACCTATCCCAGCGCTCGACGGCACGATCAAGAAGAATCTATACGGTAGCGAATTGGTCATCGCAAAATCCTGGCCTGTGTCATGGATCGAGAAGTGGAAGTGGTGGATGGAACAGGACAACTACCGGAACGGGCCGGGCAGCCTGAACAAGTTTGATGTTGATTGCATCATGGGTGTCTCCATGATTAGCCCCTCGCCAGCCTGGACAGAGTGTCCATTGAATATGGTGAACTATTACGGGCTGGGACGGCTTGCCTGGAACCCCGATCTGACGGTGGATGAGATTTATACGGAATGGATTCGATTGACCTTTGGCGACGATCCGGACTTGCTCAATAACATTAAAGCAATTCTTCTTTTGTCCGATGATGTGACTCGCAAATTATACATGTATCGAGGGTATCGCGGCATCTGGATCGACACCGGAGAAGACAACCTTGTCCAGGGCAAAACCCCGCATACTGTCACCCGTAATGGCATTGGCGTAACAAGCCCCGAACTGCGGAAACGCCTGCTGGATCAATACGCCCCCGGATTGCGTAAAATCTACGGTGATCGCATCAAAGGCGAGGAGTTCCTCCCTTATTTTCATTTTGTTGATTATGACTACCGTCTCTCGAACGGGAGCACCGTGATTCAGGATATTTACACGAACCTGGATGAAGCTGTCAAAGGCGCCGAACAAATGCCCAAGATATGGAAGCGACTCCATGGTAAGATCGACCAACACCGGTTTCAGTACACGCTCGACAATCTGGCCGACTACATCGAAAAGGCGAGAAAAACTCGCAACAAGATGGTGGAATCCTTCGAAGAAAAAACCGGACGAAAATATAACAAAGTGATGTCTGGAATATCGAGATAGTCCCGGCAGCAATACCCATGTGGTTCGTAATCGGCAAGTTCACCAATGTCAAAAAGAGACGAGCGCTTGAGAAATCATCGATTAAAGAGCTTTGGCTCTTATTACTTAAAAAGACTTTCATATGTACCTGCGAAAACCTGTGCAGAAAAGCACGGATGGAGGAAAGAGAAGTCTGCTTTACCATCTCCTCCCCAGTCGCCTTGCCGGGATAACATGCAATGCCCGGCTTTTTGATTTCAAAATTAGTCTTGAGTCCTGGGGCATGAATCTGTACTCTGTTTTGCCATGGATGATATACAGCGGAAATTGGCCCTGATTGATAAGCAGCTCTCCTGGAGCCCCGCTAATATACATAAACAAATCATAAGCACAACTCCCTTGCTGTTCGTAGCTGTAGGTTTAATCGCAGGGATTGTTATACAAAACACATTTGAACTGTCGATATCGGTCTGGTTGATAGCCATAGGGATTTGCATAGCTGCGACGATAATCTCGTATCTCGCATCTCGTATTTCGTATCTCGTAAAAGAAAACAATCTCCCCCTCATAAGTGCATATATGGCCCTAATGTGTTTTTTATCTCTGGGAGCGATTCGGCTGATAAGCTTTCAACATCCCAAACCAAACGGCATCCGTAATCTCCTCGGTAACCAGCGCAAGCTGGCGACTATTCGTGGGCGGATTGTTACTGAGCCGTATGTTCAAAAAAACCAGCAATGGAAATTTGCAAGGTTCAGATACACCGATCCTGCCAGCAGTTTTTATTTGAAGACCGGGGAGATAAAAACCGCACTCGGCTGGGCAAAGGCAAGCGGGACTGTGCGAGTGCGGGTTGATGGGCCGGTGCTGGACTTGAAAGCGGGTGATTACATACAGGCATATTGCTGGCTGGACAGATTCAAAGAAGCTGCTAATCCGGGCCAATTCGATATAAGCCGATATCTGGCTCGGAAAAATGTCTTTATAGCGGCTTCTGTGCAATCACGAGATGGCATTGAATTGCTGGAAAGCAGTCCTGCGGGTATCTTGACAATGATAAAAACTAAGTTAAGGGAAACTGCCACCCATGCATTATCGGGTGACTTGTCGCCCGAAGAGCCCAGCCGGGGCTTGCTGGAAGCATTGCTGTTGGGCTATAGAGGAAATATCGATAGTGAAACTTACCTGGCATTTCGCAAAACGGGACTGCTGCACTTTATCAGCCTCTCCGGAATGCACATGGGTATCTTCGTGGGGATTGTGTTGTGGCTGTGCAAGACAGCAGGTTTGATGAAACCTGCCAGAGCAATTGTTTGCATAATAGCGATAGTTGTTTTTTTGTTGATTGTCCCCCCGAGGGCGCCTACGGTCAGGGCGGCTATTATAGGTTTTGTTTTCTGTGCTTCATTTTTATTTCGCCGCCGATCCAATTCAATCAATACATTATCATTAGCGGCAATAATTATTTTGCTCATGAGACCGACAAATTTGTTCGAGGCCGGCTGGCAGTTGTCCTTTGCATCGGTCCTTGGGATTTTGCTTTTTTGCAGGCGATTCCACTTCTTTCTATATGAAACATTAACGGGCCTGCCCTGGCACAAGGAAACCATAGAAACAAAACTGTTTTTCCGCATAATTGCGAAGCCGGGGCCATATTTATTGGAATTATTTTCCACAGGTGTTACCGCCTGGCTGGGCGGATCCGGGATTTTACTTTATCACTTTTACGCGATTAATCCCCTCACAAGTCTCTGGACGGTGGTTGCTTTTCCATTTGTGGCCTTGATTTTGACTATCGGATATCTGAAAATAATCCTGTCTTTCCTGCTGCCGACTGCGGCAGGGGGGGTGGGCGTACTAATTACAGGATTAGGCGACGCTCTTATTTGGATTGTAAAGTTTATTGCAAGCCTGAACATTTCAGAAATACTTATTGGCCGCGTTCCCCTTGCACCAATAATTTTCTATTACTGCCTGGTTCTTTTTGCAGGCCTGGTTTATCTTCGGCGTCCGCTGCTCAAAAAGACAATCTGCACGGCGATGGCATTGGGGCTGATTGTTTTTCTGAGCGTTACAAAATGGCAAAGGACATACCGGAGCGATTTGGTTATCACCTCTCTGGATGTCGGCCATGGCCAGGCAATATTGGTCCAGTTGCCCGGAAGAGCAAATGTTTTGTTTGATGCAGGCTCACTTCATAAAAGCGACATCGGCAGCCGAATTGTCGCACCGTTCTTACACTACAAGGGAATAAATAAAATCGACGCAATTATCATAAGCCATAATGATGTTGACCACATAAATGGAATACCTGAGATCACCGAACACTGTAAGGTCGGCGCTGTTTATGCAAATCAGGCATTTTTAAGCACGAAAGACCAGTGGGGAACTGCGGAATTTCTCAAAAGATGGCTAAGCGAAAAAGACCTTGGAATACAACAGGCAGGTAAGAATCTAAATGTAGGCGGCAAGGCAAAGATAAAAATAATCTGGCCTGACGAACAGATATACCAGGATAAGACGCTCGGTGATAATGACAAATCGCTGGTTTCATTGATTGAGTTTGGGGGCAGGAAAATACTTTTATGCTCGGACATTGAGAAATTTGCACAACGGAAAATTCTTGAGCTTTTTCCAGACATAAAAGCCGACGTGGTAGTTGCCCCGCATCACAGCTCAGCTAAAACATTAGAGCCCGATTTTCTCGAAAGACTCGAGGCCGATATTTTGATATGCAGTTGCGGCCAAAGACAATACGAAAGACTACAGACAATCAAGCGAAAAGACAAAGCAAAGTCTTTCTACACGGCCCGGGATGGAGCCGTTACGGTTTGCGTCAACAAAGATGGTGTAATAAGAGCCTCTGCATTTGCAAAGCGTCGATAATGTGCCTTGGATCGTGAATCACATTACGCCTGCGGGTCACCTGATATAAACAACGATCTCAACTCTTCGATTTTTCGCCTTGCCGCTGGAAGTTGAATTTGAAGCGACCGGCCTTGCGGACCCGCAGCCAACCTCGCGGATCCTTTTTTCATCAATGCCGCGTTTAATGAGGTATCGGACTACGGTCAGGGCACGTTGAGCAGATAGTTCGAGGTTGTCCTTCCATTTTGATTTTTTGATGGGGTCCGTATCCGTATGGCCGACAACGTCTATCGGGTTGTTAGAATACTTCTGCTTCACTACCGATTGAATATGGTCAAGCTCCTTACTGGTTGTCTTTTTGAGCGTAGCTTTTCCGGAGCTAAAAAGCAACGTATTCTCAAGGGTAACAGTAATAGTTCCTGCCGAAGGATCAAACCTGACATCATAGCCCTGTCCAAAGCCCGTGGCGTCGGCAGGTGATCTATTGAGTTCGGAAATCTGCCTTTGGAGATCATCGATTGTTAGCTGATTCTGCTCGGCCAGTTGGGACTTTTCCGTCCTCTCACGGAGAAGCAAACCCTCCATATTCTTGCTTACCGCAAGCTGGCTTTCATACTTCTTCTTCCAGTCAGTACAGCCGGAAAAAAGAGGAACAGATAGAAGAAAGATCAACAGGGCGATTGTTTTTAGCTTGTCAGAAACTACAGTTTTGGTTTTGTTGGCAGTGTTCATTCGAAATCTCCTTATTAACATCGGCCATTAGGTTCCTATTTTTTTAATTTTTTTAGCGATAAAACACTGAATTCAGATAACTAAAAATCTTATCGTGTAAAATGATAACAACCAGTACGCCCAAAGACAAGAAAGGACCATAAGGAATTTGTCGAATTTTTTTAAAAAACATTTGGATACCCGCCCAGGCCAGACCAAAAAAAGGGGCGATAAAAAATGCCGCCAGGACCATAGGGGCGCCGATGACGGCTCCTGCGGCTCCCATTAAATGCACATCCCCGAGACCCATAGCCTCTTTTCCAAAACCAAGCGTGCCGAAAATACGGGTGCCCCAGACTATCCCACAGCCAACAAAGTAGCCCCAGAGACTGCCCAGAAGTCCTGCAATGGCAGGATTTTGTGAAAAATCCACCCACCAGGAATTCTGCCTGATAAGCAAATAAGCGGCGGTAGAGCACACGATAATCGGCAATAAAAAAAGTATTTCCCTGCAAACCTCCATGCGATCGTTGAACTGTGGCTCGTGGTTCGTTTTTGCTGACTCGTGGTTTGTTTCGGGCCCTGGCCCCGGCTCATTGGATTCTGTAGCGGATTCATAACTTCTTTTAATTAAACCGGTTACGAGCAGCAGCAGGGATATGACCAGTCCTATTGCGGCACCGGCTGAAAGGGAGGCAATTGTAGTTTCTTGTAAAAAAGCTGTCCTGATGCTGGGCAAAAGAGCATAGTTATTGATTTCGGCAGGTTCAATGATATAAACGCCGAGTGCCGAGGCAATCAAAGCCACAACGGTAACAAACCAGCAGATTGAGACCGGAATAATCAACAACTCCAAATCAATTGCTGAAGCGGCAATAAAAGCAGCCAACATAGTGATGGAAACCAGATAAATTAACCAGCCGCCTTGCAAGAACGAATCCACGCCAGGCCGCAGATCAGTGCAAAAATACAGGGCAAATATGCCGATGAAAACCAGGGCGGTCAGAAGCTCAATGACGAAATAACGCGCCGAGATTTTGGCTTTGCAGTACCTGCACTTTCGGCCCAAAAGAAGCCAGGAAAAAAGAGGTATATTGTCATAAAATCGGATGTGCTTGCCGCACCCGGGACACGCAGAAGGCGGAGTTACAAGCGACTTACCGCGAGGTAAGCGATATATGACAACATTCAGAAAGCTGCCTATACAACAGCCGAACGTAAAGATAAATACAAACCAAATCCAATCAGGTACTGCCACAATGCCTCCTTTGCAAAAGCAGTACACCCGCCGTTATTTAACTGCTCGATTATCCGTGAGCGAAAATAACAGCCGATACATAGCTGGGCGTTACTTCCCTTTTTTCTTTTTGATTGCAGCGGCGACCTTCATAGGCAAGCCGAACAAACGAATAAAGCCGGTTGCATCAGTCGGGTCATATTCGGCACCCATCTTAAAGCTGGCCAGGTCGGTCCGATATAAACTCTTCGGGCTTTTTATCCCGGCCGGGCTGCATCGGCCCTTGAACAACTTCAATTTAACTTCACCGGTAACATTTCGCTGGGTGACATCGATAAACGCGTCAAGGGCCTCTCGCAACTGGGAAAACCAAAGGCCGTAATAAACCAGCTCGGCGTATTTCAGAGAAAGCTGCTGTTTGTAATGCATGGTTTCTCTATCAAGCGTCAGGCTCTCCAGTGCATTATGAGCGGTCGTCAGTATCGTACCGCCCGGTGTTTCATACACGCCCCGCGATTTTATACCGACCAGTCGATTTTCGACCAGGTCCACCTGACCGACACCGTGCTTGCCGCCAAGCAGGTTCAACTGCTCAATTAGCTTTACACCGCTTATCTTTTTGCCGTTAAGTTTTACAGGCACTCCCTCGTTGAATCCGACCTCGAGATAATCAGGCTTGTCGGGAGTTTTCGAGAGAGGCCGGGAGATTGCAAACACATCATCTTTCGGCTCATTGGCGGGGTCCTCAAGCTCGGCCCCTTCGTGACTGATGTGCCAGAGGTTGCGGTCGCGAGAATAGATTTTCTTCTTTGTCTGTTCGATTGGGATATTGTGCTTTTTGGCATAATCGACCGCTGCTTCGCGGGAAGTCAACGTAAAATTCGGATCCTTCCAGGGAGCGATGATTTTCAACGAAGGGTCAAGCGCCATATAGGTCAGCTCGAAGCGTACCTGGTCGTTGCCCTTGCCGGTCGCGCCGTGAGCCACGGCCGTTGCACCCTCAGCGTGGGCGACTTCGACCTGATGCTTTGCGATTAAAGGCCGGGCAACACTTGTTCCCAGCAAATATAGCTTCTCATAAACGGCACCGGACTTGAGCAACGGCCAAATGTAATCTTCGACGAATTCGGCACGCAGGTCTTTTACTACGCACTTGGCTGCACCGCTGGCCAATGCCTTGTGTTTGATGCCGGCCAGTTCATCGCCCTGGCCAAGCTCGGCTGCAAACGCTATCACCTTATAGCCGTAGGTCTCCTTCAGCCAGGGCAGGATAACGCTCGTATCCAGCCCGCCGCTATACGCCAAAACTACTTTTTGGGCTTTCGCCATTGCTTGACCTCGAAAAGATTCTGTCACAAAGCCGAATTATACAAAAGTTCCGACACAAGAACAATTAAAAGTGAAGGAAAAGGAAGGGAATTTAGCGGCAGAGCAACAATTAAATCATTAAATCTCAATATGGCACATAATACACTAATCAGCTCGACCTGAACAAGTTTATGTTTTCAGTCCGAGTGCATTACGTGCTGCCTTGCGAAATAGCTGGCAGCGACTCTGGGCGTCGAGTGCCGATTCTCTGTCGGAGGATTCGCCGGGATAGCGGAAAGTCACGGCAAAATCTGAAAGATAAGCAAGGTCTTCACGGAAAGTCTCCCATGCCGGCTCAGCGACAAGGACCTGTTCGAGCAGAGCAACCAGGTCGTGGATTTTGCTGAAAGGAACATCCGCTTCGCAAAGCCTGGCCTTGAGATATTTCTCAGCACACTGTTGGGCGTGAAAGCAAATGCCGTCATAGTTGGCCTTATCCTGGACCTGGCACTCACGCTCCATCATCGCAAAGTCTCCCTCGGCCTTGGCAACCCACTCAGCGGCTATCGGCTTCATAGAGCACCTTTCCTTCTTCAATAATCTCTCGCATAAAGCCATCACCCATCTCTATTCGCTGGCGAACCTTTTCAGGAGTGCGCACGAGCAGATCCACGGGAAACTGGGGTCGCAGCTTCATCCTGATTTCCACAGATTTGTCAACGCTCTTGCCCTCAAAAGAGATGATTACAAGCAGGTCCACATCTGAATCGTCCGTGACTTGGCCTCGCGCATAAGAGCCGAAGAGTATCACCCGTTCAGCACCAAACTCGCGGCCAATCCCTTGCCCAAACTCTTCTATCTGATTCATCGCCACCATGATGAAATATTTCCTATATCAATAACCTATTTTACGCAGCAATGATAATGCCTTCGCGGCGTGCGATTTCGAGAATAGGACGGCTCTGGTCGGTTTCCCACTCAAGTTCGCCACAGGGAATAGGCTCGATCCGGTTGTCTGCAGAGGCCGTCGCCTGCCATAGTGTCTCAATAAGCGTTACTTCTCGCGGGCCATCGAATTCCGGCGCAATCACAATCAAGTCTATATCGCTATACTCATCGGCCCGACCACACGCAAAAGAGCCGAACAAAATGGCCCTGCGGGCATGGATACCCAATGACGGCAGTACAGCGATATATCGCCGGACTGCGGTTATAACTGCGCTTTCAACCACTTCAGCATCTCCTCTGCTAATGTAAGTTTATCTTGGGCAGTTTCCAGGTCCAGAAGAACCTGGGCGGAATCGGGATAGCGTCCTTCCAACTGGTACACGTCAAAGCCACGCAGGAAACGCGCTTGCTCAGGACTAAGACACAACTCGGCAATCTCAGCAAGACGAACGAGATTGTGAATGCGTGGCGGAATATCTTCCGTTTGCCGGGTCACATGCGCTTTGAGCATCTTTTCAACAGCAAGGTGTGCAAAAAAAAGACAATGCCGAAAATGTCCTTTTTCCAGCAGCGACTCCGCAGCCGCAAAATCCTCTTCTGCACTAACTTTCCAGAATTCAATCTGTTTCTGAACGTCCATATATAAAACCTTGTGTTATGTGCCGCTTTTAATATACCAATAATTACCGCCGCAGAGCAACAACTAAGTTTCAACGTCATACATTAGAGGGCAAAGCCACACCATCATGGCTTTAGCCGTGTCAATCCTCGGCCTCCGATGATTCATCGGGCGGTACAAGCGGCTCAATGAGTTGTATCAATTCCGGTATATCTCTCTCCAACACGTTCCAAACCCTCTCTGGGATAATATCAAAGTATTCGTGAACGAGGCGATTACGCATACCAATAATCATCTGCCAGGGAATTTCGGAGTGAGCGTCTTTGTGCTGCCGGGAGATTTTGCGGGCGGCTTCTCCAATTATCTGAATCTGATACATAACGGCATTCTGGATAAGGTCGTCATCACGGAATCGCTCCCAGTTAATATTGCGGGTATAGCTCTGCACCTTCCGCGCTGCCAGCAGCATATCGAGCATATAGGCATCATCCCGCCACATAAATCGGCTCCACAGATTCGAGAATATGACGTCGGCGAATATAGTTCTCGCTTCGCTCCACGGCCTTACGCTCAACAAGGTCGACTTTCTGGCCGAATATCCGCGTCAACTCTTCCTGCATTTCGACCAGTTCCATAAGGCCGGGCCTATATGCCTGCTCGAACTCGATAAGGACATCGACATCGCTGCCGGGTCCGAAATCTTCCCGCAGTGCAGAGCCGAAAAGCCCCAAACTACGAATATGGCTTAGCCGACAAAACGCATCTATCTCGTTTTTCGATATTGTTATATGCTTGTTCATAAATAATTCCTGCTCAAAATCTACTCTTTTAATATACCAATAATTGCCGCCGCTGAGCAACAAGTAAATCGGGCAGTATCAATACTACAGAAGGCACAGCCGCAAGTGACTTGTCTAAATATCCTGTATATCTTCTTCATAGTCAGGGTGCATATCATCAGCGGGCTCAACGGTAACCTCAATAGCATCCTCACTGTATTTTTCTGCTAGAAAACGTTCCCGATACAGATTATAAGCAGCATCACATACCTTAGCTGTATAATAGGCGTTAAAGCCTCCTCCCACAACAGCACCTGAGATTGGAATTACCTGAGCCAATTTGGCCTTTGTAAGACGAATACCCAGCGCTTTGGCTATATGCCGAATAATCTTTACAAATGAGTGTTTTTCCAAGTCTTTCCATGCTTTCTTCTTAGCAACCTCTTTGGCAATCTTGACTAGTTGAGCCATTGCGACACCTTTGGCCGCATCATTGGGGCTTGAGGCCAACCCCAGAACATTCATAGCAAAAAGCCGTTCATGTTGAGAAGATACGTCAAATCCGAAGTATGTAGCATATTCTCCAATTGCTCGCAGGTTCAACGTTACAAGAGCGATAATATCAGGAGGAATACCAGGAAGCCCGACTAAGCCTGTTCCTGCACCCTCAACAGTTGCTATCCCTTTATATTTGGCTCCAAGCCAACCGATTACTCTATCCACATCCTCTAAGTCGAGAGTAAGAATATCCTTACTCTTTCGTACACCTTTATGGCCTCTGGCACGAAATTCCTCATAAATGGCATCAGGCCTAACTGACCATTGTGCAAGGTCATTTGTTACCGAAACGATTCCCCCAACGCTTTTTTCAATAATCCAGCCTATACCAGGCGCATCCATTGCTAAATCACCCGCTTTGTCAAGAGGCCAAGAAATAGCTTTCATTGCTTTTTCAAACCAGCTCAACTTTGGAGTTTTCCACAGATGGATTTCTTCAATTGCTCGCTTTTCATATTCACTCATATTATTCATAATGGTTCCCCTTTCCTTTGTTCACTCATACATAGTTGGTCTTTGCTCCCACTCCATATGGCTTCTACCCGCGTCTCCGGTTTAATGGTGGTAATTCGCCAAACATCTTCAAATATTCATCAAACCAAGCAATTTCTTTTTCTTTCGCATCATCAGCCAAGTCAAATACCTTCCAACCGATCTGTAACCAATCTAACGGAAAGTTTCTCCGGTCGTATTTAAGTTTGTGATATCTCTGACCTTCAGCATGAGCACTTTCCTTGCCTGCTGCAGCCTTACAAAAATACTTCAAGCGACTTTTCAAACCTTGTTGCCCTGTTGCTCTACCAAAACATAAAATACCTGACTGATCTTCACCAAAGGCTCTACTGATGGCCTTAGGTTGCCCTTTTGGTGCAAGGCGAACCGCATATGCTCCAGGTCTTTTCGGTAAATATTTAAGTTTCTTTTCTACATTACTGAAAAGTTGCCAATCCAAGTCTTCCCAGTCCGGCATGGCAATGTTCTCCAAGGAAAAAATCACATTTTCACCTCTGTTATATCTGCGGTGAAATTATACACGCTATTGCCCAGAGAGACAATTAGAGATGGTTTTTCGCATAAGTTCGGCGTTGCCGTCGGTGCCGGCGAAGAGTTTGAATTGAGCGAGGGCCTGGTTGACAAACATTACAATGCCGTCAATTGTTTTTGCGCCGGCCTCTTTAGCCTGCTTTAAGAGCAAAGTCTCGGCTGGATTATAAACAGTATCAAAAACTACCATATCCTTTTTCAAGCCTTCCTGTGGGAAAGGCGCTGCATCAATATTCGGATGCATCCCGATGCTGGTACAATTTATGAGCAATTTGGCTTCGACATTCGACAAATCACTCAAGGGAGCAAAATCACAGTTAAACTCCGCTGCAAGTTTCTCGGCTTTTTCTACGGTGCGGTTGTAAATCTTGATTCCGGTACCAACATCACTTAGGCCGGCAACTATCGCCCTTGCGACGCCGCCGGCGCCGATAATGGCAACGGGTAAGTCCTTCAAATCCGCTCGTGTTATACCCATTGTCGATGTGATCGCGTCTAACGCAGCGGCGTAATCGGTATTATAAGCGGCCAGTTTGCCATCGGTGCCGATGATAAGAGTATTAACCGCGCCTATTTTATCGGCCAATGGCTCAATGAAACCATCCTTTGCCTTGACAAAACTCAGGGCGTTTTGTTTGTGTGGGATTGTTACGCTAAAACCTTTGAAGTCCAGCCATTCTCTGGCAAGAACATTGTCTAAGAATTCGTCAAATTCCTCCCGGCCGCCTTCTACCAGCAGCGGTAAATACAACTTATTCATACCCTCATCAGCAAAGCAGGCATTATGGATGGCAGGACTCAGAGAATGGCCAACGGGGTTGGCAATTACGCCGAAGAGTTCGGTGCCGGCATCTATAGAGTCATAGCGATATAATCCTTTGAGCTGCTCGATAGTCAACTGGCCCGGTGCGGTCGCGGCTTCGGCGTTAATGCTTGCGAAGGTAACAAAGCTGCCCAGTTTCTTCGCGATAGTTCTGCTGACAAGGCCGGCTGCGCCCATGCAAAATACGATCGAATTGCCGCTGGTGTTGTGCAGTAAATCGAACGCCTCAAAGCAATCGTTGATATGGTTCGGTGTGTAAACCAGTTTTGGGATGGCCGTCGGGCAGACTTTCAGGATATCGCGATAAAGCCGGTTGATATCTTCAAATCGGGATTTGAAATCGTGGGCCGAAAGAATCAATCGCGTTTTCGAACTCTCGGCCAAGGCTGCTTTTATCTTTTCCTGTACCCCAGTGGAGAGAAAATTATCATACTCACAATCGATAAAATCGCAGCCGTTCCTGACAGCCTCTGTAAGAATTTCGATTCGCAATTGCTCTGGGTAAGGCCTCACTCCGCCCTGTTTCTGGTCACGACAGGTTACAATCACGGGCAGCGATTGCTCAGCGGCGTTTCCGGCCTCGGTAATCAGCTTTTTGACCAAATCGGGAGTAAGGTTTTCGAGATAGTCGGTCCGCAGTTCGAGGATTTCGGCACCTGCTGCCAGGGCCGCCTTGATTTGCCCCCTTGCCTGGTCTAAATCCTTCGCTGCTATGGGAACCGCTAAATATGTCATAATGATTCAAGCATATAGCAGTGATTAGGCCCAAAAGCAAGGACAAAACAGCCCTTAAACCCTCGAAACGAACTTACCTATTGCATTTCCGCTGCAAATAGGGTATGCTTAGGCTCGGCTCAGCGGTGTAGCTGGGCTGTTATGTTTTATGGAAAGCAGATTACCGCGAACCAGCGATGCATGAACTCGAAGTTAAAATACCATCTGTAGAGGCCCGAAGCTACAGGATATCCATCGGCAATGAAATTCTTGGCTCTCTGTGGGACAGGATAGAAGCCGATTATAGCCGGCTCAGCAAGTTCGTTGTCACCGATGAAAATTTGGTCTCAGCGGGCCATTTGGAAGCGTTTTTGGGCCGGGGAAGTGTTCTGACCTTTGTGATAAGCCCGGCTGGCGAGACTTCGAAAAATATCGATACAGTTACTTCGATAATTGAAGCGATGGAAAAGGCTTATCTCGGCAGAGACACCCTTGTCGTTGCCCTTGGCGGCGGAACGGTCGGTGATATTGCGGGATTCGCGGCATCCGTTTTCAAAAGAGGCGTACCGATTGTTCATGTCCCAACCACAACGGTCGCCCAGGCCGACTCTTCCATAGGCGGCAAGACCGGTGTCGATTCGAGCATAAGTAAAAATGCCTTTGGCGCGTTCTGGCACCCGGCTGCGGTTTATATCGATGTCGCCGTTTTGACTACTCTGGACGATAGACAATTCAGGGCCGGACTCGTTGAATCTGTAAAACATGCCCTGATTGCCGATAATGAGTATTTTGATTTTCTCCAGAGCAATATTGAAGCTGTCCTTGAGCGAAAAGCTGATGTGCTGGAAAAAATGGCCGATTACAACTGCAAAATAAAGGCCGGCGTAGTGGAGGCTGACCCCACCGAAAAAAACCAGCGGAGGATGCTTAACTATGGGCATACCGTCGGCCACGCAGTAGAAGCCGCCAGCGGCTTCGAATTGCTGCATGGAGAGTCAGTCGCCATAGGTATAATAGCAGCCGGCCTGATTGAATCCGAAATGGGTTTGTCGGAGCCGGGAAGACTTGATAGAATCAGAAAAATCTTTGAAAAAATCGGTGTTCCGATAACGCTGCCTGCAAATTTGGCCGAAGATAATCTCGTTGACCTGATAAAACGCGATAAAAAAGCGGTCAATAAGTGGCCAAGGTTTGTCTTAATCAGCCGGATAGGTAAAGTCTATTGCCGGGATGGTCAATGGGCCGTTGAAGTAGAACAGGATGTTGTTGAGAATGTTTTGGGTAAATTTTAGAGGGTAAATTACAATCATGTTCAGAGAACAAATAAAGGTATTGGATTGCACAATCAGGGATGGTGGGCTTATTAACAACCACTACTTCACAGACGAGTTTGTCCGTGCCGTTTACAAAGCGCTTTCAAAGAGCGGAATCGATTACATGGAGTTCGGATATCGAAGCAGTAGAGAGCTTTTCCCGCCGGAAGAATTCGGGGCGTGGAAATATTGTGACGACGAAAAAATAAACCAGGTTATTGACGGCATAGAGTCGAATCTCAAAATCAGTGTTATGGTGGATTCATACCGTGTCAAAGAGCAGATATTTGTGTCCGCCGACGAGAGTCCTATCGACATGATTCGGGCGGCCACTTATGTCAAATATATGGACAGTGCCATTGAGCTTATCAAAAAATGTCACGATCTGGGTTATGAAACAACCTGCAATATAATGGCAGTCTCCAGGGAAATGGAGCCCGACCTGGTCGAAGGCCTTGATCAACTTGCCAAGTCACCCGTTGATGTGGTTTATGTGGTAGATAGTTTCGGCGCAATGTACTGTGAACAGGTTGAATACCTTGTCAAACTCTACGGGGAACATCTCCCGGGCAAAGAGATTGGAATCCATTGTCACAACCAGCAGCAGCTTGCGTTTGCCAACACCATAGAGGGCATCATTCACAATGCCAATTATCTGGATGGGTCGCTGCATGGTATAGGTCGTGGGCCTGGCAATTGCTGCCTCGAATTACTGATGGGCTTTTTGAAAAATCCGAAATTTAATCTGACTTCCGTTCTAAAGGTCATTCAGGACTATATGATACCAATGCGAAAAGAGTTTGAGTGGGGCTATATCATACCGTATATGATTACGGGCATACTGAACGAACATCCTCGCACGGCAATAGCATATCGACAAACAGATGACAAGGACAAATACGCCGAGTTTTACGAGAAAATGCGCGAAACCCAGGAGTAGCCTGCCGTGCCTCATCTGACAAACCCGAAGGTGTCATGTCAACGCGTGCATCCTGAGAATAGAAGAAGCTGCTCGCCTGGCGATACTTCGTGACATTTCACCGCGATACCTCTCAAGCCGCTAACAGCATTGACCGCCGGGCGGATTGTTAAACAACCTCAAAATCTATCAACGTTATTACAAGCCGGCATTGCGTTTTTTCCTTGCGTTTTCCGCCGCTTCAGGTAGATTTTACTAATAAATTTGTCATTGGAGGTTTTACAATGGTTGGTAAGCAGATAAGAATAGAACGAATAATCGACCGAAATTCGCATAAAACGGTCATTATTCCGATGGACCACGGCGTCACGGTAGGCCCTATTGACGGGCTGGCCGATATGCGGGTGGCCATAAGCAAAGTCGTGGCCGGTGGAGCAAACGCTATACTGATGCACAAAGGAATGGTCCTTGCAGGCCATAGAGGAACCGGTAAGGACGTGGGCCTGATTATCCATCTCTCAGCGGGAACTTCACTAAGCCCGGACCCCAACGCCAAGGAACTGGTCTGCACCGTTGAAGAGGCAGTCAAATTCGGTGCTGACGCCGTTTCCGTCCATATTAATCTGGGCGCCGAAACAGATAAGGAAATGTTACGGCAATTAGGCAGCGTAAGCAGGCAGTGCCTGCTGTGGCAGATACCCCTTGTTGCGATGATGTACACACGTGGCCCTAAAATCAAAAACGAATACGACGTCAAAAATGTCAAGCACGCCGCCAGGGTCGGAGCCGAGCTCGGCGCCGATATTGTTAAGGTAGTCTATACCGGCAGCACTGAAACCTTCGCCGAAGTTGTCAACGGCTGTCCGGTACCGGTTGTGATTGCCGGCGGCCCAAAAATGGACAGCGACGAGGATATATTCAAAATGGTCGAAGGCGCCCTCGAAGCCGATGCCGCCGGTTTATCAATCGGACGAAATGCCTTCCAGCACGAAAAACCGGAAAAGATTATCGGGGCCCTTTGCAAAATGGTTCACGAAGGAGCTAATGTCGAAGAAGCGGTTAAAATACTCCGGGACTAAAACGGTAAGGATAGATCATGTCAGAACAAGTGAATCGGCGTAAATTCTTAAAAAAATCTGTTGTCGCCTCTACTGGTGCTGCGTTGGGTTTAAATTTTAAAGGTAAAACTGTATCAGCAGCACCGGCCGAAGAGATTAAAAGTTTGCCAACAGGCAAAATTGGTAACGTTAAGATTGGCAGGTTGATTATTGGTGGTAATCAGTTCAGCGGCTGGTCCCATAGCAGAGACCTCAAGTATCTCCGAGGATTGTTCGAAGCATACAGTACCGAAGAAAAAATCCTGGAGACCCTTGAGATATGTGAGGAAAACGGAATTAACGCCATCATAACAGCGGCCTCTGGATACCTCAATAAATACTGGAAGCAAAGGGGTGGCTGCATACAGTGGATTGCACAGACCCATCCCAAAGCAAATGACATCACCAGTGACATAAAAAGGGCTATTGATAATGGCGCCGTTGCTGCTTATGTTCAGGGCGGCGTGGGCGATAGTTTCGTCAAAAACGGCCGCGTTGACCTCCTTGCCCGGGCGGTTGAATTCATAAAACAAAACGGTTTAATCGCCGGCATCGGCGCCCATTCGATAGAAGTCCCTATTGCCTGCGAAAAAGCGGGCGTAAATAACGATTTTTATATGAAGACTTTACATCACGGCAATTACTGGTCCGCTACTCCCGCCCGCGACAGGGTAGAATTTAATGTTGATAGCGGCAGTGCCGTTGATTACGATAATATCTGGTCAATTGCTCCCGAAAAAACAATAGAATTCATGAAAAAAGTCGAGAAACCATGGATAGCTTTTAAGGTCTTGGCCGCAGGAGCAATTCACCCTCGATCCGGCTTTAAGTTTGCTTTTGAAAATGGCGCCGATTTTGTCTGCGCCGGAATGTTTGACTTTCAGATTAGAGAGGATGTAATCATTGCCAAAGACATTCTATCAGGCAAGATCAATAGACAGCGTCCCTGGAGAGCATAGAGATGTAGGGGCGACCCCATGTGGTCGCCCACCCACACTTTTATATAGCCCCCAGTCCTGTGCTGGGGGGAGGTAAAATCCGATTTTTCCTTATCCCTTCTCCCCGCCAGCGGCGGTAGGGTGTGCAAATTTCGTTTTTGCACACGCGGAAAAACTGCCACCGAATAGAATCAATCCCACATCGGTCATTGCGAGGAGGCCGAAGGCCGACGCGGCAATCTCAACAATTAATCAATAATCATTCATCATTAATCATTTATATGGCGGGATTGCCTTTGTGTTTAGCCCCCAAGCCTGCTTGGGGGTCGCCTTTCGAATTCTCAATTCTTACTTCCAAATTATCTTGATTTTTGATTTTTCTATGTCATCTCTGAACGGTGCGAAGAATCTCAAAAAATTAATCCCACATCTGTCATTGCGAGGAGGCCAAAGGCAGACGCGGCAATCACAACAATTAATCAATAATCAATCATCATTAATCATTTATATGGCTTGCCCCGTGAGATAGCGAAGCGTTATCTCACGGGGTAGTATTTCATTTAGATATCAATAATATTATTATTAATGCAATAACAGCATACATGAGAAATTTAATCCTACCAATTTCTGATTTAAGGCTGGACAACTCAAGAGCAAACATTATTTTCATTTTCTCATAATTTAATATACTATCCTTATCTTCTGAGCTATCACTCTCTACTTCATCTATTCCAGGAAGGTGTTTATATAATTCTTTAAAATTCTTTTTCGGCCAAGCATCAGAAAATGCTATAAATGTTTTCCACGTATCACCTTCAACAACGTGTTCCTTTAGGAATTCCAATTTTTCTGTAAGCTCGTAACGTTTACCCTTCCAAGGCATAACCTGATTAGCTAATCTATAAAGTTTAAGCCCTAATAACTCTTTTTTGAGTTGATAATCTTTTAATTTTTTTAATCTGCGTTCAAAAGGATATTTTGCAAACTCAGCATATTCCCAGCTGAACATATCAACATTACTTTTAAACATTACATCGTGTATAGCTTCGTATATACAGAGCTCCAAGTCATTCGCATTTGTTAATTCGTTTAATATTTTAATTTTCTGTTTTTCTGGCTTACTTAAAATCTTTGCAAAATCATCGTATGACAATCGAAAGCTGTGCGATATCGCGGCGCCCAACAGCATGCTTTTGCGCCAGCTTTTATCATTGTCTTTCTCTTCTTGATTATAATCAACGTATTCCCAAAAGATTTTTTTTCGTAATTCTTGAAGTTCAATGTCATCACGATCCAACAGATTTTCCAATTGCCAGTTATCCAATTTATTTACGATATTTCCCGGAATGTTATTGCTTAAACCCGCAGAAACTGGTAAAAACTTAATTAAAACATATGAGCATGATTTTGGAACTTTAGTGACTAAGCCCCACAACGTCGCAACATCTTTGCCTTTTAAATATTCACCATATCCATCATAACTATAACGTTCTGTTTCATAATGAGACCGAAATTCTGGCTTATTGAGATAATCTAATAAAATATCAAACAACTCATCCTCGGCTAGAGTGTCATTTTTTAAACAATTGTCTATAGCATATCTTACAACTTCAACAATATCTTTTCCACAACCTGACAGTGAACGAACAACAGCAAGTCTTGCCTGATGGGGTAACTTGAAAAATGTATCAGGCTCAAGTGGATTATCTTTCATTGCACTAGGGGGCAAGAATCTACATTCATTTTCGTAAAGGCTATATTTCACTAGGTTATTGGTGTCTTCTTTGATCAGCCTTTCTACCGCATTTACTTCATCAGAACTAGATTCGCCGAAAGATAAATTCTTTGCTCCTAAATATCGAACATAAGGATTGTGGCTTTTAACTGCCTTAACATAAATTTTATCAGTAAAATAACACGAATATCTACCAGCTTTAATTTCTAATAATATCTTTACCTGGGTTTCTGCAGTTAATCCATCCCATAATGCACAAAGCTTTGTTATAGCACTTGGAGTTTCAACAAGTAAATCCTTGATGTATTTAGGCAAATCTGAGACGGTGTTCTTATTTTGTTCCTTAGCCATCCTTATTCCTTTACATATTTTCTTCTAACCGATTTATTTATTTACAATCATCTGCCCCAATTCCAAGAATTCATTATCTATTTTATGAAAGTCAAATTCATAAAAATTGTAAATCTCTTTAAGAAATCGATGAACGCAGACACAACACTCATACCTGAGTACATCAATATCTACATCAATGTCACCATTAAAATTTAATACGCCATCCCCAGATGTAAATATGGTAGACATTAAGATTAAGTAATCAGGATGAACCGCTTTATGGAGTTTTGTCCATGCTGCTATGGGTATGGTTTCCGAAGCATCTGGTCCCTCATTAGGTTGACCATAAACTCCCTTGAATACTTCTTTGAGTATCTGTAATGGTTGTGGCATTCCTTTTACACCGCGATTCCCTAACTCATTTATCCTTTGCTCGATTTTAACACGAGCATTATCGTATTCACACAATGTTTCAATAGTGGTTTCTCTCTTGTCGTTTTTAAAAACATCCTGAATTTCATCTTGTAATTTCAACTCATCTTTAAGTGACTCTTTCTCAAGACGTTCTAACCTATCGCGGCGGTCTAAATCATCTAAACCTATTAAAATCCAAGTTAATCTTGATGTTAGCTGATAAAGAGATCGAAGCAAAGCCATTGCAGGTAACTTTTCCCCCTCCTTTAAAACACAGAACACTGATTTGGCATAGGTTAAGACAAGTGAAACTGAACTACTCACAGCCTTTTCAAAATCATTCGAAATGATAACATTTGAAAAGCGAGATTCCAAAAGATCCATTGTTTCGTCAAACCAGTTATTTGCTTTTTGCTCAATTTCCATAATCCGTCCTTTTAACTTTTAGTTTTTTGCAGAACCACCATTTCCGTATTGCTGGATAATCCTTCGCCTGCTTTATTTATTGCTATAATGCGATATCCGAGCTATTCTTTTTCCGGCTGGTCGAATAAAGCCCGCTGATACTCTCATTAATTAAACATCCTCAGTGGAAAAGTCAACTGATTTCGTGGATAATCAGGTCAAGCTCTAACTGTTTGCTATGTAGTATAATATGGGTAATTTCCTTAAAAGGAAAAGGGGTCAGGGGGGAATATAGAATTGGCGGCCAAAAAAAGTGTATTTTTTTTCATTTTTTCCTTGTCTTATGTTTGGAATTCTGTTAATATATCTGTATGTTTGCCAGTAGGCAAACGTAAACCGCCAGTAGGCACCGGATTTAGCGGAGAACCGCAAGTTTTCGTATCAGCAGCTACACGAGTCCGAATCCCTGTAAGTTGTAGACAGGGACCCAGTAGCATGCCCCAGCAATTCTTAGGCAGGGGACAGGTAACCATTTTGTAGAATTAATCGTCAGTGAATACTCAATAATCAATAGGAAATCGTCAACTTGTGCCTGTGAAAGTGGGTATAATCAATCAAAAAGGTGTATTAATGGCTAACAAAACACTTTTTTTGTCATTTTTTGCTGACTTTTGCGCATTTTGTGCATCTTTACGGCTAAAAAGAACCGTTTTTAGCTGGCTTCAAACAAAAGGCCGCCCGAAGGGCCTCCACAGTTTTGCATTTTCCCTTACGAGCTACGAACTATGAACTACGAACTAAGATCTATGAACAACGAACAATCTACTATAAGCTACGCAAACCGCCTATCCAGCCCAATTTGCCAACCAATTATTACCTTTATTATGCAAAACGAACCCAATTTCCGAAAAAGTCAAATGAACGTAAATAATGTATTAACAACCGATTATGAAAAAAAGACACTTGGTGAACGTAGGAAAAACGAACCCAAAACGAACCCAAACGAACCCAATTTGTCGCGGCGAAGCCGGATTAAAGCCAATTTCAAACCTTACCATGCAAAAATGGGCCATAACGAGTTGAAATGCGTTGACAGGTTGGGGCAATTAACATTAAATCTAAAAAATCAGAAAGGATCTGTTCTCATTATGAAGAAATTGTGGGTAAATGCTGTTCCATATAACAAGGAAATCGCCATATCTGCGCTCGAAAGCGGGGCCCAGGCCCTGGTGCTAACTGATGGCGACAGCGGCAAGGTACGGCAGTTCGGCAAAATCAAAACGGTCGAAAAAAATGGGGACATAAAGCCCGGCGTCGATGTCGAATTTATTGATATTGCGGGCAAAGCCGACGAGGATAAAGCCGCGGCGGTGCAGCCTGAAAAAATAGTCGTCTTAAAGATGCTCGACTGGACGATTATACCGATTGAAAACCTGCTCGCAAGGCGCCGAAAAAATATTATGGTCCAGGTTCAAACAAGCCAGCAAGCAAAGCTTATGGCCGAAATACTTGAAAAAGGCGTCGACGGCGTTGTGCTCAATACTACCGACATTAACGAAATTAAAAAGACCGCTGAAATTATTCACGGCATAACCGAAAAAGTCGCCCTTGTAACAGCAACTATCACTGCCACAAAACAATTAGGCATGGGCGACAGGTCCTGCCTCGATACCTGCACACAAATGACTGTAGGCCAGGGCATACTCGTCGGCAACACCGCTGCGGGATTTTTCCTGGTGCATTCCGAATCCATCGAAAATCCTTACGTGGCATCTCGACCGTTCCGAGTTAATGCCGGAGCGGTGCACGCCTATACCCTGGTTGTGGGAGGCAAAACAAAGTACCTGGCCGACTTGAAAGCCGGGGACGAAGTCCTGCTCGTCGATTTTCAAGGCAGCAGTGAAACCGCTTATCTGGGCAGAAACAAGATTGAAAAAAGGCCTATGATACTCGTCGAGGCTGAAGCCCAGGGCGAGCTGATAAGCCTTGTTTTGCAGAATGCCGAGACGATTCGCCTGGTCTCGCCCAGGGGCGGGGCGATTTCGATTACAAGCTTGAAGCCGGGCGATAAAGTGCTGGGACACATAGAAAAGGCCGGCAGACATTTTGGTATGCAGGTCGATGAGACATTGATAGAAAAATAGCGAAACATGAATCGTACAGTTTACTAAGAGTCTCTAACACTATTCTGAACAAGTGAACCTGTTCTCTGACAAATCAATACGATTTTAGGGATTTGCGACGCCGGGTGAAGGCGTGCCAGCTTTCCAATTGGCTACGTCATTGCCGTAATCAGACGGCACCCTGCGGGAAAGTGAGAAGCCAAAGCCGTCGGTCAT
>VRUL01000036.1 GCA_019456145.1 Planctomycetota bacterium
GATGTGGAAATGGAGAACGAAAACGAATCTGCTAATTCAAGCAAAAAGAGAATTTACAGAAAAAATGTTGCTTAATCTGACCTTATAAATGATTATTGATAAAGGATAATTGATTATTTATTGATTCCTTCGACTCCGCTCAGGACAGGTAAGGATGAATGATTATTGTAAACGAGGCCGGGGCGCTGGATTATCATGCGTAAGCCATATAAACAGTAGTTGGACTCAAATAAAAAATGGAAATACTCAAAATCGCAATAGCAATAATCGTTTCATTTGGAATTTCTGGTTTCATCATACTCGCACTTTCTAACTGGCTTGGAAAAGTTTGGGCTAATAGAATAATGATTGATGAGAAGGCAAATCATGATCGTGATTTAGCCAAACTAAGAGCAGATTTACAGAATCAAAACGAACGGAATATAAATACACTAAAAACTGAATTTGACATATACAGAGAAACGTTCTTAAGAGGACATAACGATAAAATAGTTATTTATAGACAAGTAGTCGATATAATTGCAGATTTACTAACAGATATAAATACAGCTTTAGCAACAGGAAATCCACTCCCTTTAGAGGTTACCTTAGCATTTGAACGGCGTAGACTTCGCATATATGGCTATTTGGGAATGCTAGCTCCACAAAATGTTATGGATGCTTATGATCAGATGATCGATTATTTACTATCAGTAATAATAGAAAATAGCAACATATATCAATGGGAGACAGTAAGAGATCTGGCTCTAAACATGTTAAATCAAATCCGTTCTGACATAGGTATTGATACTTCACCAATTGAATATAGAGGAAAAAGATAAAATCTAACAATAAATCCAGCGGACATTGGCCGGTGAGCTTTTTTTAGTTATACGGAAACCATATAAACGTAGTTATGTGCATTGTAGAAAAGAGTAGCTATGCAAGAAATTAAATTATGGAATATTCAGGATGATAATGTTGTTCAAATTAAGAAAGAGCATTTAGATTATGAAAGTAGACTGGAAAAATGGCTTATTGAAGATATATCAATCCTATCAAGTAATTTAGCAGTAATTGGTACACAGGTTGTAACTTCATTCGGGAAAAAGATTGATATTTTAGCGATAAATTCTATTGGGGAATTAATTATTTTAGAGCTAAAAAGAGATAAAACATATAGAGAAGTTATTGCGCAAACATTAGATTATGCCACCTGGATAAAAGATTTATCTTATGAAGATTTGAATAATATTCTGAATAAATACGGAAAATCAGAATACAAAGATATTGGCGACTTATTTACAGCATCATTTAACAAAGAAGTTGATGATATAGATTTTAATTCAGATCATAAAATGTTAATTGTTGGATCAGAGATAGATGATTCCACGATAAGGATAATTGATTACCTTTCCAATGAACCTTATTCGGTAAACATCAATGCAGTTAACTTTAATTACTTAAAAGACGATAATGGCCAAGAATATTTAGCGCAATCATTTATAAAACCAGAAGTGAATATAACTGAAGAAAGCCGAAGTAAAAAACGAAAAAGAGCTAAATCGATTATTGCAAGCCTTTTTGAACAAGATAAACTTCAAGTAGGACAGAAAGTATATTTAAAACCAGCTATTGATCAAGGACACAGGAAAGATAATGTATGTGCCGAAATAGTAAGTAAAAATCAGAATTGTTTAAAAAGGAAAGATAAGGAGGAATTGTATTCCTTTAGCAAATTACGAAGAATTCTAACTGATGAATTAGAATTAGAGGATGTTAAGAAATTTTGGGGTTTTGGTGTTAGATACGATTGGATTACTGAAAGTGGTAAAAACTTATCTGATTTACTTGAAGAATAGTACTGAGAAAACACATAACAGATCGTTTCACCTGACTTTTTTCCGCCTCGCTCCAAAATGCAGGTGAGGTAGAGTTAATCAGGAGCAAAAATTATGAGAAGAGGTCATAGACATGTTGAAATCAAGGGAAAAAAGGGGATTTGGAATAATAAATATTTTATTATCATATTTACTTCGATAGTAACAGCGGTAGTAGGATATCCCCTTATTTGTATTCACGAATGGAGCACGGATAATCAGGCAAAGGAAGCCCTTAAGAAAATGTTTTCCAGTAATGTAAAAAGGGTTATAAATACTTTGGATGAATTCCTTACTGCTAATCCTCAGAAAGATGTAATAGAACGAAACAAAACATCAAAACCAACCATCACAATCAGTGGTCTTAATATTACTGTATTTGAAGATAATATCTCACATAGTCAACTACTTCCCAATGAGTTATCAAAAGATATCTTTACCTTTTACGACAATCTTAGAGAGATTAATGATGCACTGAGTAACATTCGTAACAAGGATTTAAATCTGTCACCTAATAATAGAAAAGTCTGGATTAACCAGCTTTTTATTAAATCACGCGAAAACATCAATCTCGGAGTAAAGATAATAAATGAATGCGGAGACAAAAAGAGGAAAGGCAGAGCCTTCACTTACTATGACATATCTGATGGTAACACATCTGAAGTTCGATTGATCACAGGTACTTCTACAATTGTCTGGGAGTAAAGTCTATAAGAAATTGCTTTTGGGGAGTGTACAGGGGGCAGAGATAGTTTTGAGTTTTAAGTGTTTAGTTTTGAGTTGGGATTGAGATTTTTCGGTGCCTTATAGACACGCCATATAAATGATTAATGATGAGTGACCCCTAAGGGGTGAATTATTGATTAATTTCCGCGTGTGCAAAAACGACATTTGCACACCCTACGCGCTAAAAGAAATAATGGTGAGGCAAGCCCCACCCTACAAAACTAACGCATGTTAGGGTAGAGGTTATCTACGCTATATGCTTGAAGGAGATACGAACGACAGTTCACCAGACAGCAATTATTTAGGCACAAGTAATAAAGTCATACGCCTTCCGGACATTTTGCTTGGCCGTTCTATTTTCGCCAGGTCCTGCATCAGTTCAGTAATATTCTCGTATATCGCATACCCCCGGTCCCGGTGCAGCATCTGACGCCCGCGGAAGAACATTGTGAATTGCACCTTGTGACCTTTCTCCAGGAATTGGCGTGCGTGATTGAGCTTAATATCCAGGTCGTGTTTGTCGGTTTCGGGCCTGAGCCTGATTTCCTTGAGGGTCGTAGTATGGTGCTTGTTTTTTTTATGAGCCTCGCGAATTCTGCGTTTCTGCTCATACTGCCACTTGCCGTAATCCATTATCCTGCAAACCGGCGGTTCACTGGTTGGGGCCACTTCGACAAGGTCTAATGCTGCCTCACGTGCCTTGCTCATCGCCTCATGTCTGGGCACGACTCCTAATTGATTGTTTTCTTCGTCGATTAGCCGAACTGTCTCGGCTTTTATACCTCCATTGACCTTTAATCCTCGTTTACTGATTGTGCACCACCTTACCTTTCTTATTGACTATTGACTATTTTCTATTGACTATTTTTTCAACTTTATGTCGTCTCTGAAAACGCTAAATCTATTTTTTATCGGCAATTTTCTGTTTTGTCACTCTTAAAAACTCGTCAATCCCCATTGCTTTGGTTTCTTTGGCTCCCCGGGTTCTTACATTGACGGTATTGGACTGAGTCTCTTTAGGCCCAACTACCAACATATATGGGAGCTTTTCTCTGTGTGCTTTGGCAATTTTAGCATTTACTTTTTCGTCGGTTAAATCACAACTGCAGCGAAGCTGAGCGTCCTTGAGCTTTTGATACACAACTTTTGCATAATCATTTGTTTTTTCACTAATCGTCAGAACTCTGGCCTGCTCGGGGGCAAGCCAGAGAGGCAAATTGGCGGCATAGTGTTCTATAAGAATGCCCAAAAAGCGCTCTAAAGAACCGAGGACCGCTCTGTGAATCATAACCGGGGGCTTTTCGGTGTTATCTTTGTCGGTATAGACCATGTCAAAACGCTGCGGCATAGAAAAATCCAGTTGAATTGTACCTAATTGCCACGACCTTTTGAGGCAATCCTTTATATGAAAATCTATTTTCGGCCCATAAAATGCACCGTCACCTTCGTTGATTTTATACTCGATATTCCTGTGTTCGAGCGCGTTTTTGAGGGCGTTTGTAGCAGTTTCCCAAATCTCATCTGAGCCGATATGTTTTTCGGGTTTGGTGGACAGCTCAATGTGCGAATCTTCAAATCCAAAGGCTTTATATATCTCCAAGGTGAGGTCAATGACACCTATTATTTCAGACTCAATCTGCTCGGGCGTGCAGAAGATATGAGCATCGTCCTGGGTGAACTGCCTTACCCTGAAAAGACCGTGCATAACACCGCTGGCCTCGTGTCGATGTACCAGGCCAAGCTCGGCAACGCGCAAGGGGAATTCGCGGTATGAATGCTGCCTGGATTTATAAATCAAGCATCCGCCGGGACAGTTCATTGGCTTTATGGCATAGCTGACATTGTCGAAATTGGTAAAGTACATATTCTCTTTGTAATTGTCCCAATGTCCGCTCTTGTGCCAAAGCTCTTCATTGAGAATAATCGGCGTTCGGATTTCCTGATAATTATATTTGTCGTGAACGCTTCGCCAGAAGTCCACAATGGCGTTCCAGATAATCATTCCTTTGGCGTGGATAAATGCAAAGCCGGGGCCGGCCTCGTTGAAACTAAATAAATCCAATTGCCTGCCTAATACACGATGGTCGCGTCTCTTTGCTTCCTCTAATCTTGACAGATAGTCATCAAGTTCTTTTTTGGTTGGCCATGCGGTGCCATAAATCCGCTGGAGCATTTTTTGAGTGGGGTCGCCGTGCCAATAGGCCCCGGCTACTGACATAACCTTAAAGCTTCCGGCTTTGCCGGTGCCTGGGATATGCGGGCCCCGGCACAAATCCTCGAAGCTATCTCCACTTGAATAAAAACTAATAATATCACTGTCAGAGCGGTTTACATTGTCGATTTTATATTTGTCACCGGCCAGCTTATCCAGGGCCTCTGATTTGCTCATTTCCTTGCGAATAATCGGTTTGTCTGCCTGAACGATTTCCCGCATCTTTTCTTCTATGCGTTGGAAGTCTTCCGGGCGAATCGCCTCATCAAGGTCAATGTCATAGTAAAATCCATCCTCAATTGTCGGGCCGTATACCAGCTTTGTGTCCGGCCAAATGGTGCATATCGCCTCAGCCATTATGTGCGCGCAGCTATGGCGCATTATTTGTAGACCTTCATCGTCTTTGAGGGTAATGATTTTGACTGCTGTGTCGACTGTTATAGGGGAGGATAAATCTACTAATTGACCATTTAGTTTCGCTGCAACGGCCGCCTTTGCGAGCCTCGGCCCAATCTGTTCCGCCAATTCTCCCGGAGTCGTACCGTCGCTAATTTCTAATGTGCTGCCGTCGGGCAGTGTTACTTTTACCATAAAATTATCCGCTACTTACCAAACCTTTCTGTTCCTGTAAGAAAAAAGCTATACAAACGAATTTTTCGTCCCGATGCGGTCAATCGGAATTTGAACTAAACCGTATTATTTTAACGAGAAAGACCGACCCAGTCAATATAATTTATTGTCTGATTTATACATTGCCGTATGCCGTATTTCCCAATATAATACGACAGTTCCGAAAACTTGTCATCTCGATAATTATATGGAAACATTGGCCTTGATAAAATGTTTTCCGGCAGATTCACTGCTGATTGCAGCCTCGGGCACAGAATCATTATCTTTTAACCCGATCAAACTTGTCGTGCTCTGCGGGTGGGTGTATTTGTGCTTTTACTTTGTCCAGCAGGTGCAGTACAGCCTTTTAGTGCCGCCGAAATATAAAACAATAGCCAAATTATCCGCCCTTTTCGTGGGGCCGATACTGTTTTTTGTGCTGCTGATAGTGGATATACAACGCCAAATCTCATCTGAGGGGCACAAAAACGTCATCGAAATAATAAAGCAGCGGCTTCGAAATGCCTTTGCAAGCAGCAGAAGCTCTTCTAATTCCAGAGAGGAACCGACGATAAGGCTACTTGACTCTTCAGGCACCGAGCTTAAACAGATATACGGCCACGGCAAAAGTAAGCGGGAGGACCGTCACATTCTTGACTTAACCGAGCATATTATCTGGGACGCTCTCCAGGAACAGGCCAGCGACATTCTGATCGACCCGAGGGACAACTCGACCTACACAGTAAGGTTCCGGGTGGACGGGGTCCTGCGCACAGTTGAGAACCTCGATGCCGACAAATGTAAGGCTGTTATAAACAGCATCAAGGCCGTCTCCAATATGGACATTTCGGAAAGACGAAGGCCCCAGGACGGAGCTTTTATAGCACAAACCGCCGACGGCAAAGCTTCCTTTAGAGTCGCAAGTGCCGGCGTCGTGAACGGTGAAAAGTTATCTGTAAGGGTGCTCAGCCAAAAAGCCGGCATGTATACGCTCGACAATATCGGATTGACAGACAAATACCGGTCAATTATCAAAGAAGAAATTACCAAACCTTCCGGTATGATACTTATGTGCGGCCCTACCGGAAGCGGCAAGACGACAAGTCTGTATGCGATGCTCAATGAGATAGACCTTTATACACGCAATGTTATTACGGTAGAAGACCCTATCGAATGTGTACTGCCGAACGCCAGCCAGATTGAAGTGAATCCCAAGGCCGGCATCACTTTTGCAAAATCTTTACGCAGTATCTTAAGACAGGACCCTGATGTTATCAGTGTGGGTGAAATACGTGATGAGGAAACGGCGGGGATTGCACTTCGAGCATCACAAACCGGCCATCTTGTCTTTGCAACAGTACACAGTTACAGCAACGAATCAGCGATGGTTCGGCTGTTGGATTTGGGCGTGACACCGGTGCTGATGTCTTCCGGGCTGGATCTTGTCATTTCTCAGCGATTGCTTCGCCGGCTTTGCACCGACTGCAAGAAACCCGCGCAGCTTACTCAAAAACAAATCGATGACTTCCGCAGAAAAAAGATCGACTATAAGCACCTTTTCCGAGCAGGTGGATGCCAGGAGTGCCACGGAACAGGCTATCGTGGAAGGACAGCAATTTTCGATATGCTCGTTGTCGATAACGAATTAAAAGCGAGCATTGTCAGCAGCGACTCGTGGATAACCGAGTTGAGAAAAGCAGGTGACGAGCAAGGGAAATCCCATCTGCGAAAACAGGGACTAAAAATGGTGCTCTCGGGAGTGACAAGTCTCGAAGAGCTAAAAAGAGTTCTCGGGTAGAAACTTATGGTATTTTGGATAGGGATATTGTTCGGGTGCCTTTTCGTGTGGATGGCCGTCAAAACGGGCTTCTACGAAACCTGGGTTCTGCTGTTCAATACCGTAATCTCAATCTATTTAGCGGTTTTCCTGGGACCGGTTATTACAAATATTGTCCCCGTCGCTCGCGGGTCAGCATATAATAATGCCCTGTGTATGATAATTCCGGGGGTGGGAGCATTTTTGATTTTATACGGCATATCCTACACACTGTTTACAGGGCAATTCAGCATCCCATTTACGAAAAAAATTGACACCCTTGTCGCGGGCTTTTTCGGATTTCTAACGGGCCTTTTGGTCTGGTTTTTTTTGAGTCTGTTAATCTGCATAATGCCTATCTCTCAACATACTTTCGTAAGTGAACTCGATTTTACAGGAGGCTTTAAGCAAACCGGCCTGCCATATATCGGCTGGTGGTGTGACATGGTTAATTCGATAGTGGCATCTGAGGACAGCGAGGTTACCAGTGAACAGATTATTAGTGCTTTGCTAAAAAGCGCCGAGCTGAAACCACCAGACAGACAGACTGAGCCCAGCCCCCCTGCCACACCTGATAATATAAAAACCGCCCCTTCTAAAGACTCAAACAACAGGATAAACGATTCCATTCCTATATGAGGCTTAGAGCCTATAACAAAATGACTCTGTATTCAAGCGGCTTGTTTTTCGTCCTGACGGCGTCAGGCTGCATCGACAATGCTTTGGCATTGCCTGTTTCGCCTTCCTTGCAGGACAAAAAAACGCTCGCTTTCGGTACAACGATTCATTTTGTTAGAGACTCTTAAAATCGGCTTGCTTTTCCAGTTGATTATGTTATCCTATTCAGTAATGAATTACGACTGATAGTCAAAATCCTGTCAAAAACTGAAAGGTCAGGAAATGAACATAAGACTTCGATACGCACTGCTGACAATTACTATTCTACTGTCACCAACGCTGCTTTATTCCGAGGTTGAAACTACATCGGCCGACCTGCCATCACCCACTCACGAAGAGGGCGAATCTATAGGCTTGACACCTCAGATAGAATTCGAAAATCTGGCCACGTTCTGCATGGACAGAGAGGGTAATCTTCTGGCCTGCGATTCAAATTCAAACGAGATTAGAAAAATAAGTCCCGCAGGTAAACCATTAGCCAAATGGAAGCTGGAATTTAGCCCAAACGCTATTCACGCCTGTCCGGATGGCACCATATATACCGCCGGCCCAGGCAAAGTGGCCAAACTCGACGAGACAGGCAAAGTACTGAAAACGGTCGATACCGACGGCAATGACTTGCCAACCGGCAAACCTTCCGGTATCACCGCGACCAAGCGGGATGTTTTCTTATGTGTCGGCAGCAAAGGGACTCTTGGTTCCAAGTCGTGCATCGTACGGTTTGACCGTGAACTCAGTGATCCCAACATCATCGCAGAGGACCTTCGAGGATGCTGTCAGCGATTAGATATAGTCGCAAAAGACGGTGTGCTGTATGTAGCCGAAAACGCCCGGCACAGAGTTCTAAAGTATGACCGCAACGGCGAAATCCTCTCGAAGTGGGGAAATAAAGACCGTAAGGACATCGAAGGCTTTGGCAGTTGCTGCAATCCAATGAACCTTTGTTTCGGCCCGAAAGGGGAACTTTACACGGCCGAATCAGGTCTGGGCCGAATAAAACGATACTCACTGGATGGTAAATTCCTCGAACTGATCGGTTACGTTGGCGTTGACCGGTTCACGCGTGCGACCCGCCTGGCTACGACGTGCAGCAACATTACCATCGCCATCAATAAAGACGCATCACGTATATATGTCCTCGACTTCAAAAGCAACTTTATACGGGTGTTGGAGAGGGCAAATACCGAGGCGGACGCCGAGCCAAATCGCTAACGTATCAAGGCCTCCAGGTGAAAACAATCTCAAAACAAATCTTTGGCCTTTTCCTGCTCGCGGTTTCTGTCGTATCGATTTTGTATGCAATCGGCCTGCTCAGCAGCAGGACCACACAACAGCGGGATGCTACCGCTGATGTGGACAATTTGCCACTGCGCATCGTGGTCATGGATCCTCTTTCCGACCAATTAGCTTGTGATTGCGTAGAAGGCTACGCGCAGCGCAAGTACAACGAGCTTGCCGCATTCCTCGAAAAGCAGCTTGGCCGACCTGTAGAGCTTGCGTATGGTGAAAATTTACCTGATATATTGACACTCAATCCAGGAAAGGTAGATTTGCTTATCGGCAAGGAGTCGATAGTCCTTTTCGACGCGGCTGAAACCAAACTATCGATCCACCCCATCGCCCGGCTAACGGACAAGAGCGGTACTACAAATCTGAGCGGATTGTTCGTCGTCCGGCGTAACGACCCGGCAAACAGCGTCGAAGACCTGAAAGGTTATAAAATTCTCTTTGGGCCTGAGTATGACACCGAGAAGAGCACGGCTGCTATTGCCGCCCTTAAAACAAAAGGCGTGCCGATACCCAAACAAATCAAGACCAAATCCAGTTGCAACCAGGCGGTAGTAGCTGTAATGGAGAAAGAGGCTGACGCCGCTGTGATTTCCAGCTTTAATTTGGCTTTATTGGAAGGGTGCAGCACTATCGATAAAGGAATCCTGCGTGTAGTCGGGCGGACATCTGCTGTGCCTTTTATAACGGTCTTCGCGACCGATGCGGTGAGCCTTGAGAACGAAAAGCTGATTGTCGAGGCTCTGCTTGCCGTTGGAAAAAACAAGCGATTGTTGGCCCAGATGGAATCAAAGACCGGATTTGTCAATGTACGCCGGCACCGATCTGAGACAACCAACCCCGATACCAGCCGACCCGTTGTGGAATGGACCGATTGGCGGGGCCCCAGGCGAGATGCCCTTAGCGGCTACGTGCCGAAGAAACTATCTGCAAAGCCGAAGTTTCTCTGGAGACAGCCGATGACAGGGATGGGGCTATCCGGCATCGCCGCTACGACCAGATACGTCATTGTCGCTGACAAAAGTAAGGAAAAGAAGCTGGATATTTTTCGCTGTCTGGATGCTGAAACGGGAGAGCAATTCTGGGCCATCGAGTATCCCGCACCTGAAGATATGGATTTCAGCAATTCTCCCCGGGCCAATCCCGTCATCCACGAGGGGCTGGTATACCTGCTCGGTGCGTTCGGGGATTTGCACTGTGTAAACTTGAAAACCGGCCAAGTCCTCTGGAAAAAGAATATCGTTAAAGAATTCGGGGCAGAGCTTGTCACGTGGGGGATGTGCTCGGCCCCGCTGATAGTCGGAGACAGACTGATTGTCAATCCCGGCGCCAAAGACGCATCAATCGTGGCCCTGGACCGGCTTACAGGTAAAGTAATCTGGAAGACTCCCGGCGAGCAGGCCGGCTATTCATCTTTTATCTTAGCAGCCTTTGGCAACGTTCGGCAGATTGTCGGATACGATTCGATCTCGCTCGGCGGCTGGGATCCTAAGACCGGGAAACGGCTGTGGAAATTACTGCCCGATGATGAAGGCGATTTTAACGTTCCCACACCTATTTATATCGATGGCAAGTTGTTGGTCACAACTGAGAACAACGGAACCCGACTGTACGGCTTCGATAGCAACGGTAAAATCCTGAGCAAGCCGCTTGCCCAGAATTTTGACCTTGGGCCCGACACTTCTACCCCGGTTGTTATTAACAACCTTGTGTTCGGTTGTTTGGGAGGGCTGTTTTGCCTGGACCTCAATAACGGCTTGAAGACTTTATACTCAGTGGATGACGACGCTTTTTTCGATTACGCGACACTTATAGCCGGCAATGACCATGTGCTGATTATTACGGTAGAAGGTGAGCTTATCCTGATTGAGGCAGCCGGATATCGCTATACCCTAAAGTCGCGGCTGCGTCTGTTCGAGAAAAGCGAGGTTTTTTCTCATCCGGCACTTGTGGGCAACCGCTTGTACATTCGCAACACGACCGAGGCTTGCTGCCTTTTACTGGACAACTGACAGCTACTTAGGCTATTTCCCACCACCTCTATCTGTAACTTGAACTATATCTGTGGCTTTGAAGATGTTCCCGTCCTTCAATTGGCCGGTGATTATCATTTCGACTTCGCCGATATCGAGTATGCTTTGAACTTCTTCGCGACTGAACCTTGCGGTCGCGACTTGCTGTTGTTCATTGACCGAGAACTGCTCAGCTTTAATTTGCTCTTCAAGAAGAACGCTGTTGGGGTCGATGTCGGCAACATTGTAACCTTCCGGCAGCCGGATATAGCAGGTAATCCACTTACCTTTGCTCGCGAGGTTGATAGTACGGGGGATAATCTTAGCCTGTGCTGGTATTGTGGGGTTGTATTCGTAGGCACCCATATCTATTCGCCCACCGACGATGCGCGGCTTGCCATCGAGGTCTGTTTTGTTAGGCTCGGCCAGATAATTCGGGTCACCTGCATCGATGCACAGCGAATCTTCCAGCAAATGATAGTCTCGGTTGTCTTCATTCACAAACAGGGGATCGGCGTCGATGTTTCCTTCTCCGGGCCAGCCGTTCTGAATGTCGCTATAGGTTATTGTAATCGTTGAGTTGTCGTTGTTCCATATTTCGTTACCGCCATCCCAGATAATAGAGCTGTTTACCCGAATGTCACTTGGAGAGTAGAAAGAATCACAAGCCAGAGCTCTTCCGAAGTTTGCCGAATTGTCACTGAATGTGCAGTTAGTCATGGTTGCATTGCTGTAGTTTCTGCTGTATATCCCGCCGCCGGCTAGCCCTGCCACGTTTCCACTGAACATGCAGTTGGTCAGGGTTGTGCTGCGGGACTCATTGTATATCGCGCCGCCGCGTCCCCATTCACCCAGTGCAGAGTTGCCGCTGAACGTGCATCTGATTAATGTTGGTCTGCCAGACCCGTTCCACATGCCGCCGCCGCTGGTATTCCAGGTTGCTTCGGCACAGTTGCCACTGAAGGTACAGTTGGTCAATATCGGGCTGTTGTCCCTATTGTTGTAAATCCCGCCACCGTCGGCGTATTTGCCTGTGGCCAAGTTTCGGCTGAATGTGCAGTTGTTTATTGCCGGGCTGCTCCAACTGGCATTGTACATCCCGCCGCCGTACTGCGCGGAGTTGCTGCTGAAGGTGCAGTTGTTCAGTGTGGGATTGCTATTCCAGCCATTGTACATCCCACCGCCCCAATTGTCTGGATATGGTCCGTCGGCATTGCCGCCGGTGACGGTAAAGCCATCTAATACGGATGTCTTGTCAGTATATTGCTGGGAAGTGAGGACGTGCCAACTATTTTCACTCCTGCTCGGTTCAGCAGAGAGCTCACGGGCGTAAGCGGCTTCTACATCGTCTCCATTGAGGTCACCACTTAAAATTGTCTCATACAAGTCTATGTCCCGAGCATCGGGATCAAGTTCATCGAATCTAGGGTAACCACCTTTGATAGCCAAACCATTGAGGAGCTTGAACGTCGCTTTGCGGTCGCCGGGCGTGAATCCATTCCCCTGGTCGGGCTTATAAATTCCCTGTGCCACGCGGAGCTCCTCAACCTCGGGCACAACCTCTGCAACGCGCAGCGCATCCTGCAAGCGGGTAAACGCATCGGTCCAGGTTGTGCCGTCACTTGCGCCGGGGGCACTGCTATCAACATACAAAACTGTGGGAGCTTCATCGTCCAATTCAGTTGCCGTAACAGAAGTGGTAACGAATCCAGCAGCACTTATGGAAATGAGCGCTTGTCCATGCAAGTAATCTTTATCCTGGGCCGCAGTAAGCTTTACAACCTGGGATTCTCGGTAATTCGATGAGTCGAAAATCAACAAATCCGGTGGCTTGACCTTAATATCTCGGTCTCCTGACCCGTGAGCTACCGTAACCTCAACAGTCTCCCGCGGGTCCATCGCCAATGCTACTGAAAATTCTGCTTTCCTTCCCTCAGGAATCGTGACTGATTCGGTGCTCAACAAAAAGCCCTGGTTTGGCCCTTCATGCGCTCCCATATCCACGGTTCCATTTATGAAACGCGGATTACCATCGATGTCGGTTAATACCGATGGTGGAAGCGCCGAGTTGTCACCTGCATCCAGACAGGCAGAGCCCGCCAATAAACGCAAGTCGTCATCCTCTGTGCCGGTAACGTTATCAGCACCATCGGTCTCGACGAATAATGGGTCTTCGCCGGTATTTCCGATTCCACCTAAATCGCCGGTCCAGCCCTGAATGCAACTGTAGTTGGGGACCCATCGTTCATCGACCTCCGCGTAAACATGCGTCAACTCACTCACGCCGCCGCTGTCCCTGTTGCCCCAGAGAATACAGTTGGTGATATTCGGCCACACATCGCTGAAGATAGCACCGCCCTGCCGGACCGCCTTGTTGCTGCTGAGCGTGCAGTTGATGAACGTGCCACCGCCGCCATCGACGTTCCACACTGCGCCACCGCCTACGTCGGCCTCGTTGCCGTTGAAGACGCAGTTTACGAATATCGGGCTGTTCTCCCAGTTCCATACGCCGCCGCCATTCGAGCCAGATGTGTTCCCGATGAAACTACAGTGGATAAACGTTGTCGAAGCCAGGTTCAGCATCCCGCCGCCGCTACCACCGGCCGAGTTCCCGATGAACGTGCAGCGGCTCACCTTCGGCCTACCGCCGGTGGACATCCCGCCGCCGGTGTATGCTGAGTTGCTGCTGAAAGTGCAGTTTTTCACTGTTGGGCTGCTGTAGTATAAGTTGTACATCCCACCGCCGCTATCATGTTGATCCACGTAGAAGCCATCAGCATTGCCGGCAGTAATGGTGAAGCCGTCGAGGATGGCGGTTTCGTCAGTTTCTCTGGCGGTCACCACGTGGTAGCTGTTCTCGGCGCGGCATGGGTCGTTGAGCAAATCCCGGGGATCGTTCACATCAACGTCATTGCCGTTGAGGTCGCCGGTGATGATGGTTTCGTAAAGTTCGAAGTCACGGGCGTTGGGATCCGGAGTGCCTGTGCCGGCATAGCCGCCTTTTAGAGTTACGCCATTTTTTAGCTGGAATGTGGCTTCACGGTCGCCGGGTGTGATTTCGGCTCCCTGGTCGGTTTTGTAGGTGCCCTGGGCAACGTGGATTTCGTCGCCGGACCAGGCAGCAGTTAGTGCGTCCTGGAGGAAATTGTATGCATCGGCCCATGATGAGCCATCGTTTGCACCCTCGGCGTCGGCATCGACGTAGATTATTTTCGGCGGGACCGGTGTCATTACAAATGCGTGGTTTACCCATTCTTCACTTAGACCGTAACCCACGATCTGACCGCGGTTGTTGATGTCAAGAGCTAACTCCAATCTTTTCCAGCCACGATTGGAGAGAACCAGCTCGTCGAGTCTAATCATGCCGATTTCGGCATCCCAGTAGAAGGGATAATATTCACCCTCTTGGTATGCCGCTCCTCCGACCACCTGCCCGGCATCGTTAATTGTGCAGAACTCGCTGTATTGCCCTAGTGTACCCAGGTCAGTCATCTCACCGTCTTCCCAGAGAAAAACATTTTCGCCGCCCGAAATACCGACAATCTGCCCGCTGTCATTAATGCTGTGGGCGCTGCTGGAATTGGAATAGGAACTGGGAAGTACGCCCAGATCACGCATGCCGTTGATACTGTCCCAGAGGAATGCGTGAGAACCTTGGCCAGAGGACGAACTTCCGACCACCTGTCCAACGTTATTGATAGCCTTGGCATAGCTCGTACTGCCACCGAGAGTGCCAAGGTCTATCATGTCACCGTCTTCCCAGAGAAAGGCAGTAACATTTGATTCCCCAACTACCTGCCCGGTATTATTGATACTCCAAGCCCGGCTATTGGCGTAGCCGGGAAGTGTACCAAGGTCAATCATACCTCTGGTTTTGCCCCAGAGGAAAGCATGATGTTCACCACCGCCAGTGCTCGACCACCCCGTCACCTGCCCGGCGTCGTTGACGCCGGTGGCATTGGCCCAGATCCCACCGAGTACACCCAGGTCTGTCATGCCGGTCGTTTTGTCCCAGAGAAAAGCACGCGTATACCCGCCGTAGATCAGAACTCCTCCAACGACTTGCCCTGCGTCGTTAATTCCAGAGGCCCAACCAGGACCGAGGTCGATGATTTCGTATCTGGGTAGTGCCGCGAATGTTACCTGAGCCAGAAGAATAGAGATGACGATTGCCGATAGAAGGATAGATTTGACTTTCATTTTCTTTCTCCTAATTCAATTTTGTTCAAACCTACATAAAAGCCGTGTAAAAATATTATAGCATTTCTAAGGTGGAATTTATAAAAAAATGGCATTTTTTCGGACGCAAGAGGGAGATTTCTTGTTTTGAAGTGGTTTTTTAACAATGTTTTGGATGGTAATCAGGCCAAAAAAGGCAAAAACAAACAAAAAAGTCCACTAATCACAACGGGCTCTGGACGTAAATTTTATCCAAGCGTAACTGTCTATTTCCCTAACTGATCGATTAATCGCTGCGGATCAGATTCGACAACTCCGACTTCATATAAAAAGTCTGGAGATAGATCTGCATTGTTGTCCCACACTATTGTGTCTATGTCCGTGTTTACATGGGCGGTCTTAAAGTAATCAATATTCTTCAACGGCTCAAAGATTTCGCCATCTAAGTATGGTTTTAAATCTACGAGTTTGGCAACGCCATCTTCAAAAGTCAACAATAGCTTATACTCAGATATATATGTTACATCTTCTACAAAGTGCACACTACAACTCCTATACTAAAGGGGAAATCTTATGTAAAGGTTTTTTCGCCATCGCAAGTTCCCAATCATCTTTCAACTCATCCCGATGCTCGAAAGCCCATTCCAGAACCAAAGAAATAACGCGATTGGGCAGACTGCCCTCGATAAGCTTCAAATCCGCTATAGAAAAAACACCAGTCTGGTCGCCATACTTGGCATGAAAATGCGGTGGCTGATGCTCTTGATAATACATTGCAATAATAATTCCGAGAAATCTGCTGATCTCGGGCATCATAATACCTCTCAATTTGTCGTTACTTCATATAAGCCAGCAACCGGAATAACTCTTTCATGTCATTAGTATAGGGCGAATCTTTTCAAAATACAATTATTTCTCTAAGCTGAGTGGTTTTGGTGTTTAGGCCGACCGAAAAGGAACCCGCATAAAACGTGGGATTAAATACAACCGAAAACCACAAGTCAGCTTGGGGATAAATCCCTATTCCTGCCTTGGCAAGAACAATCAATTTAACTTTTTGACTGGTCGAGTATTAGGTCTTTTACCTTCTGGCTTGGCAGGTTGAGCGAGCCGTAAGCACGAGCTGCGGCGCTTCGCAATGCGGGATCAGCCTGCGGCGAACTAACGAGTGTATAAACAGCATTTACCGTTACCGCGTCGAGAAGATTGGCGTTAAACTTGGCCGATGTGGCCAGGGAATTAAAGGCGGTTATCCGCACGTCCATAGCGTTGTTTTCATCGAGGGCCATTGCCGCTATTGCCCGCTGTGCATCGGGGCTGGTTAAATAAGCCAAAACCTGGCCTGAAAGCATCTGAATATCTGCTCGGCTGTCCCTGGTCGCATTTATCACAGCGGTTTGGGCAGCAGACAAATTGATAACACGATTTCTCGCTTGGCCTAATTTGAGCATGACTTTGGCTGCGCGGACGGCATATTCTTCGGTTACCCATTCGTTGGCCAAATCGGCATTTTCGCCTGGCTCTGCGATTGCCCGGGCGAGATTTGCAACGACGAGTTTACTTTCTGCAAACCTTTCTGTGGGTCCGGCCGCGGCTATTGCTATCGCGGCACTGTATTTTACCGCTTTATCATTGAAAGAAAGCGCGACAACAAGCGGCTGGGCGGTGCCAATTCGGTAAAGTAATGATTTCTCACCTGCGGTCGTGGCCAGTGCCTCGATAGCACCCAGTGCCACGTAAGCATTGTTATCCTTAATCGCCCTTCCAAGGGCCTGATGGAGATATTCAGGCCCTGCTGTTGTCGCATAAGTCATGGCGTCGGCGTGTCCGGGGCCAAAATAATTCGGTATAGCAACACCAGCGGACTCAGCCTTGAAGTAAGCGGCCTGCCACAGGCCAATAGCCCAACCGAATGACGGATCGGCCTTCAATGCCCACTCGCAGGCGCGCATCGCCATCAGTTCGTTAAAGTAACTTCTATCCACTTTCTCACGAAGAAGCCGTTTGCCTACTATATCCCAGAACCAGATATTGCCGAAATCCGCATCTTCGGCCGGTTGGAGTGATTCAGCGTGGTAGTAATAGCTTTCGGCAAGTCGGTAGAACAATGGTGCCGCCGGAACGTTCAATGACTCCGGATTAATCCTTCTGATGCTTTGGGCAGCCAGCGCACGAAGCTCGGCAGATGCGTCTTTTTCCATGACAAATTTCAAATAGCCCAGAGCTTGTGGATAGCTAATCCCGCCGAGTGCTTTTATTATCTCGGCTTTAAGGGCAGTATCGTCGGACTGCAGTGCAGCGACAAGGGGCCTGATACCGTCTCTGCCGATTTCCGGAAGTGCGCGTTTAATGTCTTTCCATTCCTCTTTGCGCGAATCGTCAGTTATGGCATCAAGCATAAACGGTATCGAATATTCGCCGGCGTTGCGCAGGCGTTTTACCGCTATCAACCAGCCCCGCTCGGTTCTGGTGAGTCTTTCGATTTCCTCTATGATGATCTTTGGGTCAGAGCGGCGGAGGAACTTTCCCTGCTCGACTATATCCAAGACTTTGCGGCTGACCTCGACGAGATCAGGGTCCGGTGCGAGGTCAACAACTCGCTCCAGGATCGCTAAACCGGCCCGATTAGCTTCGCTTAAAGTAAGCAATTCTACAGGGTCAGGATTACTGTCGAGCACAGCCTGTGCGTATCCTTTGGCCAAATCGAATCGACCAATCTTTGTATAGTGCAGAAAATCGTTCCAGTTGTCCTCAAGGCTCTGGCCGAAACCGGCGGTAACTGTGAAAACTGCTACTGCTAAGATTGCTGTAATGGTTTTTCTACTAAGCATCTAACTTTCTCCAAAAAACCCATTTCTGGCTAACGGCAAAAATCGGGCTAAACTGTTAAAATACATAAAAAGCGGTTTGGCCGGCCCTGACCTCCAATATTCAATCTTAGAAACGAGGACTAAAAAACGCTATATAATCAGCGTAATCCACGGTTTCTATTCACTAAGCTTGAAAAAACAGCAAGCCCTGATAAGTATTCGTCCCTAAAACATATATACTACAGGAAAATGCCTGCTTTGTCAATAGAAACCTGCCTCAATTACCAGTTAATCACCGACGCTAAACCCCTTATATTCACATTCCAGCCTGCTTTTTATTATAATATCGGACAGAACATTTCAGTTGCTTCTATTTTGTGGGCGTAGTAACACAACGAGATACGCCAAGGATTAATCGTTATATGCATCAGAATTTTTTTGCCTTTGAAATTGGGTTTGATCCGGCTTCGCCAGAGGCTACGCCGCGATAAATTGGGTTCGTATTGGGTTCGTTTTCACCAAGTGTCCAATTGGTTTTGTCTTCATAATCGTTTGTTAATACTTTATTTACGTTCATTTGATCATCCGGAAAATTGGGTTCGTTTTGCATAATTAAGGAGCTGATTTGTAAAGAATCCTTTACAGTTGTAAAGAGCAAATTCGTCGCTCGTCGCTTGTCGCTCGTGACTCGACGAATAAAATACGAAATACGAAGCACGAAATTCTCCACAGGACACCTTACAGTGGAAACAATATCAAAATCTAAATGATCCAAATTCAAAACTTTGCCTATCTTGCCAAATAAAGGTTTATGGACGTGTATCTGTTGATACGAAAACGTGCGGTTCTCCGCTATATCCGGCGCCCCCCACAGGGAAAGGGGCAAGCTACTGGCGGTTTACGTTTGCCTGCTGGCAAACATATAAGTATGTTAACATATTATCAAAAAATAGTCAACTAAATAAAAGGACAAAAAATGAACTTTTTTTTGGTCATCCCCACGAAGCTTGCCACTGTCTGAAGCTAAAAAGCACCGGACACCTTTAATTACCAGTAATTACCCGCGTTTAATTACCCCCCGAATCCGTCAAGTGAAACGCCATAACTCCTACAAGCTTCTTCATAGGTTGGGAAAGCTCTGTCCTCTGCTACCTTGCGTAAGTCATAAGCAACGATATCACTGTCTGTTTTCACCGCAAGCGTCTTGGACTTTCGGTCCACGAAAATCTGCCTCTTGGTCTGAGTGGCTGGCAACAATTCGACCGTGGTGTCAAGGCTCGGTAACACCGAAAGGAATACGCGGTTCTTCCTGTCTAAAATCGCCGCTACACGGAGATCCGGAGCGATGGCAATACTCACAGGAGGGTCGTCGAGGCGAAGCGTAGTCCGACTGCCATCCCCCAGTGAGTAGACCTCAACGGCCCCAACCATTCCGTTTCCCGTTTTGCAGAGGCGCAGAAAGTAGCTGTCATCAGGAAGGAATGCGAAGTCTATCGGAGAGCGGTAGTGGTCAGTGACCAGCAGAGTCACCTGCGCCTTGCCGTGGTCGTAGATGAAAGTCCTACCATCCTGTGTACCGTAAGCCTCCAGATTGCCAGACGCATTCTTCATCGCGAGTCGAATGCCCCCACCAGATCGGCTCAACGCTTTTTCGGAGGTATCCGCCAGTGCCTTGCGGACGCCCTCTGGGATAGTGGAACCGGAGGGGCGAGTGGCATGCGGCATCTCTGCATTGAGGTTGGTTTCAGAGGGCCGGCAAGCCGACAGATCGATTGCTTTCCCTTGGGTAAGCAACAGATACCGGCTGGAAGAAACAGCAGCATCGCGCCCAATTTTGAAAACCTGGATGGGCTTTCCAGAAGTGCAATCAATGATACCGGACTCGCCCTTTGGGGAAGCATAGACGATGTATCGCCCCCCTGCGAGGAACCGCACCATCATGATGTTGTGCGAGGCAGCTTGGTATTCAGCGACTTTCTCCCGTGTTGCGGTGTCAAAGACCTCGATCCGCCTTGATCCGCCTACGGCCAGCAAGTTTTTGTTGGGTAGGTAGTCGATATCCCACCCAGACGTTCGCGCAAGTGTCTTGATGGGCAACATGCTCTCCGGATCAACAAGCTGGCAGCGCCCGTTCATACCCAGCAGAAGGGAACCATCAGGAAGGAACTTGACAGGCATCACGCGTCCGTGTGCGGGCATGGTCTTCACGAGAGACAGGTCTTTCGTCCTAAAAAAATGAATTCCTTCTTGATCGCTGTACTCATAATACGCGACCAGCAGCTTCTCGTCCGGCGATAAACTCATCTTTATGCTTGTTAGCCTACTTGGTTCTTCCTTTCTGAAAGTGAATTGCCCCACCTGTGTCTCGCGTTTCATATCACACAATGTGAGATTACCTTTGTTGTCACATATCGCCACAAATCGCCCTTTGGGAGATACCTCAATTTGAAGCATCCCGATTTCCGGTCGCCCGACAGATTTCAGTTCACCTGTTTCCAGGTCCAATCTTGAAACACTACTTCTCGTTGAATATGCCACGAATCGTCCATCCATCGAAAAGGCCACGGGGCCACCACGATAACCTGGGATCGTATTGTTCAAATAGGGGAAGTCCTTGTACATCATGTCAAAGGCCTTGAGGCGAAACACTGAAATACTGGGGTCGGCCTCATGGGCTGCAGCCAAATAGACTTTACCACTATTAAGCTGGCCCTTAAGTAAAGCCAGTTCTGCCTTTGCAAGATAAGCAGCTCCCAAGGCCTGTTTCAATGGAGGTACTTGATTCTTAGCCCAAGTGGTTCGAGGCACTAAGGCTAATAACAAAATTGCCAATACAAGAACTGATTTGGTTCTCATCTTTCTACTCCTTAAAAAATCGTTGTTGTGAAGCCCATAAAAAAGGGCACCGCTATATCGTACTCAATCGATGACCAGCAAGGCCCACAATTACACAAACAATAGAGAAATCATCTCACAATTGCTAAAAAACCAACTTATCATATTCCAGCAGATTTGTCAAACGATAAAAAAATGCAAAAACGGTGACACACACCCATTGTCGCAAGATGATTGCCCCCCAATACAGGGGTAGGCAAAATAAATATTAAAAATCAAAATGCAAAAATGATGAGATTGCTTCGGCCTAAAAAGCAGGCCTCGCAATGACATTTTCTTATGGATTTGGAGCTTTCGCGGGAATGGCAACCCCCGGCAGTGCCGGGTGGGCCCCCTTAGAGTATAAGGCACTCTAAACAAGGGGGCAGGCAAAAGGACAAAAAAAACACTCATCACCACTACCGTAGCCTTAATAGGTTAAGTTAGCCTCATTATTGACTTTCATTTCGCCGGCAAAGCAGGTAAGATACACTGACAAAATTACCCGTGATAGTATGATTGCAGGGCACAGAAACAGCCTTTTTTATGGAGGAATACTGATATGAAAGACCAAAGAGAAACAAAAAAAGCGGAAATTTCGCGGAGAGATTTTATGAAAGCATCGGCAGCGGTATCGCTAGCAACATTGGGCTCGGGTGCGAGTAAGGTATATGCGGCGGGCTCGGACAAGATACGTCTCGGGCTTATCGGCTGCGGCGGGCGAGGGACGTACGATTCATCGAACTGTATGAAATCTGCAGATGGTGTCGAATTAGTGGCTATGGGTGACCGTTTTAAGGAGCGTCTGGATCGTTCGCTCAAGGAGCTCAGGAGAAATCTTGGTAAGAAGGTAAAGGTAACTGAGGATAAGTGCTTCGGCGGTTTTGACGCCTACAAGAAAGTGCTTGAGTGCGATGTTGATATGGTCATCCTGACTGAGCCGCCTCACTTTCGGCCGGAGCATCTTAAGGCAGCGATCGAGGCGGGCAAGCATGTATTTATGGAAAAGCCGGCCGCGGTGGATCCTGTCGGGGTTCGCTCGGTGATTGCCTCTTCGGAATTAGCGGACAAGAAGAAACTTACGATAGTGGCAGGGACGCAGAGCAGACGCATGGAACATATAAAGGCGATTATGGAGCGGATTCATAACGGGGACATAGGTAAGATTGTCGGCGGGCAATGTGTCAGAATCGGCGGGGGGATGATGAACTGGAGTTCAGATACAAAGGTACGGAAACCAGAGTGGTCGGATATGGAATGGCAGCTCAGGCGGTGGCTGTTTATGACGTGGCTTTCGGGCGATTTCATCACCGAGATGCACATCCATAACCTGGATGTGATGAACTGGGCATTGGGTTCACATCCTGTGAAATGTTTTGGTCTTGGCGGGCGAGAGGTACGAAGGGGCCCGGAATACGGCAATGTCTTTGACCATTTCTCTGTGGAGTATGAGTATCCAAACGGCGCACGCATGGAGTATATGGGTTCCCAGATAGACGGGTGCAGCTTTCGCAGTGACGAGCGAATAGTGGGTACGAAAGGCACGGCATATATAGACCGTGCCAACACTATTATCGAAGGTCAAAAACCGTTCAAATACGATGGTCCTTCGCCCAGCCCTGTAATACGACAGCACGCCGACCAGATTGGGGCTATTCGACAGGGTAAGCGGCTGAATGAGGGCAAGCGAATTGCAGAGAGCACGCTGACGTCGATTATGGGGCGGATGAGCGCTTATACGGGGCGTGCGTTGAAGTGGGATTGGGCGATGAATGCATCAAAGCTGGACCTGCGGCCGGCGAAATATGAGTTTGGCGATTTGCCGATGCGGCCGGTGGCGGTCCCCGGAAAGACCAAGTTAGTGTGAATCTCTTTAGGTGAAAGGAGGATTTTATGAAACGTTATGTCATTGTGATTGCAGCACTAGTTGTGACGACGGCATTTTTGGCCGCTACCACCGGCGCGCAAGACAAACAGAACAAGCCGATTGTACCGAAGGAAAAGACAGTCCTCTGGAATGGCAAGGATTTTTCCGGCTGGAAACTTTTTGTGCCCGATTCCGCTCATGATGTGACTAAGACATGGTCGATTAAGGACGGTGTTATTCGCTGCACGGGCAGGCCAGCGGGTTATATGCGCACGGAGGTAGATTACGCGGACTACCTTTTCCACGTCGAATGGCGATGGCCTGACAAAGGCGGCAACAGTGGAGTCCTTAACCATATGGTAGGTGAGGATAAGGTGTGGCCAAAGAGTCTTGAATGCCAGTTGGCCTCGGGTAGTGCAGGCGACTTCTGGGTGATTGGTGGATTCGAGTGCAGGGAGCATGCCAGGGGCGACAAACGCGTTCGAGGGCGCAACGTCAGGAAACTGAAAAAAAGCAGTGAAAAGCCCCTCGGCCAATGGAACTCATACGATATTATCTGTAAGGACGACTGGGTAGTAGTTCTGGTGAACGGCAAGTTACAAAACGTGGCGACCAGGTGCTCATTGAAATCGGGCAAGATTTGCCTGCAGAGCGAAAGAACATCGGTTGAATTCCGGAATATCTATATCGAACCGGTCGAGTGAGCTGTAGTCGTTTCACGCATCAGTTGTTGGGAAGAGTTCATGACGTTCTTATACTCGCACTACACCGGGCAAGGCACAGGGGTGTAGCCCAAGGCAATTAAAGGCTTCTGCGAAGAATTAGGATAAGGAGCAAGAGTATGGGTGAACAAACGAGGAGAGATTTTCTTAAGATGGTTGGGGTTGCAGCCGGGTCGCTTATGTTGCCGCGGGTTATGGTTGGCAGACAAAAACAACGCAGACCCAATGTTGTGCTTATCTTTACAGACGACCAGGGGACTGTCGATGTCAACTGCTATGGGGCGAAAGACCTGCAGACGCCAAATCTTGACCGTTTGGCCCGTGATGGAACGCGGTTTACACAGTTTTATGTGGGAGCGCCTGTGTGCTCGCCCTCTCGTGCGGCGTTGATGACCGGCAGGTATCCCCAGCGAGCCGGGCAGCCGAGCAACGCACCATCGCAAAGAGGTCACGCGGGGATGCCTACCGAGCAGGTGACAATTGCAGAGATGCTGAAATCGGCCGGCTATACGACCGGGCACGTGGGCAAATGGCATTTGGGATATACGCCGGAGACTATGCCCAATAAACAAGGCTACGATTATTCATTCGGGCATATGGGGGGATGTATAGATAATTACTCGCACTTCTTTTACTGGCAGGGCCCGAACCGACATGACCTGTGGCGAAACGGCGAAGAGATATGGCGCGACGGTGAGTTCTTCGGTGAACTTATGGTCGACGAATGCAAGAAATTCATAGACGAAAACAAGAATGACCCATTTTTCCTATACTGGGCGATTAATATGCCGCATTACCCGCTGCAGGGAACGGAGAAGTGGCGGAAGAAATACAGGCATCTGGATGCGCCGCGGCGAATGTACGCGGCATTTGTTTCCACGACCGATGAAATGATAGGCAATGTCATTGAGCATCTCGAGAACCTGGGCCTGCGCGAAAACACCATCGTAATCTGGCTGAGTGACCACGGGCATTCGGTCGAGCAGCGTACCTTCGGCGGTGGGGGCAGCTCGGGAGACTTTCGCGGTCATAAGTTTACGCTATGGGAGGGAGGTATTCGTGTGCCGTGTATCGTTTCGTGGCCCGGCCATGTACCCAAGAATGCTATCCGCAAACAGGCGGCTATCAGTATAGACTGGATGCCAACAATCGCCCAATATTGCGGGATTAAACTGCCCGGACCCAAGATCGACGGCAAGAGTATCGCAGCGATTATTAAATCCGAAGGCGCTCCTGCGTCGCATAATGTCCTGCATTGGGAAACGGGCAGACACTGGGCGGTTCGCGCGGACAACTGGAAGCTGGTCCACGACGGCCCGGCGACGGATTATAAGGGGCGGAAGATTGCCAAAGTCAAAGACTTCCTGAGTAATATGGCAAGAGATACGACCGAGACCAAGAACCTTGCCGAGTCTTACCCTGAGGTGGTCGAACGACTGACCAAACTACACGATGAGTGGGCCCGGGAGGTCAAACAGCAATAGGTCTAAACGAAGATTTAGAAACGTCCTATGAACGGCCGGCAGCTTTCATTTTCATTATCGAATCCGATTAACTAAAGGCATTTCGAAGCAGGGCAAGACTTTTGGGTATAGCGGTCTTGTAGTCTTCATTACCCTCGAATTCAAGCGAGACATAGCCGTGGAAGTTGTGCTTGCGCATAATTTTTGCGATACGGGGATAATCCAAGTCGAGGGTGTACCAGAGGCCGCCTCCATAGTACATCTTGGCGTGCATAAAGACCGTGTGCGGAGCGCATTGGTCGAGCTTGTCGTAGGGATCTTCGAGGAAGTTGCCGGTGTCGAGGAGGACTTTGAGCCAGGGCGAATCAACAGCCTTGACAATTCTCAAAAGGCCTTGCGGCGTTCGCGCCAGGCCCCAGTGGTTTTCCAGGCCGAGGATTACGCCGGACTGCTTTGCTTTAGGTATGCACTTTTCGATGCTGTCAATTACCCATTTGAAGCCATCCTCATCAGTGTAGCCGGGCAGGGGCGATTCGATGCCGCGGTTTTTCATCAGATCGTCGAAGCTTTTGCTTGTGCCCCATGTTCCGGTGTTGAGGCGTATTACGGGTATGCCGAGTTTGTATGCAAGGTCGATGCACTTTATAGTGTGGTCGATGTTCTTTTGCCTGTATTGGTTATCGGGTGAGAGGAAGCGCTGGTGGATGGATAAGCCGCACAGGTCGATGCCGTTGATGAGGGCACAGCGTTTGAGGTTCTGGAGGTAATCGTTGGATTCGCTTGTCATTTGCCTGTGCAGTATTTCGACGCCGTTAAAGCCCATGCGGGCGGCTTCTTCGATGCAGGTCTCAATGGGGAGCTTTAAGTTTCTTTTGAATCGCCAAAACGAATATGTAGAGATGGAAATAGGATTCGGCCGATGCGAGCGTTCAGTTTTGCCGGACGAAGCCGTGGTTCTTTGTGCGCCGTGAGCCTGGGCGGATAAGCGTGAATTTATACTTAGGACAGCCGCTCCAAGGGAGCTTGCCAAAAAGGTCCTGCGGTTAATCGATTTCATAGTATATCTCCTTGTGTAACTTATGTAAAAGGCTGGGTTTTGGCAGGGGCGGAGGCGTTAATCTCAGCAGCTAACTGCATAAATTTCGGGATTGTGTGCTCGAAGAAGCGTTTGTAGCTTTCGCAGAAATAGCTTTCCTTGCCGAAGTTGTCCCTGTCAAAGGGTGCCCTGTCCTTCATGCAGCCGCCGCGACAGATGGCAAGGTGTCTGCAAACGAGGCATTTGTTACAAAGATTCTGCTTGGCCCGTGCAAAGGTGCGCTTTTTGCTGCCGGCGGCAAGCTTTTCGATGGGCGTTTCAAAGATATTGCCCAATTTCCACTTCGGCTCTACAAAGAAATCACAAGTAAAGGCGTCACCCGTATGCTCGATGACAATATACTGACTGCATTGGTTGTCGAATGTGCAAATCGTGTGTCTTGAAATGACGTAATACGAGAGGACCGAATCAAAGTCGCGAATACTTAACTTTGTCGGGCCGTATTCGTACCAGCGGTCAAATATTCTGCATAAAAACTCGCCAAACTGGGCCGGCGTGATTGAGAAATCCGTAACTTTGCCTGTTGCCGGGTCAAGCTCGACACAGGGGATGAACTGTAGAAACTTTACGCCATTTTCTATAAGAAAGTCAAATACCTTATCGGGATGCTCAGCATTTATGTTGTTTAGCAAAGTAAGGGTATTAAATTCGACTTTATGCTCTTTGCAGGTTTTGATTGCCCTTAGTACCTTATCAAAAGTGCCGGCGCCTGAATGGTCGAGTCGATAGTAATCGTTAAATTCTTTTGGGCCGTCAATACTGATACCAATAAGAAAATTGTTTTCGTGTAAAAACGGGCCCCATTGGTCGTTAATAAGGACCGCATTTGTTTGTAGTGAATTTCCCACCTGCTGGCCGGGGCTGCCGTACTTTTTTTGCAATTCCACTACTTTTTTATAGAAATCCAGGCCCATCAGAGTTGGTTCCCCCCCCTGCCATGCAAAACCGGCCAAGGGGAATTTAAGCTGCATATAGTCCTTAACGAGTTTCTCGAGCACTTCGTTGCTCATTCGCTGTGTGCCCTGACCAACATCAGAGGCCCTGTGCTTGTAGAAACAGTATTTGCAATCAAGATTGCAATCGGAACCGGACGGTTTGATTAAAAGAGTAAACGGCTGCATTATCTTACACGTATTGAGTAAAACCGGACTTTTTACCTTTTTCTTACGTAAGTAGTTTAGCAAGATTTGCTGTTATTTGCAAGCGCTCCGTTGTTAGAACTCATCGACGGCTCCAGGCTGGAAGCTGCAGGAAAGCACACTGTTATAAATAACAGTAGAAAATAATGCCATCGTCATAAGCGAACTTTTTCGAGCATTTTGCTCAGCTTTTTAACGAGTGTTTTGTTCTGCGGCAATTCTGATATGTTAACGTTCTCATGCGGGTCGGTCTTGTGGTCGTATAACATCCGAGCGTATCTTGCGCCGTTCTTTCTGTGCCACTCAGTATAGCGGTAGCGGTCTGTCTTTACTGAATCCCCATTGTAATATCGGCTAAAGACAGCTTCCTTCCAAACACGATTCGGATTTTTCATAAGCGGTATAAAACTTTCGCCCTGCAGGTGCGTCGGCAGAGGTAGATTGCATAATTGACAAAGAGATGGATAGATGTCCAGAAACTCGGTCAAGGCATTGGTTTTCTGTCCAGCTTTTATACCGGGGGCAGTTACTATTAACGGTGAATGCAGCGATGTTTCGAAGTTGCAGTGTTTGCACCACAAGCCGTGTTCACCGAGGTTCCAGCCGTGGTCGCCCCAGAGCACTACGATTGTGTTTTTGCGCAGGCCCAGACGGTCAAGCTCAGCCATGACCCTGCCAATCTGGGCGTCGGTGTAGCTGACACAGGCGTAATAGCCGTGGATGAGTGTGCGGGCGAGCTCATCAGGCAAAGAGCCTTTTGGGGGAATACCTGCATAAGACCGCAATTCGCCCCAGTTGTGCAGGGCTTCATCAGGAGCGCCTTTGGGCCTGAAAGGATTGTCGGCAAGGTCAATTTTTTCTCTCTTATATAAATCCCAATACCTTTTCGGAGCATTGAAAGGTAAGTGAGGTTTAAAAAAACCCAGTGCAAGGAAAAATGGCTTATCCATATCCGCCAGTCGCCTGAGGTCTGAAACAGCCTTGTCTGCAATCATCCCATCGAAATAGGCGTTATCGGGGACGTCGGCAGACTCGAACGCAGGTCCCTTGCCGCTCGATTGCTTTTGGGCAAGTCTCTTGCTTTCTTCCAACACATAGTTCTTCCAGGGCCCCCTCGGCCGCCAGGGACTTTCGCTCCAGCTATCCTTACAGTCGTTCGAATGGTGGAAGATTTTGCCATTTGATATAGTGTGGTATCCATTGTTTTTGAAATGCTTGGGAAGACTTAATGCACCCGGAAGGTCCTTCTCAGCCCATACGTTGTAATTAATGAACCTGTCTCTCGTCGGCCGAACGCCTGTGAGAAGGCTGGCACGTGAAGCACCGCAGACGGGGACCTGGCAATAAGAGCGAGTGAAAAGTACACCCTTTGATGCCAAACGGTCTATGTTGGGAGAGAGCATTTGTTTGTGGCCGTAGCAGCCAAGCTGTGGGCGCAGGTCATCGACGGCAATGAAGAGAACATTAGGTTTTTTCCCGCCGCCTTTCTCTGCGGCAAAAAGTCCGCCCGGCAGTCCCAGCGCAGCAACTCCAAGACCCGCAGCTTTTAGAAAACAGCGACGTGAGTAAGCGTATGTAGTCATATTCGTATTCTCCAACTGAAATCAGATATTCCTCCAATCGTTCAGTCTTTAAGTTCGATGGCTGTGGCCTTGTTTCTTATACTTTTCGAGCAGGTTAGTCAGCCGCTGCACGATTGCCGGATGTTCGACCCATACGTTATTTGATTCGGCCGGGTCCTTGTCCAGATCATATAGCTGACCTTTAGGTTCACCCGGCTTAGGTTTGATACGATTGGGTTTGGTAAAACCACCGGAGCCACGGCCAAGAATCAGCTTCCACTTCCCCTGCCGAATCGCGAACATTCCTATGCTCGAATGGTGGACAATCGCCTCGCGGATTGGTTTATCGGTTTTTGTGCCCAGCAAAGCCGGCAATATATTGTAACTGTCCTGGCCGGCATTTCCCGGCAGTTTTGCACCAACGATTGCCGCACAAGTTGCCAAAAGGTCTGTCAGACATATAAGCTCATCGCTGGTGGTTCCTGCGGAGATTTTGCCCGGCCAACGCGCGATGAATGGCTCGCGGTGGCCCCCGTCCCATATATCAGCTTTTATGCCGCGCATATCACCGCTTGGATTGTGACCATATACCTGGACAATTGAATATGGCGCCCGCTTAATCTTGGTCCTGCCCGGTGAGCCGTTGTCACTGGTGACCATAAGTAAGGTATTGCCGGCAAGGCCGTTGTGCTCCAGCGCTTTGATAACCTCACCTACGGTCCAGTCCACCTCCACCACAAAGTCCCCATAGCCACCGGCCTGACTGCGTCCTTTGACAAAAGGTGCCGGTGCAATAGGACAATGAGGTGCCGGCAATGCAAAATACATAAAAAATGGTGAATTTCGCAAACTCTTTGCATGTTTGTCAATGTATGCAACGGCCTTTTTCGTTAAATCCGGCAAAACCTGGACATGCTTGAAACCTGGTGAAATAGCTCCCTTTCGCCACCATCCGTCCTTGGCGGCCTGGCCGGCTTCGACCATCCGGGTAGGCTGCTTTAGGGCCCGATCATTTTCGATGTAGCAGTAAGGCGGCATATCCAGCGAAGCGGAGATTCCGAAGAAATAATCAAAGCCAAGGGCATTGGGGCCGGGAACAAGCGGTTTGCTAAAGTCAGTTCTTTTGGCTATCCCCAGGCCAAGGTGCCACTTACCGATACACGCCGTCGCATAACCGTGCTGCTTCAAGAACGAAGCAACAGTTGTTCGCCTGGTGTCGATTAAGCACGGCGAATAGCCACCCAAGACTCCACGTTTGAGGCGGCTTCGCCAGCAATATCGGCCCGTCAGAACTCCATAGCGTGTGGGCGTGCAGACCGCAGATGGCGAGTGAGCATCTGTAAAACGAACACCCTCTTTTGCCAGCCGATCCATATTCGGCGTGGGTATCTTCGATTTTTTGTTGTAACAGCCCAGGTCGCCATAGCCCATATCGTCGGCCATAATGAAAATTATGTTGGGACGCCTGCGTTTTGGCTGTTGCGCAGCGTTTACACATTTGGGAATCACCAAGGACGCCATCCCCAGCCCCATTGCCTTGATAAAATCGCGACGTGTGTAATTAAATGTGCTCATCAATTGTCTCCTCGTTAATATCACAATAGCATTAAAGTGTCGGACTTCAGCACCGGCCTTTTAGGACCGACATTAATAGAACTCAATTTTTTTGGCCTTTTTTCTTTCGCTTTTTTACGGTACGACTTTTGTGGAGGGGAACCGCCATCTCGGTTTCCATTCCAAGGTCACCCTGCTGCTTCATCCAGGTGTCGAGCTTTTTTCTAAGCGATGCGAGGAGCTTCTGATGGGTAGGGTCACCCGCAAGATTATTAAGCTCATAAGGGTCTTTTATGAGGTCGTATAGTTCTTCGGCCGGGCGATACTGAAACATCTTGACACGCTTAGCAGCAAAGGCATCGGTTCTGGCTTTTTGTTTCCACGAGCCCCACATGCTGTGGTCAATCTCTTTATAGTCATGGCCATGAGTGGTAACGCACTGGAACATACCCTCAGGATTGAGATTGCGGATGTACTTGTGAGTGCGTGTGCGCAGGCAGCGGATAGGATAGGCCCGGCCGGATATGATGCCCCGTGTTGTGTGGGTGCCGAAAACTACATCATGATGCTTATTTTCGCGGCCAAGCAGAACAGGAAGAAAACTTCGGCCATCGATGTCCTTTGGCGGTCTGCCTCCAGCAATCTCGATAAAGGTGGGAAGTACATCTACAAAGCTTATCATGGCATCGGTGACGGTCGTGGGTTTTACCTCCCCAGGCCAACGGATTATAAAGGGTATGTGCAGCCCTGCATCGTAACAGGACCACTTTGCGAAAATGTCATAGCCGTGGTCGGAAGTATAGACAAATAAAGTATTTTGCTCCAGGGTATGCTTGTTTAACAAATCGAGCACGCTACCAAGTTCCTCATCCAACAAGTCAATGTCGGCGTAATAATTGGCGAGCTGCTGTCGGGTCTGTGGCGTGTCGATCTTGTTTGGCGGCACAAGGATCTGGTCCGGCTTGTATCGGCCTTTTTTGTGCGGTCCGTGTGGTTCGTGTGAGGCAACTATGAGGCAGAATGGCTTATCGCTTTCAAGCGTTATAAACTTTTCAATTTGTTGGGGCTTTAAGCCCATATATTCAAAAGGAAACCGGTCTTTCGGTTTTACATGGACTTTGCCGGCAAGGCCAACGCGATAGCCCAGGGACTTTAGGTAATACGGCAGGGTCTTTATACCGGGCTTGATATTGCTATGGTTCGGATGGCAGTGGTTTCGATGAGGATATAGACCTGTATATAAAGCCGAGCGGCTTGGTGAACACATAGCTGTGGGTGTAAAGGCCAGGTTGAACCGCAGGCCTTGTTCAGCGAGGCGGTCAATGTTGGGTGTGCGGATTACGTTATTGCCATAGCAGCCCACGTCGTCAATACTCTGGTCATCAGCAAGAAACAAGACGATGTTGGGTTTGCCCTTATGGCTTTTACTCGTGGGCTGATTTGCAGCACTTGTACATCCCTGAATTGCAACCGAGGCAGCACTCAGCCCCACAGTTCTTAGAAAATCACGCCGGTTTAAATTTCCATTTGCTGCAAAACTCATTGTGGCAACAATATACCACAAAATGACTTATGTTTCCATTATTTTTCAAGCACTGCATGAGAGGTAGTTGTGGTTACTTCAGGATTTTTAGTCTGACTCTATCGGCCGAACGCGTGTGTCTGGTGGCGGAACCGGCTTCAATCGCGGCTGCTATTTGCATGAACCTCGGTACAGCGTAGTCGAAGAATTGTTTATAGCTTTGGCAAAAATAGCTTTCGCAGCTTTGGCTATCCTTGTCAAAGCTAAGGAGAGATTCTTCGCTCCGCTCAGAATGACAAACTGCACGGACCCTGTCTTTCATACAGCCGCCACGGCAGAGGTCAAGGTGGTTGCAGAGTAGGCATTTGTTGGAAAGATTTTGTTTAGCGCGGGCAAAGGTGCGTTTTTTACCGCCGGCGGCGAGTTTCTCCAACGGCGTTTCCAGGATGTTGCCCAAACGCCACTTCGGCTCCACAAAAAACTCACAGGCGAAGCAGTCGCCTGTGTGCTCGACAACAACAAAACCTGCGCACTGCCGGCTGTATGTGCAAATCGTGTGTTTACCCATAACGTAATATGTTACCAGGGAATCAAACTCACGAATGTTGAGCTTTTCCGGGCCGTAGTCGAACCAACGGTCGAATATCCTGCACAAAAATTCGCCGTACTGCTGGGGCGTAATTGAAAAATCCGCCATTTTACCTGTTTCAGGGTCACGCTCGACACAAGGGATAAACTGCAAATATGTCAAATCATTTTCGATGAGAAAATCAAATAACTTATCAGGATGCTGTACGCTTTTGTTGTTTAGCAGGACAAGGGCACTAAATTCAACCTTATATTTTTTGCAGGTTCGAATGCCCCTGGCCACCTTATCAAAGGTGCCGGTGCCGGAATGGTCTACGCGGTAGTAATCGTGAAATTCTTTTGGTCCATCGATACTTATACCGAGCAGGAACTTGTTTTCATGGAAGAATTGGCACCATTTGTCATCAAGTAAAACACCGTTGGTTTGCAGGGTATTGCTGATTTGCTGGCCGGGGCTGCCGTATTTTTTTTGTAACTCTACCGCCCTTCTAAAGAAATCGAGGCCCATCAGCGTAGGCTCACCGCCCTGCCAGGCAAAGCCGACAACCGGAAAACGAAGCTGCATATAATCTTTGATAAGCTTCTCGAGCACCTCATCACTCATTCGCTGTCGGCCTTTGCCGAACTCCGGGGCCCTGTATTTGTAAAAACAGTATTTGCAATCGATGTTGCAATCGGAGCCGGACGGTTTGATTAGAAGAGTAAACGGCTGCACTATTGTTAATGACCTCATATAGAATTACTGTCACTATAAGTTTACAGTTATTCTACACTTTTGTAAATACTCCCCCTGAGTAGATGAGCAGATTCATTTTTTTAAATTTATCCGGCCAGACAGCGACTTGTTATCATTTCCCCCATAGCCAGTATTTAATCAAAAAGGCAAAGTCTTTTTCATCTTATTGCTCAAGATCACACTGAACAAGTGCCCTAATTCAGCCCATTCTGATAAAGTTTTTCTATTTCTTCAGCAGATAAAACTCTGTCGTAAATACGGACATCGTCAATAATCCCTGTGAAATGCTGGTCAATTACCGAGTCAAACGATCTTGCGCCTATTGCTAAATTCTTATCAGGGGCTCGGACATCAGTTTTACCAACAAAAGTGCCCATGCCTTCAAGCTCTCCGTCCAAATAAATCTTCATGTCCATGTTATCATATACAGCAGTCACATGAGACCAATCGCCTTGAGGAATTTCGCCTGTATAAACCGATACAGATTCAAACCTCGACCTATCTGCAGTGAATCTGTATTTATTGCCAGATGTGTATCCTATATTGTATCCGAAATATCCCCATTGCGCGGAAGCTCTCATTTTACATACAATGCTGCCACCAACTGGTTTAGCCCACGAACATATAGAAAAACTATCATACTGAGTGAATCTCAACGAGGGATCATCGCTGACTTCTACATAGTCGTTACCGTCAAAATCCAATGCGCCGTTAATTTTACCAGTCGTCCAAGTTGCTCCGTAGATAGTTCCATGATTGTTACCGGCCGAATCGTAAGCCGTTGTTCCACTGCCCCCATCAAATCTCCACCATGCCTTTGGAGAACAATCATCATCGTACGTCTTAAATCTCCAGACCACACCTTGTGTCATGCATGACGGCCCAGCCTCGTCAATCCGCCAGTAGTAAGTTGTTGCCCACTCCAAGCCGCAGGGATCAAAATTCGGATCTGAAACAGTACCCATAAATTCCGGCGACAAATGCCCTGCATTGGCAACCGCACCGGCATCAGTACCGAGGTAGACATCATGATATAATACCACATCTTCCGACACCCATCTAAGCGTCACATTTGGATCCACACATGTAGCATCATCTGCCGGCTTCGGATGGGTCGCCTTTGTCATAAAATAATCCAGCCAGCTCTCAAATAAGATGCCAAGGTCGGCATTGTTATTCGCGCCGTTTCCATCCAGATCAGTTGAAAAAATCTCATCGACCAGAATGTACTTGGCGAATTTGCCTGCATCTTTGTACTTGCCCATCATAAGGTTTTCCGAAAGCATCCCGAAATTGGTCGTGTCCCAGCGCGTACACGCCACTATATCAAAGCCCACAACGTGACCGGGGTGAAGATCCGTCAACAAAGTCTCTGTCCCGCTAAAGCCCCCGTAATTATCAAATTGCCTTACGCCAACCTCGTATATTATCTGGGCCCCGTTTACATCCACAGCATATTCAAACCCTTCATCACCCCCCAGCATATCACCTTCGGCCCATGTGGCCCAATTCCCATCGCTGGTATCGGGGGCCACGTAATATTGCTGCGCCACATCATAGATCCCATTCCAGCCCGCCCCGTTTTCTGCGTCGCCCTGGCTGTATACCTCAATGCGGTCGCTCGCATCCCAATAAACGTACTCATCCAAGAAAAGGTGGTTGGTATCGTTTACAACAACTGCCGCATAAACCTTACCTGTCGCCTCATCCCACTGCAGCGCAAATCTCGCCTCGCTGACGTCATTGGGATTGCCCAAATAGACCTCATCCAATTCTATCCACTCCACACTCGGCGGCCAGTCACTAAGGTCGCCGTCAACTACGACACTGCCTCTGGGAATCAGGTTTGAAGGCCTGTAGGACCAGACCATCACGAACCACGCATAATCATAAAAATCAACATCAAAATCATTATCCCAATCCGGGGGTGGCAAGATACGAAGGTCAATCTCTAACGTACTTTCTAAGCCGGCTTCCGGCCAATCGAGTCTGTGAGCATTATGATAGAATTCAAAATTGAGCACCTGCCCTTCCAGAACATCCAAATATTCTGATATATTACCGTCACTTAACAGTGCAAGAGGATAATTTGGGTCATCATCCCAAATCTTAAGCCACCAGTCCCAATTGCCCCATCTACTCGGCCCATCGCCTAAAATTTCAGCATCGATCTTTAAAATTACATTGGACGATCCAGCGGGATAACATTTGAAATTCCCAATAGTGAGCATCCCTGCCATCGATGTATAACCGTTGCCATCCCCCCCCCCCAGGCCATCTTCATCGCCGCCGCATGAATCATTCACCGACCAACCACCTGATCCCCTGAACCTGGACGTCAGAGATACCATATCAGAGCCATATACAACTTCACCACCGACATCCATATTACTGGATGAAAACAAACAAAGCTCACAAAATATAGGGTACATATCACAATACCCAGCATTAGCACGTGCTTGAGCCCTCGCTTTACTATTGTTGGAAAAATCTTCAGCCGTATCTGTGTCACTACCTCCTATGCCATCCACATGGGAATACGCATAAGCTTCCGCATCATGATTTAGCAATACCGGAGAATCTATTACGATTAGTTCAACTGCAACTGTTTGTGGATTATTCAAAGCATTGGGGGCCGAAATTGTAAGGTCGCAGTTGTATATACCAGAACTAAAACTTGAAATGTCCACACTAATCGTAACATCATTAACAATACCCGTTGAAGACCCGCTATACGGCTCGACCGATAGCCAATTGCAATCATGGCTGACAGTCCAGTTTAGTGTTCCCCCACCGACATTGCTAATGCTAAGTGTCTGATCGTCTGGATTTGCCCCATACTCAAGAGCACGGAATTGAAGCTTCGCAACAGAAAGGCCGATCATGGGACCCTGGACTATCAAATTTACATTAACGGTCTGTGGGTTATTTACTGCATTCGGATCCGAGATCACCAATTCACAATTATAGCTGCCTGCACCCAAACCAGTGATATCCACATTTATGCTAACATCGTTGACCTCCCCCGTCGAACAACTACCACTATTCGGACCAGCAGAAAGCCACGTGCAGTCCTCATAAATTTCCCAATTCAAAATACCCTCACCCAAATTGCGAATAGACAGACTTTTCGATTCAGGATTCGTGCCATTTTCTTTTGCTGAAAACTCAAATTCGCTTGGCAAAATCTCAAAAATCGGCCTATTTATAAAGAACTCGTCCCCCCCCATATCTACACGAATCCCCATTACTCTCGGCTCCCCGTCAATATCAGTTTCTTCGGGAAGAAGACTGTATCCCGGCTCACCCGTATTGACACAAGGTGATTCCAGTGATATATGATAGTCACCGCCATCAGAATCAACGAAGCATGGATCCAGATTGATATTACCCGTTCCCGCGTAACCTCCCTCCACGTCACTGTATGAAACTACTAAATACCTCTCATCCCGACCTTCCTCAACCCAAATATTAGGATAGGCCTCTGTCGCCGTATTCCCCCATATAATGCTATTCGTAATAATAGGTGGGCTGCTTGAGTAGGAATGGATCCCGCCACCACGGCGAATACTATGATTTCCACTTATCGTGCAATTAATTATGGTTGGATTGTCTACGTTACACTCGATTCCACCCCCATAAGAACCGCTGACATTGCCAAAGATAAGACAATTGCTTATAGTTGGATGACCTCGAAGACCACAGGATATCCCGCCCCCCTTGTATCCGGAATAGTTACTGTTTATTATACACCGATCTATGAGCGCACCGCTCTCGAAACAATAGATCCCACCGCCCCAGTCTGAGACTGAATTGCTACTCATTTTGCAGCGAGAGATTGTCGGATCAGCCTGGTAACAACGAATAGCTCCCCCAATACCAGCATTACCATTTTTAATCGTTAAACCACTCACAACCGAAGAATACGTCTCGCCGCTATAGAAATTAAATCCCCGCCCGTTGTTCTCGCAATCGATAACCGTCGCTGCCACCACACAGGGATCCTCCGGGTCAAGACTTTGGACGGTGATTGCCTTGCCGCCAAAGTCCAGATCCTTATTCCCTGCGCCAGTGTATGTGCCCTTTGACAATATGACCGTATCGCCGGGCTGTGCCCAATCTATCGCCTCCTGGATTGTCGGAAACTCGAGTGGCACCTTCCAAACTGTGGCCAAAACAGGGGAATTTAAAGTTAGACATACCGCCAAGAAAATTAAAGCCGCGATTCGCTTTGGCATTTCCTTGTCCTCCGAAAATAAGTTTCTATTCCACAATAACTCACGAGCGACTATACCACAAATCCACCAAAAAATCAAGGATTATCGGAATTTATGATTTTTTCCTCCTTCTCTTGCTGATTTTCTCGGAATGCGGGCTAAATTCCACGGACACTCGAATGGTAAACACTTATTTTTGAACTATCTTGTGTTTTTGTAACCATGTTTGGGCCCATTGGCGGGCCTGCGCAGGTGTTTGCAGTTTTCCTTCGAGTTGGGCGATGTACATCTCCTGAGCTAACTGTCCTAAGCCTGGGCCGGGCGCAGCACCTAATCGAATTAAATCGTGACCATTGAGCAACGGTTTGGGGCGCAGCTCAACGTCGCCGAGGTCTCTTATTTTTTTCCGCAGCCTGGTTAGGGCGGTAATACCTTCGGCGCCATCGGGCCGGGCCTTTTGAATAGCTCTTTGGAGTTCGTAGAGGTCCTGGAAATACGGCCCAGCAAGAACCATTTTCAACCGGCTCAGGGCCATCTGGTCGTCGAGGAGCTTGCCTCTGTTGGTTAGCAGGAATTTTATATGCTTGTTTCGACTTCTGCTAAGTTTCAAAATTTGACACCTTTGACACGCAAATTCTGTCGGGCAGCCGGCGAAAAGTGAAGCCAGTGCCAAAGCGAAATCAACTTTCTTCCGGAGCTGATCCAGTACGTTAGCCGCGAATTCGGAGTATTTCTTAGCAAAACCGGGGAAAATGGCCTTGGCCAGACCGCTTTTGGTCAGCATTGACGCCCCCACAGAGCGATTGGGATTGACCAGTATTGCTTCCAACTCTATCGCTATGCGTTCACCGCTTATCTTTGTTATTTTTTTTGCATTGCTGCAAATTGCCGACCAGGTTGTAGGCTCAATCGCAAAGCCGAGCTGAGTGGAAAACCGCACGGCCCGCAACATTCGCAGGTAATCCTCATTGAAGCGTTCTTTGGCTTTGCCGATGGTTCGTATCAGGCCTTTTTTGAGATCTGCCCGTCCATCGACATAATCGATTACCTTCTCTTTGACGGGATCGTAGAACATTCCATTGATGGTAAAGTCCCTTCGGCCGGCATCTTCGGCGGCGCCAGTGAATTTGACGACCGACGGGTGCCTGCCGTCAGCATAGCCAGCTTCGGTTCTGAATGTGGCCACTTCAACCTGTTTATCTTCGAGCAAAATAATTACCACACCAAATTTCGCTCCGACCTTTAACGTGCGTCTAAACAATTTTATGACGTCATCAGGCTGGGCATTTGTAGCAACGTCGTAGTCGCTGGCCGGCCGGCGCAGCAGCATATCGCGGACACAACCGCCGGCCAACAAAGCCTGGAAACCGTTGCGGCTTAGTCGCTTGATCACCTTGATTGCTGTTTGTTTGTTCGTCATTCGCTGGTCTTTTGCAAAATAGTTACAGCCATAGTTCCCCACTGACGCCGCTCTATTAAATGCAGTACGCCATATCGCTCCAGTAATTCTGTGCGCCGGTTAGCTCGCACTACAACGATTCCATCAGGGGCAACCTGATACTGTAACAAATCCATTAAACCGCTCAAAGGCGAATCCGGTCCGACATCCTCTGTGCGGGCATAGGGGGGATCGACAAAAACAAGGTCGTATTTCTGCTCATCAAACGGAGCCCCAATCTTAAAAACGTCGGCCCTTATAACTTTTGATTCCTTTGCAAAACATCCCTTCTCGATATTCTTCTTCAGCGTCGTGAAAATCTTCGGATCCTGCTCGACAAAAAGAACAGACTTAGCCCCCCTACTCAATGCCTCAAGGCCCAGAGAGCCGACACCGGAGAACAAATCAGCTACAATTTTGCCACTCGGCAGGTCATATTTGTAAAGGACACTGAAAAGCGATTCTTTAACCCTGTCTGTGATGGGCCGGGACACCTGCGTTTTAGGGCTAATCAATTTCATTCCTCGTTTTGTACCGGCTATGATCCTCATGGCTGTACAATATACCTTAACAATTCATGTTGAGCGAGAAGTTTTGCTCCGCAATCTCACTATCCAAATGACATACAAAGCGATATCAAAACATAAGTTTCTGCATTTGTACGGCACACCGACGGAACTTTTCTGCGGGTAGCGTTACGGTCTGCCACTTGGGACTTCGGCGTTTCATAAACTTACGATAATCATCTAACTTGACGCAAAAGAATACATACCTATTCCCGTCAAAATCGTAGACATCCCTGCCGTCAAAATCAACATCGACGTTTTCAGTCTTGTAGGCAAAAACAAATATGGCTTGATGATCCGGGCCGAAGACCTGCTGCCAACCAGTCAACCCATCTATGTCCTCGGCTGTGACCCAGCATTCGAGGCCTGTTAACTTTGCGAAGCTATTGCCCTTGAACTTACGACCTTTAACCTCGGCAATTATTATTTGGCCGTTCGGTGGATACAATAAAAAATCGAAGGTCTTTATCTTGGAACTCGCGAAAGTCGCTCGCTTTTGTTCGTCAACGGCAACGTATTGAATGTGATTATCCCTCAGCCAGTTTTCGAAGGCCCGCTCGTAATGATTTGGGGCAAACTCTTTCATTTCAATTCTGATTGAAAACGGCTATACACGTCCCAGGTGGATAATAACCACAATAGTTGCCAACAGGTTCTGTAGTACATGCATAGCAATCGGTATATATATAGAATTAGTTTTTATACGGGCCCAGCCAAGAATCAAACCACCTGCAAAGATGCTGACTATGATTAAAAAATCATATTGAACATGCATCGCCGACCAAGCAAGTGAAGTTATTATCACTGCTCCTATGGGCCCAGCTCTTGAGTTCTCAATACCTTTGAACAAAAAGCCACGAAAGAATATTTCCTCATATAGCGGTGCAGCGATAATGAAACCCAGCCACAGTAAAGGCGTGAAATGAACGGTTTTATAAGCATTGACCATGAAATCCGAAACGATGGGCTCTCCAAAAGCGGAAGTCAAGGCATCGGAACATACAATAAATAACAGGAGAATCAAAGTCCATTTGACGTACTGCCTCCAGCCGATACTGTTCAAAGAGAGGTATTCCTTAATTGTGATATTTTTGCGAATTTTTGCAAAAAGCAAACATAATCCAATAACTACCGGTGCAGATACACATATTAATAACGAGAGGAACAAACCATTTGAATCCAAAGATTGGGCAAGTTCCATAATGTCGAACTGCGGCTTAAGAATTTTGGCCGCTAAGACAAAGATGATAGATAAGATTATGCCGGCAAGAAAATAGATTACCGCAATTATGCATGAAAATCCAATAGTGGCCCAAAAGCCCCACGGTGTTGGCTTTTGAGCATTTGGATTTGTTGAATTTGTCTGTTCGCTTGAAACTTCCAAGAGCGGTTTAGAACTCCAAACAATAACTATTTTTCTGTCTTGAATAACAGCGGGACGAATGTATCCAGGTATTGTCGCCACAGGCGCCATTGATGGGAGCCATCTGTGATGTGGGCGACGTGTTTAATATTGTCGGCCTTTAATCGCTCGATAAGCTTCTGGTTGGCCTGGAAAAGGAAGTCCTTTTTGCCGCAGCCGACCCACAATAATTGGAGCTTTCCGTTTATCTCTTGGGGTTTTTCCATCAGGTTATCGAATTCTTGCCCTCGCGGGACAGCCGAGCTAAAGGCCCCTACCCACCCAAAAAGCTCAAGATTGCCCAGGCCGACTGCCAATGCCTGCCCACCGCCCATCGACAGCCCGGCTATCGCTCGATGCTCCCGGTCCCTGTTCACTCTATAGCGGGCCTGGACATAAGGAATGACATCTTCAATCAGGTCCTTTTCAAAGGCTCGGTAGTTGCCCAAGCTTCGCATATCCGGAGGGGCCGAAGGAGTATGGCCGTACGGCATAACAATGATCAAAGGTCCGGCCTTACTCTTTGCAAGCAGATTATCGACTATTACGTTGGCCCGGCCGACCACAGTCCAGGTATCCTCAGTATCACCCATCCCGTGCAGCAGATAAAGAACAGGATACTTGATATTTTGGTCCGTTTCATAGCCGGGCGGAGTGTATATATAAAGCCCCCGCGTTACTCCGAGTGTTTTTGACCGGTATCTGTGTATATGCACTGTCCCGTGGGGGACTTGCTGTTGTTGGAAAAACATCGGTGGCTCACCGGGGACTTCGAGAAGGTTCTTTGAATTTTTTCGCCATACCTTGAGCCACGAATTCGAAGGGTCAACTATCTCCAAACCATCTACAACGAGACTATACTCATAGATCTCCGGTTTAGCAGGGCCCAGAGTTACGCTCCACAATCCGTCCTCGTTCCGAGTCATAGGCTGAAGTCCCTGCTGAAACTGAGCTTTGACACCGACTTTTTTAGCCTCCGGCGCTCTTAGCCGAAAAGTCACCCGCCGATCCTTGTACACCTGCGGCGAGACAATGCTTTGCTGTCGCCAAGCCGCTTCGGTATTCAGAGCCGAATAAGTCCAAACCAATAGTAAGAGAACTACATGCGTTGATTTACATGCTCGCATCATCTGACCTCCTAACAAAACTGATATACGCTCGGCACATTCCTGATAACATCAGGCATTTAAGCCCTGGGCAAATCAAGACTTCAACTCAGAAAGAAACTTATCGTAGTCAACAAGCTCCTGCTTGCCTGTGGCCATATCCTTGATAACAAGCTGGTTGCTTTTAAACTCTTCGCCAATAATGATACATCTCTTGGCATTCTGGGCTGAGGCCTCTTTTAGCTGCTTGCTTAATTTAACAGCCTTATAACTAAAATTCGTTACAAATCCGGCTGAACGCAGCTTCATCGTTAATTCAATGACATTTTGTCTGTAAACCTCATCCACAAAGGCAACAAAATAATCCAATTCTTTCGATTCAGGTTTGAATAATCCTCTTTCATCAAGCAGTATACCGAGAACACAATCCCCCATTCCCATGCCGGTAGCTGATATTCGTGGGCCACCAAAATCATGGAGCAAATTGTCATATCTACCACCACCACAGATAGCCCTAAGCTCCTGGCTAAACTCATGGACCTCAAATACCACACCCGTATAGTAAGCAAGGCCCCGAACAATGCCTGGACAAAACTCACAATATTGCCATACTCCCATTTGTTCCAGTAACTCTTTCAAACGCGCGAGTTCCTGTATAGCATCTTCGACTTCGGCATTAGTACCAATTATCTCAGATACTTCAGAAAGGGCTGTTGAGCCCATAAAATTTATAACCTTTTTGGCTATAGACTCATCCATTACCTGTTCAGAAAGCATTTTTTTAAAAGTATCACCTGGCATCTTGCTATATTTATCAAGTAAAGCGTACAAGGAAAGCAGTTGTGTTTCTTGAATACCAACATTCTTAAGCGAGGAGGCCAAAAGTTTTCTGCTTGAAATTTTCACTCGTACATCTCTTTGTTTTAGACCCACTGATCTAAGGTAATCCACAGTCGTAAATATCACTTCTGCATCGGCCAGGACATCATCCACTCCGATTATGTCGATATTCCACTGGAAGAACTCACGGAGTCGGCCTTTTTGCGGGCGCTCGGCGCGGAATAATCGCGGCACAGAAAACCACTTTATCGGCTTGGGCAGGGAATTGATTTGCTGGTTAACCATTCTGGCCAAAGTAGGTGTAATTTCGGGCCTTAGTGCAAGGTGCCTTCCGCCCCTGTCTTTGAAAGAGAAAAGCTGCTCGACTATTTCGTCGCCGCTTTTAATCTGAAACATTTTCAAATACTCAAATATCGGGCCATCGTATTCTTCAAAGCCGTTGCGGACCGAGACCTTCTTCCAGCCGTCGATTATCCAGTTTCGGCGGGCCATGTCCGGCGGATAAAAATCCCTCGTCCCTTTTACCGGCGGTATCTTCATTTCTTTCTCTTTTTCTTTTTCTTCTTTTTCTTGGCCTGTTGCTTTTCGGTCAAGTTGTTGTCGAATTTTATCTTTATATACTCTTCCATTTGCCTGGCGCTGATAAAGTGCAGCTCGTAATCATATTCGCCCTCGATGTAATCGCAGTCGGCGTGACGGTATCCTCTGCAAATCCTCGGCCTCTTAGTGTAAATCCTGCATCGATTGTCTTTAACAGAAAGGTGATTACACTTATTCTTAATGTTGATATACCAATCGCCTTCCTCTACGAATACTGTTATATTTTTATGGCACAGAAACCACCTTATATCATCATAATCCCCTTTATCTTCCGGCGTTTCAATCGGCAGAGCAAAATACCGGCAGCACAGTCCTGTACACTTATCACACTGAATCTTTTTGGCCATTACAATAAACTCCAATAGTAGATGCTTTATGCTAAATGCCAAACACTTTAAGATTTTTACAAACCACTGTCAAGGAATTGATGCTTAGAAGTACCTAACTTACCAACGTTACTGCCTGAAAATTTATAATAATAAGAGCCAAAACAATGTGAGTTTTCAACGCCTGGGGCAGGCTGTTGGCCCATTGTTACTCACTTGGATTCCTCCAAAGTACCGATAAAATACTTGATTTTGGAAAAGTACCTCGATAATCAGAATTTGTCGGCAGCCCTGAAAAAATTCCCCGCAATCTTCAGGATAGTATTGTGCCAAAAAAAGCATTGACTTAACCGCCCTATATATGTTAAGATAAGTAAGATTACGAGGTCGACAGCATGGTTATATAGTAAATTAACGGAACAGAAAGTGGTTTTTACGCACTTTATATATATTTGAGTGCATATTCAAGTCTCCGATGATGGAGATTAAGAGCTATAAGTGTCTAAAATAAATAGACTTGGCAATCTCAGTTAACTGGATAGTAGCTCAGAAACGAAGGCTGATATGCTTGAAAGTAAATCAGTAGAACAGACATCGCAACAGAGAGCCGATAAGGTCGAAGCTGTCCACGGCCCATCTAAGCAGAAAACGGGCTCAGATACGCATCAGAAGAGAAAAGTGGGCACCATAAAAGGCCAGACCAAGCCAGCGGTCGACCGTACTCTGTTCTGCCGCCATGAGATAAAGTATTGCATCACCGAGTCAAAGGCTGCGGCGGTTGTGCAGTTTATCCGGCCTTACCTGCAGTTGGACCGTTACAGCAAATTACGACGAGACAGATCTTATCCGATTGTCAGTCTCTACCTGGACTCAGAGAATTTGCTGCTGTGCCGACAAACTCTGACGGGGCACAAAAACCGCTTCAAACTGCGGATTCGCAGTTATACCGACGAACCGGGTTATCCCCGCTTTTTCGAGATAAAACGCCGGATGAACACTATTATTATCAAGAACCGGGCCCGGGTAAGGAATCAGGATGTAACGACTTTGCTTTCAGGCTCGTCTCTGCCACCGCAAGATTACAGTACCGACGAGAAAACGCTCAACCAGTTTCAGTTGTATATGAACAGCATTAATGCCAAACCTAAGGTGCTGATTCGCTACATGAGGCAAGCTTATGAAGACAGTTCACATAACAGGATGAGAGTAACCTTTGACCGAGAGCTGTGCTATAATGTAACCAGATCACCCGAGGTATTGCTTAACGGCCGGGGCTGGCAGCACCATCCGATATCCCTGGGCGGTGTGATTCTGGAAATTAAATTTACGGCCCGTTACCCGGCCTGGTTAAGCCGAATGGTCGCGTGCTTAAACCTGCGCCAGGATTCATTTTCGAAATTCGCAACTTCAATAACGAATGCCTGTTCGTTGGGATTCTGCGCTCCGGGATTATTATTGGTGTAGTAATTATGGACAGCCTTTTAGATACTTTTAGAGAACTGGAAGTAACGCCCCTGACAGGAGGGGCCTTTAATCCCGAGAGCATCCTTCTGTCGCTATTGCTGGCGTTTATTCTAGGCCAGGTTATAGCCTGGGTTTATTATGCCACGCACAGCGGCCTATCTTACTCAAGGTCCTTCGTGCAGGCGTTGATTATCATCACCGTGGTGGTGGCAATGGTTATGGCGGTCATCGGTAACAATATCGTTACCGCTGTCGGGCTGATGGGGGCTTTAGCGCTTATACGATTTCGTAACATCATCAAGGACACCCGCGATATAGCTTTTATTTTCTGCGCGCTTGTCATCGGTATGGCGACCGGCTCCCGACTTTACGGCACGGCTATTATCGGGACCACCGTTCTGAGTTTGATAGTGATATACCTGTATGTGACGAGCTTTGGCACACATGAGCCTCACAACGGCTTTTTGCGGTTTAACCTTAGAGGCCATATTGACCCAAAACACCCTATTCCGGGCATCTTGAAACGTTTCTGCGGCAACTTCACACTCATATCGTCGCAGGAAAGCGGCTTTGGCAGCCCCGCCGTTGAGTACGCTTACCAGTTGATGATACGAAATTCGGCAAAAAATGAGCTGATGCTCTCCGAACTGAAAAAAGTCGAGGGTATCGAGAATGTCAGCCTGATAATGCAGGAGCAGTTGTTGGAGGTTTAGATTACGTATGGGAAGAATAAATTTGCGAAGCAGTCGTTTATTTCTGCGTGTTCTGCCTGTGCTTGTATGGTCGGGGGCTGTACTGTGCGTGGTCGGGCTGTTTCACCGTCGGACAGTGCGTTTTGAAATTGTAGGATTAGCTCAACCCGAGGTGCGTCAAGTTGCCGCCACCTGCAATTCCCGCCTGATAAGTGTTCCCGTACAATTGTTTGATAAAGTAAATGAAGGCGATACAGTTGCGATACTCCGTGTCGTACTCGATGATGAGTACATAGATGCCGAACTTGCGACTATCCAGGCAGACATAAATTATTTGGAGGCGCAGTTAACCGAGCTGCGAAAAAACTATGAAGCTACAGTATTCAATCAGGAATCCGAGTGGTGGGCTGAAATGCGTGCATTTACCGCTGATGTAGTGGCGGCCACACAAAGCATTATTGATGCTAATACTGTGCTTGAAGCATACCAGGCAATGCTGGAAAATATGCAACAGGGAATCATAAACTTTACTATTGAACATCAGGCTGATCTGGGAACAGATATTCCCTTATATCATCAGCTTCAAACAATGGAAGCAAACCGTGACAAGCAGTTGAAGAAGATTAAGAATCATAAGGAACTTCTCGCCAAATATCATGATAAATTGAAAGCAGCAGAAGACCGGCGGAAACAATATCGGGCATATCGCCCCACTGCCGGTACCAAAATCAAGGAAGCTCAACGCGTTATAGACCTGGCGAAGGAGACTTTAGAACGACGGAAAGATGAATTGAGGGAAAGACGCAAGCAACTGGTTCTAACGGCTCCATGCGACGGCTATGTCAGCGACATTCAGGGCAGGGTTGGCGAGGCTATTATGCAGGGCATAGAGATACTTAGTATAGCAGAAGAGAAACCCCGTGGGATAATTGCCTATGCCAGTGAAGCTGTTGTCGGACAACTTACGATAGGAAAACCAGTCGAAGTTGTTAAAGGCAGCAAACCGGAACAGATTGGACGGTCTGAGGTGACATATATTGGGCCGGCTGTTGAGCAAATGCCGACGCGGTTGTGGGCAAATCCCAACTTCCCACAGTGGGGGCGGCCTATGCTGATTAATGTTCCACCGGGTATGAAGCTGATTCCGGGCGAGATGGTGGGTATAAGAGGGTTGTAACCCAGTCAAGCAAAACTGCTGTAGAACTTGAAAAACATCCCAAAACCTGGAAACCATCAGGGAATCAGGGACAGATATAAAACATGTCATTTGTAATTCTAATGTATACACTATCGCTGGTGTTGTGTTGTTTCGGCAGATTACCGGCAGAATCAGGCGTTTAGAATGCAGCTATCCGACAATTCATTGACAATGGGTAATTAATCGCTGGGCGGTCCCAGCTTTTTCAATAACAGCTCGAGTGAATCTGTTATATCAGGTTTGTCGACCTTGGTGTTCCCGAACCCACCATTCTCGATTTCAGGTATCTCGAAGTCACCTTTCTCTATCCGAGTTTTCCCAATCTCCGGGGTAGTAAACTCCGTTTCATCGAACAGCTTTTTCTCGGCTTCTGAAAGCGTGGGCTCGGTAACGATTGTGGTAGTTATAAATACGATAAGCTCGTTGATTGCTACAGATTCGGTTTCAGAGATGAACAGGCCTCCCACAAGCGGCAAATCGCAAAGCACCGGCACTCTGGCAATGTCTTTAGTAATCTCTCTTTTGCGGAGGCCTCCTATTGCGATAGTTTGGCCATCCCTTATCATGGCTTTTGTATCCACGAAACGGCTGTCAATAGTCGGTAAACCTCCCATGCCCTGACCTACCAGTACACTAAATTTGGGTACAATATGTAATCTCAGAAATCCATTCCTTGCGATATGCGGAGTAACCTTAAGGTCAACGCCGACATTCTTAAATGCCGTATAAGTTATGGGGTCTTCCCTGGGCACTTCCCTTATCCCCCTATAGGGAATTTCACGTACTATCTCGAAATTTGCGGTTTCATTGTCGAGTACGAGAATTCGCGGGTTGGCAAGAAGCCTGGCCTCAACCTGACTGTGAAGAATGGTCAACGCCAAGTCTATATCCACTGCATCGTTTAGAACACTGAAACTCAGGGTGCCGCCTGTTATACGGTCAAATGAGCCGCCTACAAAGGGTTTCCTGCGCCAGTCAGTCATCATTCCGGGTTCCACCCACGTAGTGTCTCTGTTGGTTCTGCCGGGATCTTTAGTCCACTGCTTTTCATCCCTTTCAGCAATACCAAAGATGTTTCCAAATTGAGAACCAGACCAGTTAGGATCGGGATAGTGGGTAATGGGATTGTTGGGCGGAGGCCGCTGCTCCCATTGTATATCTTTTCTGAATTCCTCGCGAAAGCTGCTCTCCGGTCCCCTTGTAGTCTCAGTTATTTCTTTCAGATGGCTGATGTTGCCCGTGAAGGGTGCATTACGACCAAGACGCCACTGTGGGTCTAATTCGAAGCCTTCCCTGGTTGTCACATCGTAGATTCTTACCTCGACCAGCACCTGCGGCGTTATGCGGTCTACCTGCTCGATAAATTTATCTATTGCCCTGATTTTGTCTTCAGTATCCGTAACTACTATATGGCTTGTGCTTTTGTTGAAACCCACTTCACCCTTGCCTGAAACAAACTTGTCTAAAGCGGCATAAACTTCTTCAGCATCTGCATAAGTGAGTCGATAAATTCTCGTGACTTGCGGCTCTTTCATTTTAGCATTCGGAGGAAGCGGCACGACCCTAATCATATTTTCCGTAGCTATGTATGTAAAATGATATAGGGAGAGAATATTCGTGAGAGCTTCTCCAAGAGGTACATCGGTTACTTTGACTGTAACATCGCCGACAACCCTGGGGCTTTTGACAATGTCAATCTCCGCCTTCTCTGACAACTCCATTAGTACTTTATCGATGGGTGTGTTTATGCAACTGAGTGAAATCCTTGTTCTCAGCTTATCCCTCGCGGTTTTTGAAGCTGTCTGTTCGCTCTGGAGAAGAATCTCGCCGGCACCTACGGTTAAAGGTGAGATAAATAACAGAATTATCAATAATCCCCAAATACAATTTCGAGAGTATTCTTCTATTTTTTTCCCCATTATAACGTCTTTCCTAAAATCGACTTTTGCCAGCAGTATCGTTTACGCAGCGGCTATTGCCCATCCGGTCTGGCAGTTATCACTAAAAAAAATTAACGACTTTTTCAGTACCTACTAATTAGTCGCGGGACGGCCCCAGCTTTTTCAATAACAAATCGAGCGTCTCTGTTATGCCAGCTTTCCCGCCCTCGGTTTTATCAAGCTTAGTTACCTCTAATTCACCTTTCTCTATTCTGGTTTTCTCAAGCTGTGGTGTAGTAAACTCCGTCTGACCAAGCAGCTTTTGCTCGCTTTCTGAAAGGGTTGGCTCGGTAATGATTTTGGCTGTTATAAATACGATAAGTTCGTTGATTACAACCGATTCGGATTCAGAGGTAAACAGGCCTCCCACAAGCGGTAAATCGCCAAGCACAGGCACTTTGGCAATATCTTTGGTAACTTCCCTTTTGCGAAGACCGCCTATTGCGATAGTCTGGCCATTTTTTATCATAGCTGTTGTTTCCAAGCGGCGGGCGTCAACAGTCGGCACACCTAACACCCCTAACTCACCGGCCACACCTAACATATCCTGGCTTACCAGCACACTAAATTCGGGTACAATATGTAATCTCAGGATCCCATCCCTTGCGATATGCGGAGTAACCTTAAGGTCAACGCCGACTTTTTTAAATTCCGTAAAACTTATGGGGTCTTCCCTGCCTATCTGCCTGACCTCTCTATAGGGGATTTCGCGTACAATCTGGAAGTTAGCAGTTTCATTATCGAGTACGAGAATTCGAGGATTAGCAAGAAGCCTGGCATCAACCTGACTGTGGAGAATGGTTAATACAAAGTCTAAATCGATTGCATCGTTTAGAACACTGACGCTCAAAGCGCCGCCTGTGACACGGTCAAATGTGCCTCCCACAAAAGGTTTCCTGCGCAATTCGGTCCTTTTTCCGTAGTCGATCCACTTGGTCTCTCTATCGGTTCTGCCGGGATCTTCAGTCAATACCCTTTCACTCCTATCAAAAATACCAAATTCATTGTTAACCCCAGCAAAATTAGGGTCAGGATAAGTACCGAAAGGATTGGCCCACTGTACATCATGTCTGAATTCTTCGAATAGGCTGCTCTGAGGCCCCCTTACAGTCTCGGTTATTTCCTTCGGAGTGCGGATTGTGCCCGGAGTGTAGGGTGCATTACGTCCAACATCCCATTTTGGGTCAAATTCAAAGCCTTCCTTGGTGGTTACATCGTAGATTCGTACCTCAACCAGTACCTGTGAAGTTTTGCGGTCTATCTGCTCAATAAAATTGTCTATGGCTTTGATTTTGTCTTCTGTATCTGTAACCATTATATGGCTGGTTCCTTTGCTCAAGCCTATTTCTGCCTTTTTTGAAGTAAATTCGCCTAAAGCGGTTGCAACTTCGTTAGCATCTGCATAAGTGATTTTATAAATTCTCGTAACTTGTTGCTCTTTATGTTCAGTCTGAGGAGGAAGCGGCAAAATCCTGACCATATTTTCGGTGGCTATGTATGTATAATCATAGATGGCAAGAATATTGGTCAGGGCTTCTTCGAGAGGCACGTCGGTTACTTTGGCTGTGACATTACAGTCAACTTCAGGGCTTTTGATAATATCAATATTAGCCTTGTCGGCCAACTCCATAAGTACGGTCTCAATGGGTTGTTCTACACAATTGAGTGTGACCCTTGTTTTCAGTTTTTCCCAGGCCGTATTTGAAGCCGCCTGCTCAGCACCGACGGTCAGAGTCGAGATAAACAGTGAAATTGTCAAGAATACATAAATGCAATTTCGACAGTATTCTTCTATTTTTTTGACCATCACAACTATTCCCCAAACACAGTATTTACCAGCCATAGCGTTTGCTATGGGTCTTATTAGTCTGAAGTCACAAGAAAGAGACCGCACCACAGATATCAACCTGATATTCCGGAATAACGGGGCTTTCATCACCTCTGATGCACACCCTGCCTTGTTTCCTCAATTAATCTATATAGATTGTAGCACATCCGGCGCTGTGATTCAAGCAAAATCCGCCCACGGAGTGGATACAGTGTGCCAAATAAGGATATTTTTATTCACAAGGGGCTGTTATTACGTATCGGAAAATGGTATTATGGGACAGTGTGGTGGGATTTGAACAGGGCAGAGGCGGTTGTAGAGTTTTTCTGATGAAGCGGAGTATCGAAAGAGATGCCTGTCTGGAAAATCCAGGATGAAAATGGGACCTGAAATGAAAGTTACAAGCAATATCGTGTTCTTTATATTGATATTCAGCGGGCTGGCATCCTGCAATTTGCCTCAAAATGAAGTTGGCGCGATGGCTCGTGCTGCCGGTAACAAGCCACTTGAAGAAATTCTCATTTATCGTGGAACCAGTGATGCTTCCGCTGCGGTTGCTGTTGATGAGGATATGTTCATCATGGCCGATGATGAAAACAACGTGCTGAGGATTTACAAAGTTAATGGTTCCGGCCTGCCAGTTTTGCGCTATGACCTGACACAGTTTCTTAATATTTATCAGGAACACCCTGAGGCCGATATCGAGGGGGCAACGATGATCGGTGATACAATCTATTGGATCAGTTCGCATGGTAGAAACAAAGATGGGAAAATTCGGCCGAACCGATATCGTTTTTTTGCCACCTCAGTTAAGGTCGAAAATGGGAAGGTTACTATCCTACCCAGAGGTATCCCGAGCCGAAGCCTTATCCAACATCTGCTTCAAACCAAGCATGCAGAGCAGTTGGGATTAGACACAGCCACCAAATTTAACGCGCTGAACCTTACAAAACGAGAACGCAAAAGCCTTGCACCCAAAAGAGAAGGGCTTAATATCGAAGGGCTCTGTGCTTCGCCTGACGGCAAAACAATCTACATTGGATTCAGAAATCCCCGGCCTTATGACAAAGGAAGCGATCGCGCAAAAGCGATTGTCGTACCTCTGAACAATCCCAAGCAGGTAATTGAAAGGGGATATCCACCGATTTTCGGTGACCCGATCTTGTGGGATTTGAAAGGTCTGGGGATAAGAAGCATGGAGTATTCTAATTTTCATAAGGCATTTTTTATCATCGCCGGGCCATATAACGAAGTGCCCGGATTCACCTTGTATCGCTGGTCAGGGGAAAAAGACCGACCGCCGGTCCTGGTGCGGGAATTAGGACCATATAAAAGCAGGTTAAAGCCTGAGGCACTGATTAGCTTCAACAATTCGGATACGTTCTTGCTGCTCAGTGATGATGGCAGCCTGGTCATCAAGGTCTCTTCTCCAAGTGAATGCGAGGAGGGGGAATTGCTTGAAGACGGAACGTGCCTGAACAAGTACCTGACTAACCAAAATAAAAAAACTTTTAGAGGGATTTGGCTGAAGCCGTAGCACTGCGGGGAGGCGGGCTTAACGGACATACCTTTTAGAAGCGTTCGTATCCTGATCGGGCATTATCAGTAAACTCGTTCTTTAGCTTAGTTTCCACGATATTTTCCTTCTTCTATTGCCGACATAGAGGCTACCGCTTCCTGCACCGCCGACTTTGGCAGGGTAAAGCAGAAACTGTTTCCTCCTTCGTTGCCGCTTTCAGCCCATATGCTTCCGCCGTGCATCTCCACAAGTTCCTTGGCTAACGGCAAGCCTAAAGACAGATTTTCCTTTTCTGAACAGAGCCGTTCTTCAATCTGTGCGCGGAGATTGAAAATCTTTTCTGTCTCGCCACTTTCAATAGCCGGGCCGTTGTCTTGAACCTCCAGCGCAATCTGATAGCCGCTATCTTTTGTTCGTATGTTGACACGGCCTTTCGAAGGGGTGTACTTTATTGCATTTTTAATAAGACAGGATAGTACCTGTACTATTCTGTCGTAATCTGCTTCGACAGCGAGTTCGGAATCAGGTATAATACTTTTTAACTTAATGTTTCTTTCAGCAGCAAGCGGTGATAACGATTGTACAATTTCGGAAACAACTGAGCGAAAACAGAACCTGGTCAGCTTCAATTTCATCCTGCCCTCATCAACCTTGGAAATGTCGAGAAAATCACTAACTATCCCCCTGGCCCCGTCGAGATTCTCCTCGGCCAGCAATCTCATTAATGTCTCTGAAACCATGATTGCCAATTCACATCTTAGCTGATTTCGCTTTTTCAATTTTCTATTTGCCGTTTTAAGTTCATCCTCGACAAGAATTCGTTCCGAAATATCGCGGGCCATTCCGACAGTCGCAATATCTTTTCCATTCTGGTCCTGAATGACTGAACTCGAGAGGGAAACTGGAAATACGCTGCCGTCTTTTCGTTTGTGGTAAAAGCCTACTTGCCAGGCGCTTCCACCAATTTGGGAAATACTCTTAATATGTTCGCTTTGGGATTTTTCTATCCAGAGCGTCCTGCTGTCTTTTCCAATAACTTCTTCCTTCT
>VRUL01000037.1 GCA_019456145.1 Planctomycetota bacterium
CTTCACTCAAAGCTGCGGCATTCGAGTTTGCCTTTTCCTCAGCCTGGACTCTGGCTTGTTGTTCAGATTGCGCCTTTTCCTGTGCCTGACCTTTTTCCTCAGCTAGGGCCTTTAACTTCTCCTGAGCCTCTGCCATCGCGATGGCATAAGAGTTGGCCTGTTCTTCGGCCTGGACTCTGGCTTGTTGTTCAGATTGCGCCTTTTCCTGTGCCTGACCTCTTTCCTCAGCCAGGGCCTTTAACTTCTCCTGAGCCTCTGCCATCGCGACGGCATAAGAGTTGGCCTGTTCTTCCGCTTGGGCTTTGGCGGTTGCGATTGCCTCGGCAGCTTCGGCTACAGATTTTGCCTGTTCCCCTGTTTCGGCCCTGAGCCTTTCGGCAGCCTTTATCCTTTCCTCAGCTTCCGCTTGTGCCCTGTCTTGTGCTTCTGTTTTAGCTTCGGCTTCCGCCTGGGCCCTTGCTTCGGCCTGGGCCCGTTTCTGTGCTTCGACCTGAGCCTGCTCTTCAGCCCTGGCCCTTGCATCAGCTTCGGCCTTAAGTCTCTCTTCAGCCTCCACTTTGGCCGCTGAAATTGCCTCGACAGCTTCGGTTTTAACTGCCTCAATCATCTCTGCCGCTGCAGTTTCCACTCTTGCTTGTTCCTGTGCCTGGGCATGGGTCTCTTGCTCGGCTTCCAATCTTACCTTGATTTCCTCCTCTAACTTGTTTTCTGCTTCACTCAAAGCTGCGGCATTCGAGTTTGCCTTTTCCTCGGCCTGGACTCTGGCTTGTTGTTCAGATTGCGCCTTTTCCTGGGCCTGAACTTTTTCCTCAGCCAGGGCCTTTAGCTTCTCCTGTACCTCGGCCATCGCGGCGGCATATAACCTGGCCTGTTCTTCGGCTTGGGCTTTGGCAGTTGCGATTGCCTCGGCAGCTTCGGCTACAGATTTTGCTTGTTCCCCCGTTTCGGCCCTGAGCCTCTCGGCAGCCTTGATCCTTTCCTCAGCCTCCGCTTGTGCCCTGTTTTGTGCTTCGGTTTTAGCTTCGGCTTCCGCCTGGGCCCTTGCTTCGGCGTGGGCCCTTTTCTGTGCTTCAACCTGAGCTTGCTCTTCAGCCCTGACCCTTGCACCAGCTTCGGCCTTAGCCGTTCGCTCGGCTTCGACTCTGCCTTGTGCCTCTGATTCAGCTCGTGCTAGCGCTCCGGCCTTTTCCTGTGCTTCGACCTGAGCTTGCTCTTCAGCCCTGGCCCTTGCATCAGCTTCGGCCTTAAGTCTCTCTTTGGCCTCCGCTTTGGCTGTGGAAATTGCCTCGGCAGCTTCGGTTTTGACTGCCTCAATCATCTCGGCTGTTTCAGTTTTCACTCTTGTTTGTTCCTCGGCCTGGGCCCTGAGCTTTTCTTGAGCCTTGATCCTTGCCTCAGCCTCCGCTTGTGCCCTGTTTTGTGCTTCGGTTTTAGCTTGGGCTTCCGCCTGAGTCCAGGCTTGGGCTTTTGCAGTCTTTTCAGCCTGGAGCGACAATCTTCTTTCTGCCTTGTGAATCGCCTTGCGGAAGTATTTCACCTGCTCTTGTGCTTGAGCTTTTGATTCGGCTTCGTCATTTGCCTTACCCTCGGCAAGCTTCAGGGCATCTGCATAACCGTGAGAATTATCCTCGAGTTCCGTCAGCGACTTTTTGACGGCTGTCAGTTGCAGCTCCAGTTCCGCTTTTGCCTTTTGTTCTGCCTGGAGTATTCCTTCGAACCTGGCCTTTTCCTGGACCTGGGTTCTCAGTTTTTCGCTTGCCTCTTCGATAGCCCGGACATAGGATTTTGCGTTTTCTTCGGCTTCGGCTTTTGTGCCGGAGATTGCCTCGGCAGCTTCGGCCCTGAGGCGTGCGGCCATCTCGGCGGTTTCGGCCTCTACCCGCGCTCGCTGCTGTGCCTGGGCTTCGGTCCTGGCCTTAGCTTGTTCTTGGGCTTTTTGTTCGACTTCAAACCTGGCTGCAGTTTCAGACTTAGCTTCGGCCTCTGCCTGGGCTCTTTTGCCGGCTTCAGTCCGGGCCTGCTCTTCAGCTTGCGACCTGGCCTGAATCTCAGCCTCCATTTTCTCTTGCGCTTCACTCAACGCATTGGCATAGGATATTGCCTTATCTTTCGCCTGTGCTTTGGCCTGAATCTCAGCCTGAACTCTGGCTTTAACCTGGGCTAGTTCCTGTGTCTGGCCCTGAACCTCTTGCTCGGCTTTCAATCTTGCCTTGGTTTCTTCATCCAGCTTGTTTTCTGTTTCACTCAAAGCTGCGGCATTCGAGTTTGCCTTTTCCTCAGCCTGGACTCTGGCTTGTTGTTCAGATTGCGCCTTTTCCTGTGCCTGACCTCTTTCCTCAGCCTCAGTTTGTGCCCTCTGTTGTGCTTCGGTTTTAGCTTGGGCTTCCGCCTGAGCCCTTGCTTCGGCCTGGGCCCGTTCCTGTGCTTCGACCTGAGCCAGCTCTTCAGCCCTGACCCTTGCATCAGCTTCGGCCTTAAGCTTCTCTTCAGCCTCCGCTTTGGCCGTGGAAATTGTCTCGGCAGCTTCGGTTTTGACTCTCTCAAGCATCTCGACCGTTTCAGTTTTCACTCTTGCTTGTTCCTCGGCCTGGGCCCTTAATTTCTCTTGAGCCTTGATCCTTGCCTCAACCTCCGCTTCCAGCTTGTTTTGTGCTTCACTCAAAGCTGCGGCATTCGAGTTTGCCTTTTCCTCGGCTTGGACTCTGGCTTCTTGTTCAGATTGCGCCTTTGTCTGGGCATGACCTCTTTCCTCAACCAGGGCTTTTAACTTCTCCTGGGCCTCTGCCATCGCGACTGCATATGACCTGGTCTGTTCTTCCGCTTGGGCTTTTGCAGTTACTATAGCCTCGGCAGCTTCAGTTTTGACTCTCTCAAGCATCTCTGCCGCTGCAGTTTTCACTCTTGCTTGTTCCTCGGCCTGGGCCCTTAATTTCTCTTGAGCCTTGATCCTTTCCTCAGCCTCAGCCTTAGCCGTTCGCATGGCTTCGACTCTGCCTTGTGCTTCGGATTCAGCTCGTGCGAGCGCTCCGGCCTTTTCCTGTGCTTCAACCTGAGCCCGCTCTTCGGCCTTGGCCCTTGCATCAGCTTCGGCCATAAGTCTCTCTTTAGCCTCCGTTTTGGCCGTGGAGATTGCCTCGGCAGCTTCGGTTTTGACTCTCTCAATCATCTCGGCCGTTTCAGTTTTCACTCTTGCTTGTTCCTCGGCCTGGGCCCTTAGTTTCTCTTGAGCCTTGATCCTTGCCTCAGCCTCAGTTTGTGCCTTGCCTTGTGCTTCGGTTTTAGCTTGGGCTTCCGCCTGAGTCCAGGCTTGGGCTTTTACAATCTTTTCAGCTTGGAGCGACAATCGTCTTTCTGCCTTGTGAATCGCCTTGCGGAAGTATTTCACCTGCTCTTGTGCTTGAGCTTTTGATTCGGCTTCGTCATTTGCCTTACCCTCGGCAAGCTTCAGGGCATCTGCATAACCGTGAGAATTATCCTCGAGTTCCATCAGCGACTTTTTCACGGCTGTCAGTTGCAGCTCCAACTCCGCTTTTGCCTTTTGTTCTGTCTGGAGTATTCCTTCGAGCCTGGCCTTTTCCTGGACTTGGGTTCTCAGTTTTTCGCTTGCCTCTTCGATAGCCCGGACGTAGGATTTTGCGTTTTCTTCGGCTTCAGCTTTTGTGCCGGAGATTGCCTCGGCAGCTTCGGCCCTGAGGCGTGCGGCCATCTCGGCGGTTTCGGCCTCTGCCCGCGCTCGCTGCTGTACCTGGGCTTCGGTCCTGGCCTTAGCTTGTTCCTGGGCTTTTTGTTCGGCTTCGAGCCTGACTGCAGTTTCAGATTCAACTCTGGCCTCTGCCTGGGTTCTTTTGCCGGTTTCAGTCCGGGCCTGCTCTTCAGCCTGCGACCTGGCTTGAGTCTCAGCTTCCAGTTTTTCTTGCGCTTCACTCAACGCCTTGGCATAGAATATTGCCTTATCTTTTGCCTGTGCTTTGGCCTGAATCTCCGCCTGAGTCTTTGCTTCGGCCTTGACCCTGGCTTCTTGTTCAGATTGCGCCTTTGCCTTTGCCTGACCTCTTTCCTCTGACAGGGCCTTTAACTTCTCCTGTGCCTCGGCCATCGCGACTGCATATGACCTGGTCTGTTCTTCCGCTTGGGCTTTGGCAGTTGCGATTGCCTCGGCAGCTTCGGCCACAGATTTTGCTTGTTCTCCCGTTTCGGCCCTGAGCCTCTCGGCAGCCTTGATCCTTTCCTCAGCCTCAGCTTGTGCCCTGTCTTGTGCTTCGGTTTTAGCTTGGGCTTCCACCTGAGCCCTTGCTTCGGCCTGGGCCCTTTTCTGTGCTTCAACCTGGGCCCGCTCTTCAGCCCTGACCCTTGCATCAGCTTCGGCCTTAACTCTCTCTTTGGCCTCCGCTTTGGCCGCGGAGATTGCCTCGGCAGCTTCAGTTTTGACTCTCTCAATCATCTCGGCCGTGGCAGTTTCCGCTCTCGCTAGTCCCTCGGCCTGGGCCCTGTGCTTTTCTTGAGCCTTGATCCTTGCCTCAGCCTCAGCCTGTGCCCTGTCTTGTGCTTCTGTTTTAGCTTGGGCTTCAGCCTGAGCCCTTGCTTCGGCCTGGGCCCGTTTCTGTGCTTCAACCTGAACTCGCTCTTCAGCCCTGGCCCTTGCATCAACTTCGGCTTTAAGCCTCTCTTCAGCCTCCGCTTTGGCCGCGGAGATTGCCTCAGTAGCTTCGGTTTTGACTATCTCAATCATCTCGGCCGTGGCAGCTTCCGCTCTCGCTAGTCCCTCGGCCTGGGCCCTTAGTTTCTCTTGAGCCTTTATCCTTGCCTCAGCCTCCGCTTGTGCCCTTTGTTGTGCTTCGGTTTTAGCTTGGGCTTCCGCCTGAGTCCAGGCTTGGGCTTTTACAATCTTTTCAGCTTGGAGCGACAATCTTCTTTCTGCCTTGTGAATCGCCTTACGGAAGTATTTCACCTGCTCTTGTGCTTGAACTCTTGATTCGGCTTCGGTCCTGAAGCTTGCAGCTATCTCGGTGGTTTCGGCCTCTGCCCGCGCGCGCTGCTGTGCCTGGGCTTCAATCTCTGTCTTAGCTTGTGCCTGGGCTGTTTGTTCGGCTTCGAGTCTGACTGCATTTTCGGATTCAGCTTTGGCCTCTATCTCAACTCTGAGTTTTTCCTGAGCCTTGATCCTTAGCTGGCTCTCTTCTTTGAGCTTCCCTTCCGCTTCAACTCTGGCTTTAGATTCAGCCCTCTGTCTTTCTTCGGCTTTGGATATTGCCTCGGCATAAGCCTTTTTCTCGGTTTTTGTCTTGGCAATGACATCAGCCTTTGCCCTCTCGTCGGCCGTGGCCCTGGCTTTGGCTTCGAATTTCGCCAGTTCTTCGGCTTCAGTTCTGGCTTTGGATTCGACTCTTAGTCTTTCTTCGGCTCTGGCGATTGCCTCTGCATAAGACTTTCTCTCTGTTTTTATCTTGGCCCTGACGTCAGCCTTTGCACTGGCGACAGCCGCTGTTTTGGCTTTGGCTTCAGTTCTTACCAGTTCTTCGGCTTCAGCCCTGGCTTTGGACTCGGCTCTTAGCCTTTCTTCAGCTCTGGCTATCGCCTCTGTATACACTCTTTTCTTAGTCGAAGCCCTGGCTTTTGCTTTTGCCTCGACTTTGGCCTTGGCTTTGGCCTTGGCCTGGGCCTTTTTCTCTGCTTTGGCCAGGATCTTGGCCTTGTTCTTGTTGATACAGGGGATCGAAGGATGGTGAGGCCAGTGCTGCTCTCCGCATATGTTGCACGTCGGTACGAATCTTTCCTGTTTGGGCTGGACCATTTCTCAAAATTTCCCCGGACCCGGCTGACATTTACATTCGAGCGATTTGTCTACAGTAACCATGGTCACAAAACCAGAAATACTGCCAAAACTTTACGGCTTGTTGGCAGCTGATTAGTGAAGCAGTAACCCTATTCCAGTCGGTCAAGCTACCATTTTAGCTTCTGTTCTTCAAGTACAAAAAATACCGGAAAAACCGTACGCAACATAATTTATACTATCCGCTCGAAGAAGCTGCTTGACATTACAGGCAGGATACTTATAATCTGCTCGTTTTGCAAGAGACATATATGGAATATCGATGCCAGACGACGAGGAGGCGTTGAAAATGGACACAAATCGGCTTTCGCCTGAAGATGCTCTTAACCTTGAGAGGCATATAAGTATCCTCGAGACTCCTTTCAGCCAGGTCTGTCGAATCCTTGGCCTGGAATCCGAAGAGCTAAAAGACGTTATAGAACTCGATAACAGCGTTTTTATGTTTGATTCTGAGCAAGGCCACCTGTTCAGCGGCGCAGTGGTTCTTGATAGCACGTATGGCTTCTTCGGCATCGAAATCGGGGCAAATTGGCTGCAAACTGCCGAGAAACTTGAATCGCAGGGATTTGTGCAAGCCAAGAATCCCGAGCGATTCACAAAGCCCGGCCAGAATTTTGGCACCAGCGTATACTTGTATCCCGACTCGGATTCTATTGAACCCAAAGTCCAGCATTACTCTCTCTGCATACGCTACGGCAGCGATCCTTAGTCCCTGCATGCAGTAGGCAGGGATCCAGACGTCTTTTTTAATCAATAATCAATCATCATTAATCATTTATATGGCAGGGATCCAGCATCGAGAATCCACCAATCTCTAATCCACTAATTCTCTAATCCCCTAATTCCCCAATCTCCTCCATTAGTAAATCGTCAATAGTAAATAGTCAATGACAAAGCCTCCCGGCTCTCTCGGCAATTCTCTTTATATTTAGCACCGTTCTCCGGGCGGGGGCGCCTTTATATTTAGAAACGTTATCTCACCGGAGTATTTCTCCCTTTTCACTTCTTATGCTATTCTATGCCCCTAATGGCTTGATTATCAACTAACTGATTTTGTTATCAACATTTGACAAGACAGAAACGGCTATAGAGTGAAAAGAAAAATAATGTTTGACGGGAATTGGGGGGGATGGTATTCTTAATGGAATGAACATTAAGCGGATGTTAAAAGTAGCAATAATGGGAAAATCTTTTTGACTTTCAACAGGCTAATGGTTAAAATAAGATATAGCTCAGCTTTGGCTAAGTATTTATTATAAAAAGGGCTACAGAAAATTCCTTAGATATTAAGAAGAAAATTGTACACTTAAAGAGGATGGTGTATAGTCGCACAAAATTCGATATAAAGCTAACGGAAATCATCATATGACACCGATAGAGACAAGAAAAGGAGATTTTTAATGTAAGAGTGGATATTGAAGGGGAGAGTTTAGAAAGGAGAGAAGATGGACACGGCGGCAATGGTAGGATTAATGGGGCTCACATTTTTCTGCAACAAATGCGTGGAGGTATTCTACAAGTTCGGTAAGGAAGAAGTTGATTCGCCGAAATTGAAAGAAACTTGTAAGCGGGCAATATCTGCATTTAAGTCACTAAAGTGGCCGAGGGAACAGGATATACCACTCGATGAGAAAGTAGCCCTGTTTAATACTAACGAAGAAATAGAGTCATTTGAGCGGGTGTTAAAATCTAAATCGGAACAGGCGGAGAAAATGATTAATGAATTGATAACGGAACTCAGCTTTGTACTAGAAGATACCCATCCTTTAAATGAGAGGAAGGAAGTAGCGAATAAACTCCAAGATTTCTTTGACACGTTAGGTGACTACAGTTTTTATGCTACGAAAGATTGTTTAAGAGAAGCACCAACTATGATGGGAGTATAGGGGGGAGGTAATTGCCTGATTTAGATGATCAAGTCAGAAATGCGGGGGTTCGTATTCTTAGATTATGCAAGGACCTAAGTGAGTTCATACTTTCCGGTCAGGCCAGAAAAACTTATCTGTATGAGACAGAAATCTTTTTAAAACACATCAAGAAATCACTGAAAGCCATTGATAAGTTTATTAGAAGAAGTATTAACAAGAAAATGGCTCCCCCATTGGCCAAGGCGAAGTTAAAAGAGTTGGACTTAATTAGAGAAGTGCTTTCCTGGCTATATACTTTTGTTAAAGAAGCTATTGACGCAGATACATTGTCGATACCATATTCTTTAACTATCTTTCTAAATCATACGGCGACAGAATTACAAAAACCAGATAAAGTTTCACTCGTAGTTCTTGGTAGTTCGGACCTCATGTACTACAAGTATAACCTGACGCGTCTAAGGGATTTGACTAAGAAGCTTAAAAAAGACGTAATTCAAAACTATCCAGTCTTGCCAGAGAATATTGGGATTTTGAAGTTTCCCTATTCTTCTGCACAAGAAGCCCTGGTGAATTGCATCTTGTTCCACGAAATGGGACATTACATTTATGAGAAAACAGGATTGCAGAGAGATTTCTACAACAGTATCAATGATAATTTGAGGGCGTTCATTCAAGATAACAAAATAATCGAAAAACTTAAACCTAAAGATCCTGATCTGGCTTGTAATAAGTTGTTTATTTATGTCGGTGGTCTTATGTTATCATGGGGTGATGAGATGTTTGCTGATATATTTGCGATAAGGGTGTTGGGCTCCGCTTTCCATTCAGCATGCCTGGAAATGGAACAGATACTATCTACTGATATCAAGCGTAACAAGACTTTTTCCAGAACACATCCAGCGGATGACTTTCGATTTAAGGTGCATGCCAAATGGCTAAGTGATGGTGGGTGGGATGAAATAATCAAAAAACGCACTCCGCTGATTTTTGATCGATTAAAAGATTGCGAAACACTACGGTTTAAAAATAAAGATTTTAGTATAAGCTGTGAACCGCCACTTGGGGAGAGTGATGAAAGTAAGGACTTAAAGGAAAAACTGCATACTTGGATGTTTAAAGAATTTGGACAAATGGTTATTAGGATAGAAGAGGAGTTGTCCACTAAACTTGAGGATTTTGAAAATCCTATCAATGATTTTAAGAAGAATGATTCTCTTGTTACGGCTTGTCTCGAACATGGTATAGTTCCCTCGACAGTTTATAACGAGAAGAAGGAAAGATGTCATCCAAGACCAACTACCATATTAAATTCCGGTTTTTTCTTTTATCTTGGAGGTATGGTCGAGCTACTTAAAAAGGTCGAGGTTAAGAGGGGAGTATCTCGTATTGACAAACGAATGAACTATGAAAAACGACTTAATCAATGGTTGGCAAAAGCTATCGAAGACTGGCAAATATTATTGGAGGAAGGTAAATTGTGAGCGTTTTATCGAGGAAAGAAATCAAAGATCGATTAGAGAAGCCTCTAACGGATTTCAAAAGCATTGTTATTACTCCGCTATTAGGTGATACATTTGATCATGATTCTATTGATTTGAGGTTGGGATGTTATTTTAGGGTGCCTGCAGTAAGTACCATCGAATGTGTAAAGCCTTATCAAGGTACAGTAGAACATTATCCCGAATTAGTTCATAAGCCGTATAGTCGAGGTATAAAAGAAGGAGTGAAAAAAGGGGCCAAAGAAAGGGAGGGTGACAATGCTGAAAGTACAATAATTCTACAACCACATCATGCGGTATTGGCGAGCACTCTGGAGTATATAAAGATGCCCGGGGACGTTTCAGGACAAATTTTGACCAAGTCTTCCTGGGCCAGAATTTTTATAAGTATTGCTTCTGCTCCCTGGATCCATCCATTTTACAGAGGATGCTTGACTTTGGAAGTTTCCAACCTTGGAAATGTTCCTGTCGCGTTGCCTGTTGGAAAGCCGATGGCACAACTGGTATTTATAAAACTGGAAGGTCAGATCAAACTCGAAAAGGATGTAATTGAAGGATCGTATGCTGGGGCTGTTATGCCCGAAGCGCCTAAGTTTAAAGCATAATTATTCTGCAAAAATTACTGGGCATGCAGGCCCAAAAAAAGCTCATTTTTAGCAGAAATTTTTCTTGTCGATTGTTTGGAATTCTGCCTGCCCCGTGAGATAGCGGAGCGTTATCTCACAGGGGTGAAATCCGTACCCCAAAAAAGCACTTTTTCTATAAAATTGTTCGATTTATATTGAACATTCCGGGGGAGTTTGGTATAATTACAATCGCCAGTAGGCGAAGATGACATTTCAGTATGCATGTCGTAAGCTGCAGCGCAGCAAGGACTTCAGGCCAGCAAGCCTAATCAGTTTTATTTTTTCATGAATGGCGTTTTATTTATAGTGAAAACTCAATAATCAATAGAAAATCGTCAATAATCAATCAAAAAGGTGTATTAATGTCTAAAAAACACTCATTTCGCTGGCTTATGAAAAAGGCCATTTTGATGGCCTTGTGGACAAAGGCAAGTCTCTGCGTCAAAAGCTCGCTTTTAGAGCAGAGTATGCCGAGAACACCAAGCCGGCCAAAAACCTCTATAATCTCTGTGGCCCAAAATCTGTGCAATCTGTGGTTAATTTTTCGTGCCTTTTCGTGGCTAAAAAATCCTGTTATCCTGTCTAATTTTTCTTCGTGTTCTTCGTGCCTTCGTGGTGAAAAAATCCGTGAAATCAGTGAAATCCGCGATTAAAGAAACGTTCTTCGTGCCTTAGTATCTTTGTGGCTATGAGTCTTTTATGCAAAACGAACCCAATTTCCGAAAAAGTCAAATGGACGTAACTAAAGTAATAACAACCGATTATGAAAAAAAGACACTTGGTGGGGCGGGAAAAAACGAACCCAAACGAACCCAAACGAACCCAATTTTCAACTCCGCCCAAAAGCCACAAGTCGCCCGATTAATCGATCAGGCCCGGGTTTTCGCCTTGCCAAGCCGCCGCTTATCTCTAAAATATCCGACAGAACCATGACTGGTAAAAAGCTATTTCTTACATGTTTAAGTGCGGCGACCATTCTATGGCTTGGCGCTGCCACAGCATCGGCGGAGCAGATACTCAAATCGCCGGACCGGAACATCATCATTACATTCGACCTCCGGAACGTCAAAGGCAAGCCTAACTGCCCGGCTTACAGCGTATCTTATAAGAATCGGCATGTCGTTGTTGATTCATGTTTGGCTCTTGCCATCAAAAACGCTCCTTCCCTTGAGGCAGGCTTTGAGATAATCAAAGTCTCAAAAAGCAGCAATGATACTGTATGGTCCCCCGTTTATGGGGAACGGAACACAATTCGTGACCATTACAATCAGCTCACGGTGGACCTCAAAGAACGCGCCGAACCCCATCGACAACTGCGACTGACGTTCCGCGCCTACAATCAAGGAGCGGCGTTCCGCTATACTCTGCCCGGACATGGCCCTGTAAAAGACTTTGTAATCTCAGCGGAAAAAACGCAATTTCACTTCACGGCCGACCACCCGGCCTGGGCCGTTTATTCGGCTCAGGGCAAATACAGTAAGGTGACGCTAAGCAAAATCAAGAACAACTGTGAGAGGCCCACGACCATACAAATAGACGACAATATCTTCGCCTCGGTCGGCGAGGCCGGGCTGGTCGATTACGCGCGGATGCGCCTGTCGCCGGCAAAGGATAGACCCAACACGTTGGTAAGCTCCCTGGCCGGCGAAGTCAAAGCCGTCGCGCCTTTCAAAACGCCGTGGCGGTTTGTCTTGCTCGGCGATACGCCCGGCCAACTGCTCGAACGCAATTATCTCATCTTGAATCTAAACGAGCCCTGCGCCATCAAGGACACTTCATGGATTAAGCCGGGCAAGGTAATCCGCGAGGTCACCCTGACCACCGTCGGCGGTAAGGCATGCGTTGATTTCGCGGCCGAACACAACCTTCAGTACGTCGAATATGATGCGGGCTGGTACGGCCCGGAGGGCAGCGGGCAATCGGACGCAAGGACAATTACCCTGGACCCTAAACGCTCCAGGGGTCCGCTCGATCTGCATGACGTAATTGAATACGCTAAAAAACGCGGCATTGGAATAATCTTGTATGTCAATCGCAGGGCACTCGAACGTCAACTCGATGAGATTCTGCCTTTATATGAAAAATGGGGCATCAAAGGCGTCAAGTATGGTTTCGTACAGGTCGGCTCGCAGAAATGGACCAGGTGGCTCCATGAAGCCGTCCGCAAAGCGGCCCAATACCATCTTATGGTCGATATTCACGATGAGTATCGCCCGACCGGCTACAGCAGAACATATCCCAATCTCATGACCCAGGAAGGAATAGGCGGCGACGAGACGAGCCCATCAAACACTCAGACGCTTAACATTCTCTTCAACCGAATGGTCGCCGGCGCCGCCGACAATACGATTTGCTACTACGACGGCCGAGTCGCCAGAAACGCCAGCCATGCATACCAACTCGCCAAGGCAGTCTGTTTCTATAGCCCGTGGCAGTTCCTCTACTGGTATGACCGCCCCCAAACTTCACCGCAGAAGACCGGCGGCGCTGGCGGTGCAAAGACGGGCATTGGCAACGAGCCGGAACTCGAATTCTTCGACCATTGTCCGACTGTCTGGGACGAGACGAAAGTGATCCACGGCAGTATCGGTGAATATGCCGTAATGGCCCGGCGCAGCGGCCAGAACTGGTTCATCGGTTGTATGAACAGCCGGCAGCCTCGCACCTTCAACGTACCGCTTGAATTCCTGGCTCCGGGAAAGAAATATATCGCCCATATCTATTCCGATGATAAAGCTGTGCCGACAAGGACACACGTCAGGATCGAGCGCTTCGCGGTAGACCGCGACACAGCACTGAAGATGGCCGTCTCGGCGAAAGGCGGCCAGGCTGTCCGAATCGTTCCAGCCTCAACCGATGATTTAGAAATGTTTCTCAAATACAAGGCGCAAGATAATTAATTTCGATATGACCTGTCACCATAATTGTTCAGATTTCGTGGATTCCGACCGGAAAAACACCTGTAGTTAATGTGGGGGCTTGATATTCGGTCATTTGTTTTGTAGAATAAACATTCGATAAAAGAACGATCGTGTGGCAGTAATGATAGATAATCCAGGCTACTTAGCCGGTTTCCAATCGGTCAGGTTATTCTATCCATTATCGGGTATCAGGCAACGCTTGGATCCTGATATTTAGGAGGATGCGGCAATTTAGTGACCCGTCAGGTGTAAGAAACATATTAACTCTGTAACATTATGACACAATATACGATAGATACAGCCCCAGCCTTTTTAACTTCGAAAGGAGTGTAATGTCGACAGGAAGAAAAATGTTTTGTTATTTGCTAATTTGCGCCCTGTTTTGTTCCCACATTGTAATCTCCACTGTTTTTGCGGCTGACCAGCCGCAGTGGGGCCAGAGATATTCCCGAAACATGGTGTCGGGCGAAACAGGACTGCCGGAGACTTTTAACCCGGCCTCCGGTAAGAACATCAAGTGGGTGGTCCCTCTGGGCACGCAGACCTATCCCACGCCGGTGATAGGAAACGGCAAGATTCTTATAGGCACAAACAACGAAAAACCACGTGATCCTCGGCATAAAGGAGACCGCGGCGTGTTGCTGTGCTTAGATGAAAAGGACGGGAGCTTTTGCTGGCAACTTGTCGTTCCGAAACTGGGAAAAGACCGATTCATTGACTGGCCTCAAGTAGGTATGTGTTCGGTAGCTACTATTGAGGGCGACAGGGCTTACATTCTGAGCAATAAAGGTGAAGTAATATGCCTGGACCTCAACGGCATGGCCAACGGCAACGATGGACCATACCTGGACGAAGGCCGACATATGGCCCCAAATGATGTTGGGCCAATGAAAGTGGGCAAAACCGACGCGGACATCATCTGGCTGTTCGACTTGATTGGAGAGATGGGAGTACACGTACACGATGGGGCACACAGTTCGATCCTCATCCACGGAAATTTCCTGTACCTCAACACCAGTAACGGTCTAAACAGCACACATACAGGTGTTTTCTCTCCCGAGGCACCGAGCCTGGTAGCAATCGACAAGACAACAGGGCAACTGGCAGCCAGGGAAAATGAACAGATTAGCCGTGGAATATTCCACTGCACCTGGTCATCACCGGCATTAGGTGAAGTGAACGGTCAAACACTTGTATTCTTCGGTGGCGGCAACGGTGTCTGCTATGCCTTCGAGGCATTAGAGGCCGTTCCATCCTCGAAAAAACTAAAGACTTTCTGGCGGTTCGATTGCGACCCGACTGCACCAAAAGAAAATATACACAAATACATTAGAAATCGGCAAGAGAGTCCGAGCAATATCAAGAGCATGCCGGTGTTTCACAATAACCGTGTATATGTGACGGTCGGCGGTGACATCTGGTGGGGCAAACACAAGGCATGGCTCAAATGTATCGACGCTACAAAGTCGGGAGACATAACCAATTCCGGAGAAATCTGGTCATACGACCTACATCGCCACTGCTGCTCTACACCGTCAATTCACAATGGTCTGGTTTTTGTTGCCGATTGCGGTCAGCGTATCCACTGTGTGGATGCCGAGACCGGCAAACCTTACTGGACCCATGAGGCCAAGGGAGAGATTTGGGGTTCGACGCTCGTTGCCGACGGGAAGCTTTATGTGGGCACGCGACGGGGTGTTTTATGGGTGTTGGCTGCCAGTAAGGACAAGCGGGTCATTAGCTCGATTAAGTTAGACAGTCCTACGACCAGCACACCGGTTGCTGCTAACGGTGTGCTTTATGTTACCACAATGAAGAAACTCTACGCGCTGGAAAAATCTACAGAATAAAAGAGGAGTAAGAAATGCAACCTTTCGGGAAAAAACAAGTAAGATCAACGTGTCAGGATCCAAATAAACATCTGAAGCACAACAGGAAACACCGTTGGATTACATGGATGTTTCCCATTGGTGGATTGTTGGCGCTGGTATGGTTCCTGCTTCGTGTGATTCCTAAGCCTTCCCGGGCAATGTATCCATGTCAGCGGGTGGCTTTCCCGCTGGCATCTGGCTTTGTAATCTGGCTTACAGGAGCAATCGGCTCAATTATGGCTGTTCGCAAGGCTAAACGCTGCTTTGCACAATCGCGTTATGTGCTATGTGTAATACTTATTGGTGTCAGCATCGGGTCGGTATGGTTAGCTCAAAACATTACGACAGAGAAGGTACTTTTGGCTGATGAACCCGTCGCAAATGCTCCGATAGGAATTGCCAGGGGGATTCACCCGGGACGTGTTGTCTGGGTACACAATCCCGATGCGACCGACTGGGACGGCCCCGGAAACGGACATTGGTGGGAAAGCAGCCATACGAACCAGGCAGTGGTGGACCGTATGATGGGGCGGTCAATACAAGCCTTGAGCGGTCAGGGTAATAGTGCCGCGGCCTGGGACAAGCTCTTGAAGCACTTCAATAAAACGCACGGAAAAGGAAATGCAGGATACAAACCGGGAGAAAAGATTGTCGTCAAGATAAATTTTGTAGGCTGTATCAGAGTCTGGGACAGACGCCCGGTAACAAAAGTGGAAGATTACAACCTGAGAAGCCTTGATTATATGAATACCTCTCCGCAAATGATAATCGCCCTGTTACGGCAGCTTGTGGATAAAGTGGGTGTCAGGCAAACCGATATTACCATTGGCGATACTCTGTGCTATTTCCCGAATGAGTACTATAAACTGTGCCACGACAAGTTTCCCAATGTTCGGTATTTGGAATATTTAGGGAAATTCGGCCGAACCGCAGCGAAGCTGTCGTCAGTCCCATTTTACTGGAGCACGCCGGACGCGGCGGGTAAGACAACAGACCATGTGCCTGAGTCTTATGTCCAGGCCGATTATCTGATCAACATGGCGAACCTCAAGAGTCACCACGACGTGGCTGGTATAACGCTCTGCGCGAAGAACCACTATGGCTCCCTGGTTAGGAAGCCGGCCCGGCTTGAGGGTTATTATGACATGCACAAAGATATGCCATATACCAAACCGGGCAATGGGCATTACAGACCCGTAGTAGACCTGATGGGGCATAAGCATATGGGCGGCAAGACTTTGCTGTACGTGATTGACGGGCTGTATGCGGGTAAACACGCAAAAGAGAGGTCACCAAGGAAATGGAACAGTTCACCCTTCAACGGAGACTGGAGTTCGTGTATTCTTGTCTCACAGGACCCAGTCGCCATCGATTCGGTTGGCTTTGATTTTCTGCGGACCGAATGGGATGACGCTCCCCACAAATCCGGCACAAACGATTACCTGATCGAGGCGGCACTGGCAGATAAGCCACCCTCAGGGACCTTTTATGATCCTGACCATAAGGGAAATGTAGTTCGTCTGAAAAGTCTGGGCGTTTACGAGCACTGGAACAATCCAGCAAATAAGCAGTATTCTCGAAACTTAGGAACGGGTAAAGGCATCGAACTGGTGAAGATAACGCAGGCTGTCAAAGAGACGGCGGCCGTGGTGGTTTATACGGGCAACAAAAAAGAGCTCTCTCTTGTTGCCGGGGCAAATAGATAAACGCCCGGCAACGTCGATTATCGTAAGCAATAATGAACCTCACAACATCAGAGCGAACCTCCTGTGAAAAACTCACGGATTATTTAATGCCTATGACTTGTTGAGCTTTCTTCGGTCCCGCAGGAAGATAACACCAGTACCAAACCGCTCTGAAATAAGGTCTATCTTGAATTACCAAAGAGCAGAAGATATACTGTGAAGCCGTCCTGAGAATTCAATCAAAAAGGAGATACAGTATTATGGCCAAGAAACATACTTTGACGATTATTTTCTTCTGCTTTCTTACAACAATCGCGTCGGCGAAATCGGGTGTCAGGATATGGGAAGAAAGGATTGACCTGCCCACCTACAGGCTTGACCCTCCTGACTTAAATCCCATTTTCTATAAGCATGAATCGTATCAGGGGGCACAGAAGAAGATATATCCCTACCCGTTCATGGATGGAGTGACTGATATTCGAGAGCGGAAAACCTACAAGGCCCTGTACCTCGAAAACGATTATATCAAGCTTTCAATTCTGCCTGAGATAGGAGGGCGATTATTCTCTGCCCTGGACAAAACAAACAACTATGAGATCTTTTATCACCAGCATGTTATAAAGCCCGCATTGATCGGGATGCTGGGCGCGTGGATTTCCGGGGGGGTCGAATGGTGTGTCTTTCACCATCATAGAAATACTACACATATGCCAATCGATTATACGCTCACTGAGAATCCTGACGGCAGTAAGACTATCTGGTTTGGCGAGCTGGAACGCCGCCACCGAATGAAATGGATAATAGGCATTACGCTATATCCGGAGAAGTCCTACATTGAAGCAACAGTTAAGTTTTTCAATCGCACCCCGTATCCACATTCGATACTGTACTGGGCCAACGTGGCCGTACATGCGAATGACGATTACCAGATCATATTTCCTCCGAGCGTACAATTCGCAACTTTCCATTCAAAAAATGATTTTACACACTGGCCCATTTCCAGTGAATCATATCGCGGCGTCAATTACAAAGGTGTGGACCTTAGCTTGTGGAAGAATCATCCCGAACCTGTATCTTTTTTTGCCTGGGACCTCAAAGAAGACTTCTCAGGCGGCTATGATCACAGCAAACAGGCCGGCGTTGTTCACGTGGGCAACCACAACATTGTTTGTGGTGCAAAATTGTGGGAATGGAGCCCGGGCGAGCGCGGCCGAATGTGGGATAAAATCCTCACAGACACCGACGGCCCATACGCGGAGCTTATGGTAGGCGCCTTCTCGGACAATCAGCCGGACTATAGCTGGATAAAGCCTTACGAAGTCAAAACCTTCAAACAGTATTGGTATCCCGTTCGTGAAATGGGCGGTTTCAAAAACGCAAATCTTAATGCCGCAGCGAATCTGGAGTTCAAACCCGGCAATCTTGTAAAAGTCGGTTTTAATACCACCTCCCGACATAAGAACGCCAAAGCGCTGCTTACTATCGGTGACAAGGTGATTCTCAAACAGACAATCGACATCAGCCCAAACAAGCCTTTCACAAGAGAGCTGACAGTCCCGGCCGGTACAGAAGAAACAGACCTGAAGGCCGCCTTGATTTCCCGTTCAAACGAAATCCTGATTGCTTATCAACCCGTCGAAAGCAAATACAATCCTGACCTGCCGAAGGTCGTAAAATCTCCACCAGTCCCAAAAGATATTGAAAGTATTGAGCAGCTTTATCTTACGGGTCTGCGTATGGAACAAATCCACAATCCACGTGTAGATGCGTATGCCTATTATCAGGAGGCCTTGAGAAGAGATCCGGGTGACTCCCGGACAAACACGATACTGGGTATCAACTATAACAGACGCGGGATGTTCAAAGAGGCTGAGATACACCTCAGAAAGGCCATCGAAAGAATCTCAGCCGAGTACACCAGAGCTGGAAATACCGAAGCCTTCTACCATCTCGGACTTTCCCTGAAGGCCCAGCGAAGATTCGACGAGGCTTACGACGCATTCTACCGAGCAACCTGGGATTACGCATTTCATTCATCAGCCTATCATCAATTGGCCGAACTATCCTGCAGAAAAGGTGATTTCGACTCTGCCCTGGAGCAGATTGGCCGTGCATTGTCCACTAATACCATGAACACCAAGGCCCTGAACATAAAAGCTGCCATACTGAGGCATCTCGGAAATCCCAAACTGGCAAAAGAGAACGCCCGGGATGTGGTCGCCACAGATCCTCTCGATTTCATGGCTATGAACGAGTTGTATTTAGCAGAATCTGCTTTACGTTCGCGACGCAGGGCCGGGAGTCTGTTGAACGATTTGACGGCAAAAATGCGGGGCCAGGTGGAATCTTATCTTGAACTGGCCGTTGATTATGGTAATTGCGGCTTATGGGACGAAGCTATCGAAGTCCTTTCGAGACCGATTGAAAACAAGATGGATTTTGCCGGCAGATATCCGATGGTTTATTACTATCTGGGCTACTTCTACCAGCAGAAAAGCGGCAGTCCGCTTGGGGACGCCTTACGGCGCAACAAAGGCTCCAAATACTTTTCTCTGGCAGCCAAAATGCCGAGCGATTACTGCTTCCCATACCGTCTGGAGTCTATCGAAGTTCTAAATTCAGCCATCGAATACAATCCCTCCGATGCCCGTGCACACTATTACCTCGGCAATCTTCTCTACGACCTTCAGCCACAAGCAGCGATTAAACACTGGGAAAAATCACGCCAAATCGACAATTTATTTGCTATTGTCCATCGCAATCTTGGTTGGGGCTACTATCGAACCGAAAGGGACACTCCAAAGTCCATCACGAGTTATGAAAAAGCCATTGCGTGCAATAAAGAAAAGCCCCGGTGGTATGTAGAGCTGGATGACCTCTACGAACTTGGTAATGTCCCGACTCAAAAGCGACTTGCTCTGCTGGAAGAGAACCATCGAACGGTAATCAAACGCAAAGACAGTTTCCTTCGCGAAATCATCTTGCTGGTCATAGCAGGAAAATACGACGAAGCAATCGGTTTCCTTGCGGATAATCATTTCCATGTGCGTGAAGGCGGCGGAGAAATCCACGGTGTGTTTGTCGATGCACATCTGCTCAGAGGCATCCAACAACTCAAGAACAAGAAAAAGGAAAGAGCCCTTAAGGATTTTCAGGCGGCCTCAGAATACCCTGAGAATTTGTCGGTCGGAAGGCCCAAAAACGACAAACGCGCACCTCAGATTGCTTACTATATCGGCACAGCCTATGAAGCTTTGGGCAAGGTCCAGAAAGCTCAAGAGTACTATAAGAAGTCTGCAAATCAAAAAGGCACCTCGCGATGGTCAGGAACTCGATTCTACCAGGGATTGGCCCTGAAAAAACTGGGTCAAAAAGACGCCGCTGACAAAATATTTGACGAACTTGTTAAGAAAGGAAAGGACAAACTGACTCAAGAAGCTGAGATAGATTTCTTCGCCAAGTTTGGGGAAGTGCAAACACCCGAAGCCCAACAAGCTTCGGCCCACTATACGCTGGGATTAGGATACTTAGGCAAAGGAATGCTCGAGAAGGCCAGGGCCGAATTTGAAGAGACCGTGAGACTAAACGTTAGTCATCTTTGGGCAAAAGCGCAGTTGGCTGAACTGAAATAGAACCCTGGAGATTAAACAACTGCTGATTTATTCAGGTATTGGCAACTACTGGTAATCGGGCCCGGTCCATTACCGGATACCCGACTTTGCTATTTAGGTCATTTTGACTTGACCGTGACAGAGCCAAGTAGATATCCCAAAAACATTGTTATCCCGGTACCGATAACAATCAACCAACTCCATGCCAAGTCGATCACTTCAAAGTGCGAAAGTAACATAAGGACCAATACGCAGATGGTGCCGGTAATCATAGCGATGATATTTCCCTTATTTGCCTTTCGCCTGGTCAGCAATCCCAGCAGGAAAATTCCTAAGGTAGCCCCTCCGGTCAGAGAAAATATCATATACGCAAACCACAGGATATTTGTGACCGAGACACACATCATGGCTATCACGGCCAGGATTAGACCAAAAACCGCGACACTGATTCGTGAAACAAACAGGTAATGTTTTTCGGTTGCTCCTTTTCTGATTAGAGGCCTGTAAATGTCCGTGATAAATGAGGAGGCAAGCGAACTCAATGGAGAATCAATACTGGCCATAATAATGGCCGCCAGCAGTAATCCTTTCAAGCCCGTGGGGAGAGAATGGGCCACAAAGTGGGAAAGCACTTCTTTAGCTTGTGCCGGCTGGACAGCACCGGGATGCTGTCGATAGAACACATAAAGCAATGTGCCAATCGCCAGATAGATACACGTGATGGGTATTACCGTCACGATTGTCGAGATTAGAGTTCTTTGACTCATTTTGCGTGTCCTGACGGTTAGAAGGCGCTGCATCATTTCCTGGTCGGTGCCGAATGCCGCCATTCCGATGAAAAAGGCGTTTGAGGTACCTGCCCAAAAAGTGGTCGGATCGTTGAGATTGAAGTCGAACTTGAAAAAACTCAAACGCCCCGCCTCATCGGCAATCCGCCAGGCCGAGGCCAGGCCCCCCTGGATCTGGAAGAAGAGGTAAATAAGCAGGGCAACGCCGGCCACGAAGAAAGTAATTGCCTGGTATGCGCCTGCCCATACTACGGCTTTGACGCCTCCAAACGCAATAAAGATAATACTAATGACTGTAAACAGTAGAAGCGTCTGGGCCAGATTCCAGTTCATTATCAGGCCTACACCAAGACAAGCGGCATATAGCCTGACGCCCGAGGCAATCAAGCGGGTGATGAAAAAGAATATCGCACCGGCAAATTGAGTCTCGGCCCCAAAACGGTGCCGGAGAAACTCATAAATGCTCGTACAGTTATATTTGTAGAAAATCGGGATAAAAAGAAAAGCAACTACAATGCGGGCCGCAGCAGAACCAATAAAAAACTGAACATACTCCCAGTTTTCACTATAAGCCGTAGCCGGAAAGCCAACGATAGTTAGCGCGCTTATCTCTGCGGCGACGAAGGAAAGGCAGGCTACCAGTGGGGGCACACGCCGACGACCGAGAAAGAAGTCGTTGGTATCCTTTTCTTCCCTGCCAAACACATAAGATATGACAAACAGAAGAAGCACCGCTACTGCAATGATAAGAATGTCAATCCGCCCCAGAGATCCTGCAAAATTGTCGATAGTTAGCGTTGCGAGCATATAATCTGTTTTACGGTCTTGAGCACGAATCAGGCATGTTCATTCGTACCCCAATGGTTACGGATAAAAAAATTACAAGAAAAAACAATTACGGTCTTTCGGCGATGGATTATATGTTTATTTCACCGGACTTGCAATATAAAGACCCCGCGAGAAATACGTTTACAGAATTGGCGTAAATTGATATGAATATAGACAAATGCCGGAGCCAAGAGAGGTAAGATATTCGCTACTAAAAACAGAAAACGATAATTTTTGACATATAGAGACTCTGTAATGTCGAATGCCATTGAAAAAGCTAAAAAGTTCTTAAATAAAGAGAAAGCGTTCCGGTTGGGAGAACTATTAACAGAATCGTCTCATCCCAAAACACGGGCCCTTTCCGAAACGAGCAAAGCCAACCTTGCCAACGGTATTGGATTGCTGCAATCGGTGGATGAAGAAATTCCACCTGCCGCGGAAAGGATTTTTCAGCAGGAAACATTCCAGGCACTCGTTGAAGCCTTCGTTAATGCCCTAAATGGCGGGAGGCGAATTTTCTTTACGGGCTGTGGAGCCACAGGACGTTTGAGCATACTGTTAGATACGGCCTGGCGACGGTTCCAGCGACAACTGAAACAAAAGCATCCCGACATCTTTGCAAAAATACCCAAAATGGAAGACCTTACCGTCAGTGTAATGGCGGGCGGGGACTTTGCCCTGATAAAATCGGTGGAAGGATTCGAGGATTTTCCAGACTTCGGCCGATACCAGTTAAAACAAGCCGGCGTTAGCCCGGGTGATGTTGTTGTTGCCATTACCGAAGGCGGAGAAACACCTTTTGTGATTGGCACCGCCTGGCAGGGACTCGATGCGGGGGCAAAGGTTTTTTTCGTATATAACAATCCGACAGACTTACTGCATCGTTACGTGCAGAGGTCTCGGGAGGTAATCGAGGAACCACGTATCCAAAAACTTGACCTGACAACCGGCCCGATGGCAATCACCGGGTCGACGAGAATGCAGGCCGTTACCGCTGAACTGCTGGTCGTCGGATGTGCCCTTGAGATTGCCCTGATACAATTCCTAAACGAGCATTTGTCGGCACCGGAATTAGCGAAACTTGGGCCCTGCGTCTCACCGGCTGAAGATTATCATCGGTTATTTGTCAACCTGCTAACCCAATTCTCGAAACCCGAAACGGTGGATACAATGGCTCGCTTAACGAGATTTGAAGAAAATATCTACCGTCGACATGGCTTGATAACCTATACGGCCAATTCAGCCATGCTGGATGTTCTGACGGATACGACAGAGCGTTCGCCTACATTCATGATACCGGCCTTTCGCAAACACGGAGACAGTCAATCTCCCCAATCCTGGGCTTTTGTCAAGAATCCGTTTTGCTCAACTCAAGATGCGTGGCGAGAGATGCTGCAGCGCGAGCCACGCGGCCTAGAATGGGGACATGATGTTTATCAACGACTGAATGTCCCAGCGGCGTTGCAAGCCAATCGGCCCTCACTCGACAATACTGAGATATACAAATTAAGGATAGGCAATGAACCGGAAACATCACGCACTGATGCCCCTGATTCAGCGCTGGTGATGATTGCCGTTGGAGATGAAACGGATAATCTAATTGGCGCCAGCCTGAAGGAATTTGGCTCCGGGTATAAAAAAAACGCGGCGGTTATCATCGGCCCGCCAACCGCTGCTGCGAAAACAGATGAGCTGTTTCGGTTCCCGTGCGACCTGCCCAAATCACCGCTGCAATTGTGGCATCATCTTGCTGTTAAACTGATTCTGAATACTGTTTCTACCGCAACCATGGTTAGGATGGGCCGAGTTGTAGGTAATGCAATGGTTTGGCTGTCACCAAGCAACAAGAAACTCATAGACCGGGGCTCGCGTCTGATTTCTCAAGTGACAGGATGCAGCTACGAGGATGCGTGCATAGAGCTGCACAAGACAATGGAAGAAATAGAATCACGTTCACAACAGGCCAAAGAGGTCCCCTCTCCGGTTGCCTTGGCCATCGAACACATCGGCCTGGAAGGTAAAAAAACTTGATGCACCAGAGAGGCCACTAACTTTCCATACCTTCTAATTTGGGTACATGAGATATTTAAGCCTGATTTTCAGAAATGATTTCAGCTCGGGCTGCCAGCTCTCTCTAAGCTTTTCCAATGAGGATTGAGTTGTAATAGCTTCCCGAATCGTCGAGGTGCCACACAAACGGTCGAAATGACCGGTCTTCCACTGGAATTTATCCGGATACATTTGATAAATCTTATTCACAATCATAATGCCGCTGAAGTACGGCTCCAGCAAATCCCTATTGGTTATGATAACCTTAACGCCGTTACATCGTTGATCTTTGTACTTTGAACTGACTGGTGCAAAAGAAGCTGGCCTAAAACGAATACCGGGCAAATCCAATCTGTTCAGCTCAGCAGCCAGGCGCCCCGAATCAATCCAGGGGGCGCCGAATTGAGTGAAAGGCAGAGGCGTTCCCCTGCCTTCTGAAACGTTGGTCCCCTCTAAAAGACATAAGCCGGGATAGACAGTAGCTGTTTCCAGGCTGACCATATTGGGTGACGGTTTTATGAATTTTAATCCCGTCCGGTCGTACCACATTTTCCGGCGCCAGCCCTTCATTGGTACAACCACCAGGTCGGCCTTTACACCATCTTTGAGCCAGCCCTGCTCATTAAACATTCGAGCCAGCTCACCGGCGGTCATGCCGTGTCTTACTGGAACCGGGTACAGGCCAACAAAAGTTGCAAACTGAGGTTTGAGGATATTGCCCTCGACCCGAAGGCCGTTTATTGGATTAGGGCGGTCAAGAACTACGAAACGCTTGTCATATTCAGCCGCGGCTTCCATCGCCAAAGACATGGTATAAATATAGGTATAAAATCGCGCCCCGATATCCTGTATGTCAAAAACCAGTACGTCGAGGTTTTCCAGCATTTGGCGCGTGGGCTTACGTGTCTTGCCATATAAACTGTAAACGGGAGCTTGATAACTGGGATCGGTCATACTTTCAATTTGTACACCGGCCTCTTCTACTCCGCGGATTCCGTGTTCCGGACTAAAAAATGCGGTGATTGTGACATTGTCCATGCTCCTGAATACGTCCACTATATATTTTCCGCTGCTGTTGTATGCAGTGTGGTTGGTTATGATGCCGAGGCGTTTGCCATGGAATAAGTGCCTGTATGAGCCGATATTGTCCAAGCCGGTTTTAACCGAAGCTTTGCAGCCTGGAACCAACATTACGACAATCAATATTGTAGATACTTTTGTCAATCGCATCTTCTGCCCTTCGTTATTAAGAATGCTTCTTGTGCCGTGTCAGCCCTATTATACTTTGGAATTACCCAATTACAATTTGTCCTCGAAACAAATTTAAAAAACAACGACACACAGGGCAATAATTGAAGGGACAGAACAGGCAGTTTGTGATAGAATACACCTTTGTGTGGTCTTTTGCCGGGTGTTTTCCGGAAAGAAAAACAAACATGAAATCAATAAGAACGAAAATAATATTACCCACATTACTGCTCTTGACGATAACAGGTTGCAAGAACCTCGAGAAAAAAGCTTACATACCTGACCTGAGCGGGATAGATTTCGTCGCCGAAGAAGAAATTGAGAAAGGCAATATCCCCGGCGCAGTGGTTCTCGTAGGACAAGGAGATAAAGTTCTTTACTTCAAGGCCTTTGGCCATGAGGTAAATGAACCATTCGAAGAAGTAATGACCAAAGACACCATCTTTGACATGGCTTCGCTGACCAAACCGGTTGCCACGGCTACATCCATCTTGATTCTGGCGGACCGGGGAAAGATAGATCCGTGTGATTATGCAGGTAAATATCTTCATGCTTTTGCCTGCAATGGCAAAGAAGAAGTCCAGATTAGACATCTATTAACTCATACTTCCGGTTTGCCTGCTTATACAAATGCAGATGCATTAAAGAAAGCTTTTGGAAATCCCTGCCCTGATAAAGTGATAGACAAAATATGCGGCATGAAAGCTGTGAGCAAGCCCGGGGAAGAGTTTCGTTACAGTTGTCTGGGATATATTACACTTGCCAGGATTGTAGAAACAGTCAGCGCCGAAAACATTGATGATTTCGCCAGGAAAAATATCTTTACACCACTTAGAATGAAGCGCACTACCTATAATCCTTCGGCGTCCCGGGAGAAAAATATTGCCGCCACGCAGATTGTGGATGGACAATTGCTTCGAGGCACGGTCCACGACCCTTTGGCGCGATTGAGAGGAGGAATATCCGGTAATGCAGGACTTTTCTCTACGGCCTACGATTTGTCTATCTACTGTCAAATGTTATTAAATTCCGGCACATGGAGAAGGGTAAAGGTCCTCAGCCCCGAAGCCGTCAACAGGCTGACCATGGTCCAATCACACGGCCGGGCCTATGGCTTCGATGTAAACTCCAATTATTCGTGGGTAAAAGGCTCATTCGCTCCTGAAAAAGCATTTTGCCATACCGGCTACACCGGAACGTCCATAGTCTGCGACCCGGAGAGCAAGGTTTATGTTATTATTCTTACAAACAGGGTTCATCCACACGATGAAGGAACGTCGAGACAGATTCGAACAAAAATCGCGGACATCGTTTTCCAGGCTTACAACAAATAGTATTTTGCTGACCGCCTTTCCCTGTACTTCTACTTAGATGGAGTTTCAAACTTACGCCTATTTTGCTTATAGTAGGCAGTTAGGAATGGGAGAAAATCTTCATGCTCTTCCAAAATCCTTTTACTTTCTTCGGCTTCATTCCCAAGGTACTTCATATAGAGACGGTTCAGGAATCCTCGGTTGGCATACTTACACGCCAACCTAAAGAATTTCAAAGCACCTGTATAATCACCCATTTTGAAATAAGCAAACCCAAGAAAATCATACAGTTCAGAGGAACGTTCCTTTGCTTTCAGACTCAAATCCAGTGCCTCCTCCAAATAATCCTTTGCTTTTTCATATTCGCCTTTCCAAACATGAACCACACCTAAGAAGCGAAGAACAGAATATCGATTGTGATCACTGCAAACATCCGAATTCAGTAATTCATTCAATTGATCAATTGCCATATCATATCTCTGTCTAAATATCGCATTGTATGTAGCTTTGTTGTAGGCACGAAACCACTTTCGCTTCTCTTTTGATATAGCGAGCCTCAATATATTCTTAAGAAATCCCATTTGATACTTCCAATGTAAGTTAAGTAAGCTACGCTATCCAGTCTATGAGATTAAATCAAAAAAGCAACCCACAGTATACTCACAAGCCACTCGGGGCCTGAATCTGGCTGGTACTGGATTGCCCCACAGAGGCAGATTGGAATAAGAATCAGGAGAAACTTCTGTAAGCTGTTTCAAAACAATGGTTTGTAATAAAAGATAAAAATCGGGGTGACTGGATTCGAACCACAGGCCTCACACTCCCAAAACAAGCACTCGCAAATGACGCTCATATCATGTATAATCTATGGGCAATTTATGTTCGACTTTAGGAGACCTATCATGAATCGCAGAGAGTTCCTTCAAGCCAGTGCGGCGGGTTTGGCCTTGTCGGCTATAGGCGGTTATACCCCGATGTTTGCCAGCCAGAAGTCAAAACGCGTTGCCCTGATCGGGTGCGGGTGGTATGGCAAGAGCGCACACTTTCGCCTGCTTCAGGTAGCGCCGGTCGAGGTTGTGGCCTTATGTGATGTGGACAAGAAAATGCTGGCCGAGGCCGCTGAGATGGTGGCCGAGCGGCAAGTATCTAAAAAGACACCACGCACCTACGGTGACTATCGCGAGATGCTCAAACGAGAAGAACTCGACATCGTGCACATTGCCACACCCGACCACTGGCACGCCCTTGCGATGATAGCGGCTGTCAAGGCGGGGGCCGACGTCTATGTCGAGAAGCCCATCAGCACGGACGTGGTGGAAGGCCAGGCCATGCTGGCGGCGGCGCGTAAGTATAAAAGAGTCGTGCAGGTCGATATGCAGCGACGCAGCACGCCCCACCTGATCGAAGCCCGCGACAGAATCATCAGAGAGGGCAAGCTCGGCAAAATCGGTCATGTCGAGATATGCTGTTACTATCATATGCGCGCCCGCGGCAATCCGCCCGATACGGCCCCGCCCGAACATCTTAACTGGGATATGTGGACCGGGCCGGCTCCTATGCGCCCGTACAACAAAATCGCCCATCCGCGCGGATGGCGGGCATTCATGGAGTATAGCAATGGGATAATCGGTGACATGTGCGTACACATGCTCGATATGGTCCGCTGGATGCTTGATTTGGGCTGGCCAAAGCACATCAGTTCTTCCGGCGGCATCCTGGTGGATAAAGCCAGTAAAGCCAATATCTCGGACACCCAGACGGCCACGTTCGACTTCGGTGAACTGCCCGTGGTCTGGACGCATCGCACGTGGGGCCATGCACCGGACCCCGATTATCCCTGGGCGGCCTTTATCTACGGCGACAAGGGAACGCTCAAGGCCGACGTCCATAAGTACGATTTCATTCCCCGCGGCAAGGGCAAATCGGCGCAGGGCAAGGCCCTCTATGAATATGACAAGTACCCGGAAGACGAAACCGAAAAAGACCTGGAACGCCACGTGGCGTCCGCCGTGCGGGCACACTGGAAGAACTTCCTGAAGATGGTTGAAACGCGGGGACGCCCCGTCTCGGATATCGAGGAAGGCTATATCACAGCAACTTCGTGTATTCTGGCCAACATCGCTATGAAACTCGGCCGAACGCTTACATGGGACCCAGAGAAAGGACAGGTTGTAGGTGATAAGGAAGCCAACCGGCTGCTGCGCCGGCCTTATCGTCGGCCGTGGGTCCATCCGGATCCTAAACGCGTTTAGCCTACAGATACTTTTTCTATCTTATTGCTGTTTTTTCGGCTTTTTTGTCTCACGTTCCAACCACCGGACGGCGTTGGCGACGATTTTCAACGGCTCGGGCTGATGGAAGACATTAAAGTTCTCGTGGCCAGGTCGAAAGTAAAACACCTTGCCTTTGCCCAGGCTCCAGATTGCCCCGCTTCGAAATCGCTGTCCCGCCTCCCAGGTCTCCTCAAAGACCACGGCATCGGGGGCCGGCACATGGAATGGTTCGCCGTACATCTCCGTTTGGAGAAGGGTGAATTCTTTAGGAATGCCGCGGGCAATGGGGTGACCGGGAAGGAGTGTCTTTATCCTGCTGGGCTTGCCATGGGCCGCGTACTCAGGAAAGCAGCAGTTCGGCCGGACAATCCGTACCAGCGTGCTGCCATCTGCTCCTTTTTTATAGGATATCGAGGGTGTTAACTCAGCATCACGCCTGGGTGCCTTGCGCTGAAATTTACCGACCAATTCAACCTTCGCTTTGCCGCGTTCGGCCGCCGAGAGCTTTGATAATGCGTCCTGCTTCGTACGTTCTTCCATTGCCACCACAAACGGCGTCGCCCAATGCGCCGAATGCAGCACGATGAAACTGAGTTTCCCGGCTTTGATTCGGTTGACGATGCGCCGAGCAGTCTCTACGGAAATCTCACCCTGGCGAACATGCCCCCACCAAATAAGAACATCACAATCATCGAGCAGCACATCAGGCAAACCCTGTTGCGGGTCGTTCATACCAACCGAACGGACGGAAAATCCCTTTTGCTTTTTCAGATAATCGGCAATGTGATTTCCAAGAAAGTTTTTGTACATCTGCTTCTGTTTGGGCTGTCGTTCATCCCAGACGACAATTCGTACGGACCTGGCCTCTACACGACCGGCAGTCACCAGGGCAACTACTGATAACGACAGCGCAACTTTTGTAGTTAATTTCATTAGTCTACTCCTTCCAAAAAATATCCAACGTAAAGATTGCTTTCAGTAATCAATTTCAGTCAGTGGTGCAGATACCAATAATGCCATCCGGCCAGCGTTCGAGTGTTAACGGGTCGTGAGCCGGCAACACAATGTCTGCCAGCGAACGGATCCGGGCCATTGCCTCCCGACAGGCACGTTCGTCCGGACTGCGGCCTGGTCGATCTTTTTCTATATTCTCATACTTGTACACAACATCGCCGGCGATTACCACAGGCCCCATTTGGGTGCGAACAAGTATTCCCTGGCTGCCAGGTGAATGGCAACCAAGTGGGAAAACCCGCACACCCGAAACAACCTCCTCGTCCTCCACGAGTTGTAGAGCATCGGGCCTTTTATCCAGTGTTTTTCGCACATCAGTAGCCAGGCGGTTCCTTCCACTGCCAAGCTGTCCCGTAGTCTCTTCGTACTCGCGCCGATTGACGACAAAGCGAGCTTTGGGGAAGGCATCGAAGTAATCGTAATGGTCCGGGTGGAGATGCGTCACTATCACGTGGCTTACATCGGCCGGATCAATGCCATACCGCTTCAACGCCTTGATCGTGCGTTCCTCGGGCAGTTGCCTGACTCCGCCGGGGATATACTTTGCAGTTGATTTGCTGAACTCCTCGGGATACTTGGGACCGGTGTCAACTATTATGGGCTTAGGCCCACCCTCGATGAGCCAGACGTACAGATAATACGTGCTGGTCTGCTCACTGTCAGTATCCTGGAAAGTTATGTAGTCGCGAACTTCGCATTGGCCGACTTTGATCGCACGGATCGTATATTTGATAGCGTTCTTCGGAGCAGGAGGCCAACGGTCCAGCGTGCCGGGGTCGTGGCTGGGCAACACTATGTCTGCTTTCTTGCGGATGTTTTTCATCGCCTCTATACATTCTTGAAGGTCGCTGAATATACCTAACGGGATGTTTCGTTCGAAGTTGCCTAACAGTGATATCGTGTCACCTGTCAGGACGGTTTTGCCATGCGCCGTGTTGACCCGATAGGCCATCGAACCCGGCGTGTGCCCACCCACCCAGAACGATTCGATGCCCGGCAGAACTTCCTGATCCTGGACTAATACAAGACGCTTTCGGCAGGAAGGGGTATTACTGAACTCATGCATGATCTTTCCGTGCCCCCAGGTAGGCGCCGCTGTCGTCGCCATCTCCCACTCCTTTTTGCCGATGTAAACTTTGGCGTTTTTATAGATGAGCAGGTCGTCCACGTGGTCGAAGTGCAGATGCGTGATAAGGACGTGACCGATATCGTCCGGAGTCAGGCCGAACTTGCGGAGTTGTGCAGTGCCGCTTTCGTTCTTATTTTGGGTGATTGGCTCGCGCAGCACGTGGGCCGCCCCGCGGTTCATCTCCTCGACGTCACTGAGCCCGGCGTCAATCAGGATTGGCTTGTCCCCGCCAAGGACCAGCCAGATATAAAGAGCAAATCCGTAGGTTTTGTCGCTGTCACCTTCATAGTAGGCGTGATTGCCGGCAATCTTGCATATTCCATTTCGCAACGGATATATGCGGTACGTCGGGGCTGCCGCTGCCATCTGCCCAATCATGAGGCAAACTACGACGCTCGCCAAACCTAATCGTGATATTCTCGGCCAGGGCTTGCCCGTAATATTGTAACAAACATGTGTTTCTTTTCTAATTGTCATTTTTCATACCTCCCGTGGGGTTCCATCGAATCTATCTCAAATCCTGAACATTCGATTATCCGATCAACGGCCATTTGAGATATCGCAATTATAACCGCTGGAAAACCGAAATACTATGGAAAAAGGCCTGTGAATATTGACCTGACAGCCGTACTTTGGTTACAATTGTGGGAAAATGGAAGTAGTCATTTAGCACAACTACTTGACAAAAATCCCTTTAGCGACTCCTAATGTGCGATTTCATAACTGGATTTTACAAAAAAAAAGCCTTTTGCATTGATACTCTTTCTTCTTCTTACTACAATTTAGATTAGTTATCTTTAATTGAGGCATTCCACAAATATTATTTTAGACAGGAGGCTGCAATGAGCACATCAAATCCAAACACTTCGGCCGGCTCGAAATCGCGCCGGGATTTCCTGAAATTCTCGGGACGTCTGGCTGCTGCCTCCGCCCTTGCGGGAGTAGCTGTAAACCAAAGCCGCGCCGCGGCAAACTCAACGATAAAGCTGGCCCTTGTGGGCTGTGGGGGCCGCGGTACCGGCGCTGTCGCCGATGCCTTTTCTACCAAAGGCGGCCCGGTAAAACTCCACGCTATGGCCGACTTATTTGAAAACCGTCTCAAAAGCAGCCTGAGTAACCTGACGAAGGGTTACAAGGATAAAGTCGACGTTCCGCCGGAACGCCAATTCGTCGGCTTCGATGGTTATAAAAAGGCTATTGATTCCCTGGGGCCGGGTGACGTCGTTCTATTGACTACTCACGCGGCGTTTCGTCCCATGCAGTTTGAGTACGCTGTCAAGAAAGGCGTAAATGTTTTTGCTGAAAAGTCGTTCGCGACGGATGCGCCCCAAGTGCGCCGCTGGCTGAAAGCGGCGGAACTTTCCAAGCAAAAGAATCTAAAGGTCGGTGTCGGTTTTATGTGGCGGCACTCGAAAGCACGGCAGGAAGTGATTCGGAGGATTCACGATGGGGTCATCGGAGATGTGCACACCCTTCGAATCTACCGCGTGCACGGGCCGGTCCACTGCCCGCCTCTGCCTAAGAACGCCAATGAGCTGATATTCCAGATCCAGCATCCAAACAGCTTCACTTGGGTATCGTCCGGATTCTTTATCGACTGGCACTGCCATAATATCGACGTGGCCTGCTGGGCCAAGGGTGCCTGGCCGGTCTCGGCCCAGGGCATGGGCGGCCGCTGCTACGAGCAGGCGGGTAACCAGTTCGACCACTATACAGTGGAATATACCTTTGCCGATGGCACGAAGCTGTTGGCCTTCTCGCGGCACATGAACGGTTGCTGGAATACCTACACCGACTACGCCCACGGCTCCAAGGGCTCGGCCGTGATCATGTCGAGTCTTGGAGATCCAAAACCAAAGATCTACAAGAGTCATAATATGGTTAAGAAAGAGCTGGTTTGGGAGTATGGTCAGCCCGATCCCAATCCCTACCACGCCGAATGGCAGGTGCTTGTGGATGCTATCCGACAGAACAAACCGCACAACGAAGCCCGGCGAGCCGGCGAGGCGGAAGTAGTCGCCTTGATGGGGCGCATGGCGGCACACACGGGCCAGTACATCACCTGGGACCAGGCGTTGAACTCCAACTTCCAATTTGTCAAAGATATTGACAACATTACCTTTGAGACGCCCGCTCCAATCAAAGCCGGTCCAAACGGTATCTATGCAGCCCCGCAACCGGGGATCACGAAGGAAGTCTGACGGCGTGCTGAAAACGGCGCTGCTTAATTCCCAAGACGCAGTGGTCACCGTGGTGTATGTCACCTGAACCGGATTGAATAAAGGTCTGCATCCCGCAGTACGAATCGAAGACGAACCGCTTTGCCTGCCAGCTTGCTCAGGTCATTATTGCCTTTCCATGTGACGCGATGTTCGATTTGGTCTCCGTAGATCTCAGCGGAGTCGGTAATCCCGAAGCCTTTGAGTGGGTGACCTTGCGCATCCTGAATTTCCACCCGGACGCTTCCCGCTGCCGAGGTAGAGAAATTTATCACCAGTTCACTGCCCGCAAAGACAAGTGGTTTGGTAACAAACTCGCCACCGCTGAGTGGGGCACGAACAGACACAAAACCATCAATTCGATAGGTGTAGCGTCGCGTCTTCACACCAAGGCCATCGTAGTAACGTTCGTTACTATATATTGACAGCTCCCTGCCGGCACCGGGCAGGCTGGATTCGGTTTCCACCATCCCCAGCCATATGTAATTGCTTCGGTTATGCCACTTGTCCCTGTTTCGGCCTGGCCGGACAATAGCTTCCGACCATCGACGAAATGTCTTACCATCCCGGCTGGTCATCAGCAGGCCTTCGGTTAGTGACCCTCTTTCGGGTATATAGCGGGTCGGCATGCCGATGAAAATGTGCGGCGCCCGGTAATAGGGCTGTATTTGGTTTGTGTAGAGATGTTCCTTCGGAGCACCGGGATACTCCAACCAGACAGGCTTTGTCCAGTGTATAAAATCCATTGACGTCGAGGTCTTGATATCTCGCACACCGGCATGGAAGTCGCGAAAATAGCAGCGATATTCATTTCGGACCGTATCCCAGAACGCAAGGTTCTGTGAATCAAAGGCCCCTTCTGTTATTACAGGCCCGCTCTGCATTAACCGCCAATGAATCCCATCGGGGCTTTGAAACGCGAACAGCTTTTTGTGACCGTCGTCTTCGCCCCTTGCCACTGCCTTGTATCGTTTGTCCTCGGAGCAGTTGGGATTGGCATCCTTGAAAGGCGTGAAGTTATGCGAGCCGGGCCCTTTTAAGATGATGTTGTTGTCTTTTGAACCGTTGAACTCCACAAGGCCCAAGCTGGGCCTTTTCCAATGTATCCCATCGCTGCTTTGAGCGTAACAAACCATTGCCTTATGCAATTGTTTTTGTGTTTTATTATCGTGGTTCCAGCCGCGGTAGTACATTCGGTAGAGGTCCCCATCTTTGAATATTGTGTGGTAACCGCAGGTATTGCCCTCCCAGGGCTTGTCGTGGATGATGACAACCTCGCGACCGATGGGCCTGTGCAAGGTCAGATTGACATCCTTCATCTGCTCGATGAGGAAATCATCTACGAACAATTCCAATCGGCTGCCGATATCCAACACTTTGGGACTATCAACATCTGCGGCTGATGGAGGGATGTACTTAGCGAGAATACGCCCTATTATTTGTTCACCGCGTTCATTGGCGTGGATAGGGTCTCGCTTAAACCACTTGAGGTCCCTGCCGCTTTGGCGGATATATTTTGTCCACGCAGCCTCTATATCGAGAAAGGCGGCCCCAACATCAATAGCGAGCTTCTCCAAACCTTTGCGATAATCACTGAAATGATTGGGATCGCTTATCCTCTTCCATTGGCTCTCATTGGAAGGATCAACTTGGCCGAACGCTCCCGTCATCAAGAGGATGTCCGCCTGGCAACTACTTCGAACTTGGCGAATCACTTCACGAATTGAGTCGATATCTCCACGCTGGCTGATGCCACCAATAATCACAAGTTCGGGCTTATGGTCGAGCACAAATTTCTGCACTCGGCCGGGCTCCTTATACCACCAGCAGCCGGTTGAGCCGCGTACAGACGTAATCTTTTCTATTCTGCAATTCGGATAGTCTCGCTCAAGTAAAAGATTCCAACAGGAACGACTTGTGTCGTTTACTATGCTGTCACCGAGCATGACGACCCGTAACGTGCCGCCCTCGGTTAAGCGCTGTCTTGTTTTCGGCAGACTACGTAAGCGGTCAGAAGGAGGCTTGTACCGGACCGGGGGCATTTCTGAGTAAGTGCGTTCAATCTGCTCCAGCGTCCGTTGATTTGTGTCAATGATGATGCCGTCGCCGGCGATGACTTGTACCGCTATACAAAGAATGGCAAGAAACAGTAGTTTGGTTTTCAGAATCATTCTTACCTCCCCTCTTAACCCTCGTCGTTTACATGAAATTTATGTATCAGAGCCGCCACGGGGAGCGCATAGCGCGGAAAAGCAGTCGGTTCGCAGCCTCGTCATCGAGGAACTGCTCTTTGACCGGGTCCCACTTCAAAGACCGCCGCAGCTTGTGCGCGATGATGGTCAGATGTCCCAGCGATGCCGACCGATGGCCTATCTCTTCGTTGCAACTGGGCTGCTTGCGTGTCCGAATGCACTCGAACCAGTTGACGTGATGGTTGTTCTGGCCGATGTTCACCTGGCGGGTTTTCAGCTTCATTTCCTCGAAGAGCTTCTCAGGACCACCTTCTATGAGCCCGCCGGTTGACATCGACGTGACCCAGCCCTTTTCTCCGACGAATATACCTCCGAAGTTGCCGGCTAACCGGGCCGTCGCAGGAATCGCCTTATAGACATCTTTTACCATCCCCCAGTGGTCAACCAGATGAAGGAGGGTGCCATTGGCGTATTTGCAGGTGAGCGTCGGGTAAGCCCCGCTGCTGGGATGGATGAACTCCACCGGTCCGCTATTTTCGACGCCCAGTGCATACTGAATTACGTCCGCACTGTGAGAGTGATGCCATGTCACGGAAGCCGCTCCGAAATCCTCGCAGAAGGCCCAGGGCACGACGCCGGGTGAAGGATTTTTGTGGTAGGCGGGGTTATGGGGATGCCAAAGGGCCGGTCCGACCCAGAGGTCCCAGTCTAATCCTTCCGGTACAGGTTCGGCAGGAAGGGTTATATCCAGGGGTGTATAGGACTTGCCAGAATTCTCGACGTCCATCAGATGTCGGTAGGGCCCAAAGCGGGGTGCTCCGAAAAAGCCACCCAGGCGGTTCCACAGAGTGAATACTTGTTTGACCTTACCGAGTCCCCCTTTACGCACAAACTCGCAGACCTGACGGATTGTCGGAATAGAACGATACTGGGTTCCAGTCTGAAAAATCCTGCCATACCTCTGCACTGTCTCAACAAGCCGACGTCCCTGGCGAACTGTTATCGAAATTGGCTTTTCACAGTACACATCCTTACCCGCCTTGACCGCATCAATTGACAGCAAGGTATGCCAGTGGTCCGGCGTAACGATTACCACCGCATCAATGTCGGATCGAGCCAGGAGTTCGCGATAGTCATTATAGGCGGCACATCCTTTATACGTACCGTTTGTAAGCTGCGCGGCGTAAGTTTGCTCCACGCGACGCTTACCTTCCTGGCACCGCAGACGATCCACATCGCAAACTGCTAACACCTGTAAATCCCGGTCGCCAGCCAGTCGTCGTAAGTGACCTCTTCCCATAATTCCATGGCCTATCAAGCCCACTGTAATCCTGTTGCTGGGCGCCGCATTTCCACCGGCACCACGCACCGAAGAGGGAATAATCCACGGAGCGGCGACGATCCCTGAAAGTGCAGCCGTACTGCCCAAAAACTGGCGCCGTGTCATCCTGTTAGTTTCTGTTCCTTTGAAGTGTCCCATCTGTGTCATGTTTTATCTCTCTGTGCTATTTGCAAGCTCATCTTGTTGAAGAATTCAATACATTTGGCTATCTCAGGCATCGAATCAAACCAATCGTATGAGTATTCGAGACCGAACATAGTTGGCCGTATGCCCAAGCGGTGGATTTCCTTGATAAACTGTTCGGTCTTGCCAACACCGGTCCCCCACGGCACATCGTGACCTTCAGGGCTTAGCTCGTGCAGGTCATGCATCTGCACAGTGATCAAGCGGTCCTTGAGCGTGTTCACAGCCTTGATTGGGTCAATGCCGGACCGCATCCAATAACCGAGATCACCGCAAGCCCCAATCCGCTTGCTGCGGCCCTTACAGACCTTCAAAATCCCTTCAGGATGCCAATATTGCGGCGATGCTTTCTGGTCGTGATTGTGAATGGCCACGTTGATTTCATACTCATCACAGAACTTCTCGATTGTATCCAGCGCCTCCGGAATTGGCTCGGACATGAAAGTTTCAATGCCGATTTTTCGCCCGAATTCGAAGACCTTTCGGCAGCCAGCCTCATCGCCGGGAATCAAGTGGATATAATACGTCAGGAGACGGACGCCGGCCGAGTCTAATTTCAGACGGATTTGTTTCATCTCGTCATCAGCCAGGTTGGTATCGAAATTCTTTGGAATTTCCTTGCTGACTTTCTGGAAGCTCAAGCCGCCCATATACGGCAGGCCGAGTTGTGAAGTTCTATCGATCGCCTCGAATAGCGTGTATTTATGAAAAGTGTATGCCTCGATACCGAGGCGCCAGCCCAGCTTTTCCTGTGCCCGGATGGCCGGCGTCAATTTGCCACTGGGGATGGTCGGGGCCGGAAGGTCGCCCAAGGCAAACTGAGCAGCCGCGAGATAAAACTGTAACATCTTCGGGTCCCAGAAGACATAGGGATTGTGCGCGATAGTGCTGTAGAAAACACGCCCCCTGCCATACTGCCGCACCCACGCCAGCGCGTAGTCGTTGTCCTCACGGAAGCAGTTGCCACGAGGTTGTCCCTGGAAATCCGTTTTCTTTGTGTCGATGCTCAAAAGCACGCGGACCCTGTCCCTCGAATAAGGCCCATGGAAGCGAAAGAACTCGTCCTTGTAGTCGAAGTCTTTACCGCCGAAAGCCCGATTTACGGGGTGATTGGGCTCATCGAGTTTGATAAAGACATGTTCGTCGCTGTCACGATGGTTTGCGCCGCGGGCACCGAGCATTATGCCAAACTCGGCCCAGTCCTCATGGGCGCCGGGCCAGCGGGTGAAGGCCACAGAAGTCCCATGAACTCCAAGAAGCCCGCCTCCGCCGTAAACGAATTCGAGCAGGCTTTGTCTCAAAGCGGGGTCTTCAAAGAGATTGCCCACCGTGTTATTTAGAAAAACGGCGTCAAACCGCCTGAGATTCTCGGGCTTGAATACGGACGGGTCTTTGCTGATCACCGTCTCAAAAGCCCCGGTCTTTTCACCCATCAGCGTAAAAGCCAGATTGGCGGTAGGGATGGAACCATGCCCGCCATATCCGACATTGAGGTCGAAAATCAGGAGTTTGCGATGCCTGCGAGGTACAGCTAAGGCCTTGGTCGGAATCGCTGCCTCAATCCGTTGGCGCTGTGTCGACTTGACACCTGCCTTTGCAGCGGCAAGCCCAAGCCAGGGCGCCGCTAACATCCCAGCGACACTGCCCAGAAAATCACGCCGCGTTTTGTCTACATGTTGTGTTTGCATAACGATACTTTAACATAAATCCTTGAAATTGCAAGTAATAGTAAGATTCTATCTTAAGAACAGACAGGTCATACCAATATTCGGACAGGACGCCACCAGCATACTATCAGAGCGGTTCTGACAGCCAGACCGGACTCGGCGGCTCAATTTGGTCCACAGACACATGCTCCATTGCTATCAATCAGTTGTATCTTCGGCTGATTCGGAATATAATTAACGGTGTATGAAGAATTCTAAATTGCATGGAGATCCAATGAGATTGGCAAAAGTACTCGTAACAACAGCTTTAGTCATGTTATCTGTAGTACGTATATGTGCCGGACAAAAGCCCGCCCGCGCGCTCTACGAAACTATTCTGCCAGCCAACCCACATGATAAACAGGTGGCGTCGGTTGAAATAGCTACAGCTCCATGCTCTGCTAAGCCGGGTTGCAACTGGTATCAACTCACGGGGACAAAGGTCAATAAAAAATCCTTCACCATTTGGTTCCTCTCCGATGCCAATCCATTCTCAGCCGGACCTCAAAAGAAAATTACCTTTCATCGCTACATCCTGCAGGAACCCAACAAGTCCCCCTTAGAATACATCGACCAGCGAACCGGCAAAGCGCTGTTACCCTTATTCCATTTTGCAGAAGAACTCCTACCCCGTGCCAAAGACGGCAATGAAAATACATTGTTTGAGAAAGGCACATATTTGGGCCATCCTCTCATCCGCAAGAAAGCGCTTGAACCAACGGCTATCCAGCTTCCTTCCGGAATTACCCAACTGCTGCTGCGAAGCGACTTGATAATTGGCACCAGCAGGAATTTTCGTGATGACGGAAAGGGCCGAAAAAGCAGGAAAGACAATTACAACTATGTCCCGTTTACAAAAGAAAACTACGATGAGATGATAGCTGCCGGCATTAACTATTTCACTGCCAAAGGTAAACAAATCGACTGGATCTGCCGGAAAGCTGTATTCTACGATGGTTTCAGTCCCGACATCGCTTACCCGGAAGAGCTTTATCGTTCAAACTTCCTCGGCCTGCAAATGTTTATCGATGAGCCGGCCTGCCGCCTGGCCGGCAAATATCCACCCGGTGCAACTCTTGCCAAAGCCGTCGAGATGATACATGAACATATCCGCACAAGATTAAATAATGTCAATTACCGCAATGTTCTCGCCCAGAAAGGGATTAATCCTGGCACATTAAAACTGGTGGAGCCGGCTGTCCCTATATGGGAAACATACGTTGGCACAAGCTACTATCAGATGGAGGCCAATCCCTTCGGTTTAGTGCAGGAATGCCGATGGCGGATTGACCCGAATGCTGACTCCCAGCAGGTCCTGATGCTTCAACGGATTAATAAGGAATTTGATGTAGATATTCCTATCACACCCCATAATCTATTTATGTGGTTTTATGCACAGATGCGTGGTCCAGCGCGGGCCCTCAACACCAAATGGGGTATGAGTATCTATGGCCAGGCCGAGCCGCATTTGCGTTTTCCTTCGATGAAACTGGCCTATGACATGGGTGCAGAGTTCACCTGGTTCTGGACATCCGATCATGACCACCATATCCCTTATACTGAGCAATTGTCTCTTGCCAGCCAAATTACCAGATATGCAAAAAGCCATCCCCGGCCGGATATGAACAAGTTGCACGGGGCTGCCACAACGGCCATAGTTCTTCCTTACGGCTATACACTGCCAACTTGCTGGCAGCTATTCACATGGGGCACGCATATTTACCCACTCAACCGTAAGAACCGCTTCGGCCTGACGTACAAAGACGTCCTCAAACCGGCAATTAACGAGATTGCCTACTGCCTGAAAAATAAAATTTCCTACGATGTCGTGCCTGCCGGGAAGGATTTTGACCCGGCTGGGTACAATAAGGTTGTATGGATCAGAGAAGACGGCACCGTAAGATTCGCTGCTGAGCACGGTCTTGAACCATCCGGATAAAACCGACTATAACCAAACGCCGTCGGCCTAAGCTTCGAGGAATCCAGGAGTGACTTGAGCCAGGGGAGGTATCTTCTGTATAGAGAATTAGTCTATGTGGAATTCTTGCGTTGTTTATCTTTACTGGATACTATAAGTTTTTGATATTACGAAAATTTGGAAAGAATTTTCGGAGTTCCGAATTTGTGAAAGTTGAATTTTGATAAGTAAAGGATTGATGAAGATGATTAACACAGTTCACCTGGGAATTGGTCCTCTCGGACAGAAAATGGTCAAGTATGCATTGGAGCGTGGATGTTTCAACATCGTAGGGGCTGTCGATCCCGCCCCTGACAAGGCCGGCAGAGAGCTTGGTGAATTATGCGGTATAGAGCCGCTTGGAATCACGGTCAGCACCAATCTTAATGATGCGATTAAGGGCAAGTCCGTTGAAGTGGCATTAGTTACTACTGTTAGTAGTATTGTCTCGCTTGAAAGCCAGGTTGTCGAACTCGCAAAAGCTAAACTTCATATTATTTCCACCTGTGAAGAACTTTTCTTCCCATGGAATACTCAACCCGAGGTTTCCAGGAGGATAGATGAGATATGTCGTGAGAACGGCGTTGTATGTCTCGGTACAGGAGTCAATCCCGGATATCTGATGGATTTTCTCCCTTCAGTTCTGACCGGTGTATGCCAGAATGTCAAAAAAGTAAAAGTCTGGAGGGTCCAGGATGCTTCGGTACGCCGAATTCCATTTCAACAGAAGATTGGCGCAGGCCTGACACCGGAAGAATTTGAAGCCAAAAAGAAAAGTGGTACGCTAAGGCATGTAGGATTGCCTGAATCTGTAGATTTTATCGCTGATAGACTTGGCTGGAAACTCGACCGTAATGTTGAAACCCTCGAACCGGTAATGGCCGAAAGAGATATTGATTCGGGGTACAAACCAATTTCTAAAGGGATGAGTTGTGGTGTGCATCAGGTCGGTAGAGGTTTCGTAGGCGATAGGGAAGTTATTACTTTGACTTTCAGGGCTGCGGTTGGAGAACGGGAGTCCTATGACCAGGTGGAGATAGATGGTGACCCGCCAATTCAATCCAGAATTACTGATGGCGTTAACGGTGATATCGCCACGTGCGCCATCACTCTTAACACGGTGAGGTCTGTTCTCCAGGCAAGCCCAGGTCTTAAGACGATGGGCGATATCCCGGCAATTGCTTATTTCAAGGAATGAGCAATATAAGAGTACAGAAAGCAAACGGAGCCTAAACAGTATGCTGGATTATGTCATCATCATCTTGTACTTGTCTATAATCCTTTTGGTGGGATTATGGAGCGGCAGGGGTATGAAAAGTCTGCAAGAGTTCTCGGTGTCCCACCGGTCATATACGTCAATGGTGATCTTTGCGACCCTTTCAGCTTCGTTCATTGGTGGTGGATTTTCGATAGGTAACGCCGAGAAGGTGTTCCGGTTAGGAATTGTGAACATCGCAGCCCTTTGGGGATTCAGCCTAAAAGAGATTCTTGTTGCCAGGTATATTGCGCCGAGAACGGGTAATTTTCCTAATGTCATTTCTGTTGGTGATATCATGGAGCAGGGCTATGGGAAGGCAGCAAAAGTGGTCACCGGTTTCTTCTCGGTCTTTCTTTGCGCAGGGATTGTAGGTGCTCAGGTGGGGGCCATGGGGCTTATCTTCAAAGTGTTTCTCGACATCGAACCGATTTGGGGCATCCTGATCGGCTGTGGAATTGTTATTGCTTACTCAACGGTAGGAGGCATGCGAGCGGTTGTATTGACCGACGTGATCCAGTTCTGTGTGCTTGCCATAGGGCTGCCGGCGGCACTGGTGTTTGGCATAGTGAAGTTGGGGGGGCTTTCCGCTATAAAAGCTGCTGCGCCGGCAGGTCACTTTTCAATCCCGGGCGAGGCAATGACAATCACTGCGTTTTTATCGCTGTTTCTCACTTTTCTTTTGGGCGAAACACTTGTGCCCCCCTACGTGCAGCGTTTGTTCATGGGCAAGAACGCTGCGCACACGGCCCGCGGCACAATGCTCAGCGGCATCTTTTCGATCCCCTTCTTTGTGATTACCGGCGCCATCGGACTGGTGGCCCTGGCACTTAACCCGAAACTGGACCCGAATCTAGCCATGCCATATGTTATTCGTACGGTGCTGCCACCCGGCGTGCGGGGTATCGTCGTCGCAGGGATTATCTCGATCGTGATGTCCTCGGCCGACTCCTTTCTAAATGGAGCGGCCACCAGTTGCATCAATGATGTGGTCAAACCTCTTCGGAAGAATCCGCTGGCCGAACGGCAGGAATTGCTCTTGGCCAAACTAACGAACTGTTTTGTGGGGATTATGGCTGTGATTTTTGCCATCAAGATTGAAAGTGTCCTCGACATTCTCTTTTATGCTTATAATTTTTGGGCGCCCATCATCCTTGTTCCTTTGGCGGCGGTACTACTGGGCTTTCGGGTCACGAAGGCCGGATTCCTTGTCGGCACTGTGGCCGGTGCCGCTGGGGTGTTAATATGGAACGGGCTGTTGAAATCACCAATGGGAATAGAGGGTCTGGTCATCGGCGTGTTCTGCAACCTCATTGCTTTTGTAGTAACCAACAAACTGTGCACCAACAATGTCAGGTGATAAAACAGATGGAAAAGAGATGACTAATGCAGAACGCTCTGCGCATAACCCAATTAATTTCCTGATGATTTATCCCAAAAACTTTAGTCTATAAAAACAAGAATCTTTAATGCTTGATTCATAGGAATATCCGAGAGTGACAAAACTCAGCAGAAAAATATTTTCAAGAACAAATAAAAAGTATTATTCTTCCGAAATCATAGCTTCTGTCCTTGCTCTTGTTCTATCTGTAACTTCTGCTGTCTGGATGGACAAAATCACAGATTCTGATGCCCTGATTTGCATCGTCTCTGCACTTGGAGGAACATTGGGCTTTCTCGCGGCAACATTTGGCATATACACTCTTCTGCATATCCGACAATATCGCAGAAAAGAACGCCATTTTGTCCGCGACATGAAATCAATTTTAACGGCGAATATGTATGGCATAGTGGTTATGTACGCCTTTAGAATCCCCTGTCAATATATCCTCCAGAAACTGGGTATAATCCCGGCCTTCTCGGCCACCATAGCCCAGTTCTTGTCAGGTCTGATTGGCACTGCCGTCAGGGTATATCACAATTACAAAACGAACATTTTTGGCGATTTCAACTCCCAACAATCTGCCTCAGACTAAAACATGTCCCCACTCACAATTATGATCTTGACTTTGCCCTGTTGAAAAAGTAATATGCCTGGATGAATACTAATTACACGTGCGTTTTCTTATGGCACTATAGCTCAGACAAGATAGGGATCTAATGAGGTGGAGGCAATAAATATGACAACTCAAAGTAATCCACGACGGACCCGCTGCAATCGACGCGACTTCCTCAGATCGGCAGGCTGGGGCATGGCCGCATTAGCCTTATCCGGCGGGATTGGACGGGCCGCGCGGAGCAGGAAGACAGCGAAGCGGAACATAGTCTTCGTACTAAGTGACGACCACCGCTACGACTTCATGGGTTTCATGAAAGAAGCCCCGGCTTTCCTTGAGACGCCAAATATGGACCGTATGTCAAAACAAGGCGCACATCTGGTCAACGCTTTCGTCAGCACTTCTTTGTGTTCGCCAAGCCGGGCCTCGATCCTCACCGGACAGTACATGCACAACCATCGCATCGTGGACAACCAGAGGCCCGAGCCTGAAGGAACGGTGTTCTTCCCGCAGTACCTTCAGAAAGCCGGTTATGAAACGGCCTTCGTCGGCAAATGGCACATGGGTCATGAGCACGATTCCCCAAGACCCGGCTTCGACTACTGGGCCAGCTTAAAGGGTCAGGGCACATATTTCGACCCCACGCTCAACGTCAACGGTAAGCGTAAGAAATTCCAGGGATACACGACCGACATCCTGACCGACCAGGCGCTGGCATGGCTCAAAGACGGGCGAAATACCCGCCAGCCGTTCTTTTTGTATCTCTCATTCAAGGCGGTCCACTACCCATTCCAACCCGCCAAACGCCACCATGGCCGTTACGCCAAGGCCCAGGTCAAACGTCCGGAGACGATGGCCAACACAGAACGCAACTATCAGACACAGCCGCATTGGGTCCGCGAGCGGCGATACAGTATCCACGGCATTGACCATATGGAAACCGGACAATACGACAATGACCCGGTCCCGTCATTTGATAATCTGTATCGGCAATACTGCGAGACCGTGCACGGACTGGACGAAAACCTCGGGCGTGTGCTGAACTACCTGGACGAGTCGGGCCTGAGTAAGTCGACGCTGGTGATCTATATGGGTGACAATGGTTTCGCACTCGGCGAACATGGCTTCTACGACAAGCGCGACGCGTTTGAGGAATCAATTCGCGTGCCGATGCTCGCCTGCGCTCCGGGAATGATCAAGCCTGGCACTAAGATTACACAGATGGTTCAGAACATAGACATCGCCCCGACGCTGCTGGACGCAGCCGGCGTACGAATACCGAAGGCGGCAAACATGGACGGGCGGTCTTTTCTGCCCCTGCTGCAAGGTGAAACAATCCCTTGGCGCGACCACATCCTTTACGAGTATTACTGGGAGTGGAACTTTCCCGCTACGCCGACGGTGTTTGCAATCCGCACGGAGCGCTATAAGTACATCTTCTACCATGGCGTGTGGGACCACGATGGATTTTACGACCTGCTAACCGACCCGCTCGAACGACACAACCTGATTAATGTCCCGGCCTACCGGGAGCAAATCGAAATTATGAAAAAGCAGCTCTTCGACGAACTCGAAGCCGGCGGCGGGCTTGGCATTCCGGCACGCCGGCCTCTGGGCGAGCGCCTTGACCAGCGCAAGAACAAGCGATGAACCTCTCTTTCGCCTTCATTCCTGCTTTGTCATTTGCCGGTTTGCTCCTCCAACTCCGAGGTATTTATATAGCATATATGAATCTTGCAGAATACGAAGTGAGCTTGACTTGGTGCCGGAGAAATGCTATAGTAGAACCACCTATACGATCCACTGTCTGACAGAAAAGGAGTAATTAACAATGCAACGGCAATTAAATCGTCGCGATTTTCTAAAAGAAGCAGCCTGGGCCGGCTCAGGCCTCATCATCTTATCTGATAGTCGGTTGGTACGCGGTACTCAAGCCAACAACAAGTTGAACATCGCTGGGATCGGTGTCGGCGGCCGCGGCGCTGCGGACATTAACGGTGTGGCCAGCGAGAACATCGTTGCCCTGTGTGATATCGACGAGAAACATGCGGCCCAGACCTTCGAGCGACACCCCAATGCAAAACGATTCAAAGACTTCCGCAAGATGCTCGACAAAATGCACAACAAGATTGACGCGGTAGTCATAGGCACGCCCGACCATACACATGCCCCCGCAGGTATGATGGCTATGAAACTCGGCAAACATTGCTACTGTGAGAAACCGCTCACCCACAGCGTGTATGAAGCCCGGATGATGGTGGAAGTCGCGAGAGAGAAAAAGCTCGTTACACAAATGGGGACACAGATTCACGCCGGCGGCAACTACCGTCGCGTGGTGGAGCTTGTGCAGACCGGTGCCATCGGTACCGTGCGCAAGGTCCACGTATGGCTGGGCGCAAACTTCACCGGCCCTCCCAAGCCGACAAACATGTCGCAGCCCGATGCTCCCTCTGACCGCCCCGCTGTGCCGGAAACGCTCGACTGGGACCTGTGGCTGGGGCCCGCAGCCTACCGGCCATACCACCCAGCTTATGCCCCGTTCAGTTGGCGATACTGGTGGAACTTCGCAAACGGGCAACTGGGTGACTTCTTTTGCCATTACTGTGATCTTGCATTCTGGGCGTTGAAATTACGGCATCCGATCTCCGTGGAAGCCGAAGGTCCAGTTCACCCCGAAAGCGCCGCTCGCTGGACAATCGCCCGACAGGAATATCCCGCCCGCGGTGATCTGCCTCCGGTTACATTGACATGGTATAGCGGCGGCGGCTATCCGGAGTTTATGAAAGAGGGCAAAGTCCCGCAGTGGGGGAGCGCTGTACTCTTCATCGGATCGGAAGGAATGCTGATTGCCGACTACGGCCGACACCAACTGTTGCCCGAAGAGAAGTTTGTTGACTTCAAACGGCCTGATCCATTCATCCCGGATTCCATCGGCCACCACCGCGAATGGATCGAGGCCTGCAAGACCGGCGGGCCAACCACATGCAATTTCGATTACTCCGGTGCCCTGACCGAAGCAGCGTTGCTCTGCAATGTCGCGCTGCGTACGGGGAAGAAACTCACCTGGGACGCCAAAAAACTCAAGGCCATCGGTTGCCCGGAAGCTGACGCATTCATCCGGCGTAAATACCGCAAAGGATGGACGCTATAGGATTCTATCCCGGTTCCTCTTAACAGGGGCTTATCACAAGCTTCTCCCTGTTTACATGGACGCATACTTGCATTTCCATCTCGTATGGCTTAGTATTCCCTGATAATGCTTTGAGAGTTTTCTTTCATATGAGTTTAGAGCGATTCTCATGGGGAAGGCTCTCAGATACTACGGTAGACGCCAAACAGCAGGAGTCCACCGGCAGCATCGGGGATTTTAAAAAGTGATTGTAATGACAAAAGAACCGGAACCAGGCAACTCGCTTCTCCTGGAGATGCGCCAAATCGACAAATCGTTTCCCGGCGTGCATGCACTGAAAAACGTTTCTATGAAACTGCGCCGCGGTGAGGTCATGGGCCTCGTTGGCGAGAATGGCGCCGGCAAGAGTACCCTTATCAAAGTATTAGGCGGCGCGCATCTTCCGGATGCCGGAAAAATCCTTATAGAGGGCCGGCAATTTCATATCCCCTCTCCAACCGCCGCACAGCAGGCTGGTGTATCGATCATTTACCAGGAGTTCAACCTAATCCCAGGCCTTACAGTACGGGAGAACATCTTCCTGGGACGGGAGAAAACCAGAATGGGTTTTGTCAGGGCCGCCGAAGAGCACAGCAAAACCCTGCAACTGTTCAGAAAAATCGGAATCAATATCGATACCAATGCCCGCTGCAGCGAACTAACCGTGGCTCAACAGCAAACCGTGGAGATTGCCAAGGCGCTTTCGGTTAACGCAAAGATCATCGTCATGGACGAACCCACAGCCACACTCACCACCCAGGAAACCGAACGCCTGTTCGCCATCATCCGAGACCTCAAATCCCACGGACTCGGCATAATTTACATTAGTCACCGTCTCGACGAAATATTTGAAGTGGCCGACAGGGCAATGGTACTTCGTGATGGAGAACTCGTGGGCACCCATGACATCAATGATATCACTCTTGAGAAACTGATCGAGATGATGGTTGGGCGTCCTGTCGAATCCGAGTTTCCAAAACGCTCAATCAGCCCGGGCCGCGAACGGCTGCGGGTCGAAGACCTCTGCCGGGGCAAAGCGGTCCGAAACGTGAGTTTCAGTGCGCGGGCAGGCGAGGTCCTGGGTTTCGCGGGACTGATCGGGGCCGGTCGAACCGAGACGATGCGCCTGATCTTCGGCGCCGATAAACCGGACAAAGGACGCATCTTCATCAATGGCAGAAAGACAGATGTCCGTTCTCCCGGCGATGCGATACGAAACCGCATATGTCTGCTGACCGAAGACCGTAAAGGACAAGGATTGGTTTTGATTCATTCATGCCGGGAGAATTTCGGTCTGCCCAACCTGGACCGGTTCGTACGCGGCATGTTCCTTGACCAACGAAAGGAACGGAAAGAATTCTCAGGTTTCGTCCAGAGCCTGAGAATCAAGCTTACCGGCCACGAGCAGCTCACCATGAATCTTTCGGGGGGTAATCAGCAAAAGGTGGTGCTTGCTAAATGGCTGGCCCGCAACGCTGATATCATGATCTTTGACGAACCTACCCGGGGAATCGATGTAGGAACAAAGTATGAAATCTACCTCCTGATTAACCGGCTTGCCGACGAAGGCAAGGCAATCATTATGATAAGCAGTGAGCTGCCCGAAGTGCTTGGCATGAGCGACCGTATCATCGTAATGCATGAAGGCCGGGTCAAGGGAGAAATCACCGACGTAGCAAACACCACCCAGGAAGATATCTTGTCCATGGCAATAGCCTGATATTGACAGGAGTTGAATATGACAAGAAAGCTGCTAAGCGATTATGGAATGATTCTTGTCCTGTTATTACTATGCGTATTCTTCAGTGTTCTGACATTGAAAGAGCAAATGCCCCGGGGAAGCGCTGCTGTGGCCCTGCTTACCGAGCAGATAAACAACGAATTCAAGAAGTCGGACATCATCCTGGCAGTTGGCGCGGTCAACAAGAACTCCGCATCGTTTGCTGAAAAGCTGGGCGAAGAGCTGGAAAAAGAAGGCTTCAGCAACACGACAGTAGTAGTCGGCGTTCCGCGGGACTTACGGCTGGCGCTGGATGACATCAGGGCCAAAGGAGGTGAACTGGCCGCAATTGCGACCAGCGGTGACGTTACAAAGTGGGGAGTAATCGAACTGATTCCTGAGAAGTACCCGGAATTCTCCGGCTGCAAGATGTTGGCGCCGAAATCCTATATGTGGCCGGTCTTTCTAAAACGCTCGAATCTCCTGGCCATCGTGGACAGAATCGTGGTTATCGCATTGATCGCTATCGGCATGACAATGGTGATCATAACAGCGGGCATTGATCTGTCCGTTGGCAGCCTGATTGCGCTCTCTGCCGTAATAGGCACCCTGCTTATGAAAAAAATGGGCGGACTGCAGGCCCCGGGATGGGTAGTCCTGGTCGGATTTCTTGTCGGAATTCTATCCTGCGGCATCGTTGGAGCCCTGGGAGGATTTGTAGTCGCCCGGTTCAAGGTAGCACCGTTCATAACAACGCTCGGTATTATGATGATGGCCCGGGGTCTGGCTTTCATGATTACGGGCGGTTTTTCAATCTATCAGGTGCCCAAGGCCCTTCCCTGGCTGGGCCAGGGCCGCTCACTTGGCATCCCCAACACCGTTGTCCTTCTTGTTGTCCTTTACGCGGTCGCGCATATCTTCATGGCACACACGCGTCTCGGACGCTATATCTATGCTGTTGGCGGCAATAAAGAGGCAGCACGCCTCTCGGGTGTCCCCGTTAAGTTCGTAATCGTGTTCGTCTATATCATCAGCTCCCTTGCGGCCGGATTAGGCGGCTGCATCCAGGCGTCACAGCTCAATACCGGAACGCCCAATATCGGTATAATGTACGAACTGTATGTCATCGCCGCTGTGGTAGTCGGCGGCACGAGCCTGTCCGGCGGTTCCGGCAGAATCCTGGGCACCCTCATAGGCGCTTTTATCATCTCGGTGATCCAGAACGGCATGAATTTGCTTGGAATCGAGAGCTATACCCAGCAGGTAGTACTCGGGGCTGTAATCCTCGGCGCGGTACTTCTGGACAAGGCACGCAGCAGCGGAGGTATGCTTGCCTTTTTGCAGAAGAAAAAGAAATACTGAATTAGAAGGAGTTAAATGTCATGAATCGCAAGAGAGTTATCACGTGGTGCGTTCTTGGAATTGCTTTGGCAGCCTTTGTCTCATCATGCTCGAAAAGTCCCGGGCACAAGGGCAAGATTGGTGTGACCTGCATGGATTTAACCAACCCGTTCTTCAAGCTTATTGCCAATGTCATGCAGGAAGAGGCAGCGAAGTACGGATACGAGATAGTGGCTTTGAGCGGCGAGCTGGACCCTGCCAAGCAGAACAACCAACTCTCAGACTTTGCGGCGCAAGGATACGATGCCATTTTTCTCAATCCGGTCGATTCCAGGGCCGCAGGTGAAGGCGTAAAGAAAGCCCATGAGGCCGGTATTCCCGTGTTCACGTACGATGTCCAGGTAACGGATGAGAAAGCAAAGGACTTGATTGTCTCTCATATCGGCAGCGACAACTACCAGGGCGGCCTGCTGGCGGGAGAAAGCATGATGAAAGTGACCGGCGATAAGGGCAAGGTCGCTATTATCACTTACCCTGAAGTTACGTCTTGCATCCTGCGAGTCAATGGTTTCAAGGACTACCTCAAGGAACATAACAGTAAGTTAGTAATTGTCACTGAACTTTCCGGAAAGGGCAACAGGAGCGATGGTTACACAGTAGCAACCGACATCCTGACGACTTATCCCGATATTGTTGGGATATTCGCCATTAACGATCCCTCGGGACTCGGTGCCTACGCTGCGGTTCTCAAAGCGGGCAAGACAGAGCAGATCACCATTGTTGCTTTTGACGCCTCTCCGGCCGGCAAGCAGGCGGTGTTTGAGAAGAAGCTCTACGACTCACCCCAGCAATTCCCGCGCAAAATGGCCAAGGGAACCGTAGAGGCGTTCATCAAGTACCTTAACGGTGAAGACGTACCAAAGAAGAACTTCATCCCGTGCGCGCATTACTACTACGAAGACTCAGTTAACGATAAGAGCCGTGTAACCGAACAGTGGTGAGAGAAACTTATGAAGAAGATCGTTGTTTTAGATGGCTTTACACTAAATCCCGGAGATTTAACCTGGAAAAACCTGAAAGCCCTGGGTCAATGCACAGTTTATGACCGTACAGAGCCCAAAGATGTCTTGTCCCGTGCTAAAGACGCCGAAATCGTGTTAACGAACAAAACCTTATTATTCTCTGATGTAATTAAACAACTTCCCAAGCTGAAATATATCGGAGTGTTAGCTACCGGTTATAACGTAGTTGATATTGAAGCGGCCCGCGACCGAGACATCCCGGTCACTAACATCCCGGCCTACAGTACCCGGTCAGTGGCGCAAATGGTCTTTGCTCATTTGCTGAACCTTGCTCAACATGTCGGTCATCACGCCCAAACTGTAAGAAGCGGACGATGGACTTCCAACCCGGACTTCTGTTATTGGGACATGCCTTTGATTGAGTTAGCGGGAATGACTATGGGGATAATTGGATTGGGAAGAATTGGCCAGGCCACCGCAAAGCTGGCCCTGACTTTCGAAATGAAAGTCATCGCTTATGATGTTGTCGCACCATCCAGCATGCCGGAAGGATGTCAATTCGTCAATCTGGAGGATGTATTTCGTACCAGTGACGTCGTTAGTCTGCATTGCCCGCTTACACCTCAGACAAAGAATATCGTGAACAAACAGCGATTGGCGATAATGAAAAAAACCGCTTTTCTCATTAATACCAGTCGCGGGCCATTAGTAGATGAGCAGGCTTTAGCACAAGCACTGAATAATCAGAGTATTGCCGGTGCCGGGTTGGACGTGTTATCTTCGGAACCGCCCGAGAAGGACAATCCTCTAATCAAGGCCAGGAACTGTTTCATCACACCTCACATCGCCTGGGCTTCATGTGCAGCACGCCAAAGACTGCTTTCTGTGGTCGTCGATAATGTGGCCGCATTTCTTACAGGTAAGCCACAAAATGTTATCAATGAAGTCAAAGCAACAGGATGATAGATGAACCGGCGGATTCGTGGATATATCCAAAGGCACGGGCCACTTAAAAGAAGCAGGGGTAATGCCCTCCGGCTGGCGGTTTTCTTCATGGTCTTTTCAACTAATGTTGTAATGGGCGCCAAATTTGAGCAAACGCCGACCGTTCTGGAATGGTCACAACTGCCGCCTTTGCCCGACCCTATTGGTTTGGCTGGTCCGTTCGCAGGTGTTTCAAACGATGTCCTTATAATTGCAGGCGGCGCCAATTTCCCGGATGGCCCTTTCTGGGAAGGTAATACCAAAGTCTGGCATGACAAAGTCTTCATACTCACTGACCCTCAAGGCAAGTGGATAAGCGACTTCAAGCTGTCACGACCATTGGGATATGGCATTTCCGTGACCTGGAACGATAGAGTTATCTGCTTAGGCGGTGGTGATAGAGACCGGCACTACGCAGATGTCTTCATGCTAAATTGGACCGGAAATAAACTCGAAACCATTCCTCTTCCTCCGATGCCTACTCCTTGTGCTTTCTCTGCTGGTGTTTTGGTCAACAATATAATTTATATAGCTGGGGGGCAAGAGACGCCATCCAGCACAGAAGCACTCAGGAATTTCTGGGCGCTGGACCTGTCCGGGGCCGCCCAGAATATGAAATGGGAAGTAATGGAGCCCTGGCCGGGCAAAGCGCGAATATTGCCCGTGATGGGTGCGCAGGAAGGTGATGTATTTCTTATTAGCGGCGCCCGGCTTTATAAAGGAACCGATGGCAAAGCAACACGCGAGTTTCTGACTGATTGCTACCGTTATAACCCACAAAGCAAGCGATGGAAAAAAATAGCTGATGCGCCCCGTCCCATCGTGGCCGCTCCAAACCCGGGCATGCCTCTTGGCCATGCACATATCCTGTTCCTAAGTGGTGATGATGGTGAGAACTTCTTTCGAGCAGCAGAACTGAAAGACAAACATCCCGGCTTTAGTCCTGACTTGTTCGTCTACAATACCATCACTGACACATGGACGAAGATGGGGGAGTTTCCAAAGAGTATCTCAAGCGATTTAGGCGAATATCGCAATGCCGGGACGTGGCCGCCAGTAACAACCACCATCACAAAATGGAAAGGGCAATATGTGGTCCCTACCGGTGAAGCTCGCCCCGGCGTTCGCACGCCAAAGATTTTATGGGCAAAACCTACTCCGATAGCAGATAGTTTTGGGAGATTGAATTGGGTAGTCTTGGGGGCCTATTTAGTAGTATTGATAGGCATGGGTTTATACTTTTTAAAACGAGAGAAAACAACCAACGATTTCTTCCTGGCCGGTAGGCGAATTCCCTGGTGGGCGGCAGGCTTGAGTATCTTTGGCACGCAGTTAAGCGCGATTACATTTTTGGCCATGCCTGCAAGGGCCTATGCTACAGACTGGGTACTGCTAATATTAAATATTGGTATATGTGCAAGCGCCCCTTTCATTATCTACTTATATCTTCCCTTCTATCGGCGACTCAATATCACCACTGCATACGAGTATCTGGAGAAACGGTTTCATGTAAGCATTAGAATACTCGGCAGTCTCTCCTTTATCGTTTTTCAACTCGGTCGAATGGGCATAGTTGTTTTACTTCCCGCTCTTGCCTTATCTGCTGTAACGGGTATGAATGTCTTTCTGTGTATTGCCTTAATGGGTTTGCTCAGTACTATATACACAGTTATCGGGGGAATGGAAGCAGTGATTTGGACCGATGTCCTGCAAGCTATCGTCCTTATAGGGGGGGCACTTGTAGCGTTAGGGATTATCATCGCAAACCTGGACGGAGGTTTTAGTGACCTTATTTCCATTGGTTTGGAGAACCATAAGTT
>VRUL01000086.1 GCA_019456145.1 Planctomycetota bacterium
GCAGAAAATGATGATTCTCATCAAAAGACAAATAGGCAATTGGAGCGCCAAAAGGCGAAGAGCCACAAGGCATTAGATAAATTGATCGTCAAGCTTGAGAAGGAAAAGGAGGCGGGCAAGGGAAAACTGCAAGACCTATAAGTAAATATTCGCGAAAAAACTGGGGAACTGGAAAACTTGGGAAAAAGCTTGATGGAAACGGTACGCGATGAGTCTCGTTTGCAAGCCTTTACCTCCGAGCAATACTTCCGGTGCTTCCTACGATGGAGTTTCAGCCCAAGGTGAAACGGAAAGGGTTTAGACTTTCTGGAGCAAATGAGCAACCGAATCAACGCTTATTTTGACGGCAGATACTTGCCGGTGCGGATCCAGCTCCTGGGAGATCAGAGCGAGTTGTTTGGCAAGAGGTGATAGAAATGAGTTAGGATAGACAATTTCTGCCTTGTAATTAGTGAAAAATGAGAGCATTCAACTTGCGAGTCGTTTACTGAATTCCCCGGGAATTTACTGAGGTCTGACCCTGTTACTCACCAGCTATTATCTATTGCCCCGGTTTCGGGACTCTGGCGGAGCGGATGTTCTGGTGCAGGCTGAAAACGGCGTACTGCGCAGCCCCAGCATAGCCCAGGTGCAGGTTTTTCTGGATCGCAGCGTGTAACAGCTATTTGATTCGCTCGATGATTTTACCGCTGTCCTTCTCTCTGAGTATGAGCTTGGTCTTACCGTCGGGCATGACCTCCTCTTTGATCAGGTAGTGCCGGTCGTCGTAGTCCTGATACCCGGAAAGCTTTTCGGCGCCTTCGATGCCCCTCCAGATTTCCAGCTCCACGGTTTCCCAGC
>VRUL01000038.1 GCA_019456145.1 Planctomycetota bacterium
TGTACGATGGTTACCGTTGAGAAAGCTCGCCCGATTGGACGCCCGAATTCTTCTATTACCTGTGCTATAGCAGCCAGCGGTGTTGGGGGTACATATATTATATCACCTTCTTGCAGCAAAACGTTTTTGCTTGTATCGCCGTGCGCAATCATCCGGTTAAAGTTTATTTCAAAGATTTTGGGCTTGACGCCTTCATAACTTGACGGCCTGATTACCTGGATGCGCTCTTTCCACGCCATAACATTCGTTCGTGCCTTGGCAAGCGCATGCAATACTGTATCACGCCCGGTGTAGACCTTGGGGCCCGGCAAATAAACCTCACCCAGTACGTAGAACACTTTGCTTTGGAATGCAACAATCCGGATGTCGATTGGCTGCTTGCCTTCTAATCTGTAAAGCTCCAAAGCCTTCGTTCGCACGGCACTCGCTACTTCTTCAACAGTCTTGCCCGCTGCTTCTATTTCACCCAGGCTCTCAAAGCTTATCTTACCATCCGGGCGGATTCGCTGCCGTCTCAGATGAATTTCCGGCACCTTCGAACAATGTACCTCAATTTCGTCTGGTGGTTGTAAAATATAAGTGTCCGCGGTGACATTGACTTGCTGGGGCCTTAAAAACGCCTCTATGTCTTTGGGCTGAGATGAGAAACAGCCTGTGAGACTAATCATCAAAAGCGACAAAATCACCACCATTTTCGTGTAAACCATAATAGTCCTCCTTTTCCCTTATGATATGTGTTAAGCCGCTTATTCCTGTGCTGGACACGTAGGTTCAAAGCAAGCCCATACAAACACTTATTATAAGAAATTTCTATGCTATGTCAAGTATTTTCTCAAAATTTTTTTGGAGTATGCGTCTCTTCTCAAAGGGCACTTATTTTGCAGCACACAAGAAGCAACACAAAACGAATCCAACAGACTGAGGCCGCTGGCGGGCAACTTAGTTGCCTCTGTGGCCTCGCGTCAGATTATACCGGATGATTTTTCGCCTACTTGCTTAGTTTTACATGACTCTGGTTCCGACGAGCTACCTTCCCAAGGCCATATTAGCCCTTCAGAAATCATTTGAGTACTTGATGCAACACAAACAACCGAAACAAACGGAAAAACTTGAAGAAAACTCTCAATAAGCCCAAACTACGGGCACTTGATGCTATGGCAAGAACGTCTTTTGTGCCGCAAGCTTCTCGGGCAGGTAGTGCTCGATCACATAGTTGAGGTCGTGCACCGCAAAGGCCTGCTGCTCGGCCCGGACACCCATATCGAGTAACTGCTGGATCGCATCTTGCCAAGGCTTATAGTGCTGCACAAAGGGATCGTTCTTGAGAGCGTCTCTGGCCCGTTTGATGTCGACCTCTTTCAACGGGTGAGTAGGCAGCTTGTATTTGACGATGTCCTGGGGCGTGACGCCGAGAAACTTGGCGTTGGGCACGCAAAAGTAGCGGTTTATGTGCGCAGCGTTACCGGAGCCAACCTTCAGCGTGCGGTAGATGTTGAACATACCGTATGGGTCGCAATCCACGAACGCGTAAACCGGCAGCTTCAACTCGTCAGCAAGCCGACGGATGAAGCGACGGCAGGCACGCGTGGGCACGCCACCCATGGAGACGAGGATGCAGTTGGCCTTGCGCCAGTAGCTGTGCTTAACCAGGCGTTGAAACATGCCCGCAGTCTCAATGGCGAGGACGAACTTGGCTTTTGTTTCAAACTTCAGATGCTCAACGGAGATCGGGATCGAATATGCCCCCGAGCCGAATTTTGTGCAGTCGATGCGTAACTTTTTACCCGTCTCTGGGTCGCGGTCTATGACGACGAGCTTGCCGGCGATTTCACCTCCCTTTTCCTCGGGAATGAAACCAAGTTGCTCGCGGTTAACCTCGAATAATGCTTCTATGTCATCAATCACTGTGTCGGATTCAGGTTGTTCGTCGAAGCGTGCATCGTCCCAGTTCTTGGACACGTACGCTTAGTCATGATTTCGTCGTCTTCGACGAGGGATTTGGCCTGGGACATCATGCGCAAGGTCTGGGCAAAAGTCTTGACCGTAGCGACAGTGAGCGTTCGGATCTTCTTCTTGCCTTTGAGCTCGAGAAAGCCTTTTTTTGGGTGGTACTTCACATTGCTCAACGAACGCAATGGGAACGATAGGGTGGGCTTGCTCCTGCGCTGTATCTTGGATCGAACCAAAGTAGCGGTTTGTTTTATCCGATTGGCAACCTTGTTCATGATCGGCTCCTTTCGAGGACATCCGTTAACTGTTTCACCATTGTTTTCTCCTGGCGGTCGGAGAGTTCCAACATTTCCCGCAACGCAATGGCGATGTGGGGGATGTATTGCTGGATAAAAGCCTTCTTACGCTCGGATTCAACAGCCTTGCGCCGGCGTCGGACGAACTTGGCCAATTTGCGTCCGCACTCCTGCAGCGCAAGCCGGACCTCTTTGATGATCTCGGGATAGTGGGCTACGGCCTCTTTGCTCTCCGATGTGAAGGGCACCCACACCGAAGCCATGTGGACCATGATGACCAGTGGCCCGGTCGGCAGCGCTCCTGCAGATTGCTGCAGTGCGTAATTGCGCCAACCCGTATTGAGCACCGAGCGGGTGATTGCGCAGGCCGATTGCTGGTAGAGCAGAGGCACTCGATTGGCGTAACGAAGGACGCGAGCGAGGCCGTCGGCCTTTATGGAACCACCGTATGCCAGGCCAGCCTCTATCTGGAAAGGATTGCCGCGATAAACGGCGGGTGGCCGTGTGACTGCGGTGAAAAAGTCGGCTTCAATCTGTTTTTTCAGACCGGCCAAAATTAATTCGTCTCCGATCGGGGCCAGGCAATCCGTGGGTGGATTCATGATTCTGGTCTGATTGATGGCCTTATGCAGGTGGTCGGCTTCCTGCCTGGCAATGCGCGATGGCCGAGAGCGCTGGGACACCTTTGCCTTCTCACAGATCATTTTTGCCACACGGGTACTAACACGTGAGAAATCTGAATGGAGAAACGACTGTAAGGTGCGCGCCTTGGTATCGTGAAGCATCTTGATAAGCACGCCCAGCTCAACACCATAAGGATGGGGCTTGATCTCCCTGGTCTGCTCGGGCAACTGTTTCGACACACGCTTATATACCTTTGTTTCACCATCCGGCGTCACGAACCGAAGCGATACGTGTGGGTTGGCAATAGCTGTCTGCTCGAGATACTCTTCTACGGACTGACGCCCCTTCTGAAACTTGGCCTCCAACTCTATCTCGACCCTGGTGCCCCGCTGGACCGGCCACTCCACAGTCTCATCCAGGATGGTGCGAGGCTCGTTCTTCTTTGTGTCGATCTCGAGCTCGTAGTAGTGCGCGGGCTTGTTACGCGAGGTCTTCGAGGTGATGGAGATGGGCTTGCCCGTTGTGAGTTGGCCGTACATGCCGGCCGCGGATATGCCTATGCCCTGCTGGCCTCGAGACATCTTGAGTCGATGAAACTTCGATCCGTAAAGAAGCTTGGCGAAAATAAAAGGGATCTGCTTCTTGAGGATGCCCGGCCCATTGTCTTCAATGGTCACTCGAAAGCGATCTTCTTCCTTGCTGTGGATAACGATTACCCTAACCTCCGGTAGTATCCCTGCTTCTTCACATGCGTCTAAGGAGTTATCGACTCCTTCCTTGATGGTCGTCAACAACGCCTTACGAGGATTGTCGAAGCCAAGAAGATGGCGGTTCTTTGTGAAGAACTCCGCGACCGAGATCTCTCGCTGTCGCCGCGCCATGTCTTCAGCTGTTGAGTGACGAGGTTGCTCCTTCCCTTGAGTTTCTCCGACCACTTCTTTGGCGGGCTTCTTCGCTGCCTTGCTGCCTGCCTTTTTTGTCTTGGGTTTGGCCTTCTTCGGGGTGTGGCGTTTCTTCTTCCCGGTTTTTTTGGCGGCTTTAGTCTTCGACTTTGACTTAGTCCGTTTCTTCCTTGCTTTTCCCATAGGCTCGGTTCCTTCCTTATATGTTGGGATGGGCCACGCGACATAACCACATGTTGCGTTCCAGACACATGGAGACCGCCCTTTTTAGTAACATCTGATAATAACGAAAAGGAGTATTTACGTCAAGTTTGCATACCCGGTCGATTGTATATCATAGACAGGGCTTTTCGGATAATACTAATATGAACTCAATTTTTTTATAAAACACGGATTTTTTATAAAACACGGAAAAGCAGGCTTTGGATTGCTCCCCAAAAACTCGGCCAGACCAAGTGGCTATAAACCTGTCGGCGACCAGTTTTGCCCCAGTAGGGCGAAGTCGTCGAAGTCAACGTTGCCATTATTATCAAAATCACTATCATTCTCTCCAGTCAACCATTGACTGGTGAAAATGCGCAAATCGGCCCAGTCAACGGTACAATCGCCGTTAATATCGCTTTTGGATTTAACGGTGACTATACTGGTATCACTATCTGTAAACACGCCATTATCCACCGTAAGGGTAACAGTATAGGTACCATAAGCTGAATACGAATTAGTCACTGTAAGGTCTGTATCGCTTGAACCGTCACCGAAGTCCCAGTCGTAAGTTAACGGATCCCCGTTCGGATCAGAGGAGCCGGATCCGTCAAAGGTTACAATATCATCAACATATACCGTCTGGTCAGGACCAGCATCAGCAACAGGAGTTCTCAGGCTTTCTGGTGGTCCTAAACCAGTCCCGGGGTCATATACTGAAAAGCTCGTCTGCGAATACAAATGTCTTGCTAAAATTATTTTATCGAACTTAAAGCCGTCCTCAGCCATCCATATATTAATAATATGAGGACCCGGTTCAACAATATTCAAAACGGCCAGATTTAAATCGAGGTTGCCACTCTTGGAGTTAACTTGGCGGGTCTGGTTAACCCAGGACCAGGAATTAACTGAAAATAGTCCGACACTGTCAGCTAAACGAACTTCTTCTCCATCCAGGCCTATATGGACCGTATCTCCGGATGTATCAGGGGCAGAGCCCCGAATGTAAGCAATGTAGGTTCCAGGGGAAGTGATATTGACTCTGTATTCTAATTCAGGAGCCTGAGTCTTGAAATTATTTATTCCTATCGAGGCTCCCGTGTCAGGACCGGCTTCCATGTATCCCATACCTGAATAACCTGACTGGGAACTGTTCAATGTCCATAGATACCCGCCGCGGTCGGTCTTTCTCCAATAGCTCTCAGCTTCCATAACCGCAATGTTGTTGGACGCTTGAAACATTCCATCGTCATTTACTACGTTTATCGTAACTTGCCTGGGTATGCTATCGTCCTGACCGTCATTAACCACCAACTCAAACACATACACACCCTCTTGTACAGGAGTAAATGTTGGTGAGGCAGTGGTAGAAGAGGAAAGAGTAACGGCTGAACCCAAGACTTGCGACCACTGATAGGTCAAGGAATCTCCATCGAAATCATAACTTCCCGCACCATCTAATGTTATTAGTTCTCCTGTGAGTTGAGTCTGAGTAAACCCTGTGTGAGATACAGGGACAGCATTTCCAATATTAAAATGAAGTAACTTTTTAGTATTTTTGCTGTAAAACTTTTCAAAGAACGTACCTGAGACAGGCCATGTGTCGGAGAAAGGCAGCATCATATCAAGCCGCTGCAAATAGGACGTTAGCCAAACCATAGTATTTTCCATATAATCTGTGCCAAACAGAATTCGGTCCTGAAAAGTCTCCAGAAACTGCTGTTCATAGCTATTCACTACGCCAAAGGTATCATTGTCTACATGGGCTCCACCTTCGGTATAGAAATTCGGATATTTATCGAGCCGCTCCCAAAGATATGGCAGATCCCCATCACAGCTTGCCCAGTGAGCACCAATATGAATTGTTTTCGGATGTTTTCGCAGGACGCGATCATATTCATACATCAAGATTTCCCAACGGACAAAACCACAGCTGCCACCACTTTGGTGTCCACCCTTGTAAGTGCACGCCAGATGTGTAATTACAGGAATCTGCAAATCAGCCGCTTTTCCCCAAAGCAGATCATACTGAGGTGTATCGAATGGCACTAAGACGCCATTACTGTCATAAGTCCAATAATCGAATTCGCCTGTGCCGGCCTGGTCTTTAATCTTCAAGCCCACTGCGCCTTTGGTGATAGAATCTTCTAAAATGTCTGCAATCCACTGGTCATAATTGGATACGTTTTCAGCTAAGAAGATATTGTTTTCATCATCAATTGGAATATTGCAAAAAAGCTTAATACGATTTGGGTCGGGATAGAGGGCCACCCGTTCGGTAACTCGATCACCGTAAATAGCATTTACAAGAGAATTATCCGGGGCCTTGAAGTCGACCACTGTGCCAACGCTTCGAGCATCCATCGAACTGAATAGATCGTTAAAATTCGGAACTATACCAGGGTAAATCTCTACTCCACCTAAATGGGTGTGAACATCGATAATTTCCCTCCCTTGGGCTACATTGCAAAGCGAGTTGGAATTAGTTATCGTATAAAGCAAAATAACGAAAAAAAAAATATCTATCTTAGATCGCTTCATTGATAGCCTTTACCAACAAATGGTTTTATTTAGTAATCAAATAACTATCATACCATTTTTCAATGTCAAAGTCAAACGTTTCATAAATAGGTTGTGCCGGATGCATGTCATGATTGTAGGTGGATTTTTCATACAGCCAGAGGCATCTTTTGCCACAATTGCCCCCATTTTGCGTTCAACCAAACTATTCGCAAAATCAATATCGCTGACGATCCTGTTTTATTCCATATCATTATGGACAAAAAAGAACTGGTAAAAATGAACCGGTGAGTTAAAATACTTCAAAGACAACTGGGTAAATTAGATCCTGTGATGTGTCGCAGCGTGGTGATCATTGGAACTCGCAATAAGCAATCCTACTTCTCACTCAACAAGAATAAAAGGACATGCTTGAGCTACTTGGGAATAAAGAGGAAAGATAAAACCAGAGAACACTTTCGAAACTACAAGAAACTTCTTGAGATCGTAGAGGAAATGATTATCATCGATATGACGCTTTTAAAAGAAAATGCGTGTCTGTAATGCAGGATAAAGCAGAAAAAAAACTTATGACTGTCGAGTACTAAGAAGTACGCATAAACAACGAGGAACCAGACAATGAAGAGGATCTTGGTTACAGGCGGGAGCGGCTTTCTTGGGTCTCATCTCTGCAAGAAGCTGCTCGAGATCGGAAACGACGTGCTCAGCGTTGACAACTATTTCACGGGCAGGAAGGAGAATATCGCTCATCTGTTCGGCAACCCTTACTTTGAGGTGATACGTCATGATGTGACATTTCCGCTCTATGTAGAGGTTGATGAAATATACAACCTAGCTTGCCCGGCGTCCCCGATTCACTATCAGTTTGACCCTGTACAGACAACGAAGACCAGTGTGCACGGCGCGATCAACATGCTGGGGTTGGCCAAAAGACTAAAGGCCAAGATACTCCAGGCATCCACAAGTGAGGTGTATGGGGACCCGCAGGAACATCCGCAATCAGAAAGCTACTGGGGGCATGTCAATCCGGTGGGTATACGCTCATGTTACGACGAAGGGAAGCGCTGCGCTGAGACTCTGTTTTTCGATTACTATCGGCAACATAAGCTTCGAATAAAAGTAGCCCGAATTTTCAACACGTACGGCCCGCGGATGCATCCGAACGACGGGCGGGTAGTGTCAAACCTGATAATTCAGGCAGTTCAGAACAAACCCATAACGATCTATGGGGACGGAGCACAGACACGGTCGTTTTGCTATGTGGACGACCAGATTGAGGCGCTGATTCGGCTTATGAACTCGCCGGATGATCTTATTGGGCCGATCAATCTCGGCAATCCCACGGAAACCAGTATTCTGGAACTGGTGCAGACGATCATCGAACTTACGGGCTCAAGTTCATCGCTGGAGTATCAGGAACTTCCGTCGGACGACCCGAGAAGGCGCTGTCCCGACATTTCACAGGCGAAGGAGAAGTTGGGCTGGGAGCCAACGGTGCCTTTGAAAGAGGGATTGACGAAGACAATTGAGTACTTCGAAGAGCTTCTAAAAAAGGGCGAGCATCCGGCCTGAGATAGAAGGCGAAACAACAATATCGAAACGCAACAGGCCAGTTGTGATGTTGGCAATGCTAACAGCGCGGGACGCCCGAGTTCGCAAAGCACGTCGTAATACGGCAGCAGGGAAATGTTGAAATGCAGCGAGGTAGATTCCGGGACTATGAGAAACGATCTTTTTGTCCGATAACTTTCTCATGCCGGGTTCTGCACGTAAATATTCTTGAAAAATTTAAGTCAAAGACAATACAGGGCGGGACGGACTAAGCCTGTGAAGTTATCACTCAGGATAGTCGAAAGAAACATAATACCTACAGTATCAAACACTTATGTCTATCTGTCCATATGGAAATAACGCTAAACCGCACACGTTTTTTCGATTGCGAGCATACTCATATTGTTTCTGAACAAGTCAATTTACGCTTAAAAAACTTCAAAAAAACAAAAAAAACGGTTTTTTAATAGCTTAGTAATTGGTATAATAATCAAATTACCCTTCAGGATGAAGGTATGGAGAGACGGTAGAGGTGAACATCCCTCTGATACAGGGTTTTTCGCACTGAAAAGCACGGATGTACCAATTATAATTTGAAAAAGGGCACTTTGTGTGTCCTGGGGATGCAGAAGTGCTAAATGTGTGTGGATCCATTGCAGATATGCGTATGGCGGAGGCATTGAGCGAAAACAGCAAGCAATTTGTTCGCAAAGAAGTATGTAAGAATTAAGACAACCCGTGATTGAAAAGTACGTCTAAAGGCACGTATAAGTTGTTGCTTTGTATGGGATTATGCAGTTTTTCTACTGCAACTCACAGGGACGGAGTTTGCGCCACCACTGTTAGCGAGAGGATTGTGAGGATGCTTGGGATGTCTGAACATTTCTATGCTGCATAATCTCAGATCCTCGAAGGAGGCGCTATCGGAGAATACAACCGAGCGCAAATACCTAACCCTATGAGAAGACCGACTTTTGAGGACATAATGTTTTTCGTTGAGAGCAACTATTGCGACTGGAGGCTTAGTAAGGAGTGTTTTGGAAATCGGGAATACCCTGTCGCGGGTACTTAACGGGGGCAGAGCACGCCAGCGTTGTGCTCCTGAAGGCAGCGCCATCCATTACGAGGGAAGTCATTAAAGCGATGAGTACTCCTCAACGACGTACGCTTTTCACCAGGTCCTGTTCGCATGGCCACGATGAAAGGTTGTGCTGGGCGTCACCGAGACGAATCGGCTGGGTCCAAATCATGTATGCAGGACGGCAGAACTGGCGGTCAATGGGACGGCAAACGCTCGTCCTAACGCGGAAATCTTCCGGGCACATAGGGAGGGCGATGGAACCGCCCGTTGCAAAAATGAGGACACATACTTTTAGTGAAAGGTTATGAAAAGTGGAAGCACTTGTCATAGGAGCGGGACCGGCGGGGCTGACTGCCGCATATGAGTTGTGCCAGCTCGGCATCCATTCCTCTATTCTTGAGGCTGATACCGTAGTGGGTGGCATCTCCCGCACGATCAACCACCTTGGATACCGGTTCGACATCGGCGGTCATCGTTTCTTCTCCAAGGTTCCTTTGATCAATGAGCTATGGCACGAGATGCTGGGGGGAAGAGTTCCTGTTGCGTTCCAGGCTGTCACGAATACACTACAATGACCATTTCTTCGACTATCCTCTGAAACTAACCAATGCGTTAATAGGGCTGGGAATCGTGGAAGCTGCGCTAGTTGGCCTGAGTTATGCCAAGACGAGGCTCGCACCGAGTCTTCCTGAGACTACATTCGAACAATGGGTATCGAATCGCTTTGGACAGCGGCTTTACAAGATATTCTTTAAGACATATACGGAGAAAGTGTGGGGCATGCCCTGTAGCGAGATCTCGGCGGAGTGGGCGACACAGCGGATCAAAAACCTGTCGCTCATGGAGGTCCTTCGAAACACTTTCGGTGCCAACGGGCGAAGTAAAGACGGCCAAGTCATCACCAGTCTCATTCAACAGTTTCGCTACCCTCGCTTTGGACCTGGCATGATGTGGGAGCAGTTTGAATCATTATTGCGAGACCGCGGCATCGAGACGATTTTTGACAGACGGGTGGACAAGATCTGGCACCGTCAGGGACGTGTGGAGTGCATCGGTGTCCGAAGCAGCACAGGGGAAACGATGAAGTTATCGGCAGATCAATTCATTTCATCGATGCCGTTGCGTAACTTGATTGAATCGCTGGATCCCACGCCCCCGGAAGAGGTCTTGCGAGCGGCCGCTGGACTGCGATACCGCGATTTCATTACCGTGGTTCTGATCGTCGACCGCGAACATATCTTTCCCGACAACTGGATCTACATCCACACCACTGATATCGCAATGGGGCGTATCCAGAATTACAAGAGCTGGAGCCCGGACATGGTCCCAGACCCCTCGAAGACCTCGTTGGGGTTGGAGTACTTCGTTTCGGAACATGACGAGATGTGGTCTTGGCCGGATCAGAAGCTAATCGAACTGGGCATCAAAGAGTGCGCGCAGCTAGGTTTCATCGAGCCGCGCGAGGTCCAGAACGGTACTGTTGTCAGAATGAAGAAGACCTATCCTATCTACGATCAAGCACGGGAAGGCAATGTGGCAATTCTACAGAACTATCTGGATGGATTGGAGAACCTTCAGGCGATCGGTCGTAACGGTCAACACCGCTACAACAACATGGACCATTCGATGATGACGGGTATCTACGCAGCTAGAAACGTCGTCGGAGAACGGCACGACGTGTGGGTGGTCAATGTTGATAGCGAGTACCACGAGGAGGTGACTCCTGACAGAAAGCGAACTGTCTTCGCGGGTGCCGCGACGGAGCAACGAGAAGAAGATCTGGAACTTGCCAATGTCTTGAGGGTAGCGTTAGCGAGGTTGGATCCGGTGGCATTGGGCCTGGCAGTAGGCATTGTCTGCGGCTTCGGACTCTTCTTCGCCACTGCTGTTCTTCTACTCAAGAGCGGCGATACTGTCGGGCCGAGGCTAATGCTATTCCAACACTACCTGATTGGCTATCGAGTTACGTGGACAGGTGCGCTGGTGGGACTGATAGAGGCAACGGTCGTCGGATACGTGATCGGCTGTGTCTGCGCGTGGTTCCACAACAGCTTTGTTAACGGCTATATCTTTCTTATCCGGCGGGCCACTGAAGCAAAGCAACGCCGTGACATCCTGTGATAAATCAAATGTCCAATAAAAAAGAACATAAAACCAGAGCAGATCTTGACCGTGAAGTATGGCGGGCTGTTGCTCGCCTGAAGGCGGGCATTCTGGGCTTAGTGTTCGGTTCGATCTTCGGCATCGGTCTTTTTGCCATGACCGCTATTCTGCTCATTGAGAACGGGCCGAATACTGGCTATCACCTGCGTTTGCTCAGCAACTATTTCATTGGCTACAACGTCACATGGAAGGGCGCATTCATTGGATTCTTATGGGCATTCGCTCTCGGAGCGATGATCGGCTGGTCGATCGGATTCATCTACAACCGGATCGCCAACCAGAAGAGAACATGATAGGTTGGCATCTTTCGCCGCGACCAAAACATGAGAGTCGGAATCGATGTGACGTGTTGGTGTAATCAGCGGGGCTTCGGGCGGTTTACACGGGAACTGGTGACAGCACTTGTGAGTCTGCCGTCCGAGGACGAGTACGTCCTGTTCGCGGATCGCCAGACAGCCGAGGCCGCCGACTTGCCCGAATCCTGCCGCGTGGTGATTGCGAAGACTTCGGCAGCGGTGGCGGTGGCAGCATCCGCTGGCAGCCGGCGGTCCATCAAAGATGTTCTAGCCATGCGCCGTATGGTCCAGCGCGAGCCGTTGGACGTGATGTTCTTCCCGGCTGTCTACTCCTACTTCCCGATTACTCGTGGCATTCCGTGTGTCGTGACGTTCCACGACATTATCGCCGAAACGCTCCCTCGACTGGTCTTCGGATCCTGGCGGAGCCGGCTGTTCTGGCAGCTCAAGTGTCGCCTTGCCGCACGGCGGGCGGATCTGCTGGTCACGGTTTCCCTCGCTTCGAAGAAGGGGCTCATGTGCCATTTCGGTCTCTCGGATGACCGCATCGCCGTCATCAGCGAAGCCCCGGCCTCCAGTTTCGCCGAGGCAACCGGCAGTAGACAAGTCGACGCGGAAGTGCTGAGACGCCACGGCTTGGAACCTGGCAAACGATACATCCTCTACGTTGGGGGAATCAGTCCACACAAGAACCTTGACACGCTTATCGAAGCATTTGCCCTAGTTCGCAAGGATGCTCGGCTGGAGGATATCCATCTTGTTCTCGTAGGAGACTGGGCGGGCGACGTGTTCTACACGTGTTACGAGGAGCTCTGCATATTAGTCGAGCGCTATGGGCTTGGCCGTGCTGTCCACTTTACCGGTTTCATCCCTGACGAGGACCTCGTGCATCTGTATACAGCGTGCCAAGCATTTGTGCTCCCCTCGTATCTCGAGGGATTCGGCTTGCCCGCAGTCGAGGCGATGGCCTGCGGAGCAGCCGTCGTCGCCAGCAACGTCGGATCCCTGCCCGAGGTGCTCGATGGGGCCGGAGAGTTGTTTGATCCGCACGATGCGGCGGCCCTCGTAGGCTGCCTGAAGCGAATCCTGCGGGATTCCGTTTACCAGCGGGAATTGCAAACACGCAGTTTGCAACGAGCTTTGGATTTCTCATGGGAAACATCTGCGAGGCAAATGAGGAACATCTTCGACACAATGAAGGCCTGATTACGCAAGCGATCTGTCGCATATTCCATTCGGTTATTTTCATGGCTTCTTGGGTATTATGAACACAATTCCTGACAACCAAGCGTTGCGGTTTTGCCTGGTTAGTACGTTCTACCCGCCGTACAACTTCGGCGGTGATGGGATCTACGCTCATAGGTTAGCCAACGGCCTGGCGCGACTCGGTCATCAAGTGACTGTATTGCACAGTTCCACAGCCTATGAGATGCTCGCCGGCGCAAAGCCCTCCGATTCCTATAAAGATCACACGAACGTGACCGTCCGTTCGATTCGAACCCCCTTGGGGAAACTCGGATTACTGGCAGTACAGCAGGCGGGGCGGCCAGGACTGCAAGCACCGGCGCTGCGACGGTGGCTCGATCGCGGAAGTTTTGACGTAATCCACTATAACAACGTTTCCCTGCTGGGCGGACCACACGTGTTCCGCTACGGCTCGGGCCTGAAACTGTGTACACTTATCGAGCATTGGCTTGTCTGCCCCATGCATGTATTGTGGAAGTTCGACCGGGAGGTGTGTACGAAGCCGTCCTGCTTCCTCTGCACGATTCTCGGCAGACGTCCTCCCCAACTATGGCGATACACGGGATTGATGCGGCGTGCGACCCGATCAATTGATGCCTTCATCGGGCCAAGCCAGTTCACCATGCGGATGCATAGCGAGCGAGGCCTGCGCGGCACGATGATCCAATTGCCGTTGTTTCACACCGAGCCGGACTTGGGTCCGGAGCCGGAGCCGTCCGTCAGTGATGGCAGTGATGACCGGTCGTATTTTCTGTTTGTCGGCCGGTTGGAAAGGATTAAGGGTTTGCAGACCATCATACCCACTTTCCGGAAGTTATCCGATGTGGATCTGGTTGTCGCTGGCAGCGGCACATATGAACAGCAGCTCAGGCGGATGGCGGAGGGGGCACCCAATATCCGCTTCGTCGGCCGGGCTGACGTGCGGCAGCTACACCGCCTGTACCGCGATGCTATCGCAACCATCGTTCCATCGCTATGCTACGAGACGTTCGGCATCATCGTGGCCGAGTCTTTCGCGGCGAGAACACCGGTTATAGTCCGTGACCACAGCTCCCTGCGGGAGTTTATTGAGAGCTACGGAGGGGGCTTTACATTCAGCACGGAAGACGAACTCCGCTCAGCCATCGACCGATTGCGGAGCGATCCGGAACTTTGCGATCGCCTCGGTCGGCAGGGGAGGGTGGCATACGACGCGGAATTCGGCGAGGCTCCGTTCCTGAACCACTATCTGGCTGTGGTGCGTCGGCTTTTAGCCACGAAACAAGTTCCTTGTGCAGTGGAGGTGAACGCTTGAAGGACAAGACACACAGATCCAACTCTGTGGAGCTTAGGCAGGCGGCCTCAACGCCGAGTGGGGATGCTACGGTAATCGTGCCGGTATATAACGCCGGGATGGATCTGGAGCATTGTTTCGAGGCTCTAGCCCGGTCTACGTACAGGTACTTTGATGTGTTAGTCGTCGATGATGGTTCTTCTGAATCCATTAAACCGTTAGTAGATCGCTTCGGTTACCGATACCTTCGGATCGACGGACCCGGTGGGCCGGCTCGAGCGAGGAATCGAGGTGCCCAGCAAACTGAGAGCGAATTCATTGTTTTCGTCGATGCGGATGTGTGTGTTCACCCAAACACAATTGAGCGGATCATGCAGAACTTCTCCGGAAACCAAGACCTCGCCGCTGTCATCGGCACATATGACGACGCCCCGGCAGATCCAGGCTTCTTGTCGCAGTATCGGAATATGTTTCACCATTTCACGCACTGCAAATCTGCCGGGCAGGTTACGACCTTCTGGTCCGGTTGTGGGGCGATGCGGCGCGACGTTTTCATAAAGTACGGCGGATTTGACGAGAAACGCTATCGCTGCCCGGCCATCGAAGACATCGAGTTAGGTACTTGGATCACGGCCGATGGTGGTCGGATCGTGCTTGACCAGACAGTTCAGTGCAAGCATCTGAAACGCTGGTCTTTCTCCAATATGGTCAAGACGGACATATGCCAACGGGGCATACCTTGGATCGATCTGATGTTGCGCAGCAGCAAGGCCGTAAAAGTCCTCAACGTAACTGGGTCGCAGCGGTTGAGCGTTGGACTGGTCTTCACCGCTTGTGCCCTTGCTGTCCTGGCAATCTGGTGGCCATGGGCAATGATCGGCACTGCTGTCACCCTAATCTCAGTAATGCTGCTGAACATCGAACTCTATCGATTCTTCGCGTCCCGTCGTGGTCTGTGGTTCGCGACAAAGTCACTACTGCTTCACTGGCTGTACTTTGGCTGCTGTGGTGTATCCGTCATCGCTGGAACTGTACGATTCTACGCATCAGGTCGCAGAGACGATCGGACGTGATTTCCCTTTTTGCGCAGCCGATGGAGACGGAGTCCAAGCAGATTGAGTGACCATAGGCACACCTTTGATGTTGATAATTGACTGATGATCATTATTCTTTGCGTATAGCAAAGTTATTCGAAAGGGCTTATATGAGAGCATTAGTGACAGGTGGCGCAGGTTTTATCGGTAGTCACCTTTGTGAAAGATTACTCAAGGATGGACACCGTGTAGATGTCATTGATGACCTCTCAACCGGATGCCTGGAAAATATCTATTCTTTGACTTCAAACAAAAACTTTACTTTCGTTAATGATACTATCTTAAATAGAATGATGATGTACACCCTTATTGACAAGGTTGATATGATTTATCACCTCGCAGGTGCGGTGGGCGTTCAATTGATAGTAGACGAACCAGTCAGAACAATAGAAACGAACATTAGAGGCACAGAGGTTGTTTTAGAGGTCGCACTAAAGTTTAGGAAGAAGGTTCTCATTACAAGTACCTCTGAAGTTTACGGTAAAAGTGAAAATGAGTCATTCAAGGAAGACCAAGACTGTGTGCTTGGTGCAACAACTTACAGCCGTTGGAGCTATGCTTGTTCAAAAGCTATTGACGAATTCTTAGGCCTCGCTTACCACAGACAATATAACTTACCCGTTGTATTAGCACGTCTCTTCAATACTGTAGGAGAACGGCAAACGGGCCAATATGGCATGGTGATTCCAAGGTTTGTACAAGCATCGTTATTAGGAGAACCTCTGACGGTTTATGGCGACGGAAAACAAACAAGATGTTTTGCTTATGTTCGCGATGTTATAGACGGCTTGCTTGCATTAGCAAACGATCCTACTGCTTATGGTAATGTGTATAATATAGGAGCTACCGAAGAGGTTGCAATTGAGAACCTTGCTGCTATGATAAAAGAGATGACAGGCAGCAATTCTCAAATACAGTATATTCCTTATGAGCAGGCTTATGGAAAACCCTTCGATGACATGGTACGTAGAATGCCAAACCTGGAGAAGATTTCTAAAAAAGTTGGCTATACACCAAAGACCAGCTTAAAAGAAACCCTGCAGATAATAATCGATTATTTTCGAAAAAAAATGGAAAATGAGTTGTAAAGTACCAATTCTAACATATCATTCTATTGATGATAGCGGTTCAGTTATTTCAATTGATCCTGCCAGCTTTAAAGACCAAATGCGTTTTCTTAAGGATTTTTCATTTAACGTAATATCGTTAAATGAGGTTGTCATGCATATACGCAAAAGGCAGCCTTTTGTGAAAAATTCTATAGCTATTACTTTTGACGATGGTTTCAAAAATGTATTTTTGGAGGCTTTTCCAGTATTAAGAGAATATGGATTTCGCGCGACTATCTTTTTGACAACAAATTATTGTGAAAAATTGAATAATTGGCCTGACCAGCCATCTTTTATTAAAGCACAGCCTTTACTTTCCTGGACGGACATAAAAGAGATGTGTCAATCCGGAATACAGTTTGGAGCTCATACACACAACCATCCTTCTTTGACTAAAATCCCTCTCATGGATGCAGAAAATGAGATTTTGTTATCAAGAAAGATAATAGAAGATCAACTTCAGGAGGAAGTAAAATATTTTGCCTATCCTTATGGTGATTTTAATACAAATATAGTAAATATTGTAAGTCGCTCTTTTACAGGGGCCTGCTCGACAGAATTAGCAATTGCAAATTCTAAAAGTGATCCATATATTTTAGAACGTATCGATATTTTTTATATTAAGTCTGGAATGATTTTTAAAAGCCTTTTGACACCTTATGTTTCTTGTTATTTAAAATGCAGAAGGTTGCTGAGGGATCTAAGAAAAAGAAGTTTTGAAAAGAAACTATATTGAAAACGTAAAATCGGTTCTATTTTTTGGGTCCTTTCAAACATCTAAAGGTCTCGCCTTTAGACAGGAATAAAATTATCTCGGATTAGGTTATCGCTCATGTATTAATCTTATTAGCGTTCAATTATGCCTAGCGACAAAACTCCAGATGTTTCTATTATTGTTGCTTCAAAAAATGCCTGTCAAACTATTGAAGAGTGTCTACTGTCAATTGAAAGACAAAAAAAACACTATTCTCTTGAAGTTATTGTTGTTGACCAATCCAACGATGGTACTTCGCAATTTGTTGAAGATAAATTTCCTGATATTAGGTTAATAAAATTTCCAAAACCTACTCTAATTCCAGAACTGTGGAGCACTGGGATTGAAGCATCTTCGGGACATATTATTGCTATTACAATTGCCCAATTTATACCTGCCAGTAATTGGATTTCCTCAATAATCGAATCGCTCCAACCTCCATATAGTGCTGTTGGTGGAGCCATAGAAAATTCAGACACAGCATCACTGTGTGATTGGGCATTGTACTTTTGTCGCTACAGTAATTATATGCTTCCTTTCACTGAACGAGAAGTTAACGATATGGCGGGTGATAATGCAGCATATAAACGAGAGGCATTGGAACCTTATAAAGGAATTATAAAAAAAGGATTTTGGGAACACCAGGTTAATGCTGCAATGACAAAAGATGGATTGAAAATATTATTAACCCCTGATATCGTGACCGTTCATAAAAAATCATTTGGGGTTATTTCTTTTTCAATACAGAGATTTTTGCACGGTTGCCATTATGGCAAAGGACGATTACCGAATTTTCCAATTATTAAAAGATTGGTCTTTATACTAGCATCTCCCTTAATCCCATTAATCCATTTAAACCGTATTTTTCAAAGAGTGTTACAACGTAATCGACACAAAGCAAAACTAATACTTTCATCACCTATACTTTTCCTCTTCATAATGTGTTGGTCTATAGGCGAATTTTGTGGTTATATTTCAGGGATTTTCAGAAAGCATGAGTCGTCCTAAACTTTCCGTAATCATTGCATCCAGAGATACATTTTATGCCAATTAGAGTTGCCATTATCGGTTTAGGAGCAGCTGCACATAACATTCACCTTCCGGCTTATGCAATGATCCGGGACAAAATTGCTGTAGTCGGAGGTTGCGATATTAATGAAAATGCGAGAAACTATACAAAGAAAAAATGGAATATTGAAGGGATTTACAGCACACCTGAAGAAATGATAAAAAAAACAAGGCCTGATATTATTTCTATTATTACGCCTCCTGCGCAGCATTTTGAACACTGTCGAATAGCTCTGAAAAAAGGTTGCCATGTTTTCTGTGAAAAGCCGTTTATGGAAAATCTGGAACAAGTAGATGAGATTGTTGAAATTGGGGATCAGGCCAAACGTCATGTCGTTGTTAATAACGAGTTCAGATATATGCAAATCCATTCCAGGACCAAAGAACTTATAGGAAGCCCTGAATTTGGCGAGTTGCGGTACCTTTACGCGTGGCAGACATTTACACCGAACGCTCATTCCGAAGCAGGATGGCGAGGAAATATTGAGAAGAGGGTTTGCTTTGAATTTGGCAATCATGTATTTGATCTTATAAGGTACTTCTTTGGGAAAACACCCACAAAAATTTTCGCTCATATGCCTAAACCTGTTCCTGATATGAAAGCGGACCTGTTAAATATCGTTTCTGTTGAGTTTTCTGACGGACGAGCAGCTACATTTGTTTTGGATCGACTTAGTAAAGGTCCTGAACGATATCTTGACATTCGTTTAAATGGTGATCATGCCACTATTCACACATTCATTGGTGGAGAACTAAGATGTCAAATAGGTATACATACGAGAGAGAAAATGCCTTTCATTCATTTTGACTTCGTAAAAGGTGGAAAGGCAGAACTGCAGGTTGGTAACAGATCGAAAGTCATAGCGAAAGACCCTCTTAATCCTTTTAAGGCCGCGACAAGCTTGCTATTTACAAAATATATTGATGCACTTAAAGATAAAACAATACCTCCATGCAATGCCAAAGATAGTCGAGACACATTGGCCCTAATTCTTGCCGCTTATGAGTCCGCTTCTTCCGGATTACCGGTTATGATTAGAGAACAGTAAGTTGAATTGGATAGTATCTCATGCCGAAAACAAAACGTTTGAACGTAGGCATTGTTGGAGCGGGCCTAATGGGACATTGGCATGCAAACGCGGCAAGGCGTACAGGAGCACATATAAGCGCAATAGCAGATAAAAATAATGAAGCATCCAGACGTCTGGCAGGTAAATACTTTCATGCAAAAAGTTTTTCTTCCGTTGAACAAATGTTGGAGAATATGGAGATTAACGTACTCCACATCTGTACACCTACGGATACTCATGTTGAAATATCAGAAATAGCACTTGAATCAGGGATTAATCTGGTTATTGAAAAACCGGTAACGCCAACTACTGTTGAAACTGAACGAATTTTAAAACAAGCAGCAAGTAATAATGTAATTTTATGTGCAGTGCATCAGTTTCTCTTTCAGGAAGGTGTTCTAAAAGCTAAGGGATTATTAAACAAAATTGGTAGGATGATTCATATAGAGAGTACTATTTGTTCAGCTGGAGCTGATGGTCTTGCTGGAAGGCAGCGTGATTTGATTGCTGCAGATATCTTGCCCCATCCACTTTCATTAATGCAGTCCTTTGTACCAGGAGGTGTTTCGAGTGAAGAATGGAATGTGGTCCATCCGGAGCATGGAGATCTCCGCATTTCTTGTAATATGGCAGAAGTTACGATGTCTATTTTTATAAGTATGAATGCCCGTCCCACGGAATGTTCCCTAAAGATTGTAGGAACAGATGGAGCCATCCATATAGACTTGTTTCATGGATATTCATTTTTAGAGTCAGGAAAGGTCTCACGTACGCGTAAAATCTTACATCCATTTTCGTTTTCTGCCAGTAAGTTTTTTTCAGCTACTGTCAATCTTAGTCGTCGTATTGTTCAACGCGAATCAGCATACCCGGGCCTTTATAAAATGATTAATTCTTTTTACAGATCCGTACTAACACATAGCAAATGTCCGATTTCAGATGAAGATACACTCGCTGTGGCCATAGCTCGTGACAAGTTGTTGCAGAGCGTGGGATTTGATAAAGTACTTTGAAGAATGGAAGTTAATGCAAATAATAAGTGGACGTAGTGATCCCTGCGGACGCTCAGAGACAAGCTCGTCAAGATAGAAGCCAAAGTGGTCAGCCATTCCCGTTACGTGATATTTGAAATGGCAGAAGTGGTTGTTCCGAGGGCTTTGTTCTGTGAAATCCTTGAGCGTATTAGTCGCTTGACATTTGTAGCAGTGACTCCGGGAGTTGGATAATGCTAAGGATAACTGGAAAACTTGTTTTTCAAGCGGAGACAATGGTAAAGGTGCGTCATAAGATTGATAATCAGTTGCCAAATTCTTATTTTTGTAATTATTGTGACTGAAATATCCTCGAAATGAAGGCAAAAATCTTGACTTTCCGAGATTAGGTTTGACATTCTAATGGAAATTAGTCTTAACGGCGTAGCTAAGCGTTTAATATGGGAAATGTCAGCTTCAAGGAAACTTGACCGGTGAACCAGAAAAAAACAGCAGCACCAAGGTTTCGGATCATACACATGGAGCTTACCAATGTCTGCAACTTCGAGTGCGACTTCTGCCCGAGTGCGCATCAAACCAGAAAACGAGTCTTCATGGAGACTGAGCTGGCCAAAGACATTATCTCTGAGATAGCCGAACACCATTTGTCGGATTATATATCATTTCATATTATGGGTGAACCGTTATTGCATAAAGATGTATTAGAGCTATGTCACTTTGCAGAAGAGCAAGGACTATCCGCCGTTCTGTTCACCAACGGTGCTCTTTTAAATGAAGAGCTCAACACGAAACTTCTCGCTACAGGTCTGGCTAGGTTGGAAGTAAGCTTCAGATCGCCCAATGAACTCGCCTTTATTCAGAAGTCTCCGCCCTCATCATTGACATTTGAAGCCTACAAAGACAAAGTAAAAGGCCTAATATCGAGCAAACTTGACAGCGATAGCTATACTGAAATCCGCATACATTTTTTTAAGAAAAGCAAATTATTTGATAGTTTTTGTCCTGTCGATACACGACACCTAACCAACCGCCAAGATAACCTGTCGATTATGAATGAATTCCAAACGCACTGTCTCACAATGGCTAAACGCTTGGGAAAAGACATTTCAAAGTACCAGGCTGTCTCTTTGTCCCCGTCCCGGGATGCGGCAGAAATATTTGATCGCATCTACCTGTGCTGTCAACGGTTAATTTACTTTTACTTGACTGAATGCAGTCGATACAGCTCATATTCAAAAGCCTTCTTTGGCAGTTGTGATACATTTCGCAATCAATCGGATTTCGGTATATTAGCAAACGGTGATGTGACCACTTGCTGCCTTGATTACAATGGGGAGAATGTTATTGATAATGTCCGAAACAAGAAGCTGGTCGATATCTTGGAGACGGACCAAGTGAAATCTATCATAAAACATTTTAATCGTTATCATCCCCCAACGGACCTGTGCAGACGATGCTTGGGAAATCCTAACGTCTTTTTTTCCTTAAGCAAACAGGCCTATAGCATTTTCCAGGGTTTTGCTAAGAGTATTGAAAAAGGCCGCGATTGAAGAGTTATCGTTAGTCAGGGGACAGGCTTGCCGAGCAGCAAGTGGAGTTACAAGTGGCAGGTTAGGCCGATAAATTTTCGCCACCCCTATGGGGGTGGCCAGTCTAAGGGACGAGCAGATGAAAGACTTATCCAAAAATGTGCGAAAGATTCCTTGCACTACCTTCAATAAATTTGCTTCTCACTACAAAACAGTTTCTATTATATTTTTCAGCAGTGTGCTATTGTTCCTGGTTTTGAATGTAGCCCTCTATACATTGAATAAAATAATAAAGTCCGTACAGAAATATAATAATCCTGTTTCAAGTAAATATAATAGTGATTTAACCCAGATTTATCCTGGTCTTACCGAGAATGAAATAAACAAACTTCTGAGTGAGACATGGTCGAGGCATTTGCTTGAATATGAGCCGTTCACACAGTTCCGTGAAAGGCCGTACTCGGGAGAATATGTAAATATCAGTAAAAATGGATATCGGATAACAAGAAATCAAGGGCCATGGCCACCGGAACCGGGGAATAGCAATATATTTATTTTTGGCGGTTCTACCACTTTTGGATATGGATTGCCCGATTCTGAAACATTAGCATCATATCTTCAGGAATATCTGGCAGAAGATGACAAACTTAATAATATTTACGTCTATAATTTTGGTCGTGCTTATTATTATTCCACACAGGAAAAATTGTTATTCGAAAAATTACTCATGTCTGATTTTGTGCCTGATCTTGCAATTTTTGTAGATGGTCTTAATGAATACTTATTTGTCAAAGATGTGCCAAGATTTAGTGGCACTCTTGCTAAAATGATGGAGCCGAGAAGATCAAGGAATGCTATGCTAGCCACTGCTCTGCTTCAATGGTTGCCAATGGGGAGGGCGATTTTATACATTACTAAAAAACTAGAGAATAATATTAATGTGAAATCAGATGTGAATACTGAAATAGAGAGCACACTGCAGTCAGTAGTAAGACGGTATTGCAGTAATAAGAAAATGATAGATGCAATTGCAGAAAGCATGAATATTAATACGCTATTTGTTTGGCAACCGGTACATGCGTATAAGTATAATCTTAAATATCATTTTTTCTCTAAAGGTGAAATAAAACATCTATCAACACAGGGATATCCATTAATGGAGGAACATCTCCATAAATACTCATTGGGGAAGAATTTCCTTTGGAGTGCAGATATTCAAGAGAATATAGATGAACCACTATACGTCGATATGGTTCACTACAACGTGAAACTAACACAAATGCTGGCGAGACGCATAGCACAGCATATTGCACAGGCAGATATTCTAAAACAGAAATAGAAAAAATAAATCTGTCTCCTTTTTGCTTCCAATGCGATACATGATGCGAAGGAAGTGGCATTAACTATTCTTGGGATGGTGATACCATTATCGTCAAGCCGGGTATGTATGGTGAATATATCTATTTCAATAGCAGGGCTATTACCTTAACCAGCGAAAACCCCGAAGACCCGTCGTTAGCTGTTTTGTTATATTGGCAAAACAGGGAACAGCTTAACCAGCCGAACCGCCAAAGGTACGGACCCGTATGCCCGGTGGTGTGACAGGGAAAGTCCGGCTAGGGCATACCTATGTCGATAATACATTTACTATCAATATACAAACCTGTAGCAACACAATATATTCCCTTCTCCCACCACAAGGATGATAGAAGTGTTTTTTAATATAGGAAATCTTTTAATTGAATAAATCATCAATAATCAAAAATACTGAGCAATTTAAACTTGATGACTCAGGTAGTTACGACTCCTGTGTAGCTGATTACCACCAATGTGTAAACAGATTATGTGAACCATTTGTCAAGCAAATGGTAGCAATTGCTCATTTGAAACAGGGGCAGAGAGTCTTGGACGTGGGTACAGGTACCGGGATTGTAGCGAACTATGCCGCAAAGTTACTTGACAACTCAGGTTCGGTAATTGGGATTGATCTTTCTGAGGGGATGTTAAAAACTGCGCGTCTTAATGCAAAGAATATGGGGATTTCCAATGTGGATTTTCTCCGGATGGATGCCGAGGATCTTGACTTACCTACGGAATCTTTTGATTCAGTTATTTCTATGTATGCGATTGACCATTTTCCTAATGCTGCTCAAGCTTTGGGGGAGATGCATAGAGTATTGAAACCTGAAGGACACATTGTGATTTCCATAGGCAGTAGAACACCCCCATGGGGTGCTGGCCGCTTTATAGCATATTGTGTTGGGATAAATAGAAAAATAAAACAGTTATTTCAGCCTCATCTGTACGCTCCAAATTTTATTCAATCCATGATGAACAACCATTTAGGGCATCTTCCTTCACCTTCGCATTCTAATTGGGGTGGGGGAAAACCGGAAAATAGTTTACTCAGAATTATTCAAGAAACTGGTTTTCACGTTAAGGATATGTTGTGGAATCATAATATGATAACTATGCAATCTACAGAAGAATTTTGGCGTTCTCAAACAGCAATTGTAACGGAAGTAAGAAAACGACTCCAAAATATAGAACCAAACGCAAAGAGATCCTTTCTAGAAGATTTTAAGAAAATAACAAAAAAAGCGTTATCCCATGGAGGCAGGTTATACTATTGTGGAGCCGTTTTTATGATCTGTGCAATACGTAAGTAATACTAATATTTAATTGTAGGTAATTAAGAATGAAACTGGGAGTAAATATAATACGACTTACAAGACTATTTACTGGTGTGGGACGGTATATTGAATGTATTCTAAAAGAGTGGAGTCAGATGCGAATCCCTTTTGAAGAAGTCATACTCTATGTATATTCTCCTATAAAGCAAGAGCAGGTCGTGTTTCCTCTTGATAGGTTTAAAATCGTAATCGATGGACCGAAGCAAAGTTCCATTACTTTTAGCACCTTCGCCGCCAAATCCGGAAGACGGGATTGATACTGTAGTTGCTTCTATAGATGCTATGAAGGATTTAGCACAGGAGGCTGGAATGGGTTTTCATGTATTTGCCCATTTCCATTTAAGGGGGGGCTACCTTTTAAAGCATCTCTATGGAAGGACTTTCTCGGTAGAACTAATACTATCGATCTTTCTGAACTCATTCTCTCTTCAAATAGGGAATCAGATCCAGTAGGTTATGATGGCGGACATTGGAGTCCGGTGGGCCATCGTATCGTGGCTTCAATTATAAAAAATAAACTTCAATGAGATGGAAAAATCAGAAAATCCAAGACTCTCCATTATCATCGCCTCTGAAGACACATCTCGTATAGAAGATTGTTTAAATGCCTTGAGAGGGCAAGTCAGGAGTGGAGAGATTGAAACCATTGTGGTGGTCTGTTCCGCAGATGGGACAACCCGGCTTATTAAAACCAAGTTCCCGGATGTCAAATTTATAAGTTTTTCCAGCCGAAAGTCATTACCGCTTCTGTTAGGAGCCGGTATTGAACAGTCCACGGGGGATATAGTGGCCATTACAGATGCTACCTGTGTTGTTGATGGGAATTGGATTTCAGAAATTCTTAAAGCGCATAAAACTGCTCACCCGGTAATCGGGGGGGGCGTTGAAATGGCGATAAGAAAAGGTATGATAAACTGGGCAGCCTATTTTTGTGAATATGGCCAGTTTATGCATCCTATGGAAGAGGGTGTGGTGAATGAATTACCTGGAAACAATATGTCATTCAAGCGGTGGGTATTAAAGAGAGGACAAGAGTTTGTGCAGAATGGATTCTGGAAGACCTATTGGTGTCGAAAATTGCAGGAAGAAGGAATCCAGTTAATCTCAAAACCATCAATTGTGGTACATTACAAGAAATCGTTTTGCCTGGGCTCATTCCTTATCAGAAGGTTTCTCCATGGCAGGTGCTTTGCAGGGATGCGGATTGCAAAAGTTTCCATTTTCAAACGTATGTACTATATAGCAGGATCACCCTTGTTAGTGTTCCTGTTTCTTGCGCGGACGATTAAGGCCATTATACCCAAAAAGCGTTACCGGAAAGAATTTATTCTTTCCTTTCCTGTTTCATTCATGGCTATTGTGATCTGGTCGGTCGGAGAATTCTATGGATATCTTACAGGGCCAGGTAGCAGTTGCAACAAGATATATATTCATTAAGACAAGTTAAATGACTTTACCTAAACCAAAACTATCTGTTATTATTGCATCAGTAAATGGCCTGCCTTATATTGATGAATGTCTTACTGCCTTAGAAAGGCAGCAGGGAGGTGTGGAGGCAGAGGTTATTGTGGTTGACCGCTGCAATGATGGCACAGCCGATTACATAAGAGAAAAGTTTTCCAATGTAAAACTCATAGAATTCTCTAAACGAATAGGTATCCCACAATTGCGTGCTATTGGGATGGAGCATAGTACAGGTGATATCATTGTCATTACAGAAGACCATTGCAATGCAAGGGAAAATTGGTTTGTTGAAATACTCAAGGCGCATGATTCAGAATATACTGCAGTTGGCGGCACAGTCATAAACGGCAGTGTGGATAGGCTCATGGACTGGGCGGTATATTTATGTGAGTACGCGAGCACGATGCCGCCAATACCGGATGGGGAAGTCGATGGTATTGCCGGCAACAATGTCGCCTATAAGCGGTCAATCTTTGACAAGCTGCATGAGTCTATAAAAAAAGACTATTGGGAGTATTTTCTTCAAAGAGCAATGAAAAAGGTTGGAGCAAAATTTTTATCAGTGCCGAGCATTATTGTTTACCACAAAAGAGATTTTGGTTTTCTGTATTTCCTTTTTCAACGGTTCCACTATTCCCGGTCATTTGCCGGAATGCGGATTATAGGGGTTCCTTTTTCAAAACGGATATTCTATATCCTTTCTTCCCCCCTTTTGCCCTTCTTGATGCTATGGCGAACCTTTCAACAGGTCATCAAGAAGAAAAGGCATATGAAGGAATTCCTTTTGTCGCTGCCATTGCTAATGATCTTCATGCTCAGCTATGCCCTTGGCGAAGGTGTCGGCTATATGTTTGGCCCCGGAGATAGTTTGATGAAAGTGGAATGATAACCAGTGAATTATTATGCCAAAACTCTCAGTCATCATAGCAGCGTTCAATAATATTTCACTACTTAAGCAGTGTCTCACATCTTTAAAGGGGCAATGGGAAAGGCGGGATACAGAAGTTTTTGTGGCGACCAATTATCGAGACGGGGTTAAACAGATGCTGGAAAGACAATTCCCTCAGGTTAAACATCTCTGTTTTTCCGCAGAGACCACAGTGCCGGAGTTGAGAACCCAGGGTATTCTTCATACGACAGGAGAGATAGTGGTGCTTACTGAGGACCATTGTATCTTTGATAATCATTGGTGCTCTGAGATCAAAAAAGCCCACGAGTCATCTTATCCAATTATCGGTGGCTGTGTTGAAAATGCAAGTGAAAGGTTGTTGGATTGGGCTGTTTACTTTCATGATTACGGCAAATACATGCTGCCGAACTCAGCCGGTGTAGTTAAGACACTTTCAGGAATTAATGTTTCATATAAACGCCTTTTTTTAAATAGGATAGAGGATACCTTCCGGAAGGGATTCTTTGAGACGTTCATACATTCGAAATTAACCAAGGAGGGGGACCCATTGTATTTGGCGCCTTCAGCGATTGTGTATCATAATAAAAGCTATAAAATTAAAGAGGCATTCACTCAATGTTATCACCACGGTCGTTCATTCGGAGCAATGCGGATCTCCAGCGCCTCATTTTTTAAACGCCTTAGCTTTGTTCTTGGTTCAACAATACTTCCACTCCTGCTTCCATTGCGAATAGCCCTGGGAATTCTCAAGAAGGGAAGGCATATTAAAGAGTTGTTGTTGTCCTTTCCCTGTCTTGTATTATTGATGACAAGCTGGTCCTATGGCGAGTTCTGTGGTTATCTGTGCGGAGAAGGGGGCAGCGCCGCAAGATGGAAATAGAACTTTTGCGTTCTCAGGGGTATTATATATACTCCGCTATTCGTAACTAAATGAGGCTAAGGATAATAAAGTGAAACTGGGAGTAAATATAATACGACTTACAAGACTATTTACTGGCGTAGGACGGTATATTGAATGTATTCTAAAAGAGTGGAGTCAGATGAAAATCCCTTTTGAAGAAATCATACTCTATACACATTCTCCTATAAAGCAAGAACAGGTCGTGTTTCCTCTTGACAGGTTTAAAATCGTAATCGATGGATCAAAAGTTCCTGATCCATTATGGGAATGGAATACATTAAGGAGAAAGTCGTCTGATATCGATATTCTTTTCTGTCCTTCTTATACAATGCCTATAGGGTATCCAGGGAGATGTGTCGTTGCCAACCATGGACCTGCTGAGAACACTTTTTTCTCCTATCAATGGTGGCGGTCTCAGGCCTACGAGAGGTTATATAAATACAGTGCCCATAAAGCAGATGGAGTGCTGGCCAACTCTCATTCTGTTAAAAGACGCTTAGTAGATGTATATGGAATTTCACAAGACAAGATCAACGTAATACACCTTGCAGCCAGCGATTCTTTTCATCCTATTTCCGACAAAAAGCAATTAATCTCGGCCAAACGAAAATATTTGAATGAGGATACCCCCTATATATTGTTTGTGGGAAAACTTGCCAGGCGCCATTACATCCCAAACTTACTTGAGGCATTCGCGAAAATATACAAAACAAAATCCATACCTCATAAGCTCCTTTTAGTAGGCCCGGATTACTTGAATTTAAATATTCCAAAACGTGCTAAAAAATTAGGCATAGAAGACGCTGTAATACATATCCCGTATGTAACACACACGGACCTGCCTCCGCTCTATAATGCCGCCGAATTGTTTATATTCCCTGCTTCAGAAGCGGAAGGCTTTGGGATTCCTGTCGTTGAGGCTATGGCTTGTGGCACGCCGGTGGTAACTGTAGACAAAGGAAGCTTATCAGAATTCGCCAGAGATGTTACTTGTTTAGTGAAAGACAGTTCAGTAGAACACCTCAAATCAGGAATGGAAAGGTTGATCTTTAATCCTGCTTTGAGAAAAGAGCTGGCTGAAAAAGGAATTGAACGGGCAAGATCAATAACCTGGAGGAAGACCGCTGAGAAGACAATGGATGTGCTCTGGCAAACGGCAAATGGGTAATAGCGAAATGAATCTCATTGAAAGAATACAACGTCATATAAGGCTTTCCGTCCAGGCTGGTTCTGATGGTAGGATGAAAACACCTCCATTTCTTATTTTATTTATTAATTCTGTCTGTAATCTGAAATGTGGGCATTGTTTCTATTGGAGGAGTTTGAATAAAGAGGACGATCTTACATTTGACGAGATCATCGCTTTTGCAAAAGATTATGGAAGCTTTGAAAATCTTAATCTGTCCGGTGGGGAACCCTTTATCCGTAAAGAATTGGGTGGAATATGTAGATTCTTTATACACAACAACCAGGTTAAACAGATTTATATACCCACTAATGCCTATTTCCCAGATAAAATGCAACGGCATATTGAAGAGATCTTAAAGGAACCAGCATTACAACTTTTAGTGATTGAAATTTCCTTAGATGGTATGGCTGAGTATCATAACAATTTAAGAGGAGATAGCAAATCTTTCCAGAAAGCTATGGAGTCTTATACAATGCTGGAAGGGATTCAGAAAAAGGATAAACGGTTACGGATTCATTCTATCTCTACAGTAACCTCTGACAATATAGCTGAAATTCGTAGATTGACAGATTTTCTTTATAACCAATGTCCTTCTATGGACCATCATAATATTGCAATGGTTCGTGGAGACAGGAAGAACCAAACATTAGAAACTCCCCAATTAGAGGCATACCGCGATCTCTGGAAACACGTAGATGTCCTGTGGAAGGATAGAGAAAAAGGCCGTTTTGGTGCTATTGTTGAGCCTATGCTTCAGTGGGCCAAAGGAAAAATTACTTTGCAGCAGCAACAGGTCATACCATGCCTTGCCGGCATTCTCAGCGCTGTTGTGTATGCCAACGGAGATGTAAGTTTCTGTGAATTTAGTAAACCTTCGGGCAATCTAAGAAAGAGGGGCTTTTTTGAAATATGGCATTCTCCGGAAGCTGAACAACTGCGGCGCGATATAAAGAAAAAGAGGTGTTATTGTACGAACGAGATTTTTTTGTGGCCAAGCATTGTTTTTCAGCCATTTCAACTGATGCGGGCAATGATAGGTGGCAATATATGGAAAAAATACTGACCTCTTTGTCGATCTGCTGTCCATTGTGCAAGGGGCAGCTTTCTCAAAACGATGATACATTAACCTGTAATCGTTGCGAAAAGAAATATCCTGTTGTCTCAGGTATCCCGGATCTCAGGGTATTTGGCGATCCTTACCTTGGTTTTGATGATGATTATAAGAGGACTCGATTGGTTATGGAAAATGTCCATCGGTTTGATTTTCCGGGTTTACTTGAGTTTTACTGGAGTAATAGTCCGGAAACCCCGAATCATTTGAGAAAAAAATTTATTCGTAGTGTATTGGCGGCAGAGGCAAAAGGAAAGGCTGTGTTGAAGGCATTGGACTCTTGCAATGGAAAAAAGGGGAGAGATGCGCAGGACGTCCTGGAGATTGGCTGCGGCACTGGCGGGTTTCTGGTACCAGCGGCAAGGAGGTATTCTAATGTCGTTGGAACAGATATTGCCTTACGATGGCTTATTGTTGCTAAGAAGCGGTTTGAAGAAGCCGGCATAGAGATTCCTCTTATCTGCTGCTGTGCCGAACATTTGCCGTTTCCTGATGAATTGTTTGACCTAGTCGTTGCTAATGCAACATTAGAACATACGAGATATCAAAAGAAGGTTATTTCAGAGAGCAATCGAGTATTGCGTTCCCCAGGAAAGTTTTTTCTTTCTACGCCCAACCGTTTCAGCCTGACAGTGGAACCCCATGTGTATATTTGGGGCGTGGGCTTCCTTCCCCGAACTTGGATGCATAAATATGTAAAATTTCGCAAGGGTGTAGATTATAAAAAGATAAAACTCCTTTCTTTCTTTGAATTGAAAAAAGTTTTAGGAAAACATTTTCCGGATGTTCGTTTTTCTCTTCCCGATATTGATGAAGTTTCTCTTGCTAATTTTAGCAATTGGAAACAATTTCAAGTGAAAATATATCGGTGGATACGTAATGTACCTCTATTTAAGGCCTTCCTGCTTCTGTTTGGCCCGATTTATCACATTTTTTGCCAAAAAATGAGCCGTGATAGGCAAAAACCGGTTAAGGAAGATAAGATTGTCTACTTTGATTCCATAGCCCATAAGTATTTTCAGCTTTATAATCAGAACTCACCTGGTGGATACGCATTTAGTGTACGCAAGAAACGAGTCCTGGAATTAATCGAACAATCAAAAGGGAAAGTGTTGGATATCGGGTGTGGACCGGGAATTATGGTAAAGGAATTAACGGATTTAGGGTATGAATTCTACGGGATAGATGCTTCACCTAATGTGATAGATGAGTGCAAAAAAAGATTCGGGACAATGGACAATGTTAACTTCTCTATTGGAGATGCGACAAAACTCGAGCTTGCGGATAATTTTTTTGATTTAGTCATCTGCATGGGAGTTATTGACCGCATAGATAAATATGAATTGGCTATCAAGGAAATGCTGAGGGTCATAAAAAAAGATGGCACGCTCATCATAACCTTCCCAAATCTATACAGTCCTTTTGCTGTCTGGCGTGCCTATGTCTTTTATCCAACTGTTAATCTTCTAAAATCCATTTACTATTTTATCCTAAGACGTCCACAACCTCTTGCCTTGCTATCATTATTCGTTAAACTACATTCAAAAAGAGGTGCTGTTGAATTGGCAAAAAAATATGATGGAAAGACAATAGACACAGTCTATTTTAATTTTAATCTGTTTCTCTCTCCTTTGGATGAAATATTCCCCCGTTTAACCGTGTGGGCAACCAGGAGACTTGAACAATGTCGTTTCCAAAGGCTGAGATGGTTAGGGAGTGGTTTTATCTTAACGGTAAAAAAGATATAGAAGGAGTGAGTCACTTGTCCAGACCATACAGAATTCTTATTCTTGCACGGAGCTATCCAAATACCCTGCTGCCAGAGCTGGGGCTTTGGGTGAAACGTTTGGTCCATCATTGTGCTGGTCCCTGTGAGCTTAAGGTGATTTCACCTGTTCCGTATTTCCCTCCAGTTAAAAGTTTTGAGAGATATAGTAGATTTCGGAACATAGAAAGGCATTCTATAGAGGATAGTGTGGAGATATTCCATCCTCGGTTTCTGGTAGGATTTGGCAGGTCCCTGTATCTTACAGAGGCGTTTTCGTATTATCTGGGTGTTCGCAGCACAATAGATAAGCTTCATCGCCAGTCTGCTTTTGACCTTATTCACGCTCATTTTATATATCCCGATGGAGTTGTAGGCGCGTGGCTTGGACAACGGTATAACATTCCTGTTGTTGTTACCGAACATGCTCCCTGGATGCCCAACTGGATAGACAAAAATCGGTTAGTGCGCTGGCAGGCAGTCAATGCTGCAAAAAAATGTGCATTTTTGATTTCAGTCAGTAGTTCTGTTAAGGATACTATTGTTCATTTTACCGGGCAGCCTGAGAAAATACGTGTCATTCCCATTGGAGTAGATGGGTCCTTTTTTACTGCGCCCAAAAATGGCGATATCGTTAAAAAAAATCAAGTCCTCTATGTTGGGTTTATAAATTTTAATAAAGGAGTTGATCTACTCCTGAAAGCTATCAAGTGTGTTCTTAAAACAAGGCCGGATACAAAACTTGTGATGGTGGGTGGAGGTTTCTATAATGATACGATGAAACAGGAGAGATGTCTGCACGCTATGGCTGAAGACATGGGGCTGGATGGCAAAGTAGAATTTACCGGTATTAAATCTCCTGCTGAAGTAGCAAAATATATGAAAGAAAGCGCCTTTCTTGTACTGCCCAGCAGGGCCGAGAGTTTTGGTGCTGTGCTGGTTGAAGCCCTTGCCTGTGGTAGGCCGGTTATTGCTACCAGATGTGGAGGACCGGAAGACATAGTTAATGATAATGTCGGTGTTCTTATTCCAAGAGAAGATCCTACGGTCTTGGCACATACTATTGAACAAATGCTGGCTCGGCAACAAGAGTACAATTCAGTTAAGATTCGAGACTATGCCATTGAAAAATTTTCATGGGGACAGGTAGCTAAAAAAACTATAAACCTTTACAAAGAGATAATACAAAAATGAATTTCAGAAAAATTATTATTATAAATCCACCTAATCCCACGGGCTTTGTTTCCAACAAGGACTCAATGGGTGGATTCGGACAGCTTTATCCTTTAGGGGCTCCTCCTTTTCCACCAATGGATATGGTTTATCTCGCCAGCTTCCTTACGGAAAAAAACCTATCCATTGATGTACTGGAATGTAATGGGCTGGGGCTTACAAGAAAGCATTTAAAGGAAAAAACAGACCGAATTAGCAACTCTGCGGGGGAAGAGCAGAATCTTGTATTAATTCGTACCTCTGCGCCCACTCTTGATTGGGATCTTTCTATCTGTCAGGAGATTAAAAAAAATGCACAGGGGATAAAGATCGGTATTTTTGGCCCAATTGTGGCTCAAGTACCATGGAGAGTCAAAAAAGAAAACTCTATTGATTATATTATTAAAGGAGAGCCTGATGAGACGGTATATGATCTCATAACAGCTAAATCAGAAGAGGAAATTTTGGGGCTTACTTATCGCTATGGAAGAGGATGGATTGAAAATTCAGATCGAGCACTAACCAAAGATATTGACTCATTGCCGCTGCCAAAGTGGGAGATGTTCCCATACAAAAAATATAGGCTCCCTAAATCTTCTACAACATCTGATGTGTCGTTTCTGCCGATGCTGACATCCAGAGGGTGCCCTTTCGGATGTAGTTATTGCACTTATCCTCTTGGTCAGGGGGTACCCTGGAGATTTCGTTCTCCCCAAAATGTCGTTGATGAAATTGAATATCTTGTAGATAAACTTGGAATACAGTATATCATTTTCCGCGATCCAATCTTTAGCCTGAATCAAAAACGGGTCATTGAAATCTGTGAACAGATTAAAAGGCGAAACCTCACTTTTAAATGGAAATGTGAAACCCGCATAGATTGCTTAAACGAAGAAACCCTAAGAGCAATGGCCAGGGCTGGTTGTGAAGGTATAAATATAGGAATTGAAAGTTCCGAAGTAGAAGTGCAGGCCAATGTCGGACGTAAACCTATTCCCAAAGAAGATGTAATAAAAATCGTTAGGTTTTGCCGTCAGTTAAAGATAAAGACTTTTTGCTTCTTTATCATTGGGCTTCCAGGAGATACTGCTCAGACTATTCTTGAGACAATTGCCTTTGCCATTGATTTAAGGCCGAATTGGGTCCAATTTACAGCAGCAGCTCCTTTAATTGGAACAAAACTCAGGGAATAGGCTATTTCACAAAAACTGATTACTGAAGATAAGTTTGCCTATATTAACTGCCATGAGACTATGATGGGTAATGAAAATCTATCTAAAAAACAGATACAGTCTCTGCTTCATCTAGCCCAATTCATACAGAACTATCTTATGAATCGTAAAGGTATCTTAAAAGACGATAATCGTACGGGCTGGGTCTATCAATCTATGAAATCTTTGGCGGATTCAATCAGTTACTATATTGCACATACAATATTTTCTTTTAGGAAAAAGCATTTTGAAAGGAAACTCGTATCATGAAGGTATTGGTTACCGGAGCAACGGGTTTTCTGGGTTCTCACCTGTGTCGGAGATTGGTTAACGATGGATATGATGTCAGTGTATTGCCAAGAGCATCATCACATAAGGATGCCATTGAGGGACTAAACCTCACAGAAATTATCGGCGATGTAACAGATAGAGACTCATTGGATCAGGCTGTAAAGGGGCAGGATATCGTTGTGCATGCCGCCGCACATGTACTGTGCTGGAGGCAACTCAAAGATCTTCAAAATCATATTAACATTTGCGGGACACGAAATATTGTCGAAGCCTGCAGGAAACACTCGGTTAAACGACTCATCCAAATAAGCAGCATTGCAGCGATTGGAATCCCTTCTACGTCAGAGGCACCAATAGATGAAACCTTTCATTTTAATCTTTTAGAAAGCGGATTAAATTATCACATATCAAAATACCTCGCAGAAAAAGAGGTCATATCAGGAGTTCAGCAAGGATTAGATGCAGTTATTATCAATCCCAGTTCTATCTTTGGGCCTTTTTTGGGTAAATATCGCGGTAGTCAGATGATAGAGAAGGTAAAACAAAACAGAATCGTATTGCATTTTCGTGGTGGGCTAACTCCTGTTCATGTGTCAGATGTAGTGGATGGAATTATTCAGACAATAAAAAAAGGAGAGAAAGGGCAACGGTATATTCTAGGTGGAGAGAATCTTACCTACCGTAAAATGCTAGTAACAGCGGCCGAATTTCTCGGATTAAAGAGGAATTTCGTGACTATTCCAGCCCTTGCAACCCGCTTAGCTGCAATGGTTTTAGAACCACTGGGTTGTCTGATAAGAAAACATCCGCCTATGACCTGGGATCTCCATTACAGCGCAAATCGTTTTTTATTTTATAACTCTACTAAAGCTAAGAAAAAATTGAGATACAACCCACGTCCATTCGTAGAAATAGTAAAAGAGTATTTTTCAGGAAATTATGAATAATCGCCAACCAATGCTTAACAAAACCGCCAGCCTGTATATGATAAAATAATTGATGCATGGAATAATACATCTTATTAGTTGATAAGGAAGAAACTATTAGATCAAGGGCGGAAAGGAGTTTCTATGTGTAGCGCCTGTGACTTTGTCAATTACTTCTAATATGAAGTTTCACTGCACACTTTAAGATAGCCTGTTCATACGCGATTAACTCTTTCTTACATCTGCTAACCCGTATTTTTACATATGATAATTCTACTAAGAATTTTTAACTAAGGGATTATGAATGATAAAAGAAGACAAGAATTATAAGGAGGAACAATATTATGCCTTACTGGAATGATAAGAAGGTTCTTGTAACGGGTGGAGCCTCATTCATCAGCAGTCATCTGGTGGACAAACTCTTCAGCCTTGGCGCAGATGTACGCGTAGCAGATGATCTCTCCAGCGGGAAGATGGAGAACCTGCAGGATAGTTTAAACGGTATTGATTTTCAAAAGGGAGACCTGCGTGACCGTGACTTTACCCGAAAAGTTATAAAAGGAAATGAGGTTGTTTTCCATCTCGCAGCCTGTCACGGTGGCCGAGGATTTATTGACACTCATCCTGCTGATTGTGCGTCAAATCTTGTCTTGGACGGAATCGTCTTTGACGAAGCATATAAGGCCAAAATCGACCGGGTCTGTTTTGCGAGCTCAGCTTGTGTATATCCGGTTCAGCATCAGAAAAAACCTGTAGAAGGAAAAACGATCTACCTCAAGGAAGAATGAAAAGGGTGTGCTTCTGCAGACGGAGAATACGGATGGGCAAAACTTATAAGTTGGCAAAAATTCATAAGGCTGTTCAAGATAAATAAAGAGTTATAAAGAGTTTGTGATTATGAAAAATATTTTAGTAACGGGTGGGGCCGGGATGATTGGCTCGAATTTAGTTAAAAGACTTGTCGGACTTGGGCATGAGGTAAAGGTTGTTGATAATCTCTGGAGGGGTAAATTAGAATATTTGTATGATGACCAAGGAACACCTGTTATTGATTTGGAAAAGAGTTTTTTTAAACGCGACCTAATCAAGCCAGGGATGTGCGATAACCTGCTAGATGAAATTGATTATGTTTACCACTTGGCAGATGTGGTCGCCGGTATTGATTATGTTTTTAGTAATCAGGGAAGTGTTTTTAATCATAACATTCTTATCAATACAAATGTCATAACTTCAATAAGAAAACATCCTGTTAAAGGATTTATTTATGTCGGAACAGCTTGCAGTTTTCCGGCACATCTTCAATCTGGTGTTGAAGCTCGGCCGTTGAAGGAGGAAGATCAATATCCTGCATCTCCGGAATCCGCTTATGGGTGGAGCAAACTCATGGGAGAGTACGAGGCTCTTCTTATGGAGAAGGAAGCGAATATTCCTACTTCAGTACTTGTTCTTCATAATGTTTACGGGGCTCCTTGTGATTATGGAAAAGAAAAGAGTCAGGTTATTCCTTCTTTAATCAGGAAGGCAATTTTTGCCCCGGAGAATCCATTTGTGGTATGGGGCAGTGGGGCACAAGGGAGAGCATTCGTTCATGTGGATGATGTAGTCGATGCACTTATTTTGGCTAAAGATAAGGGATTAGGGCAAGGAACAATTCAGATTGGGCCGGATATCTGTATATCAATTAGAGAAATTGCTGAAACCATTATTTCTATTTCAGGAAAAGATGTTGAGATACAATATGATATAAGTAGACCTGAAGGAGATAGAGGAAGATGCGCGGATTATAGCAAGGCTAAAAAAATCCTGGGATGGGAACCCAGGATTGATTTAAGAAATGGTCTTGAACGTTTATATTCGTGGATCGACGGAAAAATTAAAGGAAAGTAAAATGAAAATCGCTCGGAAATTCACTCGTTACAATCAGGTGGTACACTGCAACCCTTGATGCAAAAGGAGCAACTTCGCCGCTGGGTGTACTTTTGACGGAGTGATAAGAAGATATGCTTGAAATAATACACCGTATCAGCTCAAGAATTCGCCATTCGCGTTTCTTGAAAAATCAAAGGTGGCTCTGGGAAAAGGTGGAGCCATTTTGGGAAAAGGTATTTGAGTGGTTTTCTAATCGACATGGCTATTCAACCCACATTAACGAAGATGTGTTTAAATTGTTATATATCTTTGGTTCCCGCTATGACAGATTTGATCAAAGGGTGTACGAGCCCTCTTTTTATCAGCCTTTTGTTCAAAGGATTAGAGAAGGAATGACGGTCTTCGACATAGGTGCTCACATCGGTCTGTTTACACTGGGAGCTGCAAAACGGGTAGGAAAAGAGGGGCAGGTCTATGCTTTCGAACCTTCTCCAGAGACTGTCAAGATTCTTGAGCGTCACATTTCCTTGAATGGGTGGCAAGACCGGATTGAGTTGGTTACAGCAGTGGTATCCGATGTCAACGGTATAGTGCCCTTCTACACGTACGGCTTGAGTATGGCAGCGTCGCTGGGCAGGGAAAATGTAGAGGTTTTGAATCCTGAGTACCTTGATACCCCGGCCCGCAAGATTGACGTAACTGCTATAACATTGGATCAATTTTGCATGGACCGAGATATATTCCCTGATATTTTAAAAATTGATGTTGAAGGAGCTGAATTAATGGTTCTTCGTGGCGCTAAAAATTTGTTACTAAATAACCAGATTACAATACTATGTGAGATTCATCCTAAACAAATGAAAAACTGTGGCTCATCTCTACAAGAGCTAACTGAGTATTTAGATAGCTTTGGATACTGTTTAAAGCCTTTAGACAAACCAAACGAATTGGGAACTTTCCACAGCATTATCACTCCGCGTGAGTGGAGGAGGAATAAAATATGATTGAAAGGGTATCCAGTCTGCCCTTAGTCTCAATCATCGTTCCTGTCTTCAATGGGGAACAGTACCTGCTGGAAAGCCTTGACTCAATAATTGCTCAGACGTATCAACAAACAGAAGTGCTGGTTATGGATGATGCATCAACGGATGGTACTCCGGAAATCATTGCATCCTATGGCGACCGAATAATTTGTTGCCGACAGCCTAATAACAGGGGGATTTATGCCAACATGAACGATGGCATTGCTAAGGCCAGAGGCGAATATATTGCCTTTTATCATGCCGATGATATATATGACCCCCGGATTGTTGAACGAGAAGTAGAGTTTTTTCAACACTATCCTGAGGCAGGAGCTATATTTACCCAATCTGTCTTTATAGACGCTAAAGGCCGTGAATTTGGAAGATTTAAAGTCCAGCCAGAACTTAGAGGAGGTCGGCCTTTTGATTATCGAGTAATTTTTAATGCCCTTCTTCGTTATAAAAATCGACTCTTAGTATGCCCCAGTAATATGGTTCCTACTTCGGTTTACCATGATGTTGGAGTTTATAGGGATAAAGAATTCCTTAATTCATCAGATTTGGAGATGTGGCTCAGAATAGTCAGGAAATATCCAATAGGGATACTAGAAGAATATTTGATTCAGTATAGACATGGCCACAATAGTTCAGCTAAACGATATCATCACCTACGCACAGATCAGGAACGTTATTTTCGTATTATGGACCTTTACCTTAAAGATGGCGGGCAGGCCATAGCAACTCCTGATGCCTTAGCTGCCTATGATGCCCATCGTGCAGAAGACAAACTTATGCGCGCCATCAATCATTACATCCTTAACCAGCGCAATGAATCACAGGTGATTCTGAGCCAAATAAAATTAGGTAAGTTACTGGGAAGTTCCAGGATACAACGATGGCGTTTACTGATTTTGTTTTTTACAATGCTGTTTCTTACGCGTATACCCAAGATCAAATTGATTGCAAATATTTTCTACCAGCGTTGGCATAAGGGGTAAATATAAATATGTGTGGTATTGTTGGAGCAATTTCTGCAGCCCCTATAGAGGAAAAAATAATTGAGAAGATGCGTGACACTATGGCGCATCGTGGCCCTGATTATGCCGGCACCTGGATATCAGATGATTCCAGGGTCTGCTTGGGGCACAGGCGTTTGACAATCATAGACCTCTCCCCTGAGGCTAATCAACCCTTTATTTCTTATGACGGCCGTTTTGTTATTACCTTCAATGGCGAGATATATAATTTCAAAAGTCTGCGTGAGGAGTTGCGCACACGGGGTGTCTCATTTCGTACTCAATCAGACACCGAGGTACTGGTAGAGGCCTTCCGATACTGGGGCGAGCGGTGTCTTGATCGGTTGTCTGGTATGTTTGCCTTTGCTATATGGGATACAGTTAAGCAACGTTTATTTTGCGCCCGGGACCGTGCCGGAGAAAAGCCATTCTATTACTCGGTAGTAGGGAATAGTTTCGTTTTTGCCTCGGAAGTTAAGGCGCTCTTGCTCTGGCCTGGATTCAACAAGAATATTCATTATCCTGCCCTGGTGGACTATCTTTTCTTCGGATTTGTTGTGGATCCTAAAAGCATTTGGGACGGCTGCTTTAAACTCCCGCCAGGCCACCGGATGTCTGTTGAGAAGAAATCCGGAAGCACCGATCTGCTGGTCAATGATCCTGTGGCTTATTGGGACATGGAGTTTGATCCTGATCATTCAGTAGTTGATTGGGGGCCGCGAATTCTGGAAACATTGCAAATGGCTGCCAAAGAGATGGCTTTTGCGGATGTTCCGGTGGGATCTTTTCTCAGCGGTGGTGTGGACTCCTCATCGGTTACGGCTGCTCTCAGCAAGGCCGGTTGTTCTGTAAATACCTTCACAATTGGATTTCAAGAGCATGATTATGATGAACGCCCCTGGGCGCATAAAGTATCTCAGCTCTATAAAACAACTCATAAAGAAAAAGTTCTGGTTGCCAATGACGTGATGTCAGTATTTCAAAAGATTTTGTGGCACTATGATGAACCGTTTAATGACTATTCTTACCTGCCCACGTTTTATCTTTGCCGGGAAGCAAGAAAAAACATTACAGTCGCCCTTTCGGGTGATGGAGGTGATGAAATGTTTGCCGGCTATAAAAAATACCAGCGATTGGGCATGAGGCGGGATATAGAAAAAATCATTCCAAGTTCCTTAGCCAGGCTGCTTTTTAATGGGGCAACTTTGTTCTTCCCGAAAACAAACCAATTTCGCAAAGTGCTATCGGACTATGGAATGGACGCATCTGCCATGTTATTTAACATGCTAAATACTGGTTTTTCTCTTTCTACGATACGCGCTGCTGCCAGAGGTCCTCTATCTGAGGCGCTGAAAAACTATAACCCTATGGATGCTGTTTCTAAATTGCTTCGTAATGCTCCACCGAAAAAGGTAGGTTTAGTGAACTCCATGCGCTACCTGGATTTGAAATTGACATTAAGTGGTGACATTTTGGTCAAGGTTGACCGGGCGAGTATGGCGGTCTCGTTAGAAGTTCGGCCCGTTTACTTACACAGAGATATGATTGCCCTGGCGGGAAAGATTCCATCCCATCTGCTGGCTGATAGAAATCATTCCAAGGAAGCGCTTAAATCAGCCTTAAGATCATGGCTGCCTAACTCGCTCTTATATCGAAAAAAACAGGGATTTGCCATGCCCCTGGAGAATTGGATCAATGGAGTTTTGCGCCAGCAGTTTATGGAAGACCGAGGAAGTAACCTGCTTCATGAAATACTCGATACAACCATCATGAATGAAATGACCGGTCCCCATTCCACGGGAAAGAATAACAGGATTTCTCTAACCCACAGTTTGTACTTTCTCCGGCACTGGCTTGCTAAATGGATGTAAAATTTATTAATAATTAATTTTTGTTTATAAGAAAATGAGACGTGCTATTAAAACTTCTGTAAAATTGTTTTCTGAGAACTTCAAAAGTTTAGGACCAGTTGTTGAGATAGGTTCCTTCTATATGCCAAATTACGAGAAACTATGTGATCTCAGACCTTTTTTCAAGGGACTGGAATATATTGGTTGTGATATTCGAAAAGGTCCAGGTGTTGATCGTATTGAAGATGCTCAAGCATTACGCTTTTCCGAATGTTCTGTAGGTACATTAATAATGCTGGAAATCCTAGAGCATCTACCCGATCCTCACAAATCAATTTCAGAGGCACACCGGGTTTTGAGGGATGACGGATTGTTGGTTATAAGTGTTCCATTTAATTTACGTCTGCATGGTTTTCCTTCTGATTACTGGCGGTTTACTGCCAGCGGAATTCACATGCTCTTATCTGATTTTCAAGATAAAATTATTTTCTCGCTAGGACCAAAAATGAAACCCGCCTTTGTTTTTGCTGTTGCGACGAAGGTATCCACTTATAGATTCACCGAAGAGAAAGAACGATTCGCAAAGCGTATTGAACAGTATTTCAGAGGCTCTTTTGCTAGGGGATATATTAGCGTACTCAAAGAGAGAGGAAAAGATTTCTTTGGACACATAATTGGCCGTGCAAGCATATCGGTCGATTTTTTTGATAAATCGAAGGATAAATTTTATGATACTAGTTGGCACAATGAAAGAAACAAGTAAAATTAAACTGTACATTGACCCTCCTACACATCACTTTCTGAATGACAGATTGTTCAACATCGAACTTTGCAGTCTTAATGGAGATCAAATCTTAGCTCCTTGGGTCTTCCTTCACAAATTCTTTACATCACGAGGGATTTCAGTACACACTGCAGACTTTTTAACAACATCGTCTACTGATGAAATTAATATCTATATATCTGTTGGGAATATTAATAATTACAAAAAAGTGGCGAAACTCAGCAATGTTATTATTAGTGCATTTTTCGCGATGGAGTGTCCTGTAGTAGAACCTACTTTTTATCGTAAGATGCCACATGTTAGTCGACACTTCAAGCGAATATATTCTTGGAGTGATAGCAAATCTCTCGAACCATTTATCGGAGAACCTTTACGCCTTGAATCATTTTGTTGGCCACAATCTTTCGAAAAGGTTCATGATGCTATCTGGAGTAAAAAAGACCGAAAGTTTCTTGTAATGATCAATGCAAATAAACTCCCATGTATCTACTGGCAGGAACTTTATACCGAGAGATTGCGGGCTATAGAGTTTTTTAGTCGCACCGGAGAAATTGATCTTTATGGAGTAGGATGGGATGGGCCTTCATACAAATTGGGAAAGACCATAATACCCGCAACAATTAGACGTATCACAAGGTACCTTGAACATCAGTGGGACAAGGTGATACCTGACCCTTTGCTTGCTGCAGCTAGACGAGTATATTGTGGTCCCGCAGTTTCAAAATCAGAAACTCTTGGGAACTATACATTTGCGTTATGTTTTGAGAACATGATACTCAAGGGGTGGATTACGGAAAAAATATTTGACTGCTTCTTTGCCGGGACCATACCTATATACTGGGGATCGCCTGATATCGAAGAGCATGTTCCATCTGAATGTTTTATTGACATGAGGCGGTTTAAGAATTATGAAGAGCTGAGGAGCTACCTGAAGTCATTGAGTGAAAAAGATATCCGGCAGTATAAGGAAAATGTCCGGGAGTATCTTAAATCGCCCCGGTTCCGGCCGTTTTCAAAAGACGCATTTGTTGAAATTTTCCGTCGCCTGGTCGAGGAAGATACGGGCATAAGGTTAGCTTAATATTATGACCACATTATCCATTAAATTAGGATATCGTATGTGGGATTTAACTCAAATTTTTCTCGGCAAAGAGGAGTCTGAAACCTTACGTAATCGTTTTGTCAGAAGTGCGACTGGTGTTTTTGGCCTCAATATTGCCTTTAACGGCCTGCTCTTTGTTATCAGCGTGATTCTGGCTCGTCTGTTAGGCAGCGCAGGTTACGGCGCTTATGCTTATGCGCTAAGCTGGATTCTCGTCTTGGGTATTGCCGCAGACTTGGGTCTGGGCGGATTACTCACTCGCAACATTGCATCCTATCAGACTCGTTCTGCATGGGGACTTATGACTGGTCTTATGGAATGGGCGAAACGAACGGTTCTGTTTACCTCTTCAGGGATAGCATTGTTATCCGCAGTTGTCTTGTGGATTTTAAGAACGCATCTCGATCCCCAGATATTATTTCCCTTATTGATAGCTTTAATATTACTGCCTTTGACAGCTCTGATGCGCATCAGACGGACGGCTATGCAGGGTCTTTATCATTTAGTGCTTGGACAATTACCGGAAATGCTTTTTCATCCTCTTTTATTCATTGTTTTGATAGGAGTAGTATATTTATTTGTTGAAGGGAGTATAACTGCTTCCTGGGCAGTGGGAATGAATATTGTGGCTACCGGGGCGGCCCTCATTATTAGTATGAAACTGCTTCGTAAAGTTTTTCCCCAATCTGCCAGGAATGCTTCCCCTGTATACGAAACACGGACATGGTTGAGCAGTGGATTATTCATGATGCTTGTCGGTGGTTTGCACATTATTAATTCACGGACCGATATTCTGATGTTAGGGGCCATAAAAGGGGCAGAAGCCGTGGGTATTTATCACGCTGCCAGCCGGGGTGCTGAACTCATCATGCTTGTTCTGATGCCCATACATCTGGCCTTGGGCCCCACTGTTGCTGGTCTCTATGCTGAGAAAAACTATGAGCGATTACAACGCATCGTTACAAAAATTACACGCCTGATATTATTACTGTCTCTGCCTATTATGGCCTGCTTGCTGATATTCGGCTATTGGTTCTTATTGCTTTTTGGCCCTGACTTTACACGAGGGCAAATAGCCCTGTCCATTTTAAGTATTGGTAATCTCATTCATATTGCCTTGGGACCAGTCGCTTTGTTGCTCCTCATGACCCGTTACGAACGCGACGCTACTGTAGGTGTGGGGATCGGTGCCTTATTGAATGTTATTCTTAACGCATTTTTCATACCCATATGGGGTTTGGAAGGCGCGGCAATCGCAACAGTAATCAGCAAAATTTCATGGAACGTTTTGATGGCGATATGGGTGTATAAAAGGCTCAAAATTCACCCCACTGTGTTGGGAAGAATTAGCCTACGGAGGGGAGTATGAAAAAATTTGATCTCCTTCTCTTAGGTTTTCTCCTGATGTATTTGAGTGCATGCGCCGAGAATCCTAATGATCCCACCATTACCCAGGTTGAGATCATCGTAGATAATACCAGGGAACATCAGACCATGGAAGGTTTTGGGGCGACTCATCTTCCGCTTGTATACGAAGGAATAGGTGATGTCCTTGGCCCCATTCTCCGTGCTAAGGCGATTGACGCGGTCTACAATCAGGTCGGGATCAGTATGGGCAATCTGGAGGTAGCTTTGCTGGAAAGTCCAGGGTCGTATAAGCAGCGGGCAAATGATAATAACGATCCTTTCAAATTTAACTGGAAAGGTTTTCAGACCTTTAGGGCGGATGTAATGAAAGAAAAGGTAGTCGACCTCGCTGAGCAATTTGGTTTTGATAATTACTTTCTCGGGCAAAAGATTAATGTGCGCTGGGCCACTCCTTGGCTGGACCATATTCGAAATACTGACTACAATTGCTATCTGGATGAGGCGGCTGAACAGGTTGCAGCCGGTCAAATCTATTGGCGGGATACCTTTGGTGTAGTCCCACGTTTTCAAATGCTCTTCAATGAGCCTCTGAGTGGCAATAGGGAACTTTTAAACGGAACTGTCCATGACGTGGTTGATATTGTTAAACGTGCAGGCGCCAGGCTGCGTAACGAGGGTTTTCGTGATATCAAATTCGTGGTTCCCAATGAGGAAACAGAAGAAAAGTCTCTTAAAACCATTACTGCTGTTCTCTCCGATCCAGAGGCGAGAGAGTACGTAGGCGCGATCGGTTATCATCCCTATCCCTACGGATCGGTGTATGCCAGCATACCCAAAATTCTTAGAACATCCGGAAGGGGAAAGCCGGATCGCAAGCGAATTGCAATACGCAAACAATTACGTGATCTTGGCAAGAAGTATAACATTCCTGTCTGGATGACAGAGGTCTCCCATGGCGAAGTCGACCCAAGGTCTTTTGACAATCTGCGGGGCCGGGCTATCCATATCCATGATGAGCTGGTTTACGCGAATGCCTCTGCATATTTTGGAATGAACAATATGTGGGATACCATTTCGCATAAGGAGCACTTTGGTAATAATGACCTATTTTCCGCAAAAGAGACTATTGTTCTCATTGACAATGATACAGAGACCGTCTATATCACTGGAATGGGCTATGCCATTGGCCACTATGCCCGCTGGATCAAAAAGGGAGCAATCCGCATTGAGGCGGCAAGTAGCGATCCCCTGGTGCAGGTTACGGCTTTTCGGGATGATAGTCAGAAATGTATGGTGCTGGTACTCATCAACAATGCATCTACCAAAAGAGAGCTTAATGTCAATATGGCTGGTGTAAGCTTGAGTGGAAACTTATGGGGAGAACAATCTACAGAAATCGCTTACTGGCAGCCACTCCAACCGTTTATTCTTAACAACCCTACCGGTTTCATGTTGACCGTGCCAGCAAAGAGTGTAACGACAATCATAGGGCAGAGCAGATCATAATGTCTATTTGTGTGGTAATTATCGGTTTGGGGCATAATCTGATTGCCTTCGACATAGGCATTGCACTGTGAACTCCAAACTCACATGCTTCATAAGATGTTGCACTAACCACATCTCGTTGTTTGGGATCACTTCCGACAATTACAGCCTTTCCAACCAGTTCAGGATTGTCAAGCTGTTCTACCGAGGCATAGAAGGCATCCATAATAACGTGAATGATTTGTCGGCTTTCAGTCATTTGCTAATATTCCTTCAATAGGTAAAACCAGCTTGCCACACTCTTTGCTATGATAATTATATTCTCCTAATTGCGCGAATAAAACAAGGAATGAAAAACACAAAAAACAGAATTATATAGCTCCCACTACCCCATACCAAAAACCGCAACTCAAAAAGGCTGCGGCGAAAAAAATGAAAGAAATCGCCGGTGTGAGGGAAAGAACACAACTCTCTTCCTGCTTCCGTTGATAGCCAGGCTCAATTCGGGATTGACCGGCATCGGCAAGAACTCATTTCCCTCTTCGTCGGATGACAGCCATATCTCAAAGTCATCTTGCACTCCAGACTCCATTAAGGCATCCAGTAGGCTTACTGCTGTTATTATGTTAGTCTTGTGCTCTGATTCTTTTGACATGTGTTTTACCTCTCATTCTTTTGGATGATACTCGGACAGCGGTCCTTGTAGACTTCGCTGTCGGAAATTGTTAACAGCCCGGAGCAACACATAGTTCCGAAGCCGGTAGATTAAGTTGGATATCAGCATCAATCGGCAGTTGGCGTAAATGCTTTGCAAACTGAGCAACCATCAATCCAGCAGCAATATTGGCATAGTAAATCGTTGTCTTAGTTGTACAAAGGCCTCTTCGGAATTCAACAATGTGCTGGGATAGTACTTCCTGGATCCGAAATCGGAGGCGGTTAACACACGCAAAACCACGGCGCTCATTCTGCCGTCGCAATAAATAATCACTCTGTCCTTCACGGATCCCCAGATCAACCGCCTTACATCGATTCTGTCAACGGCACAGAAAACGACATTGCCTATTTCCTACTCCTGCGAAAACGCTTCGGTACGACATGAATCTCTCCTGTGCAATTTATCCTCCAACATAGTTCCAGTGTTGCGTTAACTTTCAATTTTCCCATATCGCTATGGGTACAAATAATGATGTGAAAAACTTGGCGCAAAACTTGACATTTTTTGATGGAAAACCTCGAACTTCCGCGGATTCTGATGGACAGGATCCGGAAGACCAAGTATACTCAGAAAAGTCGAAAAAGACGTTTTTTAAGGCAAAAGACGCGATTCTTGCAGCGAAAAAGCAAGCGTCGAAAAAAATGGGGAATAGTGTAACGGTAGCACGACTGACTCTGAATCAGTTAGTCCAGGTCCGAATCCTGGTTCCCCAAGTGGTTCGATCAATTCAGGCCTAATTATTTTTTGCCGGCCGATTTTAGTGGAGGTTGCGTTATGAAAAAACTGCAAAAGTTATTTGCTTTCACCATCGCTGTTTCCGTATTGCATCTTATCGCGGTAAGCTCCGGGTTATATGCACAATCGACGGCAGACCTTGTGATAAGAAACGCCAAAGTCATTACTATCGACGGGGGCAATCGCTTCGCCGAAGCCATTGCGATTAAAGGTGAGTTCATAATCGCCGTTACTTCGGACAGTGACATTGAACACTATATTGAAAAGGCCAAAACCAGGGTTATCGACGCAAAAGGTCGATTGGTTGTTCCCGGCTTTAATGACGCTCATTGTCATTTCGAAGGCATTGACCCCGATTATATCGATCTGCGATATACAACCGACCCCCGGACAATTACCGAAAAGGTGACCGAAAAGGTCGTGATGGCAGAACCGGGCCAGCTTATTAGAGGCGGGGCCTGGGAACATGAAATGTTCTATGACAAAAAATGGCCCACCAAAGAACTTATCGACCCGGTCTCGCCAAACAATCCTGTGGTCCTTGGTCGTGCCGATGGTCACTCCGTTCTGGTAAACAGTTACGTCATCAAAAAATCCGGCATTACAAAAGATACACCCGACCCGTTCGGCGGAGAAATCCAAAAAGACGCCGTTACCGGTGAGCCAACAGGAATCTTCAGAGAAAAGGCTCAGAGCTTGTTGAAATATGGAGCTGTCGAGGCCAGAAAAACCCCTGAACAACAACGCCGGCGCCGCATCAGGCAATGGCAGGCGGCATTCGACAGCGCAGCCAGACTCGGAGTGACAACTGTGCAGATTCCTTCTGACGGCTTTGAAATTTACCAGCAGTTCCGGGATATGGGAAAGCTGACTCTTCGCCTCTATATTGGTCAGCCTTTACCCTCCAACGAAAAACAGCTGAGACGTTACATTGAATTACGGAAAAAATATCCGCTCGAAGATAACTGGATACGCTTCGGTTTTCTTAAGGGATTTATAGATGGCACACTTGGTTCGGGCACGGCTTTATTTTATGAACCCTTCGAGGACCAACCCTCTAAAAGCGGTTTGTCTATGATGACATATGCCGAACTTGAACGTCGTATTGCTGCCGCCGATAAGATGGAATTCCAAATCGGTATTCACGCGATAGGCGATAAGGCCAATCACTGGGTCCTCAACGCATTTGAAAAGGTTCGTCAGCTAAATGGCAAGCGTGACAGCCGTCATCGCATTGAGCACGCCCAGGTTCTTGCCCTTGATGATATACCACGCTTTGCCGAGCTTGCCGTAATTGCCTCAATGCAGCCTACTCACTGTATTACCGACAAACGCTTCGCCGAAAAACGCATCGGGCGCCAACGCTGCAAAGGTGCTTATGCCTGGCGTCGCCTGCTTAATGCAGACGCCAAAATTGCTTTCGGCGCTGATTATCCTGTTGAGCCGCTCGACCCGCTTGAGGGTTTATACGCTGCGGTTACACGAAAAGACCGCGCCGGTGAATCCGGCCCCGGCTGGTTTCCCGATCAATGTCTTACTATGGAGGAAGCTATCAAGCTCTATACACTGGATTCTGCATACGCTGAGTTTATGGATGACCGTAAGGGAATCATTAAAAAAGGATACTTGGCCGATATGGTCATCTTCCGTGACGATTTAACGACAATCCAGCCGGAAAAAATAATGAAAGCTCTGGTGGATTATACCATTGTCGGCGGCAGGGTCGTCTATAAAAGAAAAGGAGCTGACTGAATCACCAGCCGAACTCAGCGACAATAGGGGAGTATTTTGCCTCTAAACAATCCGGTTTCTATAACCGCCACGGTGCCCGCATAGGACGGCTGAGCATTCTGGCGGCAGCCGGATCATCGATGATCTTTTCGGTTTGCGCGTCCCAACGAATCTTTCGCCCGACGATCATTGCAATATTACCTAAATGTGCCGGGATAGCTGAGCAATGTCCCACCTCAACCGAACTGACGGTCTCTGCTCGTGTCTTGACGCAGTCCAGAAAGTCCCGCCGATGACCCTGACGGTGGTCACCTGATGGCCTTGCTAAGTGTATTTCATCGGGGCCGATCTTTTCTTTAAGTAAGCTCTTTGGATTTGAATCCAGACCGCCTCGCGTGATGTGTACCCACCCTCTCTCGCCGACAAACCTCACACCTTGGCGTAAATGGTTATTGCTTGCCACGTGCATCACAAGCCCGTTTGCGTATTTACATTCGAAATCATAATCCACCGCCGCGTCCCACAAGCCATCTTCGGGAAATACACCGTTGCCGGAAACCTCGATCGGCCCCGTCTCATCGCGGCCCATCCCCCAGTGCGCGATGTCGATATGATGTGCGCCCCAATCGGTCACCTGACCGCCTGAGTAATCCAATATCCATCGAAAGTTCCAGTGGCAGCGTTTTTCAGTGTACGGCGCCCACGGAGCCGGCCCGAGCCACATTTCATAATCCAGGCCCTCCGGGACCCGCTGGACAGGCTGAGGCTTGATGCCATATACCGTCGGCCCGCCAGGCCCTTTGAAGCCCGGACCGATACCCACTTCGGCCTTTTGCAGCTTCCCGATTCGTTCGTTCCTCACAAGTTCACACCCGAACCGGAAGTGCGAGGTCGAGCGCTGCCAGCTCCCCGTTTGCCAAACGCATTTATACTGATTGACGGCTTCGACCAAAGCTCGGCCTTCGGCTATGGTCAGTGCAAGCGGCTTTTCGCCGTAAATATCCTTGCCCGCAAGGACGCCTTCCAGCGCGATAATCGCGTGCCAATGGTCCGGTACCGAAATACAGAGCGTGTCGATATCGTCACGCCGGACCAGCTCACGAAAGTCATTATACTTAGCGCAATCTTTGTTGTTGTAATGTTTGTTTATCTCCTGGAGAGCCGATGCTCGCCTGCCGGCATCGACGTCGCACACCCCGACGATTTGGCAGTCCTCTTCCTGCAGAAAACCTTTAACGTGCCGCATCCCCATACTGCCTAAGCCGATGAGCCCCATTGTCAGCCGATTACTTGGGGCTTCTCGCTCCACAATGCCGAAGACCGACGATGGAACGATATAAGGTGCCGTAATACCGACCGCCGCCGTCTTTAAAAACTTTCGTCGCGAGATTTGTTTGTGCTGTCTGTTCATCTCCGATTGCGTCCGTTACCCGGCTTCCTCCTCTGCTGTTATGACTTCTTGCCCGCCTCACGGGCCTCCTTGAGCATTTTGATCCACACGCCCACATACTGTCCGTGGTCGTGATACGTTCGCCCGCTCACAAGGTTCCCATCCACAACACACGCCTCATTGACAAATGTCCCTCCGCATACTTCGAGGTCGAACTTGCACTTTTGAACCGTCGCCATTTTACGCCCCTTTACACAGCCGGCATACGCCGGAATCTCCACGCCGTGACATACACACGCGATGGGCTTGTTCTTCTCGAAGAAGTGACGCGTAATGCGCACCAGGTCCTCATCGTACCGCAGGTATTCCGGCGCCCGGCCCCCGGAAAAAAAAATACCCAGATACTCATCCGGGTCGACGTCCTTAAACGCGATGTCCGCTTCAATAGTATAGCCCTCAAACTCACGTGTAACCTGGCCGTCCCAGTCCGGCGGTATCTCGTGCAGGACCATGTGATACCGCCGCTTCTCAGGCCCCGCCACGACAGCCTCAAAACCGTCTTCCTGCACACGGTAGTAAGGATAAAGGGTATCTACGGTCTCCGTGGCATCGCCGACAATTATCAGTACTTTATCCATCTTGTATTTCCTTTCTTACGGTTCGTCAGGCCGATTATATCAGATTCCGAACTGTCTCACCAGTCGAACTCAGCGATAATAGGAGTGTGGTCGCTCGGCCTTTCTACAAGACGAGGTTCTTTATCAATCGTACACGAAACGGATTTTTTAGCCAGCACCTCCGTAGCCATAATATGGTCTAACCGCCAGCCGAGATTGCGCCGAAAGGAATTCATTCTGTAATCCCAGAACGTATATTGGCCCGCCTCTTTGCAGTGCTTCCGGAACACGTCCACAAATCCCCACTTCATGACCTTCTTCAACGCTTTCTGTGTTTCAGGATGGAAACAAACGTTCTCTGATAGCGCTATGGGATCATATACGTCTATCGCCTCCGGTGCCACATTGAGGTCACCTACCCACAGCACCGGATCGGTTGACTTGAAATTCTTCTTAAAATACTGTCCGAGCCGCTTGAACCAGTCTAATTTATATTCGAACTTCTCGGATTCGGGGCTATACCCTTGTGGAACGTAGGTGTTGACGATTACAATGCCGTTGATTTCAGTTTTTATAAGCCGGGCCTCGTCCTTTGGCTCATCTGCGAAGCCGAATTCCACGTTTGAAATTTCACCTTTGCTGAAAATCGCTACGCCGTTATATTTCTTCTGGCCTTTGAAGACGTATTTGTATCCGCTTCCCTCGAACGCATCGCCTGGAAAGTCGACGTCCTGGACCTTGGTTTCCTGAACGCACAGGACGTCAGGCTTAGACTTGCGCAGCCAGCCAAGCACAACATCCAGCCGGGCACGCAGGGAATTCACATTAAAGCTGCCAACCTTCATTTACTAATCCTTATAACACAAATTCTCACAAATCAAGCTGTTTTTCCAATAACCTTGTTTCTAATTGCCAAACCGTCATAAATTGGGTTTGGCAGGCCTGTCATGAGTTTGTATAATTTTATATGAGGTACCTGCGTTTTTAGATGGATATCTCGAAATATTGTTGTCAGGCTTTGCAGCCGGCCGCAATTGAGCCGGTTTTTGGATAGGCTTTTAATCTCATCAGTAGTAAAAAGGAGCGTGAGAATATGATTAGAAAAGTCCTTTTGGTAATTGCTTTAGTTATTGTGGTCTTTTCACTGATTGGCTGTAACACGGTTCAGGGTCTGGGTGACGACATTAAATGGACCGGTGAAAAGGCCGCTGAAATTGTGGATTAAAAACGGATTGGCAGCCTTAAAACCGGCTTGGGGAGGCCCTGTTTCCTCTGGTTGTTGTTGGGGGCCTAGTATTCTGTAACATCTAATTTGATGGGTGGCAGCCTCAAGCGAGTTCCGAAAAACCGGAACGAGCTTGGGGATGGCTCAGAGAAACTACCAGTAACCACCACGCATTTATCGTGTTACAGACCACTAGTGGTCTGTCTCTAATCAATTGATGGATATAGTCTTTTCAGTTTTATTCTGGCGTCTTTTGTCGTAAAACGCCA
>VRUL01000039.1 GCA_019456145.1 Planctomycetota bacterium
CTGTCTTAATTCTATAGGATATGTATTCATGCATACCATATCGGAAAACGGTACACGAAAACTTAAATTGCCTTAATCCACGCAAGTAATGATAAAATCTCGCCTCATTCATCCTTCCAGCATCCAGTATCGAGACTTGTCCTATTCCACTAAGTGTCCAATCTTATGAAAACACTTTTATCAGCATTAAAAGGGCCTTTTCGCCTAAAACTTGACTTTTCACCTCTCACGGCTATATATAAGTAGTTATATGTAAACTTGTAACTGGAGCACTGAAAATACCTGAAATTATCTATTTTGAACAAAACAGGGTGGAAAGTATTCCCTTGGCACGAATATAGCATCTTCTGGCATTCTGAGCGGAAGGAGCCTTGAGCCCCGAATGCAGTCGAGAGGGAAAATTTATTTTGTCGTGCGTATTCATTACTGCTTGAGACATTAAGAGTTTATCCGATTGTTAGCTTTTTTTACGAGAGTTTTAGCAATAATCAATAATCATTAATCATTTTAATATGGCTGGCAAATTCGACCAGAATATAGTTAATCAGGTTCAGCAGGCAAACGACATTGTTGACGTTATTTCTGAGCATGTCAGCCTGAAGAAAAAAGGCAGGGAGATGGTCGGACTCTGTCTATTCCACGAAGACCATCGCCCCAGCATGTATGTCAACCCCGTAAAGCAGATATTCAAATGCTTCGCCTGCGGGGCAGGTGGCAGTATCTTCACTTTTATCCAGATGCGTGAAAACCTCACTTTCCCGCAGACCCTCCAGAGGTTGGCTGAGCGGGCCGGTATTAAGCTAAAACCAATAAAAACCAGAGACTCAAAACCAAAAGCTGATGATGTTGACCCTAATGAGCTGGCAAGGGTCAACGCCTGGGCCGCGAAATACTTCCAGAAAAATTTAAACGACCAGGGCAAGGGCAAACACGCCCGCGATTACATCGCAGAAAGAAAAATAAACACCGAAAGTATAAAAAAATGGCAGATAGGCCTGGCCGTCGCGCAAAATGATTTACTCAGGGCCGCAAAAGCCCAAAATATCCCGACCACGTTGCTCCGGCAGGCTGGACTCGTTGTCTCCCAGTCCGGCGCCGGCCCAGCCGATAAATTCGTAAACCGCCTGGTGTTCCCAGTTACAGACGTAACCGGCAGAGTAATTGGCTTCGGCGGCAGGACACTCGATGATGCACCGGCTAAATACATAAATTCCCCGGCCACACCACTATTTGATAAAAGCAACGCCCTCTACGGACTCCGGCACGCTCGCCACAAGATTTCCTCATCTGGCGTAGCCGTCGCGGTCGAAGGTTATACCGACTGCATAATGGCACACCAGTTCGAAATCAACAATGTCGTTGCCGCGTTGGGAACAAGTTTTACCGCTGGCCAGGCACGAATCCTCCGCCGTTACGCAAAAAAGGTTGTCTTGGTTTTTGATAGCGACACAGCGGGCAGGGAAGCTGCCAACAGGGCCCTGGAGGTCTGCGTCTCGCAGCGATTGGATATAAAGCTTGCCTCGGTGCCGCAGGGAAAAGACCCCTGTGATTTTCTTCTAAACGCAGGAAAGCAGCCGTTCGAGCAATTGGTGGATGAGGCTGTCGACGTCTTCCAGTTCAAATGGAACAGGTTGATAGAAAATTTGGACAGCGGCGATACATTCGTTGACAAAAAGGCCGCGATTGAAGAATTTTTGCAGACAATAGCCACTGCTGTCTGGGCGGGCAAAGTCCCCGCTATTGACAGAGGCTTGATTGTTAATCGGCTCTCGAAAATTATCGGTACGGGCACAAAAGAGATAAATGCCGAGTTGGCTAAAAGAATCGCAAGAGTGGCAAGGACTGCAAGCTACTCCGATACTACCGCTGCGCAAAACAAAAACGCATCCTCCGGCCCACCAGAGATGGGCCGGGGTCTTTTGGCCACTGCTCAACGAGAGGTCTTGGAAGTATTGTTAAATGAGCCGAAGCTCTTTGATGTTGTAAAACAGCAGATTACACCAGACGCCTTTGATGTGCCGGTATTGAGGTCGATTGCGGATATCGTCTTTGATACACTCAGCACTGGGACCGATCTTTCGCTGAAAGAAATTTTAGCAAAAGCCGAATCTGTAGAAGCAGGCGGCATTATTGTGGAATTGGCCAGAATAGGAGAGGAAAAAGCTAATTTCGAATCTCGATTAGCCGGGGCCCTCGATGCGATGCAGCGGCTGGACAGACAGAGAAAAAAGAGCCAAATCAAAGCCGCCAGGGACCAGAAAAGTTTCCTCAGGCGGTTCTCTGAAAATACTGTAAAAGAAAACCCCCATAACGTCGGAATGGTATAGTGAAATTAAAAATTGTTATTGGCTATTGAAAAATAATTAGCAGTAATGAACCGCAAGGAGTAATTAGCAGTAAATAGTCAATAGAAAATCCTAAATGGAAAATAGTCACTGAGGTACAAATTGTGGCAAAAAAAGTAAGAAAAGCGATTAAAACAAATATCACCCATAAAACTGGCAATGATAGCAGCCCCCCAAAGATCGCCAAAATCAAAGACAAAGACACAGAGCAGCACATAAAATTGCTTATCGAAAAAGGTGAAAAAAAAGGCTTTCTCACATATGAAGAAATGAACACAGGGCTGCCCGAAGAGGCAGTTAGCCCCACTCGCCTCGACGGACTGCTGGCGACCCTCGATGAAATGGGAATCGAACTGTTTGATGAAGCTAATGTCCCGAAGCAACAAGAAGAGGGATTTGAAGAAACTGAAGGTCAGGTAGAAGCTACCAGAAAGGTGGAAGCCGACAAACTGCTCGAAAAGCAGCTGCTTGAACCGGAAGCTACACGAAGAATCGACGATCCTATTCGCATGTATCTGACGCAAATGGGTCAGATACCTCTGCTGAATCGACAAGCGGAAATCACGCTTGCTCGCAAGATCGAAATTGCCAGAATGGACTTCAGAAGGAAATTGCTGCAATGTGATTATTGTGCCCGAAACGCTCTGGATATACTACAACAAGTCCAAGATGGGATGCTGTCTTTCGACAGGACAATCCGCACTTCTCCAGCCGAGAACCTCGCAAAAATTACAATAAAGAAACGTCTTCCGGCAAACTGCAATACCGTAAACGAACTGCTCAAAATGCATGAGATCCTGTTTAAGAAAGCATTCGATCCCCATAACGGGGGCAAGCCCAACAAGACCGTCCTCAAACGCGTGCACAGAAACAGACGAAAAATCGCAACGCTTCTGGAAGAACTTGGCCTTCGAATCAGCCGAATCCAGCCAATGAAAAATAAACTTCACGGTATCAGCCAGAAGATGCAACAACTTCTGGAGATTATCGACGCCGGGCCGAATCTGGATTACACCAGCGAAGATATTGAGGCAGTTAAGCAGGAATTGGCCGGCCTGCAGGAATTGGTTAACGAGACTCCAAAACTGCTCGAAAAACGACTGCGCATGATGGACAGAGTCTTTGGCCAATATGAACACGCTAAACGCCTGCTCTCAAGCGCAAACCTCAGACTGGTCGTTTCAATCGCCAAGAAATACCGCTACCGCGGCCTGAGCTTTCTTGATATAATCCAGGAAGGCAATACCGGCCTGATGAGAGCGGTTGACAAATATGAGTACCGCAGGGGGTATAAATTCAGCACATATGCGACGTGGTGGATTCGTCAGGCCATTACGCGTGCGATAGCCGATCACGCCCGAACGATTCGTATTCCTGTCCATATGATAGAGACGATGAGCCGGCTTCGTGCCGCCGGCAAAGTTCTGCATCAGAAACTGGGCAGAGAAGCTACCGTCGAAGAGATCGCCAAAGAAGCAGAGATGACCGTGGAGGAGACGCGCAGGGTACTGAAGATATCCAAGCATCCGGTGAGCCTTGACAGGCCTATCGGGGACAGCGAAGACAGCTACTTCGGCGATTTTATTGAAGATAACGATGTTGATTCGCCGGTGGCCTCGGCTACTCAGGAAATGCTCAAGGAGAGAATTGATATGATCCTGAAAACGCTTTCATATCGCGAACGCGAGATTATCAAGCTGCGATACGGAATCGGGGACGGCTATACGTATACTCTGGAGGAAGTCGGCAGAATCTTCAAAGTCACACGTGAGCGCGTCCGTCAGGTTGAGGCAAAAGCGATAAGGAAGCTTCAGCATCCGGTCCGCGCGCGCAAGCTCGAAGGCTTCATCGAACAGACGACGGCAGTCTTGTAATTATTCGATACTCGATGCTATATGCTCGATACTCGATACCGGAAGCTGGATTCTCTCCACAGGACGCCCAATGGCGGATGCTGGAAGGATGAATGAGGCGAGGTTTTATGCTTACTTGCGTGGATTAGTGACAAAAATGCCGTTTTAGGCCTTAAAATGTCGGTCAAACGTGGCTGGTAATAAATATTTGAATAACGGCATTAAATCATCCTTGCAAAAGCAAATACTCTTGTGGTACAATTAAAGAACGATAAGAAGTGAAGGCAGGCAAAACTATTATAATATTTTTGTTGCCATTATAAACTTGTAAGTAATTTCATACCAACACCTGCCTTTCAAAGTTAGTAGTTCCTTCTTTTGGCGTGCTGCGCGCGTTGCTTAGGGCGTTAGAAAGGGAAACGAGGTACAAAAAATGCGGAATTTGGGAAACAGGTTGCATCTATACAATGCGCAACACACTTGGCTTGCGTGCATCGTGTACAGGAGCGCTATCTGTAATGTCATAATATATTTATCATAGATTTTTGAAAGGAGTGAAAAAATGAAAAAGACAATCCTTCCAAGCATTGTAGTTACATTGATTCTCCTGGGATTGGCGCCGGCAGAAACTCGCCTGGTTCCGGCCGAGTACACCACCATCCAGAACGCTATCGATGCCGCCGTTGACGGCGACGTAGTTATCGTTGCCACTGGCACGTACACCGGTCCCGGCAACCGTGATATCGATTTTGGCGGAAAGGCAATTACCGTTCAAAGTACCGACCCGCAAGACCCAGATGTCGTTACAGCAACGGTCATTGACTGTCAGGGGACGGAAGAAGAACCACATCGTGGATTTTATTTTCACAATAGCGAGGGACCACATTCAGTCTTGGCTGGCCTGACGATTACTAACGGTTATGGGCCAGTTGAGTCTGTGTATACATATCCAGTTTCGGCAGGGGGCGCAATTTTCTGCATAGGATCCAGCCCAACAATCATACGATGTAGCATAGAAGGTAACTTTGCTAAGTTCAAAGGTGGAGGGATATGCTGCAAGGGGTGCAACCCTATCGTTGTCAAATGTAGGTTTATCAGTAACTCCGCACACAACGGGGGTGGGATGTGTAACGAAGAGAGCAGTCCCATGGTTTTTAACTGCACATTCAGCGGAAACTCGGTTTCAGAATACGGCGGCGGAATGTACAACCACATCAACGCCAATCCGATAATTACCAACTGCACAGTAAAAGACAACACAGCTTCTCACGGCGGAGGAATACGTAACGCCTACTACAGCAGCCCGAAGATTACTAACTGCATCTTCAGCGACAACTCAGCAAATTACGGCGGTGGTGTGCGGTGTTATAGCTACAGCAGTCCGACCATTAGCAACTGCACTTTTATAGGGAATTCAGCAATAGAATGGGGTGGTGCTGTCCTGAATAGCTATGACAGCAATCCGAAGATTAGCAATTGTACATTTAGTGGCAATTCAGCAGGAGAAAAGGGGCATGTGATGAGTAACTACCACAGCAACCCAATCCTAACCAATTGCATCATTTGGGGCAATACCGATAACTTCAGCTCGCAAATTGCACTGAGGGAAAGCAGCACTCTGTCCGTTAGTTATTGCAACATCCAGGGTGGACAGATGGCTATATATATCGTCGAGGACAGCTGGATCAACTGGGGTGATGGCAACATTGACACAAATCCTCTGTTGAAAACGGACGGCTATCACCTGCAGCCTGGTTCTCCCTGCATAGATGTAGGTGACCCAGCAGTTGATTACAGAAGACAGACCGATATTGACAGTCAACCTCGCGTAATTGCAGGCCGAGTTGATATAGGGGCAGACGAATATGGAATGGAATCACCACCACTAATTTCTGTTCTACCGGCACAAATTGAGTTCATAACCTTTGTTGGTGATCCTAATCTGCACTTGCTTAGACTCTCTCTCTTTAATCTTGGAAGTGAGCCTATCAATTGGAGTATTACTGAGGATTGCTCTTGGTTGAATGTTTCCGAAACCAGCGGAAGTATAACTGGTGATCTTGTCTGGATAACTCTGAATATTGATGCCGGAGACTTATCACAGGGGCGTTACATATGTGATATAGCTGTCTCTGACGGTAATCCTACTCACTGCTCTGCGATAGTAACTGCAACTTTAATTGTCCATCTCGAAGGCCTTTTACATGTGCCCAAAGACTTCCCCACGATCCAGGCTGCAATAAATGCTGCAGACGATGGCGATACGGTTGTGGTAGCCGACGGGACCTATACCGGCAACAGTAACCGTAAAATAGATTTCTGCGGAAAGGTAATTACGGTCCGCAGCGAAAACGGGCCGGTGAATTGTATTATTGATTGCCAAAATGTAGGCATGGGCGTGTATTTTCACAACAATGAAGGTGCGAATTCTGTGCTCGCTGGGTTTACCATCACTAATGCCTACGATAGAGGTATATACTGCAATAGGAGTAGTCCAACAATTAACAACTGTGTGCTGAGTAACAACTACGGAGGCTATGGCGGCGGTCTGAGCAACTATGAGAGCAGCCCATCGATCACAAACTGCATATTCAGGTGGAACTCTTCCAGACAAGGCGGGGGCATAGACAACTATGTGAGCAACCCAACGATCACCAACTGTATCTTCAGTGCCAATACGGCTACGTACATCGGCGGTGGGATTTACAACCACGAAAGCAGCCCGGTGCTAACCAACTGCATATTCAGCAACAATTGGACTGCTCTATTAGGCGGTGGAATAAATAATTGGTATCATAGCAGCCCGTTCCTGGTTAACTGCATATTTAGTGGGAACTTAGCTGGAGGGGGAGGGGCGATATGTAGCGAAAGGCACAGTTACCCAACTTTGACGAATTGCATCCTTTGGGGTAATGCGGCTATGCGGGGAAATAACATCTGTTTAGCTTCATATCATTGGACAGGAACTTACACTGCAGGAATATTCGTCAATTATAGTGATGTCGAAGGTGGAGAGTCAGGAGTATACGTGGAGACTGGCTGCACACTAAACTGGGGAGAGGGCAACATTGATGCTGACCCGTGTTTTGTTTTTCCGAAATATTTGCCACCGCTGTCACCTGCACCGCCGGTATCCGCTTCTTATATGAGCGATATCGAGGACTATATTTGGACTGAGTATGATTATCATTTGCTGCCCGATTCGCCTTGTATTGATGCGGGGGATCCCAATTATGTGGCGGGGCATAATGAGACAGACTTGGATGGTAAGCCACGCATAATCGGCTGCCAAATCGATATGGGAGTTTATGAGTACGGTCAATTAGTACCATCCGAGGTCAGGATTGTTCCGCGCACCATCAGTCTGGAAAGCAGGGGCAAATGGATTACTGCTTTTCTCTGGCTGCCCGAAGGTTATGCTGTTACTGACATTGCTGATATTGATTCCCACAGCCTCCTACTTGATTATGAAATTGAACCTGAGCGATTCCGGTTCAATGAAGAAAAGCAAGTTGTGATGGCCAATTTCAGCCAAGAAGAGGTTCAGACCTTTCTTAACGTAGGTGAGTTTGAACTATCAATAAGCCTCCAGTTAATGGATGGAACTGTATTTGAGGGCAGAGATTTAATTAGAGTTGTACAGAAAAGTGGTGGGAAACCTGATAAGTATGTTCAGGCCAGTAATCCTAATCCGGTTGACGGTGCAATAGAGGTTAGTACAAAAGCCGATTTGAGTTGGACGGCCAGCCCTTATGTTACATCACACGATGTGTACTTCGGCACAAGCAATCCACCGCCATTCGTATGCAACCAGATTGATACAGCATTTGACCCCGGCACGATGGATCGTGGCCATACATACTATTGGCGTATCGATGAGGTCAATAAGTGGGGCAAAGCCACCGGCCAACTCTGGAGCTTTACGACTATTTCGGGCACGCCTCCACCACCGCCACCACCGTAAGCTGCCTTTGTTACGACCTCACGGCAATCAAAAGGCCGGTGACGTCGAAATGATTTGAATGTAGCCATCCCCAAACGACGCTTTTCCCTTTGGGACGCCTTTCGGCGGAGGCTGCCACCCGTAGGGGGAATTTAAGATTTCAGCCCAGTTAGAAACTGAGAGTTTTCACCCAAAGCGTCAGCACGAAATTGAACAGCAAGGGCATCTATTCGTATAAATTACTAAAAGAGGGTTTTTTGCGGCTGTGAAAAAGGCATTACCCGGGGACCTGTAAATCTGCTCCGAAAGATTTGCAATACGCAGCAAGAAGTTATGATGACTTAGAGACTCTTAGAACAACTGATTTAATCATTAATAAAGGGATTTTAGAGTGGATTTTAGTGATGCATCTCATAATCCAAGTATCAATGGTAATTATGGACCATTTGGTTTTATATCCAGAGTGTACACTAAGCTTATCAGTTTTAGCATGCGTAGAACTGAATTCTGGAAAGAGACCCGGCATTTTGGAAGCTGGTTAGAATCTGAGGCTGTCGCAAACTCCAATGAAAAGGGCGAAGGCACAATTCTAATCAAGTTAAACCCTGATGGAACTGCTGAGGCAATAAGAATCGGCTCTATAAAAGACCCTGATGTTCTCAATGATTACAAAATGCTTTGGTGTTTTTTATATTCGCTGGATATTCGAGTAGTCAAATTGGATGCCCGCCTTGAAAGAAATCAAATCGAAGATGTCATGAGTTTACTCTATGCATATCGCTCAAAACTTATTAAACGTCATAATGGCAAAATCTCCCCAGGCCCCGTGGGCCATTTATTAAGCGAAAACGGTCTCCATATTGCATGTACCTGCACCTCCATTCAAGGCAAAACGTTGGCTATTTCTTACAGCTATTGCACCCTTGCCTTTAGCCGTTTAGTGCGTTGGTTTGAGCATAGGCACAAGAATTTTCATGACCATCGGGCCTTATTTTACACTGCACCAAGGTACGCCCTGGTGATCGGGGTCATTATGATTGGCCCCGGCGTCATCTATGCCTATATGCTCGGTAACCGGCAGCTATTGGTAATATCAGGATTTATGGCATTGCTTCTTGCCGGGATAGCCTACGTGTTTTTCATGGTTGCCGGAAGTATCGAATATGACAACGAGGAAAAAGAGTACCAGCTTAATAAAGCATACAACAAATTAAAAAACTATGCTCAAGAGTGTGAGTACCTTGCCAAGACTTTAGCCTCAAAAAATAAAGAGCTGCAAAACTTTACTTCTATTATTCGCCATGACCTGGGCAATCCTCTTATGTCCATAGACGCGTTTTCAATCATGCTTGATAAATATTGCGACCAGCTCAACCAGCTTCTGGAGAAAAACAGCATTTCGGAAAAACTAAAAGATCAGGTATCGTCCATTGTCAAGAGTGATATCTCCGAAGCTGTCAGTTATATTCAAACAAGTACTGCTGAAATGAGAAAACTTCTTGAAGGACTCAAGCAAGTGGCTGACGTAGGCCACAGGACCCTCCAAATCGAACCACAGGATATGAATGAAATCGTCAGACAAATCGTAAGTAAAATGAGATTTCAGTTTGACGATTGTGGTGCGTCTGTAGCTATAGAAACTTTGCCTGCCTGTCTCGGTGATGCCACACAGTTAAATCAGGTCTTCAGGAATTTGCTGAATAATGCTCTTAAATACCTCGATCCAAATCGAAAAGGTTCAATACACATATACGGCCGAGTTGAACAAGGGATGTCAATCTACTGCGTAGAAGATAACGGCATTGGCGTTGCCCCTGCAAACAAGGAGAAGATTTTCGAGATTTTCCACCGCGTTGACTCCCAGGGCCCCGTTAGCGGAGAAGGATTGGGACTTACAATTGTCGGGCGTATCATAGAGCGACACAAGGGCAGAATCCGGCTTGAATCAGAACTCGGTAAAGGTTCTATATTCTGTGTCGCTCTACCAACGGCCTAAGAAAAGAAACTTAAGTTTTAACAAAAACAATCGGTAGAGATAACACGAAATATCTTAATTATGGTAGAGTATTTTTATATATTATGCTAAAAGTGCTTAATAAAGAGGGGCGGAATTTATGACAGGGACAGGGTTGTAATATGAAATGTCAGCTTAGGATTTTGGAGACAGAACAATGAAGATTTTGGGTATTAGCGGCAGCGGTCGTGATGAAAAAACGTCCAATTGTTACCGGCTTGTTAAGAGAATACTTGACTCGACGGGAATGGATTATGAGCTTATTTCCCTGCGGGGTAAAGTAATAAGAGGTTGTATCGCATGCCTGGGTTGTGTCCAGGACAATGTGTGCGTAGTCAAAGACGACCTTTGGCCTCTTCGTGAGAAGATTGTCGAAGCTGATGGTTATGTTATCGGCGCACCTAACTATTATTCGGGGATAAACGCAACAACGGCAGCACTTCTGGAAAGATGGTTTCAGTTTCGTCACCGAACCGGAGATTTGCTTTGGGGTAAGTCAGCGGTGGCGGTTGGGGTCGGAGGCGGAGATGGTTCTGTCGTAGCAGATAGAATCGAGCAGATTATGGGATATAATTTCATAGAAACAGTGGCTAAAGTAAGTGGTCAGGGAACGGCAAGCTGCTTTAGCTGTGGGTACGGCGAGAGTTGCAAAGTAGGTGTTCCTTGTATGCTTTATGGCGAGGGAGTGAAGATTACAAAGGAGATGATTCCGGATATTTCAAAACAGCCTCAAGTACTACAAGCCGCCGAGCAAGCGGGTAAGGAACTTGCAAAACGATTGGTAGGCCACAACAGGAGTGAGATTACAAAAAAGATGCAGAAGATCATGATGGAACACTTTAAAAAGAGTGTGTGAAGTAAGTGGTAGATGGGTGAGCCCCGGCCCTGGCGGGTACAGCTACAGTGATTTATTGCCGCTAAGGCACAAAGTTCGTATATCGTGAATCGTATCTGGTATAAACTCTAAATCCTAAACAAATATGAATGACCTAAGTCCCAAAATTCAAAACGAGAGGGATGCTCAAATGCGGGGATGTTTAATCAATCCGTAGGGCAGATTTCTCGGCTCCGCCCCCATGCTTTCCTTCGAAAGCAAAAACGATGGCTTCAGTCGAAATGATGTTGAATATAACCATCCCCAAAAAATGATTAAATATGAATGATTATTGTTCAAAGATTCATGTTGAAGAATGATTTGGAGGTGGCGGTTACGGAGGCGGCGAAATCGGGCAAGTCCATACCTTTTAGTTCGGCGAGGAATTTTGCGGTGTGGATCATAAGGGCGGGTTCGTTTATTTTCTGCTTTCGCATCGGCTCGGGTGACATATAGGGACAGTCGGTTTCGAGCATTAATCTATCCAGCGGGACAATCTCGGCGGCCTGTCGGATTGATTCGGCATTTTTGAATGTTACTACACCTGTAAAAGAAATATAGAAACCGGCGTCGAGGACGATTTTAGCCTGTTCTGGCGAGCCGGAGAAGCAGTGAAAGACTACCTTTTCAAGGTCGGGGCCGGAGCGCTGCAAAATTTCCATCGTCTCATCGAATGCCTCCCTGCTGTGTATAATAACCGGCAGATTTAATTCCTGGGCAAGCTGCAAATGGCTCTTGAATACTTCGGCCTGCTTGTCACGTGGGGAATGGTCATAATGAAAATCGAGGCCTGTTTCGCCGATGGCGACGACTTTTTTGTTTTGCGAGAGGGCATGTAACTGCCTGATTGCCTGGTCGGTCACGTCTTTAGCATCGTGGGGATGGACTCCTACGGCCGCATACATGTTGTCGTATTTGCGGGCGAGTTCGATGACCTTTTGGTTGTGGTCGGGATCGGTGCCGACGGTTATCCATGCGGTTACGCCGGCGGTTAGGCTGCGGGCGATGACTTGCTCAACATCATCGGCCAACTGTCCAAATGTCAAATGGCAATGTGTGTCAATTAGTCGCGTCATTTGTGCCTACTTTCGACTTCTTCGGGGGCGTTTGCTTTTACGTTAATTTTTTCGCGCAGGTCGGTCAGGTCCTCGGGCGGAACGGACCATTCCTTGTCGGAGGCTGTTTGGGCTTTTTCCAGGGCCTGTCGTGCTTCTTCGAGCTTTTGGGGGTAATATTCATTGAGAAATCTTGCGTACCAGAACCAGTACTTGGGTCTTTCGGGATGGTCTGTGAGCATTTCGTTGTAAGTCTGCTGAGCTTGCTGCAGGCGGCCTGCTTTTGCGAGGCAGTCGGCGAGGCGTGAGTGATAGGAACGGTCGGGATAGAAATGGACGGCCTTGCTTGCGGCCTGAACAGCTTGTTCGTGTTTGCCCAGTGTCCTCAGGATGCCTGCCAAGGCCCACCAGTAGTCTCCATTTTCGGGTGAGGCTTCGAGCAGTTGCTGTGCGAGGACCTCAGCTTTTTCCGGGGACTTCTTTTGTAAGAGCTTTAATCTGAGGAGATTAAGGCTTTCCTGGGAGGTACGTTTGGCGGTCTTTGCCTCGGAGGTGTCGAGGGCTTTCTCGGCTTCATCCAATTTATCAGGACGGTTATTAATCAGGAAGCGTGCATATTTGAACCAACAGAGCTGGCAACCGCAGTCCCGGGTCATTTTCTGGTAGCAGACCTGGGCCTCATCCATTCGGCCGAGTTTGAAGAGAGCTTCTGCAAGTCCACCGCTGTAGAAGCCGTCGGGATTCAGTTCCACAGCTTTCTGCGCGGCATCGAGAGCTTCTTCGTTCCGTCCGAGCTTTGTGAGCGCCCCACGGTACCAGAACCACCAGTGGGGATTATTGGGGTCTTTTTCGACGAGTTGACGGGCAAGCTCTTCGGCCTTTTCGGGGTTTTTCTGCGTGAGAATGTGTACACGGTTGGCCAGTGCCAACTCGTTTTCAGGTTTTATTGCGAGCGCGGTTTCCGTTTCCTTTAGTGCCTGGTCATATCGCTCTCGCTCCATCAGGAAATTTCCATAGCCGGCGTGGGCGCGGGCGTTTTCCGGCTGCAGGCGCAGGGCTTCTTCAAAGCTCGATTCAGCCAAGGTGATAAGGTCTTTCCTGGAAGAATCTATCTTATATATACCCTGGGCACTGAAAGCGATAAAGAGGTGAGCTTGAACCGATTTTGGCCGCAAATCGGCGAGCTGTTGTGCGACAGTGAGAATTTTATCTGAATCTTCGTTCCACATCGACTCGATGTAATCCATCGCAAGTGAGAAGGCACGTTCGGCATTATCTACCGGCTGTAATCGGGGCGGGCGCTGCCGGGCGGAAGATTCCAGACCGTGCTGTTCGAGGAGGGTCTTTATGGATAGTATACCGCAACCCAGAAGATCCGTGCGTATAACGGGGCTTTTTTCCTTTGCCTTCAATAATCCCTGCCGACATAGTATGCCAACAACCTTTCCTATGCCGGGAAGTACGAGGGCCGATCCACTCCAGCCGGGGCCGCCAAAGCGAGATCCTCTCAACACGATGGATTCAGGGGAAGGCTTCTCGTTTATCTTTAATACAGGTAGTTTCTCCATTCGTACCTGGTGTGAGAACCGAAATGGAGCTTTCTTGATTTTTTGTTGAGGATAGCCGGTGACGAGGATTTCCTTTGCCGCTTTAAGTTCGACATCTGTAGCGAGTGTAAGAGCAGGGTGTGCGGGCCAGGGCGCCTTTAGTACGGCCAGGTCTGCGTCTTCGTCGACGGCCAGGATTTCGAATTCAAAGACGTCTCCATAATAAGGGCTGATTACGACAACATCCGGCGAGACGGCTTGTCTGCGTGGGTCTGCGAAGCCCTGCACACAATGAGCGGCGGTGAGGATAAGTGTGCCGTCACCGATTGCGAAGGCCACTCTTGGCCATTCGACAACAGTTCCTCGTTGTGTTCGGCCGAGGTATGCGAGCACTACGATTGCCTGTGAGGGAAAATCCGGGATTTGCTCTGAGGGAACCAGGAGTTTTCGAGATTGCCATTGTTTTTTTTGTTTGTCCCATGGTTTGCAACCAGGTTTCGCTACACATTGCAAAAATAAGAGGCAAAAAGTGCAAATTAGCAGAATAATTTTTCTTATGACAAACATGTTTATAGCTGTTCTTGTTTCGACAAATAAACGGCACTTTTTTTGAACTTTGCGAATACTGTTTCTACTCCGAGCTGCAGTATGAAATTAGTCGCCGCAAGGTCAGAATTATAGCAGTCCTGCTATATATGATGCAAAAAGGAACGAAAAGTCACGAGATTTTTTCAAACAAATGTCAAATGGCAATGTGTGTCAATTAGCTGCATTGGGGTCAACCTGCGTATCATGTTTTTTTTAAGGCGAAAGAGAAATGCTTTATATCATCGCCACGCTTTATCGTAATAACGAGACTCTCTATATCTGTTGGTAATAAACGCAGAAGAGTTAAAAGTCCTGTCAAGCTGTACGAAGTCACATCTTGATCGTCAAGTTTTACAATGATATCGTTTTGCCTTATTCCTTTTTTGTATGCCGGGCCATTTTGATCAATTGAATCAACAACAATATTGTTGCGGTGTCGGCGCAGATCAAAACCAAGGTCTTCAATGGAAACATGTATATTAGTTGGCCTGTCAAAGTGCTTGCCCTTTTTCAAATATATTTTTCGGTTCGGAAAATCGAACGTAACCAGATGGCGGCGCAAAAATTCCAGCCCTAAAGAAGAATAATTGCTCTGGTAAAAAACAGCGTCTCGGTACTCAAATGACCCGATAGAAAACTTGTCTATCATGGCGGCTTTGTTGAAATCTTCCTTCGTTTGGAGTTCCACCTTTGAGCGAACTTTTTTGAATATACTGCTTTTGAGGTCTCCATCACAATAAGGGCTGACATTACCGGTATCGATCATAAAATTCACTGGGATATCATTGCCAATCCTGCCTTTGACAAGTGGAAGCCCGGAACGGAACTCGTATTTTATAGACAGAGGTTGTCCCCACTCAGGATGCTCATTATTTTCGGGCTGAAGGAATGAGAATATGCCTGTATCCCTCTTGGATTTAAGAAATGAAACTGTCGCCCTGTCACAATCTATCCGGACTATATACTTCTTTAAGAAATCCATTCCAATAATGCCGTGGGCCTTCTTTGCCAGAGCTGAACTTACTTGCTCAAGGTCTACGACTCCTATTATCGTACGACCCTTCAGATTCAAGGGGCCGAGATAGGCATGGGGAGTAGGAAAATATTCAACCTTAATGGACTTCCCGCCGGCTGCCGTTCCTTTTTTAGGCCACAATATTCGCTTTCCAAGTTTATCTTTCAAGGAAGCATCAAATATCGTTGTGGTAGAGCCCGTGTCGAGGCAGAATAGGTATTCTTCTCCATCGAACCTGACCGGAAGAAATATGAAATTCGCATCATTCGCATCATTCGCATCATTTAGAACAGTGAATTCAGCCAAGACCTCTGGGGCAAAACTACCCTGGCGGTGCGGTGAATTGCAACCGGCAAAAAACAAACAGCCGACAACCAACGTCAACAAAGCAATCAGAGCTATTTTTTTCATTTTGCACTCTGTGAAAAAATATCACGCTGCCACTGCTCAAATGTCAAATGGCAATGCGTATCAATCAGTTCCATTGTTTCTACGGTACGAAGGCGTTTTTGTAATGCCTTATCTTTGGGTGGCCGGTTTTGCCGAGGACAATCGTAACGACATCAAAACGAAAAGGACGGTCCCGGATATTATTTGTTTCGAGGAAATAGCGGGCGGTTTTGTTCAATCTTGTCTTTTTGGCATTTGTAATCGAAGCTTCAGGTGTGCCAAAGGTAACGTCTGCCCTTGTCCTTACCTCGACGAAGACAATAGAGCTGTCAGCGTCGACCATAACAATGTCGATTTCGCCGGCCCGGCAGAAGAAGTTGCGCGTGAGTGTTTTTAGGCCTTTTGTTTTGAGGAATTTCTCGCATCGTTTTTCACCCCATCGGCCGAGCAATTTGGGGTTGTCCAGCAGCTTTTTAGTATTCAGGAACAAAACCTTTTATCTCACTATTTTGAGACGGTGTGGTCGCTGTGGCGATGAGCGAGTCGGGCGGACTTTCCAGTGCGTTTGCGTAGATAATAGAGCTTTGCCCGCCTTGTTTTGCCGCTGCGAACCGGCTTGATACTGATGACGTTGGGGGAATGCAGCGGGAAGATCCGTTCTACGCCCTCGTTATCGACGATTCTGCGGACTGTGAAAGTTTCGCTAATGCCGCGGCCTTTGCGTGCGATTACAGTGCCGGTAAATATCTGTGTACGCTCTTTTTCACCCTCCTTGATGGAGCAACGGACATCTACGGTATCGCCTATTTCAAAGTGGGGAATTTTTTCCTTTAGACTTTTGTTTTCAACGGCGTCCAGCAACTCTGTTTTGGATGCCGTAGCGGTTTTTTCATTCTTTGCCATATTGTTTCCTATTCAAGCTCGTATCTCAATCGAGATAAACGGGAAAGTATATATGTTTTTGCAGGAAAGGCAAGAACTTTTTCAAATTTTGTAATATCAGGTTCCTTTGGCTTTTCGGAGCAGGTCGTTGCATCGTTTTCGTAAAGATATCAGGGTTTGGCGGTATTTTTGGTCTTTTGCCAGGTTCTGCGTCTCCTGTGGGTCGGATTTGAGGTCGTAAAGCTCTTCGTAGTCGAAGTCAATATAACGGGCATATTTGAATCGGGGGGTGCGGAGGGCTTCTGTCTTCGGGATTATCCTGTGAGCAAAGAGGTGCTCGTAGAAAAAGTCGGATCGCCATTTTGTTCTTTTGCCGGTCAGCAGTGGTAGTAAACTTTGGCCCTGCATTTGTGGTGGTGGATTCAGGCCGGCGAACTGGAGGATTGTCGGGGCGATGTCGATGTTGAGGGCAAATTCGTCACGAGTGAGACCTCGGAGTTTCTCAGGCGCCCTTGGGTCAAAGACAACCAGCGGTACTCGGATGGATTCCTCGTGTGGGAACCATTTTCCAGCGAGGCCGTGCTCTCCGAGGTAAAAGCCGTTGTCGCCGATGAGGATTATGATTGTGTTATCGGCGAGGTTGAGGCGTTCGAGCTCGGCGCGGACTTTTCCGATGACGACGTCGACGCCATAAATCAGGCGGTAATAATTTTTGACGGACTCCTGAAACTTTTCGGGAGTGGAGAAGCGTTTGTTCCATCGGCGGCGGGCCTCGGATGTGCGCAGGAATTCGGGGAGGGCATCAAAGTAACGAGGGTCGGCGGTTTCCGGAGTGGGGATGGTGACATCCTTGTATAAATCCTTGTATGCGCGGTCGGGGATGAACTGTCGCGGGTCGCTGTCCTGGACGTGCGGGGCTTTGAAGTTTACCGAGAGACAGAAGGGTTTATTTTTGGAGCAGCCCTGGAGGAATTCGATTGTCTGTTCGCCGAAGATTTGCGTGAGGTGCTTGTAGCTGCCGTCTTTGTCCTTGCGTTCGTAAGGTGAGCATTGTCCGGGGCAGCCGAACCAGACGTCGTATTTGTCAACAGGGAAATCGCTGCCTCTGCCGACGCCGTGTTTTCCTACGCAGCCGATTCGGTAGCCGGCGCTGCGAAGCAGCAGCGGGTATGTCTGGGCTAACGCTTGCTCGGAGAAGCTGGTCGAGAAGTTGTTGATACCGTGTCGGCGGACGTATTGGCCGGAGAGGATGCTGGCCCTGCTGCATGCGCAGATGGAGGTGGTAACAAAGGCATGGGTGAACAGGACGCCGTTTGCCGCCAGGTCGTCCATATTCGGCGTTTGGATTATGGGGTTGCCCATGCAACCAAGCGTGTCCCAGCGCTGGTCGTCGGTCAGTAAGAAGATAATGTTCGGTGGTTTTCCTTCGGCTTTTTTGGAAGTAAGCAGTTCGCCCCGGCAGCCGGCAATAGGCATCGCAGCGGCTGCACCTCCAGCAATGAGTTTTACAAACTGGCGTCGGTTAAGGTTTTCTGTGTTTGGCTGGTCCATTTTGGGTCTCCAGTAGAACATATATACATTGTCACTTCATTGAATTCAGGACGGCCCGGAGTCGTTTTCGGACATCGGTGTGCCGTAGCGGTTCGATGGGACTTTTCTCGAGCGGGTCGGCGTGGACGTCGTAAAGTTTGCCTGCTCGCGGATAGTTGCCTTTGTCATAAAGTTTGAATCGCTTGTCGCGTGCGAAACGGAACAGAGTTGAGCCGGGGTTTCTTCGATACCAACAGAATATGGAGTCCCTTGGAGAAGCTTTTTGGCCACGCAGTTGAGGCAGAAAACTTTGGCCGTCGATATTGGCGCCGGCTGGTATCGAGGCACGCGCTGCCTCTGCGAGGGTGGGGACCAAATCGCTGAAATCAACGAGGTCAGAGCATACTCGGCCTGCGGGGATTGTGCCTTTGAAATTAGCAATCAGGGCAACGTGTGTGCCTGCATCGGTGGTGAGGCCTTTGCCTCCTCGGATAGAGCGGCCATCTGTCATTTTTGAGGTAATCGGCCTCGGTGTGCCGTTGTCGCCGGTGAATAACAGGAGAGTGTTGTCACGGAGGCCGAGTTCGTCGAGCTGGCTGACGATGCGTCCTATGATTTTATCCATGTAGGCAACCATGTCGGTGAAGAATTTAGGGGAATTTTTGGCTTTGGTTTTGTTCCATTCTTTGCTGTCCGGCGTAGGTTCAAAAGGGGCATGGGTCAGGGCCATGGGAAAGTAAAGAAAAAATGGTTTTGAGTTTTTGGATTTTCGGCGTTGTAAAAAATCGCAGATGTAATCGGTGAATATATCGGGGCCATACTTGCCTTTGAGGCCTTCGAGCAATTTGCGGTTTTGTATGATTTTCGGGTCGCCGAATCGAGAGCCTTTGGGAGTGTGGACGTCTTCCATATGCCAGAGGCAGTATTCGTCGAAGCCGGCGTCGTAGGGGCCATCAAGACCACGGCCCATTAATTGCCATTTGCCGACGATGCAGGTATCGTAACCCGCAGGCTTTAATATATGGGCGAAGGTTGTCTGTGTGAAATCGAAGTGTCCGAATTTAGTGTAATTTCGAGCATTTGACTTTCCAGTCATAATTTTCGTGCGCGACGGTGTGCACAAGGGCTGGGAGTAACAATGGTCAAAGCGCATGCCGGTCCGTGCCAGCTTGTCGAGGACGGGAGTCTTATATGATGCGCTGCCGTAACAACCAAGACACTCATAACCGAGGTCGTCTGCCATAATCAGTATGATGTTGGGTTTAGCCATCCCCAAAGCCCTGGGCTTTGAGGCTGCCACCGGCCGACTGTTGCAGCCGGCCAAAGGTATCGCAACGGCAGCGCCTGTGGCTGCGAATCGAAGAAACTGGCGTCGGTTAAGGTTATCTATATTTGGTCGGCCCATATTGTGTCTCCTTCGTGAGATATAAACACACAGATGTGATAGTATACAATTACTCGTCCGGCATGTTTAGTTTTTTCTTTTTGAAACGGCCCGTAGTTTTTTGCGTGAAGCGGTTATATCTTAGGTTCAACCCAATCCGGGATGCCTTTAGTGTTTAACTGTTGTTCGTAGTTTATGACAAACGGCTGCTTTCCTTCGAAAACGGGTTCTTTTTCATTGACCATCAGCGGGCGCGTTTGCTTCCACCACTTTTCGTAAGCTTCGAGCATCTTCTGGGCGACTTTCGGATGCTTATCAATGACATTTACCTTCTGGCCCGGATCGGCATCCATATCATACAGCTCGTTGGTACCGACAAGACGGAAACGCTGGCTACGAACGGAAAAGCGTTTGAATTTATGTTTGTCGGGGTCAGCTCCTTTTGGCCAGCGTCCTACATGCGTGAAAAGAAAGCGGTCCTTCCATTTTGCAGTTGGGTCTTTTAACAAGGGGACAAGGCTTCTACCCTCGATTTGCTCTTTAGCGGGCAGCCTGGCACCGGCCAACTCTGCAAGCGTAGGATACATATCGATATGCGCAGTCAAACAGTCTACATCGACACCTTCTTTTAATACAGAGGTCCAACGGAAAAAGGCAGGGACACGCGTGCCGCCTTCATTCGGAGTACCCTTCTTTCCCTTCATTCCGGCGTTAAATACTCTGGCTCCTGCGGCACTGCCGTTATCTGTCATAAAAATCAATAAGGTGTCGTCTTCCAGGTGCCACTGGGCGAGCTTATCGGTCAGCAGCTTGATGTTGTCATCAATATTGACAATCATGCCATAGAAGCCGGCGAGATTCTTACTCAATCCCTTATTCAGGAAGGTCTGTTTGTATTTGTCCGGTGCAATATAGGGGCCATGCGGGGCATTGGTGGTAATATATGCAAAGAAGGGCTGCCTTCCGCGTCGCTTTTTATTTATCCAGCCCAGAGCCTGGCGGAAAAAGACATCGGTGCAAAAACCTTTGGTCTTTACAAAGGTCCCATTATGCTTAATCACCGGATCAAAATATCGGTTTTGCTGATTGGGCGGAGCATCTGCACAGGTGTTTCCGGGGTATCTTTGACCGATTCCGCCTGCGCCGTGAATGAAGACCTCGTCAAAACCTCTTTTGTCAGGCTGGTACTGGTCCTGGTCACCGAGATGCCACTTGCCGAAAATACCGGTTGTATATCCAGCTTCTTTTAAGGTATCTGCAAGTGTGACGGTTTCAAGGCTCATTCGTTCACGTTCATTAAGGGTGTGGGTTACGCCATTTTTGAATTCATGCCTGCCGCTGAATAATGCCGATCGTGTCGGCGCACAGGTCGGGCTGACATGGAAATTGGTAAACCGTACACTTTTAGCGTGCAGGGCATCGAGGTTCGGCGTTTTCAGGACAGGGTTGCCGTGACAGCTCAGATCTCCATAGCCCTGGTCATCTGTTATGATTAGAATAATATTTGGACGCTTTTTCTTCAGCGGGTTATCTCCCGAAGCTGAGCGGCCCACACGACATCCTGCAAGCAGGCCCACAGCAGTGAACGAACTTGTTTTCAAAAAGTCACGCCTTGAAATCATTTCATACCTTTCTTAAACGTTTATAACAGCTTTGAATAAAAGTCATCTCCAGTGACTACTTCTTTTTCGGCGGTTCTTTCCCGGTCAGCTCTTTATAGGCAGCATTAAGTGCCTTCGAATTCCTTTTATAAGGGCGGGGACCATAAGTCCTGTATTGTTTTTTTTGCCAGGCGATGCGCCTATCGAATATCTGCCGATGCCGAGTATAATCTTCATCGTTAACGCAATGTTTCGAGAAGTGCTCATGATGTAAATCGTAAAGTTTGCGCATCTTCTCGAGAACCGGTCTCATTTCAGATTCTGCAACGAGGTTTCCGGTTTCCAGCGGATCATTTTTCAGATCAAACAGCTCCTCAGCAGGGGGGACGTTCTCATCGGCGTAACACCAAACAATATACTTCCAACGCTCGGTCACCACAGCCAGTCCGCGTGAGTGGTCATCGTTGACCCAGCCCCAGTTCTGCACCAGTAGTATCGATTCATGTATCTTCTCAGAAGAGCGTTTGATTAGAGGAATGAGCGATAAGCCGTCCATTTTTTTCGGAACCGGCACTCGTGCAAGGTCAAGGATAGTCGGTGCAAAATCTATATTCCCAGCAACGGCATTACAGGTAAGATGTTTTCTGCCTTTATGAAGTCGAGGGTCATAAATGATCAGTGGTACCAGTGAAGAATCATCGTAAGGCATGACTTTGCCCTGGAGCCCATGTGCGCCGCAGAAGTAGCCGTTGTCGGAGGTATAAATTATGACGGTATTGTCGGCCACGCCCCGGCGTTCCAGTTCCTCCAGCACCATACCAACGGCGGAATCCACTCCGGAAATAAGTTGGTAATAACACTTGATATGGTCATCATAATGGTCCGCATCCCACTCTGAACGCTGAATGTACTGGCGGCTCAGTCTGGCCTGGATGGGCAGCTTCTTGGAATATTCGGGTCCCCAGTTTTGGGGTTTCGGCAGATTCGTGTCCCTGTAGAGCTTTTGGTCCTCAAGATCGATCTTATTATGCGGTTTGTGCGGCGCTTTAAAGCTAAGTGACAGGCAAAATGGTTTTTGTCTTTGCACGGATTCACGTATAAAATCTCTACCAAATGCCCCAAGGGCACGAGTGACATGAGGATACTTTCGGGCGTAAGGTTTCAGTGACCGATTCGCGGCGGTATCATAAGAACCCTGCCCGGCCCCTCTAAAGCCCCCCCATTTGTCGAACTGCCCGGCATAGTCGGAGACCTCCAGCGGGAATCCCCATTTGCCGGCAAAAGCCGTTCGATAACCTGCTTTTTTGAGCAGGACCGGATAAGCAAGGTTGTTCCAGTCATCGGCAGAGAGCCTGCCTGTCGCGAAATTGCATCCGGTTTTATACTCATACATTCCCGTCATCACTGTGGCTCGGCTGGCCATGCATATTGGACTGGTGGCATAGCAGTTCTGGAAACGAATGCCCCTGGCGGCAAGCTTATCCATGTTAGGGGTCTTTATATTCTTATCACCGGCACAGCCCATGGCAAAAGCACGATGGTCGTCAGCCATAAGAAAGACGATATTGGGTGGCCCGGCCGAGGAATTTTTGCGTTCGACAAATTCGCTTTGACAGCCGGTGGAAGGTATCAGCGCTGCGGCAGTGCCGCCGGCTGCGAGATTGAGAAATTGGCGTCGGTTGAGATTTTCCATGTCGATTCCCGAGAAGGTTCCTCTGATTTTTTTCAGCAATATAATAACGGAAACAGTGTGGAAAAGGAACAAGTCATTTGGAATTGTCTAATGGCGGGTCGTTTACGAGCAGTGAGTCGAGTTTGTCGGCGGGCTGGCTGCCAATAACAGGTGGGGCGCCCCGCTGTATATCCGGCCCATCCCAATAGGTGTAGATGTTATCATCGTTGACGCCGCAGAAAGACTGCTTCTCGAAATTGACGTGGATGTCCATAAACAATACGTTCTGGCCTTCTCTTTTGTGATGGCCGGAATTTCCTTTCTGGTATCCTTTTATATTCTCACGTCCTCCGGTCTTTGTTTGGTTGTCCCATTTGAAGCCGGTGGTATCGGTATAAGGGTCGAGCCAGGGGTTTCTGTCTGCGGCTACAGCCAAGTTGGGGTCGCTTGAGTGTTTAAGAGCATAGGGACTATAAGGCATATGATACGAGTAGCTGTAGTGTTTTGCAGGCTCAGGGCCAAAATCCCAGGCATCCTCATCTTCCATAAGTGGGGTATAATCAGATACCTTGAATTGTTTGGTCTTCCTGTCGCTTGGACAAACAAATGATTTTGGAGTAGTCTCTGCATACTTGACAAGAAGATAGAGGCTGGAGGAGATAGTTGCGGAGCCTCCGGTACCATCGGGCTTCAGTCCGAAAGCATCGGATCGATTGTCGGCCTGCCAATTGTTTATCTTCGGCTGCCAGATGGTACCCGTTCCGCCTGCGCTGGGAAATTGGTTATCGTAATCGTTGGCGTAGATGAACATTGCCCTACCCAAGCCTAAGAGTTTGGATCCGCAGACCACTCGATATGCAATCGGAGGTTTGTATAAAAGTGCGGCCAGAAATATTATGGAGAAGAATAAGACTACAGGGATTCCGATTCCTATTGCAGCAAAGGCTTTGCCGGTCACCCTACCGGCACTTAGGCCAATCCGAACAAGAGCGATGATGCCTAATATTATGGCTAATATTACCGCAACTATAACAATAATGGGCCATACGAAACTGTTAAATCCCGGCAAAAGGAAAACAGGAAATACAAAGATAGTTAGAATGCCAAATACGAGTGATGCGATAGCAAGTCTACTGGTTTTCACATTTACGGTTTCGGCAGGTTCAGGCGGTTGCATTAATTCCGAGCCGCAGGAAGTGCAAAGCTTGGCGTCATCGGTGTTTTGGCTTCCGCATTTTGGGCAGTTCATATTTGATCCCCGTATTTAATCTCTTTAATTTTCGCTGTTTTTTCAACAAGTGCGCGGGCGTGTTCGTGCCCGGTCCGGTGCTGCCGCAATCCTTATTATACAAGCCGGTAGACAAAAATTCCAGTTGTCAGGTCTTCTTTTTTGGTGGTTTTAAGGGCCAGTTTGGAGAATCAGTGCGGGCGGTTTTGAGATAATTTTCGATTTTTGCAACCACGTCGGGATTGTCGTCGGCGATGTTGTTCTGCTCGGCCAGATCCTTTTCGAGGTCGTAAAGCTCCAGGGATTTATCAGGGGCCAGGCGTACAGCCTTGTAGTTGCGCCAGCGGACGGCCTGCTTGAAACCGCCTGAGGGGAATTCCCAGTACAAAAAGCGGTCGGCGGTGTTTTGTTTTTTGCCGAGCAGGGTGGGCACGATGCTGATTCCGTCGATGCCCGGAGGCGGTTTTACGCCTGCGAGATCGGCGAATGTGGGCAGGACGTCGGCAAAGTACCAAACGGCGGTGGTGTTTAGCTTATATGCGGGGACTTTGCCGGGGAAGCGGACAATCATCGGGGTGCGGAGGCCTCCTTCGTACATAGTAGACTTTTTTCCGCGCAAGGGGCCGGAGCTGTCGAAGATTCCCTCCCAGCGCTGGGCGGCGCCGTTGTCGGAGCAGAAGAAGACGATGGTGTTATCGTCGATGTCGAGCTGCTTCAAAAGAGTCATGATGTGGCCGATGTCACGGTCCATTCGTGTAATCATAGCGGCGTGGACTTTTGCATCCTTTGGCCAGGGCTTGTCGGTGTAGGGATCGGTGGAGGGGATTTCGTACTTTGCGTGCGGGATGGTATAGGGCAGATACAGGAAGAACGGTTTACTGCTTCGGTCGCGGATGAATGTCAGGGCGAAGTCGGTGACCAGATCGTGAGAGTAATACTTTTTTTGTCCATCCTTATTGCCCTGGAGGACTAATTTTTCTTCGTTGTCCCAGAGGTATGGCGGATAATAGCTGTGGGCGGCGCGCTGGTTGAGGTAGCCAAACCATTCGTCGAAGCCCTGGCGGTTGGGCAGGCCTGTTGAGTCGGGTTCGCCGAGACCCCATTTTCCTGTGATGCCGGTGGCGTAGCCTGCCTGTTTCAGGACTTCTGCGACGGTTATATCCTCGGGCTCCAGTGGGATACGCCTTTGCGGGCTGCCGCTGCCTGTGACCAGGACGCCTCCGGCATTTCCGAAATTGCCCCGGACGCGGGTGTGGCCCGTGTGTTGGCCTGTCATCAGGACGCTGCGGGAGGGCGCGCAGACGGTAGAGCCGGCGTAACACTGAGTGAAGCGTGTGCCTTCGGCGGCGAGGCGGTCGATGTTGGGGGTTTTGATTTTCTTTTGCCCGTAACAGCCAAGGTCGGCGTAGCCGAGATCGTCGGCCATGATGAAGATAATATTGGGTTTAGCTATCTCCAAAGCCTTGGGCTTTGGGGCTGCCACGTGCTTGCTTTCGCAACTGGACATAACGGCTGCCGCGGCGCTGCCGGCGGTGAGGGAAAGAAATTGGCGTCGGTTCATTTTTGTTTGCTCCTGTTCTTTTTGGTTTTGTTAGCTCTTTTTTTCGGCCTTGAGATTTGCTCACCCATCTGTGCGCGCCACTTATTATAAAGTTCTTTAAGCTTCTTTAACAGGTCCGGCTCTTTAGAAGCCAGGTTGTTGGTTTCACCGATATCGATATCAAGATTATACAGTTCCAGGGAGCCTTTTCGGGAAAGCAGTTTCCATTTGCCGGCGCGAACGGCCCACTGGTCGGAGCCGTCGCAGAAGAAAAGTGCCTTGTGCAGGGGCTTTTTTGTTTGGCCGCGAAGGACCGGGAGCATGTTCTTTCCGTCATAGATACGGTCGTTGGGGGCAAATGCCCCGGCAGCCGAAAGGATGGTGGGCATTACGTCCAGGCTTATGACAGGTTCATCACAAACGGCTGCTTTGGGCAGCTTTGCCGGCCAGCTTACAATAAAGGGGACACGGATTCCACCTTCATAAACGCTTTGCTTGTAATCGCGTAAAACTCCGTTATTGGCAAAATTCCTTTTTGCGCCTCCGTTGTCGGAGAAAAATATGACGAGAGTATTTTCGTCGGCGCCGTTCCGCTTCAGCGCGTTGAGGACATCGCCGATGGCTTCATCCATACATGCGAGCATCGCCAGGTAAATGTCACGGTCCTTATTGCCGGTGTTGAAGCGTTTTATGTACTCTGGCGGCGCCTGCAGGGGCCAGTGTACTGCGCTAAAGGGCAGATAGAGGAAAAAAGGCCGGCTGCGGTTGCGCTCAATGAATGAGACGGCATGGCGCGCGAGATTACGTGTGAGGTAACCGGTATCGTTAATCGGTTTTTCATTGCTATATATGGATGTATAGTCGTCGGTTATGCTCAGATCAAAGTAGTCATGGGCGCCGTGGCCTAAGAAACCGTAGAATTCGTCAAAGCCGCGTTTTAGAGGGCGATATTGGGGCTGGATGCCTACGTGCCATTTTCCGATAACGGCAGTGGCGTAGCCTTGCTTTTTGAGCAGGTCAGCGATTGTAATTTCGCTCAAGGGTAATCCGATCCTGGAATCACCGCCTGTATAGAATCCGAACCGCTGCTGATATCTGCCGGTCAACAGTCCCGCCCGTGTCGGCGCACAGACATAGGCGCTGGCGTATGCGTTTGTTAATCGCACGCCCTGCCGAGCAAGGCGGTCAATGTTGGGTGTGCTGACCTCTTTCGGATGGTCGTAACAGCTTGCATCGGCATATCCCTGGTCATCTGAAACGATAAGCACAATATTCGGTGGGGCATTAGTACGGGCCGCCGAAGTTTGACCGCCCAACCGGAATGTTCCTGCTGAGGCGGCCACGGGCCCGCTACCGCAACCGCCGGCAGCCGTAAGTGCTGCGGCAGTGCCGCCGATGGCGAGAGAAAGAAATTGGCGTCTGTTTAGATTTTCCATTGTTTCTTTGTAATGAACATAGCAGCAACAAATAGAAAGTTCAACCGGAAATATGCGGATTGGCCTTGACAGGAACTGCAAGATGCCTTAGATTTGCGTGCAATGGGATAAAATCTATTTAATAAACAGGCGAGCTTAGGGGAACAAATGGTTAAAACACCATACCAACGCAGGGTCATTGTACTTTTCATCTTTCTTTTTGGATCAGGCTCTGTGATAGCGGCCAACACGTCGGGGCCGGTATCATTTTTGGACAGGGGACCATTTCTCAACATTTCCGATGAGAAGATCCGAGACTTCTACGAACGGTATCGCGAAACGCTTTTTACTACCAAGACCAAAGTCCGTGTGAAGGCGATAATTACACCAACGTTAGAGGAAGCGAACGAGGCATATCGGCGGGCCAAAGCAGGGGAAGACTTCGATGAACTTATAGCTGAATACTTTCTGCCATACTTTGATGCTCACCGGAAAGAGAGACACGTAGGCAAAGGGGTGGACTTCCCATCGGTGGAGCCGGGGAATTTCTGGCGTGGGGACAGGGCGTCAGGGCCACTTGCAGGGCTCAAGATCGGAGATATTTCAAGGCCAGTTCCAAGATTCGGTAAAGGTGAAGAATATGCGGTACTGAAAGTGATGGCTGAAAGAAGGGGAAAGGTACTGGCGTTAGAAGAAGTGCGGGACAACATCTACTCGCGTTTCTGGGACGAACTGGCCGACAGGAAAATGTTCCAAGAAGTTACATTGGGCCGAAATCCCTGGTGCGGGACGTGCAGGGCCGGTCACAACGTGAATGGACAACTTTGGCATCTGGCCCAGCGCTATGATGAGAAGGGTGAGAGGGGGAAGGCCATCAGCGCGTGCTTACTCGCACTTCATGAGGTTCGGGTTCTCTCAGGTCCTAATGAACCCACGGTAAATGAAAACGGGTATTATCCCGAAGAACAATTTCTTATCGATCATGGAATGGATATCATGTGCTACTACATCGGATCGATCGACCGGGTGCATGCGCCGGACTGGCTGCCCTGGCGATTGTCTAATATTAAACACGAGAAAGTCGTTCCTCTGTTCATTAGGCTGGTGGAAAATCGCGGTCGATGGTGTAAAAGTGCGGCATATATGCTTGGGTCGATTAAGGCGAAAGCGGCGATTCCGGCCTTGAAGGACATGCTTAGAGATGAGCACATCCGTATTGTTGAACGTCATCAAGGCGATAAGGTATCTGTTTATGCACAATACCATCTTAGAGAGGCAGCAAGGAGGGCACTAAAGCTTATGGGAGAAGATACTGAAGGGGTGAAGATCATTATCGGTAAAGTATACGGAGATCGGCTACCGAAACATTAATAGGTAAGCTTACTGACGGCGAGTAAAGGAACGAACAAAAAAAAGAACCAGTCCAAACAAGAAACCGGGTGTAACGTTGCGGCGTATGTATCGATTATGTTCTGCATTTTAACCTTTGTCCTTTTCATTTTTATCGTTTTCATTCAGGAGGTCGGGGCGCCATTTTTTTGTACGTTCGAGGGCCTGTTGGCGGCGCCATTCGGCGATTTTTGCATGGTCGCCGCTTAAAAGGATATCGGGGACCTTCATGTTACGAAAGACTTCCGGCCTGGTATATTGTGGATACTCCAGGAGCCCGGCGCTGAAGGAATCATCTTTGGCCGAGTCTTCGTCACCGAGGGCATCAGGCAATAATCTTACGATGGCGTCGATGATTACCATAGCGGCAAGCTCGCCGCCGCTTAGAACATAATCGCCGATGGAGATTTGCTCTGCGCCGAGGCCGATGCGGATTCGCTCGTCGAGTCCTTCGTATCTGCCGGCGATTAGAATGAGGCGCTTCTCGGCGCCTAATTCGAGTGCCTTTTTCTGGTCGAACTTTTGTCCCTGCGGGGTCATGAGGATTGTGCGACCTTTTTCGGGTGATAGGTTTTGGACGTGTTCGAAGCAGTCAAAAAGAGGGCCGGGCATCATAACCATACCCGGCCCACCGCCATACGGCTTATCATCAACCTTCCTGAAAGTATCTTTGGCAAAATCCCTTATGTTTGTAAGAACGATATCAACCAGTCCATTGTCACGGGCCCGCTTTAATATCGAGTGGCCCAGGGGAGATTCGAACATCTCCGGGAAAAGAGTTAAGATATCGACCCTCATTACTTTTGTTTTTCGTCTTTGGCCTTTTTAGCGACCTTCTTTTTGCGTACCGGTTTGGTTTTTGCCTTAGCTTTTGGCTTTGCCTTGGGTTCTACTTCTGCTTTTTCTTCTGCGACCTGTTCTTTGGCTTCGGGGCCGGTTTTTACCTGGGCCTTTTTAGCGACCTTCTTCTTGCGTACCGGCCTGGATTTTACTTTAGCTTTTGGCTTTACCTTGGTTTCTACTTCCGCTTTTTCTTCGGCTGCCTGTTCTTTGGCTTCGGGTTCGGTTTTTTCCTGGGCCTTTTTAGCGACCTTCTTTTTGCGTACCGGCCTGGATTTTTCTTTGGCTTTTGGCTTTGCCTTGGGTTCTACTTCTGCTTTTTCTTCTACTTTGGCTTGGGGTTCCGGTTCTGGCTTAGCTTCGGGTTGGGGTTTCTCTTCGGCAACCTTAGCTTCGGCTTCGGCCTTTATTTTTGCATCAGCTTCAGTCTTTGCCTGAGCTTCTGCCTGGGCTTTTTCCTTAGCTTCGGTTTCTGCCTTTATTTTTTCTTCAGCTTCAGCCTTTGCCTGAGCTTCTGCTTCGGCTTTTTCCTTAGCTTCAGCTTCTGCCTTTATTTTTTCTTCAGCGTCAGCCTTTGCTTGAGCCTCTGCCTCGGCTTTTTCCTTAGCTTCGGCTTCTGCTTTTATTTTTTCTTCAGTTTCAGCCTTTGCCTGAGCCTCTGCTTCGGCTTTTTCCTTAGCTTCGATTTCTGCCTTTATTTTTTCTTCAGCTTCGGCCTTTGCCTGAACTTCTGCTTCGGCTTTTTCCTTAGCTTCGGTTTCGGCCTTTATTTTTGCATCGTCTTGGGCCTTGGGTTCTTCAGCCACCTGTTCTTTGGCTTCCGGTTCAGCCTCCGGCTTAGCTTCGGGTTTTTCTTCAGGGGCTTTAGCTTCTTCGGGTTCGGGCTTTGCTTTGGTTTCCGGTTTTTCTTCTGCTTTTGGTTCAGGTTCGGGCTTAGCTTCGGGTTGGGGTTTCTCTTCGGCAGCCTTAGCTTCAGCCTCAGCCTTTGCTTGAGCCTCTGCATCGGCCTTAGCTTGAGCTTCTGCATCGGCTTTTGCATCGGCCTTTGCTTTTGCATCGGCTTCGGCCTTTATTTTTGTATCAGCTTCGGCCTTTGCCTTTGCTTCGGCTTTTGCTTTTGCTTCGGCCTCTTCGGCCTCGGTAATACCCTTGGCAGCCTTTTCGGCGGTTATTCTTTCAAGTTTTGTGAAGAGCTTGCCCTTTGAACGGGCAATAGCTTTTGCGCGTGCGCGGCGCGCGGTTTTTTCTTCGGCATATTTGTGCTTTATGCCGAAGCGAAGCAGGATTTTCGAGACGGTGTCGGAGGGCACCGCACCCTTATCGAGCCAATATTGGGCGCGCTCGAGGTTGATGACGACCTGCTTTTCGGGGTCTTTTTCAATGGGATCGTAATGTCCGAGCTTTTCAATTATTCTGCCGTCGCGCGGAGTTCGAGCGTCGATGGCATTTATTCTGAAGAACGGACGATGCCGCCTTCCCATGCGCATGAGTCTTAACTTTACTGCCATAACTTGTCCTTTCGTAACACTTTATAATCAATTTCCGTGAATTGTAAAAGGCAAATCACGAAACGCGTTTAAAATGTAGTGCGTAGCCATTTAAGAAAATAGCTAAAATTGCCGTTTCAATCCCTGCGTCGGCAGCGATCCTTTGTATCTGTTCGTCAGTTAAATTGCCAGCATTTTCTTTTTCAGCCGGTGTCATTATGGCAACGGCCTTTTTCAACTGGTCCAATTCTGCGGTGCTGGGAGCGGCCAGCATTGCCAATTCACTGGAGCCTTCGTTGTCTTTGAACTGGTCTCTTACCAGTCTGCCGTATTCGCTGCCGGCAAAGCGAGCTACTTTTTCCAGGTACTGTCCGATTGAGATTTTGGTATTTATCTTTGTTTTTGCTTCTTCTTTGGTCATTAGGTTTTCTTTAGCTTTTAGCAGAGCCTTATTTGGAAGCCAGCAGCAGCGGCTTTGGATTTTCGACCCAACCGGCCGGACGCTGGTTTTTGCCTTTTCGATTGAGGTCTCCGAGGTCGTCGCGGGCCTTTTCGGCTAGAGCCAGGAGACGCCTGACTACGTCGGGATTCCTGTCTGCCACGTTATTTTTTTCTGCGATATCAGAGTCGAGATTATACAACAGGAGCGGGCTGTTGGGTATTGGTTTTCCCCAGTTTCGTCTTTTTGGCTTCAACTGCAGATGCAATTTCCACTTGCCCGAGCGAACTGCCTGCAACTGGTCTATCTGATAATAATAGAATGCCCGGTGTGGTGACTTTGCGTTTTTTTCACCTGCCATAAGGGGCCAGATGTCCCTGCCATCGATGATACGGTCGGCCGGCGGCTTTGCGCCGGCGAGCCTGGCGAAAGTGGGCAGCAGGTCCATGGTTGTTGCTATTTCGTCGCAGGTTTGGGCTGGTGGAATTTTTCCGGGGAAGCGGACGATACAGGGCTCTCGCATTCCGCCTTCCCAGGTGCTTCCCTTGTGGCCGCGGAGCGGGCCGTTGCCGCCGCCGAAACTATTGGAGGCGCCGTTGTCGGATGTGAATACGACGAGCGTTCGGTTGTCAATGTTGAATTTCTTAAGCGCAGCGAGAATCTCGCCTGTGGACCAATCGATTTCTTCGACGGTGTCACCGTATCTGCCATTTGCGGATTTACCTCGAAACTTTGCCGAAGCGTGGACCGGATTGTGGGGCATAGTGTGGGGCAGGTATAGAAAGAAGGATTTGTCCTTATTGGCGGTTATGAACTTAATCGCCTCTTCTGTGTAGCGTTTTGTCAGAGTGTCTTGTTTGGCCGGTGCTTCGATGACTTTTTCATTCTGCAATAAAGGCAGCGGCGGGCGATTATTGTTCGGCCTTTTGCCCATGTCGTTGCTGTATGGGATGCCGAAGTAATAATCGAAGCCCTGGCTTGTGGGAAGAAACTCGGGCTGGTCGCCGAGGTGCCACTTGCCGATGCATGCGGTGGCGTAGCGTTTTTCTTTGAGCAGGTCGGCGATGGTGATTTCATTCGGATTGAGTCCCTTTTTGTTGACCGGGAAGAGCACGCACAGGCCTGTGTCGTTGCCGTGCATGTTGACGCGGCGAGGATAGCAGCCTGTCATCAGAGACGAGCGCGATGGCGTGCATACGCCGCTGGTCACGTAGAAGCTGGTAAAGCGCATTCCCTCTTCGGCCATTTTGTCGAGGTTCGGCGTGCGATGCTTTGTTGAGCCGAAGCAGCCGACATCGCCATAACCCAGGTCGTCACAGTAGATGATAATAAAATTCGGTGGTTGGCGGCGGGCGGAGCGCTGCTGTGAAGCTGCGGCACATCCGGGTATTGTAAGGGAGGCGGCTGCCAGGCCTGTAACTTTTAAAAAATCCCGACGGTTTAGTTTTTGGTTCATGATCTTTCCTGTTCAACAAGACCCCAATACATTGGGGATTAAACACTGGATTCCCGCCTGCGCGAGAATGACAGGTACACGATTATCTGCGTTTTATTTTTCCTCTTCTCTTTATGACTCTTTTACGTTTCGAGCGCTGCTTTATTTTTCTTCCGCCCGACATAGCGGCGCTTAAGGTTTCCATATTCAATCCACCGGAAAATAAATTCTTTAGTCCGCCGAGAGCACCTCCGCTCATCGCCTTCATCATATCACGGCTTCGCTTAAAGGTCTTTACCAGACCGGAGACATCATTTGGTTGTACCCCTGCGCCTGCGGCAACGCGTCTTCTTCTCGGTGAATCTATAATATCCGGATCGCGGCGTTCGCGTGGTGTCATGGAATAAACAATAGCCTCCATTCTTGCAATCTCGCCGTCATCGATATCCATATCTTTGAGCTGTCCGCCCATACCGGGCATCATTTTGAGCATATCCTTGATTCCGCCCATTTTTTTTACGGCCTGCATCTGCTTTAGAAAATCATCGAAGCCAAAGCTTCCCTTGGCTATTTTCTTTTGTAGTTTCTCGGCCTCTTCGACCTCGAAATGCTCCTGGGCCTTCTCGACGAGTGTCACTACATCACCCATACCCAGGATTCTGCCTGCCATACGGTCGGGGTGGAATTCTTCGAGCTTGTCGAGCTTTTCTCCGACACCGATGAACTTGATGGGCTTTCCGGTAACGGCCTTTACGCTCAGCGCGGCACCGCCGCGGGCGTCGCCGTCGAGTTTTGTAAGTATGACGCCATCAAGTTCAAGACGCTCGTTAAACTCTTTGGCTGAAATGACGGCGTCCTGTCCGGTCATCGCATCACAGACGAGGTAAATCTGGTGGGGATTGACGGCCTTGGCGATATTTGCCACTTCTGCCATCATTTCCTCATCTACGTGCAGCCGACCGGCAGTATCGAGGATGACGACGTCGTTGTTGTTTTGGCGGGCGTGCTTAATTGCGTTTTTCGCGACCTTTACAGGATTTTTGCTGTCCTCTGAGTAAACATCAATATTTGTCTGCTGACCCAGCACAACCAATTGCTCGATAGCAGCGGGTCTTTGCAGGTCGTCAGCGACTAAGAGGGGATTTTTCCCCTTGGCGACAATGTATTTGCCGAGTTTTGCAGCGGTGGTGGTTTTTCCGCCGCCCTGTAGGCCGGCCAACATAATTATGGTAGGGCCGGGCGAGACAAAATAGATACGGGTGTCGACGGGGCCCATCAGTTTTGTCAGCTCATCGTTGACGATTTTGACGAGGATCTGGCTGGGATGCAGGCTCTTTATCACCTCAGCGCCGATGGCGGCTTGGGTGACATCTTTGCAGAACTTCTTTACGACGCTGTAGCTGACGTCGGCTTCGAGAAGCGCCTTTCGCACGTCCCGCATAGCGTCGGAGACGTTTGCCTCGGTGATTCTTCCCCGGCCTGCAAGCGACCTGAAGACTGCATTGAATTTTTCGGTCAACGATTCAAACATTTTCGGATGCTCGTTAGTCGATTCTCTTTACTCGAATCCGCCTTGGCGGTATGAGCTAAATAAAATCCCCAATAAATTTGGGGGTAAAATACAATACCAAACTTTCATTTCAAGACGGAAGTAAGATTATAAGGCCGCAGAGACGATTTTGCAAGGATAAACGTGATTTTCTGACAGAGAGCCCCGGTAAGGTACGAAAAAGGAACGATTTTGACAAGGAAATTTCTTCGTTCCGGCCGGCCTCAACAGCAATAGGTGCACAAAAAGGGTGAGGAAACGGTAAAAGTTGCGGGATAAACCGGATAATATCGTGTATCATTGGCCTCAGGAATATTGCCAGGCGTTATAGATGGTAAATTTCAGGTAAGGCAAAGCCCAAATCCAAAGCAGGAGATTTGTTATGATAAGCCGTGGTCTTTTTGCATCACTCGTTCTGGAATTGATGTTGATCTCCTTTGTGTGTGCGGCCGAGAATACGGTTGTCTTGAACGGCAAGGTCGTTGATGCAGATACAGGAGAACCGCTGGCCCATAGGGTGTACATACAGGACCAAAAGGGCAAGTGGTATTTCCCTAAGTCCGCCTCGCCCGGCGGCTCAGCGGTCGTTTACCAAAAGCAGAACTGGGCCAATGAAAATTCTGTTGAGCTGCATACCACAGTTTCTGCGCATCCTTTCACAATCGAACTTCCGGCCGGCCAATACACTATAACTATCCAGCGAGGTAAGGAGTACTTTCGGCTAACCAGGGAGGTGACGTTGGGCACCGAAGACGTCGATTTGAAGCTCCCCCTCAAGCGCTGGATCGACATGGCCCGGCTCGGCTGGTACTCGGGCGATACACACGTACACCGAACTCTCCACGAGCTGCCGAATGTCCAGCTTGCCGAAGATCTGAACGTTACGTTTCCCCTGCTGTACTGGGTGACCAAAGCCTTTAAGCCTCCGGGCACCGGTGACAAAAGCATCGGCCGAGACGTGGAGCCGAAATTGATTTCCATCGACGAGACGCATGTTATTTATCCGTTAAATACGGAGTACGAGATTTTTTCCGTAGACGGCAAAAGTCACACTCTCGGAGCGGTTTTCGTGCTCAATCACAAATCTGTTTTTCAACAGGGGGCCCCTCCGGTCGTTCCTATTGCCGAGGACAGCAGGGCCCAGGGTGCATTGCTGGAATTAGACAAGCACAACTGGCCCTGGTCGATGATGCTGGTTCCGATTATGAATATCGATTTATTCGAACTGGCCAACAATCATATATGGCGTACGGAATTTGCCTTTTCGAAATTCGGCGAAGCAGCACCTGGATATATGGAAGTCCAGACGAACTCGAAGGGCTTTACGGAGCTCGGTTGGATTGAATACGGATTCAAAAATTACTACGCCCTGCTGAACTGCGGTTTCCGCCTGCGTCCGACCGCGGGAACGGCCTCGGGTGTGCACCCTGTTCCTCTTGGTTTTGGCAGGGTATACGTCAAGCTAAACAGCGGCTTCGACTACCAGAAGTGGGTACAGGGATTGAACCAGGGACGCAGCTTTGTCACGACAGGCCCGATGCTGCTTGTGACAATCAATAACTTTGAACCGGGGCACATATTCAGCCAGCCTGACCGGGGCACAGCTACGTATTTAGTTGCCGGTACCGCCCAAAGCGCTTACCCTCTCGAACGCATAGAGATTGTGGTCAACGGCCTGGTCGCCAGAACGGTCAAGGCCCAAAATATAAAGACGCCTTCGGGCAGCTTCTCCGGCAGAATCAATGAAAAGATTGAAGTTGCGAGTTCCTCCTGGATTGCGGTCCGCTGCTACGAACGCCGGCCGAACGGGCGTATCCGTTTTGCACATACAGGTCCCTTTTATATGGAGGTCGGGGGAAAGCCGCTGAGGCCCCGCAAGGCGGAAATCGGTTTTCTCATCGACCGGATGAACAAGCAGATAGAGCGAAGCAAAGACGTTTTGTCCAAAGAAGCCCTGGCCGAATACCGCCGGGCCCTGAAGATTTATCAAACAATAGCCCAATCGGCCCGGTGAAGGAAAGGCAAAGGCTCATGAGTGAGGATGGCCCTGGAAAAGACAGAAAGACAATAAAGTCGCAACGTCCCTGGGGCGATGTCTACATGATTGTTCGCAACCAATGTTGTTCCGTGGACATTACTGAAGTCCAGCCGGGCGAACGTTCGAGCCTGCATTCACACGCAGAAAGATATGAGCTTTTTCATTTTCTCGATGATGGAGCTGTTCTTGAATTGGATGGAGAAGTTTATTCGCCGAAAGCTCACCAGGAGTTTATGGTTCGTCCGGGCGTTAAGCATCGCTTCTGGGCCGAAGCGAACGGCTTTAGAATGTTAGTTGTCTCTTTCGGCCAATGGAGAGCTGAGGACCAGCAACGGCACCAGGACGATTACGGAAGAAAGGGAAAGAAACTCCGGTTATGACTACTCTGAACAAACGCTTAACGAGATAATGCGGTTCAAGGCCATTTCGCTGTTACCTGTGGACGATACCGAAACCGCTGAAGTGCCGTGCAAATAAGTGATATTAATTTGCTTTTTCATTTCTTATCTTGACGCTTCAGAGCGCCTGAATCGTTACTGTTAAAATCATTTCCCCCTGCTTGGATTGTTTTGTTGAAGAAATCCTTTGACTCTTGAGTAAAGTAAAGCTTGTACAAGCTCAATAAAGAAAAAAAGGCCCCTATAACTGTTGGGATTCTAAGTATGGACAAAACCAGACATATTGCCCGACCTAATTTGCTCCCTTTGTACAAGCTGACTGCAACACTTATCCAAAATAAACCTAAAAAAAACAAAAAAAAGCGAATAAAACGGCCTCCTGGATCATTAACAAAACCACCTGAGCCCAAAACTATTGTTCCAAAAGCAGCTTCTAACATCCCCGCAAAGCGAACCGGCTTGGGCGGTTCTTCGGGTTGTATCATATATCTGACTGTTATATACAGGAAAGCTATGTACAGAATTATTGACACGATTATCAACAGAATAATTGACATAAGACCTTTCCTTAGAATATCTATACAAGACTATATTACTATTTCTGGAATTTCAAGGAGTTAAAAATTACTCATTAGGCCATTGAGGCTCCTTTTTTTGCTAAATGCGGGTAGTTGTTTGCTTCGGGGGGGAGGTTTCAAAAAGCGATAATCAGTTATCCCCTGTTTTTTGTAAAACAGATACTTCTATAAAAATCCCTGAATCTCATTGCTGATAAAAGAGATGAGTAATAAGAATAGCAGTGATAATAAGACCGCCTAATAAAGCCAGAAACGTGTATGTTTCAGCATTTTTTGCTTTATTTTTCAAACGAGTAAATTCCGGGTCTTCGATGTGGTCCTTTTTGTATAACGACCATACTAATTTGAATTCATCAAACAATATTCCCTTCGGGCTGCTGAATTCACCGACACTTCCAGGATGATTTTTCTGAAGATACTTCCTGATCTTGTGTTCCAGGTGTCCGGCCCTTACGCGAAGAACGCCCAGGAGTAATATGAAAGGGACCAAAAAATACAAAGATAAAACTGTCATGGCAATCTTATTCAAATTAAACGCTGATAAATTCTAATGTTTATTTTTTACGTATATTTAGTTCCTTTTGTTTGCATATTCTATAAGAATTCACTGACATATCTTAACATAAAATCCGCCCGCCCGATTGTCCGGCAACCGGCAAAAAAACAAATCTTCAAGTTGCCCCCATCAAGCTGCAGTATTATTATAACCTAAATCTGTGCCGCTCGGAAAACAAATCCGGCCTCTAAAAAATCTTTTTTGCAAAAGGGCGATTTTTACAAGGTCCAGGGCCGGCGGTAGTCAAAATGGAGGTATTTATCGGCTTCAGGCAGGTTTGTGACCTTGAAGTTCCGGCCGTCCCAGTATAACTTTCTGCGGATTCGCAAAGCGACGTTTCCGAGCAAAAGGGCCTGTTGGATCAGTTGTGGACTTCCCGGACCGGGCCTATAGCGCCGGAACATATCAATTCGCGGAGCAGACGCGAATCCTCGGAGGGCTGTTTGACGGTGCCGAGCTGGATCTCTTATGTTCCTTATATCTGGCGCAGGATTACTCTAATTTCTGCCTGCCGATGATGGCGTCTGTGAGCATTTTTCCGGAGGCGTATTCGATGGTGCTGCCTGTGGGCAGTCCCCTTGCCGGCCGCGTGATTTTAACGCCTGTATTGCGGAGCAGCGAGCATATATAAAGGGACGTTCCGTCACCGGCCAGATTAGGATTGGTAGCCATTATTATTTCTTCGATACCGCCTTTGCGGACGCGGTCGACGAACTCCTCGATGGTCAGGTCGGTCGGCTCGACGCCGTCGAGTGGGGCGATATGGCCGCCGAGGACGTGATAAAGCCATTTGCAGGCGCCGGTTTTTTCCAGGGCGATGACGTCTTTTGGCTGTTCGACAACGCAGATTATCGTTTTGTCGCGGCTCTCATCGGCGCAGATTTCGCAGGTCGGCTGCTCGGAATAATTGTAGCAGATTTGGCAGCGTTTGATTTTGTTTTTAACATCCCGGATAGCATCGGCAAGAGCCATCGCCTCATTGCCATTTGCCTTTAGTATATGGAAAGCAAGCCGTTCGGCGGTCTTAGGCCCGATGCCAGGCAGCCTCCCGAATTCCTCTATAAGCTTATTCAAACTCTCAGTATAAGCGCTGCTCATAACTTAGTATCTCGTATATAGTAATAAAAAAATAAATTACCGCTAATCAATAATCAGTTTGCTTCATCTTCCTCGATCCCTGTTATAGTTGCGTCGAGTCCGAGGATGACGGTTTTTACGGCAGGGTCGTCGAGTATTTCATTTTTTCTTTGGCTGCTGGTTTTGACCTCTTTGATTGGGGGCTTTTGCTCGGGTTGCTTGTCGCTTGTCTCTGGTGGTTCAGTACTCGGTACTCGATTCTCATTGCTCGATGCCTCACGCCCGTCACTCGTCGCTCGTTGCTCGTGACTGGTGACTCGTGACTCGTCGTTTGCGGCTTGTGGCTTGGTACGCGGCGGCTCAGGGCTTACGCTTTCAGGTGCTGGCTTTTTTTTTATGGGAGCTGGTGTTCTGCCCTTCGATTGCGAAAGCAAATCGTTGACGTTCATAAAATGCTCGCTCAAGGCGAATCGCAAGAGCAAAGCTTCTAAAAGGGCGCGGGGGGAGTCACTGTTTTTGATTGACCAGCGCAGCTTTTCGAGTGTTGTTATGTTGTAAACGAGGGCGGCGATATCGAATTTTTCGGCCAATTCAGATGTCCGCTTACGCTGCTCGGCGGTCAAAATCAAAAGCTCGCTGTCGGGGCCCGCGCTCTTTGCCACCATCAAGTCCCGCATATTATCAATCAGGGCATCGACGATCTGGACCTCGCTTAAACCGGTGCTTATTAAGTCCTCTGCCGCGGCCAGTGTACCGGCTGCGTCGCTATCGCCGACTTGAGAGATGAGGTTATAGACTTTTTCGCTGTCCGGGCAGCCAAGATACTGCTGGAGCAGATCGGCAGTCATAGGCTGGACGCCGGCGCTTATTAGTCTATCCAGAAGGCTCAAGCCGTCTCTCATCGAGCCGTTGGCCATTTTGGCTAAGGGCAGGACTAAATCGTCCTCGAATTTTATTTTTTCCTGCTTGAGTATTGACTTTAGCTGATCGGCGATGAGGCCGGGTTTTATACTGTTGAAATCGAACCGCTGACATCTGGACTGGATTGTCGCGATGACCTTGTTGGGCTCGGTGGTGGCGAAAATAAATTTGATATGGCTGGGCGGCTCCTCCAACGTTTTTAGAAGCGCGTTGAAAGCAGAAGTAGTGAGCATGTGCACTTCGTCGATAATGTAAATCTTAAATCTTGCGCGTGCGGGCCTGTATATAGCATTCTCACGAAGCTCGCGAATTTCATCAACTCTATTGTTAGATGCACCGTCTATCTCGATAACGTCGATATCGTCGCCGAGGTTGACGGCGGTGCAGCTTTGGCACTTGCAGCACGGCTCGATGGTGGGTGCGTCGGAGGCCAGGCAGTTGAGCGACTTTGCGAGGATGCGTGCCATTGTTGTTTTGCCGACGCCGCGGGTTCCTGTGAACAGGTATGCGTGTGCGACTCGGTCGGTCTTTATCGCGTTCTTTAACGTCTGGGCGATGGGGTCCTGACCGATGACGTCATCGAAGGTTTGCGAACGATACTTTCTTGCTAATACGGTATACATTTTCGAAAAAGGTGGCCGGGTTAACCCACAGCACAGCCGGGCAACACGCTTATGGCTGCTCGGTTCCCCGCCTGACCAGGTTCGCGGGCCCAGCTTGCATGGGACCCGGCCACTAAATTGACTATTGATTATTAAATATACTCCAGTACCGCGGTAGTATAGCAGAGAATACGGCAATTGCCAGAAAATTTTACAATTGACATTTTCGGCCATATTGTTAAATTCGACAGCCAGTTATAAATAGCCAATAATAAATTAGAAGGGTTTTATCATGAAGGTTAGAGTTGAAGATACCTGTACTGCGTGCGGGCTGTGTGTCGATACCTGTCCTGCCGTCTTCGAGATGGGCGATGAGTTTGCCCAGGTTATCGGCGAAGAGGTTCCCGCCGAACACCAGGAGACTGCTCAGCAGGCCGCTGACGAATGTCCGGTTGAAGCAATTATTGTCGAATGACGAGCAAGTTAGTCGTTAGTATTTAAGATTTGGATTGCTTCGCTGCGCCGGCAATGGCCGTAAAAGTCGTTCGCAATGGCAGAGGGAACGCTTGCCGCGACCCAGACGGGTATTGCGATGATGAAAGCGACTAAGTGCGCTATCCACTACCTCTTGAAAGCTCCCTGCTTCTTTCGCACGCCCTTTTTATAGCGTTTTCCACCATTGGCCCGAATTTGCCCTCGTTAAAAACGTTAAAGGCCGCTTCGGTTGTTCCGCCCGGCGTGGCCACCTTCTTAACAAGCTGGGCAGGGCTGTCACCATCGGCCGCTGCCTTCTCGGCCAGCAGCGTAGCGCCCTTGCCGGTCTGCAATACCAGTTCTTTGGCTATATCTTCCGGCAGGCCGAGTTCGATACCGGTTTTTATCATCTCATCCATCAAAAGGAAAAAGTAAGCAGGACCCGACCCGCTGACCGCCGTAATCGCGTCCAGCATAGATTCATCCTCAATCACTACGGCTTCACCGACCGAAAGGAAAATCAATCGTGCTATTTCCACTCTTGTTTTTGCTTTTTCATTTGCGAATAACGCGCTGGCCCCCTCATCCACCCACGCCGGCATGTTCGGCATAACACGAACAATTGCAACATCCCCAAGCTCGGCCGATATATTATCAGTATGGATCCCCGCTGCGATGGATATCACAAGTGCCTCTTCCTTGATAGCGCCTTTTATGCTCTGCAAGGCATCGGTCATGTTCTGTGGTTTGACGCTCAACACGATGATATCGGAGTTCGCCGCCAATTCTGCGTTATCCACGGCCACCCTTACACCATAGTGCTCGCGAAGGTATTCAAGTCTTTCAGGCCTGATATCACTGACATAAACCTTACCCGGCCTGTAGACATTGGCCTTGAGAATTCCGTTTATCATGGCCTCAGCCATATTCCCGCTGCCGATAAAACCTATTGTATCCACTTTTTTCTCCTTGTTAAAATCAGCCGTCCCCCACCGTCATCCCGAGCCAGGCCCAAGGATATTACTTTACATTTTGCTTATATAAACTTATAATTTCAGCAGTAATTTCACGCAGATTATAAAACTTATTACGGAGTATAGCAATGCAAAAACAAACCGAATATGTAGACGCGATAAAAACCAAGTACCCCGAGCAGCTTGTAATCGCAATCGCCAAAGATAAAGACGGCCGCCCCAATCCCATTACATTAGGCTGGACGATGATTGTTTCAGGCAAGCCTCCCATGATGGCGATAGCGGTGGCGAGTAAACACTACTCAATCGAGACTATCAGGCACTCGAAGTGCTTTACGATTGTATATCCCTCGTCGGATATGGCCGATGCCGCTTTGTTTTTCGGCTCAAGGTCCGGCCGCAATGTCGATAAATTTGCCGAATTCGATGCGCAGCATGGCCAAGTCCACTGCAATACCGCCCCGGCCAAAGAAATTGACTCGGTCCTGCTTGCCGATGCCGTTGCCAATTTCGAATGCACGCTGGAATCGCAAACCGAAGCCGGCGACCACATAATCTTTGTCGGCAGGATTGTCTGCTCGCACGTCAACACCGAGTCGAAAAAGCGGCTGTACACCATCGCCCCCGGCCATAAACTGGGCCCTGCATCCTGAAAATCCGCCTCTTAAGATTAATGGATAGTTTACTCCGCAACCCGAATCCACTCCATTGTCATTTCGACCGAAGCAATGCACCGCATTGCGGAGTGGAGAAATCTGGCCACAGCATGTAATACAGGCCTCAATCTCCTCCATTAGTAAATCGTCAATAGTAAATAGTCAATTGCAAAGCCAATTCTCTAATCCGCTAATTCCCTAATTAACTAATTCACTCTCCTCCATGGGTGGCAGCCACAAGCGAAGCTTGTGGATGGTAATCTATTAAATTAATCAATAATCATTAATCATTTATGACGGGTGGCAGCCTCAAACTTCGTTTGGGGATGGCTTGCTGTCAAATTCACAATCTCCTCCAACGTAGGGGCAATCCCGTGTGGTTGCCCGGATATTCCTCCCTTCTCCCTTCTAAATTCTCAATTCTAAATTCCCGCAATTATCAATAATCCGTAATCATTTATGCTGTCATTCTGAGCGAAACGAAGTGAAGCGAAGAATCTCATCGGTAGCGACTGTCTTTAATATCAACCACAACTCATCGAAAAATGTACCGTACCCCTTTAATTTCCCCCTTTAATTTATCCCCACAAATCATTTCTAGGATGAAGCGGATCTCCAGACTCTGTAACCTCACAAACAGGACCTCTGTCACTGTTGCTGATAATAAAGATACGGTGAAAATTCAGCTTTGCTTTACGCGACTGAATTTTGGATAATAAATGCCCTGTTGCATTTTTCGGATCCACTGAAACAAAGGGCCAAGCATCGCGAATCAACAGCCAGTCCTCATCATATCGGGAGAACTCAGGCTTCTGAAGCTTTTCTTCTTTTTTGTCAATAACGTTGAGCATAACCCTTGACCACTCCTGGTCAGTATGATCCTGATCCGGCCATCCCACCTTAGGGTCATTCTTCACAATTTCTTTCCTCAGCTCTTTTGTATTTCGTTTCGGTTCATCTGGCTCGACAGGATTAACGAAGTGACCCCGTGGTCCGATTCCATCTGAACTTCTCAAAGCATCTTTGCGTGTCTCATTCTCCGGCCTTGCGTCAGTATGCTCAATGCCAATTTTCTTGCCACCCATTGTCAGCAAGAAGTCGGGCTTATCTGGCTTTTTATGAATTACTTCCAATGGAAATGTGAGAAGATAATCTCCTATAGCAAGTGAACTCAAAAGATGAGCCATCGCATACGGCTCAGTATATTCCTTACTTCTACCCTCACTCATCAATGGTCCTACAATATCAATCGACCGTAAAATGTCGAGGAGTGCAGCCTTGTTTTCTGCTTTGAAATTAATCGTCTTATATGTTTCCATACGAGTTTAATAGGGCCGTTTACTTATTTATGTTACCTTATACAGTTCTTTTACTTTTGTTTATTTACAGCTTCAGCCTGCTTTTTCTTCTTTGCACCTTGGGCCTAATTTTGTTTTTCGGTCGATCTACTGCTCATGAACTAAGCCTAAAAATAGTAAACATCCCTGATTATTTCCTTCATCTCAACTCCCATGATTCAGGGCTAACGTGTCGGATAACTGGCAAATGAAACGCGCCTTTCATTTGTACAGTTCATCCGGTGGTTCGCTGTTTATGTAATTCTAAGTCCTGCTACGCAAAACCCCAAGAAAAACCACACGAAAATTCCAATGCACGTTACGATTGCGATGGCCTTGTTCTTCGGGATGCGTGCACACAAAAAAACGAGAGCAACAGTGACTGCACTGATGACTCCTGTGAAAATGTAATCACCTAGACCCATGGACAAAAGGAAGAAGGATAGAGGTCCGCTTTCCATTATCCCGAACATCAGGAAGCGCTCACGAAATGCACCCTCGGAGGGAGGGACAAATGACCCGAAATCGACTGTGAACCAGAACAAAGCATTAAGGCACGTGAGGACAAGAAAGCAGATCATGGGAGCACGTGAGCGCTTTGCGCTGACTGGACTTTTCTCGTCTTGTTCTGATTCAGTCATCTTCATGTAGCTAACAATGTTTAGATGGTTTCCGTATAAAACTCCAGACCTCTCCGAGTGTCAGTATAACACCCTTTTGCCCAAAGTCCATAATTAATCCCTTGGAAACGACTTAGGCCAGTTCTCCTTCTTATCAGGGATTTTATATGTTTTCCGTGTAACATTCCAACGTCCCGGCCTCGTTTACAATAATCAATCATCATTAATCAATAATCATTTAAATTATCTGCGTCCTGTAAGCCCACAATCTACCAATTCAAACCATCCCTGTCTACCATAAAAATCTGCGTAAATCAGCGTTAATCCGCGATTAAAAAAAGTTTATTTTTTGCCGTTTTTTTGTTTACTATTGTTTGGTAATATGTTAATATAATTTTATGTTTGCCAGCAGGTAAACGCTAACCGCCAGCAGGCGAAGATGACATTTCAGTTTGCATGTCGTAAGCCACAGCGTGGCAAGGACTTAGAGCCCCAGGCCCAGTCAAATATCAATAATCAGTAAGAAAGGGGTGTTTCTTATGACCACCGAAGCACAAATTCTCCCAAACTGCCGTAACGCCCCAAATTCAACCGGCCCAAACAGCCACAAGCTTTTTGGGATTCGCTCTATCACTCTGTTCCTTTGTGCCTTAGTGCCTTTGTGGCTATGAGTTAATTATGAAAAACGAACCACCTGCTATAAGCTACGCAAACCGCCTATATGGCCCAGATTGTCAACCAATTATGACCTTTTTATGCAAAACGAACCCAATTTCCCGGATGACCAAATGAACGTAAATAAAGTATTAACAAAGGATTATGAAAAGAAATCCAATTGGACACTTGGTGAAAACGAACCCAAAACGAACCCAATCAAACCCAATTTCCGAAACGACGGCTATAGAGCTAAGCCCGGATTTCACAAGTAAAATCGTGCTAAAAAGAGAACATTTGATAGTATAGAGCCTGTGGATGCTGTTTAAGATAGTTTTGCTGTTCTGATTTGGAGAATCCGACGGGTGAAACCAAAAAAGGATACTCGGAAAAGGAAAGTCGTGATAGTTCAAGATGAATTTGGTAAAATTATAAGCATCGAATGACTTGGATTATGTTTTGTAAACGTGTAAATGGGAAATATCAGAATAAATAAACTTAAAAACAAGCCGCTTGAATACAGAGTCATTTTGTTATAGGCTCTAAGGTAAAAGGAGAATCGTTATGGATGGCAATAATATAGTGGATAGAAGAACCCTACTCAAAGGAGCGGGTTTGGCCGCTGCCGCCTTGACCGCCGGCGGATGCTCACAGATGTCCCAGCACAAAAAGACCGGCATCAACTTTGACAATGCTTACTTTTATGACGCGGAAGGCAATTTCAAACTCGAAGCCGCCAAGGACGCCTATATCGCCTTGATGAAATACCACGGCTATCCCGTTTTTGCCGATGCCCGCGAGAAGCTCTGGATCTCCGACTATGGGGCCGGACAATTCACCAAAATCGGCCTGGGAGCTATTATGTTCGTCAACAACGAACTGCACCGCTACATGATGCTGGATATTTACCTCCTGCCCGGACAGATGCTCCCTGAACATTATCACCTGGCCACGGATAAAAACCCGGCCAAATTGGAGGGCTGGATCGTCCGGCACGGTGTATCCTACGTGTACGGGGCCGGCACTCCCACCGAGAACATCAAGGCGGTTATCCCCAAACGCCACATGGACGGTAAGGTAACGGTCCGCCATGAGGTGATCCTGCGCCCGGGGCAGTTTACCGGTCTCAAAAACGCCGAAGAGCGGCACTGGCAGTTTGGCGGACCCGAAGGAGCAATCATCACCGAGGTCGCCAACGTACACGACGGCGACGGCGTAAGACACTCCGACACAAGCCTGGTCTTTACATAACATAATTTTTTGTGGCTATTTTCTTATTTGCGTCTTCAAATTGGCCATTTTTTTGTTGTCTTTTTCGAATTTTGTGCTTCATAGGTGGCTAATAAATCTGTGAAATCTGTTTACCCCGTTAGAAATGTGCTTTTTCTTTTTCTAACGGGGTGTAATCCGTGGTTAGTAAAAAAAGACAAAATCTCTGCGTTCCAAAGCTCCCCTGCAATTCAGGGAGACAGCTGTCCTCTATCAAAACCTGTCATTAGCAAGCACAACTCATCGAAAAATGTACCCCCTATGGGGCAGGCGGACACCTTTAATTTCCCCAGTGAAAGGGAGAAACAAGTAAGGTGCCCCCTGATTTTACCAATAAAAATTTTTTACTTTCCAGCAACAGCCTTGATAGATATAAGTCAACATACCCAATAAAATACAGAAATAAGTTGTCAAAAAGAGGTAACCCCATTATTCCCTGCTTTTTGTCTTGGTTCTCACACCGCCTTTGCTATAATTGTTATTATCAGTGGAAAAATTGCTCAATAGTCAACGTTGCATGAAGACCCAATTGGAAATGTTGTTATGATTACAAAGCTAAGCATATCAAATTTCAAATCGGTTCGTCAGTTGGATATCGAGTGTAAGAAGGTCAACCTGTTCATAGGCGAGCCCAACACAGGCAAGTCCAACATCCTCGAGGCGCTGGCTCTGATGTCTTGGTGGTCGGTCTTCCCTGACCAGAATCTGGAGGACTACGTCCGCTTCCAGGCCACGCAGAACTTGTTCTATGACCAGTTGCTGGACCATGAGATTAGCATCTCCTTGTCCCTATCATCCAGTCACCCCGATGCTAAATTGCGTGTCCGTTTCGTAAAGGACCACTTCGAACTTGGAAGTCATCTAACGTCTGGGGATCGTGCTACGATAGATTACGAAGGGCGCTTCACCGGTGGCAATGTGCTACCACAGTCCAGAGACATCAAGTTTTTCCGTTTCAAAGACTTAACAAAGTACGACGACAAAGAAGCCGGCGGCCTCAAGCCACCGAACGGATCCAATCTCTTTTCTGTGGTATTCTCTTCCAAAGTCCTTCGTGATACCATGATGGAGTTCTTCCGGAAATACGGATTGAAGTTGGTCCTGAAGCCTCAAGAAAGAGTCTTTGAGCTTCAGAAGCAAACAGACGATTTGGTTTTCAGTTTTCCATACGGCCTGACCTCAGATACACTGCGTCGGATCATCTTTTACACGGTGGCCATTGCCTCGAACAAGGACTCGGTGCTGGTGTTTGAGGAGCCGGAGTCCAATGCCTTTCCGTACTATACCAAGTACCTCGGGGAGCGGATCGCCCTGGATAAGACCAACCAGTTCTTCATTGCCACGCACAATCCATATCTGCTCTCGGCCGTCATCGAAAAGGCCCGCAAGGAAGACGTCCAGGTCTTCATCACCTACTTCAAGGACTTCCAGACGCGGGTCAAGCCCTTAATGCCAGACCAGGTCGCGGAGCTGATGGAAGCGGATCCCTTTTTCAATCTGGACCTCTTCATTGAGGCAGAAGAATGAGGATCCTGGTGGAATGTAATGCTGACGAAGCTGTGCTTCGAGCCCTGGGAGTCACCAAGAAGCAGTTGCTCCATTTTGGAGGCAAGGGCAATGTAATCAATCGGCTAAAGGAACTTCCCGGCACTACAGGGTATCGTGGACGAAGATCCTGCCAGTGCCCAACCGCGAGACTTGAATAACTACCAGGAAGAGGTACAGACCACCGAAGGGCTTCGCTTGCTCACCCGTCAAGGCAAAGGCGGCCAGAGGCTCGCCTGCCGATAACTCATCTATGAATCAGACAACCAACAACAAAAGACAGAAAACGGAAAACAGAAACCAGGCATATTTGAACGGTTCGTCAAGATGGCTCGTAGAATCATAAACTTGAATAAGAGACCACATGTCCCCAGTTGAAACCATCGAATCCGAAACCATTCTTCACGCTGAGCCTGAGCTCCTCGTCCCTATCTCCGAATACGCATCGAGGGAAGGCCTGTCCAGGCGGACCGTTGACCGTTACGCCCAGACCGGTCGACTTGAGAAGGTGAGACAACACGGACAGACATATATCCTCGATAAACCCTTAAAACCGCAGGTACAACAGACAGGACAAGTCCGAAATGTCCCGGACTCTCAAATTGTCCCACTTGCCCAAACTGACTGGATGCGACTTGGCTACCTCCAGGCCAGGTCAAAATCAAAGGCCATCTGGCAAACATACGCCATTGCTTTGACTGTCCTTTTCGTCGCGCTGCTGCTGGCAAGCCTCTGGCTGTTCACACAGTGGCGATTCCTTATTGCCCCTTGACAAACCCGCACCGTTTCTGCTATGTTGCACACACGGCCGTCCTGGACCGTTAGAACAGTGAACGGAAGACAGAGGACAGAAGCAGTACGGCCTGTCCTGCAAATCATCCCGTTTTAACCAAAGAAAAGGGCAGAAAGGTGGTGATGTGAATGAGTTAAATGACAAGGTTTGCCAGGGCTTGTCAGCAATATATCTGGCAGTTTTGTAATAAGTGTATATGTGTTTTTCAAAGGTAACTTTTGTAAAGATTCCAACCCAATTAGGAGAAAATTTCGATGAAATCAATATTGAAACAACTAATCACAATTAAGATAGTACCTGTACTTGCGCTGGTTTTGCTGGTCGTTTTAGTCTCATCTTTTGTTAAGGGCACTGCCCGAGACCTTGAGCCTGGCCCCGATTATTCAGCAGACGATACAGTGACAGACAGCATTGTTAAGAAGCTCGAAGGAACAATCACCCTGTATGTAACGGAGGAAAAGGTAGATGTCGAAGCCGACATCACTGCAATCAAAGAGATTAATAACCTATATGGTCTCGCTCTGAAAACTGGAGATTTAGAACTTTTGTTGTCCTTGCATACGGATGACGTAATACTGATGGGACCAGGCAAACCTTCGATTATCGGAAAAGAGAAGATACGGGCAAATATGAAGCGCGCCTTCGAGAACTTCACCTATAAGTCAACCGGCAATATCGAGGAGGTTCAGGTATCCGGTGACTTGGCATTTTCTCGTGGTACTTACACAATTTCTCTGACTCCCAAGGCAGGTAGCGGGACAATTAATGTAATACCAGATTCGAAATTCTTGACCATCTGCAAAAGACAGCCCGATGGTTCCTGGAAGATTTACCGCGATTGCTACAGCAGCAATGTACCACCAGCCAAAAATGATCGTGGAAAAAGCACTACACAGCTTAAGTATGAATATCGAATTCCCGAAGAGGTTGACGATGAGTGGGAAACGGCGTCCTTGAGTGATGTAGGCATGGCAGTGGATCCCGTCGTCGAAGCAATGAATAATGTGATAAACGGCGATTATGGCGAGGTTCATTCCGTTTTGATAGTTAAGGACGGCAAGCTGGTCTTTGAAGAATACTTAAGTGGACAATACGAAGGGGGCGACTTCACTGAGTTTAATCGCGACACAATGCACGACCTGGCATCTGTAACAAAAAGTTTTACATCCACCCTTATAGGTATAGCCATTAACCAGGATTACATTAAAGACGTAAACGAATCGGCTTACGCCTTCTTTCCGGAATTTGATTCTCTCAGAACACCGGATAAAGACAAGATAACAATCAAGCATCTGCTAACGATGACTTCGGGGTTGGAGTGGGATGAAAGCATACGTCCCTATAGCGACAAGAGAAACGATCTTGGTCAGCTTTTTTCTCAGAGCGATCCAATTAAATATATCTTATCAAAATCGGTTGAAACCCCGCCTGGGGAGCGTTTCCTGTACAACGGCGGTGGCACGAATCTTTTAGGAGAGATTGTCCGGAAAGCTACTGGCCTATGTGTAAACGAATTTGCCAAATCGGCTCTGTTTTCCCCGCTAGGTATTACCGATTATCGCTGGTATATGTTTCCCCATGACGTCACGTATGTTTCCGGCGGCTTAAAATTGCGGCCCCGGGACATGGCCAAGTTTGGGTCCCTGTTCCTTCAAAAAGGTGTTTGGAGAGGTAAGCAAATCATCTCGGCTGCCTGGGTAGAAGAAGCGACGAAGAGCTACATTTCAATTCCGAAAGCTAGGTCTTACGGATACCAATGGTGGATAAAGGAATATAAAGTCGGAAATACTGCTTTTCGTTCGTATGTTGCCCTCGGCCGGGGCGGCCAAATGATCAGAGTGATTCCTGATGCGAATATGGTAATCGTCTTTACGGCAGGAAACTATGAAAAGAGAGCTGATTTCGATCAGATGATCACAGATAATATCTTACCTGCCTGTTTGGCACAATCGGATGAGGAGTAAACTTAGAAAACTAGGGTAATTAAAGGTGTCCGGTACATTTTTTTCTTTCAAAGTATGGCCACTAAGCTATTAATCCCAACGCCCCGGCTTC